>NZ_JBFWOM010000007.1:0-131640 GCF_050250495.1 Immundisolibacter sp. | reverse complement strand
GTGCAGTCATCGTGCTATCTTCCTGCACGTGAACAGCACCCACCGTAAAACGCTGGAGCGCGTCCTTGCCGACCCGGTGAACGGCAACCTCGACTGGTCGCGAATCGAGTCGATGCTCAAAGGCGGTGGGTGTCAGGTGGTGGAAGGTGCCGGCTCGGCGGTGACCTTCGAATTCGGTGGCCGCAAGCTGACCGTGCACCGCCCGCACCCCGGCAAGGAAGCGCTGCGGTACCGCGTATTGGCGGTTCGCGAATTTGTTGAGTGGATGGGGTTGAAGCCATGACCAATGCAATGACCTACCAAGGCTACACGGCGAGCATGACCTTCGATGCGCAAGACAAGGTCATCGTCGGCCGCGTGCTGGGCATCGACGACGTCATCGTGTTCCACGGTGAGTCGGTCGCCGAGTTCGAAATCCAGTTTCACGCCGCAGTGGATGCCTACATCACGGCCTCGAACGAACTCGGCTCGCCGCCGGAGAAGCCCGCCAGCGGCAATGTCATGCTCCGCATCGCGCCGGACGTGCATGCCGCGGCCTTGAAGGCCGCGGCGCGCAGCGGCACAAGCCTTAACAAGTGGGCGGAAGGGGCGCTCGGCGCGGCGGCGCGGAAATCGGGTGCCCGCGCGCGCAGCGCGGCGTAACGCACGCCGCCCTGCCGCCTGCCCGCCCCTACAGCCGCAGATTGCCCAGGTCGATGCCCTGTTCCTGCTTGAGCGTCACTGGCGGGCAGTAGCTCGACAGGCGCTCGCCGTCGCGCACCAGCAGGCCCTTGGGCAGCACCTGCGGCCTGGTGAAGAAGCTGCGCGGGCCGTCGGCGGTGATCAGCAGCTGGTTCTCGAAGTGGAACGGGTGCACGGCGTGGCCGTAATAGAGCACGTCCATGCCCATCACCTGCCCACCCTCCAGCATGTAGCTTTGCGGAATCTTGGTGAACGCCGGGTACGGCACGTACCAGCCGACCGGCTGCAGGCCGACGCCGTGCGTGGCGGTGGCGGTTTTCTCGGGCGTGGGGATGCCGGCGCCGTGGATGATTTCCATCGCCGTCTGGTAGACGAGGCCGCTGTCCTGGTTGGGCCGCAGGTGCGTTTCGATCGCCTCGTAGGCGTGCATCACGGCGTCGACGATCTTGCGGTACCCGGCCGGCGGGTCGCCGAAGAAAATGGTGCGCGAGCCGTCGCAGGTGTAGCCCTTGTAGATGCTGTAGGTCTCGAAGATGTAGGCGCGGCCGGCCTCCAGCGCAAAGTCGCTGCGCGGCAGGTAAAAGCTGTCCACGATGTGCTCGCCCTTGTAGTGGCTGCCCCACATCAGGCCCTTGTCGGTGGTCGGCACGGCGCCGCGTTCGGCCAGCGCCATGCGGTAGATGTGGGCCAGTTCCTCCCAGCGCATGCCGGGGCGGGCGGCGTCGATCACCTTCTCCAGCGCCCGCTGGTTGATGGCGGCGCCCTCCTGCATGAGCGCAATCTCGTCCGGCGTGGACACCTTCTGGATGTCGGTCAGCAGGTCATGCCCGTCGATCACCGTCAGCTCCGGCAGCCGGCGCTTGATGTAGGACGCAAGCCGCAGGTCGTCGAAGGCGACGCGCGCCTTGTCGAGGCCAAGTTCCGTCAGCGCGTTGGCCGTGACCTCGACGATGTCGTTGGCGATCTCGTCGATGTGCTGCTCGGCGATGAACGCCTGCACGTCCGCGCGCAGCGGGCTGTGCGCGGTGCCCGGGTCCGGCTGCGAGAGCACGTAGGTGTGGTAGCCGAACCAGTCGTAGCAGCGCACGCGCGGCACCCAGGTCGGCTCCTGCAACAGGTACGGGATGTAGTGCGCGCCGATACACAGCGTGCTGCGGTCGGCGGCGTCGCGCACCGGCACGATCACCGCCGTGCCGGGTTCCGGCAGCGCCCACTGCGTGTCGAAGGTACGCACGCCGGACAGGTACAGCACGTTGCGCGCGTCCGCGCCGACCAGCGCGTCGCAGCCGGCGGCGGTGAGCTTTTCGACCGCGCGCGGGGTGTTGATGAAATGGCGTCCTTGCATGGCGGCTCCTCCTTGGTGTGTGCCGGGTTTGCGGGGGGACTTTACGCCGTTGGCGTCCGCGCGGTCAGCGGCCCGGTGGCGTTGCGTGGCCATCTCGGAGCGACCGGTCTGGGCAGCGGAACGTGTCGCAATTTCCCGGTTTTTGCGACACGTCGGGCGGACGTGTCGTCCGGGGCGACACGTTGAAGGCTGAGCCGGCGCGGCCGCCGGGTGCGTCGTCTTACAGCGTCAGCGGAATCACCAGCATCGCGATGATGTTCAGCACAAGACACGCCGCCGCCACGATGGCCGTGTAGCCCAGGATGTCCGCAAACCGCACGCGCATCACCGCCAGCAGCGGTATGGCGAAGAACGGCTGGATCAGGTTGGTGGTGGAGTCGCCGTAGCAGTAGGCGAGCAGCGTGGTGACCGGCGACACGCCGAGCGCCTCGCCGGCCGGGATCAGGAACGGCGCCTCCAGAATCCACTTGCTGCCGCCGGACGGCACGAACAGGTTCATCGCCGCCGAGTACAGGTACACCAGCAGCGGATAGCTGGCGGCGCTGGCATGGCCGGCGAACAGATCACCGATCCAGCGGCCGAGGCCGGTGTGCTGCAACACGCCATAGATGCCGCCGTAGAACGGGAATTGCAGGATCACGCCCCAGGCGGCGGCGGTGCCGTTGCGGCAGGCGACCAGAAACGCCGCCGGGCGGCCGTGCAGCAGCAGCGCGGCGGCGATGAACACGGCGTTGTAGGCATTGATTGTCCAGCTGGCGCCAAAGCCGCGCGTGACGATGGCGTGTCCGAGTGGGTACAGCAGCAGCAGCGCCGCGAACCACACCCAGCCCGGGAAGTGGTCGATGCGCTGCGCGGGCGTGGCGGGCGCGGGCAGCGGGGTGGGCGCCGGCAGCAGCGCGTCGAGGGTTGCAGCGTCGACCGTGCGCGCGCCGTGCGTGGGGTGCAGCAAACACACCACCGCCAGCGCCACGGCGCCCACCAGCGTGATGAGGCCGAGGTTGAACGGGATGAGCAGCGTCTCGGTTATCGGAAAAAGGCGCGACACCACGCCGGGCGTGCCGCCAGTGCCGAGCAGCGGGTTGCCGGGCGTGGCGAGAATGAGCGGCGCCGAGCCGGACAGCCCTCCGTGCCACACCGTGCCGAGGCCGAGATACCCGGCCGCCAGCACCACGCGCACATCGGCGCGCGGGTTGCGGCGGAGCACGAAGGGCACGAACAGCGCCGTCGCCACCAGCGACAGCGCCCAGTTGAGCCAGCCGGTGACGAGGGAGAACACACCCACCAGCAGCACCGCCTGGCGCGGCCGGTCGGCGTTGGCGACCGACGCCAGCCGGTCGAGCGCCCGGTACACCGGCGCCGCTGTGGCACAGGCATGCGCCGCCACCAGCGCCAGCGTGAACTGCATGGCGAGCGGCAGCAGCGTCCACACGCCCTCGCCCCAGGCGCGAGCGGAGGCGAGCGGATCGGCACCCGGCCCGGCCCAGGCGAGCGCTATCGCAATCGCCGTCAGCATGAGGCAGATGATCCAGGCGTCCGGCACGTAGCGTTCGGACAGGCGCGACAGCGCGCTGCCCAGGCGTTGCAGCATGGGTTCTCCCTGAAACGGACTGGGCGCGGTTCTACACCCGCTCGCCGGTGTCGCCCTGCTCCATGAAGGCGATGTACTGCCCGGCCACGGCGCCGCCGTCCACCGGCAACAGGGCGCCCGTGATGTAGCTGGCGGCGTCCGACAGCAGGAACACGGCGGCGCGCGCCGCTTCCACCGGCTCGCCGGCGCGCCCGAGCGGGCAGATGCTGTCGCCCATGTGGGCGAACTCGGGGTTGGCGGCCATCCAGCCGCGGATGCGCGGCGACAGCATCATGCCGGGCAGGATGGCGTTGACGCGGATGTTGTCGCGCGCGTAGTCGAGCGCCATGGCGCGCGTCAGGTTATTCACCGCGCCCTTGGCCGCGGCGTAGCCGACGTTGCGGTTGCTCGGCATCAGGCCGGCGCCGGACGAGGTGTTGACGATGGCGCCGCCGCCGCGCCGGCGCATCGCCGGCACCACCGCCTTCACGCAGCGGAAGACCGAGTTCAGGTTGCTGTCGAGCGTGGCCTGCCACTCGGCCTCCAGCATTTCGTCGACGCGGCGCGGAAAGCGCGTGCCGCCGACCACGTTCATCAGGAGGTCAACGCCGCCCCAGCGGGCGACCACGTCGGCCACCATGGCGTCGACCTGTGCCTGGTCGGTGGCGTCGAGCGGATACGCCGTGGCGGTGCCGCCTGCGTCCGTGATCGCCTTGGCAGCTTCCCGGCACTTGTCCGCGTCGAGCTCGCACACCGCCACGCGCGCGCCGGCCAGCGCCAGCAGGCGCGCGGTCTCGAAGCCGATGCTCTGCCCGGCGGCGGTGACGATGGCCACCTTGCCGGTGAAGTCGTGCGTCATGGTTTCGCCCTCCTGTGGTTGCCGACCTTTACTTGCCGATCACGCCACGCGCGTGCGCAACGCGCGGCGGTTCAGCTTGCCGGTCGGGCCCTTGGGCAGCTCGTCCAGGAACTCGTAGCGCCGCGGGCGCTGGTAGGACGACAACTCGGACGCCTGCAGGAAGGCGTCGAGTTCCTGCGCCGTGACCGGCGTCTTGGCCATCACGAAGGCGGTGACGGCCTGGCCCCAAACCTCGTCCGGCAGGCCGACCACGGCCACCTCCGCCACCGCCGGGTGCTTGAGCAATGCGTCCTCCACCGGCGCCGGCATGATGTTGATACCGCCCGAGATGATCATGTCGTCGAGCCGCCCGCGGATGTACAGGTACTGCTCCTCGTCCATCACGCCAAGGTCGCCCGAGTGCCACCACGGGCCCTCGAACACCTGCCGCGTCTTGGCCGGATCGTCCCACATCTCGTTGGCCACGGACGGGCCGCGGATGATGATCTCGCCCTCCTCGCCGGGCGGCAGGATGTCGTCCGCCGTGCCGCCGGGGGCGATGACGCGCACCTCGGAATTGAGCAGCGGCTTGCCGATGCTGGCGATCTTGTCCGGCCGGTCGAGATCCTGGCGGAACATCATGGTGCCGGCGGACAGGCCCGACTCGGTGGTGCCGTAGATGTTGATGATGTTGGGCGTGACCAGCTCCCGGATGCGACCCAGCGTGCCCATGTCGATCACCTCGCCGGCGAAGCCGGCCAGCTCCACGCTGTCGAAGTCCTGCGCCGTGACCGGCATCTGGAACAGCATCCGCCAGATGGTCGGCAGCAGCACGGCAATCGTGCAGCGCTCGCGCCGCAGCGTGTCCACGTAGCCCTTCGGCGAGAACTGCGCCATGAACACGAGCTTGCCGCCGACGTTCAGCACCGGCAGGGCGCCGTTCTGCCAGCCCATGAAGGACGTGCTGATCGGGATGAGCTGCGCGCTGTGCGGCGTGACGCCGTAGATGTACACGCCGCCGCGCGCGCCCTCCACCAGCGGCCGGTTGCGGTGGATCACGCCCTTCGGGATGCCGGTGGTGCCGGATGAGAGACAGATCAGCGCGATGTCGTCCTCGAACACGGCCATCGGTTCGAGGTCCGCGTCGTAGCGGTCAAGATCGTCCGGCAGCACGGCATCGCCGGTCGCGCGCGCGGCTTCGAGCGCCGTCACGCCGCTGCGGGCGGCGACAAACCCCGACAGACCCGGCGACTGGGCGCGAATCTGCGCGGCCTGCTCGGCGAGGTTGGCCTCGTAGACCAGGATGCGCGGCGACAGGCGCTGCAGGGTCTTGACCATCACCGGCACCGATTCGCGCACGTGCAGCGCCACCGGAATCGCGCCGAGTTCATAGGCGGCGAACAGCGCCACCACGTGGTTGGCGGACGGCAGCAGCAGCAGCGCCACCCGGTCGCCCTTGCGCACGCCAAGCTCGTGGTACAGCCGCGCCGTGCGGCGCACCCGGTCGTACAGCTCGCGGTAGGTGTAGCGGAACTGCTCGTCGACCACCGCGTCGTTGGCCGGAAAGTAGACGGCGGTGCGGCGCAGCATGCCGCGGACGGTGTGTTCCTCGCGTGGCATCGGGGTCCTCCGGGTGGGGTGGGTTCAGGGGCTGGCCGGCGCGTCGCCGGGCTCGATGCGCACGGCGTAGTTCGGGCCGCGATTGATCGGCAGGTGCGCGTAGCTGGCCCACAGATCGCCCGTCTGACGGTCGAGATCGATCATGCGCAGGTACGCGCGCGGGCGGGGCAGCGGCAGCACGGTGATGGCGCCGCTGGCGGGGTCGAGGCGATACACGGCGTCGGTGTTCGATGCCGCCACCCACACCACGCGCCGGCGCTGGTCCCAGCTCACGGCATACGGCGAGGCGTTGCGGTCCGGCAGCGGATGGCGGGCGAGTTCCTTGCCAGCGCGCGTGTCGTAGGCGAGCACCTGCCCGTCGCCGGACAGGGCAACGTAGATCACGTCGCGATCGTCGATGCTCATGCGGTGCGGGATGGTGCCGAGCGGGAACGGCAGCGCCGTGTGCAGCGTGCCGGATTCGACGTCGAAGCCACCGACGATGCCGTTCAGCTGCGTGAACCACACGTGCTTCCGGTCAGCGCTCATCACGCAGCTGTAGAGCGCGGCGTGGAAAGCCGCCTCGCTGTCCTTGTGCGGCATGGGAAAGCGCTCGATCTTGCCGGTCGCGGGGTCGAGCGAGGCGAGCTCGTTCTGGCCGATCAGCGTCAGCCACAGGCGGCCGCGGGCGTCGAAGACGACGTAGCGCTCGTGATCGACGCAGGTGTCGTGCGCCACCGAGAACTCGCCGAAGCCCGGATAGATGCGCCACTGCTCGGTCTTCGGGTCCAGGCGCGCCAGCGCATAGCTTTCCTCGAGCGTGATCCACAGGTTGCCGTCGCGGTCGGCGTTGATGGTGTGCGGCCCCTGCGGGTGCTGCGGCGAGCCCGGCACGGCGATCCAGTGCACGCGGCCGGTCTTGGGATCGAGGCGCGCGATGCGGTCGGCGTTGTCCTCCACCAGCCACAGGTAGCCGCCGGCCGGGGTCCAGGCGATCTCGCGCGTCCAGCCGCCGGCGTGCAGGGCGTACTCGGTGATGCGCGTGCGGTTGGTCGCCGCCAGCGGCGTGGCCGCGGCCGGGTAATCGGCGAAGGCCAGGGTGCTGAAGTCGGTGCCCAGATATTGCGCCAGCGCGCTCGCGCCGGCGGACTCCTCTTGCGCATTGAACAGGCTGTAATCGGCGGTGAGCAGCTTGGCGTACTCGGGGTGGCTCTCGTCGAGTCCCCAGCGCACCGGCGAGTCGGCCGAGAAGCGCAGCGCCATGCCGCGCATGCTCTGCACGGTGCCGCGCCACAGCTGCTCGCACAGGCGGGCGTTCTCCTGCCGCGTCGCCTCGGTCCAGCGTTCCTGCCGCTGCTGCGGGCCGAGGCCGGCGAGACTGGCGGCGAAGCGCTGCACCTGGCGGCTCGGAAACTGGTGACAGCCGGCGCACTGGCCGGCCACGAAGCGCGCGCCACGGTCGTCCAGCGGCATCCGGCCGAGCCAGGCGGAGGCCGGTGCCTGGTCCGCGATGTTGTCGGTCGGATCAAGTTGCAGCGCGATAGACAGCGGCTGGCCTGCTGCGCCGGCGGCGCGCGTCTCGCTCGCCAGACGATAGCCGATCCGGTGCGCGCGCACGTCCACCTGCGCCGCGCGTGCATGCGTGAGCCCGGACAGCGCGAAGCGCCCGCTGGCGTCGCTGAACGCGGACACCGAGGTCGGGTTGTCGTTGTCGCCGCTCTCGCGGTCCTCGGCGGTGACCAGCACGCCGGCGAGCGGCTTGCCGGCGGCGGACACCGTGCCCTCGATGTCGAGGGCGCCGGCCAGCCCCGGCGCGAGCGTCAACAACATGGCCAGCACCGGTCTGTGGCCCATGGCGTCTCCTCCATCCGCGGTCTAGGCGCCGCGTGTGGGCGGCAGCCTAGCAACAACCGCCCGCGATCGCACAGGCCGCGCCGGGACGGCACCGGCGGTGGCGGCTTGTCGGGCCGAAGGCCGGCGCGCATGATCGTGAGCCCACGCCATACGCGCCCGCCATCACCGGAGAAACCGCCATGTCCGACACGCGTCTTTGCCCGCTGCGCATGGGCTACGTGCATCTGAAGGTCAAGAATCTAGACGAGTCGCTCGCGTTCTGGACGCGCGCGGTGCCGCTCGAGATCAGCGCGCGGCAGGGCAACACGGTGTTCCTGCGCGGCGGCATGCAGCACCACTGGATCGTGCTGGAGGAGTCCTCCGAACCGGGCCTCGGCCGGGTGGCGCTGGAGGTGGAGACGCGTAACGAGCTCGACCTGTTCGAGGCGCATCTGCGCGCGCTCGGCGTGGCGGTCGAGGCCGGTGACGGGCTGGCCAATGCGCGGGTCGATCGCTACCTGCGCTTCAACGACCCGGCCGGCAATCCGCTGGAGCTGTACTGCGACATGATCGCCATGCCGACGCCGCCGAGCCCGCGCACGGTGCAGGTGCTGGACATCCAGCACGTGGTGCTGGCGGCCGGCGACACGCGCGCGGCGGTGGCGTTCTACCGCGACGTGCTCGGCATGCGCGAGTCGGACTGGATCGAGCGCGACGTGTGCTTTCTGCACATGAAAAACGGCTGGCACCACGGCATCGGCGTCGGCGGCTTTGGCGGCGCCGGCAGTGGCCTGAATCACATCTGCTTCCAGCCGCCGGGGCTGGACGACGTGATGCGCGCCCGCGCCACGGTGCGCAAGCTCGGCTACCCAATCACCATGGACCTGCTGCGCCACGCGCCGTCCACGTCGGTCGGCTTCTACTTCGCCGGACCCGATACGGTCGCCGAGATGAGCTTCGGCGCCCGCCACTTCACCGAGGACGCGCCGCCCAAGCCGCGCGTGCTGGCGCGCGGGCTCGACAGCATCGACGTGTGGCAGCAGGGCCTGGTCGACACCGAGCAGTCGGTGGTCGAGGAGATGAAGAAGATGGCGGAGCGCCAGCGTGCCGCCAACGCCTGATGCAGGTTCGCGCGGTCACGTTTTTCGCCAGCGCGGCAACGCTGCGCGACCCGGCGCGCCTGGCGAACGGCGGGCGTTTTGCCGCCGCGCTCAAGGCGCGTATCGAGGCCGCCGGCATTACCGTGCAAAGCCTGCGCCTGGCGACCCCGCCGGCGCAGGACTGGCTGCGTGCGCCGGCCGAGCTGCCGGCCGCGGCGCAGCGGCTGGAGGCCGACGCGGTGGCGGCGGGCTTCAAGCACTGCGCCATCGGCACCCTGCGCGCCGGGGCGGATCAGCCGGACTGGATCGCGCAGGTGCCGGCGGCGCTGGCCGGCACGCAGTGGCTGTTCTGTTCCGCGGACTTGCTCGCGGCGACGCCGGCGGCGTTCGACGCTAGCGCGCAGGCGGTGCTCGCCATCAGCCGGCTCGGGGCCGATGGTTTCGCCAACCTGCGCTTTGCGGCTGCCTACGGCGTGCCGGTGGGCGCGCCGTTCTTCCCGGCGGCGACCAGCGGCAAGGAGGATGGCTTCTCCATCGCCATCGAGGCGGCCGATGTTGCCGTCGATGCGCTGCCGGGCGGCGGCGATCTTGCGGTGTTCGAGGCGCGTCTGGCCGCACGGCTGGAGCAGCAGCTCGCGCCGCTGGCGACGCTGGCCGAGGCCAATGCCGGCGGCTACCGGTTCCACGGCATCGACTGCGCACTCGCCCCGTACCCGCAGCCGGCGCGTTCGCTCGGCACGGTCATCGAAGCGCTGGCCGGCGTGCCGCTGGGCGGCGCGGGCGTACTCGCGGCTGTGGCGGCGCTGCGCCGGGCGGTTGCGGCGGCGCGCTTCCCGCGCGCCGGGTTCTGCGCGCCGATGTTGATCGTGCTGGAGGACGCCGGTCTTGCCGCCGCCAACCGGGCGGGTGCCTTCGGCTGGGGCGATCTGCTGGCGGCCAGCGCGGCCGGGTCGTGCGGACCGGATGTGGTGCCACTGCCGGGCGATGTGCCGGTCGCGCGCCTGGCGGCGGCCTACGCGGACATGCAGGCCGTGGCGCAGGCGGTGCGCCGACCGCTCGAAATGCGCGTGCTGCCGCTGCCCGGTCGCGGCGTCGGCGATGCCACCGAGTTCAGCTTCGACTACTTCGCACCCGGGCGCGTGATGGCGCTGTGAAGGCGCGGCTGCCTGCCGCCGTCAGCCGGCGGAGCTGGCCGCGCGGCGGTGGCGCTCCAGGCGCAGCTGCACCTGCCGGCGGGTGAGGCCCAGCGCCCGCGCCGCGGCGGCGAGGTTGCCGCGGGCGTCGCCCACAGCCTGTTCCAGCAGGGCGTGCTCGATGGCGGCGAAGCGCCCGCCGTGGGTCTCCGCCGCCAGCAAGCCCGAGACCTGCGCGCGCACGTCATTGTTCTCAAGGGGTGCACCGTCGCTGAGGCGGCCTGCGGCGTCGAGCGCGAACGCCGCCAGCCGCGGCGGGCCGCCGCGCAGCGCGAGCTGCGGCAGGTCTATGGGCTCGCCGTCGCCAGCCAGCAACACGGCGCGCTCGATGATGTTTTCAAGCTCGCGCACGTTGCCGGGAAAGTCATACGCGAACAGCGCCTCCACGGCGCGCGCGGTGAAGCCCGGCACGGTCTTGTCGTGCTCGGTGCAGAAGCGGCGCAGCAGGTGCGCCATCAGCAGCGGGATGTCGTCGCGCCGCTCGCGCAGCGGCGGAATCGGCACCGGGAAGGTCGTCAGGCGAAAGTACAGATCCTCGCGAAAGCGCCCGTCGTCCACTGCCTGGCGCAGGTCGACGTTGCAGGCGGCCATGACGCGTACGTCAACGCGGCGCGTCTGGTTGTCGCCCACGCGCTCGATCTCGCGTTCCTGCAGCGCGCGCAGCAGCTTGCCCTGCGCGGCCAGACTCAGGCTGGTCACCTCGTCCAGGAACAGCGTGCCGCCGTCGGCGCGCTCGAAGCGCCCGGCGCGCGACTTGCTGGCGCCGGTGTAGGCGCCCTTGACCACGCCGAACAGCTCGGTTTCGATCAGCGTTTCCGGCAGCGCCGCGCAGTTGACGGCCACGAACGGCTCGTTGCGGCGCCCGCTCATGCGGTGCGCGAGGCGCGCGAACACTTCCTTGCCGGCGCCGGTCTCGCCGACGAACAGCAGCGTGGCGCGGCTGTCGGCCGCCTTGCGCAGCAGGTGCATGGCGGCGCCGAAGCCGGCCGAGATGCCGACCACGCCGTCGTGCTCGCCGGCCGGCGCGTCGGCGAAGCGGTTCACTGACGCTTCCGGCTGGTAGTAGCGCGTGTCGGGTGCCTGCGTGAGCCACTCGTCGAGCGGCTTGCCGATCAGCCGGCAGGCCTCGTGGCCCATGCCGCGGCACTCCACCTCGCGCATCAGGATCGGCCGCCCGGCGAAGGCGCTGGCAAAGCCGCTGGCGTAGCCGCTTTGCATCCAGCACACGGGCTCCGGGCTCTGGCCGTAGGCGTCCAGATGCGTGGCCGCTTCGAGCGAGTCGTGGACCAGGAATTCGCCGGCGAAGGCGCCGCTTTCCGGCTCGGCGTTGAGGTGCACGACCTCGGACCAGCCGAAGCCGGCCAGTGCGTGCACCTGCGGGCCGACGGCGAAGGCGTCGAAGTAGCTCACGTCCGGGCGCAGGCGGCGGGCGGCTTCGGCGTCACGGCCGCCCTCCGCATAACCGATGCGCGACAGCAGCTCGCGCGTTGCCGCCGGCCCCAGGCGGTCGATCAGCTCGCGCCGCAAGGCGCCGTACACGCTGGCCGTCAGCAGCACGCCGCGCTGGTCGCGCACCCATATGCGGCCGGTGTCGGGCGTGAAACGGACCTGCTCGGCGAGGTCGCGGATGTCGGGCAGATGGACGACGGCGCTGGACATGGTGACGCTCGGGTAAGAAATCGTGCGGCGATTATGGGCGTATGTGACGCGAGCGTCACAGTCGCTGCGCCGCGGTCGCGCCCGGCGCTTCCTTGGCCTGTCTTAAAGCGGCCTGCTGCCTGAACGAACGCCTGCTTGGCACGCCGGCTGCAAAAAGACCGCTCAGCCAGCCACCGACGCGCCGCGGCCTTCGCCGCCCGCGGTGGTTATGTTTTCCCGCAGGAGGAGCCCCGAATGAACGCTTACGCCGGCCTGGTCACGGGCGCGGGCGCCGCGCAGCGTCGCCAGATATATGCCGACCCGGCCGTGTACGAGCAGGAGCTCGAACGCATCTTCGGCCGTTGCTGGCTGTTTCTGGTCCACGAGTCGCAGATTCCGAACCCGGGCGACTTTCAGCGCACTTACATGGGCGAGGACGACGTGCTGGTGGTGCGCCAGCCGGACGGCTCGATCAAGGCGTTTCTGAATACCTGCACGCACCGCGGCAACCGCCTGTGCCGGGCGGACCGCGGCAACGCGAAGGCCTTTGCCTGCAACTACCACGGCTGGGCGTTCGGCACCGACGGCGCGCTGGTGGGCGTGCCGCTGGAGAAGGACGCCTACTTCAACGAGATCGACAAGGCCCGCTTTGGCCTGGTGCCGGTCGAGCGCGTCGAGTCCTACAAGGGCCTCGTGTTCGGCTGCTTCGACCGGAACGCACCCAGCCTGTCGGACTACCTCGGCGACATGAAGTGGTACCTCGACGTGTGGCTGGACGCGCTGCCCGGCGGCAGCGTGCTGCTCGGCGAGGCGCAGAAGGTAGAGATCCTCACCAACTGGAAGCTGCCGGTCGAGAACGTGTGCGGCGACGGTTACCACCTCGGCTGGGCGCACGCCGGCGCCATGAAGGCCGTGCAGAGCATGGATTTTTCGGGCTTCACGGTCGGCAACGCCAGCGTCGATCTCGAAGGCGGGCTGTCGATCGCGGGCCTCAACGGCCACTCGCTGCTGGCGACCGTGGACGGCGTGTCGGGTTACAGCTTCTATCCGGACAACGGCGAGATCATGCAGTGGCTCGAAGCCAACCGCCCGACGGTGATCGAGCGCCTGGGGCGCACGCGCGGCGAGCGGTTCTGGGGCTCGCAGCTCAACTTCACCATCTTTCCGAACCTGCAATTCCTGCCGGGTCTGAACTGGTTCCGCGTCTACCACCCGAAGGGCCCGGGGCGCATCGAGCAGTGGACCTGGGCCATGGCCGAATCGGCCATGCCGGACTCCATCAAGCAGCGCATTCTCGACAACCAGCTGCTCACCTTCGGCCCGGCCGGCCTGTTCGATAACGACGACGGCGACAACCTCGCCGCCTGCACCGAGCAATCGCGCGGCTGGCGCACGCGCCAGATGGACGTGCACACCAACATGGCGCAGGGCAGGAGCGGCGCGCGTGCGGGCCTGCCGGGCGAGATCGCCGTCGGCGTGGTCAGCGAGCACAACCAGCGTTTCTTTTACCGCCGCTGGCAGGAACACATGGCCGCCGCCGACTGGAGCGCCGTGCCGCAGTACAACCTGAACCCGCTGTCCGCCGCGGAGGGTCGCGCCCATGTCGGCTGACGCGCACGTCCTGCTGCCGGTCGAGCAGCACCTTGCCCTCACGCAGGCGCTATACCGCGAAGCGCGCTTGCTGGATGCCGAGCGCTACGCCGACTGGCTGGCCCTGCTGGCGGATGACGTGCGGTACCGACTGCCGCTCACATCAAGGCGCTTTCGCGCCGACCGCAGCGCGGCGCTCGCTGTCGGGCCGGGCTACGTGTTCGACGACGACAAGGCGCGTCTTGGCCTTCGCGTGCAGCGCCTGGAGTCGGGTCTCGTGTGGGCCGAAGACCCGCGCAACGCCGTGCGGCGCATCGTCAGTAACGTGGAGATTTACGTTGCCGATACGCAAGGCGAGGCGCGCGTGCACTCGGTGGTGGAAATCCACCGCAGCCGCATCGACGCTCAGCAGCGGCGCCTGACCGCCGGTCGAACGGACCGCTGGCGGCTGGATCAAGGTCAATGGCTGCTGGTGCAGCGCGACATCGCGTTCGACCACCCGATCGTCATCGACAGCAATCTGAACGTTTTCTTCTAGGAGGAGCGCCATGAAACCGTACGAAGCCACGCAGCCACCGCAGGACTACTCGCGCTACATGGACCTTGGCGAAGGCTGGGTCGACCGGCGCATCTTCTGGGACGAGGCTATCTACGAGCGCGAGCTGGAGGCCATCTTCGCGCGCTGCTGGCAGTTCGTGGCGCACGACTCACAGCTGCCGAACAAGGGCGATTTCCTGACTACGTATCTTGGCGAGGACGGCGTGATCGTCGCCCGCCACGCCGACGGCAAGGTGTACGCGTTCCTGAACGCCTGCACGCACCGCGGCAACAAGATCTGCTTCGCCGACGAGGGCAACGCCCGCCGCTTCAACTGTAACTATCACGGCTGGTCCTTCAACACCGCGGGTGAGCTGACCGGCCTGCCGAACGAGGCCGAGGCCTACGACGCCGGCGACATCGACAAGCGCCAGTGGGGCGCGCGTCAGGCGCGGGTGGAGTCCTACAAGGGCATGATCTTCGCCACCTTCGATCCCTCGGCGCCGTCGCTCGAGGACTACCTCGGCGACTACCGCTGGTACCTCGATGCCTTTCTGGACAACGACGAGGGCGGCATCGAATTCCTGCCCGGCACCATCAAGTCCTACGCCAACGCCAACTGGAAATTCGGCGTCGAGAACTTCATCGGCGACGCCTACCACGCCTGGTGGACGCACGATTCCGGCGGCAAGGCCATGATGGGCGGCGCGTTCCCGGCCTACGACCCGACGGACACGTTTCACGCCAGCGTCAACGGCCACGGCTGGGAATTTGCGCTGGAGGGCTTCGGCGACATCGCCATCCTCGGCAGCCAGGAAATCATCGATTACTACACCGAGATCCGCCCGCGGATGATCGAGCGCATCGGCAACCTGCGCGCCCACATCTTCGGCTCGCTGGCGTCGGCTGCCATGTTCCCCAACATGACCTTCCTGCCCGGCATCCACACCTTCCGCACCTGGCTGCCGCGCGGCCCGCGCAAGCTCGAACTGCGCATCTGGACCGTGGTGCCCAAGGACGCGCCGCAGTCCGTGAAACAGGCCATCAACAAGGCCTGCAACATGACCTTCAACCCGGCCGGCACGCTGGAAATGGACGACGGCGAGAACTGGGAGGGCAACACCCGCACCAACGCCGGCTGGGTGAGCCGCCACGAGAAGCTGCACTACGGGTCGGGCCTGAGCCGCCGCATCGAGCACCCGGACCTGCCGGGCATCGTGCACAAGGGGCAGTTCAACGATGCCAATCAGCGCCTGTTCTACCAGCGCTGGGCGGACCTGATGAACGCCCGTACCTGGGCCGACGTGCCGCAGCGTTACACGCCGCGCTACGCCGGCCGGCCGACGCGCTGAAGGAGCCCCCCGCCATGAACGCAATCGCCAAGGACGTCGAGGCCGCCACGCAGCCGCCGTCGCTGGAACTCATCAGCGAAATCACGCAGTTCTATTACCGCGAGGCGCGCCTGAAGGACCGCCAGCAGTACCGCGCGTGGATGGACCTGCTGACCGACGACATCCACTACTGGATGCCGGCGCGCACCCAGCGCTACCGCAAGGACGAGCGCGCGCCGTCGATCTACGACAGCGCCTACTACAACGACGACAAGTTCGATCTCGACCGCCGCCTGAAACGGCTCGAAACCGGCACCTGCTGGACCGAGGACCCGCGCACGCGCACCGCGCACCTGGTGCACAACGTGGAGGTGGAACACACCGCCAATCCCGACGAGTACCGCGTGTACTCGGTGTCGGTCGTGTACCGCAACATGAACGAGGACGAGGAGCACACGCTGTACTGCCACCGCGAGGACCTGCTGCGGCGCGTTGGCGGCGAGCTGCGCATCGCGCGGCGCCTGCTCACCGTGCAGCAGAACGTGTTCCTGAACAAAAGCCTGAACGTCTTTCCCTGAACGCATCGCCGGGGCCACGGAGGGCTCCCGGCCGCGTTTTTCTGAACTCACTCCCCACGACGGACCGCCCCCATGAAGGATTACCTGCGTTACTACCTGTGTTCGCTGACGGTGCTGGCCGGCATCGCCGGTTTCGTCGCCGGCGGCTGGTGGATGGGCGCCGGACTCGGCACGTTCTTCGTGCTGGCGGCGGCGGCGCAGGTGACGCCGGTCGACCACGCCGTGCGGCAGTTCCGCCACCCGCTGCTCGCCGACCTGCCGCTGTACCTGCACGGCGCGCTGATGATTGCGCTGTACGGCGCGTTCGCCTGGCGCCTGCAGGCCGGCATCGGCGTCGAAGGATTCGGCGCGCAGGCGGCGGTGCTGGCGCTCGCCGTCGGGACGCTGGTGTGGCTGAACGCGGTGCCGAATGTGCCCGTCGCGCACGAGCTGATGCACCGCAAGGACTGGTTCTCGCGCGGCCTGGCCAAGCTGCTGTGCGCGTTCTTTGCCGACGCGCATCGCGACATCCCGCACCTGTACACGCACCACATCCATTTCGACACCGATGCCGACGCCGACTACGCGCCGCGCGGCAGCACCGTGTACCCCTTCATGTGGCGCTGCACGCGGCGCAACGTGGACGAGCTGCTCGCCGCCGCCCGCAAGCGGCGCGAGGTGACCGGCGCCGGCCTGTGGTCGCCGCGCAATTTCCTGTTCTGGGAAGTGGCGCTGCTGGTCGCCATTCCGCTCGCGGTGGGCGCGTACGGCGGCCTTTTGGCGGGTCTGCTGACGCTCGCGGCGCAGGTGATCGCCAAGTTCTTCCTGGAGGCGCTCAACTACCTGCAGCACTACGGCCTGGTGCGCGTGCCCGGTTCGGCGACGCAGCTGCACCACACCTGGAATCACCTGGGTTGGCTGGACCGCACCATCGGCTACGAGATCACCACCCACGTCGACCACCACATCGACCCCGACCTGCGCTTCGACCAGCTCATCCCGCACCCGGACGCGCCGCAGATGCCGAACCTGTTCGTGTGCGCGGTGAGTGCGTTCGTGCCGCCGCTGTGGTTCAAGTACGTGGCGATGCCGCGCCTGAAGGACTGGGACCTGCGCTTCGCGAGCCCGGCCGAGCAGGCCATCGCGCGCGAGGCCAACCGCAAGGCGGGCTGGCCGGACTGGCTGGGGGAACAGGCCGTCACGGCACCCGAGACGGCAGCGGCCCACGCCTGAGCGTGGCGTTGCCGTCGGCGCCGGGGTGTCGGAGTGGGCCCTGTGGGACTCGAACCCACAACCAACGGATTATGAGTCCGCTGCTCTAACCGATTGAGCTAAAGGCCCGTTCGAGCAGGGCCGGCCACGCGCGGCGGGGCCGGTGGGGCAATGGCGTCAGTCGAGCGTCAGTCGAGAAAACTGCGCAGCTTCTCGGAGCGGCTCGGGTGGCGCAACTTGCGCAGCGCCTTGGCCTCGATCTGGCGGATGCGCTCGCGGGTGACGTCGAACTGCTTGCCGACCTCTTCGAGCGTGTGGTCGTTGTTCATCTCGATGCCGAAGCGCATACGCAGCACCTTGGCCTCGCGCGGCGTCAGCGACGCCAGCACGTCCTGCGTCGCATCGCGCAGGCTGTCGGCGGTGCTGATGTCGATCGGCGACAGCGTGTTGGTGTCCTGGATGAAATCGCCAAGGCTCGAATCCTCATCGTCGCCGATCGGCGTCTCCATCGAGATCGGCTCCTTGGCGATCTTGAGCACCTTGCGGATCTTGTCCTCGGCCATCTCCATCTTGACCGCAAGTTCCTCCGGCGTCGGCTCGCGGCCGAGCTGCTGGAACAGCTGCCGCGACACGCGGTTCAGCTTGTTGATGGTCTCGATCATGTGCACCGGGATGCGGATGGTGCGCGCCTGGTCAGCGATCGAGCGGGTGATGGCCTGGCGAATCCACCACGTGGCGTAAGTCGAGAACTTGTAGCCGCGGCGGTATTCGAACTTGTCGACCGCCTTCATCAGGCCGATGTTGCCCTCCTGGATCAGGTCCAGGAACTGCAAGCCGCGGCTGGTGTATTTCTTGGCGATCGAGATCACCAGACGCAGGTTGGCCTCGACCATCTCCTTCTTGGCCTGGTTCGAGTGCCGGTCGCCGGCCAGCATCTGGCGGTTGATCTCCTTGATGGCGGGGATTTCAAGCCCGTGTTCGCGCTCGATTTCGGCGAGCTTGCGCTGCGCGCGGCGGATGTCGTCCGTGAACTGCTTCAGGCGCGTGCTGTGCTTCTTCTTGGCCTGCACTTGCACGTCGAGCCACCCGGTGTCGGTCTCGTGTCCCACGAACACGCGCAGAAAATCCTTGCGCGGCATGTCGGCCTTGTTGACGCACAGGTCGAGGATGACCTGCTCCTGCTGGCGGATGCGCTCCATCAGGCTGCGCATCAGGCCGGCCAGATCTTCGACCTGCTTTGGAATGACGCGCAGCTTGAGCAGGTTGGTGTTCAGCTCCTCGCGCAGGTCGGCCAGCTTCTGCGGATTAGGCTTCTTACCGGCTTCGAGTTTGGCGACCTGCTCGCGCAAACCGCGCAGCATCTCGAAATGCGCCCGCACCAGTTCCGGGTCGGGCCCGATCTCGACCTCCTCTACCGCCGCCGGCGCGTCCGCCTCGATGTCGGCCTCGTCTTCCGCGGCGTCGTCCACTTCCGCAGCGACCACCGATGCGTCGTCGCTCGACTCGGTCGCAGCGTCACCCTCCGCCTCCTCGACTTCATAGAAGCCGGCCACGAACGACGACAGGCGCAACTGGCCCGCCTGGACCTGGTCGTAGAGGCCGAAAATCTCGTCGAGCGCGCGCGGCAGCCGCAACAGGGCCGCGACCACCTGCTGCTGGCCGGCCTCGATGCGCTTGGCGATGGCGATCTCGCCCTCGCGGGTGAGCAGTTCCACGGTGCCCATCTCGCGCATGTACATGCGCACGGGATCGGTGGTGCGGCCTTCGCGCTCGACCGCGGTCATGGCCGCGGCGGCTTCCTCGACCGCTTCGTCCTCGGTGACCGCCGTGTCGCCGCTCATCAGCAGCTCTTCCATGTCCGGCGGGGCGTCCGACACGCGGATGCCCATCTCGGTGATCATCCCGACGATGCTTTCGAGCTGCTCGGCCTCGACGATGTCCTGCGGCAGGTGATCGTTGATCTCGCCGTAGGTGAGGTAGCCGCGGGCCCGACCGAGCGCCAGCAGTTGCTTGAGCTCGTTGTTCTCTTCCGAGTGGTCGACGGCGTTATCCATGGGGCACCTCGAAGCGATTTGCGCGGAACCGAGAATTATAACCACGGACCATCAGGTCGGGGTTTTGCGCTGCGGTTTCAAGAGCGCGAGCACCTCGGCTTTCTGTTGCGGATCGAGCCGACTTGGCGCGGCGTCGCGCAGCAATGCGCCAAGCTCCGCCCGCTGTGTCTGCGATCGCAATCCGGCCGCAATCTGCCGCAGTTCCTCGGCGGCCTCCTCGGCCGTGTCCGGCACCAGCTCGCCGCCGGCGAGGATGCGCGACAGCGTGGCGCCGTCGTCGCTGTCCCGCCACAGCTCGATCAGCCGATCGAGGCGCGGTCGCGACATGCCCGCGACGGTGCCGAGCAGGCGACACAACAGGTTGATGCCCGGTCGGCTGACGGTTTCGAGTGCTTCGGGCGTGCCCAGTTCGGCCGCGAGTTCGGGGTAGTGGGCCAGCACCAGAATGGCGCGGCGGATCAGCGATGGGCGCAGCGTGCCGGGCACCTTGCGCGGCGGTTGCGAGCGTCGTTGCGGGGGCGAGGCGGGCACGCTGCGGCCGACCAGGCGCCCGATTTCGTCCGCCAGCAGGTCGCGAAAGGTGCCCGCCGGCAGTTTTTCAAGCTGCGGTTTGGCCAGCACCGACAATCGGGCGCGGCCCTCCGCCGAGCCCAGATCGACCTCGTCCTGCAGGCGGCGCAGCAGGTATTGCGACACCGGCGTGGCGTCCCGGGTCAGGGCCAGAAAGGCCTCCTTGCCGACGCGTCGCACCAGCGAATCCGGGTCGTCGCCCTGCGGCAGGAACAGCACCCGCAGCTCGCGGCCGTCGGTGAGTTCCGGCAGCGCCGTGTCGACGGCGCGCTCGGCCGCGCGCCGGCCGGCGTTGTCGCCGTCGAAGCACAGGATGACGCGCGGCGTGAGCCGAAACGCGGTCTTGAGATGATCCGCCGTGAGCGCGGTGCCGAGTACCGCGACGGCGCTGTCGATGCCGTGCTGGGCCAGCATCACCACGTCCATGTAGCCCTCGACCACCAGCAGCGCGTCCGGCTGGCGGGCGTGGGCGAGCACGTTCGGCAGGCCGTACAGCTCGCGGCCCTTGTGGAACACCGGCGTTTCGGGGGAGTTGAGGTATTTCGGTTCGCCAGCGCCGACGATGCGACCGCCGAAGCCGATGACCCGCCCGCGGCGGTCCTCGATCGGGAACAGGATGCGCCCGCGGAAGCGGTCGTAGCCGCGGCGGTCCTCGTCGCCGGTGAGGAGGCCGGCCTGGCGCAGCAGGTCTTCGCCGTAGCGCGGCGCGAGTGCCTGCTTGAGCCGGTCCCACTCGTCGGCGGCGTAGCCGATATGAAAACGCGCCGCCGTGGTGCCGTCGAGGCCGCGGTGCTTGAGGTACTCGATGGCCGTAGACGCCGCCGGGTGGCGACGCAGCTGCTGCTGGTAAAACGTGCTCGCCGCCGCCAGGACCTCGTACAGGGGCGCGAGCGGCGGGCCGGACGGCGTCTGCGCGGCTTCCGTTTCCTGGGGCAGATTCATCCCGGCTCGCTGGGCAAGTTCGATCACTGCCTCGCGAAAATCGAGCCGGTCGAGCGCCATAAGAAAGCCGATCGCCGAGCCGTGCGCGCCGCAGCCGAAGCAGTGGTAGAACTGCTTTTGCGGGCTGACGGTGAAGGACGGCGTCTTTTCTTCGTGAAACGGGCAGCGGCCAGACAGCTCCCGGCCACTGCGCCGCAGCGGGACGCGCGCGCCGATCACTTCCGCAATGTCGGTGCGCGCCAGAACGGCGTCGATGAAGTCGTCGGGGATGCGGCCGCTCATGGCGTGCACGATAGCGCGCCCCGGGCCGGGGGAAAACACGGCCTGCCCCGGACTGGCCGGGGCAGGCGCGGTCGATCAGATGGGGTACACGATGTAACGCGGCGCGACGTTGGTATCCATCACCGCACGGCGGGACTTGAGCTTGGCGCCGGTGCCGTTGATGGCGATCTCGTCCACGTAACGACCGGTCACCAGGATGCCGGTGTTGCCGGCGGAGTCGGTGTAGAACACGCTGAAGTTGCTCACCGTGTTGTACAGATCGCCGCCCTTGGGCGTGCAGGCGATGCGCTGCACGAAATGGCGGGTCTGGTAGTCCTCGAAGGTGCCGGCCCAGACCTTGGTCACGTAGGTGACGCGGTCTTCAAGGCGTTCGTGGCAGTCGTCCATCATCAGCGCGAGCGGCAGGCCCTGCTCTTCGTTTTCGGCTGCGATGCAGATGTACGAGCCGTCAGCCGTGAAGCTGTCCAGCCAGCCCTGCATGTTCTTGCTGTCCAGCGCGGCGATATAACTGGTTTGCAGCGCGTCGATCTGTGCGAGCACGTCGGCGGTCATCGGTTCAGTTCTCCTCTCGTTCGAAGCCCATCACGCGCCGGTAGTACTCCCACTTCGGGAGATTGCCGGCCTCGTCGTTCTGTTTGAAATCGAGCCACATGTCGCCGCGCTCGTGCTTGACGCCCTTCTGGAACACGGCGTTGCCCGGCGTGCGGTTGCCCTGCTGCACGCGCAGGAAGATCGACGCGTCCTCCATGGACACCATGCCGCACGGGCCGAGCATGTTCGACGACTGGCGCAGGCGGTGCGTCACCATCGCCTCGTCGTCGTCGGCGTGCGCGAAGTAGGCGTAGTGCACCTCGGTCTTGAGCAGCGAGCGCGCCACGGCGAAGCGCACGTTGATCATGTCCAGATGCTTGGTCATCACGGTCAGCGGGTTCAGGCTGACGATGACCGAGCCCTTCGATGTGTGCGTGCCCTTGAACTCGATCAGCGACGGGTCGCGCAAGAAGCCCACGTTGTTCGGCACCTTCAGTTCCGACTGGAACGCGATGTGGCCGTTCTCGGTGGCGAACTGCGTGCCGCCGCCGCCCTGCCAGTTCAGCATCTTGAACGCCAGGTGCAGCAGCGGGGCGTGGTAGCCGTCGTTGTCGACGTAGGCCTTCCAGTTGCAGTCGTAGCTGACCTTCTGGTAGCCGAGCAGCCGCAGACGCCCGTCGCCCCCCAGCAGCTGCAGCAGCGCCGGCTGGGTGCGGCCGAGCCAAGTGTCGATGTCGGGTGTGCCGTCGTGCAGCGTGGCGAAGATGAGGCCGCCGACGATGGCGCTGCGGACCTCGGCGAGGCCGCTGTCTTCCTGCCGGAAGCTCGGCGCGAAGTCATCCTTGCCGGGGCAGCCGCGCAGCGCGCCGGTGCTGTCGAACAGCCAGCGGTGGTACGGGCACTCGTATTCGGTCTTGTTGCCGCGGTTGCTGGTTTCGAGCAGCGTGCCGCGGTGCGAACAGGCGTTGTAGAACACCCGCACCTGGCCGTCCTGGCCGTGAATGATCAGCAGCGGCCGCTCGCCGATGTGGAAGGTCTTGAAGTCGCCGACGTTCGGCAGCTCGCCCGTATGCGCCACCGGGTGCCATTCCGGGCCGTAGAAGATGCGTTCGAGTTCGAGCCGGAAGATGTCTTCCCGGTCGAAGATGTCCTTCGGGATTTCGTTCAGCTTGGCCGGCCAGTGCACCGGCGTGCCAAAGAGGGTCGGAGCGTTCATGGTGGGGGTGTCTCCAGGCAGCTAGGCGAACGATTGTATATGTCAATCGTCGGCGCCTTACAGGTCTTCGCCGCCCGCCATCTTGGTGAAGCCGCGCGCGCCAAGGCCGCCGTCGGTGTTGATCACGACGCCCGTCATCGGCGCCGAGTTGGCGCGCGATGCGAGCAGCACGTAGGGCCCGCAGTAGTCGTCCGGCACTGCGGCGATCTGCAGCGGGCTGATGGCGCGCAGCATGTCGTCGAGGCCGTCCATCTGGCTCAGCTTGACCTCGGCAGTGCCGGTGGCAGCCAGGCCGCCAAGTTCGGTCTTCATGCCGCCCGGCGCCACGCCGTTGACGCGCACCTTGGGCGCCAGTTCGTAGGCCAGCTCGCGCACCAGGCCGACCACGGCGTGCTTGGAGGCGGTGTAGATGGGCCCACCGCCCGCAGGATAAAAACCGGCGTTAGAGATGGTGTAGATGAGGCTGCCGCGCGTCTTGAGCAGTTCCGGCAGCGCCGCCTTGGCGCCGAGCAGGTAGCCCTTCACGTTGACCGCGAACAGCTCGTCGAAGGCCGCCGAGATGCGCTCGGCGTCGAGCTGCGGCAGGGTCTGGAAATAATCGAACACGCCGGCGTTGCCGATGAAGGTGTCGAGCCGCCCGAAGCGCTCCACCGTGGCCTGCACCACGCGGGCATTGTCGGCGTAGGTGGTGACGTCGCCGGTGATGGCGAGCACGCGGTCGCCGAAGTCGCGTTCGAGCTGCGCGGCCTTGGCCGCGTCGCGCTCCAGCACGCCCACCGACGCCCCTTCCGCGATGAAGCGCTGCACTAGCGCCCGGCCGAGGCCCGACCCGCCGCCGGTGATGATGGCAACGGTATTGTCCAACCAACCCATGTGAACCTCCTGTTCGTGTTGTGGCGGCCTCGGGCGTCGCCCGGCTGCGCAGTTTAACGGTGGCCGGCGCGCAAATTGCCGCTGATCCTACCAATCGTTAACATGCGCAATCCCCGTGTCGTCGCGGTTTGGTGATCGCGCCAGGCCGGGGTTTCCCCGCCCTCCCGGAGGCTCCCCCATGAAACCCTTCGAATCAATCAACCTCGACGCCTACCTCGACGAGCGCCCGGCCGAGGGCGTGATCCGCGTCGACCGCTCCATCTTCACCGACCCGGCCATTTTCGAGCTGGAGATGGAGCGCATCTGGGAGCGCTCGTGGCTGTACGTGTGCCACGAGAGCCAGATTCCGAAGGCCGGCGATTTCCTGACCACGTACCTCGCGCACCAGCCGGTCATCGTGATGCGCGGCGCGTCCGGGCAGGTCAACATCTTCATCAACGCCTGCGCGCACCGCGGCTCCCAGCTGGTGCACGAGGAGCGCGGCAACAAGACCGACATGACCTGCTTCTTCCACGGCTGGTGCTTCGATACCGAAGGCAAGCTGATGTCGGTGACGCGCGAGAAGGGCGGCGGCTACCCGGACCAGTTCTGCAAGGAAAACTTCAACCTCACCCGCGCGCCGCGCGTGGAGTCATACCGCGGCTTCGTGTTCGCGGCCTTGAGCGACGAGGTGCCGACGCTCGCCGAGCACCTGCGCGACGCGCGCGTGATGATCGACATGATGGCCGACCAGGGCGGCGAGGCCGGCCTCGAAGTGCTGCGCGGCCACTCGACCTACACCTTCGACGGCAACTGGAAGCTCCAGGCCGAGAACGGCGTGGACGGCTACCACGTGCACGGCCTGCACGTGAACTTCGCCATGACCACGCAGAACCGCGAGCGCATCCGCGCCGGCGAGAACCAGATCAAGTCGATGGACGTGTCGCAGCTCGGCAACCTCGACGCCGGCTTCTTCGACTTCGGCAACGGCCACGTGGTGCTGTGGGGCGACTGGCCAAACCGCGGCGACCGGCGGCCGAACTTCCACATGTACGACGAGTGGACCAAGAAATTCGGCGAGGTCTACACCAACTGGATGATCGGCAAGCTGCGCAACACGCTGATCTACCCGAACGTGTTCCTGATGGACCAGATGTCGAGCCAGATCCGCGTGTTCCGGCCGGTTGCGGTCGACAAGACCGAGGTCACCATCTACGCCATCGCGCCGAAGGGCGAGTCGCCCAAGATGCGCGCCCACCGCATCCGCCAGTACGAGGACTTCTTCAACGCCTCCGGCATGGCAACGCCGGATGACCTCACCGAGTTCGGCTACGCGCAGAGCGCGGCGCAGGGCCGCCTGGCGCGCTGGAACGACCTGACGCGCGGCATCAAGTTCCTGACCAAGGGCGCGGATGCGCGCGCGGCGGCGCTGGGCATCAACCCCGATTACTGCGGCGGCAAGGTGGAGGACGAGGGCATCTTCCTCGCCCAGCACCGGCACTGGCTGCACGCCATGCAGAAGTGATCGCGCCCGTCCCCACTCCCGAACCGTAGGCCAAGACCATGGATGACGTCGCGCGCTGCGCCGACCTGCTGTACACCGAAGCCCGCCTGATTGACCGCAAGGCCTGGGACGACTGGCTTGCGCTGTATTTGCCAGACGCGGAGTTCTGGATTCCAGCCTGGGAGTCCGAGCACAGCTACATCAGCGATCCGCAGAACGAAATCTCGCTGATCTATTACCCGGACCGCAGCGGGCTCGAAGACCGTGTCTACCGCCTGCGCACCGGCATGTCGTCGGCCTCGGTGCCGCTGCCGCGCACCAGCCACATGGTCGGCAACGTGCAGGCGAGCCGGCAGGCGAACGGCGACTTCGCCGTCGACGCCGCCTGGCAGGTGACGTATTTCAAGCACAAGCAGACGCATTTTTACGCCGGCCAGTACGAGTACCTGCTGCGCCCGCAGGCCGACGGCAGCCTGCGCATCGCGAAGAAAAAGGTCATCCTCATCAATGACCTGATCCCACAGGTACTCGACTTCTACCACGTCTGACAGCCGCCGGCGGCGGCGGGAGCGCGTCATGGACACCGTCAACTGGGGCACGCCGCCGGTCGGCCTGTTCAACTTCCCGATCGAGGCCTGGCAGCGCGGCGGGCGCTTCGCCGAACGCGGGCTCGACCTCACGCTCTCGAGCCACCTGACGGGTGAGGAATACGGCGCGCGCATCCGTGCCGGCGCCTACGACATGGGGCAGATCGGCACGCCGGTGTTCCTGCCGGCGGCGGTCGGCTCGCGCGAGTACGCGGTCGTCAGCATCGGCTTTTGCGACTTCGCTCCGTTTTATCTAGTGGCGGCGCCGGAGGTCGGGCGACTGTCCGACTGCCGCGGCGAGAAGGTCGTCATCAACAAGCGCATGACCTGCCCGGGCAGCCTGCTGGAATGGCACGCCCGCCAGGAAGGGCTGACCATCGGCGATTTCTCGGTGGTCGAGCTGATGAAGGACAGCGCCTTCGACAACTACGGTCAGGCGTTTGCGGACGGCATCGAGCGCGGCGCGTTTCGCATCGGCATCCTGTACGAGCCGTACGTCAGCCTGGTGGAGCGCCGCTACGGCTGGCGCGTGCTGGCGGATTACGCCGACCTGCTGCGCCCGGCCAACTACGGCATCCTGCTGTACGCCCGCCGGCGCTGGATCGAGGAGAAGCCCGAGCTCGTGCGGCGCATGGTCCACGCCTACTTCGCGGCGGCCTCCTGGGGCGTCGATCATCCCGCCGAACTGCGGCCATTTGCCTCGCAACTGCCGTTCGTGACCGAGGACGACATCGAAAACGCCATGCGCCGCGACGGCCGCCACTGGCTGCGGGAGCCCAGCCTCGACTGGGCGTTCCTGAAGCGTGTGGAGCAGGAGCTCGTCACCCAGCAACGCGTGCCGGCGGACTACGACATCCGCGATTACGTCGCCGCCACCTGGTGACCGCCATGCGGCTCGGCTTCGTCGGCGTCGGCGTGATGGGCGTGCCCATCGTGCGCCATCTGGTCAGCGCCGGGCACAGCGTGCACGCCTACGACCCCGCCGCCGCGGCACTCGAAAAGGCGCAGGCCGTCGGCGGTCACGCCGCACAGTCGGTCGGCGACGCGGCGGCCGGCGCGCAGGTGGTGTTCGTCGCGGTGTCGAACCAGGACGTGCTGGGCGAGGTGCTGCGCCAGCCGGACGGCATCTTCGAGCGCGCCGCGCCGGGCGCCGTGGTGGTCGATCTCGGAACGACCGCCCCGCCGCGCTGCCGTGCCTTCGCGGCCGAGGCAAGCGCCGCCGGCATGAGCTACGTCGATGCGCCCTTGAGCGGCTCCGCGCCATGGGCAGAGGCCGGCACGCTGGCGGTCATGGTCGGTGCCGAGCCGGCGGCGTTTCAGACCGTAAAGCCGCTGCTCGACACCTTCGGCGGCAGCATCTTTCACTTGGGTCCGCCCGGCAGCGGGCAGATCGCCAAGCTGTGCCACCAACTCGCCTTCATGGGCACGCTGGTCGGTCTCAGCGAAGCCGTCGTGCTCGGCGAGCGCTGCGGCATCGACGGCGTGCAGCTGATGGACGTGCTGGGGGCGTGCGTGTCGCCGCGGCACGTGCTCGATTTCTACAAACCCAAGCTCGCCGCGCGACCGTTCGGCGAGGGCCCGACCGGGCTTGGCATCTTCTACAAGGATCTCAAGGCCGTGCAGGAGTTCTCGCAACAGGACGCGGGGCTCACGCTGCCGCTCGGCGAGGCGCTGCTGGGGCTGTTCCAACAGGCCATGGATGCCGGCTACAAGAACTTCGACCCGTTTGGGCTCAGCGAGCTGATCGAGCGGGGCGTGATCAAGCGTTGAGCGACGCTCCGCCCACAAAAAAGGCGCCTCGCGGCGCCTTTTTTGTCGGCCATCAGGCCGCCTCACTCCAGGTACGCGTCCTGCGCCTTGACGATGCGGTACACGGTTTCCAGCACCGGCACCGCAAGGCCAAGCTCCGCGGCCTTGTCCAGGAAGGGCTTGAGCAGGTAGTCGACCTCGGTCTTCTTGCCGCGGATGACGTCCTCGTGCATGGAGGTGCGCCCGCGCATGCCCTGCTGTTTGAGGCGCTCGCCGAGCTTCATCATCATGGCGACGCCGCCCTCGAAGTCGAGCTCGTTCAGTTCCTTGAACTGCGACATCGGCGCGTAGAAATTCTGCGGCGTGTAGCCCATGGCGCCGTAGACGCGCAGGAAGTCCTTGGCGAGCGCCACGTAGTGCTCGGCGCCCTGGCGGATCAGCAGGCCATCCTGGAAGTACAGACGCAGGCCGAGCGTGCTCACGGACCAGCCGGATGCGGTGCCGATCTGCACCAGCTTTTCCCACAGCACCTGCATGATGTTGGGGACGGACTTGGCGACCAGGCCGCCGCGCGTGAAGGCCTCGGCCAGCGCGTCGGTGCGCGCGCTGGTGCCGCCGTCGAGTTCGCCGAACCAGGCGGTGATCGGCGTGGTGAGCGGGTTGCTGACGACGCCCGGCTCGTGCAGCGTGCCGCCCTCGATGGTGGACGCGCCCACCACCTTGTCGCGGCCGGCCCAGGCGCGCAGGCGCTCTTCCTTGCCGATGCCGTTTTGCAGCGAGAACACGTTCTTGCAGCGGGTTTTCAGGCCCTCGGCCTGGGCGAGCGCGGTTTCGGTGTCCTTGCCTTTGACCAGCACGATCAGGTGGTCGAATTCGCCCTTGGCCTCGTCGGGGCTGGTGACGGCGGTGAGGTTCTCGCGCACGACATGGTCGCCGCGCACGCCGCTGATCTTGAGGCCATTGGCGTTGATGGCCTGCGCGTGGGCCGGGCGGCAGATGAGGGTAACGTCCTCGCCGGCCTTGGCGAGGTAACCGCCGATGACCGAGCCGAGACCGCCGGCGCCGAGAATGACGAATCGCATGTTGGTTCCTTGAGTCGAGTGGGGAGGGTCAGCGCTTGCGCCGGCGCAGCAGCAGAACAATCACCGCCACCAGCACCGCGATGGCCGGCAGGATGACTGTGAACAGGCGCGGCCGGATGCCGAACACCCAGATCTCTTCCAGCGTCGGCGCCTTGGTGTAGGCGCCGCCCGGGTGCTCGGCCGGGGCCTTGCCGGCCGGCGTGCTGCGCACGTACTGCACCAGGCGTTCCAGCTCGGCTTCGGTGACGTCGGTCGGGCGCAGCGGCGGCATGCCGAGCAGGCCGTTGCGCACCACGTGCGCGATGTATTCGGCCGGCAAATCGTCGCGGTTCAGGATCACCGCCTTGTCGGCGCCCTTGGTCATCGCGAGCTTGGCGGTGCCCGGATGGTCCGCCCCCGGCGCGTGGCAGGCGCGGCAGAACAGCACGAACAGCTCCTCGCCGCTGCGCTCGCCGACCGGCGTGGCGGCGTCGGCCTGCGGGCTTACCGCCGCGTCAGCCGTGGCGTCGTCGGCCGCCATCGCGGTTCCGTTGAGGCCAGCCAGGCCCAGCAGCGCGGCCGCGGCGAGCGTCTTCATCGTTGTTGTACGGGTCATGTGCGCAGCCTCAGTTCCGCGGGCCGGTCCAGTTGGACGGCCAGATGCCGGACTTACCCGGCGACAGGATGCCGTTAGGGTCCAGCGCGTCCTTGATGCGCTGGTTCACCTTGCGTAGCGCCCCGTCCTGGCCGTCGTACATGTCGGCGATGATGTCCATGTAGGTGAGGTTGGCCTTGAGCTCGCCGTAGCCGTGCGCCTTGGCTATGGCCACCAGCTCGCGCGAGCAGGCGTCGGCGCGCTTTCTGGCGTCCTCGTCGCGCGGGTCGAACATGACCATGACCAGCGTGATCATGGTGCGGAACATGGCCACTTCTTCGCAGATCATGTCGAAGCCGTGGCGGTTCAGCAGTTCCTTGAACAGGTTGAACATCTCCCAGGCGTTCTTGCCGGTCATGGCCGCCATGGGCGTGAAGTTCAGATGCCCGCCGCCGGCCCAGTTCACGAGGTTGAACTCGGTCATGTTGGGCTCGCCGCGCATCAGCTTTTCGCGGTAGTTCCAGCCGGCGTCGTCGGCCGGGCGGTCGCCCTGCAGATAGATCTTGGCTCCCGGGATGCGCTTGAGCTCGTGCTCGACCAGTTGAAAGGCCAGTTCGACGTTCTCGGGCAGGCCGTACAGCGCGCCGTACATGTTCCACATGCCAAGGTCGAGCTCCGTGGCGAGCTCGCGCCAGCGCGAGTCCGGAATGACGCCGGGCTGGTCCCAGATTTCCTTGCGCAGGCGCTGCACGGACGCGCTGTAGGAGATGTGTTCGATCACGGCGCCGTTCTGGATGACCATGTTCATCTTCAGCGGCCGCAGGATGTCCATCAGCGGCTTGATGTCTTCCTCGTTCTGGAAGGTCGCCATGAACGGCTTGTAGGCCGGCGGCACCGGCATCAGCCAGAAGCCCATCTTGGTGACGATGCCGAAGTTGCCCTGCGAGAACATGCCGTCCACGTACGGGCCAAAGCCGTACTTGAACAGCTGCCAGCTGGCGTTGCCGGGCATCGCGCCCATGCCGGTGCGCAGCAGCTGGCCGTCGGCCAGCATCACTTCCATGCCGCAGGAGAACAGCAGGTGGTCGGCGTACGGCGTGTAGCCGGCGCCGTGTTCGAGCGCGTTGCCGATGACGCCGCCCCAGCCGGGCGCGGCGCAGTCGATCCACAGCTTGTAGCCCTTCTCCTGGATGTGCTGGTAGAGCTGGAAATACGACACCCCAGGCTCGACCAGGCAGTAGCCGTCCTGCTCGTTGACCTCCAGGATGCGGTTCATGCGCTTGAGGTCGAGCACCAGATAGCCCGCCTGCTTGGGCGCCGGGCCGCCGTAGGCAAAGTTCTTGCCGTTGCCGTAGGTCCACAGCGGCAGCTTGTACTTGTTGGCCACCTGCAGCACGCCCTGCACTTCCGCCACCGAGGCGGCGGAGATGGCGGCCGACGGCATGCGCTCCTCCGGCTGCACCGCGGACATGTGATCCAGGTACGGCTGCAGGTCGCCCTCGGGATCGGCAAACACCCAGGCGGCGCCGACGATGGCGCGGATCTCGGCCAGCGCGGACTGGAAGTCCTCGCGCGTCACGCCAGGCGGCAGGTATTCGGGCATCGACGTCTCCTTGTCGCCGGCGGGCTGGCCGGCGTTATTGGGTTGAAACCGTTATTCAGCCGGCCAGCACGGGTGCCAGCAGGCGCAGCCACTCGCGGTACTGGCCGTGCAGCAGCACTTCGTCCTGAAAGTCCGGGCCGCTCATCTCGGCCGCCATGCCGACGGCGGTCGACTCCTCGTCGCCGCCCGCGCGGGCCTGCGAGAAGCCGCGGTCGTAGCCGAGCTGCCAGGGCACGAGCCGCCCCTGCAGGCCGTCGTGGCAGGCCTCGAAGGTGGCCAGATCGTCCGGCGTGGCAAGGCCGGTGGCGTTGTAGAAATCCTCGAACTGGCGGATGCGCCGCGTGCGCACCTCAGGCGTGTCCTCGCGCGCGCCGAGGGCGTAGCTCTCGACCTTGGTGAAGTCCACCGACACCGGCTTGATGACGCGAATCTGCGTCGCCGCATGGTCCATCAGCAGCAGGTTCGGGAAGATCAGCAGGTTGCGCAGGCGGCCGACCACCCACTCGGCGTGGGCGGCGCCGTGGCGAGCGGCTACCTGTTCGCGCCGGGTCCACACCGGGCGGTTCTGCGGCTGGCCGAAGCTGCCCCACATCAGCGTGTGGCCGTGGCCGTAGTCGTACCAGCCGGACTTGAGCTTCAGCAGGTCGTCACCGCCGAAGCTGCGTTGCACGCCGCCGGCCGCGGCGGCTTTCTTCGCGCGGCGCTCGGCCTCGCGCTTCATGATGCCGACGTAGTTGGCGTGCACGGCGGTGAAGTGGTAGCCGTCGATGCCGTTTTCCGGTTGCAGCTTCCAGTTGCCGCGGTGCGTGTAGCTGGACGAGCCGCGCAGCACCTCCAGCGGATGCTCGGACTGGTCCATCACGAAGTCGATGGCCTTGGCGGCGCCGCCAAGGTGTTCGGCGAGCGACGGCACGTTCGGGTTCAGCGAACCGAACACGAGCCCGCGGTAGGTTTCGAGCCGCGGGATGGCTTTGAGGTCATGCGACTGCTGCTCGAACACCGGCGGGTAGGCGCCGGTGGCGTGGTCCTTGATGTCGACGTTCTTGCCGGTGCTGTCGTACACCCAGCCGTGGTACGGGCAGGTGTGGAACTGCTGGTTGCCGCGGCGTGTGCGGCACAGCGTGGCGCCGCGGTGGGCGCAGGCGTTCACGAAGCCGTACACCTTGCCGTCCTTGCCGCGCGAGATCACCACCGGCTGGCGGCCCATCTCGGTGGTGAAGAAATCGCCCGCATTCGGAATCTGCCCCTCGTGGCACAGGAACAGCCACGTGTTCTCGAAGATGTATTTCATCTCCAGCTCGAACAGCTCGGCGTCGTTGAAAAGGCGCCGGCTCACGAGGAAGGTGCCGTCGCTCGGCTGGTCGACCACCAGCTCGGCGGGATCGAGCAGCGTGTGGGTTTCGACGGGCTTGTTCATGGCGTGATCTCCGGTGGGGGCAGCGCTCAGCGCTGACCGGTCAGCAGTTGCTGCCAGCGGCGGTAGAAGCTGTGGAAGATGTTCTCGTCGGCCCAGTCCGGGCCGAGCGAGTGCGGCACGGCGCCGATGCTGCGCGCGGCCTCGTCCGGCTCGAACTGCACGCGCGCGAGACCGCGGTCCAGGTGCTGCTGCGTGCCGGCGAGGCCGCGGTTGCCCTCCTGGCAGGCCTCGAACTCGCGCAGGTCATCCGGCGTCGCCATGCCGGTGGCGTTGAAGAAGTCCTCGTACTGGCGGATGCGCCGGTTGCGGGCAAAGGCGCTCTCGCCACGGGGCGCAATGCCGAAGATGGTGACCTCGGTCTTGTCCACGGCCAGCGGCCGGAACACGCGAATCTGCGTGGACGTCTGGTCCATCAGGAACACGTTCGGGAACAGACCCAGGTTGCGGCTGCAATCGATCATCCAGTGCGCCTTGACCGGACCCACGCGCTGTTCGAGTTCGTCCCGGCGCTGCGCGAGCGGCCGGTCGGCGGCGCCCGGCACCACGCCCCACAGCAGCGTGTGGCCGCTGCCAAGGTCATAGGCGCCGCTGCGCATCTTGGTGATGTCGCCGCCGCCGACGATGGCCTTGACCTTGTCCTCTTTGCCCATCGCCATGCGCCGCTGCACCATGGCGACGTAGTTGGCGTGGACGCTGGTCACGTGGTAGCCGTCGACGCCGTTCTCGGCTTGCAGCTTCCAGTTGGCGTTGAAGGTGTAGGTGGAACTGCCGCGCAGGATTTCGAGCCCGTCCGGCGATTGATCGGCCATGAGGTCGATGAACGGCCGCGCCGCGCCCAGGTGCTCGGCAAGCGTCGGCACCCGCGCCGACAGCGAGCCGAACACGAAGCCGCGGTAGGACTCCAGCTTCGGGATGGCCTTCAGGTCATGCGACTGCTGCTCGAACACCGGCGGGTAGGCACCCGTGGCGTGGTCCTTGATGTCCACGTTCTTGCCGGTGCTGTCGTACACCCAGCCGTGGTACGGGCAGGTGTGGAACTGCTGATTGCCGCGGCGCGTGCGGCACAGCGTGGCGCCGCGGTGGGCGCAGGCGTTGACGAAGCCGTACACCTGGCCGTCCTTGCCGCGGCTGATGACGACCGGCTGGCGGCCCATGTGCGTGGTGAAGAAATCGCCCGCGTTCGGGATCTGGCTCTCGTGGCACAGGTACAGCCAGCTCGCCTCGAAGATGTGCTGCATCTCCAGCTCGAACAGCTCGGGGTCGAGGTACACGTCGCGGTTGACGGCGAACACGCCGTCCTGGGCGCGGTCATCCAGCAGCGTCTTGAACTGTTCGATCTTCATGGGTGCGTCTCCTCCTGGTGGGGGCAGGTGGCCCCGCCGGCGCCGTCTACGCGGCGCTCGGTACGGGTGCGTCGGAAAGCCAGTCCGGCCAGCCGGCGGCGCGGTTGGCGGCAATCGCCAGCTCGCGTTCGCGCGCGTTGGCGTGGTGGGTATCCCAGTGCTGCAACAGCGGGCGGCCGATCACCCGCTCCCACAGCGGCGGGACCAGCGCCAGCACGAAGCAGGTCACGGCGCTCGGCATCTGCGGCGCGGCCGGGCGCGGCGTCAGGCGCCAGTACGGCCGGTCCGGGTCCACGTGGTGCTCGGAGTGGGTGACGATCTCGAAAGTGAGCGCGCGGCCGAGCGGCGTAAGGTGGTTCCAGGCGTGGCGGTCCTCGATAGGCGTGCCGGGCTCGCGCAGCAGGCCGTAGTGCTGGATGTAGCTGAAGATTTCCAGAATGAACAAACCCAGCGCCGACACCAGCATCAGCAGCAACATGCCGGTAAGACCCGTCGCGAGGTAAAAGCCGCCGAGCAGCAGCGCGTACATCGCGATGCCGCGCAGCACGAGGTTGCGCGGCGTCCAGAAGCCGAGGCCGAGCCGGTCAAGGCGCGCCATTTCGATCTGCCAGCTGCGCCGGTGCTGGCGAAACGCCGCCCGCGCCACGAAGCGGTACACGCTCTCGCCGCGAAACGGCGTCTCGGTGTCGTCCGGCGTGTCGGTGTCGATGTGGTGCACGTGCACGTGCGCCAGCGAGCTGTAACCGGACGCGAAGATGGTGCCGAGCACGCTGCCGACGAATTTGCCGAGCGCGCTGTTGCTGTGAAACATCTCATGCGCCGCCGGCAGGCCGCCGAGCGCCGTCATGAACGCCACCGACACCGCCGCGCCGAGGTAGTCGAGCGGTGCCAGGCCCGCGTTGGCGTGGCCGATGCGCCAGGCAAACGCCACCCACAGCGCCGCCACCGGCACCACCTGGAAGTACAGGATCACGTTCGCCAGCAGCGGGTGGGCGCCGCGGCGCATGCCGTGGTCCTTGCCGAGCAGCGGGTCCAGCATGGCCACCAGCAGGAAGGCGCCGAAGCCGAGCCACACCCAATGCCCGCCGAGCAGCAGCCCGGCGATGCCGCTTGCCACCAGCAGCGCCGGCGACATGTAGCGCAGGTAATCCAGTTGCGTCATCGGAGTTCCCTCTCCTTGGATCACGGCGAGCAAGAGCAGCGCCTTCAGCGCGCCACCGTCGGAATCACCACCCCGAAGCGCTCCGGGTGGCTCGGGTCGATCTGGAACACGGCGCGCCGCTTGGCCGGATCGATCGACAGCGCGGGCTCGGTGTCGCGCCAGGTGAAGCAGCAGGCCGTGCAGTAGTGCACGGTCCAGATCACCTGGCCGTCTTCCTTGCCCTGGTACTCGACCCGGTTCTTGTCGCCGCCGCAGCGCGGGCAGTTCACGGCCATGCTCAGTTACCTCCCTGCAGGTCGCGGATGCGCGCCGCCAGCGCGTCGATGGCCGGCCCGGAGGGCGGGCTCACGATTTCCACATCGCCGCCGATCGGGTCGGGCGGCATGTGCGTGGTGGCGTCGATGATGAGGTGGTGGCCCTTGCCGGGGATCACCGCGGCCGGGTCGATCATGATTCCGGCCATGTCGTTCAGCAGCATGATGTCGCTGGCGCGGGTGCGCACCGACAGCGCCCACATGACCTGGTTCAGATCGAACGGGTCCACGTCCGCGTCGACCATGATCAGGTTCTTGAGGTACATCAGGCCATGCGGCGTGGAGAGTGCCCGCAGCGCCACGCTCTTGGCGAAGCCGGCAAAGCGCTGCTTGACCGAGATGATGCCGGTCAGGCCGTGCTGGTAGAGCGCGTTCACGGCCTGGACTTCCGGGAACTCTTTTTTCAGCTGCGCGTAGATCGGCGCCGAGGTGTTCAGGCCGATCAGCGTGTCGTGCTCGGTCCAGCCGCGGCCGATGTAGATGTTCTCGAAGATCGGGTTTTTGCGGTGCGAGACGGCGGTGACCTTGAACACCGGCGCCCGGCGCACGCCGCTGTAGGAGCCCGGGAACTCGCCGAAAGGCCCCTCGAACTCGCGCCGGCCGTGCACGTACTCGGCCTCGATGACGATCTCGGCGTGCGCCTGGATGTCGAGGCCGTTGCCGGATTCGGTGAGCTCGATCGGCGCACCCATCATGGCGGACGCGTAGGCGTACTCCGATTCGTCGTAGCCGATGGGCGTGGCCGCGAACATGGCCATCGCCGGGTGGTTGCCGAGCATCACGGCGATCTTCAGCGGCTTGCCGGTTTCCTCGGCGGCCTGCATGTGCCGGCCCATGTCGTGGATCGGCACGCTCATCAGCGTGAACTCGTCCGGGCCGTGCGGCTGGATGCGGTAGATGCCGACGTTCTGCTTGCCGAAGTTGTCGGGATCGTTCGGATCCCGGCTGACCACGTTGGCCTTGCCGATGTAGTAGCCGCCGTCGAAGTCGTTGATGCGGTACAGCGGCAGCAGGTCGTAGAGGTTGATGTCGCGCTCGATGCGCACCTCGTGCACCGGCGCCTGGCCGGGCTTCACGCGCGGCAGCTGCGCCTTCTCAGAGCCCCAGCGGCTGATGATGTCGTAGAACATCGTCTTGATGCTGGCGGTTTTCGGATGCCCCAGCAGCACGGCGAGATTCGCCCAGCTGCCGTGCACGCCCGTCACCAGCCGCCGGCCCTGGTAGCCGCGAATCTTGTCGAACAGGATGGCCGGCGCGCCGGCCACGTCCTGCCCGGCGGCGACGCACACCTCACGGATGCCCGGCTCCGGCATCACCGGGTCCGGCCAGGTGATGCACTGGCCCTGGCTGTCGAGCAGTTCGAGGAAATCCCGCAGCGACCGCACCGAGGCGGCGAGCTTCACGGGCAGGTCGGAGTACTTGTTCACGGATGGCCTCCTGCGGCGATGCCGCGCGATCAGTGATGTCCGGGCGCGTCGCTCGGCAGCTGGATGGTGACCCACTTCCACTCGGTCATGGCGTCGAGGTCGCAGTCGGTGCCCTCGCGGCCGACGCCGCTCTGGCCGACGCCGCCGAACGGCACATGCGGTTCGTCGTACAGGCTCGGCGCGTTGATGTGCACCATGCCGGTGTGGATGCCGGATGCGGCCTGCAATGCGCTGTTGATGTTGCTGGTGTAGATGGCGGCGGACAGCCCGTACGGCGTGTCGTTGGCGATGGCGAGCGCCTCCTCCAGCGTGTCGAACGGGTACAGCGTGGTCACCGGGCCGAAGGTTTCCTCGTAGTAGAGGGTCATGTCCTTCGTCACGTCGGTGAGGACGGTCGGCGCGCACTGGAAGCCGCTCATCTGTCCGCCGGTGATCAGCCGCGCGCCCTTGGCGGTGGCGTCCGCGATGTGGGTTTCGACGCGCTTGCGCTGACGGCCGGAGATGATCGGCCCGAGCGTGGTGCCGGGGTCGCGAAGGTCACCGCCCTTGAGGCCCGCCGCTGCGCCGGCGAGCGCCTGCGCGAACCGATCGAAAATGCCGCGCTGCACCAGGATGCGCGAGGAGGCCATGCAGGCCTGGCCCTGGTAGAAGAAGGTGCCCATGGCGGCGGCGCGCACGGCGCCCGGCAGGTCCGCGTCGTCCATGACGATGAGCGGACTCTTGCCGCCGAGTTCCAGCGTGAATTTCTTGAGCTGTTTGGCGCAGATTTCCGCGATGTGCCGGCCGACCACCGACGAACCGGTGAAGGTGACCGACTTCACGCGCGCATGCCCGGTGAGCACGTCACCGATCACGGCGCCGTTGCCGAGCACGACGTTGAAGCTGCCGGCCGGGAAGCCGGCTTCCTCGTACAGCTTCGCGACCCGCAGCGACAGCCGCGGCGCGTGCTCGGACGGCAGGTTGACGAAGGTGTTGCCGCAGGCGAGCGCCATCGCGGATTGCTTGATGACCTTGATCATCGGCACGTTGAACGGCGTGATGCCGGCCACCACGCCGAGCGGCTCGCGCAGCGACAGGCTCCAGCGCTCCGGCGAGTCGGACGGCAGGGTCTGGCCGGTGATGCGGCGCGGCACGCCGGCCGCCGCGCGCAGCATGCCGATGGCAAAGCCGACCTCGAAGCCGGCCTTCATGACCGGGGAGCCGACCTCGTCGATCAGGATGTCGATGAAGTCCTGCCGGTCGCGCTCCAGCAGCGCGGCGGCCTTCTGCAGCAGTGCTTCACGATCCTTGGCGAGCAGCTTGCGAAACGCCGGAAACGCCGCATCGGCGGCGGCGACGGCGCGCTCGACGTCCGTCGCATTGCCCTCGGCGGCGCGCGCGTACAGCGAGTCGTCGAGCGGGTTCAGGTCATCGAAATACTGGCCGCCGCTGGGCGGCAAGGCGGCGCCGCCGATCCAGTGATCGAGCGTGGGAACGGTCTTGGGCTGTGGGGCATTCATCGAGTGTTACTTGCTGGCGGGTTCACGCAGGTAGGCGATGAGGGCGTCGAGCTCCTCGTCGGTGATGTCGGTGGGGCGCAGCGGCGCCATTTCGATGAGGCCGCGGCGCACCACGTGTTTCACGTACTCGGGCGCGAGGTCCTGGCGGCCCTTGAGCGGCGCCTTGTCCCAGCCCAGGCGCGCCGCCAGCACGCGCGTGCCGGGGCCTTCCGGGCCGGGCTTGTGGCAGCCCTCGCAGAACAGCGCCCAGGATTTCTCGCCGCTGCGCGGGCGGGCGTCGATGCCATCGACGGCTTCCTCGGCGGCGCTGGCGGCCAGACTGGTCCCCAGCAGCATCAGTGCAAGCGTGCGGCGCATCAGACGTTCTCCTCGCGCATGTGCTTCGGCCAGATGCCCATCTTGCCGGGCGCCAGGATGCCGTTCGGGTCGAGCGCGTCCTTGAGCCGGTGGTGCAGCTTCCACAGCGCGCCGTCGTTCCAGTTGTAGGTGCCGGCGATCTTGTCCATGAAGGCCAGGTGCGTGCGGTATTCGCCGTAACCGGCCTGGGCGGCCTCATCGATCAGCACGTTGAACAGCTCGCGCGCGCGGCGGCGCTCGTCGGCGTCCGAGCGGTCGAAGGTGAGCGAGAACACGTGGTGCATGTCGCGCCAGCCGACCGCGAACTCACCGATGTAGTCGAAGCCGTACTCGTTGGCGCGCGTCTTGATCATCTGGTACTGGCGCATGGCGTCGTCGCCGCGCGTCGGCGAGATGGGCGAGAAGTCCACGTGCGCGCCGGCGCCGGGGACCCAGTTGCTCATGTTGAACTCGGTCATGTTCGGGATGCCGCGCATCAGCTTGACGCGGTAGTCCCAGGACGGATCGCCCTTGCGGTCCTCGTCGAAGTAGAACTTCGCGCCCGGAATGGCGCCGAGCGCGTCGCGCACCACCTTGAAGGTGTTGTCCATCATGGGCTTCGGGCCGTACAGCGCGGCGTAGAAGTTCCACATGCCGAGCTTGTGGTCGGCCATGAGCTTCTTCATGGCGCTTTCCGGCAGCGGCTTCTTGGGGTCGCCGTACTGGGCGCGGGTGGTCTTGATGGACGCTTCCCACAGCAGGCCAACGGTAAACGCGCCGTTCGGGATCAGCATGTTCACCTTCAGCGGCCGCACCGCCTCGGTGATGGCGTGCAGATCCTCCTCGCGCTCGTAGGTGATCATGAACGGCATGTAGCCGGGTGGCTCCGGCATCAGCCAGATGCCCATCTTGGTCACGACGCCGAAGTTCGACTGCGTGAAGATGCCGTCCAGCACCGGCCCGAAGCCGTACTGGAACAGCTGCCAGCACTGCGTGCCGGGCAGCGAGCCCTGGCCGGTGCGCAGCAGCGTGCCGTCGGCCAGCACCACCTCCATGCCGCAATGCATCATGTAGTGGTCGCCGTAGGGCGTGTAGCCGACGCCGTGTTCGAGCGTGTTGCCGAGCACGCTGCCCCAGCCGGGGGCGGCGCAGTCGATCCACAGCTTGTAGCCCTTCTTCTGGATGTACTCGTAGAGCTGGAAGTAGGTAACGCCGGGCTCGACCAGCGCGTAGCCGAATTCCTCGTTGACCTCGATGATGCGGTTCATGCGTTTGAGGTCGAGAACCACATGGCCGGCCTTGCGCGGCGCCGGGCCACCGTAGGCGAAGTTCTTGCCGCTGGAGATGGTCCACAGCGGCACGCGGTAGTCGTTGGCGATCTTGAGAATCTTCTGAATCTGCTCAACGCCGTCCGGGGCCACCACGGCCGACGGCAGGAACACGTCGTCTTCCTCGGGCGAGAAGGCGTCGCGGTAGCTGCGCAGCGCCGGGCCGTCCTCCGAGACGACCCACTCCTTGCCGACCACGGCACGCATTTCCTCGACCGCCTGGAAGAACTGTTGCGGGGTCAGCCAGGTGGGCAGCGCCTGAGGCATGTGGATTACTCCTTGAATCTGATGTCGGCGTGGACGGACGGCGGCAGGCTCAGGCGCGGACCGGGGCGAGCACCCAGGAGGCGAGCTGCGCGCCGGCGTCGTGGGCGCTGCGCTGCGCGCATGTGACGCTCTGGGTGGCGCCGCATTCGCGATCAGCCGGCAGTCCGACCAGCGTGCGGCCGAGCAGCGTCGGCCAGGCATCCGGGCTGCGCTGCATGAGTTCCGCGAGCGCCGGCAGCCAGGCCTCATCGCCATGCAGGCGATGGCTTGGCCGGCCGTCGGCCTGCGCGGCGTGCTCGCCATGGAATACCAGCCCGTAGCCGTGCGTGGCTGCGACCTGGCGCGCGATCATCAGCGTGCTGGGGCTGGTCAGGCCGAGAATCAACCGGCCGGCAGCGGTCGCTTCCGCCACCACGCCGAGCACCGCGCCCGGGTCGGCGCCCACGCCGTGACTGCGAAATGCGCGGGACGAGACGGCGCCCAGAAACGCGTCCCCTTCCGGGCGACGGGTGTCGCACACCGCCTCGAACGGCGCCGCCGTGCCCAGCGCGGCCCCGGGATGAAACTGGGCGCGGGCAACCGGCATGACGGACGCGAGACCGGCAAGACTGCCGCCCCGCAGGAACGCGCGACGCGAAACCATACCTTCTCCTCCCGGGTAACCATGAGTGGCGCGCCCATCCTGGCGCACACGCGCAGTCCGGCATCTTAGCCTTGGCCCAACGCGCCAGCAAACACCCTGCGTGGCGCTTAGGGTCTACACTCGGACCGCCGCCAGCATGGCATGACCGACTGGCCGGTCACCCGGCGGCCGTCGTCGGGCCAACCACAGCGGGGAGAGCGAAATCATGAGCGTGCACGCGGTCGAGAAGGTGTTCTGGGAGTTCGGCAACAAGCCGGCGCGCATCGACGAGTTCCGGCGCGATCCGGACGCTTACCTGGCGCGCTACAACCTGACCGCGGAAGAGCGCGCCATGGTCCGGCACGTGGACCTGAAGGCACTCGCCGAGCATGGCGTCAGCACGCTGCTGACGATCATGGTGTGGCCGCTGCTGAAAGGCCCGGACGAAATGCCGTTCGACTACCTGGTGCACATGAACGACGGCAAGCTGCCGGACATGGGCATGACGGGCGTGAAGGCGATTGGTCTTAAAGGCTACATCCGCTTCCGGCAGATTCGGGCGGCGCTGCGGCGGGCGTTCGGCAAGGGCGGACCGGCCCGGGTCGGCGCCTGATACCAGCATTACGACACGAGGAGGAGAACAGCCATGGCACACATCGTCGGCGGGTTCTGCGTGCCGCATGACCCGGCCATTACGGCCTTTCCGGAAGTGGCCAACAAGCGCCAGGCGGCCAACATCATGGCCGGCTTCGAGCGCGTGGCAAAGCGCGTCGGCGAGCTTGAGGCGGACACCGCCATCGTGGTCGGCGACGACCACTTCGCGTTGTTCGGCCCGCACTGCCTGCCGCAGTTCCTGATCGGCATCGGCGACGTCGAGGGACCGGAAGAGAACTGGATGCGCTTCGACCGTTACCCGGTGCCGAACAACGTGCCGCTGGCCGAGCACATCATGAACTACGGCTTCGACCACGGCTTCGACTGGTCCGTGGCCAAATCGCTGGTGCTCGATCACGGCACCATGATTCCGGTGCACCTGGCGGTCACGCCGAACCCCGGCGTGCGCACCATACCTATCTACACTGCCTCGGCCGTGACGCCGCTGCTGCGCCTGAAACGCGCGCTCGCGCTCGGGCGCATGATCGGCGACGCGGTGGCCGCCTTTCCGGGCAATGACCGCGTGGTCGTCATGGGCTGTGGCGGCATCAGCCACCGAGTGGGCACCTCCGACATGGGCCAGGTGAACCAGGGCTTCGACCAGATGATCCTGGACATGGTCGTGCGCGGCGACGTCGAGGCCATGACCGAACTCGACGACGCCTACGTGCTGCGCGAGGGCGGCAACGGCGCCTTCGAGATTCGCAACTGGATCGTTGCCATGGGCGCCATGCCGCGCTTCCGGGGTGAGGTGATCTGCTACGAGCCGATTCCGGAGTGGATCACCGGGCTTGGGCTCGCGGAGCTGAAGCTCGCCGCCTGACCTTGCTTCGAGGATTCGTGCCAATGAACGCCCCCCACACCGCCTCTGCCCTGTGGCCGCAGCGCGCAGTCACGGAAGTCCCCTACGCGCTGTACACGGACCCGGCCGTCTACGCGCTGGAGCAGGAGCGCCTGTTCCGCGGGCCGACCTGGAATTTCCTGGGTCTGGCCGAGGAAGTGCCGAACGCGGGCGACTTCAAGTCCACCTTCGTCGGCGACACGCCGGTGGTACTGACGCGCGACGGCGATGGCAGCCTGCACGCCTGGGTGAACCGCTGCGCGCACCGCGGCGCGCTGGTGTGCCGCGAACTGCGCGGCAACAGCGCGTCCGGCACGCACACCTGCGTCTACCACCAGTGGGCCTACGACAACCGCGGCGGCCTGGTCGGCGTGCCGTTTCGCAAGGGGCTCGGCGGCAAGGGCGGCTATCCGGCCGACTTCGACATGGCGCAGCACGGGCTGCGCCGGCTGCGCGTCGCGACGGCCGAGTCAATGGTGTTCGCGAGTTTTGCGGACGATGCCGAGCCGCTCGACCAGTACCTCGGCCCGGTCATGCTGGCCAACATCCGCCGAGTGCTGGGGCGGCCGATCGAGGTGCTCGGCACCACCCGCCAGCACATGCGCGGCAACTGGAAGCTGTACGCCGAGAACACCCGCGACAGCTACCACGGCGCGCTGCTGCACCTGTTCTATCCGACCTTCGGCATCTACCGCCCGGCGCAGGCGAGCGCGGCGGTGATGGACGAGGGCCACCGTTTCCACAACCTGTTCCAGATCATGAACGCGGGCGACCGCGGCGACGTGTCCGAGTACGAGAACAAGGGCATGCGCGCCATGCCGGCGGCGAACAGCCTGGCCGACACGCGCGTCATCGAGTTCAAGGATGACTACCACGACGGTGTGTCGCTGACCATCCAGTCGCTGTTCCCGAACGTCATCCTGCAGCAGATTCAGAACACGCTCGCGACGCGGCAGATCGTGACCCGCGGCATTGCCGACACCGAAGTGGTGTGGACCTTCTTCGGCTACGTCGGCGAGAGCGCCGAGCAGCGGGCTCACCGGCTGCGCAATATCAATCTGGTCGGCCCGGCCGGGTTCATTTCCATGGAAGACGGCGAGGCGGTCGAGATCGTCCAGCAAGGGCTCAAGGGCGTCGAGGCGGGCAAAGCATCGGTTCTATCCATGGGCGGCGACAGCGACGCCGACCTCGATCGCCTCGGCATGGACGAGAACTCCATCCGCGGCTTCTGGCGCGGCTACCGGCAATTCATGCAGGTATAGGCGGGCTGTGGAGTTCGCGGCGGTGAGAATCGCATTGAGCTGCGGCATAATCGCCGCCCCTCTCGGGTCGGGACTGGCCCGTTGCGTCAACACGGAGGTGTAGCGTGGTCGATGTGAACCAACTGGTGGACGTCGCCGGCGGCGTGCAGAGCAAGCGCGTGTTCTGGGATCAGGAAGTCTACGAACAGGAGTTGGACCGCGTGTTCGGCCGCTGCTGGCTGTTCCTGACCCACGAGAGCCTGATCCCGAATGCCGGCGATTTCGTCACCGCCTACATGGGTGAGGACAAGGTCCTCGTCGTGCGCCAGCGCGACGGTTCGATCAAGGCCTTCCTGAATTCCTGCACGCACCGCGGCAACCAGGTGTGCCACGCCGACAGCGGCAACGCCAAGGCCTTCACGTGCAGCTACCACGGCTGGTCTTTCGGCATGGACGGCGCGCTCGCCGCGCTGCCGCTGGAGCAGTCCGCCTACTACGGCAAGTTCGACAAGGCCGAGTGGGGCCTGCGCCCGGTGGCCAAGGTCGACAGTTACCGCGGCTTCGTATTCGGCTGCTTCGACCCGCAGGCGCCGAGCCTCCCCGACTATCTCGGCGAGATGGGCTGGTACCTCGACACCTGGATGGATGGCACCGGCGGCGCCGAGCTGGTCGGCCCGCCGATGAAGTCGATCCTGCGCTGCAACTGGAAGGTGCCGTCCGAGAACTTCATCGGCGACGGCTACCACGTCGGCTGGACGCACGCCGCCGCCATCAAGGTGCTGGGCGGGCCGCTGTCGGGTCTTGCGGGCAATGCCGAGATTCCGTTCGACGACGCCGGCCTGCAGGTCACCTCGCGCCACGGCCACGGCTTCGGCGTGATCTGGGACGGCGTCGGTCTGATCCATAACGATCCCGCCTACCGCATCTACGCCGCGGAAAAGCAGCCCGAGGTCGCCGCCAAGCTCGGCGACTGGCGCGCGAAGCTGTACATGGGCCACTGGAACGCCGGCATCTTCCCGAACTGCTCGTATCTGTACGGCACCAACACCTTCAAGATCTGGAACCCGCGCGGGCCGAACGAGATCGAGGTGTGGACCTGGACCCTGGTCGAGAAGGCCATGTCGCCGGAACTCAAGCGCGAGGTGGTCAAGCAGGCCATCCACAGCTTCGGCACCGCCGGCACGCTGGAAAGCGACGACGGCGAGAACATGGAAACCTGCACCTGGTCGAACCGCGGCCCGCAGACGCGCCGGGGCCGCATGAACTCACAGATGGGTCAGGTCAACGATACCGAGCACCCGGAGTTGCCGGGGATCATCGGCAAGAATTTCATCGGTGAGACCTCGTATCGCGGCTTCTACCGCTTCTGGGCCGAGCTGATGGAGGCCAAGGACTGGGCCGCCGTGCGTGCCAACGACGCCACCTGGAAGGAGCCGCTGATCAAGGGTGCCGCCAAGGCGCAGGGGCGTGCGGCATGAATGCGCCGGTGACACAGCCCTTCAACCCGGTGCTGGTGGACGAGAGCCGCCCGGTTGACATTGCGCTCCACCACGAGGTCTCGCAGTTCTACTTCCGCGAGGCGCGGCTGCTGAACAACCGTCAGGCGCGCGTGTGGTTGGAAACCCTGGTCGACCCGGACGTGCGCTACTGGCTGCCGATCCTCGAAGACCGCTTCGCGAAGGACCAGCGACCCGCGCCGAGCCCCGATGAGCCGGCCATCTACAACGACGATTACAAGGACCTCGACAATCGCATCACGCGCCTGGAGACGGGTCTCGTATGGATGGAAGACCCGCCATCGCGCCTGCGGTATCTCGTCAGCAACATCGAGGCGTACCACACGGCCGACGCGCAGTTGATCGCCACGTTCTGCAACGTGCATGTGTATCGCAATCGCCGCCAGCGCGAAGAAACCAACCATTTCTATGGTCGTGAGGACGTGTTGCGGCGCGGCACGGACGGCCAGCTGCGGCTGCTGCGACGCAAGATCACGCTCGACCAGCGCGTGGTGCTCGACAAGAACCTGTATTTCTTCCTGTAACGACGGAGCCGGCCGGTGAGTCTGAACGCAGTCGAGAAGGTGTTCTGGGAGTTCGGGACCGATCCCGCGCGCATCGCGGCGTTCCGGGCCGACCCCGAGGGTTATCTCAAGCCCTACCGGCTGGAGCCGGACGAGCGCGAGATGATCAAGCAGGTGGACCTGAAGGCACTCGCCGAACGCGGCGTGAGCACGCTGCTGACGATGATGGTCTGGCCCATGCTGAAGGGCCCCGAAGGGATGCCGTTCTCGTACCTTGAGCACATGAACGGCGGCGTGATGCCGCCGCTCCCTGGCATGCCCGGGCAGCCCTGATCCACCCCACGGAGACCTCGACATGGCACAGATCGTTGGCGGCTTCATCATGCCGCACGACCCGCTGATCACGGGCAACCCCGAAATCGCCGACGCCGGCCAGGTGGAGCGGGTAAACGCCGCCTTCGCGCGGGTGGTCGAGCGCGTCAAGGAACTCAAGGCCGACACCGCCATCGTGATCGGCGACGACCATTTCACGATGTTCGGTCCGCACTGCCTGCCGCAGTACCTGATCGGCATTGGCGACGTCGAGGGGCCGGAAGAAAACTGGCTGCGCATGGAGCGCCAGCAGGTGCCGAACAACACGGCACTGGCCGAGCACATCATGAACTTCGGCTTCGACCGCGGCTTCGACTGGGCGGTGGCCAAGTCCCTGGTGGTCGACCACGGCACCATGATCCCGATCCACATGGCGGCCACGCCGGCGGGTCTTCGCACCATCCCCATCTACACCGCCGCCGGCGTGACGCCGCTGCTGCGCACCAAGCGCGCCAGGCAGCTCGGGCAGATGATCGGCGAGGCGGTCGCCGCCTTCCCGGGCAACGACCGGGTGGTGGTATACGGCACGGGCGGCATCAGCCACTGGGTCGGCACCGCCGAGATGGGCCGCGTCAACGTCGAGTTCGATCAGCTTGTGCTGGGCATGGTCGAGCGCGGCGACGTCGACGGCCTGGTGAACCTCAGCGACGAGTACGTGCTGGAGCACGGCGGCAACGGCGCGCTCGAAATCCGCAACTGGATCGTCGCCATGGCGGCCATGCCGGCCGGCATCCGCGGCGAACTGCTGGTGTACGAACCGATGCCGCCGTGGATCACCGGCATCGGCATCGCCGAACTCAAGATTGCCGCCTGACCGGAGCCGCCCCACATGAGCCAACAGCCCCTGCGTTACGAAGTGGAAGAACTGATCCACGCCTACGTGCAGTGCATCGACGACAACGAGCTCGAAAGCTGGCCGGATTTCTTCACCGACGACTGCGTGTACAAGGTCATCCCGCGCGAGAACGCGGACCTTGGCCTGCCGGTGGCGGTGATGTTCTGCGACAGCAAGGGCATGCTGCGCGACCGCATCGTGGCGCTGCGCAAGGCCAATATCTACGCCCCGCACTTCTACCGCCACCTGGTGAGCAACGTGCGCGTGCTGGGTGAGGAAAACGGCGTGATCCGCGCGCAGACCAACTACGTGGTGTTCCAGACGCTGCTGGATGGTGAGACGCGCATCTACAACGCCGGCAAGTACCTGGACAAGATCGTGCGCGTGGACGGGCAGCTGCGCTTCAAGGAAAAGCTCGCCATTTTCGACACCAACCGCATCCAGACGCTGATGGTGACGCCGATCTGAATCGACCCGCGCCGGCGGGCTTGTCCGGGCCAGCCGCCCCGCCGGAACTCCTGCCCGCGGGGCGGTTTGCGTTTCCGGGTCCGGATGGCCGCCGGACGGCGTGCTGACGCGCTTTGCCGTGGACACTCATAGCCGCTTCGGCTAGCATCCGTGTCCCCCCACGGGTCCAGACACAGCCTTACCAAACGAGCGAGGGAGACGACTCATGAGCGATCAATTTTCCCGAGTGAGCGCGCTTCTGTTCGAGGAAGCGGCGGCCCTCGACGAGCAGCGCTGGGACGACTGGCTGACGCTGTTCACGCCGGACATCGAGTACTGGATGCCGGCCTGGGACAGCGAGCACGAGATGACGCAGGACCCGACGTCCGAAATCTCGCTGATGTACTACAGCGACCGCAGCGGGCTTGAGGATCGCATCTGGCGTATCAAGTCCGGCATGTCGTCGGCCTCCACCCCGCTGCCGCGTACCTGCCACCTGGTCACCAACATTCGCGTCGGGGCCGTGACCGACGGCCTGCTGCAGGTCAAGGCCAACTGGCAGGGCAACGCCTACCGGCACGAGAAGACCGACTCTTTCTACGGTCGCTATGAGTACGGCCTGCGCGAGGAGCAGGGCAACCTGCTGATCGCCCGCAAGAAGATCGTGCTGATGAACGACGTGATCCCGTCGGTGGTCGATATCTACAACGTGTAAGAGCGCCTGTCGCGCCGTTCGCGGCCTCGGCGCCCGGTCCTGGGTGCCGGGGCCGTTTCGTTTTGACCGTCGTGGTCGCGTCTGGCCACGGCGTTGACTGCAAAGGAAGTGCGCATGTTTGGTCTTTTCAAGCGCAAGCCCAAGGATCCGGGCACGGTCCGCATCGAACCGCTCGGCATCGAGCTGCCGGTGCCGGGCAACCAGAGCGTGCTGCAGGCGGCGCTGGAAGCGGGTGTCGATTTTCCGCACAGCTGCAAGGTTGGCACGTGCATGGCGTGCCGCAGCCGCCTGCGCGAGGGCAAGGTCAAGGCCATCCGCGACTTCTCGTACGTGCTGAGTGCCGAGGAACTGAAAGCCGGCTACATCCTGGCATGTCAGGCGAAGGTGGCGCCCGGCGAGCGGATCGTGCTGGAGGTCGAGATCGACAGCCAGCGCCCGCACCACCCGCAGGTCACCACCCAGGGCCGCATCACAGCGCAGATTCCGCTCACGCACGACATCGTCGAGTTGCGCCTCACGCTCGACCAGCCGCTGGCGTACACGGCCGGCCAATACGCCGCGCTGCGTCCGGCGCACATCGAGCGCGCGCGCGAGTACTCGTTTGCCAGGGCGCCGCACGCCGGCGGCGACCGGGAGCTGAGCTTTTTCATCCGCCTGACGCCGGGCGGGCAGTTCACCGGCTGGCTGTTCGAGCAATCGCGAGTCGGCGAGATACTCGAAGTCACCGGGCCTGGTGGTGATTTCTGGCTGCGCGCGGCCGACGCACCGCTGGTGTTCGTGGCCGGGGGCAGCGGGCTCGCGCCGGTGCTGTCGGTGCTGGAAGCGGCCGCCGATGCCGGCGTGCAGCGCGACGCGGTGTTCCTGTTCGGCGCCCGCACGCAGTCTGATCTCTACCAGCTCGACGCCATCCAGGCGATGGGGGCGCGCTGGGCCGGGCAGTTCCGCTTTATGCCGGTGCTGTCGCACGAGCCGGCGGACAGCGGTTGGGAAGGCGCGCGGGGCTTCGTGACCGAGTTCCTGACCAATGCACAGGCGCCGGATCTGGCCGCCCGCCACGCCTATCTGTGCGGACCGCCGCCGATGATCGATGCGGCGCTGGCGGTGCTGACCGCGGCCGGCGTTCCTGACGGCCACGTGCACTACGACAAGTTCCTCGACTCGAGCAGCCTCGGCGCGAAGGCTTGAGGGGAAGTCGGATCCGCGTCAGCGGGTCGACATGCCGCCGTCCACGGTGTAGATGCCGCCGGTGCAGTAGCGGCTCTCGTCGCTGGCGAGGAACAGCATGAGATCGGCCACCTCATCCGGCGTGCCGTAACGCTGCATCGGGATGCGCTGCGCCAGCGCGGCCTTGGCGGCCTGCGGCTGCGCGGGCATGAAGCCCGTCTCCAGCGAGCGCATCATGCGCGTGTCGATCGGCGCGGGGTTCACCGTGTTGACACGGATGCTCTGCGCTGCGCCTTCGAGCGCCGCCGTGCGCATCAGGCCCACCACCGCGTGCTTGCTGGCGCAGTAGGCGGACATGTTGTCGGCGCCCGAAATGCCGGCGACCGACGAGGTGATCACGATGCTGCCGCCGCCGCGCGCCGCAAGCGCCGGCAGGCAATACTTCAACCCGAGCCACACGCCGCGCACGTTCACCGCCATTACCCGGTCGAAGGTGGCGATGTCGTAGTCGGGAATCGGCTTTACCTCGCCCTCGATGCCGGCGTTCAGCACGGCGATGTCGAGCCCGCCGAAGCGCCGCACCGCCGCATCGACGCACGCCGCCATCGGCTCGGGCTGCGACACGTCGGCCACGCACACGTGCATCTGCGCGCTGTCGCCCGCGACCGCCCGCAGCGCGGCCTCGTCGAGGTCCACCAGCAGCACCTGCGCGCCCTCGGCGACGAAGCGCCGCGCCGCGGCGGCGCCGATGCCACCGCTGGCACCGGTGATCATGGCAACCTTGTTGGCGAGTCGAGTCATCGGGCGGTCCTCCTCGGGCGTTGTGTGGTGCGTTCCGGCGCACGGTGTAGCGTGACGGGTGTCAGGTCCGCAAGCTGCGGGTCACACAAGGGGGGAACAATGGACGTGATCGACGCCATGCGCGGGCGCATTTCGGTGCGCGCGTATCTCGACAAGCCGGTCAGCCGGCACATGCTGGAGCAGGTGCTGGAGGCCGCGCGCTGGGCGCCGTCCGGTACCAACACGCAGCCGTGGCGGGTGGTGGCGGCGAGCGGCGCGGTACGCCGGCGGATTGCCGACGCGCTGGTCGCGCACGCCGCGGCCGGCGGCGCGCCGAGCGCGCACTACGACTACTACCCGGACACCTTCGTCGAGCCCTACAAGGGCAGGCGCTGGCGCTGCGGCCTGCAGCTGTACGGCGCGCTTGGCATTTCGGCGGACGACAGGCCGGCCCGACAGCGCGCCATGCTGCGCAACTTCGAGTTCTTCGGCGCGCCGCTCGGCTTGTTCTTCTACCTCGACCGCGCCATGGCCCGGGGCTCGTGGGTCGACATGGGCATGTTCCTGCAGAACGTGATGCTGGCCGCGAGCGGGTTCGGGCTCGAAACCTGCCCGCAGTTCGCGCTCGCCATGTACCCGGACATCGTGGCGCAGCATCTCGACGCGCCGGCCGGGCACGATCTGGTGTGTGGCCTGTCGATGGGCTACGGCGATCCCGAGGCGCCCGTCAACCGCTACCGCACCGAGCGCATGGCGGTCGACGAGTTCCTCACCTGGACCGAGTAGGCGGGTCTCAGGCCGCAGCAGGCAGCCACTGCGCCCAGCCGGCGCGGGCGTTCGCCTCCCGGGCGAGCTGCTGCTCGGCGGGGCTGGCGTAGTGGCGGTCCCAGTTTTCCAGCCGCGGCTTGGCGATCACCCGCTCCCACAGCGGCGGCACGAAGGACGCCAGAAAGCAGGCCACGATGCTCGGCATCTGCGGCGCCTGCGTGTACGGGCGCAGCAGCTCGTAGTGCTTGTCGGGGTCGAGGTGGTGCTCGGAGTGGGTGGAAATCTCGAACGACACCGCCCGGCTGAACGTGTTGAGGTGGTTCCAGGAATGGTGCGGCAGCAGCGGCGTGCCCGGCTGGCGCACGATGCCGTAGTGCTGCGTGTAGTTGAAGCCGCCGAGGATCAGGAAGCACACCGCGGCCGACGCCAGCAGCCACGGCAGCCCGAGCGGGCCCGCCAGCCAGACGAAGATGCTCACCCACAGCGCAACGCTGACCAGCGCCCACACCACCCGGCTGCGCCACCAGAACACCGAGTGATCCCGCTTGGCCAGACGCGCCTTCTCGAACTCGTAGGCCTTGACCGTGCCATCGACGATGGACCGCCACACAAAGCCGTACACCGTCTCGCCGCGCAGCGGCGTGTCCGAGTCGGCCGCCGTGCCGACGAACGGGTGGTGGCCGTGCACGTGGTTGAGGTCGTTCATCGGCAGCCCGAACACGGTCAGGTACAGGCTGCAATAGGCGATTTCGAGCGGGTGCTTGCGGTGCATGAGTTCGTGCGCCGAGGGCAGGCCGCCGAGCGCGCTCAGGAACGCCACCGCGATCAGCGCGCCCAGCATGTTGAACCAGCCAAGATCCCCGGCGCGGATGTGCTGCGCGAACAGCACCCACAGCGTCACCATCAGCGGCAGCTGCAGGTACAGCACGCCGTTGTAGAACCACTTGCCGGCGCCGCCGCGCAAGGAATGGTCGGCCCCGGCGGTGAAGTCCAGCAGCGCCAGGCTGACGAAGCCGGCCAGGCCCAGCCACACCCAGTAGCCGCCGAGATAAAGCCCAACAATGCCGTTGCACAGCATCGCGGTCGCGATCAGATAACGCCCGTACTCGCCAATCCTTGGCATGGGAACTCCCGTGTTTGTGGCGGCAGCCGGGACGCTGTGCTCAGCGCGCCACCACCGTGTAAGGATGCTCGGTCTTGCCGTAGCGGCTGATGATGCCGGCCACGTAGTTGCGCGTTTCCGCGTACGGTGGCAGGCCACCGTGGCGCGCCACCGCGCCTTCGCCGGCATTGTAGCCGGCGAGCGCCAGGCGCACGTCGCCACGGAACTGGCCGAGCAGCCAGCTCAGGTACGCCATGCCGCCGCGCAGGTTCTGCTCCGCATCCCAGGGGTTCTGCACGCCAAAACGCGCGGCGGTGGCTGGAATCAACTGCATCAGGCCCTGCGCGTTCTTGGGCGAGCGGGCGTTGCTGTTGAAGGCCGACTCGGCCGCCACCACCTGCTTCACCAGCGCCGGGTCCAGCGCGTACTGCGGGGCGAGACGCTCGATGAGCCGCTCGACCGCCTGACGGCCAGGGCTGATGAGCGTGGCGCCGCGGACCGACGCGGGTGTGATCAGCGTCGGCCCCGTGTACTTGCGCGGACCGCGGCGCGCGGCGTAGTTGGCCGGCGCGTAGCCGGGCCGGGTCATCGCCCGGTCGCTGAACACGGTGTGGCCACCCGGCGTGCGGTAGATGAACAGCTCCGCCTGCACCGGGCCGGCCAGCAGCGCCAGAATGACAATCAGCCACCGCATGGACCGTCCACCGCCTCCCGGGTACTGCGGTCAAGCATAACCGCGCCGCGTCGATAAGGAATTGCCGCCGTACTATCGGCCGCATGGAACGGACAGTTGAGCCGCCACCGTGACCCCAGCCGACAAGACCGACGACGACCCCCACGCCACCCTGACGCTGCACGGCGCGGCCGACTGCGGCGCGGCGGCGCTGCGCCTGCTGGAAGGCGCCCGCCGCCGGGTGCGCATTCTGCCGCAGCGGGTGGACCTGCGTTACCTCACCGACGACGCCGTCGTCGCGGCCCTGCGCGCGCTGCTGGTGGGCAGTCGGCGCGCGCGGCTGGAGATGCTGCTGCCGCCTGAGCTGGCACGGGATGACCTTGGCCGGCCGCTGTGGGATCTCGCCCGCCGCCTGACCAGCGCCGTTACCGTGCACCGCCTGGCGGACGAGGACGCGCAGTTCGGCGAGGCCTGGCTCACGGTCGATCAGCGCGGCTACCTGTACCGCCCGCAGGCCGAGCGCCTGTCCGGCCAGGCCAGCCTGGATCAGCTGCCGCAGACGCGGGAGCTCGACCAGCGCTTCGAGGCGCTGTGGCTGGCGAGCGCGCCCGACCCGGACCTGCGCCGGCTGAGTCTGTGATGCGCCGGCAGCGGTTCGGAGCCTGGCTGTCGCTCGGTCTGTTGGTGGGCCTGTGTGCCCTGCAGCCGGTACGGGCGCGTCCGCAAATCAGTACCATCGCCCTGCAACAGCGCCCTGCGGCCGAACTCGCGCCGGTGCTGCAGCCGCTGCTGGCCGCGCACGAAAGCGTGACCGGCGACGGCTACACGCTGATCCTGAACGTCGAGCCGGCGCGGCTCGAACACCTCGCCGCGGTGATTGCCGAACTCGACCGCGCGCCGCGGCAACTGCGCATCACCGTGCGCCAGCAGCAGTTCGCCGAGGACCGCATCGGCACCGACGGCGTGGCCGCCGGTATCGACAGCGAACACGCGCAGGTGATCACGAGCCCGCCGGACGCCGGCCGCGGCGCCGAGGTCCGCTACCGTGGCATCGGCGTGTACGGCGCGGACGCCACGGGCGCCCAGCGCGACAGCACCGAACAGACCATCCTCGCGCTCGAAGGCCGGCCGGCACATATCGCCGTCGGCCTCATCGCGCCCTTCGACAGCCCGTGCGAGGACGACTACGGCCGCCGCCAGGTCTGCACCGAATACCGCGAGGTGAGCACCGGCTTCGACGTGCTGGCGCGGGTCGATGCCACCGGCGTGACGCTCGACGTCAGCCCGCAGGCGCAGCAGCTCGCGGGGGGCGATCTGGTAGCGTTTCAGTTGGCGCAGACGCAGCTTCGCGGGCCGCTCGGGCAATGGCTGGAACTGGCCGGCGAGGTCACCACCTCGGGCGAAAGCCGGGACCACGTGCTAGCGTCTACCGCCCGCAACAGCCGCAGCGCGCGGCGCATCGTCATCAAGGTGGAGCTCGCCCCGTGAATCGCACACATACCGGCCGGCTGTTGGCGCTGGCCTTGCTCGTGAGCTGTGCCAGTGCCGGGGCCGACGTCTACCGCTGGACCGATGCGCAGGGCCGCACGCACTACGGGGACCGTCCGCCCGCCGAAGGCGCCGAGAAGATCGTCGAACCGCCGCCGCCGAGCGACCTGTCGCCGGAGGAAGCCAACGCCAAACTCGACGCCATCCGCGCCCAGCGCGAGGCCGCCGCCGAGGAGCGCGCCAAGGCGAAGGAAGAGCAGGCGAAGACCGATGCGGAACGCAAGCAGCGCGCGCGGGAATGCGCCTCCGCGCAGCGCCAACTCGATTCCATGCGGTCCGCGCAGCGCATCCGTGATGCCGAAGGCAACTGGTACACGGGCGAGCAGCGCCTGGACAAGCAGCGCGAGCTGGAGAAGGCCATCCGTAAGCACTGCGGCGGGCAGTGAGCACCCCCTGGCGGGCGCTGCTCGCGCTGGTGGGCGGTTTGCTTCGCCTGCAACGCGGCCCGCAGGACGTGCCGTATTCGCCCACGCTGTTGCTCCTCGCGCTGGTGCCGTACGCGCTGCTCGGCAGCGCGCTCGCCGGTTTTGCCATCCCGGGTGAGCGCGCGCTCCTGTACGGCCCGGCCGAAGCGGCGCTGCTGGCGGCGCTGGTCTACCTTGTGCTGGCCGTAAGACGGCAGCCCGCCCGATACGTGCAGACGCTGACGGCGCTGGTGCTGGCGGGCGTCGCCTTCAACCTGCTGTCGCTGCCGCTGACGGCGCTCGCGCGACCCGAGAACGGCCTGGGATTGCTGATCCTGCTGCTGGTCGGCTGGAGCTTCGCGGTGTCGGTGCACATCCTGCGCCAGGCGCTCGACATCCCCGTCCCGGCCAGCGTGCTGGTCAACATCGGCTTCTTTCTGGTGGCCTGGTACGGCCTCGGCACCCTGTTCGGACTGCAGTGATGCACGTGCATATCCTTGGAATCGGCGGCACCTTCATGGGCGGCCTCGCGCAGCTCGCGAACGCGCTCGGCCACCGCGTGAGCGGTTGCGACGCCGGCGTCTACTCGCCGATGCGCGAGCAGCTGGAGCAGGCCGGCATCGCCTGGCAGGAGGGCTATGACCCGGCCCAGCTCGGCAGTCCGCCGGACCTGTGCGTGATCGGCAATGCGCTGTCACGCGGCAATGCGCTCATCGAACACATCCTCGCGAGCGACCTGCCCTACACGTCCGGCCCGCAGTGGCTCGGCGAGCAGGTACTGCGCGGCCGGCACGTGCTGGCGGTGGCCGGCACGCACGGCAAGACCACCACGTCGTCGCTGCTGGCGTGGATTTTGGAACACGCGGGGCAGAACCCTGGCTTCCTGATCGGCGGCGTGCCGCAGAACTTCGGCGTGTCGGCGCGCTTGGGTACCGGGCCGTTTGTGGTCGAAGCCGACGAGTACGACACGGCGTTCTTCGACAAGCGGGCGAAGTTCCTGCACTACCGCCCGCGCACGGCCATCCTCAACAACCTCGAATTCGACCACGCGGACATTTATCCCGATCTCGCCGCCATCGAATGGCAGTTCCACCAGTTGGTCCGCAGCGTGCCCGGCAACGGCCGGCTCGTCGTGAACGCGGCCGACGCCAATCTCGCGCGGGTGCTGGAACGCGGCTGCTGGACGCCGGTGACAGGTTTTGGACCCGGCGGGCAGTGGCAGGCCGCGCCGCTCGCACCGGATGCGAGCCGTTTCGAGCTCACCGTCGGCGGCGAGCGTATTGGCGTTGGCGAGTGGGCGCTGGCGGGCGTGCACAACCTCAACAACGCGCTCGCCGCCATGGCCGCGGCGGCGCAGGTCGGCGTCGGCCCGGCGCAGAGTCTTGCCGCGCTCGGCAGCTTCCAGAACGTGCGTCGGCGGCTGGAAGTGGTGGCGCAGGAAAACGACATCACCGTCTACGACGACTTCGCCCACCACCCGACGGCGATTGCCGCGACGCTGGCAGCGCTGCGCGGGCGGGTCGGCGCGGCGCGCATCCTGGCGGTGGTCGATTTGCGCTCGAACTCCATGCGCGCCGGCGCGCACCGGGCCGGCCTCGCCGCGGCGCTGGCGGATGCCGATCTTGCGCTGCTGCACTGTGCCCAGCCGCTGGCCTGGGACATCGACGAGGTGCTGCGGGATATGCCCGATAGCGCCCGCTTTTTCAGCGACGCCGATACGCTGGTGCAGGCGCTCGCCGAAGCCGCGCGACCGGGCGACCACATCCTGCTGATGAGCAATGGCGCCTTCGGCGGCGTACAAACTGCACTAGCCGCGAGGCTCAAACAGTCACAGGCCGAGGAAACCTGACATGCCGGAACTGCAAACCTTCACGCTGCCCGTGTTCCCGCTCGGCAGCGTGCTGTACCCGGGCGGGCTGCTGCCGCTGCGCATCTTCGAGCCGCGGTATCTGGCCATGGTGCGCGAGTGCGTGCGCGAGAAGCGCGGCTTCGCCGTGTGCCTGATCAGCGAGGGCCGCGAGACCGGCCAGGCGGCGCGCTTTCACCCGGTCGGCACGCTCGCGCAGATCGAGGACCACGACCAGGACGCCGCCGGCATGGTGCACATTACCGTGCGCGGCGAGCAGCGCGTGCAGGTGGTAACGAGCCGCGTGCGCACCGACCAGCTGATCGTCGGCGACGCCGTGCGGGTGGAGGCCGAGCCCGTCACCGGCCTTGCCGAGCGTCACCGGCCGCTCGTCGACCTGCTGCGGCAGGCCATGGAGGAATACGACCCCGACTTCGGCCGCGCCGAAGAACTCATGGACGCCTCCTGGGTCGGCTTTCGTCTCGCGGAACTGCTGCCGCTGCCGCCCGCCCGCCGGCAGTGGCTGCTCGAAGTCACCAACCCCACGCTGCGGCTCGAAGCGCTCGCGCAGTTCATCGACGAGCTGCGCATCGGGGACGAGATGCGCAAGCGGTGACCGGCGGCGTGTTCGGCGTCACGCCGCCGAGCACAGCGCCTGCTGCCGGACAATCTGCCGGACATTTACTCGCCAAACAGTCCAGCCTATATTCCCGTAACCTTTTGCTATATAGAGAGTTTAAAGGCATAACCGGGTGGACATTCTCGCGGACATTTTCGGTGGCGTTAGCGACCCCGAGACGCTCACCCGGCGGGTGGAGACGGACCGCTTCGGCCCGTTCACGTTTCGTCTGGGTCTGGACTTGCCCGCACTGGCCCTGCCGCTGGTGCGGGTGCAGGACGCCCAGCGGCGTTTTGCCGGCTCGCCGCTGGCGCAGGTCGCCAACCGGCTGGAGCCCGAAGTGCTGGTGGAGTCGGTGCACGGCACCAACACCATCGAAGGTGGTGACCTGACACCCGACGAAACGCGCGAGGTGCTGGCCCTGCCGCCGGAGCAGCTCACCGCCGAGCGGCAGCGGCGCGTGCGCAACGTCCGCGACGCGCATGCCCTGGCCACCGCCACGGCGGCCGACCCGGCCTGGCGCCTCGATGGCGACTTTCTGCGCGCCGTGCACGTAGCTGTCTGCCGCGACCTGTCGGAAGACGACTACCGGCCGGGCCTGCTGCGGGACAACCCGCGCAACCTCGTTACTCGCGTCGGCGACGCCGCACACGGCGGCGTCTACAAACCACCCCAATATGGGCGCGACATTGAGCGTCTGCTGGACGCGCTGGTCGGCTGGCACAACACGCTGGTGGACGCCGGTGTGCCGGCTGTTGTCCGGGCGCCGCTGGTGCATCTGTACTTCGAGCGCATCCACCCGTTCTGGGACGGCAACGGCCGGGTCGGGCGCGTCATTGAAGCCACTCTGCTGCTGCAAGCCGGCTTTCGCTACGCCCCATTCGCGCTGTGGCGCTATTACCTCGACCACGTCGACGACTACTTCAGCCTGTTCAACACCAGCCGCAAGGCCGACGAGGCGGGCAACGCGCATCCAAACCAGGCCTTCGTGGCATTTCACCTGGAAGGCATGCGCCAGACGCTCGGCGCGCTGCACGACCGGGTCAATGAGTTGGTCACATTGCTGCTGTTTGACGCACAGTTGGTCACGGCGCTGGAAACCGATCGGATCAATCCACGCCAGTACACCATCATGCGTTTGCTGGTGGACAACGGCGAAGCGACGCCGCTGTCCGCGCTGCGCCAGCACGCAACCTACCTGGCGCTGTATCGCAACAAAACTGACAAGACCCGGCAGCGCGACCTGCGCCGCCTGCGCGAGCAAGGCTGGCTGCGTGTGGACGACAAGGGCCTGGTCTGGCCGGGGTTCATCAAGGGCGCCGACGACGGCGCGATTTAGCACGCAGGGCCGGTCCTGGCCGGCCCGACGGGTACGGGCTGCATCGGGCTTGACTGAGTCCAAGCTTGGGGTATCGTTTCATGAAACGCTCAAAGAGGGGCACAGCCATGGACCCATCGACTGATCGAGTGAAGCGGCACCGCGACAGCCTGCGCGCCGCCGGCATGCGGCCGGTCCAGATCTGGGTTCCCGATACGCGCAGCGCCAATTTTCAACGCGAGTGCGAACGCCAGGCGGCGCGTGTCGCGCAGTCCGACGCTGCTGACCGGGAACTTCACGGTTTACTCGACGCCGCGTTGGAGGACATCGACGGCTGGCAACCGTGAGGCGGGGCGACTTCGTCACCGTAGCCCTGCAGGGCGACTTCGGCAAACCACGGCCGGCCCTGGTCGTACAGGCCGACCATTTCGCGAACCTCACGACGATCACCGTACTGCCGGTTACCAGCACCTTGGTCGACGCGCCATTGCTGCGTCTGCCCGTCGAGCCCGATGCGCATAACAACCTGGCCCGCCCGTCGCAGGTGATGATCGACAAGCTGGTCACGCTGCGACGCGAGCGGGTCGGCGAACCGTTCGGTCGCGCTGGTGATGAGCTGATGCTGAGCGTGAATCGCGCGCTCGCGGTGTTTCTCGGGATTGCCTGAAGGTGCGGCTACTCCCCGCCCACGCATCCCACGGCCGTCAGCGCCTCAATCCCGCAGCAACGCGTTAATCCCTATCTTCAGTCAAGCCGCGCGAGTTCCAGCAGCGTGGCGACGTCGGCGGTTTGCAGCGGCAGCATGTCGTCGCCGTCGAAAAGACCGCCGTTGAACCAGTCGATGATGTCGGCGCCGAACGGCCCGCCCTGACGCATGGCGCCGAACAACTGGCCGAGCAGCGCGGGCAGGTGCTGCGGGTTCTTGTGGCCGCTTTCCAGCAGGCGCTCGGGGTCGGTGAACAGCCACTTCAGAATCTGCCGCACCTGCGGGTCGGCCAGATCGTCCAGCGCGACGACGTGCGTCTCCTGCACGGCGTTGGTAAACGCGGTGTGGATGCGGATGGTGTCGAGGTCGCACACCACCAGCAGCGGCGGCGATTCCAGCGCCAGCGCATAGAGCTGCAACTGGCGCAGCGCCGTGTCGAGGTTGGCGTGCTTGCCCTTGTATTCCCAGCCGAAGTGGCCGCGCTTCCACACGTCCGCCCAGCCGCGCCCGGCGCCGGTGCGCTGCGCGCCGCGCTCGAAGGCGTACCAGTCGCCGGCGGGGTCGGCCTCGTTGGGCGTGGGTTCCCCGAGCAGCCGGCACAGGTCGATGAAGTGCTCCTGGGCGGCGGCGCGTTCCTTGGTCTGAACGTCGCGCCACTTCCTGATAAACGCTTCCGGAGTCACGTTGCTGTTTTCCCTGCCCGGCGATGGGCGCGGAGTTTACGGCGCGGGGTGGGCAGCGTCGGCGGCGGACCGGCGCTGATCAGAGGGCGACGAAAGTCACGTTGAATCAGCCGCGCGAGCTGGGTGGTCGGGTGGACGCACTTGTTGAACATGCTCAAAGACGGTGTCGGTTCAGATTTTTCGTGTCAAAAAATCGTCGCCGAACGGCCCGTCCGGGCCGAATCGTTTAAAAAAATCGCGACTGAAGCCGCGTGGCTCCTTGCGAATCCACTCCCTGTGAATGAGGCCCTCGTCCTGGATTACTGGATACCACGTGTCCTGCAGGCTCCGATCGACAAGACAGCGGTCAGCGATCGTTTCCAGGAAATTCCATATCATTCTGGCGTAGGTGTCATATTCCCGTTGCTGATTTGTTGCTAGCTGGGGGTTCCTGTATATCGATTCCGGTTGTCGCAAGTATGGGCGGTCAAGGGCCATTTTCAGGAGTTCCAGATACATGCCGTCCAGCTCGGTGTAGTTGATGTTGTTCACCGACTTGCGGAAGCTGCGGGCGGCATGCCACAACGCCAGAATCGGCACAGCGGCGCCGATCACCGCGGCCGAGGTAGCCGGTTCCGAGGAGAGCAGGCACCAAAAGTCCCCGCCAAGGTCGCGCAGCCATTCAAACGCCGTCAAGGCATATTCCATCACCCCTCCGTCGATCCAATCAGTTGCAATGGGTCTCCAAGGCGGGCAATCATCTGCTCAATGCGCGGGTCTGCCGGAGACCGGCCATAGACGGTGACGTAGATCGTGCGCAGCCAGCGTTCCAGCGTGGCGCGGCGAATCACCGCGCCATCCGGGGGCGGCAGGATCAGCAAATCCATTAGTGGTGGCGCATGGCCCGTATCGAGCGGCAGCACGTAATCCAGGCCCTCGATCCGCAGACAGCCCAGGCGTTGATAGAACGCCTGCCGGCGACGGCGGATTTCCCGATCCGCCGTCGCCTCTCGATCTGAATCCACCTCCAGCAGCATGGCGACGTCGCCGCGACCGTTGCGGGCCATCTCAACGGCATGAAGAAACAGTGTCGAGCCGATGCCGCCACCGCGAAAGGACGCGTGAACGGCCATGTATTCCAGCAGGCAGAACGTGTCGTTTTCCGGCACGAAGGTCACGCTGTATCCGGTGAGGCGACCATCCAGCAGCAGCAGCAACACCTGATAGTCCGGTCGAGCCACCAGAGCCTGCATCGCGGGCCTGGATTTTCTCTCGCTTGCCGGCATGGACGACCAGTAGAGCGCGAAAAACTCATCGAAGGCCGCCGCGTCGTTGGCGCCGAGTCTGCGGAAGGTCAGTTCCCGGGGCGGATGGGTGGCGGTCACCATGGCGCCTCAATCAATGTTCAATCCGTTCTTCCCCAGCACGCCGCGGCAACTCGCACCATAAGTTGAGCGCCGACAGGGTCGGCACATGCGTTGCCTCAGTCCCGCAGCAGCGCGTTGATGCCCACCTTGGCGCGCGTTTGCAGGTCCACGCGCTTCACGATCACGGCGCAGTAGAGGCTGTGGCTGCCGTCGGCGGCGGGCAGGTTGCCCGGCACCACCACGGAGCCGGCCGGCACGCGGCCGTAGGTGATCTCGCCGGTTTCCCGGTTGTAGATCTTGGTGCTCTGGCTGATGAACACGCCCATCGACAGCACGGCGCCGCGCTCCACCACCACGCCTTCGACGACTTCCGAGCGGGCGCCGATGAAGCAGTCGTCCTCGATGACGGTCGGGGACGCCTGCAGCGGCTCCAGCACGCCGCCGATGCCGACGCCGCCCGACAGGTGCACGTTCTTGCCGATCTGCGCGCACGAGCCGACCGTGGCCCAAGTGTCGACCATCGTGCCGCTGTCGACGAAGGCGCCGATGTTCACGTAGCTCGGCATCAGCACCACGCCGGGGGCGATGTAGGCGCCGCGGCGCACGGTGGCGGGCGGCACCACGCGCGCGCCCTGGGCGGCGAATTCGGCCTGGCCGAAGTGCGCGAACTTGGTCGGCACCTTGTCGAAGAACGGCTGGTAGCCGCCTTCGATCACGCTGTTGTCGGCGATACGAAACGACAGCAGCACGGCCTTCTTGAGCCACTCGTTCACCTGCCAGCCGGCGGCGGTGGGCTGCGCCACACGCGCTTGTCCGGCATCCAGCAGCGCCAGCGCCTGCTCCACCGCATCGCGCACGCTGGCGCTGACGTTGGCGGGGGTGATTTCGGCGCGCGCCTCGAAGGCGGCTTCGATGGTGTCGATCAGGTTCTGCATTGGAAAGGGATTCCTTCGAGATACAAAAAAACGGATGAGCTTCAGGCCGCCAGCGCCTGGGCGAGCCGCGCTGTGGCCTGCGCGCAGTCGGCCTCGTCGGCCACCAGCGCCAGACGCACGTGGCCCGCGCCGGGATTCTGGCCCGCGTCGGCGCGGGCGAGGTAGCTGCCGGGCAGCACGCGCAGGTTGAATTCACCGTACAGGCGGCGGGTGAAGGCGAGGTCGTCGCCGCCCGGCACCGGCAGCCACAGGCAAAAGCCGCCCTGGGGCAGCGCGACGCGCCCGCCGAGTGCCGCCACCGCCGCGGCGAGCTTGCGCCGGTACAGCGCGCGGCTGTCGGCCACGTGCGCCTCGTCCGCCCAGGCGGCGGCGCTTGCCGCCTGCACGTACTGCGGCAGCGCGCAGCCGTGGTAGGTGCGGTACAGGCCAAAGCGCTCGATGAGCCGCGCGTCGCCGGCCACGAAGCCCGAGCGCAGCCCCGGCACGCTGGAGCGCTTCGACAGGCTCTGGAACACGAGGCACCGGTCGAAGCCATCCAGCCCCAGCGCCCGGCAGGCGGCGAGGATGCCGACCGGCGGCGCCGCATCGTCCGGATAAATCTCGGAATAGCACTCGTCGGACGCGATGACGAAGTCGTGCCGCTGCGCAAGCTCGATGAGCTGCGTGAACTGCGGCAGCGCCAGCACGCGCCCGGTCGGGTTGTGCGGCGAGCAGATGTACAGCAGTTGCACCTTGCGCCACACGCTGTCCGGCACGGCAGCGAAGTCCGGCGCGTAGTCGGCATCCGCGGCGCAGGGGATGTACAGCGGCGCGGCACCGGCCAGCAGCGCCGCGCCCTCGTAGATTTGGTAGAACGGGTTCGGCATTGCCACGCGCGCGCCGGGCGCGCGGTCCACCACGCACTGCGCGATGGCGAACAGCGCCTCGCGCGTGCCGCTGACCGGCAGCACGTGCCGCGCCGGATCGACGGCACCGGCCGGCAGGCCGTGCCGGCGGGTGAGCCAGGCGGCGATCGACGCGCGCAGTGCGTCGGAACCGGCCGTTTTCGGGTACCGGCCGAGGCCGTCGAGATTGGCGATCAGCGTGTCGCGGATGAAGGCCGGCGGCGCGTGGCGCGGCTCGCCGATGGATAGATCAATCGGCGCCAGGCCGGGCGCGGGCGGTACGTCCGCCAGCAGACCCCGCAGGCGCTCGAACGGGTACGGTTGCAGGGCGGCGAAACCGGGATTCACGGCGGTTCAGGCGTGCTTCTGGATCAGCTCGACCCGGTACCCGTCCGGGTCTTCGGCAAACGCGATCACCGTCGTGCCGTGCTGCATGGGCCCGGCCTCGCGCACCACCCGGCCGCCGCGCGCCTTGATGGCGTCGCACATGGCGTAGGCATCGTCCACCTCGACCGCCACGTGGCCGAAGCCGTTGCCGAGCTCATACGCTGGCGTGTCCCAGTTGTGCGTCAGCTCGATCAGCGGGGTTCTCGCCGCCGCCGGGCTCGCCGCGGCGTCGTCCTCGTACCCGACAAACGCCAGCGTGAAGCGCCCACCCGGAAAGTCGCTGCGCGACACGAGCTTCATGCCGAGCACGTCGGTGTAGAACGCAATCGAGCGATCCAGATCGCCCACTCGCAGCATGGTGTGCAGGATGCGCATGTCAGTTCCCGGGGGGGTGCGGCGGCGCGGCATCGGCCGCAAACAGGGGCGGGATGGTAGCGCGCCTTGACGCGCCGCCAAGCCGCCGCATCTAATACGCACCCCGCGCGCCCGGTGCCCCGGCACCACCCACGACGCGCGGGCGTCACGCCCGGCCAGGTAGCTCAGTCGGTAGAGCAGTGGACTGAAAATCCACGTGTCGGTGGTTCGATTCCGCCCCTGGCCACCATTTCAACGCATTGAAGCCACATCGCTCAGGGCGCTTTGCTGCCCCGCTTGAATCGATATTGGTCGCGCGTATTAATTTCTAATCATTTCTGCGCGCCTATAATCGATTCGGTGCAGCCCGACGCGGAAAACGTGATGGCCGATCTGCCCGCCGATCCCATTGGCGCCGCGTGGTTGGCGCGTGCCTTCGCGGTTGAACCGCTGGCCCGCTTGCCGGTGCTGAGCCGGGTCGGTGGTCGGCGGGCGACCGTCGTCCAGGACGGCCATCGGCTCGAAACCTATCCCGCAGCAATGCGTCCGGCCGCGGAGCCCGCCGCGCACCTGCAGTTCCATCTGCGGCACGAGGTGCCGCACCTCGAATCCCTGGCCCGCCTGTTCGCGCGTTCCGGGCCGGCCTTCGTCCAGGCCTGGGTAGCGGCCGAGCCGACCGGGCAATACGCCCGCCGGGCCGCGTTCCTCTACGAGTGGCTGACCGACGACACGTTGCAGGTGCCCGATGCCCTGGGCGGCAACTATGTCGACGCGATCGACGACGCCCGGCAGGTCGCCGCCTCGCCGGGCCGGGCGGTCAAGGTGCGGCGCTGGCGGGTGAACGACAACCTGCCCGGGACGCGCCACTTTTGCCCGACCTTGGTCAGGACCGACGCGGTCGTGCAGGCCGCTGCGCTCGACCTGCCGCGGCTGTTCGCCGAATTGACCGCCGAGTTCGGCGCGGACCTCCTGCTGCGGGCCGCGGTGTGGCTGACGCTGCGCGAGAGCCGGGCGAGCTTCGCCATCGAGGGGGAGGCCGACCAGGCCAGTCGCATCCAGCGTTTCGCGGACGTGATGGCGCGGCGCACCGGGCAGGGTGCGCTGCCACTCACGGACGCCGCGCTGGCGCCGTTGCAGCGGGACATCCTGGGTGACAGAACCACGCTGGCGCGGTTCGGCATCCGCCAGTCACCCGTTTTCGTCGGGCAGACGGTGCGGTTCCAGAACCACGTGCATTACGTGGCGCCACCGGCCGCGGATGTACCGGCCATGCTGCACGGCCTGCAGGTATTCCTGGAGCGCACGCAGGGTCAGTCGGCCGTGCTGCGTGCCGCGGTGGCGGCGTTCGGCTCCGTCTACATCCATCCGCTCGCGGACGGCAACGGCCGCATGCACCGTTTTCTCATCAACGACCTGCTGCGGCGCGATGGCGCCATTCCCGAGCCGGTCATCCTGCCCGTGTCGGCGGCCATCACCGAGGATGCCGCGGAACGGCGGGCCTACGACCAGGTGCTGGACGCCGTGTCCGGGCCGCTGATGGCGCACCTGCGGGACCGGGTGGCCTTCAACCCCGCCACTGCCACCTATGCAGATGGCGTGACCTCGAATTTCGAGTTCACCGGCGACGACCTCGCTCGGCCCGTGTGGCGCTACCCCGACCTTGGGCCGCACGTGGTCTTCGTGTCCCGCATCCTGACGCGCACGCTCCGGGAGCAGATGCGGGCCGAATCGCGCTACCTGCAGTGGCACGTGCGGGCGCGGGCGGCGCTGAAGGAAATCGTCGAGATGCCGGACCAGCAGGCTGATCGGGTGCTGCGATCGATCGAGCAGAACCAGGGCGAACTCAGCCACGCGATGGCGAAGGAAATACCCCTGCTGCGGGATCCCGAGGTCTGGGCGGCCGTCGTGGCGGCGGTAAGCCGCCTGCAGCCCAACGACGCGCCGATTCCGCCGCGTGAGCGGCTGCCGTAGCTACAGGTTGCGGCCGGCGCGGCTGAGGTTCAGCGCCAGCAGGCGCGCGAGCACGTCAGCGTCGTCGAGGTCGGCCGGCCAGCCGTAGGCGGCGGCGACGGCGGCATCCAGCGCGCGGTGGGCGTTGGCGAGCCACGCCGGGCGGGCGTTGTAGAGGTTGGTGAGGGTGCGTTTTTTCAGTTCCGCTTCGAAGCCCGGCCGCGGCAGGATGCGGTCCGGATAGCCCGGCACCACTTCCGGCTCGCGCTGGGTCCACTGGGGCGGGTTCAGCCACGTGTCGCGCAGGCGCGTGAGTTCCTGCGCGGCGGCGGCGATGGCCGCGGCGTGCGGGTTCGCGTAGTCGGCCGGGGCGAGGTTCGGCGTCAGGCCGTCCGGGAAGGGGAAGGTTTCGAAGCAGGTGGTGGGGGTGTAGCGCGGGCGGTCTTCCAGACTCGTGCCCATGCGCAGCGCCCACAGTTCGTGAAAGCGCGAGTGCAGGATGCCGAAGGTGACGTCGTCGTCGCGGGCGATGGCGATGAGCATTTTGTCCGGCAGGATCAACGCATCCATCCAGACGAATGTGCGGTGCTTGGCTACGTGTGGCGTTGCGATGTAGCGCGTCAAGACCGCTAGCGCCCTGCGCATTTCAGGGCGCGGCCGACCATGCCTCCACCAGTTGATTCGTACGACCGTGTCGCCGTTTGTCTCTCGCTCTGGCTTGACGTGCTCTATCACATACTGAAACGGCGCCTCGTATAGCGCGGCTGCTGCTTCAGGCATGGCGGTGCCGAAATCGATAATCCAGCCATCACGCGGCCGGCGTGTGACGTCCAAGCCGTTCCAACTCAGCTTGAGCACATCCGAATTGGGACGACCATTGGGGTTGGGCAATGGCAGCCATCGCCGGGCCAGTTCGCCGGGAATATCAAAAGCGCCAATTTTCTGCGAGCCCTGAAAACTCGTGTCTGCGTTCTCAACGAGCGGCTTGGCTTGAGTCAGGTCGAGCCCTGCACCGGACGTAAGGTCAGCGTGGATCGTCGCTGCCGGTGCACCGTCAAGCATTACGCCATCGGCGTGGCCGCCGAAGCACACCAGACTTACCCGCACGGCGGCGCCTTCGTTCACCCACGGTTCATCGGACCAGGCGTTGAAGATGGGCGTGTCGGCCAGCACGCGCTCCAGTACCTTGCGGTTGGCGCCGCCGCGAATCGAATTGGTGGCGACCAGGCCGGCCGCGCGCGCCTGCCCGGCGGCGATCTGCGCCCGCGCCTTCTCGAACCAGTAGGTGACAAGGTCAGCGCCATCGGGCACGCGGCCTTTGTAGACAGCCGATAGGCGGGCGAAATAGTCATCGCCAAGCTCGCGACGCTTCTTGCTGCCACCAAGAAACGGCGGGTTGCCGACGATGGCGTCCGCCGGCGGCCAGTCGGCCTCGCTGCCGTCCGCGTTCAGCAGGGCGTCGCGCTGCTGGATGGTGTCGAGCGGTTTCAGGATGGGGCTGCGCGACAGGCTCAGGCCGTGCGCCAGCATCCACTGGATTTCGCCGATCCAGACGGTGACGCGGGCGAGCTCGGCGGCGTAGGGGTTGAGTTCAATGCCGCGCACGCACTCCGGGCCGACGCGCGGGAACTCGCGCGCGAGACCCAGCGCCTCGCCCTCCACGATGGCGCGGTGTTCGACGTCCTTCAGCGCCCGCAGCGCGAGGTACAGAAAGTTGCCGGAGCCGCAGGCCGGGTCCAGCACGCGGTAGGCGGTGAGCCGCTCCAGGTACCCGCGCAGCGTCTGCTGGGCGTCGGTGCGCAGCTTGGCGGCGGCGGACTTTTGGGCCGCGTCGGCCTTTTGCATGAGCGCGGCGATGCGATCGCGCACTTGCGCCCACTCCCGCAGCAGCGGCTGCACGATGACCGGGTCCACCAGCCGCAGGATGGACTCCGGGTCCGTGTAGTGGGCGCCGAGCTGGGCGCGCTTGTCGGGGTCGAGACCGCGCTCGAACAGCGTGCCGAAGATGGCCGGCTCCACCTGCGACCAGTCAAGCCGCGCGAGTTCCAGCAGCGTGGCGACGTCCGCGGCTTGCAGCGGCACCACCTCGTCGCCGTCGAACAGGCCGCCGTTGAACCAGTCGATGATGTCGGCGCCGAACGGCCCGCCCTGACGCATGGCGCCGAACAACTGGCCGAGCAGCGCGGGCAGGTGCTGCGGGTTCTTGTGGCCGCTTTCCAGCAGGCGCTGCAGGAGCGCCCGCGGCAGCAGATCGGCATCTTCCGCAAACAGGCAGAACAGCAGCTTGTTCAGGAAATGCGCCACGGCGTGCGGCTCGTGCCCGCGTGCGCGCAGCGTGGCGGCCAGCGTGCCCAGGCGTGCCGCGGCGCGCTCGGTGATGTCGCTGCGCGTGCGGCCGGGGCGCAGGCGCTCGGGGTCGGTGAACAGCCACTTCAGAACCTGCCGCGCCTGCGGGTCGGCCAGATCGTCCAGCGCGACGACGTGCGTTTCCTGCACGGCGTTGGTAAACGCGGTGTGGATGCGGATGGTGTCAAGGTCGCACACCACCAGCAGCGGCGGCGATTCCAGCGCCAGCGCATAGAGCTGCAACTGGCGCAGCGCCGTGTCGAGGTTGGCGTGCTTGCCCTTGTACTCCCAGCCGAAGTGGCCGCGCTTCCACACGTCCGCCCAGCCGCGCCCGGCGCCGGTGCGCTGCGCGCCGCGCTCGAAGGCGTACCAGTCGCCGGCCGGGTCGGCCTCGTTGGGGGTCGGTTCGCCGAGCAGCCGGCACAGGTCGATGAAGTGCTCCTGGGCGGCGGCGCGTTCCTTGGTCTGGACGTGGCGCCACTTCCTGATGAAGGCTTCCGGAGTCACGTTGTTGTTTTCCCTGGCCGGCGATGGGCGGGGAGTTTACGGCCGGGTGCGCAGCCCACAGCGCCGTGGCGGTTATCGCCGGTGCCTGCCGGGCGGCGCCGTACAATGCCCCTCATCCCATCCGCGCCCGTGCGCCCGCCGATGATCCGACCCGCCACGCTCGACGATCTGGACGCGCTGGTCGCCATCGAGGAGCGCTGTTTCGACACCGACCGCCTGAGCCGGCGCAGCTTTCGCCATTTGCTCACGCGCGGCCGTGCGCTGACGCTGGTCATCGAGCACGGGGGCGGCGTGGGCGGCTACGGCATGGTGTTGTTCCACGAGGGCACGTCGCTCGGGCGGTTGTACTCGTTTGCGGTCGATCCGGCCTGCCGCGGGCACCGCTACGGGCAGCGCCTGCTCGACGCCTGCGAGCAGGCGGCCCTCGATCGCGACTGCGTGACGCTGCGTCTGGAAGTGCGGCCCGACAACGCGGCGGCGATTCGGCTGTACGAACGCCACGGCTACCGCCGCTTCGGCGTGCACGAGGATTACTACGAGGACCACGCCGAGGCGCTGCGCTACGAGAAGGAGCTCGCGCCGCACCTGAAGCCGGACCGCGTGCCGGTGCCGTTTTACCGGCAGACGCTCGATTTCACCTGCGGTCCGGCGGCGCTGATGATGGCCATGAAGGCGCTCGACCCGCGCCTGCAACTGAACCGCAAGCTCGAACTGCGCCTGTGGCGCGAATCGACCACCGTGTTCATGACCTCCGGCCACGGTGGCTGCGGGCCGTACGGCCTGGCGCTGGCCGCCTGGCAGCGCGGTTTCGACGTGGAGGTGTTCGTCAACGACGAGGGCGCGCTGTTCGTCGACTCCGTGCGCAGCCCGGACAAGAAGGTGGTGATCCGGCTGGTGCAGGAAGACTTTCTCGACCAACTGCGCGCGCTGCCGGTACCGCTGCGCCGCGGCAGGGCCAGCCTGGACCGCCTGCAGGCGGCGTTCGTCGCCGGTGGCATTCCCATCGTGCTGATCAGCTCGTACCGCATCTACCGCGAGAAATTTCCGCACTGGGTGGTGGTCACAGGCTTCGACGAGCGCTACGTGTACGTGCACGACCCGTTCGTCGACGAAGACGCGGGCAAGACGCGCACCGACTGCATCAACATGCCCATCCTGAAGAAGGACTTCCTGCGTATGGCCCGCTACGGCAAGGCCGGCCAGCGGGCGGCGCTGGTGCTGCGTAACCGCACCGAAGTCGCCCGCCTGCCGGCGGTGGCCGCCTCCTGAGGACCTGATGTCGATTCATCTGATCGTGGTCGAGAACCGGCGCGACTGGCCGGCGCATTTCCCCCCCGCCATGGTGGTCACCGTGCAGGACTACCTGGCGACGCCCGAGTACCAGAAGCTGCGCGACGTGCGCGTGCTGAACCTGTGCCGCGGCTACCGGTATCTGAGTCTCGGCTACTACTGCTCGCTGCTGGCAGAGGCGCGCCGGCACCGCGTGATCCCGGCCATGCGCGCCATCACGGATCTGTCGGCCAAGGCCATCTACAGCCTGGGCGCGGAGGATCTGGACGCCCAGGTGCACCGCTCGTTGTCGCGGCGCATCGCGCGCGAGGCCGGCCGCAGCGAGTTCGAGATGGACATCTACTTCGGCCGCTGCGCGGACGAGGCGTTGCAGGATCTGGCCGAGGAAATCTTCGACCTGTTCCCGTGCCCGCTGCTGCGGGTCGAGTTCGAGCACGACAGCAAGTGGCGCATCAGCGCCATCCGGCCGCTGTCGCTGGGCGCGCTGCCGGCGGATGCGCAGGCGCTGTTCGTCGGCGCGTTCGAGAGCTACGTCAGCAAGCGCTGGCGCTCGCCCAAGGTGCGCGAGTCGGCCCGCTACGACATCGCCATCCTGCACGACCCGGCCGAGAAGCTGCCGCCGACCAGCGCGCGCGGCCTGCAGCGGTTCATCCGGGCGGGCAAGAAGCTGGATCTGTCGATCGACCTCATCACGCGCCAGGACTACGGGCGTCTGGCGGAATACGACGGGCTGTTCATCCGCGAGACCACCGCCATCGACCATCACACCTACCGCTTCGCCAAGCGCGCGCAGGCCGAGGGCATGGCGGTGATCGACGACCCGGACTCGATCGTCAAGTGCACCAACAAGGTCTACCTGCACGAGTTGCTCAGCGCCAACCGCGTGCCGGTGCCGCGCACGCGCGTGCTGCAGAAGGGCCAGCTCGAAAACCTGCCGGTGGACGCGGTCACCTACCCGGCGGTGGTGAAGATCCCGGACGGCTCGTTCTCGCGCGGCGTGCACAAGGCCGACAACCGCGAGCAGTTCGAGCACTACGCGCGCGCGCTGTTGCGCGAGTCGGACCTGATCCTGGTGCAGGAATTCGTGCCGACCGAGTTCGACTGGCGCATCGGCATCCTGAACCGCCAGCCGATCTTCGCCTGCCAGTACTTCATGTCCAAGCACCACTGGCAGATCGTCAAGCACGGCGACGGCGGCGATTTCACCGAGGGCGGCGCGCGCACGGTGGCCGTCGAGGAAGCGCCCGAAGCGGTGGTGAAGACCGCGCTCGCGGCCGCCAACCTGATCGGCGACGGCTTCTACGGCGTCGACATAAAGCAGTTCGGCGAGCGCGTGGTGGTCATCGAAGTGAACGACAATCCCAACGTCGACCCCGGCGTCGAGGACGCCGTGCTGGGCGACCGCCTGTACGAGTTGATACTGGAAGACCTCGCCCGACGCCTGGACGAGCGGCGGTCGCGCTGAGCGGCCGCCGGGGCGGCTTCAGCCGCGGCTGCGCCGCCGCAGGCCGAGCCCGAGCATGCCGACCAGCGCCAGGCCCGCGGTGCCCGGCACCGGCACGCTGCTGACTGGAGGGTCCAGGCGCAGGATGTCGTTCCCGCACAGCATGGTCCAGGTGAGATCGAAGGCCTGGTTCGGCCCCTGCGCGTCCCACAGCGCAGCGAACGCGCTGACCGGAATCGCCAGCTCGTAGATCCAGTGGTTACCGCCGAGGGCGCCCATGTTGGTCTGCACATCCGAGATGAAGAGGCTGCCCACGCCGGCCAGCGTGCCGCCGGTCAGCGCGACCGCGTCCGTGGACGGCCCCAGCACGCTGGGGCTGGACCACAGGCCATAAGCCCAGTTGGCGTTGGTGGTGCTGTACAGGCTGCCCTTGGCAATGGCGCCGCCGGCACGATTCTTTGTGGCAAAACCAAAATCCCACGTGCCGTCGAGGTTGAAGTCGAAGGCGAAGTCGCCGCGGCCGTAGCTGCCGCCTCCTGTACTGGTGCTCGGGTTGTGCCCGGTGACCATCGCCACGTACAGATGGCTCGCGTTCCAGGTCATGTACATGGCCTCGGCGTCGTAGGCCTGGCCGCCCCAGCCGGGGCTGAGGAAGGCACCACTGTCGCCGCTCTGGTCCTCGACCACCGACAGCACGCCGGACTGGGTCGTCGTCCAGTCGGACGACTGGCCGCTGAAGGTCAAACCCCAATCCGAGAGATTGCCGTCGACGGTGATGGCCTGACCGGCCGCGGATACGGTGAGCAGCACCGCGCCGCCGAGCGCGAGTTGAGCCTTCGAGAGCAGGGCCGTGAGTTTCGACATCGCACTTTCCCGTGTTGCGGTGGCGACGCCATGTCGCCCCAATCGCCGTATTGGCAGTGGGGCGCAGTATTCGAAACTCGGCTAGGCCGGCGTTATTGGCCGATCGGTGTCAATTCGTATTGACAGCGCATTTTTCAACGTGCTAGCGCAAGGTCAGCCCGCCGTCGGCCACGATGGCCTGCCCGGTGATCCAGCGCGCATCCGGCGAGCACAGCAGCGCGATCACGCGGGCGATGTCGTCCGCCTCGCCCACCCGCCCGGCCGGCGTGCGCCGCACCCAGTCCTCGGCCGCCGCCGCATAACCGCCGGGCTCGTGCGTGTCCGCCCACAGGCGCGCCGAGTCGGTGGCGACAAAGCCCGGCACCACGCAGTTGGCATTGATGCCGAGCGGCGCGAGTTCCGCCGCCAGGTACCGCGTCAGTGTTTCCACGGCTGCCTTCGCGGCACCCAGCAGGCCGTGCCCGGGCAGCGCACGCAGCGTGTCGAAGCCGGACACGGTGACGATGCTCGCCGCGCGGTCCCGCATCAGCGGCACGGCGGCGCGCACCAGCGTCAGCAGCGCCTGCACGCTGGTGTCGAGCGTCATGCCGATGTTGTGCGCTTGCAGCTCCAGCAGCGGCTTGAAGGCCGTGGAGGCGGCGTTCGCGACCAGCATGTCGATGCGCCCGAAGGCCGCGCCGACCTGATCCACCGCTGCCGCCACGGCCGCCTGATCGCGCAGATCCGCGCGCACCGCGACGGCCCGCACGCCGTTGGCGCGCACCGCCTCGCACACCGCCTGCGCGGCGGCTTCGTCGCGCCGAAAGTGCACCGCGATGTCCGCACCGCGCGCCGCCAGCAGCAGCGCCGTGGCACGGCCGATGCCGCGCGAGCTGCCGGTGATCAGCGCCGTCTGGCCGCTGAAAGTCTGCTCCGCCATGCCGCCTCCCGGTGCGTGCGCGTCTACAGCGCCTCGTCGTCGAAGTAATCGCTGTCGATTTTCGGGATGCGTACCGGCCGCGAGGTGACGCCGACCTCGTGGTCGATCATCGGCACCGCCCTATCCGTGTCCGCACCAGCGACGGGGGCGCCTTATCCGACGTCTCACCACTGTCGCGCGTGCGCATCACTCCGCCGCCGGCAGCCCATAGCCCAGCATGCGCCGGCGCTTGATGTCGTCGTAGAAGGTCTCGATGCCTTCCTCGCGCAGGCAGTGGCCGAGCGTGGAGCGCGGAATGCCGCCCAGCACGTGGCGGCCGTCGCCGACCAGCGCCGGGATGCGCAGGATGCCGTAGCGGGCGGCGCGCTCGATGTCCTCGGCCAGCATCTGCCGGGCGTGCTCGCCGAACACGTCGTGCTGCCAGCGCGCGCCGTCGAGGCCGATGTCTTGCGCGCACTCACGCAGCACCTCGTAGTCGGCGATGTTGCGGCACTCCGTGAGGTGCGCGCGCTGCACGCGGTCGAAGAAATCCCAGTGCGCGCGCTGGCCGCCCTGCATCTCGGCCGCCTTGGCGCCGAGCTGGTTCGGCAGCGAGTAGGGGTAGTCGAAGTCGCGCGTCATCATCAGCTCGCAGTTGATGCGCGGGTCCGGCTCGAAGGCGCGCGCGTCGGCCCAGTGCACCATCACCACGTCGCGCTTGGCCTCGCGCTTGTCGGCGTAGAGCTGGCGGTTGAACAGCATGGGCGACACGGCCAGCGGGTAGCAGCGCTGCACCATCTGCACGTCCGGGTGCGCGGCGGCGAAGGCGCGCAGGCGCTCCGACGCCTTGTAGCACCAGGCCGACAGGCAGTCGTGAAAGAACTCGATGACGATGGGGTGGCTGTCGGACATGGCGGCTCTCCTCGTTGTGCTTGTGAGCCGAGTGTCGCGCCCGGGCCGGTCGCGCTCAAGTGGCGCCGGCCATCACCCCGGCGGGCCGATGCACGCTGGGTGAGGGCCGCGGTCAGGCGCGGCGCGAGACGCTGAACGCGGCCAGTTGCGCCAAACGATCGGCACGAGCCCCAAGCGACGCGAGCGCCGCCACGGCGCGCTCGTGTTGCTGCCGGGCACGCTCGCGCGCGCCGTCGAGTCCCAGCAGCGCGGGATAGGTCGCCTTGCCGCGGGCGATGTCCGCCCCGGCGGTCTTGCCGAGCGTGGCGGTGTCGCCCTCGACGTCCAGGATGTCGTCCTGAATCTGAAAGCACAGGCCGAGTGCCTGCCCGTACTCGCCGAGCGCGACAAGCTCCGGTGCGTCCGGCGCCAACATAGCGAGCGCACCCAGGCGCACGCTCGCCACAATCAGCGCGCCGGTCTTGCCGCGGTGCACGGTTTCGAGGTCCGGCAGGGTGAGCGTTTTCCCTTCGGCGGCAAGATCGAGCGCCTGCCCGCCCGCCATGCCGCGCACGCCGCTGGCGTGGGCCAGCTCGTGCAGCATGGCGAGCCGCTGCGCGGGCGCGATGGCGTCGGCGCCCGCGAGCACTTCAAAGGCGAGCGTCTGCAGCGCATCGCCGGCCAAAATGGCGGTCGCCTCGTCGAAGGCGCGGTGGCAGGTCGGCTTGCCACGGCGCAGGTCGTCGTCGTCCATCGCCGGCAGGTCGTCGTGCGCCAGGGAATAGGCGTGGATCAGCTCCACCGCCGCGGCGGGCGCGTCGAGCAGGGCCCAATCGACACCAAGCGCCTCGCCGGTCGCGTACACTAGCGCCGCGCGCAGGCGCTTGCCACCGCCAAGCGCGGCGTAGCGCATGGCTTCGGCCAGGCGCGCGACGGGCAGGTCGGGCGGCGGCAGCAGGCGGTCGAGCACGGCTTCGCTGCGCCCGCGCACCGCGGCGAGAAAATCGTCGAGTGATTGCATTGCGGCGGCTTTATTCAGCCGGGTCGAAACCTTCAAGACGCAGCTGGCCGTTGGCCTCGACCAGTTGCTGGACTTTCAGTTCCGCGTTCTTGAGCGCGGTCTGGCAGCCGCGGGCGAGCTGCACGCCGCGCTCGAAGTCGCGCAGCGAGTGTTCGAGGCTCACGTCGCCGCGTTCGAGCTGCTCGACCAGCGCTTCGAGCTCGGCCAGCGCCGCCTCGAAATCGGGCAGGGCCGAGTCCGGCGCCGGTTCGGCGGCGGGGGCGTCGGCATTTCGCTTGCTGGCCATAGTGGCTAGCATAGCGCACCGTTCGAACCCTTCGACACGGCCCGCCCACGCCGCACTGCGGCCCGCCTTGCGCCTTCATGAACCAGACCTACGACGCCGCTTCCATCGAGGTGCTGACCGGCCTCGAACCGGTGCGCAAGCGCCCCGGCATGTACACCCAGACCGAACGCCCGAACCACCTGGCGCAGGAGGTCATCGACAACGCGGTCGACGAGGCGCTGGCCGGGCACGCGCGGCACATCGCGGTCACGCTGCACGAGGACGGCTCGCTCGCGGTGCGCGACGACGGCCGCGGCATGCCGGTGGACATCCACCCTGAAGAAGGCCTGCCGGGCGTGGAAGTGATCCTGACCCGCCTGCACGCCGGCGGAAAGTTCTCGAACAAGGCCTACCAGTTCTCGGGCGGCCTGCACGGCGTCGGCGTGTCGGTGGTGAACGCGCTGTCCACGCGCCTGACGGTGCGCGTGTGGCGCGGCGGCAGCGAATACGCGATGGAATTCGCCGACGGCGACAAGCGCAGCGAGCTGGCCGTGGTGGGCGACGCGCCACGCCGGCACACCGGCACCGAGGTGCGCTTCTGGCCCGACCCGCGCTTTTTCGACGTCGCGACCTTCCACGTCGGGCGCCTGAAACACCTGCTGCGCGCCAAGGCGGTGTTGTGCCCGGGTCTCGAAGTGAGCTTCACGGACGGCGCCGGCACCGAGACCTGGCTGTACCGGGACGGGCTTGGCGAGTACCTGACGGGCGCGCTGGGTGAGCTGCCGCGCGTGCCGGACTCGCCGTTCACGGCGAGCTTCGCCGCCGAGCACGAGGCCGCCGACTGGGCCGTCACCTGGCTGCCCGACGGCGGCGAGGCGCTCGCCGAAAGCTACGTGAACCTCATCCCGACCGCGCAGGGCGGCACGCACGTGAACGGCCTGCGCACCGGCCTCACGGAAGCCATCCGCGAGTTCTGCGAGTTCCGGAACCTGCTGCCGCGCGGGCTCAAGATCGCGCCCGAGGACGTGTGGGAGAGCGTCGCCTACGTGCTGTCGGTGAAGCTGCGCGAGCCGCAGTTCACCGGGCAGACCAAGGAGCGGCTGTCGTCGCGCGAGTGCGCGGCCTTCGTGTCCGGGCTCGCCAAGGACGCGTTCAGCCTGTACCTGAACACCCACACCGAGGTCGGCCAGCAGCTCGCGGAGCTCGTCATCAGCCGCGCCGCGCGGCGCCTGAAGGCCGCGCGGCAGGTGGTGCGAAAGCGCGTCACGCAGGGCCCGGCGCTGCCCGGCAAGCTCGCCGACTGCACGCTGCAGGACGCCGCGCGCACGGAGCTGTTTCTGGTGGAGGGCGACAGCGCCGGCGGCAGCGCCAAGCAGGCGCGCGATCGCGAATTCCAGGCCGTGATGCCGCTGCGCGGCAAGATTCTGAACACCTGGGAAGTCGACGGCGGCGAGGTGCTGGGCTCGCAGGAAGTGCACGACATCGCGGTTGCGGTGGGCGTCGATCCGGGTTCCGAGGACCTGTCCGGCCTGCGCTACGGCCGGGTGTGCATCCTCGCCGATGCCGACTCCGACGGCGCGCATATCGCGACGCTGCTGTGCGCGCTGTTCGTGCGCCACTTCCCGGCGCTGGTGGCGGCCGGCCACGTGCACGTGGCGATGCCGCCGCTGTACCGCATCGACGTCGGCCAGCACCAGTTCTACGCGCTCGACGACACCGAGCGGCAGGGCGTGCTGGACCGCATCGCCGCCGAGAAGCTGAAGGGCAAGATCAACGTGCTGCGCTTCAAGGGTCTGGGCGAGATGAACCCGCCGCAGCTGCGCGAGACCGTGATGGCGCCCGACACCCGCCGCCTGGTGCGCCTCACCGTGGACTCGGGCGACGACACCGGCGCCATGCTGGACATGCTGCTTGCCAAGAAGCGATCGCAGGACCGCCGCCGCTGGCTGGAGGAAAAGGGCGACCTCGCCGAGGTGTGAGCGCTGCCGTGCGCCCAACAAAAAAGCCCCGGCGGGTGACCCGCCGGGGCTTTTTTGTGATGCGAGCGTGCGGGCTCAGGCCGCTTCGGAGTACACGCGAATCGGCTCGATGTTGTCTTCCATCAGCTCGCGGTGAATGGCCGCGACCTCGGCGTCGCTGAGCGGGTACAGGAACTGCTCGTTGCGCTGCAGCACTTCGAGGCAGCGCATGTGCCGCAGCTCGCGGAACATGTCCTTCAGGTCCACGCCGAAGTCCGGCGAGTAGTCCTCGCAGATTTCCTTCAGCTCCTGCGGGCCGTGGCGCAGTTCGTCGATGGCGATGCCCTTTTGCACCTTGGCCGCTTCGCGGAAGAAGTCGTCCACCGGCGGCAGCTGGCTCATGGCCCAGTGCCAGCCGCCCGCGGCGCCCTCGCCGGTGGCGCTGAACACGCGCGCCACCCACGGGTGCTTGCCCTTGGCGTAGGCGCCCATGTTGGCGATGTAGTTGAAGTTGGCCGGCCAGCGCTCGCGCTGCGCCAGCATCGGCGCGTCGGGCTGCAGGCCATTCGGGCCGACATTGGCTAGCACGTAGCTGTAGATGTGGTCGACCGGGATCGGCGTGTCCTTGCCGATGGTGCGGTTCAGCAGGTTGTAGTAGCCCTGATAGTGGGCGACCTCTTCCTTGATGGTCTGGAACTTCTCGTCCATGTCGCGGCCTTCCATGCCGCCGCGGATGGCCGCCTTGGCGAGATCCGCGTGCAACAGGATGGCGCCGAATTCCTTGCCCATCTGGATGCACAGCCAGTTCATGTCGCGCTCGGGCGTGCGGTTGGCGGCGTAGGCGTCGACCACCTTTTTCACCGCCGCCGTGCCCTGTTCCAGGATGCGGATGATTTCCTGCTCGATCTGCTTGGCGCTGTAGCTCATGGCCTGTTCCCCACGGGTTGGGTGGTGCGGATGACGGACGGTGCACCGGGAGGCGCAGCTTGCCCGCCGCGGCGTTTCACGTCAACGGTCGTTCAGTAGCGCATCCGTCGACGTCGTTGACGACCGTCAAGACCCGCCGGGCGGCGCTGCCGAGAATGCGCATCCACAGCCGGCCTTGGCCGCCGGCTCCCGACACGTCACCCCGAGGGGAATTCCATGGACGCACGCAGCAGCACGGGCAACATCAATCTTGCCGGGTACCTCGACGACCGCGTCGACGCCGGCGTGGTGCGGGTGGACCGCTCGGTGTTCACGGACCCTGAAATCTTCGAGCTCGAGATGGAGCGCATCTGGGAGGGCAACTGGATTTACCTCGCCCACGAGAGCCAGATTCCGAAGCCGAACGATTTCATGACGCTGTTCATGGGGCGCCAGCCGGTGATCCTGGTGCGCAGCCCCGAGGGCGAGGTCAATGCCTTCATCAACGCCTGCGGCCACCGCGGCACCACGCTGGTGCGCGAGATGCGCGGCAACCGCCCCGACTACAGCTGCCCCTTCCACGGCTGGGTGTTCGACACCCGCGGCGACGCCAAGGTGGTGTTCAAGGAAGATGGTGCCGGCTACCCGGACTGCTTCGACAAGAAGAACTACGGCCTGACCAAAGTTGCGCGGGTCCAGAGTCACCGCGGCTTCATCTTCGGCAGCCTGAACGCGGACGTGCTGCCGCTGGAACAGCACCTCGGCCCGGCGGCCACCTGCATCGACCTGCTGGCCGACCAGAGCCCGGATGGCCTGGAAGTGCTGAAGGGCTCGTCCACCTACACCTTCAAGGGCAACTGGAAGATCCAGGCCGAGAACGGCGTGGACGGCTATCACCTGTACGCCACGCACGGCAATTACGTGATGACCACCGAGCACCGGCGCAAGCTGCGCGGCGACGCCGACCCGGTCAAGGCCATGCAGGTGGGCGGCATCGACAAGAAAAAGGGCGGCTTCTTCGATCTCGGTCACGGCCACGTGATGCTGTGGGGCGACTTCCCGAACCCGGCCGACCGCCCGAACTACAGCCAGCTCGCCGCCTACACCGAGAAGTTCGGCGCCGAGCGTGCGCACTGGATGGTGGCGCGGCTGCGTAATCTCCTGCTGTACCCGAACGTGTTCCTGATGGACCAGACCTCGTCGCAGATTCGCGTGTTCCGGCCGATTTCCGTCGACGAGACCGAGGTCACCATCTACGGCATCGCGCCCAAGGGCGAGGACCCGAAAAACCGCGCCCACCGCATCCGCCAGTGGGAGGACTTCTTCAACGCGTCCGGCATGGCGACGCCGGACGACATCATGGAGTTCACGCAAAGCCAGATCGCCTTCAAGGCCAAGGCGGCGCGCTGGAACGACGTGTCGCGGGGCCTCAAGCACGTGCACTTCAGCGAGCCGAACGCGGACGCCGCCGAGCTCGGCATCGAGGTGCAGTCCTTCGGCACCAAGCTGGAGGACGAGGGAATCATGGCCGCCCAGCATCGCTGGTGGCTGAACGTGCTCACCCACGGCCCCAAGGCCTGACGCCCCCGCAATCCGGACCCACGACCATGCAACACGAACTGCACCAGGCCTGCACCGACCTGCTCTACACCGAGGCACGCCGCCTCGACCAGCGCGACTGGGACGGCTGGCTGGACCTGTACCTGCCGGAGGCGACGTTCTGGATCCCGATGTGGGACACCGAGTACGAGCTGACCTGCGACCCGCAAAGCCAGCTGTCGCTGATGTGGTACGGCGACCGCAGCGGCCTGGAAGACCGCGTGTTCCGCATCCGCACCGGCATGTCGTCGGCGTCGGTGCCGCTGCCGCGCACCGTGCACCAGATCAGCAACATCCTGGTCGAGCCGGAGCGCAACGGCGACCTCATGGTCTATTCCAACTGCCAGACCATGAGCTACCGGCACAAGACCATCGACAACTTCTACTGCCACTACGAGCACCGCCTGCGCCCGGTGGGCGGCGGGCTGAAGATCGTGGCCAAGAAGATCATCGTGGCCAACGATCTGATCCGGGACGTGCTGGATTTCTACCGGGTGTGACAGCCATTGCCCGCCCTCGCGGGCCGTGACGACAAAGCCTCGTGGCCCGCGCCGCGGGGCTTTTTCGTTCCATCGACCTTGACAGCCTGGGTGCCTGATGCGCTGGGGTAGAATCGCCGCCCCTCGCGACCCACTCCCTCAGTTGAATATGTCCGCCAAGATCGGCTTCGTCAGCCTGGGCTGCCCCAAGGCGCTGGTGGATTCCGAGCGCATCATGACCGAGCTGCGCGGCGGTGGGTATGAGCTGTCCGGCAGCTACGACGGCGCCGATCTGGTGGTCGTGAACACCTGCGGCTTCATCGACGCCGCCAAGCAGGAATCGCTCGACGCCATCGGCGAGGCGCTGGCCGAGAACGGCCGGGTCATCGTAACGGGGTGCCTCGGCGCCCAGGCGAATGAGATTCTGGACCGCCACCCGCAGGTGCTGGCCGTGACGGGTCCGCACGCGTATGCGGACGTCGTCGCCGCCGTGCAGCAGCACCTGCCGGCACCAGCCCCGCGCGGGCACGACCCGTACGTCGACCTGCTGCCGCCGCAGGGCCTGCGGCTCACGCCGCCGCACTACGCCTACCTCAAGATTTCCGAGGGCTGTAACCACCGCTGCAGCTTCTGCATCATCCCGTCGCTGCGCGGGGATCTGGTCAGCCGGCCGATCGGCGACGTGCTCACCGAGGCCGAGGCGCTGGTCGACGCCGGCGTGCGCGAGCTGCTGGTGATTTCGCAGGACACGAGCGCCTACGGCGTGGACGTGAAGTGCCGCACGGGCTTTCACGGCGGCCGGCCGCTTCGGACCGACATCGTCACGCTGGCGCGCGAGCTTGGGCAGTTCGACGCCTGGGTACGCCTGCACTACGTCTATCCCTATCCGCACGTCGATCAGCTCATCCCGCTGATGGCAGAAGGTCTCGTGCTGCCCTACCTCGACGTGCCGTTGCAGCACGCGAGCCCCAGCATCCTGAAGGCCATGCGCCGCCCGGCGGCGGTCGAGAACACGCTCGAACGCATCCACGCCTGGCGCGCGGTGGTGCCGGAGCTCGCCATCCGCAGCACCTTCATCGTCGGCTTTCCGGGCGAGACCGAGGCCGATTTTGCGCGCCTGCTGGACTTCCTCGACGAGGCGCAGCTCGACCGCGTCGGCTGTTTTGCCTACTCGCCGGTGGCTGGCGCGGCGGCCAACGCGCTGCCGGGTGCGGTGCCGGAGGAGCTCAAGCAGGAGCGCCTCGCGCGCTTCATGGAAAGGCAGGCCGCCATCAGCGCGCAGCGCCTCCGGGACAAGATCGGCCAGACCATCGAAGTGCTGGTGGACGAGATCGGCGACGAGGGCGCCATCGCCCGCAGCACCGCCGACGCGCCGGAGATCGACGGCGTGGTGTACTTGTCCGATGCCGACGGCGTGGCGGTTGGCGACATCCTGCTGGTCGACGTCGAGGATGCCGACGAGCACGACCTGTACGCCGCGCCGTCGCTCGGCGGCGCTTGACCGTGTGAAGCCGCGCCGAACCCGGCGCCTATAATCCGCCTCCCCATCCTGCTGTCCGCGGGGTTTGTCATGCGTCTTTTCGGTAAATCGCTAGACCTGCCCACGCCGGCGCAGGCATTGCCCGGCCGCAGCACGCCCATGCCGCTCTCCGATCGGCACTTCGTGAACGGGCAACCGCTGAAGGGTCCGTTCGCGGGCAATCTGCAGCAGGCCGTGTTCGGGCTTGGCTGCTTCTGGGGCGCCGAGCGGCGCTTCTGGCAGATGGACGGCGTGGTCACCACCGCGGTCGGCTACGCCGGTGGCCACACGCCGAACCCGACCTACGAAGAGGTCTGCAGCGGCGGCACCGGCCACACGGAAGTGGTGCTGGTGGTGTTCGATCCGGCGCGGGTGAGTTACGACGCGCTGCTGCGGCAGTTCTGGGAAAGCCATGACCCGACGCAGGGCATGCGCCAGGGCAACGACATCGGCACCCAGTACCGCTCGGCCATCTACACCTTTGGCGCCGACCAGCAGGCGGCGGCGGAAGCCTCACGCGATGCCTACAACTCCGCGCTGGTCGACGCCGGCTACGGGCCGATCACGACCGAGATCTCCCCGGCCGGGCCGTTCTACTACGCCGAGGATTACCACCAGCAGTACCTCGCCAAGAATCCCCGCGGCTACTGCGGGCTCGGCGGCACCGGCGTGCGCTGTGCATGACCGATCCGCGTTGATCGCCAGCGCATGACTCATCCCCAACCCGCGACGGGCCTGCGGCGCCTCAGCCTGCTGAGCCTGGGCGCCCTCGGTGTCGTCTACGGCGACATCGGCACCAGCCCGATCTATGCCCTGCGCGAGTGCCTGGCGCACGGCGTCGACCCGACGCCTGACAACGTGCTTGGCGTGCTTTCGCTGATCTTCTGGACGCTGATGGTGCTGATCACCGTCGAGTACCAGATGTTCGTGCTGCGCGCCGACAACCGCGGCGAGGGCGGCATCCTGGCGCTGCTCGCCCTGCTGCGCCCGCAGCGCCACCGCGGCGGCGGCTGGCTGCAAAAAGCAGCCATCCTGGGCGCGGCGCTGGTGCTGTGTGACGGCGTGCTGACGCCGGCCATCTCGGTGCTGAGCGCCGTGGAGGGCCTCGAAGTGGCCGCGCCGGCGCTGGCGCCGGCCGTGCTGCCGATCACGGTCGGCATCCTGCTGGCGCTGTTTCGCATCCAGCGCGGCGGCACGGCGCGCATCGGCGTGTGGTTCGGGCCGATCACGGCGCTGTGGTTCGTGGTGATGGCGGTGCTCGGCACGGCGCAGATCGTCAAGCACCCGGGCGTGCTGGCCGCCATCAACCCGGTGTACGGCGCGACCTTCCTGATCCACGAGGGCTGGGCCGCCATCCGCATCCTGGGATCGGTGTTTCTCGTCGTGACCGGCGCCGAGGCGCTGTACGCGGATCTGGGCCATTTCGGCCGCCGGCCGATCGTGTACGCCTGGTTCGGGCTGGTGTTCCCGGCGCTGCTGCTGTGCTACTTCGGGCAGGGCGCGCTGATCCTGAATTCACCCACGCCGGTGACGCAACCGTTCTTCGAACTCGCGCCGGACTGGGCGCTGTACCCGCTGATTGCGCTCGCCACCGCGGCGACGGTGATCGCGTCCCAGGCGGTGATCTCGGGCGCCTTCTCGCTGACGCGTCAGGCCATCCAGATGGGGGTGATTCCGCGCGTCAAGGTGGTGCAGACCTCGGCCGAGACCGGCGGGCAGATCTACATCCCGGCGCTGAACACCCTGCTGATGCTGGTGACGCTGATCGTGGTGCTGGCGGCCGGCTCGTCGGGCGCGCTCGCCAACGCCTACGGCGTCGCCATCAGCACCACCATGATCATCACCACCGGCATGCTGTTCCTGGCCATGCGCTGGCGCTGGCATGTGCCGCTCGTCGGCGCGGTGCTGGTTTGCGGCCTGTTTCTGGCGGTGGACGTGTCGTTCTTCAGCGCCAACATGCTGCGCGTGCCGGCCGGTGGGTGGATGGTGCTGGCCGCCGCGGCCGTGTTGTACGGAATGATGCGGACCTGGAACTGGGGTCGCAGCAACCTGATCGGCATGCTGCGCACCGAAACCCTGCCGCTGCCGACGCTGTTCTCGCGCCTGGCGCGTGAGCGCATCGCCCGCGTGCCGGGCACGGCGGTGTTCATGACAGCGCCCAAGCTCGGCGCGCCCCCGGCCCTGCAACACCACCTGCGCCACGCCCACGCGCTGCACGAGCGGGTCATCCTGCTGACGGTCGAGAACCGCGACCTGCCGCGCGTGGCGCCGGACGAGCGCCTGGCCATCGAGCCGCTGGAGCAGGGTTTCTATCGGCTGTTCGTGCGCTACGGCTTTGCCGAGAGCCCGGATCTGCCGCACGCCATGGAGGCCGCCGCCGCTCAGGGCCTGCCGGTGGACCCCACCGACATGACCTACTTCATCGGCCGCGAGACGCTGATCGTGCCACCCGACATGCGCTGGTTCGACCGCCAGCGCGAGCGGCTGTACGTGTTCATGTTCCGAAACGCCCTGCGGGCCACGGATTTCTACCGCATTCCGCCGCGCCAGGCGGTCGAGATCGGCCTGTGGGTGGAGGCGGCCGTGCCGGTGCGGGCCCGCGACGCGGCCGGGGCCTGAGCAGACACCCTGACCGGCTATGCTTCAATACCGGGCCATTCAATCAACGCCGTGCCCGCCATGACCCAAGCCGAGCCCGTCTCGACGGTGCCGCACCTGACCACGGCCCTCACCGGCCCGTTGCTGCACCTGGAAGCACGCCTGCTGCACGCGCAGGTCGCCATCGAGGGCTGGTTCAGAGAGCAGTTCCGCGCCACGCCGGCGCCGGTGTACTGCTCGGTGGATCTGCGCAACGCCGGCTTCAAGCTGGCGCCGGTCGACACCAACCTGTTCCCGGCCGGCTTCAACAACCTCGGCGAGCGCTTCCTGCCGCTGTGCGTGCAGGCCATGCAGGTGGCGCTGGAACGCGTCTGCCCGCGCACCAGCCGCGTGCTGCTGGTGCCGGAAAGCCACACCCGCAATCTCTTTTATCTGGAAAACGTCGCCGCCCTGCGGCGCATTCTGGAAGCCGCCGGCTACGCCGTGCGCATCGGCTCTCTGCTGCCGGACCTCACCGAGCCGCAGGTGGTGGACCTGCCATCCGGCGCCAGCCTGCGTCTCGAACCCCTGCGCCGGCAGGGCAACCGGGTGGGCGTTGCCGATTTCGACCCCTGCTTCGTGCTGCTGAACAACGATCTGTCGGCCGGCCGGCCCGCCATCCTGGAGGGTATCGAGCAGGCCATCGTGCCGCCGATGGCGCTCGGCTGGGACCAGCGGCGCAAGTCCGAGCATTTCCGCCACTATCACGCGGTGGCGCGCGAGTTCGGCGCCCGCATCGATCTTGACCCGTGGCTGATCGACCCGTTCTTTCGCCAGTGCGGGCAGGTGGATTTTCTGGCCCGCGAGGGCGAGGACTGCCTCGCCGCCAACGTCGAGGTGCTGCTCGAATCGATACGCCTGAAGTACCGCGAGTACGGCATCGACCGCGAGCCGTTCGTCATCGTCAAGGCCGACGCCGGCAGCTACGGCATGGGCGTGATGACCGCCCGCAGCGTGGACGACGTGCGCGATCTGAACCGCAAGGAGCGCAAGCGCATGGCCGCCAGCAAGGACAGCCAGGCGGTGACGCAGGTCATCATGCAGGAAGGCGTGTACACCTTCGAAACCGTCGGCGAGCCGCCGGCGGTGGCCGAGCCCGTGGTGTACATGATCGACCAGCACGTGGTCGGCGGCTTCTACCGCGTGCACACCGGCCGCGGCGCGGACGAGAACCTGAACGCCCCCGGCATGCACTTCGAGCCGCTGGCGTTCGTGGAGCCCTGCAACACGCCGGACTGCGCCAAGGCGCCGGACGCCGCGCCGAACCGCTTTTATGCCTACGGCGTGGTGGCGCGACTGGCGCTGCTGGCCGCCGCCCGGGAGATGGCCGCCCATGGCTGAGCACCGCGTCGGGGTCATCATGGACCCCATAGCCCACATCAAGCCGAAGAAGGACACCACGCTCGCGCTGATGCTGGAAGCGCAGCGCCGCGGCTGCGAGCTGCACTACATGGAGCAGTCGGACCTGCTGATGCGCGACGGGCAGGTGTTCGCCAGCCGGCGTCTGATCAAGGTTTTCGACGATCCGAAGCACTGGTTCGCGTTCCAGGGCGAGGTGTTCGGCCCGCTCGCGGAACTCGACGTGGTGCTGATGCGCAAGGACCCGCCGGTCGATCAGGAGTACCTGTACACCACGTACCTGCTGGAGCGCGCCGAGCACGCGGGCCTGCTGGTGGTGAACCGCCCGGCGGCGCTGCGCGAGGTGAACGAGAAGCTCTACACGGCCTGGTTCGGCCAGTGCACGCCGCCGACGCTGGTGACCAGCTCCGACCGCCACATCCGGGCGTTTCTGGACGAGCACGGCGACATCATCGTGAAGCCGCTCGACATGATGGGCGGCGCGTCGGTGTTCCGCCTGCGCGACGCCGACCCGAACATCGGCGTCATCATCGAGACCATGACCCGGCACGAGGCGCGGCCGATCATGGCGCAGCGCTACATCCCGGACATCGTGCACGGCGACAAGCGCATCCTGATGGTGGACGGCGAGCCCGTGTCGCACGCCCTGGCGCGCATCCCGAAAGCCGGCGAAACGCGCGGCAACCTCGCCGCCGGCGGCCGCGGCGAGGGCCGCGAGCTTACCGACCGCGACCGCTGGATCGCCGGGGAGGTCGGCCCCATGCTGCGCGAGAAGGGCCTGCTGTTCGTCGGGCTCGACGTGATCGGCGAGTATCTGACCGAGATCAACGTCACGAGCCCCACCTGCGCGCGCGAGCTGGACGCGCTCTACGGCCTCAACATCGCGGGGCAGGTGTTCGACGCCATCGAAAGGCGGCTTGACGCCCGCTGAGGCGACCCGCGGCATGAGCATCGCGCTGCCCGCCCCGCCCGCGCCGGTCGGCCAGCGTCTCACGCTGACCGTGCTGTATGCGCTCGCGGTGCACCTGGTGCTGGCGCTCGGCCTGCACATCGCGCCGCCCAGGCCGCCCGCCCCGCCGGCCGCATCCCGGCTCGAAATCACGCTCGTGCAGCGGCCACCGGCCGCCAAGCGTCCCAAACAGGCCGATTACCTCGCCGAGGTCAGCCACGACGGCGGCGGCAACCAGCCCAAGCCAAGCCTGCCGACCAGCGTTGCGCCCGGCAAGCCGGCGCCGGCGGCGCTCGCGCCGTCAGCCGAACCCAAGCCGGCGGTGGCGCCGCCGGCGCCGCGCGAGCGCCAGTTGCTGACCGCAGCCAAGCCAAGCAAGGCGCACGTCGCGAGCGCCCCGCACCCCGAACCCGTGCAACAAACGCCGAGCGCCGCGCAGCTGCGCAGCGGCGTGCGCGACTACGCGCAGCTGGTGGCCAAGCTCGACGCCCAGCAGCGCGCCTACGCCAAAATTCCACGCGAGAAGGTGATCACCGCCCGCACGCGCGAGTACAAGTACGCCGCCTACATGGAAGCCTGGCGGCGCAAGGTGGAAGCGGTCGGCAAGCTCAACTACCCGGTCGCAGCGCGCGACCAGGGCCTGTCCGGCAGCCTGCTGTTGACGGTGCGCATCGCGCCCGACGGTGCGCTCATCGACGCCACGGTGCGGCGCAGCTCCGGCCACGCGGTGCTGGACCGGGCCGCGCAGGACATCGTGCGCTGGGCGGCGCCGTACGCGCCGTTTCCGCCGGACATCCGCGCCGAGGCCGACCGGCTCGTGATCACCCGCACCTGGCAGTTTCTGGACGGGCGCGCGCTGGCGGGCGACTGAGCGCTGGTGACTCTTTCAAGCGCTCGGGCCGGCCAGGGATGGCCGGACGCGGATCAAGCCAGCGAGGGCTTCATTTGCGCCAACTCCGAGCGGATCGGCGGCGACGGACCCCGCTGCTAGAATGCCGGCATGGCCGAACCCCTGGACCTGAGCCACCATTTGCTGATCGCCATGCCGACGCTGGCGGACGACAATTTTCGCCAGACGGTCACGTACGTGTGCGAGCACGGCGAGCAGGGCGCGCTGGGGGTGATCGTGAACCGCCCGCTGACGGTGACGCTTGGCGAACTGCTCGTGCAGGTGGGCCTCAGGCCCGCCACCGACGCCATCGCCGGCCAGCCGGTGTATGGCGGTGGCCCGGTGCAGACCAACGCCTGCCTCATCCTGCACCGCCCGCTCGGGCGCTGGGATTCCACCTTGCCCGTGACGGACGAAATCGGTCTTACCGGCTCCATGGACCTGCTGACGCAGATCGCCCGCGGCGACGGGCCGGCCGATTTTCTGGTGTGTCTCGGCTATGCCGGCTGGGGCGCCGGACAGCTCGAACGCGAACTCGCCGACAACGCCTGGCTGACCGGCCCCGGGTGCATCGATGTGCTGTTCGACCTGCCGGCGGATCAGCGCTGGCGCGCCGCCGCCGCGTCCATCGGCGTCGATCTTGCCCTGCTGTCGAGTCGCGCGGGCCACGCGTGAGCGGTCTGGTGCTCGGCTTCGACTACGGCCAGAAACGCGTTGGCGTCGCGAGCGGCCAGCGGCTCACCGGCACCGCGACGCCGCTCGCCACCGTGCCGAATCCGCAGCTCGACGGCTGGGCGCAGATCGACGCCGTGCTCGCTGAATGGCGGCCGGCGCAGATCGTGGTCGGGCTGCCGCTCGCGGCCGATGGCAGCGATACCACGGTGAGTTCCGCCGCGCGGCGCTTTGCTGCCGCCCTTGGCGAGCGCTGTGGCCTGCCGGTGGCGCTGATCGACGAGCGCCTGTCATCGCATGAGGCCGAGGCGCGCCTGCTCGCCGACGGCCGACGGCACAACGCCGTGCGCCGCACGCGTGACGCCGTCGCAGCCGCCGTGATCGTGGAGACCTGGCTTGCCGAACAGCCGCACTGATTCACTCGCCGGCCTCGCCGAGCGCCTCGGCGCCATCCAGTACGACGCCGACGGCCGTTTGCAGCACCTGCTGACGCTGGAGGGCCTGCGCCGCGACACGCTGGAGGAGCTGTTCGCGCTGGCCGACTCGCTGGTCGAGGTCGGCGCGCGCAGCGTCAAGAACGTGCCCCTGCTGCACGGCAAGACCGTCGTGCTGCTGTTCTTCGAAGCCTCGACGCGGACCCGCACCACCTTTGAGATCGCCGCCAAGCGGCTGTCGGCGGACGTGGTGACGCTGGATGTGCCGGCCTCGTCGGCGTCCAAGGGCGAGAGCCTGCTCGATACCATCGCCAACCTGCAGGCCATGCGCACCGATGCCTTCGTGATGCGCCATGCGGATAGCGGCGCGGCGCATCTGGTGGCCGCGCACGTGGCGCCGCAGGTGGCGGTGGTGAACGCCGGGGACGGTTGCCACGCGCACCCGACGCAGGCGCTGCTGGACCTGTACACCATCCGCCAGCAGCGCGGCGGCTTCGATGGGCTCAAGGTGGCCATCGTCGGCGACGTGCTGCACTCGCGCGTGGCGCGCTCGCAGCTGGTGGGCCTTCGCATGCTCGGCGTGACGGACATTCGTCTGGTCGGGCCGGCCACGCTGGTGCCGCAGCGGCTCGCCGAACTCGGCGCGCGCGTTTGCCACGACCCGCGCGACGGCCTCGACGGCGTGGACGTGGTGATGATGCTGCGCCTGCAGCGCGAGCGCATGGCGGGCGGCTTCGTGCCGTCGGACCGTGAGTACTTCGAGCTGTACGGCCTCACCGAAAAGGCACTCGCCGCGGCGCACCCGGACGCGCTCGTCATGCACCCTGGGCCGATCAACCGCGGCGTCGAGATCGCGTCCTCCGTGGCGGACGGCGGGCGCTCGCTGATCCTGCCGCAGGTGACCAACGGCATCGTCATCCGCATGGCGGTGCTGGCGCAGACGGTCGGCCGGGAGGCGGCGAATGCCTGAGAACAATCGCCTGACGCTGCGCGGCGGGCGGGTCATCGACCCCGCCGGCGGCGTCGATGCCGTGCTCGACGTGCACGTCGATGGCGGTCGCATCATCGGCCTTGGTGCCGCGCCGGACGGCTCGGCCGGCGAGGTCGTCGACGTGCGCGGCGCCTGGGTGGTGCCGGGCCTGGTGGACCTCGCGGGCCAGGTCGGCAGCCCGGACGCGCTGTCGCGGCGCGAGCTGCTGGCCGCCGCGGCGGGCGGCATCACGCAGCTTGCGGTGCCGCCGCGGGCGGACAGCGGTCTCGACAACCCGGCCGTGGTCGGGCGTCTTCGCGACGGTGCGGCGGCGCTGGGTCTGGTGCGCGTGGCGCCGATTGGCGCGCTCACCGCAGGCCTTGCCGGCGAGCAGCTTGCCGAGCTTGGGCTGCTGCGACGCGCCGGTTGTCGGCTGGTCGGTCAGGGCGGGCGGGCGATCGGCGCCCGCGTGCTGCGCCGGGCGTTCGAGTACGCCAGCGGGCACGACCTCACCGTGGTCGTCGACGCCGAGGACGCCGAACTCGCCGCCGGTGGCTGCGTGCACGAGGGCGCGGTCGGCGCGCAGCTCGGACTCACCGGCATCCCGGTGGCGGCCGAGGTGGCCGCGCTGTCGCAGGCGCTGGCGCTCGCCACCAGCAGCGACACGCGCATCCACGTGCACGGCGTGTCGAGCGCGGCGGGCGTCGCGCTGCTGCGCGCGGCCAAGGCCGCCGGCCTGTCGGTGACGGCCGCGACGCCGATCTGGAATCTGCACTACACCGACCTCGACATCGGCGCCTACGACCCGGCGTTTCACCTGCGCCCGCCGCTGCGCGAGCCGGGCGATCGCGCCGCGCTGCGCGAGGCGCTGGCGGACGGCACGCTCGACGCCGTCTGCTCCGACCACCGCCCGTACGACGGTGAGGCCAAGCACCAGCCGTTCGCGCGCTGCGCGGCCGGCGTGGCGGGTTTCGAGGCGCTGCTGCCGCTGCTGCTCGAACTTGTCTCGGGGGGCGTGCCGCTGGCGCGCGCCATCGCGGCGGTCACCAGCGGCCCGGCGGCGGTGTTAGGCGGCGGCGGGCGGATTGCGGTTGGGGCGCTCGCGGATCTGTGCGTGTTGCAGCCGGATCGCGACTGGATCGTCGGCAATGACACCTGGCACAGTGCCGGTGCCTGCACGCCGGTGTGGGGACGGGCGCTGCGCGGGCGCGTGACGCGCACGCTGCTGGGCGGACGCACGGTGTATCGACTTGAGGAAACAGCGCATGGCCGCTGAAGCCGGCGAGCCCGGCAGCATCCTGGTCGAGGAGGCGCGACTGCTCGCCAACGACGCGCTGCCCGGCGGCCACTATCTCTTGCGCCTGGCGGCGCCCGGCATCGCTGCACGCGCCGAGCCGGGACAGTTTGTGCACCTGCGCTGCGGGCCGGAACTGCCGTTGCGGCGACCGCTGTCGATCTTGCGCGCGTCGGCGCGCGACGGCGCCGTTGAGCTGCTCTACAAGGCGGTCGGCGCCGGCACGCGGCTGCTCACGACACGCCACGCGGGCGAGACCTTAAGCGTCATCGGTCCCATTGGGCAGCCATTCGATCTTGATGCCGCGCGCCCGCGCGTGATTGCCATCGGCGGCGGCGTCGGCATGCCGCCGATGCTGTTCCTCGCCGAGCGCCTGCGCGGCACGGCGTTCCGGCCGCTGCTGCTGCTGGGCTCGGAAGTGGCGTTTCCGTTCCAGCCCAGGCCATCCACGCTCATGCTGGAGGGCATGCCGGCGGCGGTGATCGCCGCGCTGCCGCTTGCGGAAGACTGGGGCGTGCCGAGCCGGCTGGCCTCGGGGCAGGGCTTTCCCGGCTGCTTCGAGGGGCATGTCACCCAACTGGCAGACGCCTACCTCGCGACGCTCGATGCCGCAGCACTCAGCCAGACGCAAATCGCCGCCTGCGGCCCGACGCCCATGCTGCGCGCGGCGGCGGCGGTGGCCGCCCGTCACGGCTTGCCGGCGCAGTTGTGCCTGGAAGAGCATATGGCCTGCGGTGTCGGCGGCTGCGCCGGCTGCGTGGTGCCGCTCGCGACCCCGGCCGGGCCGGCGATGGCGCGCGTGTGCGTGGACGGGCCGGTGTTCGAGGCGCGGGCGGTGTACCCGGAGCTTTTCGCTGCTGCAGGCTGACGCGCCGCGCGTATCGACCGGCGTCCCCGCCGGCCATTGAATCAGACGACTCGACACCTCACCCCAGGAGCACGCCCATGTCAGGCAAGGACATCACCGTCAAGGCAGCCGATGGTTCTTTCTCGGCGTATCTGGCCACCGCCGCCGGCAAGCCGGCGGGCAGCGTGGTGGTCATCCAGGAAATCTTCGGCGTCAACAGCCACATCCGCTCGGTGTGCGACCTGCTCGCCGCGGCGGGCTTCAACGCGCTGGCGCCGGATCTGTTCCATCGCAGCGAGGCCGGCGTGCAGCTGGGCTACGGTGAGGCGGATTTCGGGCGCGGCTTCGAACTCATGAAGGCGCTCGACCACGGCAAGGCGCTGTCCGATATCGATGCCTGCATCGCCGACCTGCGCGCCCACGGCGGCAAGGTGGCGGTGCTCGGCTTCTGCATGGGCGGGCTGCTGAGCTTTCGCAGCGCGGCGAATCTGAACCCCGACGCGGCGGTCGCCTATTACGGCGGCGGCATCGTGAACTTCGTCGGTGAGGCGGCCAGCATCGCCTGCCCGATCCAGTTCCACTTCGGCGAGAAGGACCACTTCATTCCGCTGACCGATGTGGACAAGATTCGCGCCGCCATCGCGGGCCTGAAGGAAAGCGAGCTATACGTGTACCCGGCCGACCACGGCTTCAACTGCGATCAGCGGGCAAGCTACGACGCCACGGCCGCCCGGCTCGCCTGGCAGCGCAGCGTCGATTTCCTGCGTCGGCACCTGGCTTGAATGTGACAGGGTGTCACTCATCTGCAACAAAACCATCGCCCAATACCGCGGTTATTGCTTGCCAGCGGGCGCCCATGACCACACGCATTCTGATCGTCGAAGACGAGCCGGCCATCTGCGAGATGCTCACGTTTGCGCTTGCCGACAGCGGCTACCGCTGCGAGGTGGCCGGCGACGTGCGCCGCGCCCGCAGCCTGGTGGCGGACAGCAACCCGGACCTTGTGGTGCTGGACTGGATGCTGCCCGGCCAGAGTGGCATCGAGTTTGCTCGCGAGCTCAAGCGCGACCCGGGCACGCGTGACATACCGGTGATCATGTTGACCGCGCGCACGCAGGAGGTGGACGTGGTCACCGGCCTTGACGCCGGCGCTGACGACTACATCACCAAGCCGTTCTCGCCGCGGGAACTGGCGGCGCGCATCAAGGCCGTGCTGCGCCGCGCGTCGCCGCACGCGGCCGGCGCGGAGCTGGCGGTGGATGGCCTGCGCCTGGACCCGGTCGGCCACCGCGTGCTGGCCGATGAAGGGGAACTCAAGGTCGGTCCGACCGAGTTTCGCCTGCTGCAGTTCCTGATGGGCCACCCGGAGCGGGTATACAGTCGCGGCCAGCTTATCGACCAGGTGTGGGGCCGCAACGTGTATATCGAGGAACGCACCGTGGACGTGCACGTGCGCCGCTTGCGCGAGGCGCTGGCGCCGGCCGGCAAGGACCGGCTGGTGCAGACCGTGCGCGGGGCCGGTTACCGGCTGTCCGCCAAAGACTGAGCCCGTGGTTCGCGGTGCAGTGGCCGAGACCGCCCTCGGCGGTGGGCTGCTGGCCGCGGGCGCGCTGCTGGGCTGGACGGTCGGCGATGCCGGCGGTGGCTTTGGGCTGGGCCTGCTCGGCTACGTCGGCTGGCACTTGCGCAACGTGCTGCGCCTGACGCTGAGTCTGCGTAGCGATCGCGACGTACCGGAATCGATCGGCCTGTGGGGCGATCTGTTCGAACGCCTGTACCGGGCGCGGCGCGAGGCCACCGTCACCCGCCGGCGTCTGGCGCAGATCGTGCAGCGGTTCGAGGAATCGAGCGCGGCGCTGCCGGATGCCGCGGTCGCGCTCGGCGACCACGGCGGCATCGACTGGTGCAACGAGGCCGCCCAGCGCCTGCTCGGGCTGCGCACGCCGCGCGATCTTGGTCAGCGCATCACCAACGTGGTGCGCGACCCTGCGTTTGCCGGCTATTTCAGCGGCGAGGGCGATCGCGCCGCGGGCGTGGAGTTCTCCGCCCCGCGGGACGATCGGCTCATCCTGCACGCGCAGATCATCGCCTTCGGCCAGGGCCGCCAGTTGCTGCTGGTGCGTGACATCACCCAGGGCAGACGCCTTGAGCAGGTGCGGCGCGATTTCGTTGCCAATGCCTCGCACGAGCTGCGTACGCCACTGACCGTTGTGTACGGCTTCCTCGAAACCCTGACGGCGGACGCGGGCGAGTTGCCGGAGCGCTGGCGCCGCCCGCTCGATCTGATGACCCAGCAGACGCTGCGCATGCAGCGCATCATCGACGACATGCTGATGCTGGCGCAGCTCGAAGGCGACAGCCGCCGGCACACAGAGACTGACGTCAACGTGCCGAACCTGCTGCAGCAGATTCGCAGCGAGGCGATTGCCCTCAGCGGCGGGCGCCGCCACCGGGTGGAGGTCCACGCGGACCCGCAGCTGTGGCTGCGAGGCAATGAGACCGAGCTGCGCAGCGCGTTTGCCAACCTGGTCGGCAATGCCGTACAGCACACGCCGGACGGCAGCCTCATCACCGTGCGCTGGGGATTGCTGGATGGCTGTCCGGTGCTGGCGGTGCAGGACAACGGCGAGGGCATCGCGGCCGAACATCTGCCGCGTCTTTCCGAGCGCTTCTACCGGGTGGACGCCAGCCGTTCGCGGGCGCGCGGCGGCACCGGGCTCGGGCTTGCCATCGTCAAGCACGCGCTGGCCCGCCACGACGCCGAGCTGCTGATCGAAAGCCAGGTCGGTGTGGGCAGCACGTTCCGTTGTGTGTTCCCGGCCGCGGCCACGCGCCGCAGCGCGTCTGTCACCGAAGCGTCACGCATGTAACAGCGTTGTCACAAACAGTCGTGACACTTCTCCCTCGACAAGCGCGCGGCATGGGGTCGCGCGCTGGGCTTGCCGAACCACGGCGGGCCGATCCGGAGTGGCGGCAACGTCGCTTCGCCTCGCGCAAGGGAGACATCGAATGCGTCCTGTTACTGCCCGAACCGCCGGCCTTCTGGGTGGCCTGCTGCTGGCCGCCGCCCCGGCGTTTGCCGGCACCGTCGATCAGAAGCTGCTCGACATGCTGCTGGCCAACGGCTCCATCAACGCCGCCCAGCACGCCGAGTTGACCGGCGATCTCGCCACGGAGCAGCGCAAGGCCGCCCGCGCCGACGCCAAGCAGGTCAAGACCGAGGACATGGTCGCCCTGCAGCAGAAGCTCGGCTGGGCCATGAACACGCAACTGCGCGGCGACGTGCGCGCCCGCTACGAGAACGTGCATATCGAGGACGAGCCGGACACCGGCCGCGATCAGGACCGTCAGCGTATCCGCGCACGCATCGGCGCCTTCACGCAGGTGAACCCGGAGGTCGAGGCCGGCATCCAGATCGCCACCGGCAGCAGCGACGATCGCCGCTCCACCAATCAGAGCCTGGAGGGCGCGTTCAGCAAGAAGTCCGTGTGGCTCGACCTGGGCTATATCGACTACCACCCGCTGGCGGTGCCGGGCCTGAAGGTGTTCGGCGGCAAGATGAAGCAGCCGTGGGTGAGCCTGGGCGACATCATCTGGGACGGCGACACCAACCCCGAGGGCGCCGCCGCCAGCTATAGCCGCAAGTGGGGCATGACTGAGCTGTTCGGCAGCGGCGGCTACTTTGTGCTCACCGACAACGTGGACGGCGACGGCCGCCAGTTCGAGCACGACCTGCGCCTGTACTCGGGCCAGATCGGCACCCGCTTCTACCCGGGTGACAGCTTCAAGGTCACGCTCGGCGGCTCGGTTTACGCCTACGACAACGATGACGAGGTGACCGCGCTGCGCGCCAACGGCAACAACCAGAACGAGTTCCGGTTGCTGGAAACCTTCGGCCAGTTGGACGTGATCGGCCTGCCGCTGCCGCTGTCGGTGTATGGGCAGTTCGTGCAGAACACGGCCGCGACCGGCGTCGACGCGGATCAGGATCAGGCCTGGCTGGTGGGTGTGATGACGCGCCTGTTCGACGTCGGCATCGACTACAACTACCGCGACGTGCAGCGCAACGGCGTGGTCGGCGCGTTCACCGATTCCGACTTCGCGGACGGCTACGTCGGCTCGCGCGGCCACAAGCTGAAACTGCGTTACGACATCAACAAGAACTTCGCCTTCACCACCACCTACTTCATGGCGGAATCCGACGTCGCCAGCCGATTCACCGACGATGCCAGCGTCAACCGCCTGCAGGTGGACCTGGAAGCCAAGTTCTGAGGCGCCGGGCGACTATCCACACCCTGAACCCAACACGGGAGTTCGAGCAATGAAATCCGTTTCCGAATCCATCCAGGCGACACTGCGCGCGGCCGGCATCCTGGCCGCGCTGGGCGGCGCGGCGAGCGCCGTGCAAGCCGCCGAGCTGATCGAAATCGACGGCTCCAGCACCGTGTACCCGATCACCGAGGCGGTGGCCGAGGAGTTCCAGATCTCCGGCGGCGGTGGCGCCCAGGTCACGGTCGGCATCTCGGGCACCGGCGGCGGCTTCAAGCGCTTTTGTCGCGGTGAGACCGACATCTCCGACGCCTCGCGGCCGATCCTGCGCGACGAGATGGTCGCCTGCGCCCAGGCCGGCGTGAAGTACTACGAGCTGCCGATTGCGTACGACGCGCTGACCGTGGTGATCAACAAGCAGAACGACTTCGTCGACTACCTGACGGTGGCCGAGCTGAAGAAAATGTGGGAGCCGGCGGCGCAGGGCAAGATCACGAGCTGGAAGCAGATTCGCGATTCCTTCCCGGATGTGCCGCTCAAGCTCGCCGGCGCCGGCGCGGATTCCGGCACGTTCGACTACTTCACCGAGGCGGTTGTCGGCAAGGCCAAGTCCTCGCGCGGGGACTACCAGGCGTCCGAGGACGACAACGTCACGGTGCAGTTCGTGTCCCGCGACAAGGGCGCCATCGGCTATTTCGGTCTGGCCTACTACGAGGAAAACAAGGACAAGCTGAAGGCGGTGCCCATCAAGGCCACCGAAAGCGCCCCGGCCGTGCTGCCGTCACTGAAGACCGTCAACAACAGCAGCTACCAGCCGCTGTCGCGCCCGATCTTCATTTACGTGAAGGCGAAGTCCCTGCAGCGCCCGGTGGTGCGGCAGTTCGTGGAGTTCTACCTGCAGGAAGGTGCGGAACTGGCCAAGGAAGTGGGCTACGTGGATCTGCCGGCGAGCGCCTACACGCTGGCGCTCGACAACCTGAACGCCGGCAAGCTTGGCACCGGTTTTGGCGGCACGCCGGAAGTTGGCCTGCACGTCGAGGACCTGCTCAAGCGCGAAGGCAAGCTGTGATCGTGACGTGGCGGCGGCGGGCTGCGTGCGGCCCGCCGCTGCCACAGTTTTTTTGCGGCAGGCGCATCGGGTAAAGTCCGCCGCCCCGGACGCCGCCGACCGATCGAAGATCAAACACCCATGACCGCCGCGTCCACCGCCGTACCGAGTCGTCGTTTTGCACGCCGCGCGCTGCGCCACTGGGGCGAGCGGCTGATCGAGGGCGTGCTGTTCCTGGCGGCCCTGTCAGCGGTCGCCGTGACGGTCGCCATCGTGGGCATCCTGCTCTACGAGTCGGCTGCCTTCTTCGAGCACGTGCCGCTGAAGGACTTCCTGACCGACACGCAGTGGACCATCATGTTCGCCGACAAGCATTTCGGCGTACTGCCGCTGCTGGCGGGCACGCTCACCACCACCGGCGTGGCGCTGGCGCTGGCCATCCCCGTGGGCACGGTGGCGGCAATCTACCTGTCCGAATTCGCGGGTCATCGCACGCGCGAAATCGTGAAGCCCACCCTGGAGTTGCTGGCCGGCATCCCGACCGTCGTGTACGGCTATTTCGCGCTGCTGATGGTGACCCCTGCGCTGCAGTGGTTCATGCCGGATCTGCCGGGCTTCAACATGCTGGGTCCCGGCCTGGTGATGGGCATCATGATCATCCCGTACGTGAGTTCCGTGGCCGAGGACGCCATGCGTGCCGTGCCCATGCACATGCGCGAGGGCTCCTACGCCATGGGTGCCACGCGGTTGCAGACGGCGCTCAAGGTGGTGGCGCCGGCCGCCACGTCGGGCATCGTGGCGGCGTACATCCTGGGCATTTCGCGCGCCGTGGGCGAGACCATGGTGGTGGCGGTTGCCGCCGGCCAGCAGCCCAATTTCACGTTCGACCCGCGCGAGTCGGGCGCGACCATCACGGCGTTCATCGTGCAGGTGGCGCTGGGCGACCTGCCGCACGGCAGCCTCGAATACCAGAGCATTTTCGCCGTGGGGCTGGTGCTGGTGCTGCTCACGCTGTTCTTCAACGTGCTCGGGCACCTGGTGCGCAAGCGCTTCCGGGAGGCCTACTGATGGCACATGACGCGCAAACCGTGCGCGGCCTGGTGGCGCGCGCGAAGTACTGGGACCAGGTGTTCGTCATCATCGGGCTGATGAGCCTGATGGTGGGCGTGCTGACGCTGGCCGTGTTGCTGGTCGGGCTGATTCAGGACGGCGCCGGGCGGCTCGACTGGAGTTTCTTCAGCAGTTTCCCGTCGCGCCGCGCCGCGCGCGCCGGCATTCTGAGTGCGCTGGTCGGGTCGAGCCTCGTGATGCTGGTGACGGCGCTGGCGGCCATCCCGCTTGGCATCGCCGCCGGTGTCTACCTTGAGGAATACGCGAAACGCAGCTGGATTACCGAGATCATCGAGATCAACGTCACCAACCTCGCCGGCGTGCCGTCCATCGTGTACGGCCTGCTGGCGCTCGGACTTTTCGTGTACGGGCTCGGTTTCGGGCAAAGCATCCTGTCGGCGGGGCTGACGCTGGCGCTGCTGATCCTGCCGGTGATCATCGTCGCCACGCGCGAGGCCATTCGCGCCATCCCTGGCAGCATCCGCGAGGGCGCCTACGCGCTCGGTGCCACGCGCTGGCAGACGGTGCGCGACCACGTGGTGCCGTACTCGACCGGTGGCATCCTGACCGGCGTGATCATTGGCCTGGCGCGCGCAATAGGCGAGACGGCGCCGATCATCACCATCGGTGCGCTGACGTTCATTGCCTTTCTGCCGCCGGCGCCGGTGGGCGGCGAGTTCCCGTTCATTTCCTTCGAGTGGCTGCGCTCGCCGTTCACGGTGATGCCGATCCAGATGTTCAACTGGCTGTCGCGCCCGCAGGCGGCGTTTCAGGAAAATGCCGCCGCCGCCGGCGTGGTGCTGGTGGCGCTGACGCTGCTAATGAACGGCGCGGCGATCTGGCTGCGCCTGCGCTATCGGAAGCGGATCAAATGGTAAGGGAGGCGGTCATGGACATGTCGTCCGGCGTGGCGGGCGCGCAGGCAGCGGAGCTGGCCATGCCGGCGCTGAAGGCACAGGCGCGCGACCTCAATTTTTTCTACGGCGACATGCAGGCGTTAAAGCGCGTCAACCTGCCGGTGGCGGATCGCCAGGTGACGGCGCTGATCGGCCCGTCGGGCTGCGGCAAGTCGACCTTCTTGCGCTGCTTCAACCGCATGCACGACCTGTACGACGGCAGTCGCTACGACGGCCAGATCGTGTTCCAGCCGGACGGCGTGAATATCCTCGACCGGGCGGTGGACCCGATCGAGGTGCGCATGCGCATCGGCATGGTGTTTCAGAAACCGAACCCGTTTCCGAAGTCGATTTTCGAGAACGTGGCCTACGGGCTTCGCGTGCGGGGTGAGCGCAGCCGGCGCGTGATCGCAGAGAAGGTCGAGGCGGCACTGCGCGACGCCTCGCTGTGGGACGAGGTGAGCAACCGCCTCGACGACATGGCGTTCGCGCTCTCGGGCGGCCAGCAGCAGCGCCTCTGCATCGCCCGCGCGCTGGCCACGGAACCCGAACTGATGCTGTTCGACGAGCCCACCTCGGCGCTCGACCCCATCGCCACCGCCAACATCGAGGAGCTGATCCACCGCCTCAAGGCCAAGGTGACCATCCTGATCGTGACGCACAACATGCAGCAGGCGGCGCGCGTGTCCGATTACACCGCCTTCATGTACCTGGGCGAGCTGGTGGAGTTCGGTGACACCAACCTCATCTTCACCAACCCCAGGTCGAAGCGCACGGAAGACTACATCACCGGCCGTTACGGCTGACCGCGGGGGCACTGCCATGACACTCGGCAAGGACGACATCGGCCACCACATCTCGCAGCAGTACAACCAGGACCTCGAAAACCTGCGCAGCCACGTACTGCACATGGGCGGGGTGGTGGAGCGCCAGATAGCGGACGCCATCACGGCGCTTGAGGAAGGCGATATGCAGCTCGCCGCGTCGGTGGTCGGTGGTGACCTGCAGGTCAACGCGCTGGAGCTGAATCTCGACGAGGAGTGCAGCCGCATCCTGGCGCGCCGCCAGCCGGCGGCCGGGGACCTGCGTCTGATCTTCGCCGTCATCAAGACCGTGACCGATCTTGAACGCATCGGCGACCAGGCCGAGCGTGTGGCGCGCACGGTGCTGGAACTGGCCAAGGTGGAGCCCGGCCGTTCGCGCCCGCCGATGCGCCACATCGGCGACCTGGCGCGCCGCCTGCTGAACAAGGCGCTCGACGCGTTTGCCCGCATGGACGTGACGGCCGCGCTCGAAGTCGAGCGCGAGGATCTGGCGGTGGACCAGGAGTACGAGGCGATCCTGCGCCAGCTGGTCACCTACATGATGGAAGACCCGCGCACCATCACCTGGGCGCTGAACCTGGTGTGGGCGGCGCGGGCGCTGGAGCGCATCGGCGATCACTCCAAGAACATCGCCGAATACGTGATTTACCTCGTGCAGGGCAAGGACGTGCGCCACGTCAGCATCGAGGAGCGCGAACGCCAGGTCCGGCAGGCCGCCGACGGCCTGCCGCCGTCGGCGTGACGTCCGTCCCGGCAGACAGCGCGTGTTCGGCCGCGGCGGTACGCGGCTGAAGCCCGCTCAGGCCGCCTGATCGTCCAGACGCCGGGCGAGCTGCTCGCGCAGTTGATCGAGCCGGGCGGCGTCGGTGACGGCGCGGCCCGCCGTGTCGGTCACGAAAAACGCGTCCTCGGCGCGCTCGCCGTAGGTGTTGACGCGCGCGTTCTGCAACACCAGTTCGCACTCGGCAAACGCCTGCGCCACCTGCGACAGCAGGCCCGGCCGGTCCTTGGTGATGAGTTCGACCACCGTGCGGTCGCGCCCGAGATCGGTCGCGAACGACACCTCGGTCGCCACGCGAAACGCCTTTTGCTGGCGGCTGATGCGCCGCCCCGGCGGCAGCAACGGCAGCGTGTCGCCGACCAGCACGTCGCGCAGCGCAGCGCGAATGTCGCGCCGGCGCGTCGGGTCCGAAATAGGCTCGCCGCTGAGATCGCTCACCAGAAAAGTGTCGAGCGCGTAGCCGTCGCGGCTGGTGTAGATGCGCGCGTCGACGATGTCGAGCGCGAGGCGGTCGAGCGTCGACGTGATCGCCGCGAACAGGTATTTGCGGTCACGCGTGTAGACCATCACGCCGGTGCTGCCGCGGTCCGGAAAGTCGCGCGTTGCCACCACCGTCGGATGGTCGCCGCGCGCGCGCAGGATGTGCTTGGCGTGCCAGGCGATTTCCTCGGCCGTGAAGCGCAGGAAATAGTCGTCGTCGAGGCGGTCCCAGAACTGCCTGCACTGTCCAGCGTCAACCGGCTCGCCCGGCAGCAGTTCGGCGGCGCGATGGCGCACGTCGAGCGCCTGCTCGCGGGCGTCGATGGGGCTGCCGAGACCGCGCCTGAGTGCGCGTCGCGTTGCCAGGTACAGCGCAGACAGCAGCGAGCCCTTCCAGGAGTTCCACACCGTGGGGCCGGTGCCGCGCATGTCGGCCACCGTCAGCAGGTACAGGTAATCGAGGTGCACCTGGTCGCCGACGGTGGCGGCGAAGCTGCGAATCACTTCCGGATCGCCGATGTCCTGCCGCTGCGAGACCTTGCTCATCAGAAGATGCTGGCGCACCAGCCAGGTCACGAGCCGGCTGTCGAGTTCCGACAGGCGATGCAGGCGGCAGAACGCGTAGGCCTCGTGGCTGCCGAGGTCCGAGTGGTCGCCGCCGCGACCCTTGGCGATGTCGTGGAACAGCGCCGCGAGGTACAGCAGCTCCGGCTTCGGGATGTTCGGGAACACCTGGTAGCCGAGTTCGAGCGCCGGAATCTGCTCGTCCGGGAACGCGTAGCTGCGCGTGTTGCGCAGCACGAACAGGCTGTGCTCGTCGACCGTGTAGACGTGGAACAGGTCGTGCTGCATCTGCCCCACCACGCGCCCGAAGGCCGGGATGTAGCGCGCCAGCACGCCGTAGCGGTGCATGCGCTGCAGCTCGTGGCCGATGCCGTGCGGCTGGCGGATGATTTCCATGAACAGGCTGGCGCTGCGGATGTCGGCCCGAAACGCGTCGTCGATCAGGTGCAGGTGCTTGCGGATCAGGCGCACGGTGCCGGCGCGCACGCCGCGCACGTGGTGGCGGTGCTGCTGCAGCAGCAGGAAGATTTCCAGCAGCGCGAACGGGTAGCGGCGGAACACGCGCTCGTCGCGCACCTCGATGAAGTCCTTGCGAATCTGGAAGCGGCTGTTGAGCGGCACCGCCCGGTCGCTGCGCCGGGCGAGCAGGATTTCTTCCTCGAAGTGCGCGAGCAGCATCTCGTTCAGGCGCGACAGGCCCTTCACGGTGCCGTAGTAGCGCTTCATGAACTGCTCGACCGCCAGGCTCTCGTCGCTGTCCTCGTAGCCAAAACGGCGTGCCAGCTCGCGCTGCTGGTCGAACAGCAGGTGGTCGTGCTTGCGCCCGGCGAGCAGGTGCAGGCCGTTTCGCACCTGCGTCAGGAATTCCTGGCCGTCGACGAGCTGCTGGTACTCGTCCGGCTCCAGAAACCCATGGTCGACCAGCTCGTGCAGCGTGCGGGCGCCGAAGTGCCGCTTGGCCACCCAGCCGATGGTGTGGATGTCGCGCAGCCCGCCCGGGCTTTCCTTGACGTTCGGTTCGAGCTTATAGGCGGTGGCGTCGAACTTGTTGTAGCGCGCCTGCTGCTCGGCGAGCTTGGCGGCGAAGAACTTGCGTGTTGGCCAGATCTGCCCCGGGCCGGTCCGCCGTGCGAGCTGCTCGAACAGCGCCGCGTTGCCGGCGAGGTAGCGCGCCTCCATGAGCGCGGTGGCGATGGTGACGTCGCGCCGCCCCTCGTCCACGCACTGGCGCAGACTGCGCACGCTGGCGCCGACGTCGAGCCCGGTGTCGTACAGCAGCGTCACCAGACGCGCCAGTTCGTCCGACACGCGCGTGATGTGGTCGGCGCGCGGGGCGAGGATCAGGATGTCGACGTCCGAGCAGGCGTGCAACTCCCCGCGTCCGTAGCCCCCCACGGCGACCAGCGCCAGCGTGTGTGCCTGTGGCAGGTCGGCGACCCGCGCCGCCCAGATGCGCTGCAACAGGACGTCCACGAAGGCAGTGCGCGCCTGCACGATCGGCGCCCCCGCCGGGTGCCGGTCGTAATACGCGCGAAGCTGGTCAGTGAACTGTTGGTGCAGATGCCGGCAGGTCGCGGCATTGACGCCGTGCGCGTCGAGCAGGGCGTTCACGCGGTCCGCATCGAACAGCGGCGCGCCGGCGGCGGGCGGCGGCGCGTTCACGGCCGCGTCTCGCCGTCTCGCAGCGTCAGCACCTCGACGCCCGTTTCCGTGACCAGCACCATGTGTTCCCACTGCGCCGACAGGCTGTGATCCTTGGTGACCACGGTCCAGCCGTCGGCCAGCAGCTTCACGTGCCGCTTGCCGGCGTTCAGCATGGGTTCGATGGTGAACACCATGCCGGGGGCGAGCGTGAGCCCGGTGCCGGGAATGCCGTAGTGCAGTACCTGCGGCTCCTCGTGGAACTGCCGGCCGATGCCATGCCCGCAGTACTCGCGCACGATCGAGTAATTGCGGGCCTCGGCGTAGGTCTGGATGGCGTGTCCGAGATCGCCAAGCCGCATGCCCGGGCGCACCTGGTCGATGCCGACCCACAGCGCCTCGTAGCTCGTTTCGCACAGGCGGCGCGCCTGGATGGACGGCTCGCCCACGTAGAACATGGCGCTGGTGTCGCCGTGGTAGTCGTCCTTGATGACGGTGACGTCGACGTTCACGATGTCGCCTTTCTTGAGCGGCTTGTCGTTCGGGATGCCGTGGCAGACCACGTGGTTCACCGACGTGCAGATCGACTTCGGGAAGCCGTGGTAACCGAGCGGCGCCGACGTGCCGCCGAGCACCTGCGTCGTGTGCTGCTCACAGATGTCGTTCAGTTCGTCGGTGCTGATGCCCGGCTGCACGTGCGGGCCGATCATCTGCAGCAACTGCGCGGCCAGCCGACCGGCCACGCGCAGCGCCTCGATTTCTTGCGCGGTCTTGATGGAGACGGTCATGGCTCTGGGGAGCGGCACCCGGCGCAAGGCCGGCGGCGCGTGGGGCGGCAGCGATCAAAAGGGGCCGGACTGTAGCAGCCGGCGCGCGCGCCGGTAAACCGGCTGATTGTGGCTCCCGCCGATCAGTGCTATAAAACGCGCCCCTTATTGGCGGGCAACCGTCCACGGTCGCCGGTTCTGTGGCGGCCTCACCCCAGGAATTTCGGAGCGTTTTGGCTTATGGCAGCAGTTTCCATGCGCGACCTGCTGGACGCGGGCGTCCACTTCGGTCACCAGACCCGCTATTGGTCGCCGGCCATGGCCCCGTACATTTTCGGGGCGCGCCAGAACATCCACATCATCAACCTCGAACACAGCCTGCCCATGCTGCGGGACGCCATGAACGTCCTCGGCAAGATCGCCGCCAAGGGCGGCACGGTGCTGTTCGTCGGCACCAAGCGGCAGGCGCGCAAGCTGGTGGAGCAGCACGCCACCGCCTGCGGCATGCCGTATATCAGCTACCGCTGGCTGGGCGGCATGCTCACCAACTACCGCACGGTGCGCAAGTCCGTCGACCGCCTGATCGACCTTGAGACGCGCATCGAGCTCGGCCGCACGGCGGATCTGAGCAAGCGGGACCTGCAGTTGCTGCACCGCGAGCGCGACAAGCTGGCGCGCAGCGTCGGCGGCATCCGCACCCTGAAGGGCATGCCGGATGCGTTGTTCGTGATCGACACCGGCTACGAGCACATTGCCGTCGACGAGGCCAACCGCCTGGGCATTCCGGTGATCGCCGTGGTCGACACCAACAACCGCCCGGACCGTATTGATTACGTCATCCCGGGTAATGACGATTCGATCCGCGCCATCGACCTGTACCTGGGTCAGGCGGCCGAAGCGATCCAGAACGGCCGCGCGGCGCTGGCCGCCGGCGGCAGCGACGAGTTCGTCGAAGTCGTCGAGGTCAGCTGAGCGGGCGCGGCGAGGCGGCCCGGCCGCAAGCGCACGCGTCATCACATTACTTTATGAAAAGAGGGGCTCGTCCCCTCTTTTTTTGCTCGGGTATCCGGCACGATCATCGCCACCTACCCGCAATCGAGGGCACCTGACATGAACATTTCGGCAGCACTGGTCAAGGACATGCGCGAGCGCACCGGGCTCGGCATGATGGAGTGCAAGAAGGCGCTCACCGAGGCCGGAGGCGACATCGAGGCGGCCATCGATCTCATGCGCAAGGCCGGCGCTGCCCGCGCCGACAAGAAGGCCGGGCGCACCGCCGCCGACGGCGCCATCATCCTGTCGGCGAGTGCCGACGGGCGCACCGTCGCGCTCACGGAGGTCAACTCGGAAACCGACTTCGTGGCCAAGGACGCGGGTTTTCTCGCCTTCGCGCAGGCCGTCGGCGCGCGCGTGCTCAGCGACGCCCCGGCCGACGTCGAGCAGCTGTCGGCGCTCGCGCTCGACGGCGCCACGGTCGAGGAAACCCGCCAGCAACTGGTGGCCAAGATCGGCGAGAACATCCGCGTGCGCCGCTTCGTGCGCCGGCAGGCCCAGGCGGGCGTGATCGGCAGCTACCTGCACGGCTCGCGTATCGGCGTGCTGGTGGAGCTCGAAGGCGGTGATCTTGCGCTGGCGCGCGACATCGCCATGCACGTCGCTGCGAGCCGCCCGCTGTGCGTGTCGGCCGCCGAGATCCCGGCCGACGTGCTGGCGCGCGAGAAGGAAATTTACGACGCCCAGGCGGCGGAATCCGGCAAGCCGGAGGACATCCGCGCCAGGATGGTCGAGGGCCGCATCCGCAAGTACGCGGCGGAAGTCACGCTGCTCGGCCAGCCGTTCGTGAAGGACCCGGAAACGACCGTCGAGCAGTTGCTCAAGAAGGCCGGCGCCAAGGTGCTCGGCTTCGAGCGTCTTGAGGTCGGCGAGGGCATCGAGAAGCAGGCCGACGACTTCGTCGCCGAAGTGATGAAGCAAGCCCGGGGCTGATCCCCCATGGCCGGCTCGCCGCCCCCCTACAACCGCATCCTGCTCAAACTCAGCGGCGAGGCGCTGGCCGGCGGCAAGCCGCACGGCTTCGACCGGCCGGCCATGCAGGCGGTGGCCGATGAGTTGAAGCCGGTGCTCGACGCCGGCGTGCGCGTCGGCCTCGTGGTCGGCGGCGGCAATCTGTTCCGCGGTTTGCCGGCGGCGGCCGAGGGCGCCGACCGCGCCACGGCCGACTACATCGGCATGCTGGCCACGGTAATGAACGCGCTCGCCCTGCACGAGGTGCTGCAGGCGAGCGGCATCGCCGCGCGCGTGATGTCGGCGTTGCCGGTGACCGGCGTTGCCGAAGCCTACGTGCGCGTCAAGGCGCTGCGGCATCTGGAAGTCGGCCGCGTGGTGCTGTGCGCGGGCGGCCTTGGCAACCCCTACTTCACCACCGACACCGCGGCCTGCCTGCGCGCCATCGACATCGGCGCCGACCTGATGCTGAAGTCGACCAAGGTCGACGGCGTGTACGATGCCGACCCGCAGCGCCATCCGAACGCCCGCCGTTTCGAGCAGCTCGACTACGACGAGGTGCTGGCGCGGCATCTGGGCGTGATGGACGCGACGGCCGTGGCGCTGGCGCGCGAGCACGCGCTGCCGGTGCGGGTGTTCGACATGAACAGCCGCGGCGCGCTGCTGCGTATCGTGCACGGCGAGTCGATCGGCACCCTGATGGCGCCGACCGGGGCTTGAGCGGAGGCAATCGATGATCGACGACGTGCGCAAGGACGCCGAGCAACGCATGGGCAAGAGCGTGCATGCACTGGCCGAGGCGCTGAAGAAGATCCGCGCCGGCCGCGCGCATCCGGGCCTGCTGGATCAGGTGCACGTGAATTATTACGGCGCCGACACGCCGCTGCGTCAGCTCGCCAACGTGAGCGCCGAGGACGCGCGCACGCTGCTGGTGGCGCCGTTCGACAAGAGCACCGTGAACGCCATCGACAAGGCCATCCGCGAGTCGGACCTGGGCCTGAACCCGTCCACCGCCGGCATGGTCATCCGCGTGCCGCTGCCGGCGCTCACCGAGCAACGGCGCAAGGACCTCATCAAGGTGGTGCGCGGCGAGGGCGAGGACTGCCGGGTCGCCATCCGTAACGTCCGCCGCGACGCCAACAGTTCGCTCAAGGACCTCGAAAAGGAAAAGCTGATCTCGACCGACGACCTCGCCCGCGGCGAGGCCGACATCCAGAAGCTGACCGACCGGTTCGTGGGCGAGGTCGAGGCGCTGCTCTCGGCCAAGGAAGCCGACCTGCTGGACGTCTGAGCGGGCGGCATGAGCACGTCCGACGCCAGCCTGCCGCGGCACGTCGCGGTCATCATGGACGGCAACGGCCGCTGGGCGCGCCAGCGCCACCTGCCGCGCGTGGCCGGTCACCGCATCGGTGCCCGCGTGGTGCGGCGCATCACCGAGGACTGCGCCCGCCGCGGCATTGGGCACCTGACCCTGTTCGCCTTCAGCAGCGAGAACTGGCGCCGCCCCGAGGACGAGGTGTCGGTGCTGATGGAGCTGTTCGTGCGCGCACTGCGCGACGAGGAGCTGCGCCTGAAGGAAAACGACATCCGCCTGTCGGTGATCGGCGAGCGTTCCGCGCTGCCTACGCGCCTGCAGGACGCGATTGCGCGCGCCGAGGCCAACACGGCCGATTGCCGCGGCCTGCATCTCAACGTCGCCGCCAACTACGGTGGGCAGTGGGATCTGGTGCAGGCGGCAAGGTCGCTTGCCGCCGCCGCCGCGAGCGGCGCGCTCGACCCGGCGAGCATCGACGAGGCGAGCTTCAACGCGCGCCTGGCACTCGGCGCGGCGCCGCCGGTCGATCTGCTGATCCGCACCGGCGGTGAGCTGCGCATCAGCAACTTCCTGCTCTGGCAGCTTGCCTATGCCGAGCTGTACTTCACCGACACGCTGTGGCCGGACTTCGATCACGCCGCGCTCGACGCCGCACTGACCTGGTACGCCGGGCGCGAGCGCCGCTTCGGGCGCACCGGCGAGCAGGTGCAGATCGGCGGCACCGGTGCCTAGGACGCGCCTGCTCACGGCCGTCGTGCTGCTGCTGCTGGCCGTGACGCTGGTGTGGCGGGGCACGCTGCCGTGGCTGCTTGGCGTGTTCGCCGCCATCACGCTGCGCGCCGCCTGGGAGTGGGCGGCGCTGTGCCCGGCGCTGGCGGGGGCTCGACGCGGCTGGCTGCTGGCGGTGCTCGCGCTCGCCCTGGTCGGCCTGTACGCGCTGCCGGCGAATCTGGCCCCACTGATGCTCGCGGCCGCGCTCGTCTGGTGGGCGGTGGCGTTCGGGCTCGTATTGCGCTACCCCGCGCTGCCGGCCTGGACAGGCCGGCCGCTGCCGCAGGCGGCCGTCATCGTGCTCGCGCTGGCTGGCGCCTGGCTGGCGCTGGCGCAGCTGGCCGACGGCCGTCGGCCGCTGCTGCTGCTGTGTCTGGCGCTGGTGTGGGCGGCAGACAGCGCCGCCTACGTGGTCGGCAAGTTGCTTGGCCGGCGGCGACTGTGCCCCCAGGTGAGCCCCGGCAAGACGGTCGAGGGTCTCGCAGGCGGCCTGGCCGGCGCGGCGCTCACGGGACTCGCGGCCGGCGCGCTGTGGCGGCTGGACGGCGTCGCCATCGCGGCGCTGGTTGCACTCACGACGATCTGTGCCGGCGTGTCGGTGGTCGGCGACCTGACCGAGAGCCTGTTCAAGCGCCGCGCCGGCGTCAAGGACAGCAGCCACCTGCTGCCGGGCCACGGCGGCGTGCTCGATCGCATCGATGCGCTGATTGCCGCCGCGCCGCTGTTCGCGCTCGCCGCGCCGCTGCTGGTGAGGGCCTGACCATGCGCGGCGTGGCGCTGCTCGGGGCGACCGGGTCGATCGGCGACAGCACGCTCGCCGTGCTGGCGCTGCACCCGGATCAGTACCGGCTCGAAGTCGCCGCCGCGCGGCGCAACGTGCGGCGCATGCTCGATATCTGCCGGCAGTTCCGGCCGCCGGTGGCGGTGCTGACCGACCCCGAGGCTGCCGCCGAACTGCGCCGGGCGCTCGGTGATGGACCGACGCGGGTGCTGACCGGCGCCGCTGCGCTGGAACAGGTGGTGCGTGCTGCCGAGGTGGACGTGGTGGTGGCCGGCATCGTCGGCGCGGCGGGGCTCGCGTCGTCCCTGGCGGCGGCCGAGGCCGGCAAGACGCTGCTGCTCGCCAACAAGGAAGCGCTGGTCATGGCGGGTCCGCTGTTCATGGCGGCGGTGCAGCGCGGCGGGGCGACGCTGATCCCGATCGACAGCGAAACCAACGCCATGTTCCAGTGCCTGCCGGGCTACCGCTGCGGCGAGCCGGCCACCGAGCACGGCGTGCGGCGGTTGCTGCTGACCGCCTCCGGCGGGCCGTTCCTGCGCGCGTCAGCGGCCGACATGGCGGGCGTCACGCCCGACGAGGCCTGCGCCCACCCGCGCTGGGTCATGGGGCGCAAGATTTCGGTCGATTCGGCGACGCTCATGAACAAGGGCCTCGAAGTCATCGAGAGCGCGTGGCTGTTCGCCTTGCCCGGCAGCGCCATCGAGGTGGTGGTGCACCCGCAAAGCGTGGTGCATTCGCTGGTGGAATACTGCGACGGGTCGGTGCTGGCGCAGCTGGCAAGTCCGGACATGCGGGTGCCGATCGCCCACGCGCTGGCCTGGCCGCGGCGCCACCGCTCGGGGGCCGGCACGCTGAGCCTGTTCGATGTGGCGCGCCTCGATTTCGAACCACCGGACCGGTCGCGCTTCCCGTGCCTCGACCTCGCCTACCAGGCGCTAGCCACTGGCGGCACCGCGGGCGCGGTGCTGAACGCGGCGAACGAAGTCGCGGTCCAAGCGTTTCTCGACGGTCGGCTCGGCTTTACCGGCATCGCGGTGGTGGTGGACCACACCCTGAACGCGCTGCCGGCCGCGCCGGCCGACAGCCTCGATGCGATTCTCGCTGCCGACGGGGCGGCGCGCCGCATCGCGCTTGCAAAGGTGACCGCTCAATGTTGAACGTGCTGTGGTCGGTCGGCGCCTTTCTGGTCGCCATCGGCGTGCTGGTCAGCGTGCACGAGTACGGCCATTTCTGGGCCGCGCGCCGGGCCGGCGTGAAGGTGCTCCGTTTTTCGATCGGCTTCGGCAGGCCCCTGTGGCGGCGCACGGACCGGCACGGTACGGAGTTCGTGATCGCCGCCCTGCCGCTCGGCGGCTACGTGAAGATGCTCGACGAGCACGAGGCGCCGGTTCCGGAAGCCCAGCGCGAGCAGGCCTTCAATCGCAAGCCGGTGACGGCGCGCATGGGCGTGGTGGCGGCCGGCCCGCTGGCCAACCTGCTGCTCGCGTTCGTGTTCTATTGGGCCATGTTCATGGTCGGCACCTACGGCCAGCGCCCGCTGGTCGGCGAGGTGCTGCCGGATACCCCCGCGGCGGCGGCCGGGTTTCGGGCCGGCGATGCGCTGCGCGCCGTGGACGGTCGCCCGGTGCGCACCTGGGAAGACGCGCTGCTGCGCCTGATGCCGGCGGCCATCGACGGGCGGCGGGTGTCGGTCGACGTGGCTACCGACAGCGGCACCCAGACCCGGACGCTGGACCTGTCCGGGCTCGACTACCGCGCCGAGGATCCGGACGTGATGCGCCACGTCGGGCTTGCCTGGCGCGGGCCACGCATCGTGCCCGAAGTGGGCGACGTGATCGCCGGCGGCGCTGCCGCCGCGGCCGGCATCGTCGTGGGTGACGTGATGCTCGCCGTCGATGGCGAGCCGCTCGTCGACTGGGGGGACTGGGTGCGCGTGGTGCGCGAGCACCCGCAGCAGCCGCTGCGGCTTCGCCTGCGCCGCGCCGGCAGCGAGCTCGACATCACCGTCACGCCGCAGGCGGTGGACGAAGACGGCCAGCGCATCGGCCGGGTTGGTCTTGCGCCCAAGCGTGCCACGGTGGCGTTCGACGATTACTACCTGCGCCTGCGCTACGGGCCGCTCGACAGCGCCGGCGCGGCGCTCGGCAAGCTGCGCGACATGACGGTGCTCACCGGCGAGGTGATCTGGCGCATGCTCACGGGCGACGCCTCCAGCCGCAACATCAGCGGGCCGCTGTCGATCGCCGAGTTTGCAGGGCAAAGTGCGCGCCTAGGGGCGGCGCAATTCCTGTCCTTCCTCGGGCTGGTGAGCCTGTCGCTCGGGCTGCTCAACCTGCTGCCGGTGCCGGTTCTGGACGGTGGGCACTTGCTGTACTATGCGGCCGAATGGGTACGGGGCCGGCCCCTGCCGGAGCGGCTTCGGGTGCTCGGCCAGCAGGTGGGGCTGGCGGCACTGCTGGCGCTCACCGTGCTGGCCTTCTACAACGACATCACGCGCCTCCTGTTTTGACCCTGACTGCGGGCCGCGGCCCGCCCGGTGACGCCTTGTTTTCCGATTTCCTGCGCTTGCTGTCCCGGTGTGTGCTGGCCGCCGTGCTGTGTCTGACGGTCGCCCCGTTGCCGGTGCAGGCAGCCGACGATGCGCCGTTCACGGTGCAAGACATCCGCCTGAACGGCCTGCAGCGCATCTCCCCCGGCGCGGTGCTGATTGCCCTGCCGCTGCGCGTGGGTGACCGCTTCGACCCGCAGCGTTCGGACGCCATCATCCGCGCGTTGTTCAAGACCGAGTTCTTCAGCGACGTGCAGCTCGACCGCGACGGCGACGTGCTGGTCATCAACGTCACCGAGCGGCCCTCGATTGCCGAACTGAACCTCACCGGCAACAAGGACATCAAGACCGAGGATCTGCAAAAGGGCCTGCGCGAGGCGGGTCTGGCCACCGGGCGGGTGTTCGTGCCCTCGGCGCTCGACCAGCTGCGCCAGGAATTGCAGCGGCAGTACTACGCCAACGGCAAGTACGGCATGAAGGTGGATGCGGACGTCACCGACCTGCCGCGCAACCGCGTGCGCATCGACATCAAGATCACCGAGGGCGACGTCGCGCGCATCCGCCAGATCAACATCGTCGGCAATCAGGTGTTCGACGACCAGGCGCTGCGCGGTACGTTCAAGCTGTCGACGCCGAACCTGCTCAGCTTCGTCACCGGCAACGACAAGTACTCGCGCCAGAAGCTGGCCGGCGACCTTGAAAACCTGCACGCCTACTACCTTGACCGCGGTTACCTCGACTTCGACATCAAGTCGACGCAGGTCGCCATCACGCCGGACAAGCAGGAGATCTACATCACCATCAACGTGACCGAAGGCCAGCAGTACACGGTCGACGAGGTCAAGCTGTCCGGCAACCTGGTGGTCGAACCCGAGGAACTGGTGCGGCTGGTCACGCTGCGCCCCGGCGACACCTTCTCGCGCAAGAAGATGACCGAGACCAGCGACGCCATCTCCGAGCGCCTCGGCGAGGCCGGGTACGCGTTCGCCAACGTCAATCCGTCGCCGGACATCGATCAGAAAAACGCCACCGCCAGGCTGACTTTCTTCGTCGACCCCGGCAAGCGTGCCTACGTGCGGCGCATCAGCTTCGCCGGCAACGAGAAGACCGCCGACGAGGTGATGCGCCGCGAGATGCGCCAGCTCGAAGCGGCCACGTTCTCGTCGAAGGCGGTCGAACGCTCGCGGGTGCGCCTTGAGCGGCTTGGCTTTTTCGAGGAAGTGACGGTCGAGACGCCGGCGGTGCCGGGCAGCCCGGACCAGGTGGACGTCAACTTCACCGTCAAGGAGCGCCCGTCCGGCAGCATCTCGGCGGGCGTCGGCTTCGGCCAGGGCAGCGGCCTGCTGCTGAACGCCGCCGTCACGCAGAACAATTTTCTGGGCACCGGCGACAGCGTCAGCATCAACTTCAACACCAGCGACTACTCGCGCGTGTACAGCGTCGCTCACACCAACCCCTACGCCAGCGTGGACGGTGTGAGCCGCACGGTGAGTGCGTTCATGCGGTCCACGGACGCCGCCGACGCCAACCTCACCGAGTACGACACCGACTCGCTGGGCGGTTCCTGGGGCTACAACGTACCGCTGTCGGAGTTCAGCGCCTTCGGCTTCGGCGTCGGGGTCGAGAAAACCAAGATCGGCACCGGCGCCTTCACGTCGCCGGACGTGCTCGATTTCATCGCCGACAACGGCGATTCCTACAACATCTTCAAGCTCAACTCGAGCCTCGCCAAGGACACGCGCAATCGCGCCGTGTTCCCCGACCGCGGCATGCTGCGCCGCCTGTCGGCGGAAGTCGCGGTGCCGATTGGCGACTTGCAGTTCTACAAGCTGAACTTCACCGAGGCGCACCACTTCCCGTTCAGCGACACCGTGAGTTTGCTGGTGAGCGGCACGCTGGGGTACGGGGACGGCTACGGCGACACCAGCGAGCTGCCGTTTTTCGAGAACTACTTTGCCGGTGGCTTTCGCACGCTGCGCGGCTTCAAGGACAACACGCTCGGACCGCGCACGTTCAGCGCCTTCACCGACGAGGACGGCGACCCGTTCGGCGGCGACCGCCTGGTGCTGGCCCGCAGCGAGCTGTTCTTCCCGGTGCCGTTCCTGGACAAGCAGAACCGGAACTTCCAGCTGTCCGTGTTCGGCGACGCGGGCAACGTGTTCGGGCCGGATGACCGGTTCACGGCGTCGGAGCTGCGCTACTCGACGGGCGTGGCGGCGGTCTGGATCTCGCCCTTCGGCGCCATTTCGGTAGCCATCGCCCAGCCCTTCAACGAAGGGCCGCACGATGAGCCGCAGCGCTTCCAGTTCAGCCTGGGCGCCGGGTTCTAGTTTTCTTGTTCACGCTCACACGGAGAGGCCTGACGATGATACGGATGCGGGGATGGGTGCTCGGACTGCTCGGCAGCGTGCTGCTGACCCCGGCACTCGCGGCGGATTTGAAGGTGGGTTACGTCAACGCGTCGGCGCTGCTGCAGGCCTCGCCTCAGGCCGAGGTGGTGCAGAAGAAGCTGCGCGACGAGTTCACGCCGCGCCGCCAGCAACTTGAGTCGCGCGCCAAGCGGCTCGAACAGATGGAGCAGGACCTGTCCAAGAACGGCCTGATGCTGAGCGAGGATCAGCGCAAGTCGAAGGAGCGCGAGATCATCGACGGCCGGCGCGAGCTCAAGCACGCGCAGGACGAATTCCAGGACGACCTGCGCATCCGCCAGTCGGAGGAAGTCGGCAAGCTGCGCGAGCAGTTGCTGGGCGCGGTCGAGAAGTTCGCCAAGGCCAACGCCTACGACCTCATCCTGTATGAGGGCGTCATCTACGCCAGTGACGCGCTGAACGTGACCGATCAGGTGCTGGCGCTGCTGAAGAACCCGGCCGCCAAGTAAGGCGGCTCCTGGGCCTGGCATGCGCCTGCGCGAACTGGCGGCGCGGCTGGGTGCCGCCTTCGACGGCGATGGCGAGCGCGAGCTCGACGCCGTCGCCACGCTCGCCGCGGCGGGTCCGCGGCAGCTGAGCTTCTTCGCCAACCGCCACTATCGACGCCAGCTGGCGGGCAGCGCGGCCGGCGCAGTGGTGCTGGCGCCGGCCGACCGGGCGCTGTTCCCGGGCCCGGTGCTGCTGTCGGACAACCCCTATCTGGTCTTTGCTCGCGCGGCGGCGCTGCTGCACCCGAGGCCGGCCTTCCCGCCCGGCGTGCACCCACAGGCCACCGTGGACAGCACGGCGCGGCTCGGCGCGGACGTGCGCATCGAGGCCGGTGCGGTCATCGAAGCCGGCGCGCGGCTTGGCGATCGTGTCGTCGTTGGTGCTGGCAGCTATGTCGGCGATGGTGTCCAGATTGGTAACGACACCCGCCTTGGGCCGCGGGTGACGCTGCTGGCCGGCACGCAGATCGGCGCGCGCTGCGTGATTCACCCGGGCGCGGTGCTGGGCGCGGACGGCTTCGGCCTCGCCAACGACCGCGGCGTGTGGGTGAAGGTGCCGCAGCTCGGACGCGTGGTGGTGGGCGACGATGTCGAGATCGGCGCCAACACCGCCATCGACCGCGGTGCGCTCGACGACACCGTGATCGGCAACGGCGTGAAGCTCGACAACCTGGTGCAGGTGGCGCACGGCGTGAGGATTGGCGATCACACCGCCGTCGCCGCCTGCGTCGGCATCTCGGGCAGCACGGTGATCGGCCGCCACTGCGTCATAGCCGGCGGCGTCGGCTTCGTCGGGCACCTCGACATCTGCGACGGTGTCACCATCACCGGCATGTCGATGGTGGCGCAGTCGATCACCAAACCCGGGGTCTACTCCGGCATACCTGCCGAGGAGAGCCGCCGCTGGCGGCGCAACATCGGCCGTTTTCATCAACTCGACGAGCTCGCGCGGCGCCTGCTGCGCCTGGAACGCTCGCCCAAGGATGGTACCGATGAGTGACGCGGAAACCCTGAACGCCACCGACATCATGCGGTTGCTGCCGCACCGCTACCCGTTCCTGCTGCTGGACCGGGTGGTGGAGCTGAAGCTCGGCGAGCGACTCACGGCGATCAAGAACGTCACCATCAGCGAGCCGTTCTTCCAGGGCCATTTTCCGAACTACCCGATCATGCCGGGCGTGCTGATCCTGGAGGCAATGGCCCAGGCGAGCGCCGTGCTCGGCTTTCGCAGCACCGGCACCAGCGCGGCGGACGACAACGTGTACCTGTTCGTCGGCATCGACAAGGCGCGCTTTCGCCAGGCCGTGCAGCCGGGCGATCAGCTGGCCATCGACATCGAGCTCAAGCGCGCCGTGCGCGGCATGTGGATGTTCGCCGCCAGCGCCCGGGTGGACGGCCGCGAGGTGGCGTCGGCCGAGATCATGTGCACGCTGAAGGCCGTCCAGTGATCGACCCGACCGCCCGCGTCCACCCGGACGCCCAACTCGCGCCGGATGTCGAGGTCGGCGCCTACAGCGTGATCGGCCCGCAGGTGCGGATCGGTGCCGGCAGCGTGATCGGTCCGCACACGGTCATCACCGGCAACACCACCATCGGGCGCAACAACCGCGTCTTTCAGTTCGCGTCCCTCGGCGAGGTGCCGCAGGACAAGAAGTACCACGCGGGCGAGGACACTCGGCTCGACATCGGCGACGGCAACACCATCCGCGAGTTCTGCACCCTCAACGTCGGTACTGTCGGCGGCGGCGGCGTGACGCGCCTGGGGGACGACAACTGGCTGATGGCGTACGTGCACATCGCGCACGACTGTCTGATCGGCAGCCACACCATCTTCGCCAACTCGTCCTCGCTGGCCGGTCACGTGACGGTGGAAGACCACGTCATCCTCGGCGGCTTCGCGCTGGTGCATCAGTTCTGCGCGCTCGGCGCGCACAGTTTTCTGGGCGCAAGCTCGCTGGTGCTCAAGGACGTGCCGCCGTTCGTCATGGCCGAGGGCAACTCGGCCCGCCCGCGCGGCATCAACAGCGAGGGCCTGCGCCGGCGCGGCTTCTCCACCGACGACATCACCACCATCCGCAACGCCTACAAGGCGCTGTACCGCAGCGGCCTTCGCCTGCAGGAGGCGCTGGCGGTGCTGGACGGCGAGAGCGACAACCCGCACGTGGCGCTGATGGCGGCCTTCGTGCGCCGCTCGCAGCGCGGCATCATCCGCTGAGGCCCGATGGCGCGCCGGCTCCGCGTCGCCCTGATCGCCGGTGAGCCGTCCGGCGATGCACTCGGCGCGGCGCTGATCGAGGCGCTGCGCCGGCGCGTGCCGGACGTCGAGTGTGTCGGCATCGCTGGTCCTGCCATGCGCGCCGCCGGCTGCCGGGCGCTGTACCCGGCCGAGGAGCTGGCCGTGATGGGCCTAGTCGAGGTGCTGGCGCACCTGCCGCGCTTGCTGCGCATCCGCCGGGGCCTTGTGCGCCAGTTGCTGGCCGATCCACCGGACGTGCTGGTCGGCATCGACGCGCCGGACTTCACGCTGCCGGTCGAGGCGCGCCTGCGCCGCGCCGGCGTGCGCACCGTGCATTACGTGAGCCCGTCCGTGTGGGCCTGGCGCGAGGGGCGCGTGCGGCACATCGCGGCGGCGGTGGACCGCATGCTCACGCTGTTCCCGTTCGAGGCGGCGTTCTATGCGCGCCACCGCGTGCCGGTGACCACCGTCGGGCATCCGCTCACGGCGCGCCTGTCGGCCGTCACACCCGCCCAGCGCGCGGCGGCGCGCGCGGCGCTCGGGCTACCCGCCGACGGCCCGGTGCTGGCGCTGCTGCCCGGCAGCCGCACCGGCGAGTGCCGGCGTCTGGCTGGCCTGTTTCTGGACACCGCGCGGTGGTTACGCGACAGCGGCCGCCCGTGCACCGTTGCGATTCCGCTGGTCAACGCCGCCACCCGGGCGGTGGTGGAGGGCGAACTGCGCGCGCGCGGCGCGGGCCTGTCCTGCACGTTGCTCGACGGTCAGGCGCAGCAGGCCATGACGGCGGCCGATGCGGTGCTGCTCGCGTCCGGCACGGCCACGCTGGAGGCCATGCTGCTGGCGCGACCAATGGTGGTGGCGTATCGCCTCGCGCCGCTCACGTACGCGATTGCCAAACGCCTGGTGCGCACGCCACACGTGGCGATTCCGAACCTGCTGGCCGGCCGGCGGCTGGTGCCGGAGTTCATCCAGCACGCGGCGACGCCGGCGGCGCTCGGCGCCGCGCTCGCGGACCTGCTCGATCCTGCGGCGAACGCCGCCATGCAGGCGGAACTCGCGGCGCTGCACCCGCCGACCGACGTCGACCCCGCCGAGCGCGCCGCGCAGGCCGTGCTGGGCGAGGTCGTCGAGCGGGAGCGAAGCTCCCTGGAAGGGGCCGGATGGCCATGATCGATCTCATCGCCGGCGTCGACGAGGTCGGCCGCGGGCCGCTGGCGGGGCCGGTGATCGCCGCCGCCGTGATCCTCGACCCGGCGCGGCCGATTGCCGGGCTCGCCGACTCGAAAACCCTGTCCGCGGCGCGGCGCGAAGCGCTGTCGGCGCAGATCAGGGCGCAGGCGCTGGCCTGGGCGCTCGGCCGCGCCGAGGTCGAGGAGATCGACCGCCTGAACATCCTGCACGCCAGCCTGCTCGCCATGGAACGCGCGGTCGCGGCGCTCGCGCTCGTGCCGATGCGCATCCTCGTCGACGGCAACCGGCGCCCGCGCGGGCTGCCGCAGGCGGAGCCCGTGATCGGCGGCGACGCCACGGTGCCCGCCATCAGCGCCGCCTCCATCGTCGCCAAGGTGGCGCGCGATGCCGAGCTCGACGCGCTCGACGCCGTACATCCGGGGTATGGACTCGCTCGCCACAAGGGCTACCCGACCGCCGCGCACATCTCGGCACTCGAACAGCTGGGTCCGAGCGCCTGTCACCGCCGCAGCTTTGGCCCTGTGCGCCGCTTGCTCGCGCTCGGCGCCGCGAGTGGCACGACGATCGAGGTCATGGCGGCAAACCCGGTCGGCACGGCCGGCTTTCAAATCTAGAATAGCCAGCCGCCCGCTCTTGCCTCCCGGTCGCCCATGACCTCCGCCGGCTTCGTCCACCTTTCGCTCCACAGCGAGTACTCGCTCACCGACAGCGTGCTGCGGGTAGAGAACCTGGTGGACGCCGTGCGCGACGCCGGCATGCCCGCGGTGGCGGTCACCGACGCCGGCAACCTGTTCGCGCTGGTCAAGTTCTACCAGGCGGCGCAGGCGGCCGGCATCAAGCCCATCGTCGGCGCCGATGTGACGCTCTGGGAGCAGGCCGACGGCAGCGCGGCCACGCGTCTGACGCTGCTGTGTCAGAACCACACGGGCTACGTGAACCTGTGCCGCTTGCTGAGCCGCGCCTACGTGGACGGCCAGCGCGCCGGGCGGCCGGGCGTGCAGCGCGAGTGGCTGGCCGGCAACGTGGATGGCCTGATCGCGCTGTCGGGTGGATTGGCCGGCGACGTCGGCCAGGCGCTGGCGAGCGGTACGGCGGACAAGGCCGCGCGCCTGCTTGCCGACTGGCAGGCGCTGTTCCCGGACCGCTATTACCTCGAACTCACGCGCACCGGCCGCCCCGGCGAGGAGGCCCACGTGGCCGCCGCGGTCGAGCTTGCGCTCACCGCGGACGTGCCGGTGGTGGCGAGCAACGACGTGCGCTTTCTCACCGCCGATGACTTCGACGCCCACGAGGCGCGCGTGTGCATCGCCGAAGGCCGGGTGCTGAACGACCCGCGCCGGCCGCGCCCGTATTCCGAGCAGCAGTACCTGCGCACACCGGCCGAGATGGCCGAGCTGTTCGCGGACCTGCCGGAGGCGCTCGAGAACACGCTCGCCATCGCGCAGCGCTGCAACCTCGAGCTCACGCTCGGCCGCCCGCTGCTGCCGGCCTTCCCGACGCCGGACGGCGTGAGCGCGGAAGACCACGTCGCCGAGCAGGCCCGGGCCGGCCTCAAGACGCTGCTGGTCAAAGCAAAGCCTGCTGACGAGGCGCCCTACTGGCAGCGCCTCGACGTCGAGCTTGGCGTGATCAACCGCATGGGCTTTGCGGGGTACTTCCTGATCGTCGCCGACTTCATCGCCTGGGCGCGCAGCCACGGCGTGCCGGTGGGGCCGGGTCGCGGCTCGGGCGCGGGCTCGCTGGTGGCCTGGGCGCTCGGCATCACGCGCCTGGACCCGCTCGCCAACGATCTGCTGTTCGAGCGGTTCCTGAATCCCGAGCGCGTGTCGCTGCCGGATTTCGACGTCGATTTCTGCATGGACGGCCGCGACCGGGTGATCGACTACGTGGCCGAGCACTACGGCCGCGAGCGGGTGTCGCAGATCATCACCTACGGCTCCATGGCCGCGAAGGCGGTGGTGCGCGACGTCGGGCGCGTGCTCGGCCTGCCGTACGGCTTCGTCGACTCGATCGCCAAGCTGATCCCGTTCGAGCTCGGCATCACGCTCGACAAGGCGCTCGCCGACGAGGCGACGCTGCGCGCGCGCTACGAGCAGGAGGACGAGGTCCGCACGCTGATTGATCTGGCCAAATCGCTGGAGGGCCTCGCCCGCAACGCCGGCAAGCACGCCGGCGGCGTGGTCATCGCGCCGGGCGCGCTCACCGACTACGTGCCGCTGTTCTGCGAAGCCGGCGGCGGCAGCCCGGTGACGCAGTACGACAAGGACGACGTGGAGGCCATCGGCCTCGTCAAGTTCGATTTTCTCGGCCTGCGCACGCTCACCATCATCGACTGGGCGCTCAAGACGCTGGCCCAGCGCGATGCGGCGTTTGCCAACTTCGACATCGACGACCTGCCGCTAGCCGACCCCGACGCCTACGCGCTGCTGCGCCGCTGCGAGACGACGGCGGTGTTCCAGCTCGAATCGCGCGGCATGCGGGATCTCATCCGCCGCCTGCAGCCGGACTGCTTCGAGGACGTGGTGGCGCTGGTGGCGCTGTACCGGCCGGGGCCGCTGCAGTCCGGCATGGTGGACGACTTCATCGACCGCAAGCACGGCCGCGCCAAACCGGACTACCTCGAACCGCGCCTGGAACCGGTGCTGCGGCCGACCTACGGCGTCATCCTGTACCAGGAACAGGTGATGCAGATCGCGCAGGTGCTGGCCGGCTACAGCCTGGGCCAGGCGGACCTGCTGCGCCGCGCCATGGGCAAGAAAAAGCCCGAGGAGATGGCCAAGCAGCGTTCCGGTTTTGTCGACGGTGCGGTCGCCAACGGCGTGTCCGCGGCTCGCGCCGGCGAGATCTTCGATCTCATGGAGAAATTCGCCGGCTACGGCTTCAACAAGTCGCACTCGGCCGCCTACGCGCTGCTGTCTTACCAGACCGCGTGGCTGAAGGCCCACCACCCGGCCGCCTTCATGGCGGCGGTGCTGTCGGCCGACATGGACAGCACCGACAAGGTGGTGACGCTGATCGACGAGTGCCGGCGCATGCAGCTGCCGGTGCTGGCGCCCGACATCAACCGTGGCCAGCACGCGTTCACCGTCACCGAGGACGGCGCCATCGTGTACGGTCTCGGCGCCGTCAAGGGCGTCGGCGAGGCGGCCATCGAGGCCATCGTCGAGGCACGCGCGGCCGGCGGGGCGTTCAAGGATCTGTTCGATTTCTGCCGCCGCATCGACCCGCGGCGCGTCAACAAGCGCGCCGCCGAGGCGCTGATCCGCGTCGGTGCCTTCGAGGGCCTGAACGACCACCGCGCCGCGCTGCTGGCCACGCTGCCGCAGGCCTACACGCTGGCCGAGCAGGAAAGCCGCGCCGCCGACGCTGGGCAGAACGACATGTTCGGCGGCACGCCCGCCAGCGGCCCGCCACCGACGCCGCCGCTGGCCGACTGCCCGCGCTGGAGCACCGCCGAGCGCCTGGCCGCCGAGCGCGAGTCGCTCGGGCTGTGGCTGTCCGGCCACCCGACCGAGAGCTACGAGGCCGAACTGCCGCGCCTGGTCGATTGTCGTCTGGCCGACGTGCAGCGCTTCGAGGGTCGCAGCGCCCGCGTGGCGGGTCTTGTCACCGGCAGCCGCACGCTCGCCAAGGGGCGGCGCATGACCTTCGTCACGCTGGATGACCGCACCGCGCGGCTCGAAGTCACGCTGTTCGACGAGCAGCTTGACGGCGCCGGCGATCTGCTGGCGCGCGACCGCCTGCTGGTGGTCGAGGGCCAGGTGTCGGTGGACGAGTTCAACGGCGGCTACCGCATCCGCGCCGAAAAGGCCCTGCCGCTGCCGGCCGCCCGCGCCGGGCGCGGTGCGATCCTGCAAATCGCCATCGACACCGCGCGCGCACCGGCCGATCTGCCGGCGCGCCTTGCCGAGCTGCTCGGCGCCTTTCGCGGGCCGTGCCCGGTACTGCTCGACTGCCGCACCGGCCAGGCGAGCGGCCTTTTGCGGGCGGCGCCCAGGGTGCGCGCGGACGACGAACTGCTCGCCCGTCTCGCGGCAGTGCCGGGCGTCAGCGGCGCCGAATTCCGTTACGATCCGCCGCCCACGCGCGCGCCGGTGCTGACCATCGTGCCGACGCCCGCCCGTCCGGCGGACCGCACGGACGCCCTCGCCGATACCTACTCCGGTGCGCTCGCCGTCAGCACGGCCGACTGCACCGCCGACTGAACCGGACCGGACATGCCCTTTCAGTTTCTCGAATTCGAAAAGCCCATCGCCGAGCTCGAAGCGCGCATCGACGAGCTGCGCCAGACCGCCGGCGCCGGCACCGTCAGCCTGGACGACGAGGTCACGCGCCTGCAGCGCAAGGCGGACAGCCTCACTGACAGCATCTTCGGCAAGCTGACGCCGGTGCAGATCGCGCAGCTCGCGCGCCACCCGGAGCGGCCGTACACGTTGGATTACATCCGCCGCGTGTTCACCGATTTCGAGGAACTGCACGGCGACCGCATGTTCGCGGACGACGCCGCCATCGTCGGCGGCCTCGCGCGCCTCGACGGCCGCCCGGTGCTGGTCATCGGCCACCAGAAGGGCCGCGACGTGCAGGAGAAGGTGCGCCGCAACTTCGGCATGGCCAAGCCCGAGGGCTACCGCAAGGCGCAGCGCCTGATGCGCACCGCCGCGCGCTTCAAGCTGCCGATCGTCACCTTCATCGACACGCCGGGAGCCTATCCAGGCGTCGACGCCGAGGAGCGCGGCCAGAGCCAGGCCATCGCCGAGAGCCTGTACCTCATGGCCCGCCTGCCGGTGCCGATCGTGTGCGTAGTGATCGGCGAGGGCGGCTCCGGCGGGGCGCTCGCGATCGGCGTCGGCGACCGCCTGCTGATGCTCCAGTACGGCACCTACGCGGTGATCTCGCCGGAAGGCTGCGCGTCCATCCTGTGGAAGGATTCCGGCAAGGCGGAACTCGCGGCCGAGGCCATGGGCATCACCGCGCCGCGCCTGCACGAGCTGGGGCTGGTGGACGAGATCATCCCAGAGCCGCGCGGCGGCGCGCACCGCGACTTCGACACCGCCGCCGCCAGCCTGCGCGCCGCCGTGCTGCGGCACCTCGCCGACATCGACGCCCAGCCGGCGGACGGTTTGCTCGCGCGGCGCCTGGAGCGCGTGCGCGGCTTCGGCGTCTACAAGGAAGGGTGAGCGGCGAGGGCGGCCTTGCCCTGATCCACGCGGCGCTCGCGCGGGCCGCGGCGCCCGTCACGCTGCGCGTCGCCTACAGCGGCGGGCGCGATTCGCACGTCCTGCTGCACTGGCTCGCCAGTGAGCGCGAGGCATTCGCGCCGCACCGGCTGCGCGCCGTCCACATCGACCACGGCCTGCACGCCGACGCCGACCGCTGGGCCGAACACTGCGCGGCGGTCTGCGCGGCGCTCGACGTGCCGCTCGACATCCACCGCGTCGACGCCCGCCAGGCGCCCGGCGAAAGCCCGGAAGCCGCCGCCCGCGCCGCGCGCTACGCGGCACTCGCCGCCGACCTGCAAGACGGCGACCTGCTGCTGACGGCGCATCACCAGACCGACCAGGCCGAAACCGTGCTACTGGCGCTGCTGCGCGGTGCCGGGCTCGCTGGCACCGCCGCCATGCCGGCGCAGCGGCGCTTCGGCCGCGGCTGGCTGCTGCGCACGCTGCTCGCCTGGTCGGCCGAGCGCGTGGCGCGCTACGCCGACGAACACGGCCTGGGCTGGGTGGAAGACCCGAGCAACCGCGACTCGCGCTTCGATCGCAACTTCCTGCGCACCGAGGCGCTGCCGCTGCTCGCCCGGCGCTGGCCGGCCGCCGCTACCACGCTTGCTCGCCACGCCGCCCACGCCGCCGACGCCCAGGCGCTGCTCGACGAAATCGCCACCGCGGACGGCGCGGACGCGGCGCAGCTCACCGTCGCGCAGCTCGCGGCGCTGTCGCCCGCCCGCCAGCGCAACCTCGTGCGCGCCTGGTTGCACCGCCACGGCGCCGCGGCGCCATCAACGGCGCGGCTCGACGAAGTCGTGCGACAGGCGCTGACGGCTGGCGCCGACCGCCTGCCCTGCGTGGCGTTTGGCGACCACGCCGTGCGCGTCTGGCGCGGGCGGCTGCACCTCACGCCCGAGCCGTTGCCGCCGGCGCCCGCAACGCGCCTCTGGCGCATCGACACGCCGCTCGAACTGCCGGGCGTCGGGCGCCTGTGGGCCGAGCCCGTGCGCGGCGCCGGCCTCCGGCTCGCCCTGCTCGGCGAGCCGCCCGCGCTCGACGTGCGCTTTCGGGCCGACGTGGGCGGCGACAGCGTGCGCAAGCGCCTGCAGGAGCTGGCCGTGCCGCCGTGGCAGCGCGCGCACTGGCCGCTGCTGTTCCGCGGCGATCGGCTGCTGCAGATCGCCGGCCGCGCGCCCGTGCCGGCCGATCGCGCCGCGCCAGGCGAGGCGGGAGTGCGCATCGTCTGGCGGCCGCTTGTGCCCTGACTGGCGTGCGCACGCCGGTGGCGCGCCAGGGCCTCAGGCGCCGGGCGCGGCCGCCCCGCCGCCGCGTGACGCCAGCCCGCGCACGGCGGTGCGGATGTCCGGCAGGCGGCGGCGAAACCACAGCGCCGCCAGCATGCACAGCACGCCGCCGCCGCCGACCGTGGCGGGCGCGCCGATGAGTTCGGCAAGGCTGCCGGCCAGCAGCGCGCCGAGCGGCGCCATGCCCATGAACATCATCGAGTAGAGCGACATCACCCGCCCGCGCAGCGCATCCGGCACCAACAGTTGCAGCAGCGTGTTCGAGGCCGCCATCTGGACGATCAGCGCAAGCCCTGTCGGCACCAGCAGCAGCCCGGACAGCCAGAAACTGCGCGACAGCGAGAACGCCACCAGTCCCAGGCCAAACCCGAACGCCGCCCACGGAACCCAGGCGGTGAGCCCGCGCGGACTGCGCCGGGCGGCCAGCGCGAGCGCGCCGAGCAGCGCCCCGCCGCCGGCGCAGCTCATGAGAATGCCAAGGCCCTGCGCCCCGCCGCCGAGGATGCGGTCCGCGAACAGCGGCATCAGCACCGCGTACGGCATGCCGGCCAGGCTCACCATGCCGAGCAGCAGCAGCAGGCTACGGATCGGCACGTGCCCGCGCACGAAGCGCACGCCATCGGCGATGTGCGCGAGCAGCGAGCCCGTGTGCACCGGCCGTGCGACGGGCGCGAGCCGCATCGCTGCCAGCGCCGCCACCACGGTCACGTAGCTGAGGCCGTTCAGCAGAAAGCACCAGCCCTCGCCGGCGGCCGCCACCAGCACGCCGGCTACCGCAGGACCAATGAGGCGCGCCGAGTTGAAGGCGGACGAGTTCAGCGCAATCGCGTTCGGCAGGTCCTCGCGGCCCACCAGCTCCACCGTGAAGGCCTGCCGCGCCGGCAGGTCGACGCCGTTGACCAAACCCAGCAGCGCCGCCAGCGTGAACACCTGCCACACCGTGACCTGACCACTGAGCGTGAGCGCGGCGAGCAGCAGCGCGAGAGCAGATGATGCGACCTGTGTGCCGATGAGCAGCCGGCGGCGATCGAAGCGGTCGGCCACCGCGCCGCCGAACGGGGCCATCAGGAATACCGGGAACTGGTTCGCGAAGCCGGCGAGCCCGAGCAGCGCGGCGGAGTCGGTGAGGCGGTAGATCAGCCACGACTGCGCCACCATCTGAATCCAGGTACCCGGCAGCGACAGCAACTGGCCGAAGAAGAACAGCCGGAAATTGCGGTGCCGCAGCGCGCGCAGCATGGCCGGGCCGCGCGCGGCGGGCGGGGACGGGCGCGTGTCGTTCACGGCGGGCTCACAGTTGTCCGCGCTCGGCGAACGACGTGGTGTGCCCGTCGCCGATCACGATGTGGTCGAGCACCCGCACGTCGACGAGTTCCAGCGCGGTCTTCAGGCGTCGCGTCAGCGCGACATCGGCGTCGCTCGGTTCCGCAATGCCGGACGGGTGGTTGTGGGCCAGGATCAGCGCCGCCGCGTTGTGGCGCAGCGCCGCGCGCACCACCTCACGCGGGTAGACGCTGGCGGCATTCACCGTGCCGCGGAACAGCTCCTCGAAGGCCAGCACGCGGTGGCGGTTGTCGAGGAACAGGCAGCCGAACACCTCCTGCGGGTGGTCGCGCAGCTGCATGGCGAGGTAATCGCGCGCCGCCTGCGGCGAGGTCAGCGCCTCGCCGCGGCGCAGTACCTCCTGCGCGTAGCGGCGGCCGAGTTCCGCCACCGCCAGCAGCTGCGCGTACTTGGCGGCGCCAAGGCCCTTGCGCGCCAGCAGCGCGTGGCGGTCGCCGGTCAAAAGGCCCCGCACGCCGCCGTGCTCGGTGAGCAGGTTTCGCGCAAGGTCGACCGCCGACTCGCCGCGCACCCCGGTACGCAGGCAAATCGCCAGCAGCTCGGCATCCGACAGCGCGCCCGGCCCCTGCGCCAGCAGCCGCTCGCGCGGACGCTCGTCGGGCTGCCAGTCGAGGATCGCCATGCCTGCCTCCGGGAAACGGCCGGGCTGCGCCGCATCGGCACCGCCGCCGGCCTCTTGTACCGCACCGCGCGCCGCCGCGGACGTGCACAGATGCCGTTCGACCAGCCTGCAAAACCGCGCTGCTAAACTGCCGGCGCAATCATGAACGCCCTCACCCACAAACACATCCTGCTCGGCGTGACGGGCGGCATCGCCGCCTACAAGGCGCCCGAACTGGTGCGCCGCCTGCGTGACGCGGGCGCCGACGTGCGCGTGGTGCTCACGCCCGCGGCGGCCGCCTTCGTGACGCCCTTGACACTGCAGGCCGTCAGCGGCCGTCCGGTGCACCAGGAGCTGCTCAGCGCCGAGGCCGAGTCCGGCATGGGCCACATCGAGCTGGCGCGCTGGGCGGACCTGATCCTCGTTGCCCCGGCCACGGCCGATTTCATGGCGCGCCTTGCGCACGGCTTTGCCGATGACCTGCTCGCCGCCTGCTGTCGGGCGGCGCGCGCGCCAATCGCGATTGCGCCCGCCATGAACGTCGGCATGTGGCAGAACGCGGCCACGCAGCGCAATCTGCGTCAGCTCGTCGACGACGGCGTGCGCGTGTTTGGCCCTGGCAGCGGCAGCCAGGCCTGCGGCGAGGTCGGCGAGGGCCGCATGCTGGAACCGCTGGAGCTGGTGGCGGCGTGCGCCGGGCAGTTCGGCGGCGGCGCGCTCGCCGGCCGGCGCGTGGTGGTGAGCGCAGGACCCACCTTCGAGGACCTGGACCCGGTGCGCTTCATCGGCAACCGCAGTTCGGGACGCATGGGCTATGCGGTGGCGCAGGCCGCCCGCGAGGCAGGCGCCGACGTGACACTGGTCAGCGGCCCCGTGGCGCTGCCCGACCCGCCGGGCATCGCCGTGCAGCGCGTGCGCTCGGCGCTCGACATGCGCGCGGCGGTGCTCGCGGCGGTGGCGGATGCGGACGTCTACATCGGCACGGCGGCGGTGGCCGACTATCGCCCGGCTGCGCCGGCGACGCAGAAGATCAAGAAGGATCGCGACGCGTTCGCCATCGAACTCGTGCGCAATCCGGACATTCTCGCCGAGGTGGCGGGGCTGGCACGCCGGCCGTTCACGGTCGGTTTCGCCGCCGAGACCGACGACGTGCTCGCCTACGCGCGGCGCAAGCTCGACGACAAGCGGCTGGACCTGATCGCCGCCAACGCCGTTGGCGCGGGCCTCGGTTTCGAGACCGACGACAACGCGCTCACGCTGCTGTGGCCGGGCGGGCAGCGCGAGTTGCCGCGTGCCAGCAAGGCCGCGCTGGCACGCGAGCTGATCGCGGTGATTGCGGAGCGGCTCGATGCGCGCGGTTGAACTGAAGATTCTCGACCCGCGCCTGGGCGCCGACTTCCCGCTGCCGCAATACGCCACCGACGGCGCCGCCGGGCTCGACCTGCGGGCGTGTCTCGATGCACCGCTCACGCTCGCGCCGGGCGCGGTGGCGCTGATCGGCACCGGTTTTGCATTGCATATCGCAGACCCCGGCCTTGCCGCCGTGCTGCTGCCGCGCTCGGGCCTCGGCCACAAGCACGGCATCGTGCTCGGCAACCTGGTGGGTCTCATCGACAGCGACTACCAGGGCGAGGTCAAGGTGTCGTGCTGGAACCGCGGCGCGGCGCCGTTCACCGTCGAGCCCGGCGAGCGCATCGCGCAGCTGGTGCTGGTGCCGGTGGTGCAGGCGCGCTTCGCGGTGGTCGACGAGTTCACGCCCACTACCCGCGGCGCCGGCGGCTTCGGACACACCGGCCGCGGTTGATTGAATTGAAATGCTGAAAAATTCCGTCCCTGGAATTTTTCAGCTCGCTGCGGCAAGGGTCACGCCCGCGCCGCGCTCCCTGAATCGATGACTCACGTCATCGCTTCAGGCCGGGGCCTCCTGCCCCGGACGGGAAGCGCCGCCGGCGCATACATTTGCGGCTTTTTTGCCACGAGGACACGATGACCGAACGCTACCTGCCGCCCGAGGAAATCTTCCGCGCCTACGACATTCGCGGCGTGGTCGGGCAGAGCCTGACCGAGACCGGTGTGTACCAGATCGGCCGCGCCATCGGCACGCTGGTGCGCCGCGCCGGCTGCAGCGAGGTGGTGGTCGGCCGCGACGGGCGCGTGTCCGGGCCGGCGCTTTCGGACGCGCTGACGCGCGGCCTCGCTGCCACCGGCTGCGGGGTGATCGACGTCGGCATGGTGCCGACACCGGTGGTGTACTTCGGCAGTTACGCGTTCGACACCGGCTGCGGCGTGGCCGTGACGGGCAGCCACAACCCGCCGGATTACAACGGTTTGAAGATCGTCGTCGCCGGCAAGACGCTGTCCGGCGACGACATCCTCGGCATCCGCCGCCTGATCGAGGCCGATGATCTGGAATCCGGCTTCGGCCACGTGCGGGACGCCGACGCGCTGACGCCGTACCGCGAGCGGATCCTCGGCGACGTGAAGCTGGCGCGGCCGCTCAAGGTCGGCGTCGACTGCGGCAACGGCGTGACGGGTGCGAGTGCGCCTGCACTACTGGAGGCGCTCGGCTGCGAGGTGGTGCCGCTGTTCGAGGACGTGGACGGCAATTTCCCGAACCACCACCCGGACCCGACCAAGCCCGAGAACCTCGAAGACCTGATCGCGTGCGTGAAGGCACGCGGGCTCGATCTTGGCGTCGCCTTCGACGGCGACGGCGATCGCCTCGGCGTGGTCACGGCCAGCGGCCGGGTGATCTTTGCCGATCGGCTGATGATCCTGTTTGCGCGGGATGTGCTCAGCCGCGTGCCGGGTGCCACCATCCTTTTCGACGTGAAATGCACGCGCCACCTGCCGCGGGCGATTGCCGCCGCCGGCGGCAAGCCCGTGATGTGGAAGACCGGCCACTCGCTGATCAAGGCCAAGATGGCCGAGACCGGCGCCGCGCTGGCGGGCGAGATGAGCGGGCATATTTTCGTGAAGGAGCGCTGGTACGGCTTCGACGACGGCGTGTACGCCGCCTGCCGGCTGCTGGAGTACCTGAGCCGCCAGGACGAAGCGCCGGAGGCGATCTTCGCGGCCATTCCGGACTCGGCCAGCACGCCGGAACTGCAGATCAAGCTCAAGGAAGGCGAGCACTTCGCGCTGATGAAGGAGCTGGTCGCCGCGGCCGATTTCCCGGGCGCCGAGGTCAGCACGCTCGACGGCATCCGCGCGGACTACGCCGACGGTTTCGGCCTGGTGCGCCCGTCCAACACCACGCCGGTGCTGGTGCTGCGCTTCGAGGCCGACGACGAGGCCGCGCTTGCCCGTATCCAGGACGCGTTCCGGGCGCTGTTCGCGCGCGTGCGGCCGGGCCTGGGGCTGCCGTTTTGAGCCGGCAGTACCGCATCGCGCCGTCCATCCTGTCGGCGGACTTCGCGCGGCTTGGGGCCGAGATCGACGCCGTGCTCGCGGCCGGCGCGGACTGGATTCACGTCGACGTCATGGACAACCACTACGTGCCGAACCTCACCATCGGCCCGGTGGTGGTGGAGTCATTGCGCCGCCACGCGCCGCACGCGTTCTTCGACGTGCACCTGATGGTGGAGCCGGTGGATGCGCTGATTCCGGCCTTTGCCGCCGCCGGCGCGCGGCTGATCAGCTTTCACCCGGAGGCCTCGCGGCATGTGGACCGCACGCTCGCGCTGATCCGTGAGCAGGGCTGCGAGGCGGGGCTGGTGCTGAACCCGGCCACGCCGCTGGAGTGCCTCGACTACGTCATGGACCGGCTGGATCTGATTCTGCTGATGTCGGTGAACCCGGGCTTCGGCGGGCAGAGCTTCATCCCGTCGGCGCTGCCCAAGATCACGCAGGTGCGCGAACGCATCGCCGCCAGCGGGCGGGACATCCGCCTGCAGGTGGATGGCGGCATCAAGATCGACAACATCGCCGCCGTGGCGCGGGCCGGCGCGGACACCTTCGTGGCCGGCTCGGCGGTATTCGGCACGACCGATTACGCGGCCACCATCGCCGCCATGCGCGCCGCGCTTGACGGGATAGCCTGACCGGCCAAGACTGCCGGCCCGTTTCTCGCACCCGCCGCCCGCGCCATGGATGAAGCCCGTTTCAAAGCCCTCGCCGCCGAGGGTTACACCCGCATCCCGCTGACGCTGGAGACCTTCGCCGATCTCGACACGCCGCTGTCGCTGTATCTGAAGCTGGCGGCCGGGCCGAACAGCTTCCTGCTGGAATCGGTCGTCGGTGGCGAGCGCTTCGGGCGCTATTCGTTCATCGGCCTGCCGGCCCGGCGCGCGTTGCAAAGCCGCGGTTTCCACACCGAGGTGCTGGACGACGGCAAGGTGGTCGAAACCGACGACGGCAATCCGCTCGACTTCATCGAGCGCTACCGCCAGCGCGAGCGCGTGTACGTGCCGCCCGGCCTGCCGCGCTTCTGCGGCGGGCTCGCCGGCTATTTCGCCTACGACGCGGTGCGCTACATCGAGCCGCGCCTGGCGCAGTGCCCGCTGCCGGACGAGCTCGGCACGCCCGATATCCTGCTGCTCGACACGCAGGAACTGGCCGTGGTCGACAACCTGGCCGGCAAGATTTACCTGATCGTCTATGTGGATCCAAAGCAGCCGGGTGCGCACGCGCATGGCCTCGTGCGCCTGGCGACGCTGCTGGCGCGGTTGCGCAGCCCGCTCGCGCCGCCGGCGAGCCCGGCCGGCGACGTCAGCGCCGAGAAGCGCGCCTTCGCCAAGGCGGATTTTCTCGCCGCCGTGGCGCGCGCCAAGGAGTACATCGCCGCCGGCGACATGATGCAGGTGCAGATCGGCCAGCGTATCCGCCGCCGCTACACCGAATCGCCGCTGGCGCTGTACCGGGCGCTGCGCACGCTGAACCCGTCGCCGTACATGTACTTCTACGACTTCGGCGAGTTCCAGGTGGTGGGGGCCTCGCCGGAAATCCTGGTGCGTCAGGAGGCGACCGCCGACGGCACCAAGGTGACCATCCGGCCGCTGGCTGGCACCCGCCCGCGCGGGGCGACGCCCGAGGACGACCGGCGCCTGGCCGAGGAACTGCTGGCCGATCCGAAGGAACGCGCCGAGCACGTGATGCTGATCGATCTCGCCCGTAACGACATCGGCCGCATCGCGAAGACAGGCACCGTCAAGGTCACCGACGAGATGGTGATCGAGCGCTACTCGCACGTGATGCACATCGTGTCGAACGTCGAGGGGCTGCTGAAGCCAGGTCTAGGCAATTTCGACGTGCTGCGCGCCACCTTTCCGGCCGGTACGCTGACCGGCGCACCCAAGGTACGGGCGATGGAGATCATCGACGAGCTCGAACCCACCAAGCGCGGCATCTACGGCGGCGCCTGCGGGTATTTGAGCCATTCCGGCGACATGGATCTGGCCATCGCCATCCGCACCGGCATCGTCAAGGACCACGTGCTGTCGGTGCAGGCGGCGGCCGGCATCGTGGCCGATTCGGTGCCCGAGAGCGAATGGCAGGAAACCGAGAACAAGGCGCGCGCGCTGCTGCGGGCGGCAGACGTGGCGCAGACCGGGCTCGACGTGCAGGCCTGATGGTCGAAAAAAGAGCCCCGTTCATTGGGAGGGGACGTGGCCGGCACGGCACGGGGCGACACCGCGGCGGCGACCCTGACCGCGGCGGAGGAGGACGCCGCGTGTCGGGGCATGGGGGTCTACCCCCACGGTCCGTGTATCGGCAGCGCCTGCGCGCACCTTTAGCCGGAAACTGAAAAACGCATCGTTGGTGTGCCGGTCCGGGCGCCGCTGTTTCACCGGGGGCACGATCGGCGGACAATACGCGCCCCACTCGGTGAAGCACTGGTTTCAGCGCTTCCCGTCCGGGGCAGGAAGCCCCGGCGTGGACCGAGGACTTGTGCCCTCGGTTCACGGAGCGCAGCGCGGGCCTGCACCGCGATGCAGCGAACTGAAAAACGCCATGGATGGCGTTTTCAGCGTTCAAACAGAGACCCCCCGCGCATGGTGTTGATGCTCGACAACTACGACTCGTTCACCTACAACCTGGTGCAGTACCTGGGGGAACTGGGCGTCGAGGTGGTGACGCACCGCAACGACTGCATCGGCGTGGACGACATCGAGCGCCTCGCGCCGGAGC
>NZ_JBFWOM010000006.1:0-154625 GCF_050250495.1 Immundisolibacter sp. | reverse complement strand
GTGGACCGCGGCAGAACGTCAAAGAGAGGAAAAGTCCTTGTGTGGCAACGACTTGCAGACTCTCTTGGACTTCTGCGGAAGTCCGCAGAATGATGCAGTGGAGCGGGTGAAGGGAATCGAACCCTCGCTGAGAGCTTGGGAAGCTCCCGTTCTACCATTGAACTACACCCGCGCTAGGCGGGATTCTAGCCAGCGCGTTTCGTTGCCGGCAAGACGCGGACCGGTGTTGCCCGGCGCTGGCCGCACGATCGAGTCCGCGGCATCAGGGTGATCGCGCGCGTCTGGGCGTCGGTTTTTGCGCCCCGACGGCGGGCGGCGCAGAACGCACCGACCAGTCGCCCGGCACGCCCTGCACCTGCACCGAAACCGGCGCCCGTCCTCGGGTTTCGGCGCTGCGCAGGCGGTAATCGATCGCGCCGGTGGGCAGGTCCAGCGTGCCGGCGCCGGTCAACCGGTGGGCCCGCCCCTGGCCGGTCACCGTTTCGAGCGACACATCGCCACTGCGCCACACGCCGCGGGTCACCGCGCCGCCCAGGCGCAGCATCGACCAGCGGGTGTCGGCGCCCTCATCGCAGGCGTCAGCGGTTGTCGCCGCCCCCTGTGACGCCCCCCGCTGCGCGAGGCACACGCCGCGATCGACATTGACTCCCTTGAGCGTCCCGTCGCCGACGGACGCCTGTAGCGTGCCGCGCAGGCTGCGCAGCAGCGCGTCACCAGCCACGGCGGCGCCGGCGAGTTCCCCGTCCGCGCTCAACCGGCCGTGCAGCGCGTCGGAGCCGGTGGTCGCGCTGAGCAACGGCCCCGCCGCCACGTCGCGGACGGCGAACTTGACCCGCAGGTCCGGATCGCCCGCCCGGGCCGCGATGGCCACCTCCGCCTCGGCCGTGCCGCCGTACAGCGCAAAGCGCAGCGGGTTCAAGGCGATGCGTCCGCCGTCCGAACGATAGCCGACGGCGGCCTGTTGTCCCGCCAGGCCGCGGCCACTGAACGCCGCCACGTCGAGCGTACCGTCCACGTCAAGGCGCGCCAGACGGCGCAGCACATCGACCGGCGAGCGCGCCGACCGCACCGATTGCGCGAGCGCCGTCCCGGCCAGCACCGCGTCATCGCCGCTGGCGGCCGGCAGATAGCGGTCGAGGTCGAGCCGGTCGGCCTCCAGGGCGAAGCGCAGCTCGGGCGCGCTCGGCTTGCCAAGACGCGCGGCGCCCCGCCAGTGGGCACCGTCGACGCGCAGGTCGATCCGCGCGAGGTTGAGGCCAGCGGGGCCCACGGCAAGTTCGACGCGGCCGGCAAGGTCGGTCAGCGCCGCCGGATCGGCCGGCGCGTGCCTGAGCCCCAGGTGCCGCAGCAGCGCGAGCAGGTCGAGCCGGTCGATGTCGAGCTGCGCGCCGATCTGCCACGGCTTGTCGGCACTGCGCACCGCGGTCAGTTCGCCGCGCACGCGCAGCGGGTCGCCCTCCAGCACCAGCGTTCGCAGGCGCAGCCGGCCGCGCTCAGGATCAAGCCTGGCATCGGCGGCCAGGCGCAGTGCCAGCGGCTCGGCCAACCCGGCGCCGGCCAGCGCAGCGCCAAGGCGCAGGTCCGGCGCACGCCAGGCGCCGTCGTCCCGGCGCTGCACGGTGCCGGACAGGTCGAACCGCGCGCTGCGGGGCGGGTCACCGACATCCAGCATGCCGCCTGCCTGCACCGGCACCGCGTGGCCGGCGTCAAACCCGTTCACCGCCACGCCAAAGTCGTGCAGACGCGCCCAGCGGCCGCTGCGCCGATCGTTCCACAGCACGTCGGCGCCGCGTACCGTCAGCCGGTCCACGGCGATGCGGCCGAGCGGGTCGTCCGGGCTTCGGCTGGCGCCGGCTCGCCCGGTTGGCCCACGGCTCGGCAACAGGTCGGTCCAGTTGCCGCGACCGCGCGCATTCACGATCAGGCGCAGCTGCGGGCGCTCGATGTCGATGCTGGCCACCTCCAGACGCCGCCACAGCAACGGCCACACGCGCAGGTTGGCGCGCGCGCCGTCCAGGCGGGCAAACGGCTCCGGGCCGAAACCCGGTCCGTCCGCGAGCGCCACCCGCGGCAGCACGATCGCCGGGCGCGGCAGCAGGGCGATGCGCACCTCGCCGTCCACGTCGAGCTCGCGTCCGGTGTGATTGCGCACGAACACGATCAGCAGCGTGCGCAGCGTGTCCGGGTCCACCAGGCGCGGCACGAGCATGGCCGCGCCGAACATCGCCACCAGCAGGAAAAGCAAGCCGGCCAGCCAACGGCGCAGCGACCTCACGAGCCTGAACGCTCAGTCATCGCGCCAGATGAGGCTGGCCATGCGACCGGTCACGCCGTCGCGGCGGTACGAATAAAACCGCGCCGCATCGGCCACCGTGCACACGCCACCGCCGGCAATGCGCTGCACACCGCCGGCCAGCAGGGCGCGGCGCGCAAGGCCGCACAGATCGGCCAGCCAGCGCGTGCCGCGGCCCGCCCGGAAACACGCCCCCGCGCCGGCATCCGCGCGCACAAAGGCCTCCCGCACCTCGGGCCCGACCTCGAACGCGGCCGGGCCGATGGCCGGACCCAGCCAGGCACTGACCGCCCGCGCCGGCGTCGCGAAGCGCCCGATGGCCCGGCCGACGATGCCGGCCGCGAGGCCCCGCCAGCCGCAGTGCACGGCGGCGATCTCGCGCCCGTCGTCGCTGCACAGCAACAGCGGCAGGCAGTCGGCCGTCAGCACCGCGCACACCACGCCCGGCCGGTCGGCGTAGCGGGCGTCCGCGGCGCTGCCGGCTGGGTCGTCGGGGCCGGCCACCGCGCGGCCGTGCACCTGCGACAGCCACCCCGGCGGCGCCGGCAGACCGAGCGCCGCACCGAGCGCCGCGCGGTTGGCGGCGACGGCGCGCGGATCGTCGCCCACGTGATCTCCCAGATTGAAACCCGCAAACGGGCCGCCACTCGCACCCCCCAGACGCGTGGTGCTGGCCGCGCGCACGCCCGGCGGCAGCGGCCAATCGGGGGTGAACACGCCGACCTCAGGCACCGGCGGCCTCCACCTCGTGCGCAAGCACGGCGAGCAACGCGGCCATGTCGGCCGGCAGCGGCGCGTCGAACGCCAGCGGGGCGCCGCTCACCGGGTGCGTCAGCTCCAGGTGCGCGGCGTGCAGCGCCTGACGGCGAAACGCGCCGATCGCCTCCCGGCATTCAACGCTCGCCCCCGGCGGCAGGCGCAGGCGCGCGTAGGTGGCATCGCCCACCACCGCGTGCCCGATGCTCGCCAGGTGCACGCGAATCTGGTGCGTGCGGCCGGTTTCGAGCATCACGCGCAGCAGCGTGTGGTGGGTAAAGCGCTGCGCCACGCGGTAGTGCGTGACCGCATCGCGCCCGCCGTCGCTCACGGCCATGCGCGTGCGGTCGGTGCGGTGGCGGCCGATGGGCGCATCCACCGTGCCGCCGGCGATGATCTGCCCCTGCACCAGGGCGAGGTACTCGCGGTGCACCTCGCGCTCGGCGAGCAGCTCCACCAGACGCTTGTGCGCCGGCAGCGTGCGCGCCACCAGCAGCAGGCCCGTGGTGTCCTTGTCGAGGCGGTGCACGATGCCGGCGCGCGGCACGTCGGCGAGACCGGGGTCGTGATGCAGCAGCGCGTTCATGAGCGTGCCGGCCGGATTGCCCGCGCCCGGGTGCACCACCAGACCCGCCGGTTTGTTCACCACCAGCAGCTCGGCATCCTCGTGCACGATGTGAAGCGCGATCGCCTCGGCGGTCGGGTGTGCCTGCACCGTCTGGCGCGGCAGCTCGACGCTGATCTGCTCGCCACCGCGCAGACGGCCGCTGGCGGCCATTACGGCGCCGTCCACCGCCACCCGGCCTTCGCGGATCCACGCCTGCAGGCGACTTCGCGAGTAATCCGGCAGCAGCACGGCCAGCACCTGGTCGAGCCGCTGCCCGGCCAGCTCGGGGGGCGTTTGATATAGTTCGGGCGCTGCCATGATGTCCATTCCGCGATGCGGCGCATTCTAAACGCCGCGCGGAACCCGCCCTTCGAGAAGCACCCGTGTCCCTGTCGCCCCGTGCCGGCCTGCGTCTGTGTTGTCTTGCCCTGCTGGCCTTGCTCACGGCCTGCGGCGGGGAACCCAACAGCAAGCCCACCGAAGACCGCACCGAGGGCTGGTCGGTCGAGAAGCTGTACACGGAGGCGCGCAAGGCCCTGCTCGACAACGGCTACCAGGAAGCCATTGACCTCTACGGCAAGCTCGAAGCCCGCTACCCGTACGGCGTCTACTCGCAGCAGTCGCTGATCGACATCGCCTTCGCCTACTACAAGAACGGCGACGCCGAACTCGCCATCGAGTCCGCCGACCGCTTCGCGCGCCTGTACCCGCTGCACCCGAACGTCGAATACGCGTACTACCTGAAGGGCCTTGTGCACTTCAAGCGCGAGGTGTCGATTCTGGAGAAGTGGCTGCCGCAAAATCTGTCCGCGCGCGACATGAACAACGCCCGCCAGGCGTTCGACGAGTTCGCGCAGCTGCTGCGCAGCTTCCCGGACAGCCGCTACGCCCCGGACGCCCGTCAACGCATGGTCTATCTGCGCAACCAGCTCGCCGAGCACGACATCCTGGTGGCCCGCTATTACGTGAAGCGCGGTGCCTACGTCGCCGCCGCCGCGCGCGCCCGGCACGTGGTCGAAACCTACCCGCGCAGCGCGTTTACGCCGGACGCGCTGGAACTGATGGTCAGCGCCTACCGTACCCTCGGCCACGACGCCCAGGCCAGCGACGCGCTGCGGGTGCTGAACCTCAATTACCCGAGCCATCCGGCCACCGAGCGCGCCGGCAAACTCGCCAGCGCCAACTGACGCCGCCCGGCGCGGCGAGGAGCGAGCCGCCATGTGGGACTTCTTCCAGACCGTGCGCCACCGCCACTCGGTGCGCCGGTACCAGCCGGACATGCCGGTCGAGCCGGAAAAACTCCACGCCATCCTGGAGGCGGTGTCGACCGCCCCGTCGGCCGGCGACTTGCAGTCCTACCACATCCACGTGCTGACCTCGCCGGCCGACCGGGCGCGCCTGCAGGAAGCGGCCCCGGACCAGACCTTCATCACCGAGGCGCCGCTGGCGCTCGTGTTCTGCGCCGACCGGGTGCGCCCGCACGAGCGTTTCGGCGACCGCGGCAGCGCGCTGTTCGCCACCCAGGACGCCACCATCGCGGCGGCCTACGCGCAGCTCGCCGCAGTCGCGGCGGGCCTCGCCTCGGCCTGGGTCGGCCGTTACGACCGCGAGCAGGTGTGCGCCCAGCTCGACCTGCCGGCGCACCTGGACCCGGTCGCCATCATCAGCATCGGTTACCCGGCCGAACTGCCCGCCCCTACGCCGCGCCGTCGCCTCGACGAAGTCGTCTCCCGGCGCTGACCGGCGCCACCCGCGCGCGGCCGCGCCACCCACGCGCGGCCGTTGACGCCGGTCAAGACACCTGCCGGCGCGCACCGGATCATCTCCCCGACTGCCTCCCCCGCAGCATCGAGCACCCTGCGCCTCGGCAGCGCGGCAGCCCGCCGCATGGACAAAACGCTCTCAAGGAGATGAGAACCGATGGCGACCCAAACGCAATCCCCCAGCGAACAGCTCCTGCGCGACTACATGCGCGCGCCCGTGCTGGCCATTCCGACCGCGCTGCTGGCGGTGCTCATGCTCGGCGGCATGGGCGTGGTGTGGTACCTGTGCCTGACCGGCGAGATGAGCTACTGGGCCGGCGCCGTCATCAACGGCCTGCTCAGCTACGGCCTGTTCAGCCCCATTCACGACGGCGCGCACCGCGCCATCTCGCGCATCGGCTGGCTGAACGAAACCATCGCCGACGTATCGCTGCTGTTCCTGTTCCCGTACGCGCCGATGGTGGCACTGCGCTGGCTGCACAACCAGCACCACATCCACGCCAACGGCACCGAAGACCCGGACCGCTTCGAGCACGACACGCCGCGCTGGCAGGCGCCGCTGCGCTGGGCGTTGTTTGACGGCTGGTACATCTGGTACTTCTTCACCCGCGGCCAGCACCTGGTGAAGAAGCACAAGAAGGAACTGGTCGTGTTCTACACCTGCCTGGTGGCGGTCGTAGGCACGCTGATCGCGATGGGATACGCCTATGAGCTGTTCATGCTGTGGTTCATCCCGACCCGCATCTCGCTGTTCCTGATCGCGGTGGTGTTCGTGATCCTGCCGCACCACCCGGCGCTGGTCAGCCACCACGAGGACCCGTACCTCGCCACCACCATGCGCATGGGCTGGGAGTGGCTGCTGACGCCGCTGCTGGTGTACCAGAACTACCACCTGATCCATCACCTGTACCCGACGGTGCCGTTCTACAAAATGCACAGGGTCTGGTTCCTGCGCTACGACGAGCACGTGAAACACAACGTGAGCTACCAGACGGCGTTTGCGCTGGAGCCCGACAACATCGAGGTGCACCGCCGGTTCCACGCCCCTGCCGGGCAGGGCGGCGGCACGTTGGCGACGCCGACCGGCGCCTGAAGCGCCGATTCCGCACTCGCCGCTGCCAAGGGATGGGAAACGTGTCGCCCTCGTTGAGGGCGACACGCTGCGTGGATGATCAGTGCCGCGCCGCGAGTGCCCGCCCGGCGCGGCTGGCCGATGGCCGGCCGAGCTGCTCGCTGATGTAGGCGCCGGCCCGGCACAGGGCGTCGAGATCGACACCGGTCGCGACGCCAAGTCCGTGCAGCATGTAGACCACGTCCTCGCTCGCCACGTTGCCGCTGGCGCCGGGCGCGTACGGGCAGCCGCCAAGGCCGGCCACCGAGGCGTCCACGCTCGCGATGCCAAGATCAAGACAGGCCAGGATGTTGGCCAGCGCCTGGCCGTAGGTATCGTGAAAATGCAGCGCCAGCGGCTGCGTGGGTACCGACTCGCGCACCCGCTGCACCATCGCCCGCGCCTTGCCCGGCGTGCCGACGCCGATGGTGTCGCCGAGCGACACCTCGTAGCAGCCGAGCTCGAACAGCGCCGCGGCGAGTTCCGCCACCCGGCCGGGGTCGGTGGCGCCCTCGTACGGGCAGCCGAGCACGCAGGACACGTAGCCGCGCAGGCGCACGCCGGCGGCGTGGGCCGGCTGCGCGATGGCCGTGGCACGGGCGAGCGATTCCTCGATGCTGCACCGGGTGTTGTGCTGCGAGAAGACCTCCGACGCGGCGGTGAACAGGCCGACTTCGCCGATGCCGGCGGCCATGGCCCGTTCGAGCCCCTGCACGTTCGGCGCGAGCGCGGCGTAGGTCACGCCCGGCCGGCGCGTGAGGCCGGCGCATACCGCCTCGCTGTCGGCCATCTGCGGCACCGCCTTCGGGCTCACGAAGGCCGCGACCTCGATGTAACCCAGCCCGGCCTGTTGCAGGCGCTCGATCAGACCCAGCTTGACCGCCAGCGGCACCGTGTCCGGGATGTTCTGAAGACCATCCCGCGGCCCCATTTCGCACAGGCGGATGCGGCCCGGCAATGCCGCAAGGCTCATGTCAGGCGTCCCCGGCGACGAAGCTGACCAGCACCGAGTCGGCCGGCACGAAGTCACCCACCTGGCCGCCGACGGTCTCGATCACCCCGTCGTGCGGGGCGTGGATGCGGTGCTCCATCTTCATGGCCTCCAGCACCAGCAGCAGGTCGCCCTTGGTCACGGTCTGGCCGGGTGCCACCGCCATCTGCACCAGCTTGCCGGGCAGCGGCGCGGTCAGGCGCAGTTCGGCTTCTTCCTCGCCGGCCTCGGCGGCGAGCGGGTCGATGTACTGCAAGCGAAGCCGCTGCGGGCCGGCGAGTTCGACGTCCTGCCCGGCGCGCCAGACGCGCCAGGTCTGCCGGCCGGTCGGGCCGTCCACGCTGACCGCGTCGCCGGTCACCGTGCCGGTGAGGCCACCATCGAGGTCACCGCACTGCCAGTCGTAGCCACCGTCACTGCGACCGGTGAGGGTGACGGTGTGCTGCGCGTCGTCCGGCGATTGCCACAGCACGCGGCGCACCGCCGGCACGCCGACGCGGAACGCGCCCGCCAGTGCCCAGGGCGAGCGGTCGTCCGCGCCCGACCGGGCGGCGATGCGCTCGTCGTCCGTCAGGCGCACGGTCGCCGCCAGCAGCGCGTCGATGCCCGGCGCGGCAGGGGCGGTGAGCTCGTCCAGCACGCCTTCCAGCCAGCCCGTGTGGTGCCGCACGGCCGCGAAATCGTCGGCGGCGAGGATGCGCTCCAGCAGCGCCGCGTTGGTGGCCACGCCCACGCTGGCGGTCTCGGCGAGCATGGCGAGCAGGCGCGCGCGCGCCTGTTCGCGGTCATCGCCATACGCGATCAGCTTGGCGAGCAGCGAGTCGTAGTGCGGCGACACGGTGTCGCCGGGGTCGAAGCCGGTGTCGACGCGCCGGCCGGGGCCGGGCGCCGGCAGCGCAAACGTGCCAAGCCGCCCGACGCCGGGCAGAAAGCCGCGCGCCGGGTCTTCCGCGCACAGGCGCACCTCGATGGCGTGGCCGCGGCGCGGGATGTCGGCCTGCGCCAGCGGCAGCGGCTCACCGGCCGCCACGCGCAGCTGCCATTCGACAAGATCAAGCCCGGTGATCGCCTCCGTGACCGGGTGCTCCACCTGCAGGCGCGTGTTCATTTCCAGGAAATAGAACGCGCCATCCGGCGCCAGCAGGAATTCCACCGTGCCGGCGCCGCGGTAGCCGACCGCCTGCGCGGCGCGCACCGCGGCCGCGCCCATGGCGGCGCGGGTGGCATCCGGCAGGTTCGGCGCCGGCGCTTCCTCGACCACCTTCTGATGCCGCCGCTGTACCGAGCAGTCGCGCTCGAAAAGATGCACCGCGGCGCCGTGCGCGTCGGCGAACACCTGCACCTCGACGTGGCGGGCCGCGGTGACGTAGCGCTCCAGCAGCAGCGCGTCGTCGCCGAAGGCGGCCAGCGCCTCGCGCCGCGCGCCGGCGATGGCGTCGGCAAGGCCATCGGCGCCGTCCACGCGGCGCATGCCGCGACCGCCGCCGCCCGCCGCCGCCTTCACCAGCAGCGGGTAGCCGACCTTCGCCGCGGCCGCGATGAGCTGCGCGTCGTCCGCGCCCGGCGCGTCGAAGCCCGGCACCACCGGCACGTCCGCCCGCACCACCAGACGCTTGGCGGCGTCCTTGGCGCCCATGGCCTCGATCGCCTCCGGCGGCGGGCCGACGAAGATCAAGCCCGCCTGCGCGCAGCGGCGCGCGAAGGCGGCGTTCTCGGCCAGAAAGCCGTAGCCGGGGTGGATGGCCCGCGCGCCGCTAGCCCGGGCGGCGTCCAGCAGCGCGTCCATGTTGAGGTACGACTGCGCCGCCGGCGCCGGACCCAGGCGCACGGCCACATCGGCCAGGCGCACGTGGCGGGCCTGCGCGTCCGCGTCCGAGTACACGGCCACGGTGCGGACACCGAGCCGGCGCGCGGTGGCGATGACGCGGCAGGCGATCTCGCCGCGGTTGGCGATCAAAAGCGTGTCGAACATCAGCGCATCCAGTTGGGTGCCCGGCGGGCGAAAAAGGCGTGCAGGCCCTCCTGGCCTTCGTCCGACACGCGAAGGCGCGCGATCAGCGCGGCGGTGTCGCGCTTGAGCGCGTCGCGGTCAGTCTGCCCGCTCACGTCGTCCACCAGGTGCTTGCAGGCGGTCAGCGCCAGCGGGCCGCCGTGCAGCAAATAGTCGGTGAGCGTGTGCACGGTGCCGTCGAGCGCGTCCGGCTCCACCACTTCATGCAGCAGGCCGATGCGCAGCGCGTGGCGGGCGTCGAAGCGCTCGCCGGTGAGGAAATACCGCCGCGCCTGACGGGCACCCATCGCGCGCACCACGTAGGGCGCGATGGTGGCCGGCGCGAGGCCGAGGCGGACTTCCGTCAGGCCAAACCGCGCCGTGTCCACGCCGACCGCGATGTCGCAACAGGCGATCAAACCCACACCACCGCCGAATGCCCCGCCGTTGACGCGCGCCACGGTGGGCTTGGGCAGCCGGTCGAGCGTCTCCAGCAACTGCGCGAGCTTGAGCGCGTCGGCCTCGTTCTCGACGGCGCTGAAGTCCACCATCGAGCGCATCCAGTTCAGATCGCCCCCGGCCGAGAAGGTCTCGCCGGCGCCGGTCAGCACCACGGCGCGCACCGAGGTATCGGCACCCAGCAGGCCGAGCACGTGCGTGAGTTCCGCAATCACCACGTCGTTGAAGGCGTTGTGCACCTGCGGGCGGTTCAGCGTCAGCGTGGCGACGCCGCGGTGGTCGGTTGCATGGGTGATGGTTTGCAGCGGCTGCATGGGGGCCTCCGTCACATCCGGAACACGCCAAAGCGCGGCTCAGGGATAGGCGCATTCAGCGATGCTGACAGCGCGAGACCCAGCACCGTGCGCGTGTCTGCGGGGTCGATGACGCCGTCGTCCCACAGGCGCGCGGTGGCGTAATAGGGGTGGCCCTGGCGCTCGTACTGCTCGCGGATGGGCGCCTTGAAGGCGTCTTCGGCCTCGGCGGACCAGGCATCGCCGCGCGCCTCGATGTTGTCGCGCCGCACCGTGGCCAGCACGCTCGCCGCCTGCTCGCCGCCCATCACCGAGATGCGCGCGTTCGGCCACATCCACAGGAATCGCGGCCCGTAGGCGCGCCCGCACATGCCGTAATTGCCGGCGCCAAACGAGCCGCCGATGATCACCGTGAACTTCGGCACCTGCGCGTTGGCTACGGCGTGCACCAGCTTGGCGCCGTCCTTGGCGATGCCGCGGCTCTCGTACTCGCGGCCCACCATGAAACCCGTGATGTTCTGCAGAAACAGCAGCGGGATGCGCCGCTGGCAGCACAGCTCGATGAAGTGCGCACCCTTGAGCGCGGATTCCGAGAACAGGATGCCGTTGTTGGCGATGATGCCGACCGGATGGCCCCACAGGTGCGCGAAGCCGCACACCAGCGTGTTGCCGTAGAGCTGCTTGAACTCCTGGAATTCCGAGCCGTCCACCAGGCGCGCGATGACCTCGCGCACGTCGAACGGCTGGCGCGCGTCGGCGGGCACCAGGCCGTACAGCTCCTGCGTGTCGTAGCGCGGCGGCTGCGACTCGCGAAGCGGAATCTCGACCGATTTTTGCCGGTTCAGCGTCGCCACGATGTCGCGGCAGATGCCGAGCGCGTGCAGGTCGTTACGCGCGAGGTAATCGGTGACGCCCGACGTGCGGCTGTGCACGTCGCCGCCGCCGAGTTCCTCCGCCGTCACCACCTCGCCGGTGGCGGCCTTCACCAGTGGCGGGCCGCCGAGGAAGATCGTGCCCTGATTTCTCACGATGACCGTCTCGTCGCACAGCGCCGGCACGTAGGCGCCGCCGGCGGTGCACGAGCCCATCACCACCGCGAGCTGCGGGATGCCGGCCGCCGACATCACCGACTGGTTGTAGAAGATGCGCCCGAAGTGGTGCTGGTCCGGAAACACCTCGTCCTGCAGCGGCAGGAAGCCGCCGCCGGAATCGACCAGATAAATGCACGGCAGGCGGTTTTCGAGCGCGATCTGCTGCGCGCGCAGGTGCTTCTTGACCGTCAGCGGGTAGTAGGTGCCGCCCTTGACGGTGGCGTCGTTGGCGACGATCACCACCTCCTGCCCACACACCCGGCCGATGCCGGTGACGATGCCGGCCGACGGCGCCTCGTCGTCGTAGAGGCCGAACGCTGCCAGCGGCGACAGCTCCAGGAACGGCGTGCCCGGATCGAGCAGCGCTTCCACCCGCTCGCGCGGCAGCAGCTTGCCGCGCGCGCTGTGCTTGGCCTTGGCCTGCGGCGGGCCGCCCTGCGCGTACTGCGCGAGCTTGGCGCGCAGGTCCGCCACCAGCGCGCTGTTGTGCGCGGCGTTGGCGGCGAACTCGGCGGTGGCGGAATTCAGCTTGCTGTCCAGTACCGGCACACCGTTACTCCTTCCTCGTTGTCGACTGGACAAAAAAATTCCATCCATGGAATTTTCTTGCTCGCCGCAACGCGGTACAGGCCCGCGCTGCGGCTCCGTGAACCAAGGGCGTGGCCCTCGGTTCACGCCGGGGCATCCTGCCCCGGGCTCCGCCCCGGCAGGGTCGGCGTCAGTCCGCCGCCACGCGCAGCAGGATTTTGCCGCGGGTGCGCTGGGTCGCGCTCATCTCGTGCGCACGGGCGGCGTCTTCCAGCGGCAGCACGGCGGCGATGTGTGGCCGGATGCGCCCCTGCACCGCGAGTGCAGCGATTTTCTCGAGCTGCGCGCCGTCGGCGCGGGCGATCAGAATGCGCGACGCGACGCCGCCGACGCGCATGTCCGCCTCGGTCGCCTCCGGGCTCAGCAGCACGATGCGCGTGCCGGCGTGCACCAGCGGCGCGCAGCCCTGCAGCGACGGCCCGGCGAAGGCGGCGAAGATGACATCCACTTGCGCAAAGTGCTTGGCGACCTCGGCCGCAAAATCGGGCGCGTGGTAGTCCACCGCCAAGTCGGCGCCCAGCTGGCGCACGTAGTCGTGATTGGCGGCGCTGGCGCTGGCGATCACCGTCGCGCCAGCGTTGTGCGCCATCTGCACCGCGATGCTGCCGACGCCGCCGGCCGCGCCGGTGATCAGCACCACTTCGCTGGGCTTCAGATCGGCCACCTCGAACAGGCCCTGCCATGCCGTGTGGCCGGCAACGGGCAGCGCCGCGGCCTGCTCGAAGCCGAGTTCCGGCGGCTTGTGGGCGAGCTTGGCGGCCTCGGTCGGCACGAACTGCGCGTAACTGCCCCAGTGCATGTGGCGCTGCTGCAGGAAGCCGAACACGGCATCGCCGGGCTGAAAGCCGGCCACCGCGGCGCCGACCGCGGCCACTACGCCCGACACCTCGCGGCCGAGGATGATCGGGAACTCGTAGGGCACGAACTGCTTGAGCTGGCCATTGCGGATGCGCCAGTCGATGGGGTTGACGCCCGCCACGCGCACCGCGACCAGCACCTGATCGTCGGCGATGGGCGGCGTGGGGCGATCGGCCAGGTGCAGCCGCTCGGGGCCGCCGAAGTCGTCGATGACAATGGCTTTCACAGGGGGGGCGTTTCGGGGGGTGGGGATGCGCGAGCGTGTGCGGGAAACCGCCCGGCGTCTCGCCGGGCGGATGGCATGGACGCTTACAGCAACTCGACCGCCAGCGCCGTGGCCTCACCGCCGGCAAGACAGATGCCGGCCACGCCGTACTTGCCGCCGCGCCGGCGCAGCGCGTTCAGCAGCGTCACCACGATGCGCGCACCGGAGGCGCCGACCGGATGGCCGAGCGCGCAGGCGCCGCCGAACACGTTCATGTTCTCGTGCGGGATGCGCAGTTCCTGCATCACCGTCATCGGCACCACGGCGAAGGCTTCGTTCACCTCGTACAGGTCCGGCTTGTCGGCGCTCCAGCCGAGCTTGCGCAGCAGCACCTCGATGGCGCCGACCGGCGCGGTGGTGAACCAGGCCGGGTCCTGTGCGTGGGTGGCGTGGCCGAGCACGCGGGCGAGCGGTTTCAGGTTCCGGCGGGCGGCTTCCTCCTCGCTCATCAGCACCAGCGCCGCGGCGCCGTCGGAAATCGACGACGAGTTGGCGGCGGTGACCGTGCCGTCCTTCTTGAAGGCGGGCTTGAGCGTCGGAATCTTGTCGAGCTTGGCGGTCAGCGGCTGCTCGTCCTTGTCGTAGACCACCTCGCCGGCCTTGGTCTTGACCGTCACCGGCACGATCTCGGTGGCCGAATCGCCCTCCAGCGTGGCGCGCTGGGCGCGCTTGAGCGATTCGATGGCGTAGGCGTCCTGCGCCTCGCGGGAGAAGCCGTGCTTCTCGGCGCAGCGCTCGGCGAACGCGCCCATCAGCAGGCCCTCGCGCACGTCCTGGAGACCATCGCAGAACATGTGGTCCAGCACCTCGCTGTGGCCCATGCGCAGGCCCGCCCGCACCTTCGGCAGGATGTACGGCGCGTTGGTCATGGACTCCATGCCGCCGGCCAGCGCCACCTTCACGTCGCCGCAGCGGATCTGGTCCACGGCGTACATCGTGGCCTTCATGGCCGAGCCGCACATCTTGTTGACGGTGGTCACCGGCACGCCGAGCGCCAAGCCCGCCTTCAGCACCGCCTGGCGGCCGGGCGCCTGGCCTTGACCCGCCGGCAGCACACAGCCGATGTGCGCGTCCTCGATCTGCGCGCCGTCGACGCCGGCGTCGGCCACCGCCGCGGCGATGGCGGCGGCGCCGAGGTCACTCGCCGACAGACTGGCGAACTGGCCCTGAAAACCGCCCATGGCCGTGCGGCGGGCGGCAACGATGACAACGCCGTTGCTCATGGCGGTGTGCTCCTCAAGAAGTGACGAAAAAACGCGGACCGGATCAACCGGTCTGCTCGAACAACTCGCGCCCGATCAGCATGCGGCGAATTTCGTTGGTACCGGCGCCGATGTCGTAAATCTTGGCGTCGCGCAGCAGCCGCCCGGCGGGAAACTCGTTCATGTAACCGTTGCCGCCCAGACTCTGGATGGCTTCCAGCGCCACCCGCACCGATGCCTCGGAGGCGAACATCAGGCACGCGGCGGCGTCCTTGCGTGTGGACCTGCGCGCGTCCAGCGCCGCGGCGGTGCGGTACGAGAAAGCCCGCGCCGCGACCAGCTGCGTGTACATGTCGGCGAGCTTGCCCTGCATGAGCTCGAAGGTGCCGATGGCGGCACCGAACTGCTTGCGCTCGTGCACGTACGGCAGCACCAGATCGAGCGCCGCCTGCATGATGCCGATCGGCCCGCCGGACAGCGTCACGCGCTCCGTGTCGAGCCCGCTCATCAGCACCTTGACGCCCTGGTTCACTTCGCCGAGCACATTCTCCGGTGGAATCTCGCAGTTCTGGAAAATCAGCTCGCCGGTGTCCGAGCCGCGCATGCCGAGCTTGTCCAGCTTCTGCGCCGTGGAAAAGCCTTTCATGCCGCGCTCGACAATGAACGCCGTGATCGAGCGCGAGCCGGTCGTGGCCGGATCGGCCGTGCGCATGTACACGACCAGAACGTCCGCCTGCGGGCCGTTGGTTATCCAGAACTTGTTGCCGTTGGCCACCCACACGCCGTCCTGCAGCTCCGCCCGGCAACGCATTGAGCCGACCACGTCCGACCCGGCGCCGGGCTCCGACATGGCCAGCGCGCCGAGATGCTCGCCGGACAGCAGCTTGGGCAGGTACTTGCGCCGCTGCGCGTCGGTGCCATTGCGGCACAGGTTGTCCACGCACAGGTTGGCGTGCGCGCCGTACGACATGCCGATGGACCCGGACGCGCGGGAGATCTCCTCCACCGCGAGGGTTTGCGCGAGATAACCGAGCGCCGTGCCGCCGTACTCCTCCGGCACCGTCAGACCCAGCAGCCCAAGCTCGCCGAGCTGCGGCCACATCTCGCGCGGGAAGGTATTGCTGACGTCGATCTCCTGCGCCCGCGGGGCGATCTCGGCCTCCGCGAAGCGGCGTATGACCTCGCGCAACGCGTCCATTTCCTCGGAAATGTGCAGGTCGAAAACCACCGTTTGCCTCCTGTCGATGCGCGCACTGAACGACCAGTCAAGCCGGCATGGTAGCACCCGCCAAGTGCCCTCCGACGCCGCGCCGGACGGTCAAAAACGCTGTGCTAGAGTCGGCCACGGTCACCCACCACCACCGAGGAGCTTGCTACCCGTGAAGCGCAAAACCGCTCTCTTTTGTGCCGCCGCCATGGCCATGAGCGCTGTCGCCCTCGCCGACGCCACCGGCCCCAGCCCGGCCGAGCGCGCCGTTGCCTACCGGCAAGGCGTCTACCACGCCATCGCCTGGAACTTCGGCCCGATGGCCGGCATGGTCAAGGGCGAGATGCCGTTCGATGCGAAGGCCTTCGCGCTCAAGGCCGAGCGCGTCGCCTACCTCAGCGCGTTGCCGCTGGAGGGCTTCATTCCCGACAGCCTGGTGGGCGACTCAGAGGCCAAGCCCGACATCTGGGACAACATGGACGACTTCAAGTCCAAGATGCAGACCTTCGAGACCGAGGCGGGCAAGCTCGCCGATGCCGCCAGGACGGCCACCGCCCTCGACGCGCTCAAGCCGCAGTTCGGCAAGGTCGGGCAGGCCTGCAAGGACTGCCACGACAACTACAAGAAGGACTGAACGCGGACTGCTGGCGCTGCAAACGGCGCGCTGCGGGCCGGTTTGGCTGAATGACATAGCGCCGCGCGGTTTCAGTCGAGCGGCAACAAAAAAGCCCGGGCGGTTACCCCGCCCGGGCTTTTTTTATGAAGTGGCGCGCCCGGAGAGATTCGAACTCCCGACCGCCTGGTTCGTAGCCAGGTACTCTATCCAACTGAGCTACGGGCGCGCGAAGCCGCAAATTATCGGGATGCGCAGGCCCTGCTGTCAAACCTTAAGAGTGGCGGAGAGAGAGGGATTCGAACCCTCGATGGAGCTTTTGACCCCATACTCCCTTAGCAGGGGAGCGCCTTCGACCGGCTCGGCCATCTCTCCGAAGGGCGCGCAGGATACCCCGCTTCACCCGCCGGGCGCAAAGCCGCTAGCCGTGCTCCGGTTCCACCGCGACGGCGTCCGCGCGCTCCTGCTGGATGCGCTCGTAAATCTCCGCCCGGTGCACCGGCACGTCGCGCGGCGCCTTCACGCCCAGACGCACCTGGTTGCCCTTGGTGCCCAGCACGGTGATTTCGATACCGTCGCCGATGACCAGTGTCTCGCCGGCGCGGCGCGTCAGAATAAGCATGCAATTTCCCCCACAGGTGCTCGGTGGTCACGCGTCATTCAATCGACCCTGCTGTCCGTTTCGGCGCGGACAACGCCAGCGGCGGGCATTCCAACACAAACGATCGTTTTGTCAAACCTTGGCGTCGGCGAGGCCAAACGCCTCGTGCAACGTACGCACGGCAAGTTCGAGGTATTTCTCGTCGATGATCACCGAGATCTTGATCTCTGAGGTCGACACCATGCGGATGTTGATGCCCTCGGCGGACAGCGCCTCGAACATCGTGGCCGCGACGCCGGCGTGCGAGCGCATGCCGACGCCGACCAGCGAAATCTTGGTGATCTTGTCGTCGCCGCCGACGCTGCGCGCGCCAAGATCGGCCACCACGCCGGCCAGCAGCGCCATGGCCTGCGCGTAGTCGTTGCGGTGCACGGTGAAGCTCATCGTGGTCAGGCCATCCTGCCCGATGCTCTGCACGATGACGTCGATCTCGACGTTCGCCTTCGCGATCGGGCCGAAGATGGCGGATGCGACGCCCGGGCGGTCCGGAATGCCGGCCACGGTGATCTGCGCCTCGTCGCGGTTGAAGGCGATGCCGGAAATGAGTGGCTCTTCCATGCCTTGGTCCTCGAAAGTGATGAGCGTGCCGGGGCCGTCCTGGAAGCTCGACAGCACGCGCAGCGGCACCTTGTATTTGCCGGCAAATTCGACCGACCGAATCTGCAGCACCTTGGCGCCGAGACTCGCCATTTCGAGCATTTCCTCGAACGTGACGCGGTCCAGGCGCCGCGCGCGCGGCTCGACGCGCGGGTCGGTGGTGTAGACGCCGTCGACGTCGGTGTAGATCTGGCACTCGTCGGCCTTCAGCGCCGCCGCCAGCGCGACGGCCGTCGTGTCCGAACCGCCGCGACCGAGCGTGGTGATGCTGCCGTCGGCGTCGATGCCCTGAAAGCCCGCCACCACCGCCACCTGTCCGGCCGCGAGACACGCCCGCAGGCGCTCGTTGTCGATGTCCAGAATGCGCGCCTTGCTGTGTGCGCTGTCGGTGAGGATGTGCACCTGCGCGCCGGTGAACGAACGCGCCGGCACGCCGCGGGCGGCCAGCGCCATGGCGAGCAGCGCGATCGACGCCTGCTCGCCGGTGGCGAGCAGCACGTCCATCTCGCGCGCCGGCGGCTGCGCGTTGACTGATTTCGCCAGCTTGATGAGGCGATCGGTCTCGCCGGACATGGCCGACACCACCACCACCACGTCGTCACCCGCCGCGCGGGCGCGCTCGACGCGCTCGGCCACGGCGGCGATGCGCTCGGGACTGCCCATCGACGTCCCGCCGTACTTCTGCACGATCAGGGCCATTGCCTGTCTTGCTCCAACGTTGATTGCGAAAAATGCGTTGCGTCAGGCGAGGCGCTGACGCACCCAGTCGGCCACGCCGGCGAGTGCCGCCGGCAGCGCCTGCGGCTGGTTGCCGCCGGCCATGGCCATGTCGGGCCGGCCGCCGCCCTTGCCGCCCACCTGCTGCGCGACGGCACCGGCCAGATCGCCCGCCTTCACGCGGTCGGTGAGATCGGCGCTCACGGCCGCCACCAGGCTCACCTTGTCGCCGGCCACGCCGGCCAGCACCAGCACCGCGCTGCCGAGCTTGTCGCGCAGGCGATCGGCCTGCTCGCGCAGCGCCTTGGCGTCGGTGATGTCGAGCTGCGCCGCCAGCACCCTGGCGCCAGCCACGTCGACCGCCTGATCGAGCAGGCCGTCACCGGCCTGGCTCGCCAGCTTGCCGCGCAGGCGTTCGAGCTCCTTGTCCTGATCACGCTGGCGAGCCAGCAGTTGCTCCAGCTTGTCGAGCACGTCCGCCTCGCCGGCCTGCAGCGTCGCGGCGATGCGCCGCAGGCGCTCGTCGGCGCTGCGCAGCCAGTCGATGGCGCCCTCGCCGGCCACCGCCTCGATGCGCCGCACACCGGCCGCCACGGCGGACTCGGACATGATCTTGAACAGGCCGATGTCACCGGCGCGGGCCACGTGCGTGCCGCCGCACAGTTCGATCGAAAAATCGCCCAGACGCAGCACTCGCACGCGCTCGCCGTACTTCTCGCCAAACAGCGCCATGGCGCCGGCGGCTTGCGCGTCCGCGAGCGCCATCTCGCGCACCTCGGCCGCGGCATTGCCGCGAATCTGCGCGTTGACCAGCGTTTCGATGCGGGCAAGCTCGTCGGCGGACACGGGTTTGCCGTGCGAGAAGTCGAAGCGCAGGCGCTCGGCGTTGACCAGCGAGCCCTTCTGCGCCACGTGCGGCCCCAGCACCTCGCGCAGCGCCGCATGCAGCAGGTGCGTCGCGGAATGATTGGCGCGGATGCGCGTGCGCCGGGCGGTGTCGACGTGGGCGGTGACCTCGTCGCCGACCGACAGTGCGCCGCGTTCGAGCGTACCCACGTGTACGTGCACGGCGCCTTCCTTGCGCGTGTCGGCGACGGCAAACGCACTGGCCGGGCCTTGCAGCGCCCCGGTGTCACCCACCTGGCCGCCTGATTCCGCGTAGAAGGGCGTGTGGTCAAGTACTACGCTAGCCGGCTGACCGGCTTCTATGCGCTCGACCGGCTCGCCATCGCGCAGCAGCGCCACCACGCGCGCGCGGTCTTCCTCCTGCTCGTAACCGGTGAAGCGGTGCGCGGCGAGCGTGGCGGCATCCAGCACGTCGCCCAGGCGCAGATCCTCGTCGGCATGGAACTGGCTCGCCGCCCGCGCCCGCTCGCGCTGCTGCGCCATCGCCTGCTCGAAGCCGTCGAGATCGAGCGCGAGCCCGCGCTCGCGGGCGATGTCGGCTGTCAGGTCCACCGGAAAGCCGTACGTGTCGTACAGGCGAAAGATGGTCTCGCCCGGGATCAATTGCCCGCCCAGGCGCGCCATGTCGCGCTCCAGGATAGCGAGGCCGTGTGAGAGGGTCTGCGCGAAACGTTCCTCTTCATCACGCAGGGCGGTTTCGACCGCCGCCTGCGCGGCGGCGAGTTCCGGATAGGCGTCGCCCATGGCCGCCACCAGCGGCGCGACCAGACGGTGGAAGAACGGCCCCACCGCGCCGAGGCGCGCGCCGTGCCGCGCCGCGCGGCGGATGATGCGCCGCAGCACGTAGCCGCGGCCCTCGTTGCTCGGCAGCACGCCGTCGGCGATCAGGAACGCGCTGGAACGAATATGGTCGGCGATCACGCGCAGCGAGCGCGAGGCGAGATCGTCGGTGCCGATTACCCGCGCGGCAGCGTCGATCAGGCCGCGGAAGATATCCGTGTCGTAGTTGTCGTGCACGCCCTGTAGCACAGCCGCCAGACGCTCCAGGCCCATGCCGGTGTCCACCGAGGGACGCGGCAGCGGCCGCAGCGAACCGTCCGCCAGGCGCTCGTACTGCATGAACACGAGGTTCCAGATCTCGATGTAGCGGTCGCCGTCGGCGTCCGGCGAACCCGGGGGACCACCCGCCACGTCGGGGCCGTGGTCGTAAAAAATCTCCGTGCACGGCCCGCACGGGCCGACGTCGCCCATGGACCAGAAGTTGTCGTCGCCCGGGATGCGCCGCAAGCGGCTGTCCGGCACGCCGATTTCACCCAGCCAGATCTCGGCTGCCTCGTCGTCCTCGGGGTGCACGGTGACCCACAGCCGCTCGGCGGGCAGGTGCAGCACCTCGGTCAGGAAGCGCCAGGCGAAGCGGATGGCGTCGCGCTTGAAGTAATCGCCGAAGCTGAAATTGCCCAGCATCTCGAAGAACGTGTGGTGGCGAGCGGTGTAGCCCACGTTGTCGAGATCGTTGTGCTTGCCGCCGGCGCGCACGCAGCGCTGCGCCGTGGCGGCGCGCCGGTACGGGCGCTGTTCCAGGCCCAGGAACACGTCCTTGAACTGCACCATGCCGGCGTTGGTGAACAGCAGCGTCGCGTCGCCGTGCGGCACGAGCGAGCTCGACGCCACCTCCTGGTGGCCCTCGGCGGCGAAGAAGTCGAGAAACTTGCGGCGGATGTCGGTGCTGTTCATGCGTCGTCGCTGTCGAGTCGTTCAGACGAATTCTTGCCGAGGGCGGCGCGGATCTGCGCGGTGGTGAAGCCCCGCATTGCGAGCTGGCGTTGCAGGCGAGCCCGCTCGGCCGGCGTGCCGGGCGCGGTGCGGGCGGTGCGCCCACAGGCTTCTTCGCAAGCGCGATACCAGTCGCTGTCCTCGACCTGCACCGCGTCCGCAATGGCGGCTTCATCGACGCCGTGGGCGCGCAGTTCTGCCTGCGCCCGCAGCGGGCCGTAGCGTCGCCGGCGCAGTTCCGCGACGCGCGCCTGCGCGTAGCGGGCCTCGGACAGGTAACCCGCGGCATCGAGCCGCTGCAGGGCCGGGGCAATGTGCTCGGATGAATGACCGCGCTGGCTGAGCTTGCGCGACAACTCCGCCCGGCCGTGCTCGCGCCGGGCCAACAATTTCAGCGCCTGCGCGTAGGCCGCTTCGACCGGATCATCCACGGCGCAGCCACGTCAGGCGGAGGCCGGGGCCTCGGCTGGGCGCCGCGCGGGGAGCATCTTGGCGCGAATCTGCGCGTCGATGGCATCCGCCATGTCCGGATTGGCGCGCAGGAACTCGCGCGTGTTGTCGCGGCCCTGGCCGATGCGCTCGCCGTTGTAGGAGTACCAGGCGCCGGACTTTTCGACCAGGCCAAGGTTCACGCCAAGGTCGATGATCTCGCCCTCGCGCGACACGCCGACACCGTACAGGATGTCGAAATCGGCGGTCTTGAACGGCGGCGAGACCTTGTTCTTGACCACCTTCACGCGCGTCTCGTTGCCGACCACCTCGTCGCCTTTCTTGATGGCGCCGACGCGGCGGATGTCCAGGCGCACCGAGGCGTAGAACTTCAGCGCGTTGCCGCCGGTGGTGGTCTCCGGGCTGCCGAACATGACGCCGATCTTCATGCGGATCTGGTTGATGAAGATGACGGTGGTGTTCGAGCGGCTGATGCTGCCCGTGAGCTTGCGCAGCGCCTGCGACATCAGGCGCGCCTGAAGACCGACGTGCGAGTCGCCCATCTCGCCCTCGATTTCGGCGCGCGGCGTCAGCGCCGCCACCGAGTCCACCACCACCAGGTCGACGGCGCCCGAGCGCACCAGCATGTCGACGATTTCGAGCGCCTGCTCGCCGGTGTCCGGCTGCGAGACCAGCAGGTCCGCGATGTTGATGCCGAGCTTCTCGGCGTAGGTCGGGTCGAGCGCGTGCTCGGCGTCCACGAAGGCCGCCGTGCCGCCATTGCGCTGCACCTGGGCGATGGTCTGCAGCGCGATGGTGGTCTTGCCGGACGACTCCGGGCCGTAGATTTCGATGATGCGCCCGCGCGGCAGGCCGCCGATGCCGAGCGCGATGTCGAGATTCAACGAGCCCGTGGAAATGGCCTCCACGTCGCGCACGGCACCGGGGTCGCCCAGGCGCATGACGGCGCCCTTGCCGAACTGCCGCTCGATCTGCCCGAGCGCAGCCGTCAAGGCCTTGAGTTTGTTGTCGTCCATGCTGATTCCCGCGCTGATGGCCGGTGCCGAAAAAACGGTCCGCATTATTCCACAGCGCGCGACGCGGCCGGGCGGGAACGAGAGAACCGGCACCCATGCGCCGCACTGGAAAGCCATCTCGACGGACGGCGAGCTTGTCGAAAGCCCCGCCGCGTCGCCATCCATGGCGACACTGGCTCTCCGTAGCGCGGGCAGGAACTTGCGAACCGTCGGCCGGAAAAAACCGGGTCGGGGCGAACACCCCGACCCGGCAACGCCGAAGCAGCGAATCGACCGGGATCGCTTGGCCGGGCAAGGGGGAAGCCGGTCCACGCGGGCGGTCGAATCGCCATCGAGCCCGTCGATGCCCTGCCATCCATGGCGGGCCGCCCGGCTCTGCCGCTCGCCCGCCGAGGCGTGCGGCAGAAACGCGGGACCGTCGCGCTCCGGCGACGGTCGGCAGTACTCAGGCACGCACCCGCCAGCAGATGCCATGCCAATACCAGAAAAGCGTCGTACTGGTGCCGCTTCATGCTGATCGACCGGGGCCACCGGAGCAGCTCAATAGACGAAATTGTCTATCACCCATAGACTCGAATCCCGCGAGTTGACAATTACGTCAAGGCCATGAATTCACCCAAGCGCAACGCCGGCGTCAATCCACCCAACCTGATCTACCGGTGGGAAGGTGACAGCAAACACTTTCCGGATATCGAAGATCTGGCTCGTCGCCTTCGCTTTGCGCCTGCCGAGGGCCGCATCTGGCTGGACGACCGGCGCTCCATCCTCATGCGCAACAGTGCGTTCGGCACGCTGCGCCGCGAGCTGATCGAAGCGGTCGGCTTCACCCGCGCACGCACGGCGCTGAAGCTCGTGGGCTACGCCGAAGGCACCCGCGATGCGGAACTCGCGCGGCGCGTGCGGCCGGAAGGGGACCTGTTCGATGCGTTCGCGGTGGGCCCGCAGGTACACGCGCTGAGCGGCTTCGGCTGGCTGGAGGTGCGCGAACTGCGCACCGATCCCGGCACCAACGAGTTCTACGGCGAGTTTCTGCTGCACGACTCGATCGAGGCCGATGCGCATCTGGGCACGCTCGGCATGAGTGCCGAATCCGTGTGCTGGACCGCGGTCGGCTACGGCAGCGGTTACAGCAGCGCCTTCGCCGGCCGGCCGATCATCGTGGACGAGGTCGAATGCCGGGCCATGGGGCACGAACACTGCCGGCTGGTCGGCCGCACGGTCGAGGAGTGGGATCGCACGCAGCGCAAGGCGCCGTACTTTCGTCCGCAGGAATTCGTCAACCGCTTCGGCAAACCGAGCGACGACGAAGACCCGCCGTCCGCCGCCACCGGCCCGGCGGTCGACGTGGTCGGCATCTCGGCCGGCTTCGGCGCCGCCGTGCACCTGCTCGGCAAGGCCGCACCCACCGACGTGACGGTGCTGTTCCTCGGCGAGACCGGCGTCGGCAAGGAAGTGTTCGCGCGCATGCTGCACCGCATGGGCAAGCGCGCGGAGCAACCCTTCGTGGCCGTCAACTGCGCGGCGTTGCCGGAAAATCTCATCGAGGCCGAGCTGTTCGGTGTCGTGAAGGGCGCCTACACCGGCGCCAGCGAGTCACGCCCGGGCCGCTTCGAGCGCGCCCAGGGCGGCACGCTGTTCCTGGACGAGATCGGCACGCTGACCTTGAGCGCGCAGGCCAAGCTGCTGCGCGCCCTGCAGGAGGGCGAGATCGAGCGCGTCGGCGACAGCCAGACGCGCACGGTGGACGTGCGCCTGCTCGCGGCGACCAACGTCGACCTCAAGGCCGCCGTCAGCGCCGGCACGTTCCGCGAGGACCTGTACTTTCGCCTCACCACGTTCCCGGTGCGCATCCCGCCGCTGCGCGAGCGCCGCGACGACATCCCGCTCCTGATGCGCCATTTCCTGCACCGCTTCAGCGAGCGCCACGGCAAGCGCGTCGGCGGCTTCGCGCCGCAGGCGGTGGAAGCGCTGCTCAGCTACGGCTTCCCCGGCAACATCCGCGAGCTCGAAAACATGATCGAGCGCGGCGTGCTGCTGGCCGACGACGGCGAGCCGGTCGGCGTATCGCACCTGTTCACGGCCGATCAGGGCGTGGTGTCGGCGGGCACGTTCGGCCTCGACGCCAGCGGTCAGCTCGCCGGCCGGGGCCACCACAAGGCGCCGGAACCTGCCGGGGAAAATGGCCTGCGCGAGCGCCTCGCGCCGCTGCTCGACACCGAGCTCGGTCCGCTCGATGCCGCCGAACAGACGCTGATCGATCTGGCGCTCGAACAGGCGGACGGCAACCTTGCCCAGGCCGCCCGCCAGCTCGGCATCAGTCGGCGTCAGCTCGCCTACCGGCTGGAGAAGCGCGCCACGGGTCAGGTGCAGGACCAGGACTCGATCGGCACGTAGCGCAGCTCACCGCCGACGCGGCGCGAACTCATCAGGCAAAACTCGCTCGCCATCCAGGCGAGCGGCAGCATGGGCAGCTCGTGCAGACGGCGCGGCCGGCGCAGCAGCGTCACGTGGGCCGCAAACGGCCGCTCCGGCAGCGCCACCACGTCCCGCAATGCGGCGCGCAGGGATGCCGCGAGCGCCGCAGCGCTTGGCACGGGTGTGGCGGGCACCGCGCAGTAAAGACGCGGCCCCGGCCAGTATTCGATGCGGTCCAGCGTCACCTCGAAAAACGAGAAGCGCACACCCGCCGCGGCCTCGCGCGTGGCTGCGGCCGGGCCGGGCGCAAGCTCACCAAGGAACAGCAGCGTCAGATGCAGGTTGTCGGGCGCCACCGCATGGCCACCGCAGCGGCGCTCGCCCCAGGCGCCAAGACGCCCGAGTTCGGCCTGAATCGCCGGCGGCGGCAACAGCGCGAAGAACAGGCGCTCGTCGCCCGCCATCAGGCCAGCCGTTGCCCCGCCAGCACGACCAGTTGCAGCGTGATGCCAGCAAGCACGCCGGCAGCGACGTCGTCCAACATCGCGCCCAGCCCGCCACCGACGTGCCGGTCGAGCGCGCCGATCGGCCAGGGCTTGACGATGTCGAACAGCCGGAACAGCGCAAAGCCGAGCAGGTAGGGCGACCAGGCAAGCGGCACCGCGAGCAGCGTGAGCGCCATGCCGATGACCTCGTCCCAGACGATGGCCGGGTGGTCGGACACGCCAAGCCGCCGCCCGGCGCGCCCGCAGCACCACACGCCAAGCGCGCCGAGCGCCGCCAGCACCAGCACCGCCGCCGGCACGGGCAACACGGAAAGCGCCGCCGCCAAAGGCAGGCCGAGCAGCGCGCCGCAGGTGCCCGGGGCGCGCGGCGCGAGCCCGGCGCCGAAACCAAGCGCGAGCGCGCAGGCCGGATCGCGCAGCAGCGCCGCGGACGGCCGGCGCGGGCGTTCAGCGGAAATGGTCATGGCCCCGCGCCGCCACGGCGCGCACCTCACCGGCAGCAGCGACCAGCCGCAGGCCAGGTTCGGCCTCGATCTGCCCGATGCGCGTCAGCGTGAGTCGAAGTTGCTCAGCCACTGTCGAAACCGCGCCTTCGTGGCGCGCCGGCACCGTGAAGCACAGCTCGTAGTCGTCGCCCGAACCGAGCAGCTCGTCGGACGGTGTCAGCGTGAGCGCGCCGTCCGGCAGCGGCATCGCCCCCAGATCGAGCCGCGCGCCGACGCCGCCGGCCGCGCACACGTGGCCAAGGTCGGCCAGCAATCCGTCGGACACGTCGATGGCCGCGCTAGCGATCCCTCGCAGCGCGAGTCCGAGCGCCACGCGCGGCTGCGGCCAGTCGAGCCGCTGCGCGGCGTGCGCCACCAGCGCCGCAGACAGTGCCAACTCGCCGCGCCGCGCGCGCACGGCAAGCCCGGCGGCGCCGAGTTCGCCACTCACGTACACACCGTCGCCAGGCCGCGCACCGGCGCGGCGCAGCGCCTGCCCGGTCGGCACCTGACCCAGCGCGGTGACACCGACAGCAAGCGGCCCGCGGCAGGTATCGCCACCCACCAGCGCCACGCCGTGCGCGCGCGCCAAATCCCCAAACCCGCGCGCGAACTCGGCTAGCCAGTCGTCGTCCGCGCGCGGCAGGGTGAGCGCCAGCAGCGCCCAGGCCGGCTGCGCACCCATGGCGGCGAGATCGGACAGGTTGACGGCGAGCGCCTTGTGGCCGAGCGCGGCCGGCGGGCAATCGGCAAAGAAGTGCACGCCTTCGATGAGCGTATCAACCGTGGCCACGAGCTCATGACCAGGCGCCGGCGTGAGCAGCGCGGCATCGTCGCCGACGCCAAGCGCGACATCCCCCCGCGGCGGCGTGAGCCGGGCGAAGTGGCGGGCGATCAGATCGAACTCACCGGGCATGGCAGCACCGCCGGCCTGCGCCGCGGCCGATCAGGTCGGCAGCGCGCGTTCGTCGGCGCGCAGGTCGCGCGCCAGGCGGTCCAGGATGGCGTTCACGTAGCGGTGCGCGTTCTCGCCGCCGAACTGCTTGGTCAGCTCCAGCGCCTCGGCAATCACCACCCGGAACGGTATGTCCCAGCGCGCTTCGAGTTCGTAGCAGCCGATCCACAGTACCGCGTGCTCGACCGGGTCGAGCTGTTCGAGCGGCCGGTCCAGCAGCGGCGCGATGCGCTGGTCGAAATCGCCGCAGCGGCGGCCGACCTCGGTCAGCAGTTCGTGGAAGTATTCGATATCGAGCTCGCCCAGATCCCGCTCCGCGATGAGCTGGCGCTCGATGGTATTCAGGCTGTCGTCGCCGCCCGACAACTGCCACTGATAGAGGGCCTGCAGCGCACCGCGGCGCGCCTTGGAACGGGCTCGGGACATCGGTTCACTGGCTCCGTCAGCCGATGGCGGCCAGCAGGTTGACCATTTCGAGCGCCGACAGCGCCGCGTCGGCGCCCTTGTTGCCAGCCTTGGTGCCGGCGCGCTCGATGGCCTGCTCGATGCTGTCCACCGTCAGCACCCCGAACGACACCGGCAGCCCGCTGCCGAGCGCCACCGCCGACAGGCCCTTGGCACACTCGCCGGCCACGTAGTCGAAGTGCGGCGTGGCACCCCGGATGACGCAGCCGAGCGCGATCACCGCGTCCACGCGGCCGGTCGCCGCCAGGCGCTTGACAGCGAGCGGAATCTCGAACGCGCCCGGCACCCAGGCCACGGTGATGTTGGACTCAGCCACGCCGTGCCGGCACAGCGTGTCGATGGCGGCGGCCAGCAGGCGCTCGCTGATGAAGTCGTTGAAGCGGCCGACGACGATGCCGTAGCGGCTGTCGGCACGCGCGGCGAGGTTGCCGGAAAGATGCACGGGGGCGGTCATGGCGCGGGTCAGTCCTTTCAAAGTGCCTCGCGGCCCGCATCGGGCGGCACAAAATCAACCAGTTCCAGACCGAAACCGGCAAGGCCGTGCAGTTTACGCGGCTTGCCCAGGATGCGCATGCGCCCGACGCCAAGCTGCGACAGGATCTGCGCGCCGACGCCGTACATGCGCAGCTCCGGGTTCGGCTCGATGCCCGGCACCGGCACGCCGAGGTGCCGCAGCTTGTACGCCTGCACCTCGCCGAGCAGGGTCTTCGGCAGGTCGTCCGGGCTCAGCAGCACCAGCACGCCGCAGCCGGCATCGGCGATGGTCGACAGCACGCGGCGCACGCTCCAGCGGCCGGGCGCCTGTGCGCCCAGGATGTCGCGCAGCACGCTCGCCTGCTGCACGCGCACCAGAGTCGGCTCGTCGCGGCGGATGTCGCCCATCACCAGCGCGAGATGCACCTCGCCGTGGTCGTTCTCGTGGAACGCCACCAGACGGAAGCTGCCGAACTCGCTCTCGAAACGGCTCTCGGCCACCCACTCGACCGAGCGCTCCTGCTCCACGCGGTAGCGGATAAGGTCGGCGATGGTGCCGATCTTGAGGCCGTGCGTGCGGGCGAATTCCGCCAGCTGCGGGTAGCGCGCCATGGTGCCGTCTTCGTTCAGGATCTCGACGATCACCGACGCGGGCTCGAAGCCGGCCAGGCGCGCCAGATCGCAGCCGGCCTCGGTGTGCCCGGCGCGCGTCAGCACGCCGCCCGGCTGGGCGCGCAGCGGGAAGATATGGCCCGGCATCACGATGTCGGCCGGGCGGGCGTCGGGCCGCACCGCCGCCTGCACCGTCACCGCCCGGTCGGCGGCCGAAATGCCGGTCGTCACGCCCTGCGCGGCCTCGATGGAGACGGTGAAATTGGTGGTGTTCTTGTCGTTGTTGTCGGTCACCATCAGCGGCAGGTTCAGCTGCCGACAGCGCGTTTCGGTGAGCGTCAGACAAATCAGGCCGCGCCCGTAGCGGGCCATGAAGTTGACCGCCTCCGGCGTCACGCACTCGGCGGCGAGGATGAGGTCGCCCTCGTTCTCGCGGTCGGCGTCGTCCATCAGGATGACCATGCGGCCGGCCTTGATGTCGGCGATGATCTCTTCGGTGCTGTTTAGCTGCATCCTGGCGGGCCCGGGTATTGCGTTCATTGTTTCAGGAAGCCATTTTCCGCTAGCAGATTCATGTCGATGCCGCCGCCGTCGGCGCGGCCGAGCAGGCGCTCCAGATACCGCGCCAGCAGGTCGACTTCAAGATTCACTCGGCTGCCGGCGCGCAGCGCGTCGAGGCTGGTGTGGGCGAGCGTGTGCGGCACGATGTTGACGCCAAACTCGGCGCCGGCGACGGTATTGACCGTGAGGCTCACGCCGTCCACGGTGATCGAGCCCTTGGCGGCAATGTAGCGCGCCAGCGCCGCCGGTGCGCTCAGCGCGAAGCGCTCCGAGCGCCCGTCCGGGCGGCGCGACACCACCTCGCCGACGCCATCCACGTGGCCGCTCATGATGTGCCCGCCGAGCCGGTCGCCGACCGCGAGCGCGCGTTCGAGGTTCACCGCCTGGCCGACCGTCCAGTCGCCGAGCGTGGTGCAGGCGAGCGTCTCGCCGGACACGTCGGCGGCGAAGCCATCGGCGCTGAACGCCACCGCCGTCAGGCACACGCCACTGACGGCAATGCTTTCACCGAGCGCGCCGTCGGGCAGCGGCAGGCCCGCGATGTGCAGGCGCGCGTCGGCACCGCGCCGCTCGATGGCGGCCACGCGGCCGACTGCCTGGATGATGCCGGTGAACATGCAGAGGCTTCCGGGAAGGTCAGGCGCGCGCCGCCGGGCGCAGGCGCAGCCGAAGATCGGGGCCGAACGATAGAACGTCGAGCGGGGTGAGGTCGAGCCGGTCGGCCATGCGCGCGACGGCCGGCAGCTCGAACGCCGGCCGGGCGCCCTGCCCCAGCAGGTGCGGGGCGACGTAGACGATCAGCTCGTCGGTGAGGCCAGCGGCCAGAAACGCGCCTGCCACACGCGGCCCGGCCTCGACCAGCACCTCGTTGCACTCGCGCCGGCCGAGTTCGTCGAGCAGCGCGCCCAGGTCCACGCCGTGCGCGGTGCCCGGCAGCGCGAACATCTCAGCACCCGCCGCAGCAAGGTCGGCGCCACGCCCGCCATCCGGACTGCGCGTGACGATCAGCGTCGCGCCCGGCTCGCGCAGCAGGCGCGCGTCAGGCGGCGCCGACAAGCGACTGTCCAGCACCACGCGCAGCGGCTGCGGCGCGTCCGGCACATCCCGCACCGTGAGCTGCGGGTCGTCCGCCAGCACCGTGCCGACGCCGGTGACGATGGCCTGCGAACGCGCCCGCCAGCGCTGCACGTCGGCGCGCGCCGCGGGGCCGGTGATCCAGCGCGAGGCGCCGTCGGCAAGCGCGCTGTGCCCGTCGAGGCTCTGCGCCATCTTGACGCGCACGTAAGGCCGGCCGGTCGCCATGCGCTTGAGGAACCCGGGGTTGAGCGCCGCGGCCTCGTCCGCCAGCACGCCGCAGTCGACTGCGATGTCGGCCGCGCGCAGTTGTGCGAGGCCCTGCCCCGCCACGCGCGGGTTCGGGTCCGCCATGGCCGCCACCACGCGGGCGACACCGGCGCCGATCAGCGCCTCCACGCACGGCGGCGTGCGGCCGTGGTGGGCGCACGGTTCGAGCGTCACGTAGGCCGTCGCGCCCGCCGCGCGCGGGCCGGCCTCGGCGAGCGCCAGCACTTCGGCGTGACCCTCACCGGCGCGGCGATGAAAACCCTGACCAACCGGTTGACCGTCCCGCACCAGCACGCAGCCGACCAGCGGGTTCGGCGCCGCGGTGTAGCGCCCGCCCTCCGCCAGTGCGAGCGCGCGGCGCATCCAGGCGAGGTCGTCCATCAGCCGCCTTTCGGCCGCGTGGCGCGTTCGAGGCGCTCCACCTCGTCGCGAAACTCGCGCAGGTCCTTGAAGCTGCGGTACACGGACGCGAAGCGCACGTAGGCCACCGGGTCCAGCACGCGCAGCTCGTCCATCATCCACTCGCCGAGCTGGCGCGAGCTGCACTCGCGCTCGCCAAGGCTCAGCAGCTTGCGTTTGATGCGCGCCAGCACGTCGTCCACCTGGTCCGCCCGCACCGGGCGTTTTTCGAGCGCGCGCTCCATGCCGGCGCGCAGCTTGGCCTCGTCGAAGGGCACGCGGCCGCCGTCGCGCTTGACGATGCGCGGCCAGGTCAGCTCCGCCTGCTCGAAGGTGGTGAAACGCGCCTGGCAGCTCAGGCACTCGCGCCGCCGACGCACCCGGTCGCCTTCCTCTGCCAGGCGCGAGTCCACCACGCGGGTGTCGAGCGCGGCGCAGAACGGGCAGCGCACCGGCGGGTTACCTGTCGGGTGCGGACGGGGTGTGGGAGGCCCGTCCCCGGGCCGAATGTTCCCCACACGATTCGCGGCGAGGGCGCCGCTCCCACAGCGTCGCTTGCGGCGCGGCGGCGCAGCACCGGCGATGCAATCCCTCAGTCGCCATACACCGGGAACCGCTCGCACAGCGCCAGCACCTGCGCCTTGACGCGCTGCTGCACGGCGGTGTTGTCGAGGTCATCGAGCAGGTCGCCGATCCAGCCGGCCAGCTCGCGCACTTCCGCGACGCCAAAGCCGCGCGTGGTCGAGGCCGGCGTGCCGATGCGGATGCCGCTGGTGACGAACGGGCTCTGCGGGTCGCCGGGCACGGCGTTCTTGTTGACGGTGATGTTGGCGGCACCGAGCGCCGCCTCGGCCGCCTTGCCGGTCAGGCCCTTGTCGATGAGGTCCACCAGGAACAGGTGGTTGTCGGTGCCGCCCGACACCACCTTGTAGCCGCGCTGCATCAGCACGTCCGCCATGGCGCGCGCGTTGTCGATCACGGCGCGCTGGTAGTCCTTGAAGCCCGGCTGCAGCGCCTCCAGGAACGACACCGCCTTGGCGGCGATGACGTGCATCAGCGGCCCGCCCTGGCCACCGGGGAACACCGCCGAGTTGAGTTTCTTTTCAATGTCCGGGTTGGCGCGCGCCAGGATCAGGCCACCGCGCGGGCCGCGCAGGGTCTTGTGGGTGGTGGACGTGGTGACGTCGGCGATCGCCACCGGGTTCGGGTACAAGCCCGCCGCCACGAGACCCGCCACGTGCGCCATGTCGACCACCAGATACGCGCCGACGGCATCCGCGATGGCCCGGAACCGCTGCCAATCCATGGCGCGCGAGTAGGCGCTGAAGCCCGCCACGATGACCTTCGGCCGGCATTCGTGCGCCAGGCGCTCGACCTGCGCGTAATCGATGAGGCCGGTCGTGACGTCGATGCCGTACTGCACGCCGCGGTAAATCTTGCCCGAGAAGCTGACCGGCGCGCCGTGCGTCAGATGCCCGCCGTGGGCGAGGCTCATGCCCAGCAGCGTGTCGCCCGGCTCCATCAGCGCCATGAACACCGCCGCGTTGGCCTGCGAGCCCGAGTGCGGCTGCACGTTGGCGTAGTCGGCGCCGAACAGTTGCCGCGCCCGCTCGATGGCCAGGCGCTCGGCCACGTCCACGTACTCGCAGCCGCCGTAGTAACGCCGGCCGGGGTAGCCCTCGGCGTACTTGTTGGTGAGCTGCGAGCCCTGCGCCGCCAGCACGCGGGGGCTCGCGTAGTTCTCCGACGCGATCAACTCGACGTGCTCTTCCTGCCGGCGCGCCTCGTCCTCGATGGACTGCCACAGTTCGGGGTCGAAATCGGCGAGGGTATGGGCGCGGCTGAACACGGGCTTCACTCCGGAAAGGCAGATCACGCTGACGACGCCGTGGCGTCGCCGGCACGGGGGGCTGGGCGGGTGCGTAGTCTATCAGTCCGACCCAGGCGGTCCGGACCTGCCCCCGGCGGGCCGGCACGGGGCGCTGCTACCATCGCCGCCGCCGTCAACCGCCCGCGCGCCGCAATGAAGTTGATCGACACCAAACACCTGGCCGACCTGCACACGCGCGTCGACGCCGCCTGCCAGCGGCTCGACGTGGACGGCGCCGAGCGGCTGCCGGACCCGGCCGAGTGGGCCATCCTGCCGCAGCACGACGACGACCGGTCGCTGTTCGAGGAGCTGTGCTTTCACATGTTCGCGGCCGGCTTCTCGCGCGAGGTGGTGCGCCAGAAGTGGCCCGCCACGCACGCCGCGTTTGCCGGCTTCGACATCGCGGAACTTGCCACCTGGGACGCGGCGCGCATCGCGCCGCTGGTCACCGACCGGGCGCTGATCCGCAACCGGCGCAAGATCGAGTCGGTGATCGGCAACGCCCGCGTGGTGCAGGCGATCGCCGCCGAGCACGGCTCGTTCCACGCCTGGCTGCGCAGTTTTCCGGACGCAGAACTGCACCGTCTGCACACCGAAATCGCCCGCCGCTTTGCGAGCGTCGGCCCGAGCGCCGGCGAGTGGTTCCTGCTGACCTCGGGCTTTGCGTACTACTTCAAGACCGACCACGCGCAGCGGTTGTTGAAGCGCCTGGGTCTGCTGCCGGCGCGCGCCAAGCCGGACGACTTCAACGCCGTGATGCAGGCCATGCACGCGGCGAGCGGCGCCAGCCGCTGGGCGATCAGCGCGCAGATGTTCCGCTTCGCGAGCGGCTTTCACCTGCGCGAGGGCATCTGTCAGGACGCACCGCGCTGCCCGAAGTGCCCGCTGTGGGATTACTGCGATTACTTCAACCAGATGCCGGCGAGCGGCTGAGGATGGGACGTCGCGGACCGGCGCCGCGACGAGCCGAGTTGAACAAGGGCAGGGAAGCCCTTGTTCAACCGCCGATCAGCTCTCGCCGCGCCCGAGCAGGCCGTCGAAGATGCCCTGGCCCTCGTCGTCCGGCGCAGGCTGGGCCTGGCCCGTCCCGCCGTCGCTAGCCGGCACCTTGGCGTCTGGACCCTCGACCGTCTCGTACTGGCGCGCTTCTTCGGTCTTGACGAAGCGGGTGAGGTCGCGCCGACCGGCCTTCTTCTTGCCGCCGTCGTCGCCCCCTAGCAGGCGCGCCAGCCGGCTCTGATTCTCGATTTCCGCCGGCACATCCACCGTGGTGCGCGTGCTGGCGGTCAGCAGGTTCTTCTCGCGCGAGCCCGCCACCGGCACCACGTCGCCCTCGACCCTGGCCAGCGCATCGCCCTCGAACACCAGCGTCACGTTGCGCTGCGTGCGCTCCTGGTAACCCTTGCGCTCGGTGAACGTGTAGTCCCAGCGGTCCGGCCGAAACGGGTCGATCAGCTGCGGGGTGCCGATCAGCGTGCGCACGCGCTCGCGGTCCATGCCCAGTTGCAGGCGCGCCAGCATGGCGGCGTCGACCACGTTGCCCTGGCGGATGTCCATGCGGTACGCGGCGAGCGCCGGAATCAACGGGCGGTCTTCCGCCACCGGCTGACGGCCGGCGCAGGCGCCGAGCAGAAGCATGACGGCCACAGCCGACAGTACACGGTGCATCGAGGGGTTCCGGGCAAGGAGTCCGGCCGGTGGCCGGGAAGTCAGATGGCCGCTAGTCTACAATGCCCCCGCAGCGCGACCGGCACGCGGGTGCCGCACCCGTGGCGACGCCATCGCGGCTGCTTGCCTCCCCCGAGAGAACGCCCATGGCCAACGGCAACGTATTGCGCAAGGCCGGCCTGAAGGTCACCACACCACGTCTGCGGATCCTGGAGTTCCTGGAGACGAGCTCGCAGCGTCACGTGACCGCCGAGGACGTGTACCGCGCCCTGCTCGGTTCGGACGAGGAAGTCGGCCTCGCCACCATCTACCGCGTGCTCACCCAGTTCGAGCAGGCCGGCATGGTGCAGCGGCACCACTTCGAGAGCGAACGGTCGGTGTTCGAGCTCGGCACCGGGCTCGGGCCCTGCCACCACGATCACCTGGTGTGCGAGCGCTGCGGGGCGGTGCTGGAGTTCCGCGACGACGCCATCGAGGCGGCCCAGCAGCGCGTGGCGGCCGAACGCGGCTTTCGCGTAACCGACCACAGCCTGTACATCCACGGCGTGTGCGCCAAGTGCCAGGGCGAGATGGCCGAGCGCGGTCGTTGAGTCAGGTTCCGGTCAGGCGACGGCAGACGCGCCGGTCGCCTCCGGGCCATCGAGGCGCAGCATCACCGCGATCTCGTCGCAGCGATTGAACTTGTAGCACTTCACGCACACCTGCCAGACCTTCTCCGGCAGGTCGTCCTTGCTGACCACCTCGAAGCCCAGCCGACCGAAAAAGCCCGGCACGTAGGTCAGCGCCATCACACGCTTGAGACCCACCGCGCGCGCCGCGTCGAGCAGCGCGCGCGTCAGCCGCTCGCCGAGCCCCTGGCGGTGAAACGCCGGCGCCACCGCGAGACTGCGCACTTCGCCCAGATCCGGCCCCATGATTTCGAGCGCGCCGACCGCCGCCACCGCGCCATCGCGCTCGGCGACCACGAAATCGCGCACGTGACGCACGAGATTCTCCTGCGTGCGCGGCAGCAGGTTGCCGGCCGCCGCCTGCTCGCGCAGCAGGGCGTGGATGGCCGGTACGTCGGCAAGACGCGCCGGGCGCAGGGTGATGATCGCGTCGGCCATGGCTCAGACCTGCGCTGCCGCCAGCATCTCGGCGGCGTGGGCGCGGGTGCGCTCGGTGATCTTGACGCCGCCCAGCATGCGCGCGAGTTCATCCACCCGCGCCGCCACCGGCAGGTGCTCCACCGCCGTGGTGGTGCGCGTGGCGTCGGACTGCTTGCTGACCCGAAGGTGCTGGTGCGCCTGCGCCGCCACCTGCGGCAGGTGCGTGATGCACAGCACCTGCCGCTCGCCGCCGAGCCCGCGCAGCAGGCGGCCGACGGTCTCCGCCACCGCGCCGCCGATGCCGACGTCCACCTCATCGAAAATCAAGGTCGGGATGTCGCCCTGCGCCAGCGTGGCGGCCTGGATGGCGAGACTCACGCGCGACAGCTCGCCGCCCGACGCCACCTGCGCAAGTGGCCGGGCACTGTCGCCGGTGTTGGCCCGGATCAGGAACTCGACCCGCTCGGCGCCCTGCGCGCTCGCTTCGCCGGCGGCGAGCGGGGTGAGCGCCGCCGCAAAACGCGCGCCCGGCATGCCGAGCCCGCCGATGGTGTCGCTGACGATCTCGGCGAGCCGCGTTGCGGCGCCCTCGCGCACCGCTGTCAGCCGCGCGGCGGCGGCCTCGTAGCGCTGCCAGGCGGCGCGCAGCGCCTGATCGAGCGCCGCCCGGCCGGGGCCGGCGTCGTCGAGCGCGGCGAGTTCCGCCTCCACCGCAGCCTGCACGCCGGCCAGCGCATCGGGCGTTACCTGATGCTTGCGCGCCTGCGCCATCACCGCCGCCACGCGCGCCTCCAGCCACCGCAGGCGCGCGGGGTCGACATCGAGCGCATCGAGGTAATGGCGCAGCGCCGAGCCGGCCTCGGCCACCTGCGCGAGCGTGCCGTCGAGCAGCGCGAGCGGCTCTGTAAGGCGCGCGTCGTAGCCCACCAGCCGCTGCAACTGCCCGGCCGCCTGCGTCAGCAGGCGATAGGCGCCGGCGCTGTCGTCGTCGAGCGCCTGCAGCGCCGCCGCGCCGCCCTCGGCCAGCGCCTGCGCATGGCCGGCGCGGCGCAGTTCGGCATCGAGCTGCGGCCACTCGTCTGCGGCCAGCGCCAGCGTGGCGAACTCGTCGGCCTGAAAACGCAGCAGGTGCAGGCGCTCGACGCGGCCGGCGGCGTTACGGTCGGCGTCCTCGATGGCGCGCGCGGCGGCCTGCCAGGCGTCGAAGGCGGTCGCGACCTGCGCCAGCAGCGGCCCGGCGTCGGCGTAGCGGTCCAGCAGCGCGCGCTGCGCGGCCGGGCGCAGCAGCGCCTGGTAGGCGTGCTGGCCGTGGATGTCCACCAGCCGCTGGCCGAGTTCGCGCAGCAGGCCGGCCGCCACCGGGCGGCCATTGACGAAGCTGCGCGAGCGGCCGTCCGCGCGCACGGTGCGCCGCAGAATGCACTCGTCGCCGGCATCGAGCTCGTTGTCGGCAAGCCAGGCCTGCGCCGCCGGCACGGCGCCGACGTCGAATACCGCCGTCACCTCCGCCTGCTCGGCACCGGCGCGGATGGCATCAGTCCCGGCCCGCTCACCGAGTGCCAGCAGCAGCGCGTCCACCACCAGCGACTTGCCGGCGCCGGTCTCGCCGGTGAGCGCGGTCAGACCCGTCTCGAATTCGAGCTCGGCCGTCTCGACGATGGCGAAGTTGTCGATGCGCAGCGCCACCAGCACCGTCAGCTCCCCCAGTGCAGCTTGGTGCGCAGCAGGTCGAAGTAATCGTAGTGCGCCGGGTGGACGAGGCGCAGCGAGCGCTCGCGGGCGCGGATCAGCACCCGGTCGCCGATTTCGAGCGGCAGGCTCTGCTGGCCGTCGCAGACCACGCGCGCCTTGGACCAGCTGTCGCTGGTGAGTTCGATTTCGAGCGGCTGGTCGGCGCCGAGCACCATCGGCCGGATGGCGAGCGTGTGCTGGCAGATCGGCACCACCACCAAGGCGCGCAGGTCCGGGTAGACGATCGGCCCGCCGGACGACAGCGCGTACGCGGTGGAGCCGGTCGGCGTCGCCACGATCACGCCGTCGGCGCGCTGGCGGTGCAGCAGCCGGCCGCCGGAGCGGGTTTCGAATTCGATCATCTTGAGGCTGTCCCACTTGTGCAGGACGAGCTCATTGAGCGCGCTGGCCGTGTGCAGCAGGCGGCCGGCGCGGTGTAGTTCCACATGCAGCTGCAAGCGCTCTTCGGCCCGGAACGCGCCGCGCAGGATGGCCGGCAGCGTGTCGAAGGTCTCGCCCGGCGAAATGTCGGCGAGAAAACCGAGCCGACCCAGGTTGATGCACAGCAGTGGGATGTCGAGTGGCGCCGCAATACGCGCCGCCGCCAGCAGCGTCCCGTCGCCGCCGAGCACGATGCCCAGATCCGTGCCGGCCGCGGTGAGCTGCGCGCGCGCGGCGTCGTCCCGCGCCGCGTCCCAGCCGGGGTCGATGCGCAGCGCGCCGACCGCGCAACCGAGGCGCGGCAAGTCGTCCTGCAGGCGCGCGGCGAGCTGGCGCACGAGCGCGTCGTCGCGTTGCGAGATCAGCGTGGGGCGCGCGAAAGCCAATGTCTCGGCGGCGTTTTCCGCGCGCACAGCCGCGCCCGCCGCGCCCACGGACGCGGGGACAGGACCTGCCATGGGGCTGCGGGGACGGTCGGTCATTTGTCTATAGTATGGCGAGAGCACCCTTCAAGACGCCTCATTCGAACGCCGTGCCCGCGTCCCGCAACTCCAGCCCCGAAGCCCTTGGCGAACGCGCCCAGCGCCTGCTGCGCGGGCTGGTCGAGCATTACGTGGCCGACGGCCGGCCGGTCGGCAGCAAGACGCTGGCGCGCGATCTCGGTCTGGGCGTGAGCCCGGCCACGCTGCGCAACGTGATGGCCGATCTCGAACAGCTCGGCCTGATCGCCGCGCCGCACACCTCGGCCGGCCGCGTGCCGACCGCCAAGGGCCTGCGCGTGTTTCTGGACGCCCTGCTGCGCGCGCAGCCCATGGACGCCGCCGCCGAGGGCGCGCTGCGCGACCGGCTCGGCCAGAGCGAGCCCGGCCATCTCGTCGAAACCGCCGGCCGCCTGCTGGCGGACCTGAGCCAACAGGCTGGCGTGGTGCTGCTGCCGCGGCGCGACGTGGCGCGACTGCGGCATGTCGACTTCGTGCCGCTGTCCGACGAACGCCTGCTGGTCATCCTGGTCACCGACGACGGCGACGTGCACAACTGGGTGGTGCGCCAGCCGAGCAAGGCGGACCCGGCCGCGCTCAACCGCGCCGCCAATTACCTGACCGAACACCACGCCGGCAAGACACTCGCCCAGGTGCGCGGCGCGCTGCTCGACGAGCTCACGCGCGCCCAGACCGAAGTCGGCGCGCTGATGCAGGCCATGCTCGATCTTGCCAACCAGCTCGCGCCGCCGCCGCCCGACACCGCGCCCGGCGACTATCTGATCCGCGGCGAGTCGAACCTGCTGGCGCAGGCCGATCCGGCGGCCGATCTTCGCAAGCTGCAGGCGCTGTTCCAGGCCTTCGGCGAGAAGCGCGAGCTGCTGCGCCTGCTGGACGAATGCCTGCACGGGCAGGGCGTGCAGATTTTTCTCGGTGCCGAATCGGGCTACCAGTTCCTCGGCGACTTCAGCCTGGTGACGGCGCCCTACGAGATCGACGGCCAGGTGGTCGGCGTGCTCGGCGTCATCGGCCCGCAGCGCATGCCATACCAGCACGTGGTGTCGGTGGTGGACGTCACCGCCCGCCTGCTCGGCGCGGCCTTGAATCGGCGCCTGCCGAACCCCACCTGAGCCGGCGACCACCGGATGCCCGCGCGGCGCCGGCTCGTTCGATCTTTCTGCGAGAGCAAGCCATGAGCGATCAAACCGAACCGGCGGCCGACGGGCAGCCGACCCCGGAAACACCCGCCGACGCGGCGCCGACCGAGACGGTCAGCACCGAGACGCTGGAGCAGGCGCAGGCCCGCGCCGAGCAGGCGCGCGACCAGATGCTGCGCGCCCACGCCGAGATGGACAACCTGCGCCGCCGCTACGAGCGCGAGTTGCAGAACGCCACCCGCTACGGCGTGGAAGCGCTGGTCACCGAACTGCTGCCGGTCAAGGACAGCCTGCAGGAGGCGCTGAAGGCCGCCAGCGCCGCCAATGTCGACAGCCTCGACGCGGCGACCGCGCTCGACAAGATCGTCGAAGGCACGCGCATGACGCTCGGCATCCTCGACAAGGCGCTCGCCAAGACGGGTCTGACCGAGGTGCACCCGCACGGCGAGCCCTTCAACCCGGAACTGCACCAGGCGATGGCGCTGGCGGATTCCGCCGACCTGCCCGCCAACCACGTGGTGCAGGTCGTCCAGACCGGCTACCGCCTGCACGACCGGCTGGTGCGTCCGGCCATGGTCATCGTCTCGAAATAAGCGCTTGAAACGGCCGCCCACCGCACCCATGTTGGCGGCATAGACCACACCCGTTCACGGAGAACACCCATGGCCAAGATCATCGGCATCGACCTCGGCACCACCAACTCGTGCGTCGCCATCATGGAAGGCGGCAAGCCGCGCGTCATCGAAAACGCCGAGGGCGACCGCACCACCCCGTCCATCGTCGCCTTCAGCAAGGACGGCGAGGTGCTGGTCGGCCAGTCTGCCAAACGCCAGGCGGTGACCAATCCGCACAACACGCTGTACGCGGTCAAGCGCCTGATCGGCCGCCGCTTCGAGGACTCGGTGGTCAAGAAGGACATCGACATCGTCCCGTACAAGATCGTCAAGGCCGACAACGGCGACGCCTGGGTGGAAGTGGACGGCAAGAAGATGGCGCCGCCGGAAATCTCCGCCCGCGTGCTCCAGAAAATGAAGAAGACCGCCGAGGACTACCTCGGCGAGCCGGTGACGGAAGCCGTGATCACGGTGCCGGCCTACTTCAACGACAGCCAGCGTCAGGCCACCAAGGACGCCGGGCGCATCGCCGGGCTCGAGGTCAAGCGCATCATCAACGAGCCGACCGCGGCCGCGCTGGCCTACGGCCTCGACAAGAAGCGCGGCGACCAGAAGGTGGCCGTGTACGACCTCGGCGGCGGCACGTTCGACATCTCGATCATCGAGATCGCGGAAGTCGACGGCGAGCACCAGTTCGAGGTGCTGGCCACCAACGGCGACACCTTCCTGGGTGGCGAAGACTTCGACGTGCGCCTGATGAATTACCTCGCCGACACCTTCAAGAAGGACGCCGGCGTGGATCTGCGCAACGATCCGCTGGCGCTGCAGCGCCTGAAGGAAGGCGCCGAGAAGGCCAAGATCGAGCTCTCGTCCACGCAGCAGACCGAGATCAACCTGCCGTACATCACGGCCGACGCGAGCGGGCCGAAGCACCTCAACATCAAGCTGACGCGCGCCAAGCTCGAATCGCTGGTCGAGGACCTGATCACCCGCACGCTGGAGCCCTGCCGCACCGCGCTCAAGGATGCGGGCCTGTCCGGCAGCCAGATCGACGAGGTGATCCTGGTCGGCGGCCAGACGCGCATGCCGAAGGTGCAGGACGCGGTCAAGGACTTCTTCGGCAAGGAGCCGCGCAAGGACGTGAACCCCGACGAGGCGGTCGCCGTCGGTGCCGCCATCCAGGGCGCCGTGCTGGCCGGCGACGTCAAGGACGTGCTGCTGCTGGACGTGACGCCGCTGTCGCTCGGCATCGAGACGCTGGGCGGCGTGATGACCAAGCTGATCGAGAAGAACACCACCATCCCGACCCGCGCCGCGCAGACCTTCTCCACCGCCGACGACAACCAGACCGCGGTGACCGTGCACGTGCTGCAGGGCGAGCGCGAGATGGCGGCCGGCAACAAGTCGCTCGGCAAGTTCGACTTGACCGACATCCCGTCGGCGCCGCGCGGCATGCCGCAGATCGAGGTCACGTTCGACATCGACGCCAACGGCATCCTGCACGTGTCGGCCAAGGACAAGGCCACCGGCAAAGAGCAGAAGATCGTCATCAAGGCCTCCAGCGGCCTGTCGGATGAGGAAGTCCAGCGCATGGTGCGCGACGCCGAGGCGCACGCCGAGGAAGACCACAAGGCGGCGCAGCTGGTGCACGCCCGCAATCAGGCCGACAACCTGGTGCACCAGGTGCGAAAGACGGTGGCGGACCTTGGCGACAAGCTCGATGGCGCCGAGAAGACCCGCGTCGAGGAGGCCATCAAGGCCACCGAGGACGCCGCCCGCGGCGATGACAAGGACACCATCGAGGCGGCCACCGCAGCGCTGTCGGCCGCCTCGGCCAGCCTCGCCGAGAAGATGTATGGCGGCGGCGAGCAGGCCGAGCCCGCAGCCGACGCCGCGCCCGGCGGCCGCAGCGGTGACGACGTGGTCGACGCCGAGTTCAAGGAAGTGCGCGACGGCCACTGAGGCCAAGGCGAAGGCCAGAGAACAGGCCACAGAGCAGGTAGGAAACCGAACCCCGGCCGGGTCGCACCGCGCCGGGGTTCGTGTACTGAACCGCCCCACAGACCACCCACACCATGGCGCAGCAGGATCTGTACGAAGTGCTCGGCGTGCCACAGACGGCCGACGAGAGCGAAATCAAGAAGGCCTACCGGCGCCTGGCCATGAAGTACCACCCGGACCGCAACCAGGGTGACGCCGAGGCCGAGGAGCGCTTCAAGGAAGTCCAGGCCGCCTACGAGGTGCTGTCGGACGCCGACAAGCGCGCCATTTACGACCGCTACGGCCACGCCGGGCTCAATCAGCAGGCCGGGCCGGGTGGGCCGGGCGGCGCGGGCTTTGGCGACATCTTCGGCGACGTGTTCGCGGACATTTTTGGCGGCGGCGGCGGGCGCGGCGGGCGGGCCAGTGCCGGCCGCGGCGCGGACCTGCGCTACGAGCTCGAAATCACGCTGGAGGAAGCCTTTCGCGGCAAGACCGCCACGCTCGACATCCCGGTGCTGGTCAACTGCGACACCTGCGACGGCAGCGGCGCCAAGCCCGGCACCAAGCCGGTCGCGTGCAATACCTGTGGCGGCCACGGCCAGGTGCGCATCCAGCAGGGCTTCTTCTCGCTGCAGCAGACCTGCCCGCAGTGCCGCGGCGCCGGGCAGGTGATCACCGACCCGTGCCCGGACTGCCGCGGCGCCGGGCGCGTACAGAAGCCGAAAAAGCTCGAGGTGAAAATCCCGCCCGGCGTTGACACCGGCGACCGCATTCGTCTGTCGGGCGAGGGCGAGGGCGGCCGCCGCGGTGGCCCACCGGGCGACCTCTACGTCGACATTCATCTGCGCCCGCATGCGCTGTTTGAGCGCGACGGCGGTGATCTACATACCGAGGTGCCGATCAGCGTGGTCACGGCCGCGCTCGGCGGCGAGCTCGAAGTGCCGAGCCTCGAAGGGCGGCTCAGCCTGAGTGTGCCGGCCGGCACGCAGACCGGGCGCGTGTTTCGCCTGCGCGGCAAGGGCATGCCGTCGGTGCGCGGGCGCGAGGTGGGCGACCTGATGGTGCGCGCCACGGTGGAAACGCCGGTCAACCTCGACGAGCGGCAGGAGAAACTGCTGCGCGAACTTGGTGAGACCATGGGCGAACACCACCGCCCGCGCGAGCAGTCCTGGCTCGACCGCGTGAAGCGCTTTTTCGATTAGTTCTGCTGAAAAATTCCCTCCCTGGAATTTTCAGCTCGCTGCCGCGCGGGTCACACCCGCGCGGCGCTCCATGAATCGAGGGTGACACCCTCGATTCATGCCGGGGCCTCCTGCCCCGGACCCACTCCACACGAGGCCCCGCATGACCGCCGCCACCCCGCTGCGCATCGCCATCGCCGGCGCCGCCGGCCGCATGGGCCGCACGCTGATCGCCACCTGCGCCGAGCGGCCGGGGCTCGCGCTCGCGGCCGCCTTCGAGCACGCCGGCAGCAGCGCGCTCGGGCTCGATGCCGGCGTGCTGGCCGGCCTGCCGGCGAACGGCATCGCCGTCACGGCCGATGACGCGCTCGCCACGAGCGCGTTCGACGTGCTGATCGACTTCACGAGCCCCGCCGCCACGCTCGCGCACGCAGCGGCCTGCGCGGCGAGCGGGCGCGCGCTGGTGGTCGGCACCACGGGCCTGACCGCCGCGCAGAAGGCGGAACTCGCCGCTGCCGCCACGCGCACGCCCGTCATGTTCGCCGCCAACATGAGCGTCGGCGTCACGCTGTGTCTGGCGCTGCTGCGGCAGGCGGCGCAGGTGCTGGGCGACGACTTCGACGTCGAGATCATCGAGGCGCACCACCGCCACAAGGTGGACGCGCCGTCCGGCACCGCGCTGCGCATGGGCGAGGTGGTGGCTGACGCGCTGGGGCGGGATCTCGCCGACTGCGCCGTCTACGGCCGCGAGGGCCAGACCGGCGCCCGCGACCGGCGCACGATCGGGTTTGCGACGGTGCGCGGCGGCGACATCGTCGGCGACCACACGGTGCTGTTCGCCGGCGAGGGTGAGCGCATCGAGATCACCCACAAGGCGAGCAGCCGCCTCACCTTTGCCCGCGGCGCGCTGCGCGCCGCGGCCTGGCTAGCCGGCCAGCCGGCCGGGCTTTACGACATGCAGGACGTGCTCGGGCTGCGCTGAACCGCCCGCCGGCGCGGGGGTCAGCAGGGAATCAGATACCAACGCCCGAGAATGAAGACCCAGTAGTAGCAGGAGCCTTCAGCCTTGAGCACGGTCACCTGACTGACACCACGAATGGCCTTGATCGCATCCGGCGGTGGCACATCGCTCGGGGCGATGGGTTTGCCGTCGGGCGTCCGCGGCTCAAGGTTGCCGTTCTGATCCGGCACCAGCACGAACGGCAGGCCGGCAAAGGGACTCGCCTGCGGCTCGGCGGCTTTCTCCTGGCCACAGCCGGACAACGCTGCGCAGGCCAGCAGCACGGCTGCCGCCCAACCGGTCTTGCACCACATCCTCATTGCTCATCCTCCCTTGCGTCGGCCTATCAATCGAACATCAAGCTCACGCTGCCGTACAGCAGACGCTCCGGGTACAGCTCCGGATTCTGCGGGTCGGTATCCTGAAACTGCACCGTGGTATCGAACAGGTTTCTCACCCCCACGCTCACCAGTCCTAGCCGGCGCGGCAGCCGGTAAGCGAGGCGCGCGTCGCTCAGCCAGAAGCTGTCGCGGGCGTGGCGCTGCTCGCCATTGGTGGTGACCACGAAATCACCGTTCTGCCGGTAGCCGGTAACGGCGAAATCGGCCAGCCATCCGGCCGGGTGGCTGTAACGCACACCCAGCGGCACGCTGTGCGTGCGCAGATCGAAAATCCCCCAGTTGCCGGACTCGACCCCGCGTGGCGCCTCATCGGAGTGGGTACGTTTCTGGTAGCGGTACTCGGCGCGCAGCGCCCAGCGCGCAGCCGGTGTCCAGTAACCGTACAGCCTGTGCAGTTGCTGACGGTCCTGGCTGACCTCGCGCGTGTTCGGAAAAGCCAGGTACGGCGTTTCGAGGCGCCGCCAGCTCGCCTCGCCGCCGACGTCCAGACCATCGAGCAGACGCCGATCCAGACCCAGCGCGTAGCGGTCGCTGCGCGTGCCGATCACGTCGTCGAAGAACTGCACGAAGCCCGCCACCTGCACCGGCTCGATGGTGCCCTTGCCGATCAGCTCGCGGTGCACCGCGCGCAGCGCCGCGGCGCGCAGCGTGGTGCGATCGTCGAGCGCCCACACCAGGCCAAGTTTGGGGCTCCAGCGGGTCTTGTCGACGACGTCGGCATCGACTGAATCCACGGCCAGGCCGAGTGTCCACTGCGTGCCGCCGGGCCCGTCGACGTAACCGTAGGCGTAGCCGTTGTGCTGGCGGTCGTGCTGATCGAGCATGAAGCCGTTGATGTCGACGTCACCGTTCGCACGGTAGTGACCACCGCCCAACAGCAGACGCCCGGCGGCGCCGGAGACCACCTGCTGTGCCTCGACCAGCAGGGGTTTGCTGTCGCCTCGCACCTTGAACGGCACTGTGATGGTGGTCGGCGGCGGAAACGGGAACGGAATCTCCAGTTCGTAATCCTGCCCCTCGTGCACGCTCTCGCGCTGTACCGACAGCAGCGTGCTGTGGCCGGGCGCCCAGTCGTGCCGCAGGCCGAGGCGGTAGGTGTCGCGGTCGCGGAACTGGCGCAGCGTCGGCGAGTCGACGTCGTCGAACGGATAAAGACCAATGTCACCGCGCTCCTCGCGCCGACGCCGCGCCTCGGCCTGCACGCTGGTGCCGGGCGCCACGCGCCACTGCGCGAACAGGTCGTAGAGGTCGATGTCCTGGTCGGCGTTGTCGCGAAAGCCGTCGGTGCTGTACCCGAACTGCGCGGCCGAGATCGACAGCGGCCCCGACAGCATGGTGGCCATGACGTCGTTGCTGAACAGGCCATCGCCGCCGCCGACGGCGCTGGCGAGCACGCTCACCCCGTCCCGCACGAACAGCGGCGTGTATTCGTTGAGGCCGCTTTGCAGGGACACCGCGCCCTGGCGGATGCCGAGATCCTCCGCTCGCGCCTGGGGCTGCAGCGGCAGCACGCTCAGCGGCTGCCACAACTGCGCCTGGAGCAGCTCCGACAGGCGGCCGGTTTCGTGGTCCGGCAGGCCAAGGTAACTGTCCGCCAGCAGCCGGTGGGCGGAAAAGTCGGTGGGGTCGCTGGCCAGCGCGGCGCTCGCCTCGCGCCGGGCCAGCTGCTCGAAGCCGAGCGCCTCGTACACGCGCCCGCTGCTGGCCTGGCGGGCGGCCAGATCCTCGTCGAGCTGGAGTTTGGAGCGGTACACGGCGCGGTTGTCGTTGCGCTTGACCGACTCCTCCAGCGCCGCGCGCGCCTCGACCGGCCGGTTGGCCGCCAGCAGGCCGAGCGCCTCGTAAAACCACGGCGTCGGGTCGGCGGGGTCGAGTTCCCGGGCGCGGCCAAGCTCGGCCTGCGCCGGGTGGTCGCGCCGCTCGGCCAGGTACGCCTTGGCGAGATAACTGCGCAGCAGCGACTGGCCCGGGTCGAGACTGACGGCGATCTCCATCTGCCGGCGGCCGGCGGCGAGATCGTCCTGGCGGATCAGCGCCAGGCCCAGGCCCAGGCGCGCCAGTGGGTCGAGCGGATCGGCGGCGCTCGCCTGCTCGAACTGCGCCTGCGCGGCCGGGGCGTCGTCGCCCACCAGCTGCGCAAAACCCGACAGCCGCCGGGCATATCCCGCCTGCGGGCCGGCTAGCACCGCCTGCGCCCGGCGCCGCGCGGCGCGATGATCGTCTGCGGCCAGGTCGAGTTCGGCCAGGCGCAAGCCGGCAAGGTCGTCCGCGGGTGCAAGTTGGGCGGCGCGGCTGGCCGCCTGCCTCGCACCCGCCAGATCGAACGCCGCCTGCCGCGCGTACGAGCGCGCCAGCCAGGCATTGGGCACCGTCGGCGCCAGTGTGGTCGCCTCGGCGCTCAGACGATCGGCTTCGGTGGTCTCACCGCGCGCCAGCGCGATGACTGCTTGCAGCGATAGCGCTTCGGCGCGCTGCGGCGGCTCGGCACCTTCCCTGACAGCCTGCACGAGTTCCTGCGCTGCCGCGGCGTCACCAGCAGCGAGCCGTGCCCGCGCCTCGGCCAGCGCCGTTCCCGAGAGCGGTGGGTAATGCAGCGCCCAGTCCAGGCCGTCGCGACTGCCGGCGCCGACCCGCACCTCGGTCTCGCCGGCGCGTGTCACGCGCAGGCTCTCGCCGGGCTTCAGCGTGCGGCCGGCCGCGGTCACCTGGCCCTCGAACAGCGTCAGCTGATCGGCCACATCGCCGGCCACCAGCAGGAACTCGGTACCGTCGATGGCGGCATTCAGATACGGCGTGGCGGCGTTGAAGCGCTGCGGCGTGCGGCTCAGGAAATGCCCGCGTCCGTGCTGTACCTGCACGGCCGACACGGCCGCATCAGGGCTACGCCGGAACGACACGGCGCTTTGTTCCGACAAGCGCACGACAGTCTGGTTGGCAAGCTCCAGCACCGCGCTGCTGGCGGCGCCCACCCGCACCGACACGTCCGAGCAGAACCGGTCGCCCGCGCGCGCCGCGCGCCACGGACCGTCGGCGTCGACCTGCGCCTCGACCACGCCGCGCGCGCTGGCAAGCCGCGCCACCCACGCCTCGCAGGCGCACGCGGGCACCGCGGCCAGCAGCAGCGCAATCGCCACCCACGCTCGCAAGTCGGCCACTATCCGGCCCATGCGGACTTCCTTGTTGTTGATTGTTCGGGATTGAAACCGGCGCGCCCGCCGGCGCGCGGATCGCTACCGGCGGAAGGCCCGCGGCGAGGCGGCGCCCAATGGCCACGCGGGCAACGCGGGCAACGCGCTCCTCAGCATAACGTCAGATTTTTACAGTGACGATAGCGCCGTCTTCGCGCAAGGCGTCGCCCCGCTCCAGCGCCCGCAGGTAAAACGCCGTCACGCCGTCGTCCGGATCGGCCGCCTGTACTGCCTGAAACGCGCCAAGCGCGGCGCGCACGTCCCCGGCGGCGTAGGCGGCGAGCGCCTCTTCGAACAGCACCCGGGTGCTGGCGCGCGCGGCGACGCCTGTCAGCTGGTACAGCGCGAGCGCCTGCTCCCGGCCAGCCAGCACGAAGCGGCCGATCGGTCGACAGTCGATGTCCGGAAGTCCTGCCACCACCTCGGCGCTGGCCAGAACCTGCGTGCCGAGCTGCTTGTTCAGCGCCTCGATACGGCTGGCCGTGTTCACCACGTCGCCAATCGCCCGGTACTCGAAATGCTCGCCGGCGCCGACCGGACCCAGCACCAGTTCGCCCAGGTGGAGGCCGATCCGCGTCGGCAGCCGGCCGCCGCCGGGCAGCTCGAAGTTCGCCAGCGCCGCCTGGATGTCCATGGCTGCCCGGCAGGCACGCAGGCGCGCACCAACTCCGGCGTGCAGGAGCGGCCACAGGGCGAGCGCGGAGTCGCCGACGATGTCGGTCACGATGCCCTGCTGCGCGTGGATGGGTTCCAGCAGCGTCGCGAAGTAACGGTTCGCCAGTTCGTGCAGCCGCCGGGCCGGCAGGCGCTCGCCGAGCGCGGCGTAGCCGGCCGCGTCACTGATCAGGCACACGGCGCGGATGGGCCGCGACCGGTGGCTGGCCAACGCGCCCGACGCGTCGCGCGCCACGGCCTGCACCACGTGCGCCGGCAGGTACGGACGAAACGCCGCCACCACCTGCGCCCGCTCGCGACCGCTCGCACGGGCGCGCAGCGCGATCGCCGCCAGCAGGGCTCCGGCCACCTGCGCCAGCCACGGCACGAGCGGCAGCCATACGTTCCAACGACTGAAGACGAGCAATACCGCGAGGTAGACGCCGCCGGCCAGGGTCGCCGCCAACACCAGCGCCGGCAGCACGCCGAGGGCAAGAAAAAGCCCGGCCAGTGCCAGCGCCGACACGGCCAGGCCACCCGCCATGACCGCGGCGCGCGGCGTGTGCAGAAATTCCTGCCGCAGCAGGTTCAGATACGCCGTAGCGGCGATCTCCACCCCGGACAGGTCGAGCCCGTCCTCCCGCCCCACCACGGTCGGAAAACTGTCGAGCTGCGCCGGGAAGTACTTTTCGATGTGGCCGATGAACACGGCCTTGCCGCGCAGGTCGGGCACCGTGCCGAGCAGCACGTCGGCGGCCGACAGCACCCGCACGGCGTGCGGCGGACCGTAGAAGTTGAGCTGCCGCTCCGGCTCGCCCGCGGCCAGATCGCAGGCCGCGCGTTGCAGCGCCGTGGCGGCCGGTGGCGGGGGGCAAACGTTGCCCTGCACCTGCACGCGCAGCGCCGCCGCCGGCAGGGTGGCCAGCGTCGGCGCCGCCGGGTGATACAACCACACCCGATCGACCCGCGCCGGCGCCTTGGGCAGCACGAACGGCGCCACCGCGGCGGCGGCGTCCGCAAAACGCCGATACGGTCGGTACAGGCGGTCGACCATCACCTGACTGTCGCTGTGGGCCTCGGAGACCGCCCGCACCTCCCGCCGCATGCGGCCGAACAGGACCACGTTGCCGGCGTCGGCGATGGCGCTCGCCAACTGCTTGTCCCCGGCACCCAGCCGCGCCCGGGCAAAGAACACGTCGATCGCGATCACGTCGGCCCCGGCCGCCGCCGTGCGCTTGATCAGCCGGGCATAAACACTGCGCGGCCAGTCCGAAATGCGCGACGGCAGACCGAGCCGGCGGGCAGACTCCGAGTCGATGGAGACGATCAGCGCTTCGGCGGGCGCCGGCCGCGGGCCGCGGCTCGCAAACAACCACGGCAGGGTGACGTCCCGCTCCAGCCGATCGGCACCCGGCACCTGCCAGGCCAGCAGCCCGAGCAACCACACCAGCCCGGCGATACCGAGCGCGGTCCAGGTTTGCACCGGCCGAACCGGCACCCGGATAATCGATCGGCTCACCGCACCCCCCGGACCGGAAGAATGGCACAGCAACTGGCTTCCGAACTCGCACAATTCTCGATCCTGCAACCGCTGTCGGATGACGATTTGCAGCGCTTGCAGCAGATCGGTCGCGTGCGCACGACCCCGGCCGACCACCTGCTGATGAGCGAGCGCGACGCCAGCACGACGGTGTATTTCCTGCTGACCGGGGAGGTGCGCGTGTTCATCACCGGCAACGACGGCAAGGAGGCGACGGTCAACACGCTCAAGGCCGGCAGCTGGTTCGGGGAACTGGCGTTGCTCGGCGATGGCCTGCGCTCGGCCTCAATCATCACCACGACTCCGGCGCGCTTCCTGACGGTACCCGGGCCGGCGCTGCGCAGCCTCCTGATCGCCTACCCGCAGGCCACCGATCGGCTGCTGGAAGCACTCGGCCAGCGCATCCGTGGGCTCACGGCCACCGTGCGCGGGTATGCGCTCGGCGATGTCTACCATCGCCTGGCGCAACTGTTTCGAGAGCTGTCGGTGGACCAGGACGGGCAGCGCGTGATCATGAATCCGCCGCCCCAGCGCGAACTGGCGGCGCGCATCGGCGCGTCGCGCGAGATGGTGGCGCGGGTGTTGCGCGAACTGCGCCGCGGCGGCTACGTGGACACCAACCGCCAGCGCATCGTGCTCAAGAAACCGCTGCCGGCGCGGTTTTGAACCGCGCCGGCAGCGCGTCACAGTGGATAGATGATGTAGCGCGACGGCACGGCGGTATCCATCACCGCCCGCTTGGCAGCAAAACGCAGCGCACCACCCTCGTCGACGATCAAATCCTCATAATGCCCGGTCGCCAGCAGCGCCGACTTGCCCTCGGCGTTGGTGTAGAACACCGAGAAGTTGGTGCTGGCGGCGATGGCGCCGTCGTCGCCCCAGGCGCACAGGTCGCGCGACAGCATGTGCCGCGGCTGGTAGTGATCGACCACGCTCGCCCATACCTCGTTCACAAATTTCACCCGATCGCGCAGGCGCTCGTGGCAGTCGTCCAGCATCATGCCGACCGGCAGCCCCAGGCGCACGTTCTCGGCCGAGGTGAGCTCATAGCGGCCGGTGCTTGCAAAGCACGCCAGCCAGCCCTGCATGTCGCGCCGGTCGAGCGCATGGGCGTAGGCCTGCTGCAGGGCATCGACCCGCGCCAGCAGGCCGGGGTCCAGAATCACGTTCATGCTCAAAGTCCCATCACCTGCTTGTAGTAGCGCCACCAGGGCGTGTTGCCGGCCTCGTCGTTCTGCAGGCTGTGGTGGCCGTCCGGGCTTTCCTTGAGGCCCTTCAGGAAGTTGATCTCGCCGCCCGGCGCGCCCATGGCCTTCTGCACCCGCTCGAACATCGAGCCGTCCTCGATGCTGACGAAACCGCTCGGCCCCAGCAGGTTGGCCGACTGGCGGATGCGGTGCTGCAGCAGCTCCGGAGGGTCGTCGGCAAACGCGAGATACGTGTAGTGCACCTCGGTCTTGTCGGGTCCCAGCGGGCGGCCGAAGCGAAAGTTCATGGCGTTCAGATGCTTCACCACCTGCGTCACCGGCCGCAGCAGGTTCACCGCCGCGGTGCGCTCGTCGCCCTCGGTCATCACCAGCGATGCGTCGGCCAGATACCCGTTGTCGACCATGCGGTGCGCACCGTAGTGCGAGCCCCAGTGGCCGGCCGCGCCATCCGCCACCAGATCGGCCTTGCCGCCCTGGTAGTTCAGCATCCGGAAGGCGGTGTGGAGTAGGCCGGCGTGGTAGCCGTCGTTGTCCATGTACACCTTCCAGTTACAGTTGAAGACGATCTTCTGATAACCGAGCAGTTGCAGCTTGCGATCGCCGCCGCCGAGCGCGGCGCGGATCGAGTCCGCCACCTCGCCGAAGAACTCCTCGATTGGCGGCGCGGCGTCGTCGAACGTCGCCCACAGCACCTGGTTCCACAGCTGCGCGCGCAGGCGGCGCAGGCCGTAGTGGCGCTTGTCGAAGTTGTCCGGGAAGCGGTCCTCGCCCGGCACGTTGCGAAGGTTGCCGCAGTTGTCGTACGCCCACGCGTGGTACGGGCAGCTGAAGTCGGTGGCGCTGCCCTTGAACTCGGTGGTGATCTGCACGCCGCGGTGGGCGCAGGCATTCACCAGCACGGCGAACTCGTCGGCGCCAACGCGGGTCACGATCAGCGGCGTTTCGCCGACCACGATGGTCTTGTAGTCGTTGACCTTGGGCAGTTCCGCTTCCAGCGCCACCGGATGCCAGAACGGGCCGTAGAAGATGCGGTCCAGCTCTTGGCGGTAGACGGCATCGTCCGTGTACAGGTAGTACGGCACGTGGGTGTGGTCAGTCCAGGTGCGGACCGGCAAATCACTGCGGGGTGCATTCATGGTCGATACTCCAGTCGACGGCGTGCGGGCGTCGGCGCGCCCGAAGCCTATTTATAACAGTCTGCATGCTTAAACCAGAACGTTCGTTGACCTGCGTCAGTGCCGAAGACTTTGCCGCGCCCGGCACGCTCAATCTCATGGCGAGCATCGAGCGCGCCGCCGGCGGCGCGTGTGCAGGATCTGCGCTGCCCCCGCTCGATCCTTTAACGCTCGCCACCAAGCGCAGCCTGGTGCTGCTGATCATCGATGGTCTTGGCAGCGAGTACCTGGCCCACGCCAGCCCCGGCGGGCCGCTGTCGAACAATCGGCTCGTCGACTTGCGCAGCGTGTGCCCGGCCACCACCGCGGCGGCGGTGACCACGTTTTTCACCGGGCAGTCGCCGGCGAGCCACGGCCTGCTCGGCTGGTTCACGCCGTTCGAGGCGCGCGACGAGGTCGTGCTGCCGCTGCTGGCGAGGGTGCGAAACGGCCGCTCGCTGCCGGCGGATGACCTTGCGACGCTGTACCGCAGTCCGCCGCTCGCGGCGCGCCTCGCCCGCGACTGCCATGTCGTCACCGCGCGGCGCCTGGTGGGCTCCGCCTACACGCGCCAGCACGCCGGCCCCGCCGCCGTGCACGGCTACCGCTCGTTGACGGGCCTGTTCGGCCTGCTGGAACGGCTGCTGCGCGCGGACGGCCCGCCACGCTATATCCACGCGTATTGGCCGGAACTCGATCATCTCGGCCACGAGCGCGGCATCGGCCACCGACGCACGCGCGAGCACCTGCACGACATCGAGGCGCAGCTGGCGCGGTTTCTGAAGGCCGTCGCCGGCACGAACGCGACGGTGCTGGTGACGTCCGATCACGGCTTTGTCGACATCGCGCCCGGTCACGCCCTGCTGCTGAACGACCGGCCGCAGATCGTGCAGCGCCTGCGCCTGCCGCTCGCCGGCGAGTCGCGCCTGGCCTTCGTGCACGCCAAGCCGGGTGAACGCGACGCACTCGGCGCCGACCTTGCGGAGTTTCTGGGCGAGCGGGCCACGATTCACGCCGGCCAGCAGTTCATCGACGCCGGCTTTCTGGGGCCGGGCGAGCCCCATCCCGCGCTCGCGCAGCGCGTTGGCGATTTCGTGATTGCCATGGCGGACGGTTGGACGCTGCGCGACCGCCTGCCGGGCGAGACGCCGTTCGCGCCGGTCGGCGTGCACGGCGGCCTCAGCGACGCCGAGCGGCGGGTGCCGCTGGCGGTGTTCGAGACCTGATGGCGGTATTTTTTGAACCGCCTGTCAACCGCAGCCACGCGACATCCGTTATTGGCTACGGGCCGGCGGAAACGGCCCGCACCCCACCTGCACAGGAGCCTCACCATGCGCAAGACCCTTCTGCTCGCCACGCTGATCGGCGCGAGTCTCGCCACGACTGCCTTCGCCGACGACGGCCGCGGCGACCGCATCGAGCAACGCCTCGACCAGCGCGGTGACCGCATCGACACCCGCCTCGACAACCGCGGCGAGCGCGTCGACACCCGCCTCGACGACCGCGGCGATCGCATCGATCAGCGGCTCGACAGCGCCGCCGATCGCGCCGCCGCGGCCGGCCGCGATAACGCCGCCACGCGCCTGGATCAACGCGGCGACCGCATCGACACGCGGCTCGATAACCGGGGCGACCGCATCGGCACCCGCCTCGACAACCGCGGTGACCGCATCGACACCCGGCTTGATAACCGCGGCGAGCGCATCCACAACCGGATCGACAACCGCCCGCACGCGGGCGGCGGCGCCCGTCGCCGCGGCCGCTGAGCCAAGCCATGCCGCACCGGTGAAGGCGGATGCGGCGGCGCTGGATGCCTTCCTCGCCAGCATCGAGCGGCGCGCGCTGCGCGTGGCGGAAACCGCCGTCGGCAGCCGCGCCGATGCGCTCGACATCGTGCAGGACGCCATGCTGAGCCTCGCCCGCAGTTACGGCGGGCGCGATCCCGCGCAGTGGCCGGCGCTGTTCCACCGCATCCTCGAACACCGCATCCAGGACTGCCGGCGCTCGCGAAAACGAGACGGCCGCTACTTTGTGGAACTCGCGGCAACCGACGACGAGGCGCCAGACCCGCTTGCCAACCTCGCCGCCGATCCCGCGCCGGGGCCGCAGCGCGGCACCGAAAGCTCACAGGCGCTCGTCGCGCTCGAAGCGGCGCTGCGCGCCCTGCCAGACCGCCAGCGCGAGGCGTTCACGCTGCGCATCTGGCAAGAGGCGGACACCGCGCAGGCCGCGCGCGCCATGGGCGTGAGCGAGGGCAGCGTGAAAACACACCTGTTCCGGGCGCTAGTCGCGCTGCGCGCGGTGCTCGGGGAGCACTGGCCATGAACCCTGATCGCGATCCGCTGGCCGACGCCGCGCGGCGGCTGTTGCAGGACAGCGAACACACGCTCGACGCGCTCACGCTGGCGCGGTTGTCGGCCGCGCGCCGCCGCGCCGTGGCGCAGGCGGCGTCACCCGTGCGCTGGTGGCAGCGGCCGGCCCGGCGCTGGCCGGCGCTCGCGGTTGCCTGCGCGGCGGCGCTGCTCGTCGTGACGCTGCTGCCGCGCGAAGGCCGCTTCCCCGCCGACGCCGATGCGCTCGACTACGCCACCGCCACCGACGCGGCGGTCTACGAAGACCTGGAGTTCTATCAGTGGCTCGACCAAGTGGACGGCGCTGGCTCGCCGCGCTCGCCCTCGTGACCGCCGTGAGCCACGCCAACGCGCCGCCGCCGGACGCGGACCTGCTCGAATTCATCGGCGAATGGGGTGAGGACGCCGCGCTCGTCGACGCGGCCGACGACACCGCCGCGCAAGACCCGAACAGCCCGCCGCCACCCGCGCAGGCCGACCATGCTGACGACTAGACAGCCATTTCGTCGCATCAACGTGCCGACCTGGCTGCAACGCGCGGCCGTGGTGCTGGCGCTACTGTGGCTTGGGCCCACCCAAGCCGACGACGCCGTGCCGTGGTCCGGCTTGGCGCCCGAACAGCAGCGCCTGCTGGCCCCGCTGCGCGAGCGCTGGGACAGCCTGCCGGCGCAGCGCCAGCAGCGGCTCATCACAGGCGCCGAACGCTGGCAGCGCATGACGCCCGACGAGCAGGCCACCGCGCGCGAGCGCCTGCGGCGGTATCGGGAAATGAGCCCCGAACAGCGCGAGCGCCTGCAGCAGCGCCGCCGGCAGTTCGAGGCCCTGCCGCCGGACCAGCAGGCGCGGCTTCGCGAGCGCTGGCAGCGGTTTCGGGCGCTGCCGCCCGAGCAGCGGCAGGAACTGCGGCGGCGGTTTCAGGCCCTGCCGCCCGAGGAGCGCCGCGAGCGCCTGCAACGCTGGCGCGACCGGTCGGGCGAGCGTCCGGGGCGCAACCCGGACCGCTGAACGACGCCGCGCCCGGTCGCGGCGCCGCTCTTGAATTACGCCGCGTGCGCCCCATATCCGCGCCAGTCGCCCCCCGCCACCGCCCCGACCGCACGAGGCCGTCATGACGCACGCCGAAACGCTCAGCTTCACCACCGAAACCAGTCAGCTGCTGAAGCTGATGATCCACAGCCTGTACAGCAACCGCGAAATCTTCCTGCGCGAGCTGGTCTCGAACGCGTCGGACGCGCTCGACAAGCTGCGCTTCGAGGGCTACAGCGATGGCACGCTGCTGGACGGCGGCGGCGAGCTGCGTATCGAGATCGAGTGCGACCCCGCCGCGCACACCGTGACGGTGCGCGACAACGGCATCGGCATGAGCCGCGAGGAGGTGATCGCCAACATCGGCACCATCGCCCGCTCCGGCACGGCCGAGTTCGTGAAGGCGATGCAGGACAGCAAGACCCAGGACGCGCGCCTGATCGGCCAGTTCGGCGTGGGCTTCTACTCCGCCTTCATCGTCGCCGACCGGGTGACGCTGACCACCCGCCGCGCCGGCCGGCCGGACGAGGACGGCGTGCGCTGGCAGTCGGCCGGTGAGGGTGACTACACGCTGGAGACGGTCGCCGCGCCGCGCGGCACGCAAATCGTGCTGCACCTGCGCGACGACGCGCACGAGTTCGCGGATGCCTGGCGTCTGAAGTCGATCATCCGCACCTACTCGGACCACATCACGTTCCCGGTGCGCATGCCGGCGGCGAAGCCGGTGGCCGATGAAGATCAGTCTGAGGCTGAAACCCCCGACGCGCCCGCCTGGGACACGGTGAACCAGGCCACCGCGCTGTGGGTGCGCCCGCGCGCGCAGATCACCCAGGACGAGTACGACGCGTTCTACAAGCAGCTCAGCTACGACATGCAGCCGCCGCTGGCGCAGTTGCACAGCCGCGTCGAAGGCAGCCACGAGTACACGGCGCTGCTGTTCGTGCCGTCCGCCGAGCCGTTCGACCTGTGGGACCGCGAGCGCCGCCACGGCGTGCGCCTGTACGTGAAGCGCGTGTTCATCATGGACGACGCGGCCCACCTGCTGCCGGCGTACCTGCGCTTCGTGCGCGGCGTGATCGACGCCGACGACCTGCCGCTGAACGTGTCGCGCGAGATCCTGCAGGGCAGCAAGGTGGTGGACAGCATCCGCGCCGGCAGCACGCGCCGCGTGCTCGGCCTGCTCGACGAGATGGCGCGCGAGGACGCCGACAAGTACGCCCGCTTCTGGGGTCTGTTCGGCCGCGTGCTCAAGGAAGGCGTGGTCGAGGACCACGGCAACCGCGACCGCATCGCCGCGCTGCTGCGCTTCTCGACCACGGTCGAGTCCGCGCCCACGGTGTCGCTGGCCGACTATGTGGCGCGCATGAAGGACGGCCAGAAGGCCATCTACTACATCACCGCCGATTCGGTGGCCGCGGCCGCCGCCTCGCCGCATCTGGAGGCGCTGCGCGCGCGCGGCGTGGAAGTGCTGCTGCTCGGCGACCGCATCGACGAATGGCTGGTCGGCAGCCTGCCGGAATTCGACGGCAAGCCGCTGCAATCGGCCGCGCAGGCGGATCTCAAGCTCGACGAGCTGCCGCCGGCGCAGACCGACCTGCCCCCGGTGGCGGACGCCGACTGGGCGCCGACGCTGAGCGCGCTGCAGACGGCGCTCGGCGACGTGGTCGAGTCGGTGCGCCTGTCCGATCGCCTGACCGAATCCGCCGTGTGCCTCGTCGCCGGCAAGGAGGGCCTGTCCGGCAACCTCGAACGGTTGCTCAAGTCCGCCGGCCAGGACGTGCCCGAGAACAAGCGCGTGCTGGAGGTGAACCCGCGCCACCCGCTGCTCACGCGGGTGAAAGCCGGCGCCGACGCCGAGCACGTCCAGGACTGGGCGCGGCTGCTCTACGACCAGGCGCTGCTGGCGGAAGGCGGCCAGCTCGAACAGCCGGCGCAGTTCGTGCAGCGCATGAACCGGCTGCTGCTCGGCGGGTGACGCGCCGACGGGGGCTTCGCTGCCCTTGTCGACGCTGCCCGCTACAACTCCCCCCCCGCTCGGTCGCTGCCGTCACGCGCGCCGGGCGGGCGTTGACGCCGATCAAGGCGGCCACGAATTCATAAATGCGAATCGTTCTTGTTTTGATATAGACTCCCTGCAACCGCGGCAACGGGCTCGCGGCTACACACACTCGAAGGGAGGATTCATGAACGGTCGCACTTCGACGCGGCGCGCGCTGGCCGCCGCCGTGCTCGGCAGCGCGCTGGCGCCCATGGCGCACGGCGCAGCATCCATCGACAGCATCGAGCAGACGCTGGCGCAGCTCCAGGCGCAGCTCGCCGCGGCGCAGCAGGAAATTGCCGCCCTCAAGAACGAGAACCAGCAGATCAAGCAGCAGGTTGCCGCCACCGGCGAGGCGGTCGAGAAGGCCGAGCAGGAAGCCGCCGCGCGCGGCCCGTCGTGGACTGAGAAGACCAGTCTCGGCGCCTATGGCGAGATGCACTGGAACAGCCTGCAAAGCAAGGACGAGATCGACTTTCACCGCTTCGTGCTGTTCCTCGGGCACGAGTTCGACGCCAGGACGCGCCTGTTCGCCGAGGTGGAAATCGAACACTCCATCGCGGGCGAGGGCCAGGAGGGCGAAATCGAGCTCGAACAGGCCTACATCGAGCGCGACCTGTTCGAAGCCCAGCACGCGCAGTTCGGCCTGTTCCTGCTGCCGCTCGGCATCCTGAACGAGCACCACGAGCCGGACACCTTCTACGGCGTGGAGCGCAACCCGATCGAGAACGCCATCATCCCGACCACCTGGTGGGAAGGCGGCGTCGGCCTGCGCGGCGACATCGCGCCCGGCTGGGATTACCACGTGGCCGCGCACTCGGGTCTCGAAGTGCCGATCACCGGCAGCAGCGCCTTCCTGCCGCGCAGTGGACGCCAGAAAGTGTCCGAGGCGCCGGCCGAGGATCCGGCCGGCACCGCGCGCATCCGCTACACCGGCATTCCGGGCCTGGAACTGGCGCTCGCCGGCCAGTACCAGGACGACCTGACGCAAGGCCTGGGCGACCGTGCCCGCGCCTTCCTGTGGGAAACGCACGCCGTGTTCCAGCGCGGGCCGTTCGGCCTGCGCGCGCTGTACGCGGCCTGGGACATCGGCGGCGATCAGGCCGAGGCGCGCGGCCGCGACGAGCAGAACGGCTGGTACGTGGAGCCGTCCTGGCGCTTCAACGAGCAGTGGGGCGTGTTCGCGCGCTACAACCGCTGGGACAACACCGCCGGCGACAGCGCCGACAGCAAGTTCCGGCAGGTCGACGTCGGTTTCAACTACTGGCTGTCGGAGCAGGTGGTGCTGAAGCTCGATTACATGGACAAGAACGGCCCGACCTCGGCCCAGGACGACCACGGCATGAACGCGGGCGTGGGCTTCTCGTTTTGAGTCGGAAACTGAAAATTCCTTCCATGGAATTTTTCAGTTCGCTGCATCGCGGGCCGCGCCCGCGATGCGCTCCACGGCCAAGGACCCGCGTCCTTGGCCGTGGCGGGGCGTCCTGCCCCGCCCGCCCGACGTGCGGGGCGGCCGTGCGCCGCCTCGCTCGTCGCGCGCTCAATCCGCCAGCACGACCTCGCCGCGCCACAGGTCGTCCAGCGTCTCCCGCGCACGGATGAGGTGCACACGCTCGCCGTCGACCATCACCTCGGCCGGCCGCGGGCGGGTGTTGTAGTTGCTGCTCATGGCAAACCCATAGGCACCCGCGTCGCGCAGCGCCAGCAGATCGCCTTCCGCCAGCGCCAGTGAACGGGAATGGGCGAGGAAGTCGCCGCTTTCGCACACCGGCCCGACCAGTTCCCACGTCTGCGTCGCGTCGCCCGTCTCGCGTAGCGGCAGCGCCGCGTGATACGCGTCGTACAGCGCCGGGCGCATCAGGTCGTTCATGGCCGCGTCCACGATGGCGAAATTGCGCTCGGCGCCGGGCTTCAGGTGCTCGACCCGCGTCAGCAGCACGCCCGCCGCACCGACGATGGACCGCCCGGGTTCGATGGAAATCTCAACGCCGCTGCCGTCGAACGGCGCACTGATGGCGGCCACGTACTCGGCGTGACTCGGCACCGCCTCGTCGCGGTAGGCAATGCCAAGCCCGCCGCCGAGATCCACATGCCCGATGGCGATGCCGTCCTCGGCCAGCTCCGCCCGCAGCGCCGCAATGCGCCCGGCCGCCTCGCGCAGCGGCGCAAGATCCGTGAGCTGCGAGCCGATGTGGCAGGCGATGCCGTGCACGGCAAGACCCGGCAGGCTCGCCGCGCGCCGATACAGCGCCCGCGCGTCGGCGGCCGGAATGCCGAACTTGTTGGTCTTCAGACCGGTTGAGATGTACGGGTGCGTGCCGGCGTCGACGTCCGGGTTCACGCGCAGCGCCACCGGCGCCACGCGGCCCATGTCCAGCGCCACGGCGTTCAGCCGGTCGAGCTCGGCGGCCGACTCCACGTTGAAGCAGGCGATGCCGGCCGCCAGCGCCGCGCGCAGTTCCTCCACGCGCTTGCCGACACCCGAGAACACCACCCGCGATGGCTCCCCGCCGGCGCGCAGCACGCGCGCCAGCTCGCCGCCGGACACCACGTCAAAGCCGGCGCCCAGTCGCGCCAGCAGGTTCAGCACCGCGAGGTTGGAGTTGGCTTTCACCGCATAACACACGCGGTGCGGGCGGTTGCGGAACGCCGCATCGTAGGCGCGGTAGGCGGCCTCGATGGCGGCGCGCGAGTAGACGTAACAGGGCGTGCCGAAGCGCTCGGCCACCGCCGCCAGCGCCACGCCCTCCAGATGCAGCGCGCCGCCGCGGTAGTGCAGCGGGCTCACGGGGTGGCTTCGGCCGGCGGCGTAGCTTCGGCGGCGGGCGCCTGGGCTGGCGCTTCCGGCGGCGGCATGTAGAGAGGCCCGGTCTGGCCGCATCCGGACAACAACAGCAACAGACCCACGGCAGCCAGCGACCGGCCGGGGTAACGGGACATGCAGGACACGGGAGGCTCCTTCGCGAGGCGGCGCGGCCCCGACTCGCGCGAGACGGGGCCGACACGATGTGCCGGCACAGTGTGGCGCGCCGGCCGATGCTGTTAAACTACGCGCCCCCCGAACAATGGCTATGTAGCTCAGCCGGTTAGAGCACGGCACTCATAATGCCGGGGTCGGTGGTTCGAGTCCACCCATAGCCACCACGTCTTGATCCGCCCGCGTTCTCGCCGCGGCGCACCTGCCCTTCCCCGGACGGCAGCGGGCCTCCCGTTGGGAAACGCCCGCCCTCACGCCGCGAGCAGACCCTCCGCCAGCCAGCTGGCGAGCAGTTGCGCCGCCCGCGCGGGCGCCGTGTCCACATCGCCGGCCTCAGCCAGCGCGTGGCAAATGGCCCCGAAGCCACGCCCCCGCCGCAGCGCCGCGAGCGCAAGCGCCTCGTCGGTTGGCAGGTTGCGGAAATAAACGCGCTGCTCGCGCCGCCAAATCAGGCAATCCACCGGCGCCGGCAAACGTGCCGGCACGGCGGCCGCCGCGCCGCCTTGCCAGGCGCTCCACGCCTGCGGCACGTTCCAGCGCAGGCGCAGCACCTGCACGCCGGGCGCGAGGGCGAAGCGCAGGCGCGCGAAGCGCTGCGGCGGCACGGCGGCGAGGTCGGCGGCCGTCAGTATCGGCGCGTCTGCCGCGTCGAAGGCATCAAGCAAGGCCCACTCGAAGGCCGCCGTGGCGCGCAGCGCCGGCCGGCGGGCGAGAAAGCCGGCAAGGCCCCAACCCAGATCGCGCAGCGTGTGCGAGCGCGACGGGCAGGCGGCCAGATACCGCTGTGCGAGACGCTGGAAGCCGGTCTCGCCGAGCAGAGCCCGCAGCAGCGGAAAGTCCTCGCCAAGCGCGTCGATCAGACGCAGGCGGTAGGCGTCGTGGTACACGGCCAGTCGTCGCGCGGCGGGAAACGCCGGGCCATCCGCCACCAGACCCGGCGGCACGGCGGCGCCGTGGCGAATGTGCGCCGCGAGCGAGCGCTGGAAATCGGCAAGCGCGGTCACGCTGCGTCCTGTTGCGTTGCCAGCGCGCGCGCCTGGTCGAGTTCGCCGATCAGCTCCGCCAGCGGCGGGATATTGGCGTCGCGCTCCAGCAGCGTGGCGGCGTGCGGAAAGCGCCGCACCGCCTGCGCGTACAGCGCCCAGACTGCCTCGCACACGGGCGCGTCGTGGGTGTCGATCTTGAAGCCGCCGACCTCGCTGTGGCCGGCAAGATGCAGTTGCACCACCCGCGCCGGGGGGATCGCCGCGAGGTACCGCTGCGGGTCGAAGCCGTGGTTGCAGGCCGACACGTAGACGTTGTTCACGTCGAGCAGCAGCAGGCAGTCAGCCTGTTCGGCGAGCGCCGCCAGAAACTCCCACTCGCCCATGTCGTTGTGGGCGGCGGCCAGATACGTCGACGGGTTCTCCAGCACCAGCCGCTGGCCGAGCCGGTCCTGCACGCGGCGCACGCGGGCGGCGACGTGGGCAAGGCTTTCCGCGGTGTACGGCAGCGGCAGCAGGTCGTGCAGGTTCAGGCCGTCGACGCCGGTCCAGCACAGGTGGTCCGACACCCAGGCGGGCTGAAAACGGTCGATGAGCGCCGCGAGGCGGCCCAGGTAATCCGCGTTCAGCGGGTCGATGCCGCCGATCGACAGCGACACGCCGTGCAGCACCAGCGGAAAGTCGCGCCGCACGTGCTCGAGCACCGCCAGCGGCTTGCCGCCGGCGACCATGAAGTTCTCGCTGATGGCCTCGAACCAGTCCACGCCGGCCGGGGCGGTTTCCAGCAGGTCGGCGAAGTGTTCCCGGCGCAGACCGAGGCCGAAGCCGAGTCGTTGGCTTGAGTTCATGGAGATGAAAGACAGGGCCGGGACGTACGCCCCGGCCCTTGTGGCTCAACCGGAGTGGCTCACTCGGCCTTGACGGTGCCGCCGGCGGCCTTGCAGTCGGCCTCGGTCATCGCCTTCATGCCCTTGCCCTTGCACGCGTTCTGGCCCTTGCAGCCGTTGCTGGCGGTGGCGCAGTCGCTCTGGCCCTTGCAGGCGTTCACGCCCAGGCACTGCACCTTGGCGTCCTCGGCGTGGGCGGTGAGCGGCGCCGCGGCGCCCGACAGCAGCAGCGCGGCGGCGGCAGTGGCAAGCAGCGCGCCGGAAGTCCTGGTTCTGGCCATGGTCTCGATCCTCTGGGTGGTAAGTTGAAACGGTGGGCCGCACGGCCCGCGCCGGGTTGCCCTTATCCGACAACCGCGCTTTAGACGCGGCGCCCGGCAAATCATTACACGCCCTGCCACGCTCCTCGCCGAGACAGCCATGACCGACTCCCAACGCTGCCCCTGGGCGCGCGGCGCGCTCGACATCGCCTACCACGACGCCGAGTGGGGTGTGCCACAGCACGACGACCGCGTCCTGTTCGAGTTCCTGATCCTGGAAGGCGCCCAAGCCGGCCTCGCGTGGTCCACCATCCTCAACAAGCGCGCCGCGTACCGGGCGGCGTACTGCGGCTTCGACCCGGCGCGCGTGGCGGCCTTCGGCGACGCCGACCGGGCGCGGCTGCTGGCCGACGCGGGCATCGTGCGGAACCGGCTCAAGATCGACGCCTCCATCGGCAACGCGCGGGCGTATCTTGCGGTGCAGGCCGAGCACGGCAGCTTCGACCGCTACCTGTGGCGCTGGGTGGACGACCGGCCCCTCCACAACGTGTGGCACGCGATGGCCGAGGTGCCGGCGCGCACGGCGCTGTCCGACGCGCTCTCAAAAGACCTCAAGCGGCGCGGCTTTCGCTTCGTCGGCAGCACCATCTGCTACGCCTACCTGCAGGCGGTGGGCGTGGTCAACGACCACCTGCAGGGCTGCCCGCGCTGGACGGCGCTGGCGGGCGCCGTTCAGGCCTCAAAGTAACCCCGGTAGCGCTCGCGCAGCAGCGTCTTGTTGAACTTGCCGACGGTGGTCTTGGCGATGTCGTCCACCGGCAGGCAGTCCGGCACCATCCAGCGCGGCAGGCGGTGTTCGAGGAACTCGCGCAGCGCCGCCGCGTCGAGCGTCTGGCCCGGCCGGGCGGTGAGCAGCGCCAGCGGCCGCTCGCCGTAGGTGGCGTGCGGCACGCCGATCACGCACACCTCGGCCACGGTCGGGTGCTCGGACAGCGCGTGTTCGAGGGTGAGCGACGGGATCCACTCGCCGCCGGACTTGATCATGTCCTTGCTGCGCCCGACGAAGGCAATGCTGGAATCGGCGAAGCGCACGCCGACGTCGCCGGTGCGCAGCCAGCCGTCGGCCGTGAACAGCGCCTTCGTGTTGGCCGCATCGCGAAAATACTCGGCGATGACGTGCCAGCCCTTGAGCTGGATCTCGCCGGTCTCGACGCCGTCGGCCGCGACCTCGACGCCGGCCGCGTTCACGATGCGCACCTGCGCGCCGACGATGGGCAGGCCGGAGTTCTCGTCCAGCATGCGCGTAAAGGCGGCGTCCGGGTCGGCGCCGGCGAGTTCGCCGTAGAACGCCGCCGTGTGGTCGGCGAGCGATTCCGCCATGCCGTGCCCGCCGCAGCGCAGCTTCACGCCCATCGAGAGAAACCGCTGCGCCATGTCGCGCGGCACGATGTCGCCGCCAAAGCCGACGTAGCGCAGGCTGGAAAGATCGTGCTCGCGCTCGGCCGCGGCGGCCAGCACCAGCTTGCCGAGCACCGGGTTCGCCATCAGGCGCGTGACGCGCTCCTGGGCAATCAGCCGCGCCACGGCGTGGCCGTCCGGGTGCACGCCGGGCAGCACCAATTTCGCGCCGGCGATCATGCCGTCCATCGGCAGGTTGAAGGCGTGCGCGTGGAACATGGGCGGGATCACCAGCAGCACGTCGTCGCCGTGATACGGCCCCAGCGACTGCGCCGACTGGCGCGTCAGCGCCCGCAGGACGAGGAAGCGGTTCGAGTACGGGCAGCCCTTGGGCCGGCCGGTGGTGCCGCCGGTGAAGCTGACGCACACGGTGGCGTTCTCGTCCACGTCGTCCGGGAAGGCGTACTCGGCCGGCGCCTTGGCAAGCTCGGTTTCGTAGTCGAACACGGGCGCGAGCGCGGTGGCCGGTGCCGGGCCATCGCCGAGCAGCAGAAAGGACCGGATCGTGTTGGCACCCGCGGCCACCAGTTGCTCGGCGAGTGGCAGCAGCTCGGGGTCCAGCGCCAGCACGCGCACCTCGGCGAGGTTGCAGGTGTAGACCAGCGCGTCCACGTCGAGGCGGAAGTTGAGGCCGAGGTAAATCGAGCCCTTGCAGAGCGTCGCGTAGTCGATTTCAAGGTGCCGGTGCGTGTTCCAGCCGAGCACGCCGACGGTTTCGCCGCGGCCGGCGCCGAGCCCGTCCAGCACGTGCGCGGCGCGCTGGATGCGCCAGTAGAAGTCGGCGTAGGTGTAGGCGAAGCGGCCCTCGCCCGCGGTGCGGGCGACGATCTGCCGCCGCGGGAAGCAGGTCGCTGCCCGCTCGACGATGTGTTTGACCAGCAGGGGTTCCATCGGCGTTCTCCGTCCTGTCGATGCTTGTCGTTGTGATGCCTGCGCCGGGCACTGCGGTCCGGTCGCAGCGGCACCGGCTGCTAGACTGCCGGGCACGCAGACCACTGGCGCCGCCAAGCGCCGTGATCCTGTCGCCGCAATCACAACACAACCCGACGAGGAGCAGGACATGAGCACCATCTGGGTGGACATGCTGGGCGTGCCGTTCAAGCAGACCTTCTATCAGGCGGGCGGCTACCGCACGCGCGCCATCGAGTGCGGCGAGGGCCCGCCGCTGATCTTCCTGCACGGCACCGGCGGCCACGCCGAGGCGTACATGCGCAATCTCGCCGAGCACGCGAAGCACTTCCACGTGTACGCCATCGACATGCTGGGCCACGGCTACACGGACCACTACGACGGCGACTACACCATGCAGGTGTGGTCGGATCACCTGCTGGCGTTCATGGACACCATCGGCGCGCAGTCGGCCTGTTTATCGGGCGAATCACTCGGCGCAATGGTGTCGGCCTGGACCGCCATCCGCGAGCCCAAGCGGGTCAGCAAGCTGGTGCTGAACACTGGCATCCTCGCGCCGCCCAACGACAAGGGCAAACAGGAGCTGATCGACGCGCTGGAGCGCTCCAAGAAGGCCGCCGGCAACCTCACCATGGACGCCGTGCGCGCGCGCATGGCCTGGCTGATGGCAGAGCCCGAGAAGACACTCACCGACGAGGTGGTGGCCATCCGCTACGCCATCTACGCCCAGCCCGGCATGCAGCAGCACATGGGCAAGATCGCCGTGTCGACGCTCGGCCGCGTAGTGGACGACGCCTGGACCGCGCAGTGGATGCGCCCGGACCTGATGCGCGACATCCAGTGCCCGACGCTGGTGCTGTGGACGCGCCACAACCCCGGCCAGCCGGTGGAACTGGCCGAAGCGGCCATGCGCCACATCCCGGACGCGCGCCTGGTGGTGCTGGAGCAAAGTGCCCACTGGCCGCAGTGGGAGGAGCCGGAGCTGTTCAACCGGCTGCATCTTGATTTCCTGCGCGGCTGAGGCGATCAAACCCGGCGGCGGCGGCGGCGCTAGAATGCGCGCCGTTGCCGCCACGCCCGCGAGGGTTACCGTCATGAACCCCGCCCATCCCAGTTCCCCGTTCGATGACGTTGCCGACCGCGTGGTCGAACTGGGCAACGAGTTGCTGGATGCGAACCCGGACGCCGATGCCTGGGAAATCGCGTCCGGCATGCTGTCGGGCATCGTGCATTTCTGGCTGTACACCCACCAGCCGTGCGCCGACCCGTCGTGCCGCTCCTGCGCCGAGATGGCCACCGCCGAGATGCGCCTGCACGCGCTGCTCGACGAGGCGCGCGAGTCGGCCGAGGAAAGCTCCTACTTCCACTCCCCCTTCGACCGCAACGTCGGTAATGCCTGAGCGCACCACCCCCCGCCTGACTGTCCCCGGCCCGCTCGCGCGCGGCCTGTTGTTGCTGCCGCTGCTGCTCGCCGGCTGCATGAAGGAACCGGTGGTGCCGCTACCACCGCCACCGCCCAAGGTAGAGCCGCCGCCCCGGGCGACGGCGCCTGGCCCGCAGCTCACGCTGGAAGTCGAACCCACGCAGCAGGTGGTCGGCGCCCTGCAGGCGACGCGGGTACGGGGCGAGGAAACCCTGCTCGACATCGCGCGGCGGTTTCACCTCGGCTACGACGAGATGGTCTGGGCCAACCGCGGCGTGGACCTGTGGCTGCCCGGCGAGGGACGCGAGGTGGTGCTGCCGACGGCGCAGATCCTGCCGGACGCGCCGCGCAGCGGCCTGGTCGCCAACGTGGCCGCGCGGCGGTTGTTCCACTTTCTGCCGGCGGACGCGTCCGGCAAACGGCGGGTGGTGAGCTACCCCATCGGCATCGGCCGCGAGGCCTACCCGACGCCACTCGGCAGTACCTACGTCACCCGCAAGCGGGCGTATCCGGACTGGCGCGTGCCGGCCTCGGTGCGCCGCGCGCATGCGCAGCGCGGCGACCCGCTGCCGGCGGTGGTGCCGGGCGGGCCCGACAACCCGATCGGCACCCACGTGGTGGATCTGGGCTGGCCGACCTACATCATCCACAGCACCAACAAGCCGGCCGGCACCGGCCTTCGCGTCACGCACGGCTGTTTGCAGCTGTACCCGGAAGACATCACCCGCCTGTACGACCAGACCACCGTCGGCTCGGAAGTGACGGTGGTGAACCAGCCCATCCTGGTCGGCTGGCAGGGCGAGCTGCTGCTGCTTGAAGTCCACAAGCCGCTCGAAGAACACGCCATGACGGCCACCGAAGCCGAGGCGGTCGCCTCGGTCGCGATCCGCAAGGCGCTCGCCGCGCGCGGCCGGGACGACGCCAGCGTCGACTGGGCGCGCGTGCGCACCTACGTGCAGGCCAAGCCCGGCTACCCGCTGCCGGTGCTGAAGTCCGCGCCCGACCAGGCGGCGTTTGTCGCCAGCCTGCCGCTGCACGAGGAAGTCCGCCCGCTGGCCAGCCTGCCCGCGCCGTCGTCACGCGGCAGTTGGTACCTCGACCTTGGCAGCTACAGCGGCGAGAGCAACGCGCGCAAGCTGGTCGCCCAGTTGCGCCACCTGGGGCCGCCGGTACGCGCCGAGCACCGGCCGTTCGCCGGCCGCCACGAAGTCACGGCCGGCCCCTTTGCCGACCGCGAGCACGCCGAACGCGTCGCCCGCCGCATCGAGGTAGACCTCGGCCTGCGCACGCAAGTGAAACCCGCGCCCGGCGCCGCTACCGACGCCGGCGCCTGAGGCCGGGTGCGAAGTCGGAGGGCCGCTCAAGCTGCGCTTGCAACAAGGCAAGCGCTTTGTCGGGCTAGTCGGCCTGGCCTTAGGCCTTAGAGGCCACCTTCGAATGACAGGCGCCGACGGAGTCGGAGTCTGCCATCGGTGTTCGCGTTCAGCGCAACCCCATCACGCGACAAGCTGGCTGACGGCCGCGCATCAATGGCGCCGGGAAACGGGGCGGAGTGCCCGTCCAGACACGCAAGCTCAGACACGCAAGCTGCCCCCGGCCCGAGTGGACGAATCAGGCCGAGATGATGGCGAGCTGGCCCTTGCCGTAACCCTGCACGTCCACGACCAGATCCAGCCGCGCGCCGGTGCCTGCCAACACGGCCTCGGCAGCGGACGGCGCACCGGCCACGGAAAAGTCCGTCAGGCGCACGCCACGGCCGCCGGCGGCAGTCAGCAGGCTGCACATGATGTTGGTCACCTCGCGGAAGTTGTCGGCCATGTTCACGGGCAGGACGCCGCTGCGCGCCGCATCCTGCGCGGCGGTGGGGGGAATCATTGCCAACGCAGCGCCAGCCGCGGCCGCCAGGGCGACATCGGCCACGATGACGGCAGCCACGCTCGGCGTCTCATCCATGCACACGCCGATCGCGCTGCCCATGGGTGGCGCCTTCAACTTCGAACCAGCCGTCACAGTAACGTTCTTGCCGGCCAGCGAGGCGATCAGTTTGGCGACGGCGTCTGCGGTGGGTAGTGCCTTGAGCGCCATGCGAAGTTCCTTCTGAGCATCAAGTGGGGATTGGGGGCAAACCAGGGGCCGCGCCGGCCTCAGCCGAGAATCGGTTCGAGCACGTGCCGAAACGTATCCTCGGTAAACGGCTTGGTAATCATGAACGCGGCGCCGTGTTCGGCGGCGAGCGAGCGCATTTCGTCGGCGGTTTCCGACGTGACGAAGCCGAGTTTCACCTTGTGCCCCTCCTCGCGCACCGCCTGCAACAACTGGATGCCAGACATCTCCGGCATGTTCCAGTCCGACAGCACCACCGACGGCGGCGCCTTGCGGATGATGTCCAGCGCCTGGGCGCCGTTCTCGGCTTCCTCGACATCGTGCTGGTCAAAACCCGCCTGACGCAGGGTTCGGCGCACGATCATGCGCATGGCTTTACTGTCGTCCACTACGAGAATTTTCATTGCCACCACGTCCTGACTGGTTGGAGAAGGGAAATCGCGCCGCTCAGTTGCCGCCGTCGCCGCTGACGCGGACCAGCATCGACCCGTCGGCGGAGTCGAAACCCCGCGCGACGTTCCAGAAATGCTCATTGGGGTCGCTCTGCGCGGACTCCCAGGACACCGGCAGCGACAGCTTGATGGCGCCTGGCCACAAGCCCTTCAAGTTGCCGCCGATGATGTTGGCCATCTCGCTCATGGCGTCGAGCACCAACTCGGTCTCGATTTCATCTTCCGGCATGTCGAACAGCCGCGCGGCCACCTTGCGCGCCAACTCCATGCTGCAGTCGATACGCAGGGCGACGTCGGTGTCGCCCTGAATCTCGATCTGGCTGCTGATGCCCGCGCCAGGCGTGCCGGCCATGACGGCGTCCACCAGATCCATCCCGATCATCGTTGACCAGACGTCGCGCGTCAGGGCTTCCAAGTCGGCTTCGCTGATGTTCATCGGCAATTTCCTTGCTTGAGGTTCAGGTTCACGCCACCCTGGCGGTAGACGCCTTGCGTCAGCCGCTCGAAGGTCGGGTCCACGTTAAGGGTGGTCTCGGCCGCACCGAGTACAAGATAGCCATCCGCGGCCAGCGCCTGTCGCACCTTGCCCAGAATCGCCGCCTTGGTCGGCTGATCGAAATAGATCAGCACGTTACGCATCAGCAGCAGATCCGGCTTGATGTCTATCGGCCAGCCCCCGACAAGGTTTAGCGGTCGGAACTCGACCGCCTGACGGATGTCGTCGTTGAGCGTGTAGTCGAGGCCCTTGCGCGTGAAGTACTTGAGGAGGTACGGCGCCGGCAGGCCGCGGTTGACTTCGAGCTGCCGGTACACGCCGCTTGCGGCCTGCGCCAGGCAGCTCGGCGAAATATCGGTTGCCACCACGCGCACCTGCCAGTCGCGCAATTGCGGCAGCCGCTCGCGCATGTGCATGACGAGGCCGTACGGTTCCTGCCCGGTCGAGCAGGCGGCACTCCAGATCTGCAGGCGCCGCGTGGCCGCGCGCGCGGCCATCAGAGCCGGCAGGCAGTTCTTGACCAACTCGTCGAACAGCGCCGGCTCCCGCAGGAAATAGGTCTCGTTGGTGGTCATCGCGTCCATCACGGCCACCGCCAGCGGATCACCGCCGTTGGCGCGCAGGCGCTGCACCAGCGCGCCAAAATCCGCCACGCCGTGCTTGCGCAGCACCGGCGTCAGGCGCGAGTCGATCAGGTAATCCTTGTCGTCGCCGACCTGGATGGCCGACTTGTCGTAGAGGAACTTGCGGATATAGGCGAAGTCCGTCGCGTTAGCCGGCATGCCGCATCCCCCCCGCGACCGGCGAGGTCAAGCGCGCGGCAATGGCGGGCCCGATGTCCGCCAGCGGCAGCACGCGCTGGGCGACACCCGCCTGCACCACCGCCCCCGGCATGCCCCACACCACCGAGGTGGCCTCGTCCTGGGCGTACACGCTGGCACCGGCCGCGTAGAGCTGGCGGCAGCCCTGCTGGCCGTCGCGCCCCATGCCGGTCAGGATCACGGCCAGCACGTCGCCGCCGTACAACTCGATGGCCGATTGCAGCAGCGGGTCCACGGCCGGACGGCAGAAATTGACCGGCGGGCTCTGGTCCAGATGCAGCGCCGGGCGACCGTTGCGGCTGGCGATCAGCATGTGGTGGTCGCCCGGCGCCAGCCATACCGTGCCGGGCAGCAGTTCGACGCCCTCGCTGCCTTCGCGCACCGGCAGCTTGCAGATGCCATCGAGCCGCTCGGCCAACAGCTTCGTGAACACCGGCGGCATGTGCTGGGCGATGACCACCGGCACCGGCAAATTGGCCGGCAGGTGGCGCAGCACCTCGGCCAGCGCATTCGGGCCGCCGGTGGACGAGCCAATGGCAAGCAGGCGGACGGGATGCGACCCGCAGCGTGATGACTGCGGCGGCGCGATTGGCGCCGCTGCCGGCTGAACCGTACGCGCCGCGGCGATGTCCGGCTTGACCGGCCCGCGAAGGTGTAACAGCGCGCGCAGCTTGCGCGTCAGTTCGTCACCGAAGGCCTTCAGGTTGGCATCAAGACCAGTGGCGGAATTCGGCTTGGCAACGTAGTCGCTGGCCCCCTTGGCAAGCGCATCCAGCGTGACCTCCGCGCCACGCGCGGTGAGCGTGGAGCACATGATCACCGGCAGGCGCGGCCAGCGCAGACGAATGTGCGTCAGCGCCGTCAGACCGTCCATCTGCGGCATTTCCACGTCCAGCGTCACCAGGTCCGGACGGTGCCGCTCGATGGCGTCGAGCGCCGCCACGCCGTCGGCCGCAGTGCCAACGACCACGAGATCGGCCTGCCCCTCCAACGCCTTCGACACGAGGCGCCGCATCAGAGCCGAGTCGTCGACGATCAGGATGCGTCTCGGCTCCACGTCAGTAACTCACCAGACCCAGCATTTCGAGCTTCGCGCGCAGGCTGTCGGCCGTGAACGGTTTCATCAGGTACTCGTCGGCGCCGGCCGCCAGCGCCTGGGCAACCTGCCCAGGGCTGGTCTCGGAACTCACCATCAAAACGCGCAGCTGATCCCAGTCGCGCCGCCCACGCACGGCGCGAATCATTTCGACGCCGTCCATCTCCGGCATGTTCCAGTCGACCAGGGCCACGTTCGGCAGCGGGCCAGCGCCAAGGCGCTGCAGGCCCTCCACACCGTTGCCGGCTTCGGCTACCTCGAAACCGAACTGCCCGAGCATGCCGCCGAGCAGCTTGCGCATCACGCGCGAATCGTCGATTACCAAAGCCTGCATGAAAAAAATTCTCCGTAGGCTGCTGTGCGCCGTCTGCGCACGGAGTGGCCTTGACCGTTAACGCTGCGCAGAGGCGGCCTCAGGCGGCCGCGTTGATGGCCTCGACGATCCGCTCAGGGTCGATGACCAGCAGCAAGCGCCCGGGTTGCTTGCACACCGCGCGCACGAAATCGCGCGCGGCCGGGTCGAGCGTCTGCGGCGGCGGCTCGAACGTCTCGGGGTCCGCTTCCACCACGTCGCCGACGTGATCGACCAGAAAACTGCGGATGGCCTGCTCGCCGCGCATCACCACGCTCATCGGGCGTTGCGCGTCCTCGCGCGGCGGCAAACCGAGCCGCGCGCGCAGGTCGAACGCGGTCACGATCTGCCCGCGCAGGTTGATCAGGCCGCTGACCACGCGCGCCGCCAGCGGCACCCGGGTGACGTCCTGCAGGCGGTTGACTTCCTGCACGCGCAACAACTCGACGCCCAGGTACCGATCCCCGACGTAGAACGTGCAGAATTGGACTGACCCGGCCATCACGCCACCTCCTGCAGGCGCACACGCTTGCGCCGATCAAATGCCTGAATGCCGGCCCCGCGTCCGACCGCCGCCATGTCGAGCAAGTCCGTCACCCGACCGGCGATGACCGCCGTGCCGAGCAGCTCACCGCCCTTGCATTCGCGTTCCAGTTCCACCGTCTGCTCGACGATGTCGAGCACGCGTTCGATGACGAAGCCGACGTGCTGTTCGCCTTCGCCGCAGACGATGACGGACACCGCGGCCGAGCCGTTGTGGGACTCATCAAGGCGTACCAGCGGCAGCATGCCGCCGCGGTACTGCACGACCTGCTGGCCGGCCGTGCTCTCGATGCGCTGCGGGTCGATCTCCTCAAGCCGCGCAACGGTGTGCAGCGGCACGGCGAAACAGGCCCCGCCGCGCGCCTCGAACTGCAGAAGAATCTGCTTGTTGGAGGCGCCTTCGTCGGCGCCGCGCCCCTGCGCGGCCGCCTGACGCATCATGCGCGCTTCCGACATCAGGCCGGCCAGCTGGGCGATGCCCGGCACGTCCACAATCAGCGCCACGTGGCCGTCGCCCATGATGGTGGCGCCGGCGTAAGCGGGGATGGCCTTCAGCTCCGGCCCGAGCGGCTTGACGACGATTTCCTGCGTGTCGTGCACGCTGCCCACCACCAGACCGAATTGCCGATCGTCGGCCTGCACCACCACGATGGTGGCGGGGGCCGGCGTCACCACTGACGCCTGGCCCAGCACCTGGTGCAGGTACACCAGCGGCAGCACGTTGCCTCGCAGGCGGTACACCGGCACGTTGTGGATGTGCTCCACGTCCCGCTCGGCCTGCGCGGCGTCGAGGCCCACCAGCTCAAGCACGTTCACCTGCGGTATGGCGTAGCGCTCGCCCTCGCTGGTGACGATGAGCGCCGGCACGATGGCGAGCGTGAGGGGGATACGAATCTTGATCGACGTGCCCTGACCCAACCTGCTTTGCAGGTCGATGCTGCCGCCAATCCGCTCGATGTTGGTCTTGACCACGTCCATTCCGACGCCGCGGCCGGACACGTTCGACACCGCGTCGGCGGTCGAGAAACCGGGCAGGAAGATCAGGTTCTGCAGGTCGTGTTCGGACATGGCAGCCGCCCGCTCAGGCGTGATCAGCCCGCGTTCCAGCGCGCGCGCCTTCACCTTGGCGGTGTGGATGCCGCCGCCGTCGTCGTTGATCTCCAGCACCACTTTGCCGCCTTCGTGGTAGGCGCGCAGCGTCAATGTTCCAGTTGGGCCCTTGCCGGCTTCAAGGCGCCTCTCGCGCGTCTCGATGCCATGATCGACCGAGTTGCGCACCAGGTGCGTCAGCGGATCCTTGATCGCCTCCAGGATGGTGCGGTCGAGTTCGGTGTCGGCGCCGTCGGTTTCGAGCCGCACCTGCTTGCCGCAGGTGACCGCCAGGTCCCGCACCACGCGCGGGAACTTGGCCCAGGCGCTGCCGACCGGCTGCATGCGGGTCTTCATCACGCCTTCCTGCAGCTCGGACGTGATGAGGTCGAGCCGCTGCGAGGCGCCGTGTGTGCTCGCGTCCTCCCGCAGCACCGGGTGCTGCAGGATCTGGTTACGCGCCAGCACGAGTTCGCCGACCAGGTTCATCAGCCGGTCGAGCAGGCGCACGTCCACGCGCACGCTGGCGTCCGCAATGCTGCCGCGCGCCTCGCCGCCGGCATCGTCAGCCGGCACGCTGGCAGTTTTCGGCAGCGGTGTCACACGGGCAAGTTGCGACTCCTCGGCGGGCTTGACGACCGCAACCGCCGCTTCAGCCGGCGGCGCCTCGGCCGTCACCGGCGCCAGCACCTGCGCCGGAGGCGGTTCTGCGATGGCGAGTTGCGTCTGCTTCGCCGCAACCACGTCGCCCTCGTCCGCTTGCGCAACCAGCTCGCTGTGCGCAGCCGGTTCCACCGCTGCGGCAGGTGCATCGTCCTCAGTCAGCGTCGCCAGGCGCTTGATCAAGGCATCGCAGTCAACGGCACCCTCGCTGGCGGTCGCCTCGATGTTGCCCAGCATCTGCCGAATCGCGTCCACCATCTCCAACAGCACGGTCGCCCGTGGGGCGGTGTAGTGCAGCTCGCCATCGCGCAGGCGGCTGAGCAGGCTCTCGCCGGTATGCGCAAGGCGCTCCAGCGTGCCGAACGCCAGAAAGCCCGCCGTACCCTTCAGCGTGTGGATGGTGCGAAAGATGCTCGCCAGGCGCTCGCGCGAACCCGGCTCGCTCTCCAGCGCGACCAGGTCCTGATCGAGCCGATCGAGGTTCTCCTGACTCTCGACCAGGAATTCGCTGATGATTTCGTCTTGTTCGTCCATCAGGGGCGCCGCGCAGATTGGTGGGTAGGGCGGCTCGCAGCGCAGCGAGCGGCCGGGTCGTAGCAGTTATCTGCTGGCAAGAAGGAATCTTTAAATGGCCCGCCGAGCGCCCTTTCCCCGCCCAAGCCGGCGGAGCATCAGGTCTGGGAAAATGCCCGTGCTGCGCCACCCCGGAGCGACCCTGTGAACCTGCCCGAGAACCCCTTCAAACGCGCGCTTGCCGGGCACCGGCGCCAGCTCGGCGCGTTTCTGGCACTGGCCGATTCCCACAGCACGGAGCTGATGGCCGCCGCCGGTTTCGACTGGCTGCTGATCGACTGGGAGCACGCGCCGAACGACCTGCGCCTGGTGCTGGCGCAGCTGCAGGCGTTGGCGGGCTATCCGGTGGCGCCGGTGCTGCGCCTGCCGGACCACGACGCCGCGCGCATCAAGCAGGTGCTGGACCTGGGTGTGCAGAGCCTGCTGGCGCCGATGGTGGACAGCGCCGAGCAGGCGCGCGCGCTGGTGGCGGCCATGCACTACCCGCCGCGCGGCATTCGCGGCGTCGGCGCCGGCATGGCGCGCGCCGCCCGCTGGGGCGCGGTGACGGATTACTACGCCAAGGCTCCGGGCGAGCTGTGCCTGGCGGTGCAGATCGAGACCCGCGCCGGGCTCGACGCACTCGACGCGATCGCCACGGTGGACGGCGTGGACGGCGTGTTCCTGGGGCCGGCCGATCTGGCCGCGGCTCTGGGGCACCTGGGGCAGCCCACGCACCCGGAGGTGCGCGCCGCCATCGAGGCCGCCCTGCCGCGCATCCGCGCCGCCGGCAAGGCGGCCGGCGTGTACTGTGCGGACGCGCAGATCGCCGCCGACTACGCGGCGCTCGGCGCCAGCTTTTTCCTGATCGCCGCCGACGCCATCCTGCTGCGCACCGCCGCGGTGGCGGCAATCTCACGCTTCCAGTCCTGACGCCCGTCGGCGTCCATCCGAGGATCAACCCATGCTCGACGCCTACCTCTACGGTGGCCTGCGCTCGCCCTTCGGCCGCCACGGCGGGGCGCTCGCGCCGCTGCGCCCGGACGACCTCGCCGCGCAGGTGGCGCGCGCGGTGATCGACCGTTACGGCCTTGCCGGCGCCGGCGTTGAGGACGTGCTGCTCGGCTGCACCTGCCAGGCCGGCGAGGACGCGCGCAACGTGGCCCGCCACGTGGCGCTGCTGTCGGGACTCGGCGGGAGCGTGCCGGGGCAGACGGTGAATCGCCTGTGTTCGAGCGGGCTCGCGGCGGTGCTGGACGCGGCGCGGGCCGTCACCTGCGGCGAGGGCGAGCTGTTCCTGGCCGGCGGTGTCGAGAGCATGAGCCGGGCGCCGTTCGTGGTCGGCAAGGCCGAGCAGGCGTTCAGCCGCGACTTCAAGGTGTTCGACTCGGCCATCGGCGCGCGCTTCCCGAACCCGCGCATCAGCGCCGAATTCGGCGACGACAGCATGGCGCAGACCGCCGATAACGTGGCCACCGAGTACGGCATTGGCCGCGAGGACAGCGACGCCTACGCCGCCCGCTCGCAGGCCCGCTACGCGCGGGCACTGGCGGAGGGTTTCTTTGCCGACGAGCTGACGCCGGTGGAACTGCCGGCCGCGCGCAAGGCCGCCCCGGTGGTGGTGAGCGCGGACGAGCACCCGCGGCCCGAAACGACGCTCGACAGCTTGGCGCGCCTGAAGGCGCTAAATCCAGGCGGCGTCACCACCGCCGGCAACGCGTCCGGCATCAACGACGGCGCGGCGGTGCTCATCGTCGGCAGCCGGGCGCTCGGTGAGCGGCTCGGCATCAAACCGCTCGCGCGCATCCTCTCGGGCGCCGCGGTCGGCGTGCCGCCGCGCGTGATGGGCATCGGCCCCGCGCTCGCCATCCCGAAGGCGCTGGAACGCGCCGGACTGCGGCTCGATGAGATGGACGTCATCGAGATCAACGAGGCGTTTGCGGCGCAGGTGCTGGGGTGTCTGAAGCTCCTGGACCTGCCGTTCGACGACGCGCGCGTCAACCCGAACGGCGGCGCCATCGCCATCGGTCATCCGCTCGGGGCGTCCGGCGCGCGGCTCGCGCTCACCGCGGCGCGCGCGCTCGCGGCGGGCAGTGGGCGTTACGCGGCGGTGAGCCTGTGCATCGGCGTGGGGCAGGGCCTGGCGGTGATCCTGGAGCGCGTGTGATGCCAGGTCCGCTCGCCGGCATCCGGGTGCTCGATCTGTCGCGCGTGCTGGCCGGGCCGTGGTGCAGCCAGATGCTGGCCGACATGGGCGCCGACGTGATCAAGATCGAGCGCCCCGGCCGCGGCGACGACACACGCAGCTGGGGGCCGCCTTACCTCAAGGACCGCGCCGGGCAGGACACGCCGGACGCGGCCTATTTCCTCGCCGCCAACCGCGGCAAGCGCTCGGTGACGGTGGACTTCACCCAGCCGCAAGGTCAGGCGCTGATCCGCGAGCTCGCCGCCGCGAGCGACGTGCTGATCGAAAACCTCAAGGTCGGCGATCTTGCCCGCTACGGGCTCGACTACGCGGCGCTCGCGGCCATCAACCCGCGCCTGGTGTACTGCTCCATCACCGGCTTCGGGCAGACCGGGCCGCTGGCCAGCCGGCCGGGCTACGACTTCATCATCCAGGCCATGGGCGGGCTCATGAGCGTCACCGGCGAGCGCAACGACCGCCCCGGCGGCGGCCCGCAGAAGCTCGGCATCGCCTACGCGGATCTGACCACCGGCATGCACGCGGCCATCGGCGTGCTGGCGGCGCTGGTGCAGCGCGGCGTGAGCGGGCGGGGGCAGTACGTGGATCTCGCGCTGCTGGACGTGCAGGTCGCCAGCATGGCGGTGATGGCGATGAACTATTTCATCGGCGGCAAGGTGCCGGGCCGCTACGGCAACGCGCACGCCAACATCGTGCCCTACGAGGTGTTCGCCGCCGCCGACGGGCCGTTGGTGCTGGCGGTGGGCAACGACGCGCAGTTCGCGCGTTTGTGCGCGGTGGCCGGCGCGGGCGATCTGGCCGCCGACGAACGCTTCACGCGCAACGCCGGGCGGGTGCGTAACCGCGAGGAACTCATCGCGCGCCTGCAGACCATCTTCGCCACCCGCCCGGCGCAGGCCTGGGAAGACGCGCTGTGCGCCGTGGACGTGCCCTGCGGGCGCATCAACGACATGGCGCAGGTGTTCGAGCAAGCGCAGGTCAAGGCGCGCGGCATGAAGATCAGCCTCGATCACCCGGCCGCCGGGCCGGTGCCGCTGGTCGGCAGCCCGCTGCGTTTTTCGGACACGCCGGTCGAGTACCGCCTGCCGCCGCCGCAGCTTGGCGAGCACACCGACACGGTGCTCGCGGACCTGCTCGGCAAGAGCGCCGCCGACATCGCCGCGCTGCGCGCCGCGGGCGTGGTGTGAGGCCGGCATAATCGTTGCGTGATGCCTGGCGAGCACCCTCTCCCCTGCCCCTCCCCCGCACGCGGGGGAGGGGAAAAGAACCCCTGCGGCGGGGAAGGCGTGCCCGGCGACGCTGGCGAAAGCGTGCGTTCAACCGGCCGGATCGACAACCCATCCCCCACTACTCCATACCCATGTCAGACCTCGACAATCTCATCGAAGCGAACCGCGCCTGGGCCGCCCGCGCCAAGGCCGCCGACCCCGAATTTTTCAGCCGCCTGGTGGGCCAGCAGCAGCCGCAGTACCTGTGGATCGGCTGCTCGGACAGCCGCGTGCCGGCCAACCAGATCGTGGGTCTCTTGCCGGGCGAAATCTTCGTGCACCGCAACGTCGGCAACCTGGTGCACCAGACCGACCTCAACTGCCTGGCGGTGCTGCAGTTCGCCGTGGAAGTGCTGCAGGTCAAGCACGTGATGGTGGTCGGTCACTACGGCTGCGGCGCGGTGAAGGCGGCCATGGATGGCCAGCCGCTCGGCCTCATCGACAACTGGCTGCGCAACATCGAGACCGTCTACCACCGCTGCCGGCACGAGGTGGACGTGCTGCCCGATGGCCAGCGCCTCGACGCGCTGTGCGAGCACAACGTGCGCGCACAGGTGCGCGCCGTGTGCGACACCACCGTCATGCGCGCCGCCTGGGCGCGCGGCCAGGACGTGACCGTGCACGGCTGGATCTACGGCATCGCCGACGGGCTGGTGAACGATCTGCACGTGAGCTGCGCCGGGCCGGACGATTTCGCCAAGCTGGCGGACTGACCCCCCGTGCTGCGCATCGCCCACCGCGGCGCGAGCGCGCTGGCACCCGAGAACACGCTGGCGGCCGTCCGGCGGGCGATTGAACTTGGCGCCACCTGGGTGGAAGTGGACGTGCAGGCCTGCGCGGATGGCCTGGTCGTGATCCACGACGACACGCTGGAGCGCACCACCGACGGCCACGGCCCGGTGGCGACACAGACCGTCGCGGCGCTGCGCGCGCTCGACGCCGGCCACGGCGAGCGCATCCCGCTGCCGCAGGAGGTGCTCGACCTGTGCCGCGGCCGCTGCGCGGTGAACCTGGAATTGAAGGGCCCGCGCGTCGCGCCGCGCCTGCTGCCGCTGCTGCGCGATGCGCTGCTCGCCGGCTGGTCGGCCGACGCGCTGCTGTGCTCGTCCTTCGACTGGCCGCAGCTCGCAGCGCTCCACGCGGCGCTGCCGGACCTGCCGCTCGGCGTGCTGTGCGAACAGGTGGACGCCGCCGCGGTGGCGATGGCAGAGCAGCTCGGCGCGCGCGTGATCGCCTGCGCGCTCGAACACGCCGATGCGGATGCCGTGGCCGCCGCGCGTGGCGCCGGCTGCGCGCTGTGGGTGTTCACCGTGAACGACGCCGACACGGCGGCGCGCCTGGCGGCGCTCGGCGTCAACGGCATCTTCAGCGACCAGCCATGACGAGACGGGGTGGGAGCGCCGCCCCCGGCGCGAATTTCAGCCGTTCGGCCCGAGGGCGGGCCTCCCACACATGACGCCCCCATCCCCGCAACAACAACCGGAGGTCTGAATGGATTTCTTCGCCTGGATGAGCAGCCCCGAGGCCTGGGTGGCGCTCGCCGCGCTGACCGCGGTCGAGATCGTGCTCGGCATCGACAACATCATTTTCCTGTCCATCCTGGTGGCCAAGCTGCCGGTGGCGCAGCAGGCCAAGGCGCGGCAGATCGGCCTCGGCCTTGCCATGGGCATGCGCATCCTGCTGCTGCTGTCGCTGTCCTGGCTGCTCGGCTTCACGCAGCCGCTGTTCGCGCTGCTGGGGCAGGCGATTTCCGGGCGGGATCTGATCCTGGTCGCCGGCGGCCTGTTCCTGCTCGCCAAGGCCACGCTCGAAATCCACTCCAGCCTGGAGGGCGAGGAAGGCGCCGCCTCGGCGCGGGCGGTGACCTCGTTCGCGGCCGTCATCGTGCAGGTGGTGCTGCTCGACATCGTGTTCTCGATCGACTCGGTGTTGACGGCGGTTGGCATGGCCAACGACATCCCGGTCATGATCCTGGCGGTGGTGATCTCGGTCGGCATCATGCTGGTGGCGGCGAGCGGCATCCACGCCTTCATCGAGCGCCACCCGACGGTCAAGATGCTGGCGCTGAGCTTTCTGGTGCTGGTCGGCATGGCGCTCATCGGCGAGGGCTTCGACGCGCACATCCCGCGCGGCTACATCTACTTCGCCATGGCCTTCTCGGTGGGCGTGGAGATGCTGAACATCCGCGTGCGCCGCCGCGCCGTGGCGCCGGTGCATTTGCGCAGCGCCTACGTGGAGGACCAGCCGCCTGAGCGGTAACGCTCCCACCGCGCCGCTGCTGCGCGCGGCGGACGGACGCTGGCTGCGCTTTGGCGCGCCCGCGGGCGCGGTCGAGGCGACGGCGGTCGGCGACGTTCTGCCCGCGCTCGCGCAGGTCGAGCGCGCGCTCGCCGATGGCCTGTATGCGGTCGGCATGCTCACCTACGAGGCGGCGCCGGCGTTTGATGCCGCGCTCGCGGTGCGCCACCCAAACGGCGCCTTGCCGCTGGCGTGGTTCGGGTTTTACCGGCGAGTCGACGCGGTGCACCTGGCTGCCGGTGACGCGCCGCCGAGCGCAGCCTGGCGACCGGAAATCGCCGATGCCGAGTACCTCGACGCCGTGGTCGACATCCGCCGCGTGCTCGCCGCGGGCACCTGCTACCAGGTCAACTACACGCAGCGCCTGCGGGCCGTTTTCGGCGGCGATCCGTGGGCCTGGTTTCGCGCCGCCGCGCGCGGCGCCACCGCCGGCGCGTATCTCGACCTCGGCCGCCACGTGCTCGCCAGCGCCTCGCCGGAGTGGCTGTTCGTGCGCCACGGCGAGCACATCGAAAGCCGGCCGATGAAGGGCACCGCCCGGCGCGGGCGCACGCTGGCGGAGGACCGCCGCCTCGCCCGCGCGCTGCGTCATTCGGCCAAGGAACAGGCCGAGAACCTGATGATCACCGACATGGTGAGAAACGACCTCGGCCGCATCGCCCGCCCCGGCAGCGTGCGCGTGGCGCGTTTGTTCGAGGTGCAGCGCCACCCGACCGTGTGGCAGATGATCAGCCGCGTGCAGGCGCAGACCCGGGCCGGCCTCACCGACACGCTGCGCGCGCTGTTCCCGGCCGCGTCCGTCACCGGCGCGCCCAAGGTACAGGCCATGCGGCAGATCGCCGCCCGCGAGCGCTCGCCGCGCGGCATCTACTGCGGCACGATCGGCTACGCCGCGCCGGACGGCACGGCGCAGTTCAACGTCGCCATCCGTACGCTGCACGTGGACCGCCACAGCGGGCAGGCCGAGTACGGCACCGGCAGCGGCATCGTGTGGGATTCCGTGCCGGCCGCCGAGGCGCGCGAATGCCGCTTGAAGACCCGCGCGCTGCGCCGGCCGCCGCCGGTGTTCGGTCTGATCGAAACGCTGCGCTGGGTGCCTGGCGAGGGGTATTTTTTGCTCGACGAGCACCTCGCGCGGCTGCGCGCATCGGCGCTGTGGGCGGGGATTGCGCTCGCGCCCGGCGCGGCGCGCGTGGCGCTGGAACGCGCCGCCGCCGGCTTCGCGCCCGGCGTGCAGCGCGTGCGGCTGGTGTTGCACCCGGACGGCCAGCTCGACATCACCGCGCAGGCCTTCGACTGGCCCGGCCGGCGCCTGTGGACGCTGGCGCTGGCCGACGCACCGGTCGACGCCGCGGACGCGCTGCTGTTCCACAAGACCACCCAACGCGGCCTGTACGATCGGGCGCGTACCGAACACCCCGAGGCCGACGACGTGCTGCTGTGGAACCGCCGCGGCGAGATCACCGAAACCAGCATCGCCAACGTCGCCTTCCTGCGCGGCGGGCGCTGGTACACGCCGCCGCTGCGCTGTGGCCTTTTGCCCGGCACCTACCGGGCGGCGCTGCTGCGCGCGGGCCGTCTGCGCGAGGGCCTGCTGCGGCGCGACGAACTGGCCACGGTGCAGGCGCTGGCAGTGTTCAATTCCCTGCGCGGCTGGCTGGCGGCGCGGCTGGTTTCGCCCTGATGGGGATGCTCGGCAAACTGATCGGCGGCGTGGCGGGCTTTGCGATCGGCGGGCCGATCGGCGCGCTGCTCGGGGCCGCCGCCGGGCACAACCTCGACCGCGCCAGCAAACCCGCGCCGGCGCTGCCCGGTCGCCAGCCGCGGCTCACGCTGCTGATCGACGGCGGCTTTGCGCTGATGGGGCACATCGCCAAGGCCGACGGCCGCGTCGGCGAGGCCGAGATCGCCGTAGCCGAAGCCTGGATGCAGCGCCTGCGGCTGGACCCCGCGCAGCGGCGGCGCGCGCAGGACCGCTTCGCGCGCGGCAAGCAGGCCGATTTTTCCGTCGCCGGCTGCGTGGCGGACGTGCGCACCCACGCCGGTGCCGACCTGCGCGTTCTGAACACATTGCTGCAAATGCAGGTGTCGGTCGCGCAAGCCGAAGGGCGCCTGTCGCCCGCCTCGCGGCAGGCGCTGGTCGGCGTGCTGGCGCAATTTGGTCTGCCGGCGGCGATGCTGGATGCCGTGCTGGGGCAGGCGCAGGGCGGAGGGCGGCACGCTGCCGGCCGGGTTCGGCCGCGGCTCGAACAGGACTATGCCGTGCTCGGCGTGCCGGCCGACGCCGAACCCGCCGCCATCAAGCGCGCTTACCGGCGCCTGATGGCCCGCCATCACCCGGACCGCGCCGGCGACGACCCGGCCGCCACCACGCGCGCGCAGACCATCAACGACGCCTACCGGCGTATTCGCGAGGCGCGTGGGTTCTGAGCCCTTTACAGCGCTGCCGCGCCGCCCTCTCCCGCGCTGCCGCGCACCCCTCTCCCGCACGCGGGAGAGGGGCTGGGGGAGAGGGATCGGTTTCCGACAAACCCCATTGAGGAGAAACACCCGTGCCGTCCAACGAACACCCTTCAGTCCCTCCCAACGTAGTGCTTGCGTCGAGTGAAGGCGCCCTGCGCCACGCCTTCAGCAACGGCATCACGGCGTTTCTGTTCGCCGCCACCGGGTCGCTCGCCATCCTGATCACGGTCGGTCGTGGCGGCGGGCTGGCGCCGGCAGACATAGCGTCGTGGATCTTCGGCGCCTATGGCCTGGGCGGCCTGCTGACGCTTTGGATGTGCTGGCGCTACCGCCAGCCACTCGGCATGGCCTGGACCATACCGGGCGCGCTGCTGCTGCCGCCGGCCCTGGACCACCTGAGCTTTGCCGAAGTCATCGGCGCCTGCTGGGTGACCGGCATCCTGATGGCCGTGCTCGGCGCCAGCGGCGTGGTGAACCGCGTGATGAGCCGGGTGCCGATGCCGATCGTGATGGGCATGGTGGCGGGCGTGTTCCTGCCGTTTGGCCTGCGCGTGGTGACGGCGTTCGGCGAGCTGCCGGCGGTGGCGGCGATCACGCTCGGCACGTTTGTGCTGTTCACCGTGCTGCCGGCGCTCGGCCGGAGGGTGCCGCCGGTGCTGGCGGCGCTGATCGCGGGCGTGGCCGCCACCGTGCTGCTTGGTGGCATGCAGCCGCTTGGGGCCTCGGCGGGTCTGCTGGCGCAGCCGCGCCTGTGCGCGCCGGCGTTCTCGGTGCAGGCCATGCTGGAGCTGGTGGTGCCGATGGCGGTGACCGTGCTCGCCATCCAGAACGCGCAGGGCTTTGCCGTGCTGCAACAGGCCGGGCACGCGCCGCCGGTGCGCGCGGTCACCGTCGCCTGCGGGCTCGGCAGCCTGCCGTTCGCGGCCGTGGGCTCGGTGCCGACGTGTCTTGCCGGGCCCGTGAGCGGCATTCTCGTCAGCAGCGGCGCGCGCGAGTCGCACTGGCTCGGCGGCCTCGTGTGCGGCGGGGCGATGGTGCTGTTTGGCCTGTTCGCACCGGCCGCGACGCGCTTTGCGCTGGCGCTGCCGATCGCGCTGATCGGACTGCTCGGCGGGCTTGCCATGCTGCGCGTGCTGCAGGGCGCGTTCCAGAGCGCGTTTCGCGGCCGCTGTCCGCTGGGTGCGCTGGTGGCGTTCGTCGTGACCGTCGCCAACGTGCCGATCCTGAGCATCGGCGCGCCGTTCTGGGGGCTGGTGTTCGCGTTCGTGGCGTCGGCGCTGCTGGAGCGCGAGGACCTGCGCGCCGCCGTGCAGGGGCAGTGAGACGGCCTGCGGAGGCGTCAACGTGTCCGGGGCGGTCCGGGGCAGGATGCCCCGGCGTCAATCGAGGGGCTCTCCCCTCGATTGACGGAGCGCAGCGCGGACGTGTACCGCGCTGCTGCGAATTGAAAAATTCCACGGAAGGAATTTTTCAAGCACCTACTGCAGAAATAACGCGAGATTCGGCGCGTCGATGATCGGCATGTCGAGCTGTACCTCGCGCCGCGCCAGCAGCAGACCGCCATCGGCCGGGCGCAGCAGATCCTCTCGCGCGGCGCTCAGCAGGAACGGCTGCGGGTTGTTGGCCCGCACGCGCAGCAGCAGCACCTGGCTTGCCACGCGGATGCCGTCGTGCGCCACCACGGCGTCGATATTGGTGACGAAGTAACGCAGAAAGCTCGGCACGCGGTCGGCGTTCGACTGCGGCGTCATCAGTTGGCGCACGCGGATGCCGAGACTGTGGCGGGTTTCATCGAGCCACGGCGGCGCCTCGCCGTAGCTGCGCTCCTCGCCGCGCTTGACGAACTGCTGCAGTGGCACGCGGTGGTGGATATCGGGCGCCAGCAGGGCCAGCCACGCCGGGTATTGGCGACTCGCCAGCAGGCGCGCCTCGTGGAACAGGAACTCACTCACGCGCCGATAGTCGGCATCACCCACCGGCGTGCCGGTGAGCCACGGCGTGTCGGCCGCGGCGGCTTGGGTCGCTGCGCTCATTTTTCCCCCGCCATCCAGCGCCGCCATTCGACCAGGTATTCGAATTCGGTCGCTTCCGTGAACATGTTTCGACAGGTCTTGCCGGGGCCGGGAAAGTCGTCCCAGAAATCGTCGCGCCAGCCGCGCATGGCCTGGAAGTTCAGATCGAGCCGGCGGCCGACCGGCCCGCGGATGCCACGCGTCATGGCCGACCACGCCTCCGAGTCGTCCTGATCGAAGGTGCCGGCGGCCGAGAACGAGCGCAGGCCGGCCTTCAGCGTGCGGGCCTTCCAGTCGTCCGGCAGCTCGCGGTCGGCGAGGAACCAGTGCCAGGCCTCGGTGCGCGTGGCGCTGATCGGCTGCCACAGGCGCAGCGCGAAGAAGTTGATGGACGGCTCGCCGGCGTCAAAGCGCACCGGCAATTGCATCAGCGACAGATTCGGGAACAGCGTCGCGACGCTGGTCATCATGCGGCCGAGAAAACCGAACCGCGTGTCGTCCAGCATCTGCCGGTGTAGCTTCACCAACTCCGGGTGATAGCCGACGAAGTCGAGCCGCTCGCCGGGGGTGAGGTTCAGCAGCATGGCGCTGCCGTGGCCCAGCATCACGTCCGGGCTCTCGCCCATGATGGCGTTCATGAACTGCTCGGCCGACTCGCCGACCGCCATCTGGCTCACCGGGTTGTGCAGCAGCGGTGCGTGCGGGCCATCGCCGCAGAAGTTGATGGGGCCGACCTTCCAGTTGTGCTCGAACACCCAGCGATGCGGCGGCCCCAGCACCTCCAGACCCTGCGGCGTGCGCGCGAAGAACATGTCGAAATACCAGCGCACGGTGTCGTCGAGCGTGTCCGACAGTGGCGGGGCCGTGGCGTCCCAGGTGGCGAATACCATGCCGCCGTAGGTGTCCACCTGCGCCGCGCGGTGCAGGCCGAGCTGATCGAACGGCACCGCACCGCGGTAGAACTCCTTCGGGTGAAACGCGCTGTGGAAACGGCCATCCAGACCAAACGCCCAGCCGTGGTAGGCACACACAAAGCCCTTCACGTGGCCGCTGTCGGCCTGGCAGATCATCGCGCCACGGTGCGGGCAGCTGTTGTGGAACACCTGCACCCGGCCGTGCTGGTCGCGCACCAGAATCACCGGATCCAGCCCCAGCGAACGCGTCACGTAATCGCCGGCGTTCGGGATCTCGCTCTCCAGGCCCACGAACACCCAGGCCCTGGTGAAGATGCGCTCCATCTCCAGCTCGAACAGCGTCTCGTCCACGAACAGGCGGCGGCTCGCGAGCCCCTGCTCCACGTCCACCAGCGCCGCCGCGCCGGCTGCGTCCAGGATTTCCGGTGCCGACATCTCGCCTCCTCCGTAAGGTTTTCGCCCGCCCGCAGCTTACGACAGGCGCCGGCCGCAGCGGGAAGCGATATGCTGCCCGGCGCCCCCGATTGGCCGCGCGCGGCTCGATTGATCGAGTGAACGCGCCCAAAACGAACGCCGACCAAAGCCGAGGAGACTCCCCCCATGGACATGCCCACCCGCAGCGCCGCCGCCTACGCCTGGCCGAGCGTGCCGAACGCCATCCCGCGCGACATCTTTCACCGCGACGACATCTACCGGGCCGAGATCGAGCGCATCTTCCACGGCCCGTACTGGCACCCCGTGGCGCACGACGCGGAAATCCCGAACCCGCACGACTACAAGACCTTCACGCTCGGTGAACGGCCGCTGCTGATCAGCCGCGGCGCGGACGGCACCGTGCGCGCCTTCATCAACGCGTGCAGCCACCGCGGCGTGCTGCTGGTGCCGGGCTTTCGCGGGCACGAGGAGCACCACGAGTGCCCGTACCACCGCTGGACCTTCGACAGCGCCGGGGAACTGCGCGTGTGCCCGGGCGAGAACGATTTCATCGCCGGCTTCGATAAGGCGAACTTCGGCCTGCCGCCGGTGCGGCTCGAAAGCATCCACGGCCTGCATTTCGCCACGCTCGACCCGGCCGCCCCGCCGCTCGCGACGTTTCTTGAAGGCATGGAAGAGATCATCCGCCGCATCCTGGGTGGCGACGGACGCCTCACGCTGCTCGGCTACCAGAAGGTCATCTTCGACTGCAACTGGAAGGCCTATTTCGACCAGGACGGCTGGCACGCGCCCATGCTGCACGCGGCGTTCCGCATGCTGAACTGGGTCGGCGGCAAGGGCGTGCTGTCCGGCACGCCGCACGGGCATCGCAACGCGCACTACGAGATCGTGCCGAACCGCAAGCCGGAGCTGATCCAGGACGTGAGCGTCATCGCGTACAAGCACCGGCCGGAAGACGGCGGCCAGCTCGCCATCCTGTTCCCCACCACCAACATGAACAAGCAGATGGACACCATGACGGTGCGCTACGCCGTGCCGCTCGGGCCGAACCGCACCGAGGTCCACTACACCTACTACGCCCACCAGGACGACGACGCCGCCACCCGCCAGCACCGCCTGCGCCAGTCGTCCAACATGCTGGGGCCGAGCGGCTTCATCACGCTGGAAGACGGCGCCGTGTTCAACCGCATCACCAAGGCCCGCGGCGCCACCGGCAACAACTACATGGTCAAGGGCATGCGCCTCGACGCCGACCCGTACACCGACTCGCAGCAGAACGACGAGATGCAGTGCGTGGTGTTCTGGGACGCCTACCGGCGGGCGCTCGGCATGACAGTGGCGGACTGAGCGGGCGCCCCCCGGCCGCGTGTACGCGCGCCTGCAAAGGGAGCTTGGTAAACAGCGCATCGATATCGTTACCCGCAGCTTGTGCGAACGCGACCAAGCATCCACCGCTTGGCGCGCGATACGGGCGCACTGCTGTGATGGCCGCCAACCCCACCGTGCAACGCCCACGCCAACCGCTGGCATTCTTTCCCCTCTCCCGCCCCGCGGGAGAGGGTGGCCGCAGGCCGGGAGAGGGTCCACATGACGAACCCGCGCCTACTGCACCGTGCCAAAACGCTGCGCAAAACCATGACCGACGCCGAAACGGCGCTCTGGTATCACCTGCGCGGTCACCGCTTTGCGGGCGTGAAGTTCAAACGGCAAAAACCGATCGGTCCGTTCATCGTCGATTTCGTCGCCTTGGAGCACCGCCTCGTCATCGAGGTTGACGGCGGCCAACACGCCGACGATGCGAGTGGCGACCGGCAGCGCGACGCCTGGCTGGCCGCGCACCGGTACCGGGTGCTGAGATTCTGGAACCACCAGGTGCTGCAAGAGCTGCCGGCGGTACTGGAGCGGATTGACGCGGTTATTGCCAGCGCGGAACCGCCCTCTCCCCTGCCCCTCTCCCGCTAGCGGGAGAGGGGAGAACGCGCCAGCGACAGACGCAGGCGGCCAAACCCGCATCCGCCACACGCCCGGGTCGGCATTATTCCCCTCTCCCACGGCGTGGGAGAGGGTGGCCGAAGGCCGGGAGAGGGCGCATTGGGGTGGCAGCGCATCCCGGCGGGCTCCATCGTCCCGGCGAAACACACGCCAACAGCCCCTTCCGCCGCGCCGCATGACAAAGGCGCTACCCTTTTTCCCGACCACGCAGGGAATCGCCGCATGACCGCCACCCAAACCGCCGCCGTGCGCCTGCCGCCGCAGCAGGTGGACATCATCCGCGCCGCCGTGGCGGACATCTTCGGCGCCTATGCCGGCGTGTGGCTGTTCGGCTCGCGCGCCGACCCCGACCAACTCGGCGGCGACATCGATCTGTACGTCGAGACGCCCTGCGACACCGCCACGGCGCTGCAACGCGCCGGCCGCCTGTACGCACGCCTGCAACGCGAACTTGGCGAACAGCGCATCGACATCGTCACGCGCAGCCCGGGCGAGCCCGAGCAGGCCATCCACCGCGTGGCGCGCAAGAGCGGAGTGCGGCTGTGACGGACACCAACCCGGCCGTGGAGCGCCTGCGCCAACTGCTGGCCCTGCTGGCACGCGAGGAATTCCACCTGCTCGGCGTGCGCGAGCGCCTGTTCGGCGGCCTGCCAGACGATCAGGTCACCGAAGCCTGGCTGCGGCACACCCTGGCCACGCCGGACGGCATCGACCGCGTGGAATCCTTCGGCGCCAAGTTCGGGCGCATGCAGGACACACTGGTCGACAAGCTGCTGCCCGCACTGCTGCGCGCCAGCGCGGAGCAGCCCGGCAGCGCACTCGACAACCTGCACCGCGCCGAGCGGCTTGGCCTGCTGCAACGCGCGGACGAGTGGCCGGCCATGCGCCTGATCCGAAACCGCCTGGTGCACGAGTACTTCGAACGCCCGGAGGCCATGCTGCCGGCACTGCTGAGCGCCCGGCACTGCGTCGACAGGCTGTGTGCCGCGCACGGCGCGATACGCAGCTACGCCCTGGCCCGCTTCGGCAGCGCATGACGCGCCTACGGCGCAATCGGCGGACCACCGCGCAATTCGGGCCCGACCATCACGACGACACAAACACGTGTCGTACTTCGTTCGGCGAGCGCGCAGTCGGCCGCGCGATCCGCCACCCAGCCAACCCGCGACAATCAACGGCGCGCTCGGGCACGCTTCAAGCAATCACGCCCCGCCGACGATATCCTGACCCACACAGACGCCCCCCGCGCACTGCCCTCTGCACCATAACTCGAACGCGTGAGCGCACCCGCCGCCACCCTCACCAAGTTGCTCGCCTGGCGCCCCGGCGGCTACCTGCGCGCCAGTGGCGCGCTGTTCGGCTGGCTGACCGTCCGCACGCTGGCGCAGACGGCGCTGTTTGTGCTGGTGGCGCGGACGCTTGGGGCGGAGGGATATGGCGCGCTGATTTCCGCAATGGCGCTTGCCAGTATTTTTTCGTTCGCGATCATGGGCGCGGCGGCCGTTCTGGTGCGCGAAGGTGCGCGCGACCCCGACCGCCTGCCTCACCTCACCCGCGACACGGTCCGCCTGTGGCTGCTCTACATGCCGATTCTTTGCGTTGTGGCCGCGACCATGACGCAACTGATGGTCGGTCACCTGCTGCCGATATCCGCCATCCTGGCCATCGTGGTGGCCGAAGTGGTCTGTGCCACCGCTGTGGATGGCGTCGGGCGCGCGTATCAAAGCCGCGACCGCGTCGCGACCATGGGCTTGATCTCCAGCGGATTGATCCTGAGCCGCTTGGCGGCCTTTGTGATTATCGGCAGATTCACGCACTGGACGCCGGCCACGTGGGCCTTCGGGTACCTCGGCAGCAGCGCGGCCTACCTGGGGCTCCTGGTGCTGGTCAACAAGCACGGGCATGGCGCCGCCGGCTCCGACACCCCAATGGCCCAGGCCATCAAGGCGAGTCTGCCGTTCTCGTTCTCTTACGCCGCGCAGAAAGTTCAGGCCGAAATCAACAAACCCATGCTGGCGCGCATCACGGACGCCTCCGGCGCCGGCGCCTTGAGCGCAGCACAACGCTTCACCGATCTGCTCCTGCTGCCAGTGCTCGCCATGCTGGAATCGCTGGCACCGCGCGTTTACCGGGCACAGAAACCCATTTCAACGGCCTTCACACTCGGCCTCGTCCCGCTGGCCACTGCGATCCTGGGAGGCGGCGCCCTGGTCGCCGCGGCCAACACCATCCCCTGGATTCTGGGGCCGAGCTTCGAGGCGTCCGTCCCAGCCGTCGTTCTGCTGGCCGCCCTGCCGGCCGTACAGGTGATTCGCTGGCTGCTGAGCACGGCCATGACGGGTCTCGACCTTCACAGACATTTCTTTCTCGTCCACGGCACCGGGGCCGTGACAAACGTCCTCCTAGTGGCGGCGCTCGCGCCTGCTTTCGGGCTATCCGGCGCCGTGTGCGCGGCCTACGGCACAGAGGGAGTACTTATCCTCATTCAAGGCTGGATACTCGTGCAGATCATTCGCGGCTCGGGTTCGCCTCCAAGGCTTGTGCGGAGCTTGAATTGAAAGTCGTCATCCTCGCCGGCGGCCTCGGCACGCGCTTGGCCGAAGAAACCACCATCCGACCGAAGCCGATGGTCGAGATCGGCGGCAAGCCGGTGCTGTGGCACATCATGAAGAGCTACTCGGCCCACGGCCTGCACGACTTCATCATCTGCCTGGGCTACAAGGGCTATCTGATCAAGGAGTACTTCGCCAACTACTTCCTTCATTCGTCGGACGTCACCTTCGACATCGCTAACAACCGCATGCAAGTGCACCAGAAGGAGGTCGAACCGTGGCGCGTGACGCTGGTCAACACCGGCGAAGACACCAGCACCGGCGGGCGGCTGCGGCGGGTGCGGGACTACGTCGGTGAAGAGGATTTCTGTTTCACCTACGGAGACGGGCTCAGTGACGTCGACATCGCTCGCCTGATTGCCTTCCACCGCGCGCACGGCAAGGTCGCCACCGTCACTGCCGTGCAGCCACCGGGCCGCTTCGGCATGCTCGGCATGGACGGCACCAGCATCACCTCGTTTCTGGAAAAGCCGGCCGGGGACGGCGCCTGGATCAATGGCGGCTATTTCGTACTCTCGCCGCGCGCGTTCGACTATATCGACGGCGACGACACGGTCTGGGAGCGCGAGCCGCTGGAGCGACTGGCGCGCGACCAGCAACTGAGCGGCTTTCTGCACCACGGTTTCTGGCAGCCGATGGACACGCTGCGCGACCGGAACCTGCTCGAATCGCTGTGGGACAGCGGGCAGGCGCCGTGGAAGATCTGGTGATGGACGCGGCGTTCTGGCGCGGCCAGCGCGTGCTGATCACCGGTCACACCGGCTTCAAGGGCGGCTGGCTGTCGCTGTGGCTGGCCCGGCTGGGCGCGCAGGTGTACGGGTACGCCCTGCCGCCGTCCACGAACCCCAGCCTGTACGCGCTGGCCAAGGTTGCCGATGCCGTCGAGTCGACCTTCGGCGATGTGCGCGACGCGCAAACGTTGACCGCGCTGGTACGCCGCGTGCAGCCGGAGGTGGTGTTCCACATGGCAGCGCAGGCGCTGGTGCGCGCCAGTTACACCGACCCGGCCGGCACCTACGCCACCAACGTGATGGGCACCGTCAACCTGCTGGAGGCGGTGCGTCAGGTGGGCGGCGTGCGCGCGGTGGTCGTCGTCACCTCGGACAAGTGCTACGAAAACCGCGAGTGGCTGTGGGCCTACCGTGAAGGCGAGCCGCTGGGCGGCGTGGACCCCTATAGCAGCAGCAAGGCGTGCGCGGAACTGGTGGCGCAGTCGTGGCGGCAGTCGTTCTTTGCGCCGCAGCGCCACGCCGAACACGGCACGGCACTGGCCAGCGCGCGCGCCGGCAATGTCATCGGCGGCGGCGACTGGGCCGAAGACCGGCTGATTCCGGACATCCTTCGCGCCATTGCCGCCGGCGAGCCGGTCGCCATCCGCAATCCCGGCGCCATTCGTCCGTGGCAGCACGTGCTGGAGCCGCTGTCCGGCTACCTGCTACTGGCGCAGCGGCTGGTGGAAGAGGGTCCGGCCCATGCCGAAGCCTGGAACTTTGGCCCCGCGGAAACCGATGCCCGCCCGGTGCAGTGGATCGTCGAACGGCTCACCAAAACGTGGGGGGAAGGCGCTAGCTGGCAGCCCGATAGCGCCCCCCAACCGCACGAGGCGCAGTGCCTCAAGCTCGACTGCGCCAAGGCCAACGCTCGCCTTGGCTGGCGGCCGCGCTGGCCGCTGGAGCGGGCGCTCGACACCATCGTCGAATGGCATCGCGCCCATGAGCGTCGGCAGGACATGCAGGCGGTCTGCCAGCGGCAGATCGACGAATACGTCGGCGGCGCGGCGTGACCCTCACCCCCACCTCGCTGCCCGGTGTAATGGTCGTCACCAGCGGTCCCCACACCGACGCGCGCGGCAGCTTTGCCCGCCTGTTCTGCGAGCGCGAATTGGCCGGCGTGCTGGGCGAGCGGCGCATCGTGCAGATCAACCACTCCCGCACCGCCGCCGTCGGCGCGATCCGCGGCATGCATTTTCAGCACCCGCCGCACGCGGAGACGAAGCTGGTGCACTGCCTGCGCGGCCGGGTCTGGGATGTGGCCGTAGACCTGCGCGCCGAGTCGCCGACCTTTCTGCACTGGCACGCCGAGGAACTCTCGCCGGACAACCACCGCATGGTGGTGATACCGGAAGGCTGTGCGCACGGCTTTCAGGTGCTGGCGCCGGACAGCGAGCTGCTCTACCTGCACACCGCGTTTTACGCGCCAGAAGCCGAAGGCGGGGTCCGCCACGACGACCCGGCGCTCGGCATCCGCTGGCCGCTGCCGGCCACGGACCTCTCGCCCCGCGACCGCAGTCACCCGCTGATCGACGCCGGCGACTGGGGGCGCGCGCCATGAACTGCCGTCACTGCGCCCAGCCGCTGGAACACGTGTTTCTCGACTTGGGCTTTGCGCCGCCTTCCAACGCCTACCTGACGGCGGAGGATCTGCACTCCCCGGAGACCTGGTACCCGCTCAAGCTCTATGTGTGCGCGCACTGCTGGCTGGTGCAGACCGAGGATTACGCCCGCGCCGATGACCTGTTCCGGCCGGACTACGCCTATTTCTCATCCACCTCCACCACCTGGCTGGAGCACGCCCGGCGTTATGTCGAGGCCATGCGCGAGCGGCTCGCGCTTGGGCCGGACAGCTTCGTCATCGAAGTCGCCGCCAATGACGGCTACCTGCTCCGGCACGTCATGGCCGCCGGCATCCCGTGTCTCGGCATCGAGCCCACCGCCGGCACGGCGGCAGCGGCCGAACAACTCGGCATCCCGATGCTGAGGGAATTCTTCGGCGAAGCGCTGGCAAAACAACTGGCCGCCCAGGGCCGGCAGGCCGACCTCATCATCGGCAACAACGTCTACGCCCACGTGCCCGACATCAACGACTTCACCCGTGGCCTCAAGGTCGCGCTAAAACGGCGCGGCACCGTCACGCTGGAGTTCCCGCACCTGATGCGGCTGATCGAGCACACCCAGTTCGACACCGTCTACCACGAGCATTTCTCCTACCTGTCGCTGCATACCGCGAGCCGCATCCTGACGGCCGTCGGCCTGCGCGCGTTCGACGTGCAGGAGCTGCCCACCCACGGCGGCAGCCTGCGCGTGTTCGCCTGTCACGCCGAGGATGCGCGCGCCACCGCCGCCACCGTCGGCGCACTGCTGGCGGAAGAGTCCCGCCGCGGCCTGCAACGCCTGGACACCTACGCCGGCTTTCAGGCCCGCGCCGACCGCATCAAGGACGACCTGCTCGAATTCCTTATCCAGCAAAAGAAGGCGGGGAAGAAGGTCGCCGCCTACGGCGCCGCCGCCAAGGGCAACACCCTGCTCAACTACGCCGGCGTCAAGCCCGACCTGCTGCCCTTCGTCTGCGATGCGGCGCCGTCCAAGCAGGGTAAATTCCTGCCCGGCAGCCACGTTCCTGTCCTGCCGCCCGATGTTCTGCGAGAGCAGCGACCGGACTACGTGCTGATCCTGCCGTGGAACATCGCGCCGGAAATCAGACAACAAAACGCCCACCTGACGGCCACGGGCACGCGCTTTGTCACCGCGGTTCCGGAGCTACGCATCACATGAAACCGCGCATCCCGTACACCAAGCCGTCGATCACTGAGCTGGAGGTCCGCTACGCCACCGACGCGGCGGCGAACGGCTGGGGTGAGCACTGCTACGACTACATCGTGCGATTCGAGGAAGCGTTCAAGACCCACCTCGGCGTCGGGTACGCCATTGCAACGTCCAGTTGCACCGGCGCGCTCCATATGGGCATGGCCGCACTCGACATCGGGCCGGGTGACGAAGTCATCATGGCCGACACCAACTGGATCGCCAGCGCCGCGCCCATCGTGCATCTGGGCGCAAAGCCGGTGTTCGTCGACATCCTGCCCGACTCCTGGTGTCTGGATCCGGCGCTGGTCGAACAGGCCATCACGCCTCGTACCAAGGCCATCCTCGCGGTTCACATCTACGGCAATCTCTGCGCAATGCGTGCACTGCTCGCGATCGGCGAGCGGCATGGCATTCCGGTCATCGAGGATGCGGCGGAGGCCATCGGCTCGGTCTATCACGGCCGGCGTGCCGGTTCGATGGGCCGATTCGGCGCGTTTTCCTTTCACGGCACCAAGACGCTGACCACCGGCGAAGGCGGCATGTTCGTCACCAACGATGCCGACCTCTACGAGCGGGTGCTGACGCTCAGCAACCACGGCCGCGCGCGCGGACAAACCAAACAGTTCTGGCCCGACGTCGTCGGCTTCAAGTACAAGATGTCCAACATCCAGGCCGCCATCGGCTGCGCCCAACTGGAACGTATCGACGAACTGGTCAACCGGAAGCGGGAGATACTCGCGTCCTACAAGGCGCGGCTGGAACGACTCCCAGGCGTGACGATGAATCCAGAGCCGACAGGCACCATCAATGGCGCATGGATGCCGACGGTCGTGTTCGATCATTCGCTCGGCATCACCCGGGAAATGCTTGAGGCGGCTTTTGCCGCGGAGAATATCGACGCACGGGTATTTTTCCATCCGCTATCTGGTTTGCCGATGTTTACTCCGCGCCCATCAGGGGAATACGCCTTTACGGTCCCCGAACGTGCAATCAATCTTCCGAGCTACCACGACATGAGCCAGACCGATCAAGATCAGGTAATCACGGTTATCGAGACGCAGCTTGTCTGAGTCAACGCGATTCGTGCTTTGGGGCAGTGCCGGACATGCCAAAGTCCTGGCCGACATCATTGCCTTGCGCGGCGGACGGGTCTTGGCGCTATTTGACAATCGGCAGGTGCCTAGCGCGTTGCCGGGTGTACCCATTTTTCTCGGTGAAGTGGGCTTCGATCAGTGGGCCACGAGCGTGGCACGTGTTCAGCATGTAGCGGGGCTGGCTGCTATCGGTGGCAACCGCGGACGAGATCGCCTGCATTTTCAGGATTTGTTCAGGAAACACGGATTAACCCTTCCAGTACTCGTGCATCCTTCTGCTGTGGTCAGCCGCAGCGCGCTCTTGGGCGCAGGAACTCAAGTATTGGCTTTAGCCAATGTTGCTGCCGATGTCACCACCGGCGATGCCTGCATAATCAACCACAATGCATCCGTGGACCACGAATGCGTACTAGGAAATGGCGTTCACATCGCCCCCGGAGCGACCGTATGCGGCTGCGTCACTGTGGGCGAAAACGCTTTCATTGGTGCAGGCTCGGTGATCCTCCCGCGCCTAACCATCGGCGCGGACGCAGTAGTGGGCGCCGGCGCCGTAGTAACTCGGGATATTAGGCCCGGATCCACTGTTATCGGCAACCCGGCGAAAGCCATTCCATCTCGATAAGCGGAATTACTTTGATATGCGCGAACACGATCAGCAATTCAAAATGGAATGCGATCTCGAAATTGGTGAGCAAGGCAGCAATGCCGACGCGCTGGAAAAATCGCTGTCTTGGATCGGCTGTGTCAATCGCCTGAAGTATTCCTATCACTTTGAGTGGCTTGGCCGCCCCATCATCCAGTACCCCCAAGACATCGTGGCCATGCAGGAACTCATCTGGCAGGTCAAGCCCGACCTGATCATCGAGACCGGCATCGCCCACGGCGGCTCGCTGATCTTCAGCGCCTCCATGCTCGCCCAGCTCGATATCTGCGAGGCCATCGAGGCGGGTGTCAGCATCAACCCCCGGGAATCGCGGCGCAAGGTGCTCGGCATCGACATCGACATCCGCGCCCACAATCGCGCGGCGATCGAGGCGCATCCGATGGCCACGCGCATCCAGATGATCCAGGGCTCCAGTATCGCGCCGGATATGATCGAGCAGGTACACGGCATCGCGGCCGAGTATCCGCGCGTCCTGGTGTGCCTCGACAGCAACCACACTCATGACCATGTGCTGGCAGAACTGGAGGCCTACGCGCCTCTCGTCAGCGCCGGCAGCTATTGCGTGGTTTTCGACACCATCATCGAGGACATGCCCGAAAGCATGTTCCCCGACCGACCCTGGGGACCGGGCAACAATCCCAAGACCGCAGTTTGGGAGTACATCAGAAACCACCCAGAATTCGAGATCGACCAGAGCATCCCCCACAAGCTGCTGATCACCGTCGCGCCGGATGGATATCTGCGACGCATCTGACTCACCAGACGCACTGATGTTGTAATCTGAAATGCCGCTTGGCTGTCATCATTGACGATGGGGAGCCTCACATGCAGACGCTTAATTGGATCGCTCAACGAGCGCGTACCCCCGAATATCTCTGCTAAGGCCCACAAATATCCTGTGCGTAAGCGGCTCATGCGTTAGTGCGTAATTGATCGCCTCTCCCACCGTATTGAAATTACGAGACGGAACGCTTAGAGCAAGATGAGCCAGAGCGTCTTTGATTTTTTGCGCCAACGAGCGCCGCGACTCTTGCCAACCAGCCTCTCTTAGCGCTCTCAAGGAGTTTTCACGAGCGCGGAGGTCTTCAAATCTCAAGACCTCGTTGGCAAGAAAATTCAGATAAGCAGACCTATCCACTTCTCCATAGCCCGAATGGCCAATCTCTTGTTTTACAAAATTGAATTCGTTTATTACGGCGTTTCCGACTGTCATGAGGTCCGGCAGTAGCGTGTTTCGGTTGATAGACTCTTTCGCCAACGTCTGCAGGAAGTCCTTGTGATCGCTGGATTCGGAGCCGCGAGCTGTTGCTGCGCCATTGCTGCGATCATGCGCGTAACTGAGAAGAATTGATTTATCATAGAAAATGAATGATTGCTCTACATTAAGCGTTCGATAGCAATAACAATAGTCTGGAGACACGGAGTCAAACACCGTGCCAAAACGGCTTCTCAGCCGGAGCAACGACTCACGGGGAGCCACAGAATTCAGCATTCGTGGCAGACAGGATTTAAATTTCATTTTCGCGCTCATCAGCAGGAGATGCCCGGAGCTGAGCTTTAAGATTTGGCCAGACCGTGGCAACGGCTGGTAAACAATAGGTCGTGAATAATCATGGATACGATCGTAGGTATAGCTGATTACTTCATGGGGATGCAGCGCAATCAGGTCCATGAGGCGCTTCAGGGTGCCGGGGCGAAAAAGCATACGATCGGTCAAAATACAAAAATGGGAACTCAGCGTCATGCGGATAGCCGTCGCCAAGGCCCATTCCCAATGTTCGGTCATTGACATGGCGCGAGGGGGCTTGATCAATCTTAGTGAGATATTGCCAGCTTCCCCGACATATTGCCCCAGGATTGAAGAATCGCTTGGTTCGGTGGAATTGTCTGAAACGATTATTGTGATTCCTTCGCCCCCCGCGTTTGTCGTAACGGAACGAATCGCCGCGATAGCAAGATTTGCTCTATTGCGGGTAGGGATCAAAATTGTAAGGGTGGGCCGCATGATTAGAGGGTAAGTGGAGGCGTTAACGGTGATACGACAAGATGGAGTTGTAAAGTTGAATGTAGCGTTGGGCAGTGACGTCTTGGCTGAAATGAGCTTGAACATCCGCCCGGGCAGCGGCACGCATGGCGTCGGTGCGCCGGAGGTCGCCGGCGACTTCCTTGATTGTCCGAACGAAGGCCGCCGTATCGTCCAGAGGGCAGAGCAGTCCGGTGACTCCGTCGCGAACGATCTCTGGAATAGCTGACGCCCGCGTCGCGACTACCAGCAGCCCACACGCCGTAGCCTCTACTGCCACTAACCCGAATCCCTCAAGACGCGACGGGAACAAGAGGGCGTCAGCGTCCTGATACACCCGCACCAGCGCCTCGGTGGTCGGGACGCGCCCCAGAAAGCGGATGTTGGGTGGCATCGGAGTTTTGTTGCGCCAATCCCGAAGGCCGTTGGTTACCCACAGTTCGTAGTGTGGCCCCAGGGATCGCATGATTGGAGCCAACAAGTCGGTGCCCTTGCGTTGGCTCCAGTTGCCGACGAATAGCAAACGAAACGGCTTGTGCGGTGGTCGGGCCGGACCTGGGCGAAAGATGTCCGTGTCAATGCCGTTCGGGATAACGGTAACGTCTTCACGGGCAAAGACGGCGCGCACCTGTCCTGCGGTGTATTGGCTGACGGCGGTTACGGCATCGGCGCGGCGCAGCACGGATGTCTCGATAGGCTTGATCCAGAACCGGTGGTACAGAGCCTGGGCGCGCGTTCTATAAGGCGCAAAGGCGGGGTCATGTACAACATGATGCATGGTGGCCACCACAGGTAGACGTGGTGGGATAAACCGGGGATGTAGCCAGGTGTTCACGTGGACGACGTCGGCCCACTCAGGCGGTTTGGGGGCCGACACTGACCACGGCGCGTATTCGGCGCGGTGGGGCAGCCATGTTATTTCTGCGCGAACACCCCGCGCGTTCAGGGCATCGGCAAGGCGCTGGGTGAAAACATCGGCGCCGCTGCCGGCCCGGATGGCCGGGAACCAGACACGCGGAGTGTTCACGTGGCTGTTCCGTAGGTCGAAGAGTCCGACACGGTCACTCCACCACCTTCACCACCTGCCCCGCTACCGGCTCGCCGGTCGGATAGCTCGCATTCAGCAGCCGAATTTGCGCCTCGGCATTGCCGGTGAGGCGCGATTGGGCGGCGAGTCTGGCGTAGCTGTCGCCGGCCGCGGCGGGGCGCAGGCGCAGGTGCCGCGGCTCGGCGAGCGGCTTTTCGTCGTCGCGCAGCGGGTGGAAGGACAGGGCCGTCTCCCGCATGGCGGCGTCCACGGCCATGGTGTCCGCGCCCTCCAGCGCCGCGCTGGCGAGGATGTACGCCTGGTTGCGGTGGAAGATGACGCTCAGGCGCCCCGGCCGGCCCTGAATCTTGAGCGGGGCGGTGTAGCCCGGCAGGCCGGCAGGGGCGATTTCCTCACCCGACGGGTTGCGGATACCGAGCCGCCGGGTCATGAACTCGCGCGGCGTTTCGCGCTGGTTCAGGTCCTGGCTGCTGAGCTGCGCCTGTGCCTTGCCACCGGGGGCGATGGCGAGCAGGCGGTCGGGGCGGTTGTCGAGCCGCCAGCCGGTGGGGAATTCGAGCGCGAAGTCGAGATCGCGGTGGTAGAAGCGATTCTCACGGCGGATGCCCTGCGCGGCACTGTCGCCGTAGACCATGCCGTCGATGTGCTTGAGGTACGCGTCGCGCCCGTCCGGGGCGGGCTTGTCCGGCGCCAGGAACGAGGCCTTGGTGAGCACTTCTTTCAGACGCGTGTCCTCGTCCGGGTGGCTCGCGAACAGGCCGTGGTAGGTCTGCGGCTGGCGGCCCTCGGCCTTGGCCTGCGCGGTGGCGTAGTCGCCCTGGGCCTTCAGCGTGCGCAGCACACCCAGGATGGCCTGCGGGTCGTAGCCGGTGCGGGCTAGGTACTCGGCGCCCAGGCTGTCGGATTCGAGCTCGTGGTCGCGCCCGTAGCCGCTCAGCATGGCCTGGCCCAGCACGCCCATGACGTTCTGCGCCACGTTGCTGCCCATGCCGGGCACGAAGATGCCGCCGAGCGTCATGCCGAGCTGCGCGGCGGTGGCGGCGGTGTACTGGCGCACGGCATGGCGGGCGGTGACGTGGCCGATCTCGTGCCCCAGCACGCCGGCCAGTTCCGCTTCGGTATTCATGTAGGCCAGCAGGCCGCGGGTGATGTAGATGTAGCCGCCGGGCAGCGCAAACGCGTTGACCTCGGTCGAGTCCACCACCGTGAAGCGGTAGACGAGGTTCGGGCGGTGGCTGACGGCGGCCAGCTTGTCGCCCACGCCCTGCACGTAGGCCTGCAGGGCGTCGTCGTCGTACTTGCCGTAGGCCTGGAGCACCTTGGGCGCCATCTCGCGGCCGATGGCGAGTTCCTGCTGCTCGGACATCAGCGCCATCTCGCGCCGGCCGCTGACCGGGTTGGTGGCGCAGGCGGCGAGGAGCAGGCTGAGGCAAGCGATCAACAGCGTGGCACGCATGGCGGTCACCTGGTCAATTCGATCTGCGAGGGGTGCCACAGGCGCAGTTGCGGGCGGCCGTTGTAGGACTGGATTTTGCCGCGCGCGATGACCGTACGCCCGCGCCAGGCGAGGTGGTCGGCCGGTGCAAAGGCTGGCCAGTCGGGCCGTGCGATGCGCAGTTGCAGGCGTCGGTCGAGAGTAAGCAACACCCAGTCGCCGCGGCGCTGGGCGCCGGTGATCTGCCCGCGCACCAGGTGGTAGTTGCCATCGGCCGGAACCGATGCCGCCGGCTGCGGGCGGTACGCCGGCAGTGACCACAGTCCGCGCCGGGCGCCGCGCGCATCGCGCTCGGCCGCCAGCAGGCAGTCGGCCATCGCCACGTTGGGCGGCAGGATGAAGGCGACCGCGAGACCCTCGCGCAGCAGGGTTTCTTCGACACTCGCACCATCCGGCCGGAAGGCGTGGGCGAGTTCGCGGCCGTAGCGATCCCGCGTGTGCCGGTCGCGCGTGAGGCGCACCGGGCCGCCACGCGGCAGCAGGCTTTGCGTGCGCGCCAGGGCTTGTCTTGCCAGCGGCTGCGGTGCGCCGCGGCGGTGGTTCATCTCCGGCGTGTCGATGCCGAGCAGGCGCACGCGCCGGCCATCGGCCAGGCGCAGCGTGTCGCCGTCGTAATGGTGCGCCACGGTGGCCTGTGCGCTCGGGCCGGTCGGACGGCAGGCGGCGTCGACCGCACCGCCCCACAACAGCACCACCAGAAACGCAAAAGGCGCCAAAAGGCGCCCTGTGCAATGCAGGCCGGCGAACCGGCCCGCCATCAAGCCCTGCCGTAGCGGCGGTTGAAGCGCTCCACCCGGCCGCGGCGGTCGCCGACCTTCTGCTTGCCGGTGTAGAACGGGTGGCAGCTCGAACACACGTCCACGGACAGCTCGGGCTTGCCCAGCGCGGAACGGGTCTCGAAGCTGCTGCCGCAGCTGCAGGTGACGGTAACGGGTTCGTACTTGGGGTGAATGTTGGCTTTCATGGCGCGTCTGGAATCGGTAAGGCGCTCGGCGGGGCGCGCAGGATAGGGGAAAGCGCCCCGCCGGGCAAGGGTTACAGAAGGTGTTTGACGGCGTCGCGCTCCTCGAACAGCTCCTTGGCCGTCGCGTCCATGCGCGCGCGGCTGAAGTCGCTGACCGGCAGGTTCTGCACGATTGCGTAGCGCCCGTCCCGGCAGGTGACCGGATACGAGTAGATGATGCCTTCCGCAATGCCGTAGCTGCCGTCGCTCGGGATGGCCATGCTGACCCAGTCGCCGTCGGCGGTGCCGAGCGCCCAGGTGCGCATGTGGTCGATCGCGGACGACGCCGCCGAGGCCGCGCTCGACGCGCCACGGGCGGCGATGATGGCCGCGCCGCGCTGCTGCACGGTGGGGATGAAATCGGTCTCCACCCAAGCCTGATCCACCAGCTCGGTGGCCGGGCGGCCATCCACCAGCGCGTTCGTTATGTCCGGGTACTGCGTCGACGAGTGGTTGCCCCACACCGTCATGCGGCGGATGGCCGGCACGGTGGAGCCGGTCCTGGCGGCGAGCTGGCTGATGGCGCGGTTGTGATCCAGGCGCGTCATGGCCGTGAACTGGCGTGGATCGAGATCGGGCGCGCTGCGGCTGGCGATCAGCGCGTTGGTATTGGCCGGGTTGCCGACTACCAGCACCTTGACGCCGCGGCTGGCGTGGTCGTTCAGCGCCTTACCCTGCACGGTGAAGATGGCGCCGTTGGCCTCCAGCAGGTCCTTGCGCTCCATGCCGGGGCCGCGCGGACGGGCGCCGACCAGGATGGCGTAGTCGGCGTCCTTGAAGCCGACGTTCACGTCGTCCGTGGCGACGATGTCCGCCAGCAGCGGGAAGGCACAGTCGCGCAGTTCCATGACCACGCCTTCGAGCGTTTTGAGCGCCTGCGGCACTTCGATCATCTGCAGGATGACCGGCTGGTCCGGTCCCAGCATGTCGCCGGCGGCAATGCGGAACAGCAGCGCGTAGCCGATCTGGCCGGCGCAGCCGGTAACGGCGATTCGAACGGGCGTCTTCACGGGGCAAATCCTCGGCAGGCAGTACGGAAACGGGAGCCGGTCAGGCCTTCATGGAGGCGAAGAACTCGGCGTTGCTCTTGGTGTTCTTCAGACGTTCGAGCAGGAATTCCATGGCCGCCACCTCGTCCATCGAGGCCAGCAGGCGGCGCAGGATCCACACCTTCTGCACCTCGTCCGGCTTCATCAGCAGCTCCTCGCGGCGGGTGCCGGAGCGGTTGATGTTGATGGCCGGGAAGATGCGCCGCTCGGCGATCTTGCGTTCGAGGTGCACTTCCATGTTGCCGGTGCCCTTGAACTCCTCGTAGATCACGTCGTCCATGCGCGAGCCGGTTTCGACCAGCGTGGTGGCGATGATGGTGAGGCTGCCGCCTTCCTCGATGTTGCGGGCGGCGCCGAAGAACTTCTTCGGCTTGTCGAGCGCGTGCGCGTCGACGCCGCCGGTGAGCACCTTGCCCGAGGACGGGATGACGGTGTTGTAGGCGCGTGCCAGACGCGTGATCGAGTCGAGCAGGATCACCACGTCGCGCTTGTGCTCGACCAGGCGCTTGGCCTTCTCGATCACCATGTCCGCCACCTGCACGTGGCGCGTGGCGGCTTCGTCGAACGTGCTGGCGATGACCTCGCCGCGCACCGTGCGGCGCATCTCGGTGACCTCCTCCGGGCGCTCGTCGATGAGCAGCACCATGAGGTAGACCTCAGGATGGTTGGCGGTGATCGAGTGCGCGATCGCCTGCAGCATCATGGTCTTGCCGGCCTTCGGCGGCGACACGATGAGGCCGCGCTGGCCTTTGCCGATCGGGGCAGCCATGTCGATGATGCGCGGGGTGATGTCCTCGGTGGTGCCGTTGCCGCGTTCGAGCGTGAAGCGCTCGTCGGCGAACAGCGGCGTCAGGTTCTCGAACAGGATCTTGTTGCGCGCCGCTTCGAGCGGCTCGAAGTTCAGCTCGTCGATCTTCAGCAGCGCGAAGTAGCGCTCGCCGTCCTTGGGCGGGCGAATCTTGCCGGTGATGGTGTCCCCGGTCCGCAGGCCAAAGCGGCGAATCTGGCTCGGCGACACGTAGATGTCGTCCAGGCTCGCGAGATAGGAGTTGGTGTTCGAGCGCAGGAAGCCGTAGCCGTCCGGCAGCATCTCCATCACGCCCTCGCCGAAGATGTCCTCGCCCTTGCGGGCGTGGGCCTTCAGCAGCGCGAAGATGATTTCTTCCTTGCGTTGGCGGGCCGAGCCTTCGAGGCGGGCCTCCTGGGCCATGGCGACGAGTTCGGCCACCGGCGTTTGTTTGAGCGCGGTCAGATTCATGGCGTTGGGTATGTCACGCGGAGCGCCGTGGAGCGATGGGGCGGCGCGGTTGATGAGGCAGTCCGGGGGACGGACCGGGAAAGATCGAGACTGAGCGAGCGGGTTCTTGTTGTGACGGCGCGGGCGCCCGGATCGGGCACCCTCCCGCTGGAAACAACGATCAGGGCCAGACCGCCCCGATCGGCAACGGAAACACTAAGAAACTATCGGCGCCGACGGCGCGCGTCTTGAACGGACGCGGAATCAGAGATTGCTGTCGAGCCAGGCGGCGAGCTGCGACTTCGACAGCGCGCCGACCTTGGTTGCCTCGACGTTGCCGCCCTTGAACAGCATCAGCGTCGGAATGCCGCGGATGCCGTAACGCGGCGGCGTCTTCGGGTTCTCGTCCACGTTCAGCTTGGCCACCGTCAGGCGCCCGGCGTACTCCTTGCCCACCTCGTCCAGCACCGGCGCAATCATCTTGCACGGCCCGCACCACTCGGCCCAGTAATCGACCAGCACCGGCCCCGGTGCCTGCAATACGTCCTGCTCGAAGGAATCGTCGGTAATGTGCTTGACGTGTTCGCTCATGGATGACGGTGCGGTGTGAGGTGGCGGGGAGGCGGTGAGCCTGTGCGGCTGCGGCATTGCGCCAAGCCAGGGGACAAGCCAGAAAGGCTTGGCCGCATTCTAGTCCGTGAGAAAGCCAAGTCAATAACCGGCCTGATGGCGGCGGTCGAGCAGCCGGTATTGCAGGGCCTCGGCCAGGTGCGGCATGTCGAGCGCGTCGCTGCCGGCAAGATCGGCACACGTGCGGGCGATGCGCAGTACCCGATGCGTGGCGCGGGCGGACAGACCCAGCGTGCCGATGGCGCGTGCCAGGAACTGCTGCTGCGGCTCGGTGAGGCGCGCGTGACGACGCAGGCCGGCCGCGTCCAGCCGCGCGTTGAGGCAGCCGGCGCGCGCGAGCTGACGCTGCTGGGCGGCCGCGACGCGCTCGCGCACGGCGGCCGAGGGCTCGGCGCCGGCGTGCTCGTTCGCCAGCAGCAGCTCGTGCGCCACCGGCGGCAGTTCCACGTGCAGGTCGATACGGTCCAGCAGCGGCCCGGACAACCGCCCCCGGTAGCGGCGCACCTGCTCTGGCGTGCAGCGGCAACGGCCGGCGGGATCGCCCAGATACCCGCAAGGGCAGGGATTCATCGCGGCGACCAGTTGAAAGCGCGCCGGGAACTCGGCCTTCAGCGCCGCCCGGGCAATGCTGATGTGGCCCGATTCGAGCGGCTCGCGCAGCACCTCCAGCACCTGCCGATCGAACTCCGGCAGCTCATCCAGGAACAGCACGCCGTGGTGGGCGAGCGAGATCTCGCCCGGCCGCGGCGTGGTGCCGCCGCCCGCCAGCGCGGCGGCGGAGGCGGTGTGGTGGGGTGCGCGTACCGGTCGTCGTGCCCAGTCGCGCACGTCGAAGCCGCCGACGCTGATCGACTGCACGGCGGCGGTTTCGAGCGCCTCCTGTTCGGTGAGCGGCGGCAGGATGCCCGGCAGGCGGGTGGCCAGCATGGTCTTGCCGGCGCCGGGCGGGCCCAGCATCAGCAGGCTGTGGCCACCGGCAGCGGCGATTTCGAGCGCGCGCCGCGCCCCGGGCTGGCCGCGCACGTCGGCCATGTCGGGTACATCGGCGCTGTTTGCGACCGCCGCGCGCGGGGCGGCCGCCAGCGGTGCGGCGCCTGTGAGGTGACCGCACACCGCCAGCAGGTGGTCGGCGCCGTAGGCAACAAGGTCCGGGGCCAGGGCGGCCTCGGCGGCATTGGCCTGCGGCAGCATGAGCCGCGCGCCGGCGCGCTGCGCCTGCAGCGCCACCGGCAGCACGCCGCGCACCGGGCGCAGTTCGCCGCCAAGGCCAAGCTCGCCGATGAATTCGTAGCCGTGCAGGGCGTCGACCGGCAACTGGCCGGACGCCGCCAGGATGGCGAGCGCGATGCCCAGATCGAAGCGCCCGCCTTCCTTGGGCAGATCGGCCGGGGCGAGGTTGATGGTCACGCGCCGGGCCGGGAACTCGAAACCGCTGTTGATGAGCGCGCTGCGCACGCGGTCGCGCGCCTCGCGCACGGCGGTTTCCGGCAAGCCGACGATGGCCAGCGCCGGCAGGCCGCCGGTCAGGTGCGCCTCGACGGTGACCGCCGGCGCGTCGATACCGAACGGGGCGCGGCTGTGCAGTGTCGCGAGGGACATTGCGCGCCGGCGTGATCAGTCCGCCGGGGCGTTCAGGCGCTGGGTGACGGCTTCCAGCTGTGCCTGCAGGGCGTCGAGGCGCCGGCGAGCGTCCTCCAGCAGAGCGCGCTGGACCTCGAACTCCTCGCGACTCGGCATGCCGGCCTGTTGACTCAGGCGCTGCACCGCTACGGTGCGCAGGCCATCCAGCTCGCTCGCGAGACCCTGCAACCACTGGAGCGGTCCTGACGGCGCTGCATCGGTCATGCGGTTACTCCTGGGGACCACGGCGCCGGGGGCGCGCCGATTTAGGCTCGACGCCCGACGTTATTGCACCAAAAAAGTGCAATTACAGATCGAAGACGCTCATAGATCGCTGCGCCAAGGCGCCGTCGACTATACCCCATCGCCTTGCAGCGCCCTTGGCACATGCCGTGCTAAGCCCGCCGTACTGGTACACGCCGGTGGGTCCGCGCGCTCTCCTGACACGGGGTGCGCGGTTGATGTTGCGGCGCCAGGGCGGGTTGCGTGGTCCGCCCGCGTCGCTCACTCCGAGGAATAGTGCAATGAAGATGGTCTGCGCGGTAATCAAGCCGTTCAAGCTCGACGACGTGCGCGAGGCCCTGTCGGGCGTCGGCGTGCAAGGCATCACGGTGACGGAAGTAAAAGGGTTCGGACGCCAGAAGGGTCACACCGAGCTGTATCGCGGCGCCGAGTACGTGGTGGATTTTCTGCCCAAGGTGAAGATCGAGGTCGCCGTCGACGCGGCCGATGTCGACCGGGTGATCGAGGCGATCAGCAACTCGGCCAACACCGGCAAGATCGGCGACGGCAAGATTTTCGTCTACGACCTGGGGCAGGTCATCCGCATTCGCACCGGCGAGACCGGTGCCGACGCGCTGTAGCGCCGGCTCGAACCGTGGCTGAAGAATCCTTAATCCTGGGGAGTCAATCGATGAAAATGTTGATGCGACGCGGCGTTGCCGCGCTGGCAACCGCCGGGCTGTGCCTGCCCGGCCTCGCTCTGGCCGAAGAAGCCGCCGCGCCGACGCTGAACTCCGGCGACACGGCCTGGATGCTGACCTCGACGGCGCTGGTGCTGTTCATGACCATTCCGGGTCTCGCGCTGTTCTACGCCGGCCTGGTGCGCAGCAAGAACGTGCTGTCGGTGCTGATGCAGTGCTTCGCCATCACCGCGTTGATCACCGTGCTGTGGACGATCTACGGCTACAGCCTGGCGTTCGACACCGGCGGTATGGAGCAGGGGGTGGTCAACCTCAACAGCTTTGTCGGCACGCTCGGGAAAGCGTTCCTGGCGGGTATGACCGTCGAAAGTCTGACCATGACCATCCCGGAATCGGTGTTCATGTGCTTCCAGATGACGTTCGCCATCATCACGCCGGCGCTCATCGTCGGCGCGTTTGCCGAGCGCATGAAGTTCTCGGCCATGTTGTGGTTCATGGCGCTGTGGTTCACCCTCGTCTACGCGCCGACCGCGCACATGGTATGGAGCGGCAACGGCGGCCTGATGTGGGACTGGGGTGTGCTGGACTTCGCCGGCGGCACCGTGGTGCACATCAATGCCGGCATCGCAGGTCTCGTGGCGTGTCTCGTGCTCGGCCCGCGAAAGGGCTTCCCGACCACCGCCATGCCGCCGCACAACCTCGGCTACACGCTGATCGGCGCCTCCATGCTGTGGGTGGGCTGGTTCGGCTTCAACGCCGGCAGCGCGGTGGCCGCCAACGGCACCGCGGGCATGGCCATGGCGGTGACGCAGATCGCCACCGCCGCGGCGGCGCTCGGCTGGATGTTCATCGAGTGGATCAGCCACGGCAAGCCGAGCGTGCTCGGCATCGCCTCGGGCGCCGTGGCGGGCCTGGTAGCCATCACGCCGGCCTCGGGCTTCGTCGGCCCCATGGGCGCACTCGTGATCGGCGCCGTGGCCGGCGTGCTGTGCTTCCTGTCGGCCACCAAGCTGAAGCGCATGTTTGGCTACGATGACTCGCTCGACGTGTTCGGCGTGCACGGCGTCGGCGGCATCATCGGCGCCCTCCTCACCGGCGTGTTCGCGGCGGCCAGCTTCGGCGGCAGCAAGGCGGAACTCGACATCGCCGCCCAGCTGTGGATTCAGCTCAAGGGCGTTCTGGTGACGGTGGTGTTCAGCGGCATCGCCACCTTCGTGATCCTGAAGGTGATTGATCTGGTGATCGGCCTGCGCGCCACGCCGGAGCAGGAAACCGAGGGCCTGGATCTGGCCCTGCACGACGAGCGCGGCTACAACCTCTGACCGCCGGCCGGGCAAGGCCGCGCGGCCTTGCCCGGAGCCCTTCGCAAAGGCGGGAAGACTCCTGGTCTTCCCGCCTTTTTTGCTGGGCGGGTACGCCGCAGGCGGCGTGTAAAATGCCTCGCGCGCTGGCGTAGCTCAGTTGGTAGAGCAGCTGATTTGTAATCAGCAGGCCGCGGGTTCGATCCCTGCCGCCAGCACCATCACTCTGCCCCGTCGATGTCACCCCGACGCTGCGCGGCCCGGCCTGCCCAGCGTCTGTCGCCCACAGCGGTACGGCCATGGAACACGAGACGACGGATTTCGGCTTCACAGACGTGCCGCTCGCCGACAAGGCGCGTCGGGTGCGTGAGGTGTTCGACTCGGTGGCGCCGCGCTATGACGTGATGAACGACCTGATGTCGCTCGGCCTGCACCGCGTCTGGAAGCGCTTTGCGGTGGAACTGATCGCCGCCCGGCCGGGTGAGCGCATCCTCGATCTGGCCGGCGGCACGGGTGATCTCACCCGCCTGCTGGCGCCGCGCGTCGGGCCGCAGGGCCGGCTGCTGCTGGCGGACATCAACGGCGCCATGCTGGCGCGCGGCCGTGACCGGCTGCTCGACGCCGGTATCGCCGGCAACGTCGATTACGTGCAGCTCGACGCCGAGCGCCTGCCGCTGGCAAGCCAGAGCCTCGATGCCGTGATCATCGGTTTTGGCCTGCGCAACGTCACCGACAAGCAGGCCGCGCTCGGCGAGATGCACCGGGTGCTGAAACCCGGCGGCCGGGTGCTGGTGCTGGAGTTCTCGCAGCCGGTGCTGGCGCCGCTGAAGCCGCTGTACGACGCCTACAGCTTTCAGGTGCTGCCGCGCCTGGGGCGGCTGATCGCTGGCGACGCCGACAGCTACCGGTATCTGGCCGAATCCATCCGCCGCCACCCGGATCAGGACACGCTGCTCGGCATGCTGCACCTGGCCGGCTTCGGCCGCTGCCAGTATTTCAACCTCACCGGCGGCATCGTGGCCGTGCACCGGGGCTACCGGCTGTGACGAGCACGGCGAGTGCGCTGCCGCTGGCCGCGCTCGAAATCGCCTTCAATCGCCTGCTGGCGCTCGACCCGCCGACGCGGGAGCGCCTCGCCGCGCTCGCCGGGCGGGTGATCGCCGTCGAGGTGCCGGCGCTTGGCCTCTCGCTGGCGGTGGCGCCGCACGCTGAGGGCGTGCAGCTGCTGCGTCCGCCGCCGCTGGAGGTCGATGCGCACCTTCGCGGTCGTCTGGCTGATTTGCTGCACGCGCAGCAGGGCGGCGGGATGGGGGCGCTCGACATCGACGGCGACAAGCACCTTGCAAGCGCCTTTGCCGCCGCGCTGCGCGGGGCGCGCATCGACTGGCCGGAACTGCTGGCGCCGTGGCTCGGTGATGTCGGCGCCGAGCGCGGCACGCAGGCGCTGGCGTCCCTCACCGGCGCGCTGCGCGAGGGCGCCGAGTCCGTGCTGCGCAGCGGCGCGGAGTTCCTGAGCTACGAGCGCGAGGCGCTGGTGAGCGCCAACGAGTGGGACAGCTTCCGCGCCGAGCTGCGCGCGCTGCACGACGCGATCGGCGCGCTCGAACGGCGCCTTGCCCTACTCGCCCTTCGCCTGCAATGACCAGCCTGCCGGGGCTGCTGCGCCTATGGTGGGTGCTGTTCGTGCTGACGCTGGCGGGCGGCGACGAGATGATCCTGGGGCATCCGCGCCTGCCGGGCGGGCGGCTGTTGCTGAAGCTGCTGCCCTGGCGCTGGGGCGCGCGCCCGCCACGCGGCGTGCGTCTGCGCGTGGCGCTCGAAAAACTCGGACCGATCTTCGTCAAGTTCGGCCAGATCCTGTCCACGCGGCGCGACCTGCTGCCGCCGGACATCGCCGACGAGCTGGTGCGGCTACAGGATCGCGTGCCGCCGTTTCCCGCCGAGCAGGCCCGACGCCTCATCGAGACCGCCTACGGCCAGCCGCTGACGGCCGTGTTGGCGCAGTTCGACGACACGCCGCTGGCGTCGGCGTCCATCGCCCAGGTGCACGCCGGGCGTTTGCCGGACGGGCGCGAGGTGGTCATCAAGGTGGTGCGGCCGGGCATCGCGCCGCGCATCCGCCGCGACATCCGCCTGCTGTACATGCTGGCCCGTTTCGCGCAGCGGCTAGTGCGCGAGGCGCGTCGCCTGCGCCCGGTGGAGGTGGTGCGCGAGTTCGAACTCACGCTGCTCGACGAGCTCGACCTGATGCGCGAGGCCGGCAACGCCAGCCAGCTGCGCCGCCAGTGGCTCGATTCGCCGGATCTGTACGTGCCCGAGGTGTACTGGGACTACGTGCGCCCGAACGTGATGATGATGGAGCGCATCTACGGCATTGGCATCGACAACATCGACGCCATGCGCGGTGCCGGCGTGAACTTCGAGCGCCTGGCCGAGCGCGGCGTCGAAATCTTCTTCCGGCAGGTGTTCGAGCACAACTTCTTTCACGCCGACATGCACGCCGGCAACATCTTCGTCGGCCCGCACGAGCAGTACATCGCGGTCGATTTCGGCATCGTCGGCAGCCTGAATCCGGCCGACCAGCGGTATCTGGCTGAGAACTTCGTCGCGTTCTTCAACCGCGACTACGCCACCGTGGCCAAGGCGCACGTGCGCGCCGGCTGGGTGCCGCCCGATCTGCGCGTGGACCAGTTCGAGGCCGCCATCCGTGCCGTGTGCGAACCGATCTTCGACCGGCCACTGAAGGACATCTCGTTCGGCGTACTGCTACTGCGCCTGTTCCAGGTGGCGCGGCGCTTCGACATGCGGGTGCAGCCGCAACTGGTGCTGCTGCAAAAGACCCTGCTCAACATCGAGGGCCTCGGCCGGCGCCTGTACCCGGAGCTCGACCTGTGGCGCACCGCCAAGCCGTTTCTGGAGCGCTGGATGCGCGAGCGCATCGGCTGGCGCGCGCTGCGCAACACGCTGCGCGAGGAGGCGCCGCTGTGGGCCGAGACGCTGCCGCGGCTGCCGAATCTCGTCTACGACGCGCTCAACCGCGCCCGGCGGCCCGAGCCGCCCGAACCTGCACCCCGACGACGCGGGCCGGGGCGACTCGAACTGGTGCTGGGCGGCGCGGCACTGACCGCGTTGGCCGGCTGGGTGTGGCAGCTCGGCGGGCGTGAGATGCCGGTGTGGTTGGGCCTGCCGGCGCTGGCCTGGCCGCTAGGCGCGCTGGTGCTGGCGCTGCTGTGGCCGCGGCGCGGCTAGCGGCGCTTGGCGACGGCTGACACCGGATCAGCGAACCAGCAACGCCAGATACAGCAGCGTCGCGAACAGGCTCAGCGCGCTGCGGACCGCGTGCAGACGCCCCCACGCCTCGAGCAGCTGTCGGGTGTCTGGCGCGTCCGGGTCGCGATCCGGAGCCAGCAGACGCCGGTTGGTCGGCATGATGGCCAGGAACGTGAACGGCACCACCGCGCCGATCAGCACCGCGCCAAGCAGCCAGCCACTGCCGCCGCCAAGCGCCCACGCGGCCACACCCGCGAGCGCGCCCAGCACCGCCAGCGAGGCCTGCATCAGCGTCGCACGCTGGTAGCTCGGCGCCCACTGCGCGAACGCGACGCGCGTGTCGCAGCCCATCCGCGCCGGGTGTTCGACCAGATTGATGTAGACCGCAGCGCCACAGAACAGCGCCGTGCACAGGGTCGCCACAAGGCCCGCGACGTCACTCATGCTCGCCTCCGAAACGCAGGTAACGGCGGGGTCGCCGCCACGGGCTCAGATGATCGGCGGCAGCAGCGGCACCAGGCCGTCGCCGGTCAGCAGCGCCACTTTCTTGTAGGCGATGCGCCAGCCGCCCCCCGCGCGCCGCAGGCGGTAGTCGCACTGCGCCGGCAGCACGTCGAGCGGCTGGTCGCGCCGCTGGTCGTTGTCGCGGTAGAGGTAAATCACCTGGTTGCAGGCGAGCTCGACGTGGGTCTCGTCGGCCTGCTCCAGCAGCACGTTGCTCACCGTGTGCACGCTGCGGATGGGCGGGTCGCCCACCCAGTAGAACGGGCTCTCGGCGCGTTCCAGGCGGTCCTCCACCATGGCCGGCGTGGCGTAGACGATGGAGCAGTGCTGCTGCGGGTCGCCGTCCGGGTCGCCGTTCGGCACCCAGTAGATGGCGTCGTCGGTGAGAAGCTGGCGCCAGTCGCGAAAGCGCCGCCGGTCCAGCAGGCGCACTTCGCGGAACAGAAACGCTTCGGCCTCGGCCTGGTTCATGGCCATCACCCCGCCGCCGCGAGGCGAATGCGGCTCGGCGCCGGTGGCTTGCCTTCCATCAGGCGCCGGTACTCGTAGTAGGGCGCGCGCTGCTGGGTCTCCTGCGTGTGGTGGCCAAAGCGCAGGCCATCTGCCGTGGTTTCTTCGGACTTGAGGCCCCGGTTGAACAGCACCCACGGCGCCGTGTACGCCTCCATGCCCTGCTGGATGCGGTCGAAGGTAGCCAGATCGTCCGGCCCGCCGAAGCCGCCCGGCCCGTAGAAGAACTCGTGCTCGCGCACGCGGCGCAAATTCATTTCGGCCGGCAGGCCCACCATCGAGGTGTGGTACTGGCGCACTTCCGTGAGGTCCGCCGCCAGCGGGCGAATGACGCGCACGTGGTACTCCAGGATCGCCATGTTCGGGAACAGCACGATGTTGAAGCGATGCCGCAGCGCGTCCATGGCGCGCTGGCGGCCGTGGGCGGCGATCAGCTGTTCGATGAGGTCGCCCGGCCAGCGCTCGTGCACCTGCGCGTCGGTGAGCGTGTAGTTCTCGATGATGTTGTGGCCGAAGCCGAGGTCGTAGGCCTTCATGGGCAGGTTCTGGTACTGCTTCATGATCGGCACCCACTTCGACATGATGTCGATGGCCGTGCGGTGGTTGTGCCACACGTGGTAGCCCTCGACGCTGCCTTCGAGCTGCGCCTTCCAGTTGCCGCGGTAGCGGTGCTTGTAGATGCCGGTGCGCCCGACCGTGATCTCGCCGGTGGGCGACAGGTCGCAGTAGTAGTCGATGTACTGTCGGGCGCGGCCGATGTGCGTGCCGAAGTCGTGCACGTCCGGGTTCAGGCTCGCGAACACGAAGCCGCGGTAGCTGCCGACGCGCGGCGCTGCCGGCAGGCCTAGGCCGGCGAAGTCGAGCTCGCCGTCGTTGTAGCCGCGCGGCAGGCCGACCGCCTCCAGGCTGCCGTCCAGGCGAAAGGTCCAGGCGTGGTACGGGCAGGTGAAGCTCTCGGCGTGGCCGAACTCGCGTGCGCAGACGGTGGAGCCGCGGTGCGTGCAGCGATTGGCGACGACGTGAATCGTGCCCGCGAGATCGCGCGACAGGATCACCGGCACGCGGCCGATGAAGCTCGTCTTGTAGTCGCCCGGGTTCGGAATCTCGCTCTCGTGGCCCACGTACACCCAGGTGGCGTGGAAGATCTTGTCGAGCTCTTCGGCAAAGATCGCCGGGTCGCGATACAGCTCGGCGTGGTTTGCTTCCGGGCGCGAGTAGTCGGGCCGGTAGTGGCTCTCGGGCATAGCGGTTCTCCTCGGCTCTGCACTTGAGGGCAGCTGTGTCGGTCGGGACCGATTATGGGCGCTTCGGCGGCCGTGGCCGTAATCGGGCCAAGGGCGGGCCGCGCGGGCCTGGCGCGGACAGTGCGGTGACGCGCGGCAGATGCCGGTGCCGTTGGCCGGGCCTGTCCAGCGGCTCACATTGGAGCCTTACTTCAAACCCAGGCGCCGCGCCAGGCGCTGCAGGTTGCCGCGATCCTGTCCCAGCTCACGGGCGGCGGCGGCCCAGTTGCCGGCATGCCGGGTGAGCGCCTGTTCGATCATCCGCCGCTGCACGTCGTCGACTGCCTGCCGCAGGCTGGTTCCTGCGGATGGCAGGGCAGCCGCCTCGTGGTCGGCCGCCGCACCGCCGGCGGGGGCGAGATCGAGATGCTCCGCGTGCAGCGTGAGGATGCGCGGGCGCGGTGTGTGGCCGGCGAGCGCCCGCAGCGCCGCCCGCGCCAGCAGGTGTTCGAGCTCGCGCACGTTGCCGGGCCACGGCTGGTGCAGCAGCGCCTGCTGGGCGTCGGCCGCCAGGCGCAGGCCACGCAGGCCAAGGCGCACGCGGTTTTCCTCCAGAAATCCGCCGGCCAGCAACAGCACGTCGCGCCCGCGCTCGCGCAGCGGCGGCACGGTCAGCGGGTAGGCGCCCAGCCGGTGGTACAGATCGGCCCGAAAGCGCCCGGCGCGCACCTCGGCCGCCAGATCGCGGTTGGTGGCGGCCAGCACGCGCACGTCGACGCGGTGCTCGCGGTCCGAGCCCAGGCGCTGCAACTGGCCGCTCTGCAGCACGCGCAGCAGCTTGGCCTGCACGCCGAGCGGAAGTTCACCGACCTCGTCCAGCAGCAGCGTGCCGCCGTCAGCGAGTTCGAACTTGCCGCAGCGCTCACCCACCGCGCCGGTGAAGGCGCCGCGCACGTGTCCGAACAGCTCGCTCTCGACCAGGTTGTCCGGCAGCGCCGCGCAGTTGAGCGTGATCAGCGGCTGCCGGGCGCGGCGCGAGCGGGCGTGGATGGCCTGCGCCACCAGCTCCTTGCCGACGCCGGTCTCGCCGGTGATGAGCACCGTCAGATCCGTGCCGGCGACGGTGTCGATCTCCTGCTGCAGGCGGCGCATCGGCGCGCTGTGGCCGGCGAGTTCCCGATGGCGCAGCGGCGGTGGTTCTTCGGCCAGCGCCCGCGCCAGTTGCTGCTCGCGCTGCGCCTGCTGCGTGAGCCCGCCGATGCGCTCGCCTACCGCCACCAGCGCCGCCACCAGCCGGCCGAGCGTGTCCAGAAACGCGACGTCGACGGCGTCGAAGGCGTGCGGGTCGAGCGCATCCAGCGTCAGCAGGCCCCAGGGCTGGTCCGCCACGTACAGCGGGCAGCCCATGCAGTCGTGCACTTCGAGCTGGCCTGGGCGGCCCTGTACCAGCCCGTCGTAGGGGTCCGGCAGCTCGCAATCGGCCGCAAGGCGCGTCGGGCCGCGCCGCTGCAGCAGCGTCAGCAGGCGCGGATGGTCGGCCAGGCGAAAGCGCCGGCCGAGCGTGTCGTGCGTCAGACCCGCCACCGCCAGCGGGCGCAGCGTGTCGCCTTCGAGGCGCAGCAGGGCGGTGGCATCGCACGGCAACAGCGCGCGCACGGCATCCAGCAGCGGCGCAAAGCGCTGTTCGTCCGGCAGGTCGCCGGGCAGGGCTTCGAGTGCGGGCAGCACCGCTTCGAGTGTCGATGAAGTGGTCATTCTGACGTCAAACGATGTGGAAAGGACACGGGTCAAGACGAGTCATTTTTACATCTAAGCGGAATTTTCCGCATAACCATGCGGGTTTCACGAATGGCATGAAATGTGACCTGGTCTTGGCAAGCCGCACAGGCGAGTTTCCTACAACCAGGAGCGTATCCATGCTTTCCGCCCAACACCGCGACATCGTCAAGGCCACCGTCCCGCTGCTCGAAAGCGGCGGCGAGGCGCTGACGCGCCACTTCTACGGGACGATGCTCGCCGAGTACCCCGAAGTCCGCCCGCTGTTCAATCAGGCGCACCAGGCCAGCGGCGCCCAGCCGCGGGCGCTCGCCAACGGCATCCTGCAGTACGCCCGCCACATCGATCGCCTCGACGCGCTCGGCCCGCTGGTCGGGCAGATCGTGCAAAAGCACGTGTCGCTGCAGGTGCTGCCGGAGCAGTACCCCATCGTCGGCAGCTGCCTGCTGCGCGCCATCCGCGAGGTGCTGGGACCGGACATCGCGACCGACGCCGTGATCGAGGCCTGGGGCGCCGCCTACCAGCAGCTCGCGGATCTGCTGATCGGCGCCGAGGAAGACGTCTACGCCGCCGCGGCGGCGACGCCCGGCGGCTGGCGCGGTGCGCGCCGTTTCGAGATCAGCCGCAAGGCGCCGGAGAGCGCAGAGATCACGTCGCTGTATCTGAAGCCCGCCGACGGCGGCCCGGTGATGGCGTTCCAGCCCGGCCAGTACATCGGCCTCCGGCTCACCATCGACGGCCAGGAGGTGCGGCGCAACTACTCGCTGTCCGCGCCACCGAACGGCAGCACCTACCGCATCAGCGTCAAGCGCGAGCCTGGCGGGCGGGCGTCGAACCACCTGCACGACGCGCTTGGCGTCGGCGCCACGATCGATCTGTTCCCGCCGGCCGGCGAGTTCGTGCTCGCGCCCGGCGAGCGGCCACTGGCGCTGATCAGCGGCGGCGTCGGCATCACCCCCACGCTGCCCATGCTGCAGGCCGCGCACGAACAGCGCCGGCCGGTGACCTTCGTGCACTTCGCGCGCAACGCCGCCGTGCACGCGTTTCGCGACTGGGTGGATGACCTCGTCGCGCGCAGCACGCAGGCCCGTCGCTTCTATTGCCACGAGGCGGTCGGTGACGCGCCGGTCGACGCCCACGGCCGCGTCAGCGCCGACCTGCTGGCGCGCGCGCTGCCGCAGGCACGCGACATGGACGCCTACTTCGTCGGCCCCGCGCCGTTCATGGGCGCGGTCAAGCGCCTGCTCGGCGAACTCGGTGTGCCGGCCGAGCGCATGCACTGGGAGTTCTTCGGTCCGGCGGCGGCGCTGGAGGGTTGAGGCCGCCGCACGCGTGGCCACAATGACGACCCACGAGTGGCGCGGGACGAGGGCATGAGCGACCGGTTCGACATCCGCATCAAGCGCATCTACGAGCCGCCGCAGGCCGCGGATGGCGCGCGCGTGCTGATCGATCGCCTGTGGCCGCGCGGCCTGCGCAAGGAGGCGGCGGCGCTCACGCGCTGGCACAAGGACGTCGCGCCGAGTCCTACCCTGCGGCGCTGGTTCGGCCACGACCCGGCGCGCTGGCAGGTGTTTCGCGCCCGCTACCGCGCAGAACTGGACGCCAATGCCGAGGCGCTCGTGCCGCTGCGCGAGCTGGCGCGCGCAGGTCCGCTGACCTTGCTCTACGGCGCCCGCGACGGCGTGCACAACCACGCCATCGTGCTGGCGGACTACCTGCGCGAACACCTGGAGGCGGACGACGAATCATGACCACCCCGCTGCATCGCCCCGTGTGCGACCTGCTCGGCTGCCGCTATCCGCTGGTGCTGGCGGGCATGGGCGGCGTGGCGCGCGCGGAATTGGTCATCGCGGTCAGCCGCGCCGGCGGCTTCGGGTTTCTGGGCATGGTGCGCGAGCCGGTTGAACGCATCCGCGCCGAGGTCGCGGCCGTGCGCGCCGCCGGGGTGGAGCGCTTCGGCGTCAACCTGATCCCGGCCGGCACCGACCCCGCGCTGCTCACCGCGCAGATCGAGACGCTGATCGCGCTCGCCGTGCCGGTGGCGGGGCTGTTCTGGGACGTGCCGGCGGCGCTCGTCGGGCGATTGCGCGCGGCGGGGCTGCGCGTGGTCTGTCAGGTGGGCGCGGTGGACGAGGCGCAAGCGGCGCAGAAGGCCGGCGCCGATGCGCTGATCGCCCAGGGCGTCGAGGCCGGCGGGCACGTGCGCGGCGACCAGCCCCTGCACGCGCTGCTCGCGGAACTCACGCCGGCGGTGAGCGTGCCGGTACTGGCCGCGGGCGGCCTGGCCGACGGCGCGGACGTGGCCACCGTACTGGCGCTCGGCGCGCAGGGCGCGGTGTTCGGCACGGCCTTGATCGCAACCGAGGAAAGCTTCGCCCACGACTTCCACAAGCAGCGCCTGGTCACCGCCACCGCGGCCGACACGCTGCTCACCGAGGATTTCCACATCAACTGGCCGCCGGGCGCCAAGGTGCGGGTACTCGAAAACAGCATCACCCGCGGCGAGCGCGGCGATCCCTTCACCGGCACGCGCACCGTGATCGGCGAGGAGGAAGGCCGGCCCATTTACCTGTTCAGCACCGACTCGCCGCTGCGCTCCATGAGTGGCGATTTCGAGGCCATGGCGCTGTACGCCGGCACCGGCGTCGGCCGCATCGACGCCGTCGTGGCTGCCGGCGAGCGTCTGACGCAGATCGTCGCCGACGCCGAGGCGCTGCTGGCGGTCGACGCAATGCCGGCGGCCGAAGCGGCGCGCCTGAGCTCGCCCGCCTGCTTCGCCGCCGAGGCCGACGCGCAGTACATGGGCGCGATCGGGCGGGACGAGCTGCTCGCCGCGCTCGACGAGCTGCTGGAGGCCGAGCGCGCCGGCGCGCGCGTGGCGCTGCACACGGCGAAGGACGCACCGGCCGAGCTCACGCCGCTGGTGCGCGCCATCCAGCACGACGAGGCGCGCTGGTGCGCGCTGCTCACGCAATCGATCCAGCGTCTCGGCGGCACGCCGTCGCGTCGCACGGGCGATTTCTACGCAAAGGCGATGGCCATCCAGGACCTGCCGGCGCGGCTCGCGTTCCTCAACCGCGGCCAGCGCTGGGTGGTGCGCAAACTTCAGGCGCTGCTGCCGCGCGTGGGCGACGCGCCGTTGCAGGCCGGGCTCGGCGCCATGCTCACGGCGCACGAGGCCAACATCGCCCGCGTGGCGGCGGCGCTCGATGGCTGAGCGGGGCCTGCCGCTGTTTCGGCTCGGCTTTCGGCCGTTCTTTCTGGGCGCGGCGGCGTTCGCCGTGCTGGCGGTGGCGCTGTGGGCGGCCAGTTACCTGGGCTGGGTCGCCTTTGCGCCGCGCGGCGGGGCGCTCGCCTGGCATATGCACGAGATGCCGTTCGGCTTTGCCTGCGCGGTGATTGCCGGCTTCCTGCTCACGGCGGTGCAGAACTGGACCGACTCGCCCGGCCTGCGCGGCGCGCCGCTCGCGGCGCTGTTCGGGCTGTGGCTCGCGGCGCGCATCGCCTGGCTGTGGCCGGGCCTGCCGTGGCCACTGCTGGCCGCACTCGAACTTGCCTTCCTGCCGGCCGTGGCGGCGCGCCTTGGCTGGCAGCTCGGGCGCGTCCAGCAGCGGCGCAACTATCCACTCGTCGGCCTGCTCGCGCTGCTCACGGCGGCCGACGCGGTCGCGCTCTACACCGTGCACGGCAACGATTTCGCCCTACTGCGGCAGGCGGTATGGGCGGCGCTGTGGCTGATCGGGGCGGTGATTGCGCTGATCGGCGGGCGGGTGATTCCGCTGTTCACCACGAACGGCCTGCGCCTGCCGGCGGCGGCGCCGGTGTCGGCCTCTGAACCGTGGCTCGCGATGGGCGGATTCGTGCTGCTCGCCGTACTGGCCGCGGCGGGCGTGGGCCTGGCGCCGGACCTGCGCCTTGCGCCGCTGCTGCTGGCGCTCGCAGCGCTGCACGGCTGGCGGGCGGTGCGCTGGTATCGCCCCGGCATCTGGCGCGTGCCGCTGATGTGGTCGCTGCACGTCGCCTACGCCTGGCTGGTGGTGGCGCTGCTCGGGCTCGCCGCCTGGCACGCCGGGGTGCCCATCGCCGGCAGCGCGGTGCTGCACGCCTTCACGGTCGGCACCTTGGGCGGGCTGATCCTGGCCATGATGGCGCGCGTGAGTCTCGGCCACACGGGCCGGCCGCTCGCGCCGCCGCGGCCGATGGCGCTTGCGTTTGCAACCGTCACGCTGGCGGCCGCCGCGCGGGTGGCACTGGCCGGCGCGGCGCCGCGGCTGGCCGTGGCACTCGCCGCCGGGGCGTGGTGCTTCGGTTTCGGCCTGTTCGTGATCCGCTACGCGCCCCTGCTGTGCCGGCCGCGCGCCGATGGCCGGCCGGGCTGACAGGCCGCCGGTTCAGGGGTGGTTCAGCAGCAGCAGCTGGCGCGGGTCGGGGTTGAGGTACGTCTGCGCGGCGGCCCATGGCTGCGGCGCGCGGCGCAGGTGATGGCGCAGCAGCGTGACCGGCACCAGCCGCGGCGCTCGGCGCTGGTGATAGTCGTCGATAGCGGCCTGCAACTCGGCCTTGTCGCCGCCATCGAGCACGTCCTTGAGGTAGCCCGCCAGGTGCTGCAGGACATTCACGTGGTTGCCGACGCTCGCCGGGCGAGCCAGCGCCGCCATGAACTGCCGCCCGTAGTCGTCAATGAGTGCCCGCGTCGGGCGCCGGCCCGCCTGCGCCACAAGCGGGCCGAGCCGCCGATACGCCGCCTGGTTGTGCGCCAGCAACTGATATTTGTGCCGGCTGTGGAAGTCGATCAGCGCCGCGCCGGCGATCTCGCCCGCCGTCAGAGCCTGCCAGCGCGCGTAGGCGAACACCCGCTCGATGAAGTTCTCGCGCAGCGCGGGGTCGTTGAGCCGGCCTTCTTCTTCCGCCGGCAGCAGCGGCGCGCGGGCGATGAGGCCGGCGGCAAACGCGCCGGCCGCCCGCCCGTGGGGCATGCCGGCCTCGGTGTAGGTCTTGACACGCTCCATGCCGCAGCTTGGCGAGTTTTTCTTCAGCACGTAGCCGCACAGGTCCGGCCTGGCGCGGTGGACGCGCGCCGCCTCGCCATCCAGCGCGTCGGTCACGTCGAGACTTCCATCGCGCACGCCGCGCACGCGCACCCCCGCAGCGGTCTGCACGAGGCGAATCGGCGCCCGCGGCACGCCAAGGCCGATGGCTACCTCAGGACACGTCGGCACCAGCTCGAAGTGTGCCGCCAGCACGTCCGCCACGAAGCTGTCGCGCTTGTGGCCACCGTCGTAACGGACGGTCTGACCCAGCAGGCAGGCGCTGACGCCAAGGCGCAGGCGGGATGGCTCAGACATCGGCGGTCAGCGCCGCCAGCAGCGACCCCGCCTCGCCGTGCAGCACCACGTCCGCGATACCGTCGCGCGGCGTCGGCTCGCGGTTCACGATGAGCAGCCCGGCGCCGTGGCGCTGCGCGAGTTCCGGAAAGCCGGCCGCCGGGTACACCTGCAGCGAGGAGCCGACCACGATGCACAGATCGCAGGCCAGGGCCGCCGCCTCGGCGGCGCGCATGGCGAACGCCGGCATTGCCTGCCCGAACGACACCGTGCCGGACTTGATCCAGCCGCCGCAGTGGCACTGCGGCGCCGCGCCGTCGGCGTCGAACCGCGCCCGTATGTCGGCCAGCGTGTAGCGTGCGCGGCACGTGAGGCACACGGCGTAGGTGCCGTTGCCGTGCAGCTCGATGACGCGTTCCGCCGGCACGCCGCTCGCCTGGTGCAGGCCGTCGATGTTCTGTGTGATGACGTGGCTCACGCGCCCGGCGGCGACCAGCCGCGCCACCGCAAGGTGCCCGGCGTTCGGCTGCACCGCGCCGACCGCGTCGTCAAGCTCGAACTTGCGCTGCCAGGCCAGGCGCCGGGCGTCGTCGGAGGCCAGGAATTCCTGAAAGTCGATCGGCCGCAGCCGGCTCCACAGGCCGCCCGGACTGCGAAAGTCCGGGATGCCGGATTCGGTGCTGATGCCGGCGCCGGTGAACACCACCGCCCGCCGGCTGTGCTGCAGCAGCCGTCGGGCGCGGCCGATAATGGTTTCGGTGCCGGTCATGGATTACGAACGCCGGGAGGTGTGACGATGCCGATACTGCCCGACCTATTCTCGCGCTGGCTGACGGCCGTGCTGGAGTTGCTGGCGGCGCTGTTCATCTTTGCGCTCGGCGTGCTGGCACTGACGGCAGCGGTCATGTACGTCACCGACCGCCTGCAGACGCAGCACGCCGTGCGGCGCAACTTTCCGCTGATCGGCCGCTTTCGGTACGCCTTCGAGCGCCTGGGCGAATTCTTCCGGCAGTACTTCTTCGCCATGGACCGCGAGGAGCTGCCGTTCAACCGCGCCCAGCGCAGCTGGGTGTACCGGGCGGCCAAGAACCTCGACAACACGGTTGCCTTCGGCTCGACCGAGGACATCCACCGGCCGGGCACGGTGATCTTCGTCAGCAGCCTGTTCCCGCCGCTGGAGCAGGAAACGACGCCCACGGCCCCGGTCACGCTCGGCCCGCTCTGCCGCCAGCCGTACACCACGGCCGCCATCGTCAACATCTCGGCCATGAGCTACGGCGCGCTGTCGCAGCCGGCGGCGCGGGCGCTGTCGCTGGGCGCCGCCAAGGCCGGCTGCTGGCTGAACACCGGCGAGGGCGGCCTCGCACCGGCGCATCTTGAGGGCGGCTGCGATGTGGTGTTCCAGATCGGCACCGCCAAGTACGGCGTGCGCGAGCGCGACGGCAGTTTGTCCGAAGCGCGCCTGCGCGAGCTGGCCGCCATCCCGCAAATCCGCATGTTCGAGATCAAGCTCAGTCAGGGCGCCAAGCCCGGCAAGGGCGGCATCCTGCCGGCGGTGAAGGTGACGCCCGAGATCGCCGCCATCCGCCGCATTCCAGCGGGGCAGGACTCGCTGTCGCCAAACCGCCACCCGGACATCGACAACCTGGACGACCTGCTCGACCAGATCGCGCGCATTCGCGACATCACCGGCAAGCCGGTCGGCTTCAAGACCGTCATCGGCAGCCTCGACTGGCTGGACGAGCTGTGCCAGAAGGTGCTGCACCGCGGCGTCGAATCGGCGCCGGATTTCATCACCGTGGACAGCGCCGAAGGCGGCAGCGGCGCCGCCCCCATGCCGCTGATGGACGGCGTCGGCATGCTGCTGTCCGACAGCCTGCCGGGCGTGGTAGACCGACTCACCGCCTGGGGCCTTCGCGAGCGCATCCGGGTGATCGCGTCCGGCAAGCTCATCAACCCGCGCGGCGCCGCCTGGGCGCTGGCGGTGGGCGCGGATTTCGTGAACTCGGCGCGCGGCTTCATGTTCGCGCTCGGCTGCATCCAGGCCATGCAGTGCAACAAGAACACCTGTCCGACCGGCGTCACCACGCACGACCCGCGCCTGCAGCGGGGCCTGGTGCCGCAGGACAAGGCCGAGCGCGTGGCGCACTTCGCGCGCAACATGGAAAAGGAGATCGCCATGATCGCCCACTCGTGCGGCGTGCCGCAGCCGCGCGCCCTCGGTCGTCAACATGCCCGGATGATGGTCGAGCACGGCCGCTCGGTCGGCCTCGACGAGCTGTACCCGCTGCCGTCGCCGCGCGCCGAGGTGGCCCAGTCGGCACGCCCGGCGGCCTGAGGGCGGCTCACTCGGCCGCCAGCGCCACCACCGGATCGAGCCGCGCCGCCTTGCGCGCCGGCAAGTAGCCGAACACGAGCCCGGTGCCGACCGCCGACAGGAAGGCCAGCGCCGCCGGCGTGGCGGCGAAGATGACCTGCATGCCCGCCAGGCGCAGCGCCAGACCGATGCCGAAGCCGAGCGCGAGGCCGAACAGCCCGCCGACCGTGCACACCACCGCCGCCTCGGTGTTGAACTGCAGCAGGATGTCGCGCATGCGCGCGCCGGTGGCCATGCGGATGCCGATCTCGCGCGTGCGCTCGGTGACGCTGACCAGCATGATGTTCATGACGCCGATGCCGCCCACCAGCAGCGAGATGGCCGCCACCGTGCCCAGCATCAGCGTGAGCGTGTTGTAGGCGGTGCTGGCCGCGTCGAGGATGGAGGCGAGGTTCCGCACGCTGAAGTCCTCCGTGCGGTGGCGCGCCAGCAGCAACTGGCGGATCGCTTCCTGGGTCGCGTCCATGTCGGCGAGGTCCGCCACCTTCACCGTCAGCGCGTTCAGGTACGGCCGCCCGAACAGGCGCACGAAGCCGGTCGTGATCGGCACCAGCACCACGTCGTCCTGGTCGCCGCCCCAGTTCGACGCGCCCTTTTCGCCCATCACGCCGATGACCTCGAACGGCACGTTGCGCACCAGGATGTAACGCCCAACCGGGTCGGCGCCGTCGGCGAACAGCGCCCGCGCCACGGTCTGCCCCAGCACCGCCACCGGCGCGTAGCCGCGCAAATCGCGCTCGCCGAAGAAACTGCCGGCCGCGACCGGCCAGTCGCGCACCTGCGGCAGGCTCGCATCGCTGCCCTGCACGGTGGTCTGGTAATCGAGATTGCCGGCGCGCACGGTCAGGCGCGTGCTGCGTTCCGGCAGCACCTGCAGCACGTTCGGCAGCGCCGCGATGGCGGTGGCGTCGTCGGGCACCAGGGTGACGATGTCGCCGCCGCCGCGGATGCCGGGCGCCCCCGGCCGCACCATGACGAGGTTGGTGCCCATGGCGGTGATCTGCGCCAGCACCTGCTGCTTGCCGCCTTCGCCGACCGCCAGCATGGCGATCACCGAGGCGACGCCGATGACGATGCCGAGCAGCGTGAGCGCCGTGCGCAGCGCGTTGGTGCGCAGCGAGTGCAGCGCCATGCGCGTCGCCTCGCCGAGTTCCGGCACCACCGCTGGCGCGTGCGCGGGTGGGCTCGCCGCGGCGGCCGGCGGCGCGGCGTGGTCCTGGGTGACGACGCGGTCGTCCACGATGCGCCCATCGGCGATGCGCACCACGCGCCGGGCGTGGGCGGCCACGTCGGCGTCGTGGGTGATCAGCACCACCGTGCGGCCGGCCTGGTGCAGGCGCGCCAGCAGCGCCATCAGCTCGCCACTGCTCTTGCTGTCGAGCGCGCCGGTGGGCTCGTCGGCCAGGATCACCGGCGGGTCGTTGACCAGCGCACGGGCGATGGCGACGCGCTGCTGCTGGCCGCCGGACAGCTCGCTCGGCCGGTGGCGGGCGCGCTCGGCAAGGCCGAGATCGGCCAGCAGGCGCTGCGCGCGGGCCACCCGCTCGGTCTTGCGCTGGCCGGCATAGATGGCCGGCATCTCCACGTTGGCCTGCGCGCTCGCGCCGCCGATCAGGTTGTAGCGCTGAAACACGAAGCCGAAGGTCTGCCGGCGCAGCGCGGCGAGCCCGTCGGCGTCGAGCGCGGCCACGTCCTGCCCGCGCACGCGGTAGCGGCCGCCGTCCGGCCGGTCCAGGCAGCCGATGATGTGCATCAGCGTGCTCTTGCCGGAGCCGGACTGGCCCATGATGGCCACGAACTCGCCGGCCTCGATGCTGAGCGACACGCCGTCGAGCGCCCGCACCTGCCCGGCGCCACTGCCGTAGTGGCGGGTGATGTCGGTGAGCTCCAGCAGTGGCATCAGAAAAAGCCCCGGCGTTGCGCCACCTTCGGCTCCGGCGCGCGCGGGATGGCCACCTGCTCGCCCTCGGCGAGGCCGGCGCGCACCTCGGCCCACTGGCGCGAGCGGATGCCCACCTGCACCACGCGGCTGACCAGCCGCTCGCCGTCCCGCACGCGCAGCGTGTACGCCTGCGTGCCGGGCTGGTCCTCGTCCGGGCGCCGCTCGCCGAGCGCCGCGCTCGGCACGGCGAGTGCGTTTCGGGCCTCGCCCAGGATGAAAAACACCTGCGTGCTCATGCCGTTCATGAGCTGGCGGTCGCGGTTGTCAACGTCCACCAGCACGTTGTAGAGCACCACCTCGTTGATGACCTCGGGCGTCGGCAGCACCTGCCGCACGCGGCCCTGCCAGCGCCGGTCGAGCGCGCCGAGGGTGGTGAACTCGGCCGCCGTGCCGATGCCGATGCGCATCACGTCGGCCTCCGCCACCTGCGCGCGCACCGTCATGGTGTCCAGATCCGCAATCTGCACGATCACCGGCGCCAACTGGTTGGCGTTCAGCGTCTGGCCCTCGCGCGAGGTCTGCGTGGACACGGTGCCGGCCATGGGGGCGTAAATCTTCGTGTAGCCGAGATTGGTCTGGTCGCCGTTGAGCGTGGAGCGCGCCTCGTCGATCTGCGCGGCGAAGGACTTGACCGCCGCCTCGGCCACGCGCAGGTCAGCCTCGCTCTGTTCGAGTTGCTCCTGGCTTGCCGCCTGCTCGGCGATCAGCTCCCGGTTGCGCGCGTACACCAGGTGGGCGTTGCGCAGCTGCGCCTGCGCCTGCGCGAGCTGGGCGGTCAGCGAGGCGATGCGCGCCTGGCCGCTCGCCACGCGGGCGGCGTAGATGCGCGGGTCGATCTCGGCGATCAGCTGGCCTTTCTCGACCACGTCGCCGATCGCCACATGAAGGCGACTGAGCTGCCCCGACACCTGCGCGCCCACATCGACGAACGACTTCGGTTCGAGCTTGCCCTGCGCGGTGACGGTTTCGGTCACGTCCTGGCGCGCCACCGGCACGAACTCGATCCCCGCCGGCAGCGCCGCCGGCTCGTCGCGCCGCCACAGCATCCCCGCGGCAACCAGCACCACCAGCGCCACTACGGTGACGGGAATCCAGCGTCGGGTCATGAGCGGCAAAGCCTGTGGTCCAGTGGGCGGTGGAGATGGTACGGGTCGGGATTTTCAGGCGGACGCGCCGGCGCCGGTACCATACGCGCCCCCCACGCACCGCTTGCCGATTCCATGAACGCTCCGCGCAAGGCCGTCGCCCTGATCTCGGGCGGCCTCGATTCCATGCTGGCCGCCCGGGTGATGCTCGAACAGGGCATCCACGTCGAGGGCATCAATTTCTTCACCGGTTTCTGCGTGGAGGGCCACACGCACGCCATCCGCCGCCAGGACCGCGCCAAACCCAAGCGCAACAACGCGCTGTGGGTGGCCGAGCAGCTCGGCATCCGCCTGCACATCGTGGACGTGATCGAGCCCTACAAGGACGTGGTCATCAACCCGAAGCACGGCTACGGGCAGAACCTGAACCCGTGCCTGGACTGCAAGGGCTTCATGGTCGGCCAGGCGCGGACCTGGATGGAAGAGCACGGCTTCGACTTCATCATCACCGGCGAGGTGATCGGCCAGCGGCCGATGTCGCAGCGCAAGCAGACCATGCCGATCGTGGCGCGCGAGTCGGGCGCCTTCGACCGCCTGCTGCGTCCGCTGTGCGCGAAGCTGCTGCCGGAAACGCTGCCCGAGCGCGAGGGCTGGGTGGACCGCGCGCGGCTTTACGACTTCAACGGCCGCAGCCGCAAGCCGCAGCAGGCGCTCGCCGCGCAGTTCGGCTTCAGCGACTGGGCACAGCCGGCCGGCGGCTGTTGTTTCCTCACCGATCCCAACTACAGCCACAAGCTGGCGGACCTGTGGCAGGCGCGCGGCACCAAGCAGTACGAGCTCGACGACATCATGCTGCTGAAGGTGGGCCGACACCTGCGCCCGCGGCCGCATTTCAAGCTGATCGTGGCGCGCGAGGACGGCGAGAACAACTTCCTCACCGGCTACCGACGCCAGTTTGCGCATCTCGAAGCGCTCAGCCACGGCGGCCCGCTGGTGCTGGTGGACGGCGTGTTGCAGGACGGCGACCTGGAACTGGTGGCCCGCATCCTCGGCCGCTACAGCCAGGGCCGCGACGCGGACGCCGTGACGGTGCGCTATACCCCGCTCGACGGCCCGGCGCAGGACCTCACTGTGCCGCCGCTGCCGGTGGCTCAGTTGCCGGCGGAGTGGCTGCTGTAGGCGGCGCGTCGGCCGGTGGCGCGGGCAGGCTCTCCGGCGTCGCAGGCGCTCCCGGCGGCGCGGATTCAGGCGGCGGCTCGTTGATCGGCGGCAGCCCGGCCAGTTGCCGCAGGCGCGCGCGGGCCTGCTTCTCGCGCGCGGCGTCGGGTTCCAGCTTCACCATCACGGCGTGCGCGGAGCCGCGGTTTCGCACCACTTCCAGGCGGCCGAAGTAGGTCACCTCGCCGGCCTTGACCTCGACTTCCAGTTCCGGCGCGCGGCGCGGCTGCACCCGGTAGCGTTGCGGGCCCTCGCGCCAGTCGTGCGGGTTCACCACCTGATAGCCGTCGCCCGGCATGGGGTACAGAAAGCGCTGCGGCAGGATGGCGCTGCTGACCATGCCTTCGAGCGAGCTCAGGCGGTAGCGGCCGGGCGGCAATTCCGGCAACACCATGAACTCCGTGCACTGGTAGCGGCTGCTGCGCGAGCCGAGTCCCTTGCCGGTACCGGACAGTGTGACGATGCCGCGCGGGACCGGCATCTCGACCGGCACGTAGGCGCGCAGCGCGGCGTCCACGATTACCACGCCGGTGTCGGCGGTGGGCGCCAGGCTCTTGGGCAGGCCGCTGCCGCAGCGGCTGTTGAAATCGTCCTCCGCCGCGTGGGCAAGGCCGACCGAGGCCGCCAGCAGGCAGCCGATCAGGCGTTTCATTGCGGTAACCTCCGGGGAAACAACACCGTCGCGCGGGGATTCTAGGCCGCGCCCACGGCGCTGGAGTGGACTGGCGCCGCAGTCGGCGCTTCCAGCGCGTCCGAATTGGAGGAGAACGCATGATCCTGCCGCGCGATCTGCTGCGCCGCTGCGGCGCGGCCCTGGCCGACCACGTCGCCTTCATCGACGGCGACCGCCGCCGCACCTGGGGCGACATGGACCATCGCGCCGAGCGCCTCGCCGCCGCGCTGCAAGCGCTCGGCGTCGGCAAGGGCGACGTGTGCGCCGTGCTGGCGCACGACCGCGTCGAGGTCATCGAGCACTGGTTCGGGTGTCTGAAGCTCGGCGCGCTGCGCGTGGGCATCAACTGGCGCTACGCGCCGCGCGAGATGCTGCACCTGCTGCATGACTCGGCCACGCGGGTGCTGCTGATCGAGGCCTCCTGCGTGCCGCTGCTGGCGGGCGAGCTCGACGCCCTGCGCCGGGCGGGGCTGGTCCTGATCGGCTTTGGCGCCGGGCACGGGCTGCCGCTCGATTACGAGACGCTCCTCGCCGGCACGCACAGCCGCGCGACCTTGCCGGCGCTGAGCGAGGACGATCTGGTCGCCATCAGCTACACCACCGGCACGACAGGTTTGCCCAAGGGCGCGCTGTGGACGCAGCGCGGCGTGCGCGACGCGCTGGTGTATTCGAGCCTGATGCTGGGCCTGCGCCAGTCGGACCTGTACTACGCGCCATTCCCGATGGCCGGCGTGCCGCTGCTGTGCGGCTCGCTGGGCCTGGTGAACGGCATGGGCGTGCTGCTGCCGGATGGCGATTTCGACGCCGCGAAGAGCCTCGACCTCATGGCCGGGCACCGGGCCACGTGCGGCATCTTCGTGCCGACCATGCTGCAACGCGTGCTGGAGCTTGAGGCCGCGGGGTACCACGATCTGTCGGCGCTGCGCATGGTCAGCTACGGCTCCTCGCCCGCCACCCCGCAGCTCATCCGCAGCGCCATGGGCCAGCTCGGCTGCGAGCTGATCCAGCTCTATGGACTCACCGAGGCCACCGCCGGCTGGCTGAGCTTTTTGCAGCACGAGGATCATCTTCTGGCCCTCGACGGCCGCCCGGAGCTGCTCACCTCCTGCGGACGCTCGGCGCTGCATGTCGATCTCACGATCCGCGACGAGCGCGGCGCCGCGCTGCCGGCGGGCGAGGTGGGCGAGATCTGGTGCCAGGGCTCGGTCACCATCCCGGGCTACCTGAACCGCCCGGACGAGAACGCCGAGCTGTACAGCGGCGCCTGGCTGCGCACGCACGATCTTGGCCGCTTCGACGAAGACGGTTATCTCTACCTCACCGACCGCAAAAAATTCCTCATCATCACCGGCGGCTACAACGTCTACCCGGTCACCGTGGAAGCGGTGCTCGCCGAGCACGACGCCGTACGCGAGGTGGCGGTGGTCGGCGCGCCGCACCCGCACTGGGGCGAGGCGGTGGTGGCGATCGTGAGCCTCAAGCCCGGAAAGACGGCGAGCGCCGACGAGCTGCTGGCGTTCTGCAAGCCACGCCTCGGGCGCTTCGAGCAGCCGAAGGCGGTGCTGTTCCGGGACGAACTGCCCAAGGGCGCCACCGGCAAGATCGCCAAGGCCAACCTGCGCGACGGCCTGCGCGCCGATCCGTCAAAGCTGCCCTGGCCGGCGGCCTGAGCGTGGCCTGGCGCAACGCCTGGACCATGCTGGTACTGCTCATCGCCGGGCAGATCGCCATGTCGTCGGGCTCGTACCTGTGGGGGCCGCTGGCGCCGTTCATCGTGGCCGAGCTTGGCGTCAGCAAGGCGCAGTTTGGCGCCGTGCAGTCGGCCTTCTACGTGGTCGGCGCGCTGATGGCGACGCCGGCCGGCGTGCTGGCGGACCGTTTCGACGGCCGCTGGCTGCTGCTGGCGTGCCTGCTGGCGATGGCCATTCCGCTTGCGCTGCTCAGCCGCGCCGGCACGCTCGGCGCCGTGACGGTGCTGGCCGGCCTGTGCGGCCTTGGCAACGGCGCCATCAACCAGGTCGGTGCGCGCGGCGTGCTGCACTGGTTTCCGCCGCAGCGGCGCGCCACCGCAATGGGCCTGCGCCAGACCGGCAACATGCTGGGCGCAGCGCTGGCCGCGGCGGCGCTGCCGGGGCTCGCGCAGTGGCTCGGCTGGCGCAACGCCGTATTGCTGGTAGCGGCCGTGGCGGGCGTGGCGGCCGTGGTGAGCGGCGCGCTGTATCGCGAAGCGCCCATCGAAACGGGCGCCGCGCCGGGCAAGGCGCGGCCGGGTCTGAAGGCCGTGGCCGGGCAGTTCCTGCGCAACCGGCCCTTCATGCGTTTGCTGTGGCTCGCGCCGTTCATCGCCTATGCGCAGATCGCCATGACCACGTTCTTCGTGCTGTTCCTCACCGATCACCAGCGCCTGCCGGCGGCGCTCGCGGGCAGCCTGCTCGGCGGCGCGCTGCTGGCCGCGGCAGTGGGGCGCGTCGCCTGGGGCGTGATTGCGGATCGCTTCTTCGCCACCACGCGCAGCCGATGTCTGGCGCTGGTGATGGCGCTCACCGCGCTCGCCGCCGGCGCGCTCGCGTGGCTGCCGGCTACAGCGCCGCCGTGGCTGGCGGGGCTGATCGGCCTGCTGTACGGCTTCTGCGCCATGGGCTGGCAGGGCCTGCTGATGGTGGTGATCGCGGAGTCGGTCGGCATCGCGCTCGCCGGCACCGCGGTCGGGCTGCTCATCAACGTCGCCTGGATCGGTTTCGTGCTGGGTCCGGTGGTGTTCGGCGCGCTTGCCGACGGGCCGGGCTACGTCGCCGCCTGGGTGTCGGTAGCCGGCGTGTCGGCGCTGTGCGCGGCGGTGTTGTGGCGGCCGGCCCCGGCCAGCCCGGCGGTCAACCCGACTGTCAGCCCGCCGGCAGCCTGATCGCCGGCAACTGCATCGCTGTGACCGGCGGCGGGTTCTCGCAGCGGCTGATCTCGACCAGCGTGGTCTGCGAGCTTGGCGCCTGCGCCAGCGCGGAGCTGCCGATGTCGAGCGTCAGCACGTTCGGGTTGCCGTGCTTGCACAGGCTGTCCGGGTTGCCGGGCTCGGCCGGGTCGTACCAGGCGCCGGTGGCGAGCGTCACCACGCCCGGCCGCACCAGGTCCGTCACGTGCAGGCCGGCGAGACACGCGCCGCGCGGGCTTTGCACGCGCACCACGTCGCCGTCGTGCAGACCCCGCGCCGCGGCGTCGTTGGGGTGCATCCACAGCGGCTCGCGGCCAGCGATCTTGCTCGCCTGGCTCACGCGGCCCATGTCGAGCTGGCTGTGCAAACGCGTGCGCGGCTGGTTGGTGATGAGATGCAGCGGGTACTGCGCGGCGAGCGGGCTGCCCAGCCACTCGGCCGGTTCGAGCCACGCCGGATGCGGCGGACAGTCGGCGTAGCCGAAGCCCGCGATGGCGTCCGAGTACAGCTCGATGCGGCCGGACGGCGTATTCAGGCGATGCGCTTCCGGATCGGCCCGAAAGCCGGCCAACATGACGTGCGGCTCCGCCTTGGCCGGCACTTCCACGTAGCCCGCCGCCCAGAAGCTTTCGAAATCCGGCAGCTCCACCTGCATGCGCGCGGCGCCGGCGCGGGCTTCCTCGTACACATGGCGCAGCCACCCGGCGGCGTCGCGGCCCTCCGTGAACGCCTCGCCCACCCCGCTGCGCGCGGCGAGCGCGGCGAAGATGTCGAACTCCGCCCGCGCCTGCCCGATGGGCGCGATGGCGGCGCGGTTGGCAGCGATGTAGCGATCGCTCATCAGCCAGGCGCTCGACAGGTCGTCCCGCTCCAGCGCCGTGGCGCAGGGCAGCACGATGTCCGCGTGGCGGGCGATCGGCGTCCACCAGGCGTCGTGCACCACCACCGTGTCCACGCGCTGCCAGCCGCGCAGCAGCTTGCCCAGATCCTGATGGTGGTGGAACGGGTTGCCGCCCGCCCAGTAGATGATGCGTGCGTCGGGATAGCGCACGGTCTGCCCGTTGAACTCGCAACTGCCGCCAGGGTTCAGCAGCATGTCCGAGACCCGCGCGACCGGGATGAACGCGCCCGTTGGGTTGCGCCCGGCCGGCAGTTTCGGGATCGGGAAATGCCGCCGCGGCACGCCGGTGCCGCCGGTGCCGTAGCCGCAGCCAAAGCCGCCGCCAGGCAGGCCGATCTGCCCCACCATGGCGGCCAGCGTGATCAGCGCCCAGTAGGCGAGTTCGCCGTGGTGCTGGCGCTGCACGGACAGCGAGCAGTTGATCATCGTGCGCTTGCTAACCATGCGCCGGGCGAGCGTGCGGATGGCGTCCGCCGGAATGCCGGCGATGGCGGCAGCCCAGTCGGCATCCTTGGGCTGGCCGTCGGACTGGCCGGCGAGATACGGCACGAAGCGCTCGAAGCCGACGCAGTAACGGGCCACGAAGTCGCGGTCGTAGAGGTTTTCGGCGTAAAGCGTGTGGGCCAGCGCCAGCATGATGGCGGTGTCGGTATTCGGCCGCGCTGGCAGCCACTGCGCGTGCAGGTTGCCGGCCAGGTCGTCCCGCAGCGGGCTGATCAGCACGCACTCCACGCCGCGCCGCGCAAGCTGCGCGAGGTACATGGGCGTTTCGTGCACCGCGGCGCCGCCAAAATCCGCCTGCGCGTTCTTCAGCGGCAGCCCGCCGAACGCCACCACCAGCTCGGTGTGCTCGACGATCGAGCGCCAGTCGGTCGGCATCACGATCGCTTCGAGGCTGCCGACCACGTGCGGCAGGATGTAAAACGCCGCGCCGGCGCTGTAATTGCCGACGCTGTCCGTGTAGCCGCCGAGCAGGTTCAGATACCGATGCAGCAACTGCGTCGGGTGGTTCACCGTCGTCGCGCTGCCCCAGCCGTACGAGCCGGCATAGATGCTGGTGTTGCCGTGCGCGCCACGCACGCGGTCGATCTCGCCGGCCACAAGATCGATGGCCCGCTCCCACGACACCGGTACGAAGGCTTCGCCGCCACGCTTCGCTGGGGCCGGCCCCTTGTCGAGCCAGCCCTCGCGCACCATCGGCTGCGTGATCCGAAGCGGACTGTGCACGGCGTCGATCAGCGACTGGCCGAACGCGGTGGGGTGCGGGTCGGCGGCAAAGGGTCGCAGCCCGGTGACGCGCCCATCCTCCACCTGTGGATGGAAAAGGCCCCAATGGGTGAACGTCGGCGACGCGGGAATGTCGTTCATGTCATAGGTCCGAACGTGTGGCATTCAACAGGAACTGCGGTTCGGCCCAGTTTGCCAGCGTGATCGCGTCCGGGATGACACCCCGGCTGACCAGAAAGGACTGCGTCCGATCCAGGATGGACAAGCACTCGGCATCGAGACGCGGCACGAGGTGCCGATGGAAGTCGCGCCCAAGCGCCATCCACACGGCCTCCTCGCTGACCCCGAAATTCTCGGCGTGAAGTGAGGCGACCTCGTCCGGATGGTCTGCTGCCCAGTGCGCCGCCTCCACGACGACGTCCACTGCGACCTGCACGAGGTCCGGTCGCTGCGCGGAAAGCTCGCTGCTGATCGTCCAGGCGCTGACGTAGTCATTGGCGCTGTCGGCGCCGAGATCCTCGATCAACCTGCCAAAGCCGCGTAATTCTGTCTGCGCGACGTAGGGCAGAAACGAGAACACCGCATCAACGCGCCGCTCAACCAGCGCCCGAACCTGCGGATTGCCGTCGGGGCCCGTGGCGTCAGGAAACAGGTCCTTCGGAGCAAAGCTCGCGGCGCCCTCCGCCACTTCGCGACGGTGGGCGGCCCACGGATTCGGCACCTCAAGCAACTCGACCTGGTCCAGCCTGAGCCCGGCGCGCCTGAGGATGTTGAGCAGGGCCCGCGCCTCCCATGTCCCGAGCGCCCGCTGGGTGCTTTCCCAGGCATCCCCGTCGAAGCCAGCGGCGCTGCCGGCCTGCAACATCGCGCGCCCGTTCGGGGTAATTCCTATGCGCCGTCCGGCAAGCGCGGCGACGCTGGAAATCGCATCGTCCCGCCGCACCAGAAAACCCTGGCGCGTGCGGCAGGGCGTCAACCCGATCAAGCGCGTTGCCCCCGGGGTCCGCAACCCTTCCGCGAGCAGCGGCGGAATCTCCCCGCCGAACCGCGAGTAGCGAGGTAGATCAAACGAAAAATGCGCCGCCGACAAGCTTGCGGGGAGCAGCTGGAAGCTCAGTCCCGCGCGAGCGAAACTCTGCCCAAACCGCTTTACCGCAATCAGAAACGCATTTGGGACCGGGCAATTGCTGTAATAGATCGTATTCACAGGCCAACCAGATCAGCGCCATCACTGCCAAGTTCAATCAAATCAGCACTGACAAGGCGCGGGGCAAGGTTCGTTGATCAAACAGGATGCGCCGCCGACGGATCCGAAGCTGACCTGATTCCCGCGCAACGATATCCTGACGGGCGCCTACAAAGAACGCTTCGGTATCTTCGAGTCGCGACTGGAACACGATGAAATTCACGTCCACGACTATTGTGCCGTCAGTATCATCGGGGGCAACGCGGACATTGCTCAGCAGGTGCCGGGTTCGAGACGGTGGCTGCTCAGCGTGCGCAAAACGAGTGGCGAGACGTTTGATACGCAACTCCAAGAAGGACTTCTTCTCGTTAAAGATGCTGAATCCTTCGTTCTCAGGTACAGCCCGCGGTACTTGCTGCACCGGCACGATCGGCGACAGGTAGGTTGCGTCCTCTGCAAACAACGCGAGCCAGTCGTCAAACCTGCGCGTATCCAAGAGGTCGGCTTCGCGAAACAGGAACTGCTCGACTTCATGCTGGAGGTGCGGATCAACCACGGCCGGCATCCCCATTCATGCACGACAGCCAGTAACTATAAAAATTGCGCTGGTTCTGTTCGGTGATACTCGGGTAGACCTGTCCCGGCAGACGGCTGTCCGTACGCGGCGGTGTGCCTAAGCCCATCGTGTAATCGAAAGGCGCCCGGCGGGACACCACTCCGCGCGACGCCGCCGTCACCTGCTCGATATTCTCCACATCATCCTGACCAAAAAATCCGGCAACTGCCTGCTCGCCGGTGGGCAACTCCAGAACGTATTCACGCAAGGCCCTTGGCGCCTCCGAGTCATAGGTGAGTGACTGCCACACCTCCATCGCGTTCGCGCCGCGCGGATGCCACCAGATCAGCGTGCTTGCATGAAAGACGCTGAAGTCGTTGAAGGAAAAATGCGGAAAGATGTTGCTCACACCCAGCCCGAACAGCTCGGACTGCGCCTCAGTGCCAACGCGAACCAGCTTGAACCTGAGCGCCTCCAGGTATTCCACCGCTTCAGGGCCGAGCGTCTTGGCCCAGGCGAGTTCCGCCGAGAATTTTGTGCCGGGGTCGGGAATTAACTGCGTGCCATGCCCGTAGGGAAACGACACCGTGTGATCAGGGCCGGTTCCCAAAATGGGCGGTAACGCACCCGTGATAATTGCCGAGGCGTGCGTGTGCGTTGTATGGTAGTTGTCCCCAGCAAAATTCTCCGCCGCAACCTTCCAATTGCCGGCCACTTTGTATCGCTGCTGTCCCGGCAATACTTCCAATCGCCCCAACTGGCGTGCGGCCATCAACTCCAGATACCAGCGCAGATCCCCCAGGTATGTCCTCAGCGGCACTACGTCAGTGTCCCAACTGGCGAAAATGAATCCCGCGCAGCTTTCCACTTTAGGCGCCTCTATCAAGGCGCGTGACTCCCTCTGGAAGTTGGCGCCATACGCCGCCAGCTCGTGCGGCACTGCGGCCAATCTTCCCGATGTATCAAACGTCCAGCCGTGATAGGGGCACTCGAACGCGCGTGCATTACCCGCCTCCTCCCGGCAGATTTTCATTCCCCGGTGAGTACAGGAATTGAGAAATACCCGAATTTGACCGGCCACGTCGCGCGTTACGAGTACCGGGTCCTCGCCCATGTACTGAGTAAAAAAGTCGTTCGGCGCCGCCAGCTGCGACTCATGCCCCACCACGAGCCAGCACTTCGCAAATACACGCTCCAATTCGGCGCGATAAACCGCCTCGTCGAAATAGACATCGCGACCGATGAAGCCGCGCTCAAGATCAACCAGCGCGCACAGTTGCATGACTTGCCCTCTACACTTAGCGGGCGACCCTGCTCAGCACGTCAACGGTGACATCGTCCGGCGATAGGGTTGCCGGCGCCACGTCCCAACCGACGGCGACGGTGGCGTGCTCGCGCTGGATGTCGATGATGTGTGCGAGATAGCGCGTGATCCAGCTGCGACCGTTGGAATCGGCGGCCGCTCCCGGCGCGAGCATGTCAACTTTCCAGAGCTTCCCGCCTTTGTCGTACGCCTCCATGTAGCGCGCGAAACCTGGGTAGTCTACGGAGATGAAATAGACCTTCTTGCTGTAGGGATGGTGCTCCGGGGGAAAGGCTTCCACGACATCAACGAGCACCGGCCCCCACTCCTGAATGGGGTTCCAGTGCGGCCAATTATTCAGATCAATGTATGGAAATTCGGCCGCCTTGTCCGGAGCGCCTCGAACGGTTTGAGGCACTTCAAGCTGCATACCGAGCACATACTTGCGACCGACGTATCGGAAATCCCGGTACCACGCCGGGTTTGCATTGAACGCATTAATGTCATCGTAAAGGAGGTCGCTACCTCCGACGGGATCCATCCAGGTACCCGACGAGAACCGCCGAACGCGCCGTATTGACTTGATATACCCCCAAGTGTCGTCGAGACGACCATCGCTGTAGCGATGTGTCAGCAAAGCAAAACCCTTGGCGTCGTATGGGGCCTTTACGTAGACCATCTCCTTCTTGGCGATCTTGCCGTCGCCCAGCGTGTGCGGCTCCAGTGTTCTGCCTACCATAGGCAAATTGGTGAAGTGCCAAGTCTGATGTTGATCCAGGCCATCCTCTCCGTCAATGAGCAATTGATCATAATCTCCATCCAGGGAGGGACCAGACGTAGAGAAGTAGTAAAAGCTGTTCCACATTGCCATGTACCCCGCCAATGAATTGGCGGGGTCGATGGTCGGAAATGGCGTGCCGGCCACGTAGTTGCTAAGCAATTTGGTCGTGGGATCGATCTGGACCTGTCCCGCGTATTTCTGCGTCGCTTCGTAGTAGCTCGGATCGATTGCCTGTTTCTGAATTTTTTTGAGCTTAATCTGAAGCGCGTACTTGCGAATCATGAATTGCATGGATTCCGGCATAACGTCGGCGATGGCCTGACCGTCGAACGATTCCTTGAGCATGGCGTCGATGTTGCCGGCGTTGATGACCGTGCCGGCAGGCAACTCGGCGGCGCTCGCGGCTGTCAGCCAAAGACCGGCAGCGAGGAATAGCGTTGTCTGCGTGCGTGACATTGGTTTCTCCTCAACGGGGCGGGGCCCCTGACACTTGGTTACTCGACGGGGATGCGGTTGCTGGCACTAGAACAGGTAAGTGGCCCGGAACAGCAGTTGGCTGTTATTGCCGCCAAGACCCAGCAGGTGGGTATCGTTTTCCACATCCGATTGCCGCTTCTTGACCCCGTGTGCCGGCAGGTTGATCGTGGCTTCGGCATAGAACCGCCAGTGGTCACCAAACTTGTAATCCACCGCGGGAATCAGGATCGCATCGCCGAAGTTGAGGTCGTACAGCAGCGCGATGCTGGGGTTGATGTGGTCATGGTCGTAATTGAGGGTCAGCGTGGTGGTGAAGATCGGCTGATGCTCGCGGGCCGCTGCACCGTAGCCGAATACCTCCACAATGTCGTCGCTACGACGATGATTCAGAATCCACTGATCGAAAATTTCGACTGTCCATAGACTCGGTCGCTGCGTTTTCAAGACGTTCTGGGTCCACCGAATCGTCTTGTCGAACCCGATCATCGGTCGGAGGGTGGCTTTTTCGATGATCCCGCCGAGTCCGGGGACATTGCCGAGGGGCACAACCGAGCCCGGCGGACCGCCAAAGAACACGCCAGGCAAGGCCAGATTGAAATTGGTGCCAACGTTATACGGCTGATTCGGCACGTAGGCGACTTCGCCGCGCAGCACCAGCGCCTGACTCGAAATGTCCGACGTGAACGTCAGGCCAAAAATGTCAATCTTGGGGTAGATGATCTCTGAAATGCCATTTCGGGGTGCGGTCCCCATGGGCTGCGCAGCCACGCCGAACGGGTTGCCGACGGTGATCGTCGAGGCTTCGATTCCGGTGGAGTTGACGATCGCCTCGCGATTCAGGCCCCGGTAATAGAGCAGCGAGTAATCCAAAGCGTGGTCGAACAGGCTGTGGGTCCAGCGCACGCCATAGTTGGCGTCGTCGGTGTCACCTGCCGGGTTGTGGAAGTTGTTGGGGGCGCTGCCGAGGCTGTTGACGCCGCGATAACCAGCGCCCGAATCCCGGCTGCCGAACAGATCCCGCTGCGTGATGACGTCCCGCGCGCGATCCCAGCCAGGTCGAAAGATGAATTGCAACTGACCTTCCGTGTACGGCACGTCCACCGACAGGTTGGCGAGCCAAAGCGGGCTGCGGGTTTCCTCGTTTTCGCGCTCGATGGCGCGCCAGCGCAGGTCGAAGCCGTTGACGATATCGGTGGCTCTGAAGAAATCCGACTCGCCCCACACCACCTGCTGCTTGCCGAGAATGAGGTGCGCCGACGACCCGACGTCGAATCCAACGTACAGCTCGCGCAGCGACTCCTCGTTGTACTTGTCCTTGACGATGGAGCCACCGGGGAATGCGCCAGCCTGTGCGGCTTTTTCGAGCTCCTCCAGGTAGGGCGTGCGGTTTTCCCGGCTGAAGCGGCCGACCGCCTTGACGTAGAAGGAGTCGAACTTGGCGTCGGCGTCCAGCTTGAGGACGGTGCGCGCCATCGACAGTTGCCCGGCGCCGCCGATGCGTTCGCCGTGCGCGTTGGGCTCCGGCTTGTCCTCAAGGTTCAAGGACAGGTACTCGCGTACGTACCCGTGCAGCGCGTACTCGGCGGCGCCCGCTTGCGTCGCCACCAGGGCGCCGGACAGCGCCATCACCAATGATCCGAACGCCGACCCGCTCCGGTTGCCGGTCACGGCCATGATTCCCCTCCGTTGGTGAGCCCGCGGTGCTCGGGGGCACCGCTGTGTAATCGATTGAGTCCAGGCCGTCAGGGCATGGACTTCCTGAACCACAGCATCGCGCGTGCCAGCGGAAACCCTTTAGCAATAGATTGTTATCAATGAGAAAAACCACAGACCCTTCGCGCTGCGCCGGGAGCCAACTCAGAAAATTCCAACATTGAAGGTCTTTCTGCGCGGAATTTTCGTAAAGTCGGCTCGGGAGATTCCGGGGGGAGACGCGCGATGAACGAGACCTTGCGGGACTTGCCGCTGGGCGCGGCGTTGGGCGCGCCTGACATTCAAGATCTGTTGTGGATTCCGGGCGCCGGCGGCGGTGCGTGGTTAGGCGAGCAGCGCGTGCTGCTGTTCTACCCGTCGAGTTATCAGGCGCTGGTGCGCGCGCTGATGGAGGACGCGGGCCCGGAGGCGGCGCGGCGCGCCATCATGCGCATGGGGTACACCGCCGGCACCAACTCGGCCGCGCTGCTGCACAAGGCGGGTGACGGCGAGGTCAACGCGCACAGCTTTACGCGGGCGCTACAGATGCTGAGCATCGTCGGGGTAGCGCAGGCGGGGGAGGTCGAGGTCGACATCGACGCCGCGCGCGGCCGTTTTCAGGCCCGCATCAGTTGGACCCAGTCGCTCGACGCGGACTTTTACCTGTCGAACCTTGGCCTGTCGGCGGGGCCCGTGTGCCACAGCCTGGTCGGCTACATGAACGCCTACGCGTCGGCCCTGGTGGGCGTACCGGTGGCGTTTCGGGAAGTCGAGTGTCAGGCGTGCGGCCACGCGCAATGCCGCGTCATCGGCCATACGGTGGCCGACTGGGGGGACGAGGCGGCCGAGCTCGACTATTCGCGGCCGCACGCCCTCATCAACCGCTTTGCGACCGGTGACGGCACTGCTCACCCGAGCGACGACCCGGACCTGGTGGGTGCCTCGCCCGGCTTCACGGGGGCGTTTCAGCTGCTGGAGCGGGTTGCACCGACCACTGTCGACGTGTTGCTGCTTGGCGAAACCGGCGTCGGCAAGGAACTGTTCGCGCGCGCCCTGCACCGCATCAGCCCGCGGCGCGACGGGCCGTTCGTGGCGGTCAATTGCGCGGCGCTGCCGGACGGGCTGATCGAGGCCGAACTGTTCGGCGTGGAACGCGGCGCCTTTACCGGTGCGACTCGATCACGCGCCGGACGTTTCGAGCGGGCGCACCAGGGCACGCTGTTTCTGGACGAGATCGGCACGCTGTCGTACGCCGCCCAGAGCAAGTTGCTGCGGGTGCTGCAAACGCGCGAGATCGAACGGGTGGGCGGCGACCACACCCAGCGGGTGGACGTGCGTGTGGCGGCCGCAACCAACGAGGCGCTCGAAACCGCGGTTCGCGAAGGCCGCTTCCGGGAGGATCTGTACTTTCGCCTGTCGACGTTTCCGGTGCGGATCCCACCGCTGCGCGAGCGCACCGACGACATACCGCTGCTGGTCGGCCACTTTCTGGCGCGCTACCGCCAGCTGCACGGACGGCGCGTGTCCGGCTTCACGACGGCGGCACTGAAGGCGCTGATGCAGCACGCCTATCCCGGCAACGTGCGCGAGCTGGAGCAACTGATCGAGCGTGCCGTCATCCTGACGCCGGACGACCAGCCCATCGACGTGACGCAGCTGTTTTTCAGGCCGCTGGCCGGGCTCGCCGCAAGCTCAGGCCCGCGGATCGCGGACACGGCCGTCGAGGGCACCGCGCCGCAAGCCCTGCGTACGCTTCTCGACGAAAACTGGTCCCTGGGCGACCTCGGGGAAGCGTTCGTCGAGCTCGCGCTGGAGCGTTCGGCCGGCAACGTGGCGCAAGCCGCGCGCCTGCTGGGCGTGAGCCGGGCGCAGATCGACTATCGAATCCGTCGTCGGCGGGGGCGCGCGGCCACTGAATGACGCGGCGGTGTTCTTGTTCTCCTGCCGACGCGGAAGCGACCTCAGGGGATCGCCCTCATCGGCAGGACGCGCAAGCATCGTGCGCTCCTACCCACCACCGTGCGCTGAACGCGATCACTCCATCCCATGCACCATGAGGCGCCCGCGCTGGGCCGGCTGGTCGTGCCGGTCCATGTCGATCACCACATCGAACTCGCTCTGCGCCGCCGGGCGCGGCTCGATGCCTTCGAGCTTCAGCACACACCGGGCGCCGGTGGCGTCGAGCACGTCCGTCAGCTCCATGACGCTGCCATCGAACCACGCGAACCGGCAGCCCGCCACCGGCCCGTCGCTCACCGCATCCGCCGAGTGCTCGGCGCAGGCAAGCAGCACGATGCGCCCGTCGTGCGCGAGCGCGGCGTCGGTCACGCTGAACGCGCAGCCCTCCGCGGCGCCGAAGTCGAGCTGCGTGACGGCGTGCAGGCCGGGCGGCGGGCGGGCGTGATCGCCATCCAGCCAGGCGAGGAACGCCGCAAGGTCGATCGCCCCCACAGCGTTGACCGGGGCGACGCCGGCGCGCACGGCACCATTGCCGCGCTGGAACAGCAGCAACTCGTCGCCCCGCACGAGCGCGCCTTCGAGGTTGAGTTCCGAACCCGCGAAGGCCGGCACCGCGCGCAGGCCGGCATAGAAGCGCGGCGCCGGGATCAGCGTCGGTCCCGTGCGCTCGTCGAACAGCACCAGCGTCTCGCGCGCCGCTTTCGAACCGGAGCCGAACACCACCAGGCGCCCATCGCCGAGCGCGGCGCAGGCTTCGAGGTCGAGCTTGAGACGCTTGTTGCCGATCGCGTCGTCAAACACCCGCCGGCCGTCCGGCCCGACCGGCAGCAGCACGGCCTGCGCCGCGCCGCCGGTAACCGGCAGCATCGCCAGCGCGCTGGTGTCGTCCTGCGCCACCAGCAGATGGCTGCCGAATCGCCGCACGGCCGATGCCGCGCGCACGTGGCCCGGCAGGTCGTCGGGCACTGACGCCCCGCCGGCGTACACCAGCGGCTGCACCTGGTCCAGCACGGCCGTCAGGTGTGGGGCGAGCCGGCCGCGGCAGGAACCAACGCGCATGCGAGACCTCGTCGACGGCGGTGACGCGCAAGGCGCGCCAGCCGGGCCACGCGCTGCGTCTACCGGCCGAACCGGATGATGCATCGGCAATCGGCGGCACGTCCTCAACCGGGCCTGGCGCCAAGCGCGTCGACCGTGGGCCCAAGCGCAGCCCTACCCCGCCTGGTACGCCCGCAGCTGCTGGTAGAGCTGGTCCTTCAACTGCATGCGTTCTTTCTTGCGCTCTTCGAGGTAGGCGTCGGAGGTGTTCTCGACACCGGTTTCGATGCGGTGCACTTCCTGGTCCAGCGCGTGGTAGCGGGCGAACTGCGCCGCGAAGTGGGCGTCGCCCACCTTCAGCGCGTGAATGGCGACGTGGTACTCGGGGAACTCGTGGTGCAGGTCGTGCTTTTCGAGGCTCATCGGGGCTCCGTTGCGTAGACTGCCGGGCCGGTTCGCGGTGGCGCCAGCCCGGCGCGGCGCCACGGTTTGAGCCTAGCGGCCCGCCGCGCGGCGGGCATTGATGGCGCGCAAGCGCCGCCAACCCTTCGGAGTGTTCCATGCAGACGGCGAACGGCAACGCCGCGCCCAAGATCCGCGGCGTGAATCTCGGCAGCTGGCTGGTGCTCGAAAAATGGATGGTGCCGAGCCTGTTCGAAGGCCTCGCCGCCACCGACGAGACCACCTGGTGCGCCGAGCTCGGCGCCGCGGCCGAGCCGCGCCTGCGCCGGCACTGGGACACGTTCATCACCGAGGCGGACTTCGCCTGGCTGGCGGCGCGCGGCATCAACGCCGTGCGCATTCCGCTCGGGCACTGGATTTTCGGGCCGGATTACCCCTACCACCGCGCCTACGGCGAGGCCCGCCATCCGTTCGTGACCGGCGGCATCGCGGTGCTGGACCGCGCCTTCGACTGGGCCGCCCGGCACGGCCTGCGCGTGGTGCTGGACCTGCACGCGGCGCCCGGCTGCCAGAACGGCTTCGACAACGGCGGCATCAAGGACGTGTGCGAGTGGCACACGCAGGCCGACTACCGCGAGCACTCGCTGTCGGTGCTGGAGCGCCTGGCCGAGCGCTACCGCGACCGGCCGGCGCTGCACGCCATCGAGGTGCTGAACGAGCCGCGCTGGGACGTGCCGACCGACTACCTCACGGCCTACAACGCGGACGCCTACGCGCGCATCCGCCGCCACTGCGGGCCGCAGATCGCGGTGGTGTTCCACGACGGCTTCCGGTCGCATCGCGAGTACATCGGCGTGATGCAGCCGCCGGCGTTCGAGGGCGTGGTGTTCGACATCCACCGCTACCAGTGCTTCGAGCGCGCCGACCTCGACATGGACATCCACGGCCACATCCGCAAGTCCGCCGGCGAGTGGCGCGACGAGGCGGACACCATCCGCCGGGACCTGCGCCTGCCGACCTGGGTGGGCGAGTGGAGCCTCGGGCTGGATCTGAAAGTCGTGTCGCTGTGGGCGCCCGGGCCCTACAACCACGCGCTCGAACACATGGACGCGCTGCAGGAAAACGCCGCCTACCGCGCCTACGCGGCGGCGCAGTTGCTGAGCTTCGAGCGCCTGGCGGGCTGGTTTTTCTGGTCCTACAAGACCGAAACCACGCCGGCCTGGTGTTTCCGGGACTGTGTCGAGCGCGGCTGGCTGCCGGACGATTTCAGGGCCTGAGGCGGGCGCTGGATTATCGGTGCGCCCCGGCAGGAGCCAGATGCCCCGGCGTAAAGCACACGCCACAGCGTTTCCCTACGCTACGCAGCGTCGCTGCCCTCGCCCCACTCCACGTACAGCAGGCGCTCGATGTCCATCATCGTGACCGGGTGTCGTTCGAGCAACTGAGCGAGCCCATGCTGGTCGATCAGCTCCACATCGTTCAACGCGGCCTGCTCGTGCGCTTGGGCATTGAAGAACTGGTTGGTGACGCCGACCTTCTTGAACTGGATGTTCGGGTGTTTGCGCCGGTAAAACGCCTCGCCACCCACCACGTCCTTCACGGTCTCCCAGCCAAGCTTCGTGCCCTCGTTGCCGGATGTCTTCGTCTGGATCAACTGGCCTGAACCGCCGGAGATCGCCACCACGTCCACTCCGTTGTCGCTCGTGCTGGGCGTGCAGTAGCAGAAATCGAAGCCCCGCTTGATCCACAGCGCAGCGGTCAGCCCCTCGAAGTGCCGCCACTCCATCCGCAGTGCCATTCCCAACGTCACACGCTCGTCGATGGCGTCCGCATCGGCTTCGGGGACGACATCGCTGAGGTTGAAGTTACCCGGTGTCAGATCGCCCGATCCGTTGAGCATGTCGCTCGCCAGCTCACGCTTGTTCGTGAGCAACTGGTCGAGCTTGACATCGAAGGTGGGGAAGTCCTCGGCGAAGACCACCGGGTAGTAGACGTACACGTCTTTCTTTTGGCCGATCCGGTAGGCACGGTCTGTTGCCTGATCTTCCTTCGCCGGATTCCACGTGCGCGTGTAGTGCACAACGTGGTTCGCGCCCTGGATGTTCACGCCGAAGCCCACGGCGACCGGCGACAAGATGATCACGCCGAAGCCTGGCGCCTCCTGGAACGCCTTGATGCGCTTCTGGCGACTGGCGATATGGCTGGCCGACGCACTCGTGTCGCCATTGATGATGTCCGGCCGGAAGTCGAAAACCGACTTGATGTAGTGCTGCAGCAGCCTCTGAATGTTGCGGAACTCGCAGAAGACGATGACCTTCTCGCCCTTAGCCTTGATCGTGGCCAGTTGGTCAAGTAACCAGTCCAGCTTCGGTGCCTTGTCCCGGTACTGGTCGAGCGGCTCCGGCGTGAAGACAGTGAGGCCATACCGGCGCGGGTCGGTGCAGACGAGCCGCAGGTATTGCAGCAGGCCCAGGTGGTTCTTGAAGGGCGAGCGGAAACCGGGGTCGTTGCGTTTCTTGAAGTCCTCGATCGCCTTCGCGTACAGGTTGCGCTGCGTGGTCGACAAGGGGAGCTTGCGACACGCGTCCACGATGATCTTCTGCGGCAGCTCCTTGGCGACATCGGCCTTCGTGCGCCGAAGAATCTGCGGCGAGATGCGACGGCGCAGTTCCTCGACCCGAGCGCGCTCTTCGTCATTTCTTGCTTCGATCGGCTTGCGGTAGCGCTGCCCGAAGTCGTTCAGCGCGCCGAGCAGGCCCGGCTGCACGAAATCGAACAGGCACCAGAGATCTGCCAGCGTGTTCTCGACGGGCGTGCCGGTACAGGCGATCTTGAAGCCGACGTTCTGCTTCTTCGCCGCCCGCGTGACCATGGCCGCCGGGTTCTTGATGCGCTGCGCCTCGTCGCAGACCATCAGCGACCAGTATTCGGCGGCGAATGAGAACTCCAGGTCCCGCAACGTCTCGTAGGTGGTCAGGACGACTTTGGCCGATCCCACCCATCCTGGCTTCAGAAACCTCACCAGGCCGTCCTCGGTCCTGAGCCGGGCGTCCACCGCGTCCCTCGGCACGCGCAGCGGCGCAAGATCGTCGCCGTAGGCTGTCAGGATCAGCAGCGTCTCAGGCAGCAGGAACTTATTGACCTCTTCTTTCCAGTTTTCCAGAAGCGAAACGGGGGCCACCACCAACATGGGTGCGATCGCAGGGTCGTGCTCCACCAGCCAAGCCATCAACGACAGCAGCTGGAAGGTCTTTCCGAGGCCCATGTCGTCGGCGAGCACGGCTCCGCGAACCTGATGCTCCGCCTGGTGCTTGTAGAGGTGCTGCATCCACACGAGACCCTCGGCCTGGTGGGGCAGCAGTGGATACCCGGGCCGCAGCCGCTTGGGGAGCTCGGGCATCGCCGGCATGGCCTTCAGGGCCTCGCGACGCCGCTCCTCGTAGTCGACCGCCTGGATGTTGGCCCGCAAGATCAGGCTCGTCGTCGCGCCAAGCGTCTCGCGTTGTCCGGTGGCGGACTCATCCGGATCGAAGCGCTGTTCCTCGACGTCGATAAACACCTGCTCGAAGGTTCGGGTAATGCGCTCGGCTTCTTCTACAGAGATGGGCCTTGGCAACCAGTGCACGTCGATGGTGTTCTTGCCGGCCGTGCGAGCCTCCTCGGCCGCCCGCCTGAGATGCTCCAGCGCGTCCTTCGTCACCGGCACGGCCACCGGTTCGGTGTCGCCCCCCGGGACGTACGCGATCACCGGCACCACGTTGTCGGGGAACCAGCCGTCATCGTCCTTCTTCTTGGCGATGTAGGGTGAGTAGTACGGGTGCTCGACCCCGATGCCCTCTATCCGAGACGAGTAGGCGCTCAGGTCGTGCACCTGCGCGTAGGTCACCAAAGGGCGCGGTCGGCTTCTTGCCTCAAGGGCTTCTCGAAGCTCATCGAGGTACCGGGGCGTGTCGCCCTGGATTTCGAGGTCGTAGCCCTGCCAGCCGAGCAGTTGGAAGCCGCGGTCCAGGGTGTCCTTCAGTCGCCCGATGAAGTCGCGCAACTCGCGAGCGTTCAGCCAGACGGTCTCTGACGATGCCGGGCCTGATACGTTGGCCGTCTCGATTAGCAGCCCGACCTTCAGCGGGTAGCCGGTAGCGTCGCGCTCGAACGTGGGAACGAATCGCTCGTACTTCAACCCAGCCTGTTCGCGCGCTTCCTCAAACTGGCGCTCATCGATGACATCCTTGGCGTCTTCGCCGAGCGCAGCGAACGGGTTGAGGATGAAGGCCTGCGCCCGCGAGCCGGCGACCCGCCGCAACGGCAGGCGTTTGATTTCCTGCAGGACCGTCTTGACCTTGGGCGTGATCAGAACCTGGACGATTCCCTCCGGCGTGACGATGTCGTATCGGTCCTGAACTTCCCGCGCGTTGTCAAAGCGCTCCAGCCAGTCCGGCGGTGCTCCCGCGAACGTCGGCTCGATCTCGACGACGCTGTCGTCGGCCAGCAGCGCGGACTTTCGCAGGCCGATCTCCAGGCGCTCCGGCGTCAGGACTACCGAACGGTGGAGGAAGTCGTCCAAGCGCGCGTCTGCTGCCACGGCGAGCTTTCTGATCCGCCCCCAGGCCTGGCGGTGCACGAGATCCGTCCGCTCCCCAGGTGCCCGGCCCGCAAACCCGATCACCTCGCGGAAGAGCTGCCAGTGCGCGGGCTTCATCAGCTCGGCGGTGTCATCGTGGCTGAGCACCGGGCCGACGGTTTCGCAGTCGATGAGCAAGCCGCCGTCGCGTTGCCAGCCAGCGATGGCAATCGCGAAGTCCTCATCCGTCAGTGAGTTCGCACTGCACAGCACGGGGAGCATCATCGTCCAGGGCGGCAGGTCGAATACCTGCGGAAGATCCGCATAGCCGGGACTCTGCAACGCTTCGTACAGCGCATCCCACCCGATCGTCAGACCGGCGTCTGCCGGAACGGCGTACCCATCATCCTGCAGTTGGGCGAGGTAGCCCGGAAGCAGCGGGTGAGAGAGGCCCTGGCCGGCACCGACCTGCGAGATCAACAACCCGTCTGCGGTCCAGTGCCTGCGCCACTGAGCTGCTGGTGCCCCCGACTTCTGACCGAACTTGAACATCGCGCTCCCTATCTTTGGCTGCTCGCCGCCCCTACCGCCACCAGCCCTTGCCAGGCCTGTACTTGAAGTGCCACGCACGCAGCACTGCATTCACCTGTTGGTCACTGTCATCGGTGCGAACCCACAGGTTTCCGTTTTTGTCGCTACGGTCATCGATGGCTAGGTTTCTGGCCTGGGCCCACGAGGCCAGCGAGCTGATGCTGAACGCGCCCACACTGGCTGGTGTGGGCGCAGGCGGCGGGCGCGAAACTGGCTGCGACGAGGCCGCAGGCTGCGCGGTTAGGGGCACTGCGCGGGCCGACACGCGCAGGGAGGCGGCATTGGGTCGGATGCCGAACTTCTCCCTTAAGGTTGCCTCGAACCTCTTCTCCCACTTGTCATAGCCACGGATGCCGTCCTGGTGCTGCATCCACAGGATTCGCTGGTCATGCTTGAGCGAGTTGCGCGCGTTCCTGGTTGTGACGACCGGCTTGGACATGTCGAAGGGTAGCGCCATGCGCTTGTCGTAGCCGTAGAACGCATTGCCCTTGCCGCCGAACTCGACCGCTACCAGCGATCCCATCGTCATCACGAAGGCGTTGTTGGAACTGTCGGTCGTTTTCAGCTCGGTATAGAGCCCCTTCATCTTCTGCCTTAGAACGACGAAATCGCGGTCGGTCGAGTAAAGGGCTCGGGCACCCAACGCGAACTGGATGTTTTCCATCGACTTTGCGTAGCGCAGCCAGAAATTGGCCCGGCGCCGGTCGCCGACGCCATCCTCCGCAAGCTTGGTGAAGAAGGCCTCGATGAACTCGCGCTTGAGCCACTCCGCCACCATCTCGCGCGCCTTCGGGACAACGCCGCCCCAGCGCATCTCGTTTGAAGGAAGCCAGGGGTTGCCCCACCACTCGACTGCGGCGTTCCGCAGCGGCTCGTCGATAGCCGGCTGTGCCACCGACGCATATTTGTCGAGCATCAGGATCAGGCCCCTGTCGCGCAGCACGCGGTTGTCTTCGAGCAGCGTGACAAGCGTCGGGATGCGCTCCTTGAAGCGCTCGTGGCTCAGCTTGGTCGCCTCGCGGACCTGCGCGAGAACGAGTTCCCGGAGGAACCAGGACGCCTTGATGACGCCCAGTTGCGCGCACAGATAGTCGACGGTAGAGGTGTCGCCGCTCAGAACAGCAGCAGCGTATGGAGCGCAGGGTTCGTCGCCGAACAGTTGCCGATGGTCTACGGCGGTCCTGACCCAGTCGGGGTTCGCCTTCTCGTCGACGATGTTGCGCGTGTGCTCGTGCAGATAGTCGCGCAGATCGCCCCAGTTCTGCCTGCCGACGTCCGGCGTCTTCTCGGCCTTGGGATCGTAGGTGAAGTAGCTGCGCACAAGCCCCTGGTAGCAGCGTCGGTACCAGCGAGGGTTGTTGACCCACTGCTCGACGCCCGTGCGGTGGTCGAGCACCGCCTGGAAGCGCTGGCGGTCTTCCATGATGCAGGGCTTCTCCGGGCGACTCGGGACGCAAAGGCCAAAGGACACCAGGCGCGCATCCTTGAGGCTGTCGAACCGCTGCGTTTCCCAGAACCGACGCACAGCCTGCTGCTGCAGATCCTCCGGGACCGATGCCGAGGTGCCGGCCCTGGCGTGGCGCTGCAAACCAGCAAGCACTGCGTCGATGCTGGTGTCTTCCGGCAAGGAAGGAGCGTCAACACTGCTGCTCAGGAGGTTTGCGAGACGACCAAGCGTGCTCATCGCAGGGCGCACTCCCCGAAGTTGCCGGCGGCATCGGAAGGATGCGGCCGGGTCTCGTCAATGCCAAGGAATTCCAGTCGCATCTCGACCCGCCGGCTTTCCTCGTCGGTGTCCTTGGCTGCGTTGAAGGAATAGCCGCCAACGAAGAATAGCCTGCGTACGCTTTCCTTCTGGTCGGCGTTCAGCAGGCTGGCGCCGCTGGTCGAAAACATGGCACACAGGACGCGTTGGCTGCGCTGCAGGCTGAGATTCAGGTTGGACAGATAGGAGCCCTTCCTGTCCGTGTAACCCTCGACCACGATGCGCTTGAGGATGCTCTTGCCGAGATCGTCGTTGGCCAGGACGATGATTTCGGGGACGAACTTGCGCAGTACCTCTTCCTGTTGCGCGTTCAACCGCCAGTCGCCGAACGCGAATTGCGCCCGCTGGCCGAAGTCGATGACCTGGCGGACCTTGTCGACCTTGATGCCCTCGTGCCGCTTCGCAGCCTCTTCGAACTTCGCCAGGATGAGTTCGATGTTCCTGGTGCGCTGGTCTTCCTTCTTCTGGCGCTCGGTCACGTTTTTGGTCACGGCCAGCAGAGCTACCCCCATGACCACCAGGAACAGCACCATCAGCGCGGTCATGAGATCGGCAAACGAAATCCAGAACGGCTTCTCGGCCTCGTCGCGACCATTGCGCTTGACGACGATGCGCGTCCCGAACATCGCTTATCGCCTCGGGGCAAGGCTGCCCAGAGTGACTTCGAGTTCCTGAACGGCTGTCGAGAGCAGTCCCACCGCGCTGGCAAGCTTCGTGTGGAAGTCGTGGTTCACCTTCGACAAGGTCGCCACGACCGATTCGCGGAAGGCCTCGCTCGACTTGGCGAGCACCTGGCTTACGCCGTCGAGATATTCGTCGGCAGCCGTTTGCGCGGCGCCAAGCTTCTCCGTTGACGACTCGATGCGCTGGAGCACATCGGCCGTGATGCTGGCTTCCTTGCGTGCCAGTTCGACGGTTGCTCGCACGTCGGCCAGCAACTGCGTGACGGCCTCGCGTTGCGCCCGGTAGTCCTGGAGCGCTTCCTGAACCGCACTCGCGCTCGTGGTAAGCGACCCAGAAACTTCGGTCAACTTCGCACTGACCGTCGCTGCTTGTCCCATTACAGCAGCCACTCGGTCTCCAGCGGTCGCGAAGTTCGTGGCGGCAGTGTTGAGCCGATCGGCGCCGGCATTCAGCTTGTCGACAGACGAGGTTGTGGCATTGCTCAAAGTCGACACGCTCTGGGACATGACCTGCGAGGCGGCCGTGATCTCCCTGATTGCCGCCTCGACCGTCCCCGTCATGCCGGCAACCATGTCTCTGGCACGGTCGGCCATTGCCTGCTCCCGCGAGCGATTGCCGTCCTGAGCGTCGGCGTGCGCCTCCGCCAACTTGGCAAGGATCGTGGTCATCTGCTGGCCGATCGATTCGAGGGTTGCCTGCAACTTCTGGTGCGTCTCGGCCTGGGAGTTTTCGACGAGCTTGCGAATCTGCTCCACAAAGGCGTGGGACTCGGCATTCATATTGCCCTGGCGTTCTTCCATGACCTTGATGGTGGCCGCCATCTGCGCGGCCATGTCGTCCGTCGTGCGCCTGCCGCTCTCTTCCAGCTTGCCGACCAGCGTGTGCAGCGAGTTGACGGCGTCCTGCATACCTTGGGCCGTCTGTTGGTTCAATTCGTTGATGCCGTTGATCTGGCCGCCGAAGAGATCATTCAGGCGCTGGCTGAAGCTGACCATCACATCGCTGAGCATCTGGACGGCCGACGCGCTCTGATCGCCGGCAGCAGTTCTGACGGAAGACGCGATTTCTTCGAGGGGCTCTCGGAGGCTCTCCTCGATGCTGCCGGCGATCATGTCGCCGAGCGCCTGGTTGTCCTCCCGCGCGGCGGCGACCTGTCGGCTCGCGGCCTCCTCGATTCGCTGAGCGATCTGCTGGTTCAGTCGCTCGCCGTTGGCGATCTGCGAAGCGGTCAGCTCCCGCAAGATGTCGCCCAGTTCCGTGACCAAGGCGTCTTTCAAAATCTTCGCCTGGCTGGCCGAAGCCTCTGAAGCGCTTACCAGGCGAGCGAGGTATTCCTCGCCGGCACCGGCGTCGAACTGTGCGTCGATGGCGTGCGCGATCTCTTCGGCCTTCCGGTACAGGCCGGCGAGGATCAGCTTCTCGACAAACGTCACAAGCATCGCCGCAGCGATGGCGGCAGCCGAGATCAGGAAGGCTTCGCCGACTGCATGCATCAGCGATTCCAGGCTGGCGCGTACGGTGATCGCGTTCTCGCTCACCTGGAAGTGACGCAGGCCTTCGATCAGGCCCGTGAACGTACCGATGATGCCTAGCCCGGTGAAGATCCCGGGCAGGTGCTTGAAGAACTCGGTGCGCAACCGACTGTCGACGAGGTACTGGCCGCTGAAGTAGGCCTCGGCCGGAACCGTCGAACGGACGGCGACGATCTTCATCTGGCCGTCCTGCTGCTCCCGTTGAACGTGCAGCGTGTCTTGGTACTCGCTCCAAAGATGGGCGAGGCGCTTGTCACGCGCGAAGACCTTCTTGATGTCACCCGGCGGCGTTGGGCCCTTGAACTTCAGCAAAGCGCCCAGGATGCCGCGCAGACGGAACCAGTGGATGACACCGGGCAACAGGAAGAAGAAGACGAAGACGAGGGCCAGAAACAGAAGCGCCCCACCCGTCAGCTTTAGGTGGATGGGCACGTTCAACAGATCGCTCACTTGTTCCTTCCCTGTTCGACCGGCGACGGCAGTTTCCCGGCGTCACGTACTGTCCCACCAAGACGCAGTCCGCTGTATGGCGGACCAAGCCCGCCTTTCTGCGCGTTACCGCACTATCGGCGCCCTTGTGAACCCTAAGCCAGCCAGCACCGGGCTGGACAAAGTGCCCTGTCGCCACGCGAACTGACTATAGCGAGACACCGCAAATCATCGTAGCGACACGATGCGACACCTATGGAAAACGCTGGCTTATCGGCGCTTCCCGGCCGGGCGATCTTCCAGCAGGCACAGGTCGGTGCGGTGGAACAGGTACTTGCCGTCGCTGGCGCGGTTGAGCGCGATGCGTCGCGTGTGGTGCTGTTCGAGCTCGGCGTGAAAGCCGATGGTCAGTACGGTGGCATCCGGCAGGCGCTGGCGCAGGGTGCGGAACAGGGCGTCCTCGCCCCTGGGCTCGAAGGTGCTGCTCGCTTCTTCCATGAACACCCAGGCCGGTCGGTGCAGGAACAGGCGGGCAAAACCGATGCGCTGCAGCGTGCGCGGCGGCAGGGTCTGGCCCCACTGCTCGCTCTCGCCCAGGCGCCCCACCAGCCAGGCGAGCCCGGCGCATTCCATCGCGTCGCGCATCGCCGCGTCGTCGAAACGGCCAGGCGGCAGCGGGTAGCTCAGCGCCGCGCGCAGCGTGCCCTCGGGCAGAAACGGCCGCTGCGGCATGTAGTAGATGGGCTCGCCGGCCGGCAGCAGCACCTCGCCCTGGCCCCACGGCCACAGGCCCGCCACCGCCTTGAACAGCGCCACCGCGGCGGTGGCATCGCCGCCGATCAGCACCCGCTCGCCGCGGGTGACGGTGGCGTTGAAGGCCTCGACGATGATGCGCCCGTCGGGTTCGGCAATGCTCAGGTCCCGCAGCGCCAGCTCCTGTGCCGGGCCCTCGCGGCGCTGGATGCGCTGTCCGTCGCCCTGCAGCGCGCTCGCCCGCGCCTCGGCTTCGAGCGCCAGCAGGTCCTCGTGCAGGGACAGCACGCGCTCGGCCGAGGCCTGACAGCGGGCGAGATCACCCAGGCTGTCGACCGGCCAGGACAGCGCCGAGGTGAGCCGCTGGAAGGCCTGCGCCGCCTGCATGAGCACGCCGAGCGTCATGGCGCCGGCGATGTACTGCGGCGCCGCCACCAGGATGGGGAACACCGGCAGCAGCGCGCCGTAGCCGGTCGAGAACGACACGATGCCGAGATACGCGAGCGTCTGGCGATTCCAGCCGAGTTCGAGCTCGGCGAACTGGCGCGTCGCGCGCTCGCGCTCCACGGGCTCGCCCTGCATCAGGGCGATTGCCTCCGCGTTCTCGCGCGAGCGGGCGAGGCCAAAGCGGAAATTCGCCTCCAGCGTCTGCAGGCGGTTGGTGGTACGCACCAGCGGGCGCCCGAGCAGCAGGCCGAGCCCGGTACCGACGCCCGCGTACAGGAACGCCAGCAGCACCATGTAACCCGGCACCGCCAGCGCCGTGCCGGGCAGCGTGGCGGTACCGGACACCGACAGCAGGATGTCGACGAAGCTGCCCAGCATCAGCAGCGAGAACAGCAGCGTGTGGGCGAGCGCGATGGCCACCTCGGTGGCGACGTGGATGTCGTCCGCGATGCGCCCGTCCGGGTTGTCGTGCTCGCCGGCCGTGTGCTGCAGCTGGTAGTGGCTGCCGTGCGTCATCCACTGGCCGAGCAGGCGCCCGGTCAGCCACTGCCGCCAGTCGATCTGCAACCAGCGCTTCACGTGCAGGTGCAGCGCGGTGACCGCCATGGTGAGCGCGAAGATGACCACGAACACGCCGATCTGCGCCACGAAGCGCGCCGTCGAGCGTGCCTCCAGCGCGTCGAACAGGGCGCGGTTCCAGTAGTTGGTCCAGATGGCGAGCCCCACCTGCGCCACGGTTAGCAGCACCAGCGCCGCGGTGACGCCGCGCACGCGCCACTTGTGCTCACTGTTCCAGTAGGGGCCGGCGAGGTGCAGCCAGCGGCGCAGGAACAGATACCGGCGGCGTACCGGGCCGGGTGTGGGTTCGCCCACGGGGCGGCGCTCAGCCAAGCGCGACGTACCCGCGCTGCGCGGCGAGTTCCAGCGCGGCCCGCGTGGGTTGATTCAGATCCATGCCCGCCGCCACCGCCGGCGCGAACCAGCCGATCGCCAGCGACTCGTAGTTCTTGCGCGGCGCGGGCCGGCCGGGCAGGCGCGACACGTAGTTGATGAGCAGAAAGTGCCGCCGGGCCGTGAATTCCGGGCTCTCGATGCAGTCCTGGATGCACAGCCAGTCGGCATGCTCCACGTCGATGCCGGTCTCCTCGCGCATCTCGCGCCGGTAGGCATCCAGCAGCGTCTCGCCGTAGTCCACCTTGCCGCCCGGCAGGCCCCAGCGGCCGGACCACTTGGCGGTGCGGATCAGCAGCACGTCGCCGGTGTCCGCCACCAGCAGGCCGCCCACGGTGGCGACCACGCGCCGCTCGCTCGCCAGCAGGTGCTCGCGGTCGACAAGATCAATGATGCCGCGCACGTTGGGGAAGGCGTGATCCGGCCGCGCCGCGC
>NZ_JBFWOM010000005.1:166684-168526 GCF_050250495.1 Immundisolibacter sp. | reverse complement strand
CCCGCTGTCCGCTTCCTTCAGAAACCCGATGATCTGCTCTTCGCTATACCGCTTCTTCACGTCCGACCTCCTTCGGTCTCAGTCGGACTCTAAGCCTCCGCGCTACTCAATCAGGGGGTAACGTCGCCACCACACAGTTGCAACTGCAGCTCCGACGAGAACTACCACAACCAGCCACGTTGGCACTTCAGGATTGCGATCTTGGCGTTCGAACTCGATGAGACCTGATATCACACCACCAACGACGGTGCCGACATGAGACCCGAGCAGAAAACCAAGGAGAGCAAAGACAGCGCTAGTACCGAGGATCCAATCACTTCCGTCAAGCACACGGCGACTTGGTCCCAAGGTCTGCGAGTAAACGCCTAGAAGCCAGACGAGCGCTGCTCCAATGATGGCCCCAAAGAGCGCGCCGAATGCTGCGGAGGCGACTCGTTCGCCGAATGTAATGTTCCCGCGCCCGCTCACGACATGGTGCCTAACGTTTGAGATCACCCGCGGGCGCCAGACGGCGAAGCCGGCTGGCGAACGTCGGGTGCAGCGAAGGGTTAGGCGACGCCAGCTTCTTGGCCAAGATAGTCTTTGACAGCGGCTTGAATCTGCCTGAGAAGCGATGGTCCATCAACCTCACCCTCGCGCTGCAACCTTGCTACGCACGCAGAAACTGCGGCCTCTGTTTGACGCGCAATGTACGCACGAAGCGCAGCCTCAGGCAAGGGCGCCCAGACAGACTGCGGAATCTGAACGTCCACAGCGACATAGCGCTGCGTTCTTGCAAACCGGAGGTTTGCCAGGCCCTCATCGCCATACTGCTGGAGAGCGCCATCAACGCGGAGTACTACAGCGTACTTGTCTACCAAACGTGTGTGGGTTGCAGTGACGCGACGCTGTAGCGCATGAAACAGTGGGACCTTTAGCTCACAGACGCGCTTTGTCTCAGGCCCTCCACCCTCACACCCGATAGAGACGAAGTCAGACATAAAGGGTTGCGCCGCCTAACGTTCAAGGTGAGGGGCGCGGAGCGAGCGGGCGAAGCCCGCTTGCGTAGCGTCCCTCTCGACCGCAATGTTAGGCATTTTGGATCATGCCAGATAGCTCCAATACCCCGACGAGCGACAGGCCGCCAACAAGATACAAGAATGGGCCGTCCCAAGTGTGCGGGGAGAAAGCTTCGGCCAAGGTCATGGCAATTGGGACGATGGCAAAAGCAAGGAGTAGTTGTGTTTCGGAAAATTGCGGCCTGAGAATCAGAATTGCCAGTATGGCACTGAGAAACACGCAGGCGCTCCCTTCGAGGCTTCTGGTGTAGCTTCGATCTGTGAACAGGGCTTTCACTCGGTACTTGCGTTTGCCGAATCGGACGCCAACTGGCTCGGCGAGACCGTCCCCGATGCCGGCAACGAGGACAGCGATGTAGATGAGCGGCTGTTTTCCGTATTGGGCAAGCCAGAGAACCATAAGGACGATGACGAGGTAGGTGGCAACGACCTGCGTTGAAACCCAGAGCAGGGTAAAAGGCCGATCCTCGGGGCGATCAATTGCGGCGTATGCAGTCGAAAGAAAGGCTGATTTGGCGCGCAGTGGCCGAACAAAAGTGCCGATGCAGAGAAGGAACATCAAGCCACTCAGCAAAGTGGTAGTGACCGACGCCTGGAATGGCAGATGGTCGGCAAGAAAGAGGGGGCAGAAGAAAAGAATGAAGTGGAAAATCTTCCGCGTGTAATTCACTCGGACTCCACGCCTGATAACCCATAGGCCGAGGAAGTACGCAGAGCCATACAGAACGATGGCCTTAAGTAGTTCGTTGAGCCAGAAGTTGTCCATTCGCGGCAATGCCTAACG
>NZ_JBFWOM010000005.1:0-166584 GCF_050250495.1 Immundisolibacter sp. | reverse complement strand
CTAACGTGAATTGTACACCGGCCGGTGTATAATCCCGCTCGCAATGCGAGACAGAAGCATTGTTATCAATGGGTTGGCGCAACGTGCCGGATTATCCACCAAAGCCTCCCGGAGGGTCGCCTCCCAAGCTGCTGGACCAGGTACGGGACCGGGTCCGCCGGCTGGGCTATGCGAAGCGAACCGAACTGTCCTACGTGCACTGGGCAAAAAGGTACATCCTTTTTCACGGCAAACGCCACCCGCGTGACATGGGCAAGCAGGAGGTGGAAGCGTTCCTGACCAGTCTGGCGGTGGAGCGGGGAGTGGCGGCGGCCACCCAGAACCTGGCGTTGGCGGCGATTCTGTTTCTGTATCGGGAGGTTCTCGCTGCTCCGCTGCCGTGGCTGGACGACGTGGCGCGGGCAAAAAGGCCCGCCCGTCTGCCGGTGGTGCTGACGCGGTCCGAGGTGCAATCGATTTTGGAGCACACCGATGGCACCGCGGGCATGATGCTGCGCTTGCTGTATGGAACCGGGATGCGGCTTATGGAGTGCGTGCGGCTGCGGGTGAAGGATGTTGACTTCGCGCTGCATCAGATCACCGTGCGCGACGGCAAGGGTGGCAAGGATAGAGTGACGATGTTGCCGCGGTCGTTGGCAGTGTCGCTGCGCGCGCATCTGGCGCAGGTCAAATCCTTGCACGATACCGATCTTGCGGCGGGGTATGGCGCGGTGTGGCTACCGGATGCTCTGGCGGTGAAGTACCCGAATGCGGCCAAGGCGTGGGGTTGGCAGTATGTTTTCCCTGCGGCGGGTATTTCCACGGACCCACGCAGTGGCGAGCGGCGGCGACATCACGTGGACGAGAAACAGCTGCAGCGCCAAATGCGCAAGGCGGTGTTGGCCGCTGGTATCGCCAAGCCGGCCACTCCCCACACGCTGCGGCACTCGTTTGCCACTCATTTGCTGGAAGGCGGTTACGACATCCGCACCGTGCAGGAATTGCTCGGCCACGCGGACGTGAGCACCACGATGATCTATACCCACGTTCTGAACCGCGGTGGGCGGGGTGTGGTCAGTCCGCTGGATTGAGGCGCAAGGCGGTCTGGCGGGCTGCGGACTGGTTGTGCCAACAACGCGCGGTTATTCCGCGCTGTCGATGGCGGGGAGCTCGGCTGATTCCGGCTCAATGGTGAGCCAGGTGCAGCCGCGACCCGCCGTGCTGCGTGTGGGTTGAGCGACCCGCGGGGTTAGCGCGGGCAGCCCGGTCGGCGCCGATCAGAGCTTGTACCGCTCGGCATGCGTGTCCAGCAGTTCCTGCTGGGCGTTGATGCGCGGGAAGGGTTCGTCCGGCACGGGCACGCCGAGGAACGCGCACAGCGGCGCCCAACCCTGTGCCACGTCGTAGGTGAGCAGACGCCCAGCCGGCAGGGTCTGCTGCACGGTGCGGTTGTGGCGCTCGTACACGTCGATGACGTGCGCGCGGTCGGTGATGCGGTTGTCGAAGGTGCGCTGCTGCACGATGTCGCGCGCCATGGCGATCTGCCGGCGCGCCGCCTCGTCGTCCGGTATTTCCGATGCCTGCATGAAGCGGAACAGCGTGCCGTCGATGCTGCTGAACCAGCGCTCGGCGTCGCGCACGGTGAGGATGACCTTGGCGTGCGGGTAGAACGCCGCGAGTTCGCGCCAGAAGTAGCTCGCCGGCCAGTCCACGGCGGAGTTGTACTCACCCAGCAGGCTGTCCCAGTCGCCGCGCGCGCCGGCCGCGAACTGCTGCCACATCGGACCGTGCTCGATGTGCTCGAAGATGCGCGTCATGTGGTAACACGGGCCGAAGCCCAGTCGTTCCAGCGCCGCCTTCAGCGACAGCGTGCCGGTGCGGCCAAGGCCGGCGCCGATGACTTGCAATGCCATTGAGTCTGCTCCCGAAATTGTGGTGCCCAAGCGAGGCCGCAGAGTGTAACCAGACGCCGCCGGGCGGCCGGCGGTGGTATAGAAACCCCCGGCCCGCGGACGCGCACGCGGCCGGCAACACCACACTAACGAGCGCGAGCACGAGGAGCGAGTCAATGAAATACATCATTCTGGGCGCCGGCGGTCTCGGCTCCGTGGTCGGTGGTTACCTCGCCGACACCGGGCAGGACGTGACGCTGATCGGCCGCCAGGCGCACATGGACGCGATCGCCAGGGACGGCCTCGAAATCACCGGCCCGAAGGGCGATTTCCGCATCCGGGACCGCCTCACGCTGGCCACGCACCCGGACCAGGTGCCGGGCGAGCACGACTACCTGATCGTGTGCGTCAAAAGCAAGGACATGGAGTCGACGCTGGCGGACGCGCAGGACCTGGTGCGGCGCGTCGGCACGGTGCTGACGCTGCAAAACGGCATCAACAAGGAGCCGCGCCTGGAAGCCTGGGCGGGTCCAGGCAAGGTGGTCGGCGCGTCCACCATGGAAGGCGCGACGCTGGTCGCGCCTGGCAAGTGCATCAACCCCTTCACCGGCCCGGCCACGGCGTACTTTGGCGAACTCGACGGCCGCATCACGCCGCGCGTGGAGGAGCTCGCCCGCGCCTTCACCGCCGCCCGGATGAGCGCCAAGGCGGTCGACAACATCAAGCAGGTGACCTGGGAAAAGCTGGTGCAGATTGGGCTTGCGTCGAGCTGGTCGGTGAGCAATCTCGCCGGGGGCGATTTCTATTTCATCGACGGCATCACGGTGCGCGAGGGCGCCGAGTCGTACATGCAGATCGGGCTCGAACTGCTGTCGGTCTACCGCGCACTCGGCTACGAGCCACAGGACTTCTACGCGCCGATGACGCAGTTTCGGGATCTGGAGAAAGGCAGTTTCGACGAGGGCGTGGCGCTGCTCATGGCCTGGGGCAACCAGCTGAAGGCCGCCAACATGAAAAGCCGCACCTCCATGCACGTGGACTTCACGCGCGGGCGCAAGCTGGAGGTGGACGAGATCATCAAGCCGTTCATCGACAAGGCGCGCGAGCTGCGGATCGCCATTCCGACCGTGGTGGCGGCGTACCGCACCATCAAGCTGCTGGATCACTATCTGAAATAGCGACCCGTCCGCCGGGGCGGGTCAGGAACCCGGCGCGTGGCGCAGTGTGGCTCGCGCCGCGAAGCCGGCCAGCGCCGCGGCCACGTCCGCAAAATCCAGCAGTTCGGTCAGCGTGGCGATGGTCGGGCGGATCAGGGTGAGGTCGTGCGCCCGCCCGGCGGCGAGCGCATCGGCCGGGGTCAGCCAGCGGTAATCGACCGCCTCGGTGCCGTCCACGCGCACGCCGCCGCAGCGGTTGGCATCGGCCACGAAAAACCACGTCGCGTACCGGCGCACCTGCCCGGGCGGCGTGGTCCAGTGGGCCACCTCCACCAGCGCGTCGGGGTCGAGCAGCAGGCCGGCTTCCTCGGCCGCCTCGCGCACGGCCGCACGTCTTGGCGCGCGCTCGGCGCCGTCGCGGTGGTCGCCCTCGTCCACCCGCCCGCCCGGAAACACCCACGCACCCGGCGCAAACACCAGCGCCGGGCTGCGCTGCACGAGCAGCACTTCGAGCCCGTGCGGGCCGTCGCGCAGCGGCGCCACCGTGGCGGCGGGTTGTACAGTGACGGTCATACGCCGCTGCCGTAACGCAGGCGGTACCAGGCGCCGCCCACGTACTCGTGCACGGCGAGCATGGAGCGCGCAAACGCCAGCCCGTCCGGCAGCCAGCCGGGCAGGTCCGAGCCGGTTTTCCACGGCGCGGGCACCAGCGTCGGCGCCGGTATCACGTCCAAACCGGCGTGCTCGAACACCGCCACCGCGCGCGGTAGGTGCCAGCCGTGCGTCACCAGTGCCACGCGGGTGATGCCGTCCGGCGCCAGCAGGTCGCGGCTGTAGCGGGCGTTGTCGTAGGTGGTGCGGGCGCGGCTTTCCACCCAGCGCGGCTGCACGCCCCAGTCGGCCAGCGCCTGCACCATGTACGCGGCGCCCGGCACGTCGTCTTTCGGGCCGCCGTCGGTCACCAGCACCGGCAGGCCGGTTTGCCGGGCGAGCAGCGCGCCGTAGCGCAGGCGTTCCAGGGCGAACGACTTCACCGTGCCGCCGCCGTAATCGAGGAGGTTGCGCTGCGCGCCGCCGCCCAGGATGACGATGGCCTGCGCCTGCCGCAGCGCCGCCGGCGTGGCTGGCGGATAGTGGCTCAGGGAATCGAGCAGCGTGCTGGCGACGATGCTGCTCGACAGCACCAGCAAGCCCGCGATGCACAGCACGCACAGCGCGCGGGCGAGGCCCGGCCGGCGGCGGATGAGCAGCGCCGCCACGGCGAGCAGCACCACGAACACGCCCGGCGGCTCGACGAACGCCGCCACGGCCTTGACGGCGTAGTACTCCACGTCAGGCCACGGCGTGCCCGGCGGCCTGCAGGTCGGCGTGGTAGGACGAGCGCACCAGCGGGCCGCTGGCGACATTGGCAAAGCCCATCTCGCGGCCGCGCGCGGCGAGCTCGGCGAAGGTTTCCGGCGGCACGTAGCGGCGTACCGGCAGGTGGTGCGCCGAGGGCGCCAGGTACTGGCCGATGGTCAGCATGTCGACGTCGTGCGCGCGCAGGTCCGCCATCACGGTGAGCACCTCCTCGTCCGTCTCGCCAAGACCGAGCATCAGGCCGGACTTGGTCGGCAGGTCCGGCAGCAGCGCCTTGCAGCGCTTGAGCAATTCCAGCGAGCCCCCGTAGTCGGCGCCCGGCCGGGCGGCGGCGTACAGGCGCGGCACGGTCTCGATGTTGTGGTTGAACACGTCCGGCGGCGCGGCGGCGAGGATGTCCAGCGCCACGTCGATGCGGTGGCGAAAGTCCGGCACCAGCACCTCGATGGTGGTGGCCGGCGAGCGCTCGCGCACGGCGCGGATGCAGTCCACGAAGTGCCCGGCGCCGCGGTCCGGCAGGTCGTCCCGGTCCACCGACGTGATGACGACGTACTTCAGGCCCAGCGTCGCCACGGCGTCGGCCAGGTGCGCGGGTTCGTTCTCGTCGAGCGGGTCCGGGCTGCCGTGCGCCACGTCGCAGAACGGGCAGCGGCGCGTGCACTTGTGGCCCATGATCATGAACGTGGCCGTGCCCTTGCTGAAGCACTCGCCGATGTTGGGGCAGGACGCTTCCTCGCACACCGTGTGCAGGGCGTTGTCGCGCAGCAGCGTCTTGACGCGCTGGAAGTTCGGGCTCGCCGGCAGGCGCACGCGCAGCCAGTCCGGCTTGCGCAGCGTCGTGCCGACCGGCTCCACCTTGACCGGGATGCGCGACACCTTGTCGAGGCCGCGCTGGCCGAGCTTGCGGGAGGTGGTCACGGGCAGGTCCTGGGTAATGCCGGGCAGGTGGGCGATTTTACGTCGCGCAGCCGGGTGGACTATTGGCAGGCGCTTGACCGGCCGCGGCCGGATACCTATGGTTGGTATCTATTCGTACTTGAGAGGCACAGATGGCCAGAAACACCAGCGTCAGTCTCGGCGAGCACTTCGAGCAGTTCATCGCACGGCAAATCGACGTCGGCCGCTTCGGCTCCGCCAGTGAGGTGATTCGAGCCGGCCTGCGCTTGCTCGAAGACAACGAGGACCGGCTCGCCGCGCTGCGTCGCGCGCTGCGTGAAGGCGAGCAAAGCGGCCGGGCGGATTACACCTGCGAGGCGTTCATCGAAGAGCTGGATCAACGCCCGCGGTGACGCCGTTTGCGCTGACCCGCAAGGCGGTGGCGGATCTTCGCGCCATCGCCGTGTACACCGACAGGCGTTGGGGACGGGATCGCCGCAACCTGTACGTCCGGCAACTGGACGAGGCGTTTCGACTGCTGGCGACTAACCCGCACGTCGGCAAGCCGTGCGAAGACATCCTGCCGGGTTACCGGAAATTCCCGCAGGGCAGTCACGTGATCTTTTATCGCGACGGCGTGGATTGCCCGGTCGAGATCGTGCGCATCCTGCACAGGAGCATGGACGTTTCCGTGGCGCTCGGCGGGAGTGAGGCGCCCGAGCCCCCGCCACCCCTCGCATAAAATGCCCGCCCCGCGTCGGCCGGAACCGCCACGCAGTCCGCCCGTCCAAACCCCCGCATGAGCATGACCCTCGAACGCCAGATCGAACGCCTGAACCCGCCGCAGCGCGAGGCCGTGACCGCGCCCGGCCAGACGGCGCTGGTGGTGGCGGGCGCCGGCAGCGGCAAGACCCGCGTGCTGACGCACCGCATTGCTTGGCTCATCGAAATCGAGCGCGCGGCGCCGCAGGAAATCCTGGCCGTGACCTTCACCAACAAGGCGGCGGCCGAGATGCGCGAGCGCATCGGCGAGCTGCTGCACATGTCGCCGCGCGGCCTGTGGGTGGGCACCTTCCACGGCATCGCGCACCGCCTGCTGCGCGCGCACTGGCGCGAGGCCGGGCTGCCGGAGACGTTCCAGATCCTCGATTCCGACGACCAGCAGCGCCTCATCAAGCGCCTGCTGCGCGAGCTTGGCGACGACACGACCAAGCCGGCGGCGGTGGCGTCCTTCATCAACGCCCGCAAGGACGAAGGCCAGCGCGCGCGCCACATCGACACGCAGGGTTTTGCCGACCGCGAGCGCCTGGCCGAGCTGTACCGGCGCTACGAGGCGGCCTGCGAGCGCGGCGGCATGGTGGATTTCGGCGAGCTGCTGCTGCGGTCGAACGAGCTGTGGGTGCAGCAGCCGGCGCTGCGCGACCACTACCGGCGCCGCTTCCGGCACATCCTGGTCGACGAGTTCCAGGACACCAACACGCTGCAGTACGCCTGGCTGCGGAACCTCGCCGGAAGCGAAACCAGCCTGTTCGCGGTCGGCGACGACGACCAGTCCATCTACGGCTGGCGCGGCGCCAAGGTGGAAAACATGCGCGAGTTCGAGCGCCAGTTCCCGGACGTGAAGGTGATCCGCCTCGAACAGAACTACCGCTCGACCGGCACCATTCTTTCCGCCGCCAACGCGCTGATCGCCAACAACCGCGAGCGCCTCGGCAAGAACCTGTGGTCGGACGCCGGCAGCGGCGAGCCGATTCGCCTGTACGCCGCCTACAACGAGCAGGACGAGGCGCGCTTCGTGGTCGAGCAGATCGAGGCCTGGGCCGCTGCCGGCAACCCGCGCGCCGAGGTGGCCATCCTGTACCGCTCGAACGCGCAGTCGCGCGCCTTCGAGGAACAGCTCATGGCGCGGCGCATCCGCTACCGCGTGTATGGCGGGCAGCGCTTTTTCGACCGGGCGGAGATACGCGACGCGCTCGCATACCTGCGCCTCGTCGCCAACCCGAACGACGACACCGCCTTCGAGCGGGTGGTGAACCAGCCGCCGCGCGGCATCGGCGACAAGACGCTGGAGACCCTGCGCGACGAAGCGCGCGCCGGTGGTCTTTCACTGTGGGCGGTGTTGACGCGGCTGCTGGAGGGCGGTGGCCTGCCCGGCCGGGCGGCCAGCGCGCTCGGCGGCTTCGCCAAGCTGATCGGCGAACTGCGCGCGGCGGGCAACGGCCAGCCGCTGATGGATCAGGTGACCGTCGCCGTCGAGGCCAGCGGCCTCAAGACGCACTATGCCAAGGACCCCGACGGCCGTGGCGAGGGCCGGGTGGAGAACCTCGACGAGCTCGTGAACGCCGCCAGCCTGTTCGTGAACGAGGACGAGGAGCTCGACCCGCTCACGGCGTTCCTGAGCCACGCCGCGCTCGAAGCCGGCGACGCCCAGGGCGAGGCCGGCGCCGACTGCGTGCAGCTGATGACGCTGCATTCGGCCAAGGGCCTCGAATTCCGGCAGGTGTTCCTGGTCGGCGTGGAGGAGGGCCTGTTCCCGAGCCAGCGCTCCATCGAGGAGCCGGCGCGGCTGGAGGAAGAACGGCGCCTCGCGTACGTCGGCATCACCCGCGCCCGCGAGCGGCTGTTCGTCAGCTACGCCGAGAGCCGGCGCATCCACGGCGAGACGCGCCCGGCGATGGCGTCGCGTTTTATCGAAGAAATCCCCGCCGAGCACCTGACGGAAGTGCGCCTGCGCGGCACCGTGGACCGGCCGGTGAGCGCGCGCCAGGCGGGTGGCTTTGGGCGTGATGCCTATGGCGATGGCGGCTTCGGCGGCCGTGGGTATGGCAACGGCGGCTACGGCAATCGCAGTGCGAGCCGCGGTAATAACGACTTCGCCCGTCCGGCCGCCGCGCCGCCAAAGCGCGAGAGCGCCTGGGCCACGCCGGCCAAGGTCGCCGAAGGCGCGGGCGGGCTCGAAGTCGGCCAGCGCGTGCGCCACGGCAAGTTCGGCGAGGGCGTCATCGTTGACTTCGAGGGCCAGGGCCCGCGCACCCGCGTGCAGGTGAAGTTCGCCAGCGCCGGCAGCAAGTGGCTGATGCTGGACATGGCCGGCCTCACGCCGGCCTGAGCGGTAGTCGCTACTGCCTCGTCGCGAATCGATCCGGCGCGTGTGCCGGATCGATGCCGCCTGTGCCCGTCAGCCGAAACGCCCGTCCAGAAAATCCAGCACCAGCTGGTTGAAGGCCTGCCGCTGCTCGATCTGAATCCAGTGCCCGCAGTGGTGGAACTGGTGCAGCTGCGCGTTCGGCATGCGCTCGGCCACGTACTGGCTGGTGCTGGTCGGGATGAAGAAGTCCTCCCGCCCGTGCGTGACCAGCGTCGGGTGCGGCATGGCGCGCAACTCGTGCTCGGGCACCACGAAGGCGTCCACGTGCACTTGCGCGTCGCCCGGGAACATCAGCTCGAACTGCTTGCGGATGCGGTCCTGCATCACAAGGCCGAAGCGCTGGCGGGCGATGGCGTCGACGTCCCCGCCCAGCACGTCCGGGTTGTGCAGGAACTTGCGCACGAGATACGCGAGTTCCTCCTCGGTGCCTGTGCGGTAGTAGCCCCAGCCGCGTTGCAGGCCGGGTGTGGCGGTGAACGGCGCACCGACCGCGCCCATCAGCACGATGCGCTCGAAGCGCTCGGGGTGCCGGCGCAGCAGTTGCAGCGTGACACCGCCGCCCATGGAATTGCCGACCAGGTGCGCCTTGCCGATGCCAAGGCCGTCCATGAGGGCAATGATCTGCGCCGTCCACGCCTCGATCCACGCCGCGGCGCCGGTCGGCGGCGCGTGGTGCTGGCTCTCGCCAAAGCCGGCGATGTCGGGCGCGATGGCGCGGTAGCGCTCGCCCAGGAACGGCAGCGCGTGCACCCAGTTGGACATGGCATTCGCGCCCGGCCCGGAGCCGTGCAGCAGGATCACGGGCTGCGCGTCCGCGGCGCCGCAGTGGTGGAAGAAGGTGTCGAAGCCGCCGGTTTTCTGGCGGGCGTTGGCCACGTCCATGAGTTTCTCCTCGGGTTTTTCGGGAAAGCGCGAACGGGCGCGATGGTAGCGCGGGCAGCGCGTCAGCCAGCGGCTTGACCGACTGCGGGCAGCACCTGCGCCAGCAGCACCTGCGCGACGCCGATGAGCCCGCCGAGCAGCACGCCGAACCAGGTGATGGCGCGGAACTGCCTGCGCGAGAAGCCCAGCACCAGGTCTTCGAGCCGGGCCACGTCGAGCGCGTCGATGCGCTCGCGGATGCGCTCGCGGATGTGATCGCCGCTCGGGCCATCGGCGCGCGCCAGGGCATCGATCTCGCGCAGCAGGAGGTCGCCCGCCATGCCCTTGGCCATGCCGAGCATGGCGGCGTTGGCGCCGAGCAGCCCGCCGAGCTGGTCGACCATGCCGGCCACCTTGTCCTTCAGGCGCCCGCGCACCTGCTCGGTCAGCAGCAGGTCAGCCACCTGGTCGCCGTCCAGCACATGCTGGGTGAAGGTCTCGGCGATGGCATAGGCAATCTGGCCACGCTCGCGCGGGATCAGGCCCGGCGTCAGCGGTACCCGCCAGCCGAGCACCCGCCACGGCGCGTAGGGCCGGAACAGCATGCGGATGGCGACGTCGTTGGTCACCCCGCCGATCACGGCGCCGACCAGCGGCGGCAGCACCCAGCTTGTCCACGCACTCAACTCATCACCCCCCGCAGTCGTTGTGCGGCGGCGGAGGCCCGCTCCGGCTCCGGCGCCGTCATTACCCGATTGCGGCCCGCTGCCTTGGCCTGGTACAGCGCCGCGTCGGCCGCCTTGACCAGGTCGTCGAAGTGCAGGCCGCTGTCCGGGCGCAGGCTGGCGACGCCGACGCTGATGGTCACGAACGGCTGCCCGGCGGCCGACGCATGCGGCAGGCGCAGATTCTCGATCGCCAGGCGCAACATGTCGGCGATGGCGGTGGCGCCGCTGGCGGGCGTCTGCGGCAGCAGCACGGCGAACTCCTCACCGCCCATGCGGACCACCAGATCGCTTGGACGGTGCACCAGATCGCGCGCCGCGGCGGCCAGACGCCGCAGGCAGGTGTCGCCGGCCGGGTGGCCGAAGTGGTCGTTGTAGCGCTTGAAGTGGTCGACGTCGAAGATGATCAGCGCTACCTCGCCGCCCTGGCGCAGCGCGCGTTGCCACTCGCCCGCCAGGGTCTCGTCGAAGTGGCGGCGGTTGGCGAGGCCGGTGAGCTGATCGAAGCGCGCCAGCCGCGCGAACTCCACCTGCAGCAGGATGCCGTCCGTGTAGGTGCGGTACAGCTCGGCGCCGGCGAGCGCGCTGCTGAACGCCAGCAGCAGCAGGCCGCCGGCCGCCGCCGGCGCGGCTTGCGGTCCCAGCAGACTGAGGGCCAGCGGCGCCGTCAGGGTTGCGATCAGCAGCCAGCCGAATGCGCGGCCAAGACGCGCCAGCGGCGCGAACTCCACCAGCACGGCGGCCACCAGCACCAGCCAGGTCAGCAGTTGCTGCTTGGGCCCGCTGCCGGCCACCAGCAGCACGCTGCCGATACCCCAGGCAAGTCCCGCCACCAGCGCCGAGTTGACGTAGTACGTGCGCCACTGCGCGAGGCGCGTTTCCGCCACCCGCTGGCGGGTGAAGCGTCTTGCCAGCCAGCCCCGACCCACGGACACCGCGCCGTGCACACCCAGCCAGGCCACCACCTTTGGCACGGACAGGTCCGGCCACAGCAGGCCGGCCAGGCCGCAGGCGCACAGCAGGCTCAGCAGCGGCGGCAGCGCGCCGCGGCGGTACAGATCCACCACCTGCCGGCGCAGTTGCGCCGTGCTGCTGGCGTCGGGTGGCAGCGCGTCGGCGACGTCGGCCGCCTCGGCCAGGGCGTCCCGGCGCGGGCCGCGCGTGCCGGCGGTGCGCGTTGAGCTCACCTCACGCTCCGGACGCCCCCAGCCCGACGTCGAACAGGCTGTCGAGGTCGTGCCGCGAGTAGGCGCGAAACGCCAGCAGCGTTTCCGTGCCGACGATGCCCTTGAGCACGGCGAGCCGCTCGGTGACCAGCGCGGACAGATCCTCGGGCCGCGCCACGCGGGCAATCGCCACCAGGTCGTGCGGGCCGCTGACCGAGTACACCTCGGCCACGCCGGGCAGCTCGGCGAGCGTCTGCGCCAGTGAATTGACCTGGCCGCGCTCGGCGCGGATCAGCACGAATGCCGTGATCATCGGGCAGCCTCCGTGGGGGTGGCGTGGTCGCAGGCCGCCAGGGCGCGGCGCACCGCCGGCAGCAGCGCATAGGCCGGAAAACACAGCAGGAATGTCAGCAGAAAGTAGTCCCGATAGCCCATCAGCTCCGCTCCAAAGCCGCTGGCGAAGCCCGCAAGCGACCGGCTGAGCGCGAACAGCGACGACAACAGGGCATATTCGCTGGCCGCCTGGCGGCGATCCACCACTGCCATCAGGAAGGCCAGAAACGCCCCCGTGCCGAGCCCGCCGGTGAACGATTCGGCCACGCTGGCGCCGTACAGCACCGTGGTCGATACCGTGCCCGTGGCGTCGAGATGCGCCGCATAGGCGTAGCCGAGATTCGACAGCGCCTGCAACAGACCCAGCGACCACAGCGCCGTGAACACGCCCAGTCGGTGCGTTACCACGCCGCCCAGCACGCCGCCGGCCACAGACAGTAACAAACCGGCGTTGACGGAAACGAGGCCAATTTCACTTGCGCTGAATCCCGCATCCACCCAGAACGGTTTGACCATGAAACCCATGGCCGCGTCACCGAGCTTGAAGGTCAGCGCGAACGCCAGCACCGCCAGCATGTGCGGGCGGGCCAGCAGCGAGGCGAACGGCGCCGTGAGCGGCTGTGCCCCACCGCGCGCCGGTTGCCGCGCGGCCAGCGCGAAAAGACCGAGCGCGGCGGCCGCGAGCGCGGTCTCGGCGTGGCCGCCCAGCCACTGCATCTGTCTGCCCACCAGCCAGGCGAGCAGCGCGACGAGCGCCAGACCGGCGTAACGCACGCGCGGCTGGCGCAGCAGCGTGGCGATGTCCGCGAGCCGGGGGCGCGGCGCCACGCGCGGCGCCTCGGCCGGTGCGGCGCGGCACACCAGCGCCAGCAGCGCCAGCACGCCCGCGGCCGCGGTGAACGTGGCCGGCCAGCCGATGTGCCCGCTCGCCATCAGCAGCGCACCCGCCGTCAGCATGCCGACGCGGTACAGCGCGATGCGCACGCCGTTGGCCAGACCCAGCTCCTCGGGCGGCACCTTCTCCACGGTGTAGCCGTCGATGGCGATGTCGTTGGTGGCCGACGCCAGCGCGAACAGCCCGAGCGCCAGCCACAGCGCGGGCTGGTCGGGCGTGAGCCCGGCCAGCGCCAGCACACAGCCGGCCATCAGCAGATTCGCCGCCTGCATCCAGCGCCGGTGCCCGCGCCAGGCGTCCACGGCCGGCGCCCACAGGAACTTCAGCGTCCAGGCGAGACCGAGCAGGCCGAGCACGCCGATCTGGCGCAGATCCACGCCCTGCTGGCGGAAGTACACCGGCAGCAGGTCGAGAAAAATGCCGAGCGGCAGGCCCTGCGCGAAGTACAGCGCGCCCACCCAGAACAGGCGGCTGCGCAGCGGGGATGGCCGCTCAGGCATCGGCGGGCGCCGGCGCGAACCAGGCCAGCGTGTCGTGCAGCGACACCACGCCGCCGACGATGATCAGCGCCGGCCCCGGCAGGTGCTGGGCGGCGGCGGGCAGGTCGGCGAGGGCCGATGTCACCACCTGCTGGCGCAGCGTGGTGCCCTCGGCCACCACCGCGGCGGGCGTGGCGGGGTCCTTGCCGTGGGCGATCAGCGCGGCGCAGATCGGTTCGATGGCGCCCAGGCCCATGTACACCACCAGCGTGCCGCCGATCGCCACCAGTTGATCCCACGGCAGATCGACGCCGCCGTCCTTCAGATGCCCGGTCACGAACACGCACAGTTGCGCGTGGTCGCGGTGGGTGAGCGGGATGCCGGCATACGCCGCGCAGCCACTCGCGGCGGTGACGCCCGGAACGATCTGGAACGGAATGCCCTCGGCGGCCAGGGTGGCGATTTCCTCCCCGCCGCGGCCGAACGTGAACGGGTCGCCGCCCTTCAGGCGCAGCACGCGCTTGCCGGCCTTGGTGAGCCGCACCAGCAGTGCGTTGATGTCCTCCTGCGGCAGCGTGTGCTGGCTGGCGCGCTTGCCGGCGTCGATGCGTTCGGCCTCGCGCCGCGCCATGTCGAGAATCTCGGGCGCCACCAGCCGGTCGTACACGATCACGTCGGCCTGCTGCAGCAACCGCAGCGCGCGAAACGTGAGCAGGTCCGGGTCGCCCGGCCCGGCACCGACCAGGTACACCTCGCCCACGCCGCCGGCCGCGCCGCGCGCGATCAGCCGGTCGAGCAGTTGCCGGGCGCGCGTGTCCTGTCCCGAGAGTGCGAGTTCCGCCACCGGGCCTTGCAGCGCCTCGTCCCAGAAGCGGCGCCGCGCGATGGGGTCCGTGATGCTTGCGCGCACCGCGCCGCGCACGCTGCCGGCCAGATCCGCCAGGCGCCCATACGCGGCCGGGATCAGCGTTTCGAGCCGCGCGCGCAGCAGCCGCGTCAGCACCGGCGCGCGGCCGCCGGAGCTCACCGCCGCGATCACCGGCGAGCGGTCCACCACCGCCGGCATGATGAAGCTGCACAGCGCGGGCGTGTCGACCACGTTCACCGGCACGGCGCGGGCGCGGGCCTCGGCGGCCACTTCGGCGTTGAGCGCGGCATCGTCGGTGGCGGCGATCGCCAGCGTCATGCCGTCGATGTCGGTCGGCTCGAATGGCCGCTCGCGCAGTTCCACGTCGCCGACTAGCGCGCGCAGCTCGTCGCAAATGTCAGGCGCCACCACCACGCCGCGGGCACCCGCACGCAGCAGCAGCGACAGCTTGCGCGCCGCCACCGGGCCGCCGCCCACCACCAGGCAGGGCCGGCCACGCACGTCGAGAAAAATCGGCAGGTAGTCCATTGACCTAGAACAACAGCTTCAACCACGGCGGCAGCGCCAGCGTCAGCAGCAGCCACGACAGCAGGTTCAGATAGAGGCCGGCGCGCGCCATGTCGCGCACCGCAAGCACGCCCTGCGAGAAGGCCAGCGCGTTCGGCGGCGTGCCCACCGGCAGCATGAAGGCGCAGCTCGCGGCGAGCCCGGCCGGGATGGCGAGCGCCACGATGTCCCCGTTGCCACTGTCGCCGCCGGCCGCGATGGCGCCCACCACCGGCAGGAAGGCCGCCGCCACCGCCACGTTGCTGGCGAATTCCGAGATCAGAATGATGCTCGCCACCACGGCGGCCAGGATCAGCCACGGCGGCCCGTCGGTGAGCGGCGCCAGCAGCCCGCCGAGCGCCTGCGCGAGCCCGCTGCTGCTCACCGCGTCGGCGAGCGCGAGGCCGCCGCCGAACATCACCAGCACGCCCCAGGGCAGGCGCTCCACGTCCGGCCAGCCGAGCAGCGCGCGCCGCTCGCCGCCGCCGGCAGGCAGCAGGAACAGGGCGAGCGCGCCGGCCATGGCGACGCCGGAATCGCCCAGCCGCTGCGCCCACGCCCAGGGTGCGAGCGGCCGCAGCAGCCAGGCCGCCACCACCAGACCGAACACCAGCGCGAGACGTCGCTCGCCGGTGCTCCAGGCGCCGTGCGCGCTGGTCACGCCGAGCGGCGGCGCGTGCGCCGGCAGGCGGTGCTGGCGCACCAGCAGCCACCAACTCGCCAGCAGCAGCACGGCCGCCAGCGGCACGCCGACCAGCATCCAGCGCGCAAAACCAATCTCGATGCCGTACCGGTCTTGCAGGAAGGCGGCCAGGAACGCATTGGGCGCCGTGCCGACCAGCGTGCCCAGGCCGCCCAGCGTTGCCGCGTAGGCGATGCCGAGCAGCACGGCGCGGGCAAAGCGCGGCGCGCCAGGGTCGTCCGCATGCCCGTCGTCCGCCGGCCAGCGGTCGATCAGCGCGCGCCCGGCCGGCAGCATGGCGAGCGCCGCCGACGTGTTGTTGACCCACAGGCTCAGCGCCGCGGTCGCCAACATCACGCCGCCCAGCGCCGCCCGCGGGCCGTGGCCGCTCAGGCGCAGCACCGCCGCCACCAGACGCTGGTGCAGGCCGTGTTTTTCGATGGCGAGACTCAGCGCGAAGCCGCCGAAGAACAGCCACACGATCGGGTGCGCGAACTGCGCCGCGACCGGGTCCAGTCTGGCCACGCCGAGCACCGGCAGCACCAGCAGCGGCAGCAGCGCCGTCACCGGCAGCGGCAGCGCCTCGGTGAGCCACCAGGTGCCCATCCACAGCGTGAGCGCGGCCACCTGCCAGGCGGCGGGCGAGAAGCCACCCGGCGCCGGAATGGCCAGCAGCAGCGCGAACAGCGCCGGCCCGGCCAGCAGCGCGGCGCGCGAGGGTGGGTTCGCCTCAGGCATCGACGGCGGGGCGCACGGCGGTGCCGACCCGGCGAAGGAAAACGCTCCGGTATAGTGCCGGGCGGGCTGAAAACACACGCCGGAGGGGCTGAAACATGGATCTCGGACTGGCCGGAAAAGTCGTGGTTGTCACCGGCGCCACGCAGGGCATTGGTCTTGCCTGCGCCGTCACCTTTGCGGGCGAAGGCGCCCGGCTGATGCTCGCGGCGCGCGGTGCGGATGGTCTCACGGCGGCTGCGGCAGCGGCGAGCGAAGCCGGGGCGAAAGAGGTCGCGACGGCCACCTGCGACGTGACCGCCGATGCCGACGTCGAGCGCCTGGTGGCGGCCACGGTCGAGCGCTACGGGCGCATCGACGTGCTGGTCAACAACGCCGCCGGCAAGCTGCCGGCCGGCGAGTTCGCCGACATCACGAACGACGCCTGGCTCACCGGCTGGAACCAGAAGCTGCAATGCCACATCCGCGCCAGCCGGGCCGTGTACCCGGTGATGCAGAAACAGCAATCGGGCGTGATCGTGAACGTGCTCGGCACCGCCGGGCGCAACCCGAAGGCGTCCTACATGCCGGTCGGCATCAGCAATGCCGCGCTGTACAACTTCACCAAGAGCTTTGCGGACCTGTGCGCGCCGCAGGGCATCCGCGTGCTCGGCGTGGCGCCGTCCGGCGTCACCACCGACCGCTGGACGCGCCTGGTGGCCGCCCGCGCGCCGGCCGAGGGCAAGACGCCTGCGCAGTTGCAGGCGGAGGTGGACGCCGCGCTGCCGCTGAAGCGCATGGCGCACCCGCAGGACGTGGCGAACGCCGTGTGCTTTGCGGCGTCGGACCGCGCCAGCTACATCTGCGGCAGCGTCATTACCGTGGACGGCAACAGCACGCAGGGCGTTTATCTGTAGGCCGCGCCGTCACAGGCGCCGCCAGCGCCAGATGGCGAAGCCGACCGCCACGGCGGCCTGCGCCGCGGCGGCGAGGGTGGTGAACCCCGTCGCGTCGTTGCCGAGCGGCAGCAGCAGGCCGGCCAGATCGTCCGCGCCGAGCGTCCGCAGCAACCACGGCAGCAGGCCGTACAGCAGGGCGAGATAGATCAACGTGGTGGCCGCCACCCGGCGCGGCTGGCGCGCGTAGGCAAAGGCCTGCATCAGCGCCGCGTCGCGCAGCGCGAACAGGCACAGCGCGAGCGCGAGCGTCGCCATCGGCCACCCGGTGGCGGCCGTGAACTGCGTGCCGAGGGCGAACAGCAGCGCGACGGCCAGCGCCACCGGCCAGCCCGGCAGCTCGCGCGCCGCCTGTGCCCACTGCCGGCGCGCTACGCGCGTCTGCACCTGCCGCATGGCGACGACGCCGGTCTGCTCCAGAAACAGCAGCCCGTAGGTGGCGACAAGGCTCACCGCAACGCCCGTGCCGAGCAGCCGCCCCGCCGCCGTGCCGGTCGCCGGGTTCACGAAGCCGGCCAGATACCCGCTCGCGAAGCCAAGAAACGCCACCAGCGCCCACGGCAGCGTCGGTACGTGCAGCGCCTGACACAGGCTGCGATACGCGCCGAACACGGCCCACGCCGCAAACACCACGGCGCTGGCGAGCGCGAAATCGATGCGGGCGAAGCTTGCGCCCCACCAGCTGACGACCTCGTGATCGCGTGTCCAGTCGCGCAGCGGGCCGACCAGCCACAGCAGCGCCAGCAGCCAGACCACGGCATTCGTGCTGCGGGTGCCCTGACCGCGCTGCGCGCCGAGCACGGCGCCGCCGATCGCCACGGCGTGGCACAGCACCGACCCCGCGACGATGAGGCCCGCGAGCTTGAGCGTCGGGAGCCACTGCGCGCCCGCCAGGATGAACACCGCAAGACACAGCCCACCCGCGTACCAGACAAACGCGGTGGCGCCGAACAGCTTGCCGAGCGTCATCTGCCACGGGCCAAGACTCGTCAGGCGCTGCGCGTCCCAGGTGCGGTTGCGCGCCTCGTCGCCGACGCTGTCGGCGGCGAGCTTGCTGCCGAACGCAGCGAGCAACAGCGCGCTCGCCGCGCCGGCCACGGCGGCGAGTGGCTCCGGGCTGTGGGTGTTGCTGAGGATGAGCGCGCAGGCGAGCGCGATGATGGCCGGCGTGGCCACCAGGCGGTGCACCGACAGCTCCAGCCACAGGTTGCGGCGCAGTTCCGGGTTCATGGCGCCTCCTCGGTGCCGACCGTGCGCAGGTAGGACGCGTGCAGGTTCTCGCGCTGCGGGCTGAAGGCGCACACCGGCACGCCGCGCTCGACCAGCGCGCGCAGCACGCCGGCCTGGGCAACGTCGTCGCCGGTGATTTCGAGCAGCGCTTCGGTGGTGTCGCTTTCAAGCAGTTGGGCGTTCGGGATGGCCCCGATCACTCCCGCGAGGTCCGCCGCGGGTGCAGTGAGACCGAGGCGCACCTGCCGCCGCGGCGCGGCCGGGCTCACGCCAAGCGCGCGGTGCTCGACGAGCCGCCCGGCGCGCAGCACCAGCATGTGCGTGCAGTACTCGTCGAGCTCGGCGAGGATGTGGGACGACACCAGCAGCGTCATGCCGTCGCCCTGCAGGCGCCGGAACAGGCCGGCCAGCGCGTGGCGCGCCTCGGGGTCGAGGCCAGCGGCCGGTTCGTCCAGCAGCAGCACCGGCGGCGCGTGCACCAGCGCCTGACCGATGGCGACGCGCTGGCGCTGGCCGCGCGACAGCTCGCCGCAGCGCCGCTCCAGCAGGCCGTCGATGTCGAGCCGCTCGGCGGTGCGCTGCACGGTGGCGGCGAGATCGCGCTGCGCCACGCCGTGCGCGGCGGCCATGTAGCTGAGCGCGCGGCGCACCGTGAGCGCGTCGTACAGGCCGTAGAAATCGGCCAGATACCCGAGGCGCCGGTGCGCGAGACGCGGCTCCTCCAGCACGTCCACGCCGGCGAGCTCGATGCGCCCGAGCAGCGGCCGGTCGAGCCCGGCGATGCAGCGCAGCAGCGTCGACTTGCCGGCGCCGTTCGGCCCGACCAGCGCCGTGACGCTGGCCGGCTCCACGCGAAACGACACCGCGTCGAGCGCCCTGACGCCGGGGTACTCGAAACTGAGCTGCTCGACCACGATGGCGGCGCGGTTCATGGTGTGGGTGCGTCCGTTTCGGAAGGGTGTGGACAAGTCGGCGGCGCAGTGTCCGGCGCGCCGCGCGGCGCTGCAATGGCGCCCGGCGGCTTCATGCCGACGGCAGGCCCCGTTCGCGCAACCAGGCGCGCGCGTCCTCGGCGTCGTGCTCGAACCACGCAGCGGTCGACCCCAGCCGAAAGCTGTAGCCCCAGGCGTCCATGTCGCGCATCAGCCGCGCCCGGCCGACCCCCGGCAGGTGATCCGCCAGCAGGATCTGCAGGTAGCAGACGGCGCATTCCTCGACGTCGTCGCCGCCGGCGTCCGTGTGCAGGCCGGCGCGGCGGGCGGCGTCCATGCACAGCCAGTGGCAGGCCTCGTGCAGGGCCGAGTGCAGCGGCGTGTCCGGGCGCACGTAGAGCCGGTCGCCGACCAGGCCGGCTTCGCTCTCGCCCCAATAGCTGCCGGGAATCAGCGCGTCCGGTGCCAGCCACTCGACCGTGAGCCCCTGCGCGCCGAGCAGGGCGATCAGCGCCCCGGCATCGACATCGGCAAGGCGCAGCACGTCGTCGTTCATGCGGGTTTGCGCAGCACGTAAAGCGCCACGTGGTCGGCGACGGGCTGGGGCTGATCGCCGCGCAATCCGGCGCCGGCTGCGAGGGCGAGTACCTCGCCCGGCGGCACGCGTACCGCGAGCGGCGGCCCCGGTGGCGGCGGTACCGGCAGGAACTCGACGATTGCCACCACGCCGCCCGGGCGCAGCACGCGCGCGATCTCAGTGAGCACGCCGGGTGCCCTGCCGCTGCCCGCGAGGTGATGCAGCACCAGCGCCAGCAGCGCGCCGTCGACGGACCCATTCGCCAATGGCAGCGGCGCGGTGATGTCCGCCCGCAGCGCCAGCAGCGGCAGTCCGTGTGACTGCGCGGCAAGCCAGGCGAGGCCATCCACCCACAGGTCGATGGCCAGCACGGGTATGCCCCGCCGTGCGAGCCCGAGACTCCAGTCGCCGCGTCCGCAGCCAAGATCGAGCACGCGCCCGGCGCCGGCGAGTGCGGCCAGCACCGGCGCGTGGGCCACGAATTCGAAGCTGCTGTGCTTGCCGGGCGCGCGGGGCGGCGCGGCGGCGGGATCGGGTGGCTGCATTAAACTGCCGGGCAATCATCAGGCGGCGCACAGGGTAACCGGCGCCCGCCGCAGCCTCACCGTCGGCCCTGCCCATGTTCAACAGCCTCACCGAACGCCTCGAAGCGACCGTGCGCCGCCTGCGCGGCCAGGCCTACCTCACCGACGACAACATCGCGGACGCGCTGCGCGAGGTGCGCATGGCGCTGCTGGAGGCCGACGTCGCGCTGCCGGTGGTGCGCGGCTTCATCGAGCAGGTGCGGCAGGACGCCATCGGGCGCGAGATCGGCAAGAGCCTCAACCCCGGCCAGTTGCTGGTCAAGCTGGTGCACGACCGGCTGGTCACGCTCATGGGCAGCGCCAACGCGGCGCTGAACCTCGCCGGCGCGCCGCCGGTGGTGATCCTGATGGCGGGCCTGCAGGGCTCGGGCAAGACCACCACCACGGCCAAGCTCGCCCGGTTGCTGCGCGAGCAGAAAAAATCCGTGCTGCTGGTGAGCGCCGACGTGTACCGCCCGGCCGCCATCGAGCAGTTGCGCGTGCTGGCGGGGCAGGTCGGCGCGCAGTTCCAGCCGAGTGAGGCTAGCCAGAAGCCGGTCGACATCGCCGCCGAAGCCGTGGCCGAGGCGCGCCGGCGCGCCATCGACGTGGTGATCGTCGACACCGCCGGGCGCCTGCATGTGGACGAGGCCATGATGGCCGAGATCAAGGCCATCCACGGCGCGGTGCGGCCGCTCGAAACGCTGTTCGTGGTCGATTCCATGACCGGCCAGGACGCCGTCAACACGGCCAAGGCCTTCCACGAGGCGCTGCCGCTGACCGGCGTCATCCTCACCAAGGCCGACGGCGACGCGCGCGGCGGCGCGGCGCTGTCCATCCGCGAGGTCACCGGCGCGCCGATCAAGTTCCTCGGCGTCGGCGAGAAGATCGGCGCGCTGGAACCGTTCCACCCCGAGCGCGTGGCGTCGCGCATCCTCGGCATGGGCGACGTGGTCAGCCTGGTCGAGGACGTGCAGCGCAACATCGACCGCGACCAGGCGGCGCGGCTCGAAGACAAGCTGCGCCGCGGCAAGGGCTTCGACTTCAACGATTTTCGCGATCAGCTCAAGATGGTGCAGGGCATGGGCGGCCTGGGCAGCCTGCTCGACAAGCTGCCCGGCATGAGCGGCATCAACCCCCAGGCGCGCGAGCAGCTCGCGAGCGGCAAGCAGCTCGGGCAGATCGAGGCCATCATCAACTCGATGACCGCCAAGGAGCGGCGCTTTCCCGATCTGATCAACGGCTCGCGCAAGCGGCGCATCGCCGCCGGCTCCGGCGTGCAGATTCAGGACGTGAACCGGCTGCTGAAGCAATTCGAGCAGAGCCAGAAGATGATGAAGAAACTCGGCAAGCCGGGCGGCATGAAAAAACTCATGCGCGGCATGGGCAACATGCGCGGTGGCTTTCCGGGGCGTTGAGAAGCAAAGCGCCGGATGAATCCCCTTCCTTGAGTTTGCGCTGACGCGCTCATAGAATTCGCGGTTCGCCGCTGCCGGCCGATCAGGGTCCGGCACTCCACAGCCAGCAGGAAAATCTTCATGGTGACCATTCGCCTTGCCCGTGGCGGGGCCAAGAAACGGCCGTTCTACCGCGTGGTCGTGACCGACAGCCGCAACCCGCGTGACGGCCGCTTCATCGAGCAGATCGGCTTTTTCAACCCGATCGCCACCAGCGCCGAGCAACCGACCAAGATCGATCTTGCGCGCGTCGACTACTGGCTGGGCGTCGGCGCCAAGGCCAGCGATCGCGTCGCGGCGCTGCTGAAGCAACTGCGCAAGGCCGAAGCTGCCGCCTGATCCGGACACCGCCGACACGGTCGTGCTGGGGCGGGTCGGTGCCCCGCACGGCGTGCGCGGCTGGTCGCAGTGCTGGTCCTTCACGGACCCGCCGGAGAACCTCCTGCGGCATCGCCGCTTCGAGGCGATGCGGCGCGGCCAGCGGCAGGTGCTGGAAATTGCCGACGGCCGGATGCAGGGCGAGCGCGTGCTGGTGCGCTTTGCGGGTGTGGACGATCGCGACGCCGCAGCGCGGCTGACGGGCTTCGAGCTCGCCGTGCCGCGCTCGGTGCTGGAAGCGGCGCCGGCCGGCAGCTGGTACTGGCACGACCTGATTGGTCTTGCCGTGGTGACCGCGGACGGTACGCCGCTCGGGCGGGTCGATCACCTCATCGAGACCGGTGTGCACGACGTACTGGTAGTGCAGGGCGAGCGCGAGCGGCTGATCCCGTTCGCACTGCCGCAGGTGGTGAAGAAGGTCGATCTCGACGCCGGCCGCATCGAGGTGGACTGGGACGCGGAGTACTGACGCCGGTGCGCATCGACGTCATCACGCTGTTCCCGGAGCTGGTGCAGGCGGTGGCGGGCAGCGGTGTGGTCGGGCGCGCGATCGGGCGCGGCATCGCGAGCCTGCACACGTGGCAGTTGCGTGATTTCGCCACCGACCGGCACCGCACGGTGGACGACGCGCCCTTCGGCGGCGGGCCGGGCATGGTGCTGAAGGCCGAGCCGGTGCTGGCGGCGATTGCCGCGGCGCGGGCGGCGGCGGACGGACCGGTGCGCGTGGCGTATCTGACGCCGCAGGGCCGGCGCTTCGACCAGGCGGCGGCCTGCGAGCTGGCCGGCCGCGAGCGCCTGCTGCTGCTGTGCGGGCGCTACGAGGGGCTCGACGAGCGGGTGCTGGAGCTCGCCGTGGACGAGGAGTGGTCGTGCGGCGACTACGTGCTCAGCGGCGGTGAGCTGCCGGCCATGATGATGATCGATGCCGTGGTGCGGCTGCTGCCGGACGCACTCGGCGATGCGCAGTCGGCGCAGCAGGATTCGTTCATGCACGGCCTGCTGGACCATCCGCACTACACCCGCCCGCAGGTGCTGGCGGGGCGGGCGGCGCCGCCGGTGCTGCTGGGCGGCGACCACGCGCGCATCGCGCGCTGGCGTTTGCAGCAGGCGCTGGCGCGCACCTGGCGGCGCCGGCCGGACCTGCTGGAGCGCATGGTTTTGACGGACGAGCAGCGGCGGCTGCTGGATGAATACCGGACCATGGCCGATACTGACGGCCACTGTCCGGCCTTGGACAATCAGGAGTGAGCACTATGAACATCATCGACCAGCTCAACGCCGAGCAGATGACGCAGACCGTGCCGGACTTTCGCGCCGGCGACACCGTGCTGGTGCAGGTGAAGGTCAAGGAAGGCAACCGCGAGCGCCTGCAGGCCTACGAGGGCGTGGTCATCGCCCGTCGCAACCGCGGCCTGCACTCGTCCTTCACGGTGCGCAAGATGTCGCACGGCGAGGGCGTGGAGCGCGTGTTCCAGACCTACAGCCCGCAGATCCAGAGCATCGAGGTCAAGCGCCGCGGCCGCGTGCACAAGGCCAAGCTGTACCACCTGCGCGGCCTGCAGGGTAAGGCGGCGCGCATCCGCGAGAAGCTCGCCGTGCGCACGCAGACCGCGGCGGCCGAATAAGGCAGCACCCGATGCGGCCGGCGACAATGCCAGCCGACTTCGTCGCCAGCATGTCGACGCCGCTCGGCATGCTGGGCCTGCGCAGCACGCTTGACGGCCTGCGCGAGGTCGGCTTCATAGCCGACGACGCACCGGCACGCGCGCCGACCGATCCGCTGCTGCTCGAAACCATGCTGCGGCTCGAAGCCTATTTCGCCGGCGCCACGGCCGATTTCTCGGACCTTCCGCTCGCGCCCGAGGGCACGGCGTTCCAGCACCGCGTGTGGGCGGCGCTGCGCGCCATCCCGCCTGGGCAGACGCGCCGCTACGGCGATCTCGCCGCCGAGCTTGGCACCGCGCCGCGGGCCATCGGTGGCGCCTGCCGCGCCAATCCATTGCTGCTGCTGGTGCCCTGCCACCGCGTGGTCGCCAGCACCGGTGATGGCGGTTTCATGGGTGCTGCCGAGGGCGCCTGGCCGCAGCGCAAGGGCCAGTTGCTGGCGCATGAGCGCAGCCACTTCGGCGCCTGAAAGCCTCTCGTCATCGCCATCTCGTGAGGGCAGACGCCGCCCGGCGGTCGATCCGCTCATCGAGCAATTCCTCGACAGCCTGTGGCTGGAGCGCGGCGCGAGCCGCCTGACGCTCGCCGCGTACCGCACCGACCTCACCGGCTTTGCCGGGCATCTCGCCGCGCGTGGCGTGGCGCTCGCCGCCGCCGGGCGGGCCGATCTGCTGGCGTATCTGGCCGCGCCCGAACAGGCGCGCCTCGCGCCGCGCTCACTCGCCCGGCGCCTGTCGGCCGTGCGCGGGTTTTATCGATACCTGGTGCGCGAAGGGCTGGCGCAGGAAGACCCGACCGCCCGCATTGACTCGCCACGCCTTGGCCGGCCGCTGCCCAAGACGCTCAGCGAAGCCGACGTCGAGCGCCTGCTGGCCGCGCCGGCCGGCGACGCGCCCGAGGCGCTGCGCGACGTTGCCATGCTGGAGCTGCTGTACGCGAGCGGGCTTCGGGTGAGCGAGCTGGTCGGCCTGCGTCTTCAGCAGGTGGATCTGAACCGCGGCGTGCTGGTGGTGCTCGGCAAGGGGTCGCGCGAGCGGCTGGTGCCGGTCGGTGAGGCCGCACTGGTCCGCATCGAGACGTACCTCGCCAAGGCCCGCGGCGCGTTGCTCGCCGGGCAGATCAGCGATGTACTGTTCGTGACCCGCCGCGGCGGCGGCATGACGCGCCAGGCCTTCTGGCACCGATTGCGCGCACACGCCCGCACGGCCGGCTTCGAGCGCCTGCCCTCGCCGCACACGCTGCGTCACGCGTTTGCCACGCACCTGCTGAATCATGGCGCCGATCTGCGCGCCGTGCAGATGCTGCTTGGCCACGCGGACCTGTCCACCACGCAGATTTACACCCACGTCGCCCGCGAGCGCCTGAAGGCCCTGCACGCCCGGCATCACCCGCGCGGTTGAGGAATCGCTGAATGAATCAACGCTTCCCTGAGCCTACAATCCGCGCTTTCCCTTCCCGGACCCTGTAATGAACCGCTTCTCGCTCGCCGCGCTGGCCGTTGCCCTGCTTGTCGCGGCGCCGGCCCGCGCCGAAATCCCGAAGCCCCTCGCGGACGTGCTGGCCAGGGTTTCGCCCGATGCGCCGCCCACGTCCGTGCAGCCGGCGGCGGTGGACGGCCTGTACGAGGTCATCTTCGGCAGCACGGTTTACTACTTCAGCGCCGACGGCAAACACATGCTGGGCGGCCCGCTGGTCGACGTGGCCAGCCGGCGCAACCTGTCCGCCGCTGCGCTCGAAAAGGTGGAGCGCGAACAGTTGCAGCCCAAGCGCCTGGCTTTCCTGCGCGAGCTGCGCGACGCCGACGCCATCGTGTTCCCGGCCAGCCAGGCCAAGCACCGCATCACCGTGTTCACCGACATCGACTGCGGCTACTGCCGCGAGCTGCATCGGCACATCGACCAGTACAACGCCGCCGGCATCACGGTGCGCTACGTGGCCTTCCCGCGCGCCGGCGAGGGCTCGGCGTCGTTCAAGAAGGCGGAGAACGTCTGGTGCGCCGCCGATCGCAAGGCGGCCATGACCACGGCCAAGGCCGGCAAGGACAACCCCGACAAGGTGTGCGACAACCCGGTGGCCGAACAGATGCACTCCGGCGAAGGCCTCGGCGTGTCCGGCACGCCAGCCATCCTGCTCGACGACGGTCGCCTGCTGCCGGGCTATGTGCCGCCGGACGAGCTCAAGCGCGTGCTCGACAAGCCGGCCGGCTGAGCGCGGGCGGTCAGCCGGTCCGGTAGGCGTCCTTCAGCTCGGCGTAATGCGCCGCCGAGTGGACGAAGAATTCCATCTCCTCAGGGCGCAGTTCGCGCACCGGCTTGGCCGGGCGGCCGGCCCACAGCCAGCCGCCGTGCAGCTCCTTGCCGGGTGACACGAGCGAGCCCGCCGCCAGCAGCACGCCGGCGCGCAGCACGGCGCCGTCCATCACCAGCGAGCCCATGCCGACCAGGCACCGGTCCTCGATGGTGCAGCCGTGCAGGATCACCTGGTGCCCGACCGTCACGTCGGCGCCGATGCTGAGCGGATCGCCGGCCGGCTTGTCGGGCGTTGGCTGGTTCACGTGCAGGATGGAGCCGTCCTGGATGTTGGTGCGCGCGCCGATGCGGATGCGGTTCACGTCGCCGCGCAGCACCGAGCACGGCCACACGGACACGTCCTCGTCGAGCTCCACCTGGCCGATCACGACGGCCGCCTCGTCAACCCAGGCGCGCGCCCCCAGCCGCGGCGCGTGGCCGCCAAAACTGCGAAGACCCATCGTTACCTCATCAGGACCAGCTCTTCGCTGGCGGTCGGGTGGATGGCGACGGTGTCGTCGAGGTCGCGCTTGCGCGCGCCGAGCTTGACCGCCACCGCGAAGCCCTGCGTCATCTCGTCCGCGCCGCGGCCGACCACGTGCACGCCGACGACGCGCTCGTCCACGCCCACGCACACCAGCTTGGCGACGGTCTGCGGCTTGTGGCTGCCGAGCGCGTAGTACATGTCGGTAAAGCGCGTGGTGTAGACGCGGACCGCGTCGCCGTGCCGCTCGCGCGCCTGGGCTTCCGTGAGGCCCACCGTGCCGACCGGCGGGTGGGCGAACACCACCGACGGGATGTCGTCGTAATTCAGGTGCCGTTCGGACTGCCCATCGAACAGCCGATCCGCCAGGCGCCTGCCGGCGGCAATGGCTACCGGCGTCAGCGGCGCGCGGCCGGTGATGTCGCCGACGGCGTGGATGCCGGGCACGTTGGTGTCCTGGAACGCATCGACCGGGATGTGGCCCACGGCGTCGGTCTCGACGCCGGTCGTCTCAAGGCCAAGCTGGTCGCTGCACGGCCGGCGGCCGACGGCCCAGATCACGCAGTCGAAGCCGCTGGCCGCGCGCCCATCCGCGGCGCGCACGGTAATGCCGTCCGCGCGCCGTTCGAGCCCGGCCGGCACGAAGCCGCGTTCGAGCGCGATGCGGGCGCCCTCCAGGTGCCCGGTGACGGCCTCCTGCACCAGCGCATCGAAGCTGCGCAGCACCGTCTGGCCGCGGATGGCGAGCGTGACCGTGCTGCCGAGCGCGCGCAGCACGCCGGCCAGTTCCACCGCGATGTAGCCGGCGCCGATCACCGCTACGCGCCGCGGCTGCGCGGCGAGTGCAAAAAAGCCGTCGCTGTCGATGCCAAGCTCGGCGCCTGGCAGGTTCGGTACGTCCGGCCGGCCGCCGGCGGCGATCAGGATGTGCCGGGCGCGGTAGGTAGCGCCGTCCACGGTCACGGCGTCGGGCGCCACGAACCGGGCGTGGCCGCGCAGCAGCGTGACGCCGGACTCATCCAGCATGCGGCCGTAGATGCCGTTCAGGCGCTCGATGTAGGCGTGGCGCGCCTGCACCAGCCGCAGCCAATCGAAGCGCACCTCGCCCAGGTCAAAGCCGTACCCGGCGGCATGGTGCAGGGACTCGGCGATGCCGGCGGCGTTCCACATCACCTTCTTCGGCACGCAGCCGACGTTCACGCAGGTGCCGCCCAGGCGCGCGGCTTCCACCACGGCCACGCGGGCGCCGTACTGCGCCGCCCGCCGGGCCGACGCGATGCCGCCGCTGCCGCCGCCGATGACGAGGTAATCGAAGCGCTCGCTCACCAGACCACTCCGGGTGCGCCGACCAGCGTCGGCAGCAGATCACGACAATAGCCGGCCGCCGCCAGCAGGCGGCTGCCGGGCCAGCAGAACATCTCGCCGTCCACCGACACGATGCGCGCCTGTGGCACGGCGGCGGCGAGTTCCGCGCCGTGCGCGCGCTTGAACGGGTAGGGCTCGGACGACAGCAGGATCAGCTCCGGCGCCGCGGCGGCGAGCTCGGCCAGCGTCAGTTCCGGATAGCGCGAGCGTGCCTCGAACACGTTGGCGAGACCCAGGCGCTGCATGATGTCGCCAATGAAGGTGCCGCCACCCGCCGCCATCCACGGCTCGCGCCAGATGAGATAAGCGCAGCGCCGGCCGTCGAGCTTTGGCAGGCCGGCGAACGCGCTTTCGATGTCGGCCGCGATGCGCGCGGCGCGGGCCTCGGCGCCGAGCGCGAAGCCGACCGCGCGCGTCATGGCGAGCGACTGCGGCAGGCTGTTGACGTCGGTGACATAAACCGGCGCGAACTGGCCGATCGCCGCGATGTCCTCGGTGCGGTTCTCCTCGCGGTTGGCGAGCACGAAATCCGGTTTGAGTGCGCGGATGCGGGCAAGATCCGGCGTCTTGGTGCCGCCGACCGAGCGCCGGCCGTCGCGCGCGCCCTCCGGGTGCACGCAGAACTTCGTCAGGCCCACCACCTGCTCGCCGAGTCCGAGATCGAACAACAATTCGGTCTGCGAGGGCACCAGCGAGACGATGCGCTGCGGGGGCGCGTCGAGCAGCAGCTCGTTGCCGAGCGCGTCGCGCACGCGGCGCGGCCAGGGGCGCGGCGCGTGGTCCGCGAGGCGCCGCGCGGCCTGCAAGAGAATGCCGAGCCGCTGCCCACCGTCCGCCACCGGCCAGGCGGCGATGTCGTCGAGCTGTCGCCCGCAGCCGGAGCAGGCGTCGGCCGCCACCTCGCAGGCGCCGATGCAGGCGCTGCTCACCTCATGCGGCGTCATCAAGCTGCTCCAGCACGGTCAGAAATTCTCCAAGGATCATGCCCGTGGCACCCCAGACGCGCGTGCCGGGCAGGGCGAAATACGGCACCCGCACGCGCCCGAACGACTCGAAGCGCACCACTTCCATGCCGCGAAAGCGGCCGTCGCGCAGCCGCGCCAGCGCCACCTCAATGACCTCCGCCACCTCGCGCTCGCAGGGCTGGAAGGCGGGCCGCAACGCGGTGGTGGCGACGAACGGATAGACGAGGTGATTGCTGGCGCGGACGTAAATCGGCGACAGCGCGCCCAGCACGGCAAGCGACGCCGGGTCGACGCCGAGTTCTTCGTGTGTCTCGCGCAGCGCTGTTTGCAGCAAGGTCTCGTCGCCCTCGCGCCGGCCGCCGGGCAGCGCCACCTGGCCGCTGTGCGGCCCGCTGTAGTCCGGCCGTCGCATGAGCACGAGCTGGTACTGGCCCGCCGCGTCGGGGTACACCAGCAGCAGCACCGCCGCTTCCCGATGCTGCTCGGGTATCGCCTCCCAGCGGCCGTCCATGCTGCCGCGGTAGGGCGTGGGCGCCATGCGCGCCTGGCCGGCGCGTCCCGGCAGCGGGCAGGCGAGGGCCGACTGCAACCGTTCCGGCAGTCGATCCGGGGCGTGGGGGGTACGGCTGATCATGGGCGGGATAGGCGGCGAATCCGCAACTTATGCGCGCTGGAGGCAGCGCTGTCAATGCGTTCTTGAGGGCATTGCCGGCCCCAAAATCGCGGCGTAGATTGCCAGACGAGCGCCCCGACCGGGTGACTCACGAGATGTCACTTCAAGGAGAAATCCATGCGTCTACCGCTGCAGATCACCGCCCGCGACATCGAACTGACCGAGGCCATCGACACGGCCGTGCGCAAGAAGGCCGAGAAGCTCGACCAGTTCAGCGACCGCATCATGGCCTGCCGGGTGGTCATCGAATGCCCGCACAAGCATCAGCACAAGGGCGTGCTGTACAACGTGCACATTGATCTGACCGTGCCGGGCGCGGAACTGGTGGTCAAGCGCGAGCCGAACGAGGACCTGTACGTCGCGCTGCGCGACGCCTTCGACGCCGCCGCCCGCCAGCTGCGCGACCACATGGACCGCCAACAGGACCACCACGGCCGCAACGGCACCGCTGCGGCCTGAAGTCGCCTCACCCGCCGCGCAAGGCGGCGATCACCGGCGCTGTGGCGGGGCGTACGCCTCGCCACAGCCAGAACGCTTCCGCCGCCTGCTCCACCAGCATGCCGAGCCCGTCGTGGCAGGCTGTGATTCCGGCTTGGCGGGCGAGCGTCAGAAACGGCGCGGCCGGTGGGCCGTAGACGAGGTCATAGGCCACTGCACGCGGCCCGAACACGCCGACCGGCACGGCCGGTGCCTGCCCCCCAAGCCCGGCCGCGGTGGCGTTCAGCACCACATCGAAACCCTCGCCGGGCGCCGTGAGTTCTGCCGTGTGAATTTCCCCCTGACCTGCGAAGCGCGCGGCGAGTGCCTGCGCGCGTGGCGCCGTGCGGTTGGCGATCACGAGCTCGGCCACGCCCGCCGCGAGCAGCGGTCCGATCACGCCCGCCGCCGCGCCGCCGGCGCCAAGCAGCAGCACGCGCCGGCCGCGCAGCGGCACGCCGAGGTTCTGCGTCAGATCGCGCAGCAATCCGATGCCGTCGGTGTTGAAGCCGGCCAGGCGCCCGTCCGGTTCGACGCGCAGCGTGTTGACGGCCTGTGCCTGGGCGGCCAGGTCGTCGCAGCGGTCCGCCAGACGAAACGCCTGTTCCTTGAACGGCACGGTCACGTTGCCGCCGCGCCCGCCGGCCGCGATGAAGGCGCGCAGCGTCGCTTCGAAGCCGTCGAGCGGCGCCTCGATCGCTTCGTAGCTCAGCGCCTGCCCGGTCTGGGCGGCGAAGGCGGCGTGAATCCGCGGCGATTGGCTGTGCCGGACCGGGTGGCCGAACACGGCGTAGCGGTCCATGTCAGCCCTGCAGGTAACGGGCGGCGTCGAGCGCGAAGTAGGTGAGGATGCCGTCGGCGCCGGCGCGCCGGCAGGCGAGCAGCGTCTCCAGCACCACGGCGCGCTCGTCGAGCCAGCCGTTCTGGGCGGCGGCCTTCAGCATGGCGTACTCGCCGCTCACCTGATAGACGAAGGTCGGCACCGCGAAGCGCTCTTTCACCCGCTGCACGATGTCGAGGTACGGCAGGCCGGGCTTGATCATCACCATGTCGGCGCCTTCGGCCAGATCAAGCGCCACCTCGTGCAGCGCCTCGTCGGCGTTGCCGCAGTCCATCTGGTAGCTGTGCTTGCCGGCGCCGCCGAGGCTGGCAGCCGAGCCCACCGCGTCGCGAAACGGTCCGTAGAAGGCCGAGGCGTACTTGGCCGAGTAGGCGAGGATGGCGGTGTTGACGAGACCCTCGCGTTCGAGCGCCTTGCGCAGCGCGCCGACGCGCCCGTCCATCATGTCCGACGGCGCCACCACGTCGGCGCCGGCGCGTGCCTGGCAGATGGCCTGGCGCACCAGCGCGGACACGGTGGCGTCGTTCAGGACGTAGCCGCTCGTGTCGAGCAGGCCGTCCTGGCCGTGCGAGGTGTAGGGGTCGAGTGCCACGTCGGTGATGACGCCAAGCTGCGGCAGGGCGGACTTGAGCGCCTGCACCGCGCGCGGCACGAGGCCGTCGGCGTTCCAGGCTTCCGCCGCGGTTTCGGATTTCAGACCCGCCTCGATGACCGGGAACAGCGCCAGCGCCGGGATGCCGAGCGCCGCCGCCTCGCGCGCGTGCTGGACCAGCAGATCGACCGACAGCCGCTCGACGCCCGGCATGGAGGCGACCGGCTCGCGGCGGCCGGCGCCGTCCAGTACGAACACGGGGTAGATGAAATCGCCGGGCGTGAGCGTGGTCTCGCGCACCAGCTCGCGCAGAAAGCCGTGCCGGCGCAAGCGACGCAGGCGGCTGCCCGGAAAGCTGCGCTCGGTCATGGCCGGTCAGCCGAGCCGGTCGGCGATGCCGCGCAGCGCGGCGAAGATGGCGCCCACCGGCTGCTCGCCCGGAACGCTGTGCAGCAGGCCGTGGCCTCGGTAGTAGTCCACCAGCGGCGCCGTCTCGGCCTCGTAGGTGGCCAGGCGCTGTGCCACGGTGGCCTCGTTGTCGTCGCTGCGCTGGTAGGTCTCGCCGCCGCAGACATCGCACACGCCGTCCTGTTTCGAGGGCGCGGTGTATACGTTGTAGATGGCGCCACAGTCGCGGCAGGTGCGCCGGCCGGCGATGCGGCGCTTGAGCTCCTCGGCGCTCACATCGATCAGGATCGCCGCCTGCAGCGGCAGGTCGATGCGCTCCAGTAGGGCGCCCAGCGCCTGCGCCTGCGCGAGGTTGCGCGGGAAGCCGTCCAGGATGAAATCGCGCAGGCCCTGCGGCCCGTCAAGGCGCTCTTCGATGAGGCCGAGCACGATGTCGTCCGACACCAGCTTGCCGGCGTCCATGGCCGCCTTTGCCCGCTGGCCGATGGGGCTGCCGGCCTTCACCGCGGCGCGCAGCAGGTCACCGGTGGACAACTGGGTGACGCCGTAGGTCTGCACCAGTTGCTTGGCCTGGGTGCCCTTGCCGGAACCGGGGGCGCCGAGCATGACGACTCGCATGAATGGGAAATCCTTGGCTGGGGAATCGGCCAATTATAAGGAGGGGCCGCAGCGGGCGGCGGCTGGTCACGGTGCTAGTCCCGCCAACCGGCGGGTCAACTGAACGTTCGCGTATACTCCGCGCCGCTTTTTGACGAGGAGGGCGTGGCCCGCTGCTGGTCACGCCGGACACCGACCGCTCAAGCCGGAACATCGCGGCCGGCAGCCTGCAACCGGGAGGGATTGCATGTCGATTGATCTTGCTCTGTGGCTCGCCATTGGCGCGGGCGTGCTGGCCATCGTGTATGGCCTGGCGGCCGTGCGCTGGATCGTGGCGCAGCCGGCCGGCAACGCGCGCATGGAGGAAATCGCCGCTGCCATCCAGGCCGGCGCGCAGGCGTACCTGAGCCGTCAGTACACCACCATCGGCATCGTCGGCGTGGTGCTGTTCGTGGTGCTGGGCATGGCGCTTGATTGGGCCACGGCGGGTGGTTTTGCGGTCGGCGCCATCCTGTCGGGTCTGGCCGGCTTCATCGGCATGAACGTGTCGGTGCGCTCGAACGTGCGCACGGCGCACGCGGCGAGCCTGGGCCTGAACCCTGCCCTGCAGGTGGCCTTCCGCGGCGGCGCGGTGACCGGCATGCTGGTGGTGGGCCTGGGTCTGCTGGGGGTGGCGGGCTACTACCTCGCCATGCTGCAGGTGACTGACGCCAACCACGCGCTGCATTCACTGGTGGGGCTGGCGTTTGGCGGCTCGCTGATTTCGATCTTCGCGCGCCTGGGCGGCGGCATCTTCACCAAGGGCGCGGATGTTGGCGCTGATCTTGTCGGCAAGGTCGAGGCCGGCATTCCCGAGGACGACCCGCGCAACCCCGCGGTGATCGCCGACAACGTGGGCGATAACGTCGGCGACTGCGCCGGCATGGCGGCGGACCTGTTCGAGACCTACGCCGTGACGGTGGTCGCCACCATGCTGCTGGCGGGCCTGACCATGCAGTCGCTCGGCGTGAACGCGGTGCTGTACCCGCTGCTGCTGGGCGCGGTGTCGATCGTCGCGTCGGTGGTCGGCACCTTCTTCGTGAAGACCAGCGAGGGCGGCAAGATCATGTCCGCGCTGTACCGCGGCGTGCTCGTGTCCGGCGTCATCGCCGCCGCGGCCTTCTACCCGATCTCGACCGCGCTGCTCGGCGCGCAGGCCATGCCGCTGTATTACTGCGCGCTGATCGGTCTTGCGCTCACGGCGGCCATGATCGTGATTACCGAGTACTACACCGCCACCGAGTACGCGCCGGTGCGGCACATCGCCGAGGCCTCGCAGACCGGCCACGGCACCAACGTGATCGCGGGTCTTGCGGTGTCCATGAAGTCGACCGCGCTGCCGGTGCTGGCGGTATGCGCCGCCATCTGGGGCGCGTTCGAATTCGGCGGGCTGTACGGCATCGCCATCGCGGCCACCGCCATGCTGTCCATGACCGGCATGATCGTGGCGCTCGACGCCTACGGGCCGATCACCGACAACGGCGGCGGCATCGCCGAGATGTCCGGCCTGCCGGGCGGCGTGCGCACCATCACCGACGCGCTCGACGCCGTCGGCAACACCACCAAGGCGGTGACCAAGGGCTACGCCATCGGCTCGGCGGGGCTGGCGGCGCTGGTGCTGTTCGCCGACTACACGTACAACCTCGACGCCCTCGGCAAGCTGCAGGTGTTCAGCCTGTCCGACCCGGCGGTGATCATTGGTCTGTTCATCGGCGGCATGGTGCCGTACCTGTTCGGCGCCATGGCCATGGAAGCGGTCGGCCGCGCGGCGGGCTCGGTGGTGGTGGAAGTGCGCCGCCAGTTCAAGGAGATCCCCGGCATCATGGAGGGCACCGCCAAGCCGGACTACTCCAGGGCGGTCGACATGCTGACGCGTGCGGCCATCAAGGAAATGATCGTGCCCTCGCTGCTGCCGATCCTGGTGCCGGTGGTGATCGGCTTCGGCATGAACGCGCTGATGGGTCCGGGCGCCGGCATCAAGGCGCTGGGCGGCCTGCTGATTGGCACCATCGTGACGGGCCTGTTCGTGGCCATCTCGATGTGCACCGGCGGCGGCGCCTGGGACAACGCCAAGAAGTACGTGGAAGAAGGCCACTTCGGCGGCAAGGGTTCGGAAACCCACAAGGCCGCCGTCACCGGCGACACCGTGGGTGACCCCTACAAGGACACCGCCGGCCCGGCCATCAACCCGCTGATCAAGATCATCAACATCGTCGCCCTGCTGCTGGTGCCGCTGCTGTAACGCGGCGCCCGCTCGGACGACTCAGTCGAAGCCCTCCCCGGCGCAGGCCGGGGAGGGCTTTTTTTGTGGCCGGGGCATCGGTCACTTGTTCGTTGCCAGCGCTCCAGTATCCTTGCGCCCCCTCGTAACCCCGGCCGGTCAGCCAAGGAGTGCATCATGGGCCTGGATATGGTCCCCGCGGGCAGCGATTTGCCCCACAAGATCAACGTCATCATCGAGATCCCGAAGGATTCGGAACCGGTGAAGTACGAGGTCGACAAGGCGAGCGGTGCCATCTTCGTCGACCGCATCCTGTCGACGCCGATGCGCTATCCGTGCAACTACGGCTACATCCCGAACACCGTGTGCGGCGACGGCGACCCGGCCGACGTGCTGGTGATCCTGCCGCTGACGCTGATCCCAGGCTCGGTCATCCGCTGCCGGCCGGTCGGCGTGCTGCGCATGACCGACGAGGCCGGCGGCGACGAGAAGATTCTGGCGGTGCCGGACGACCGCGTGTTCGCCGGCTACTCGCACATCCAGGACATCGGCCAGGTGTCGAGTCACTGGCTGGAGCGCATCGGCCACTTCTTTGAGCACTACAAGGATCTCGAACCCGGCAAGTGGGTGAAGCTCGACGGCTGGGGCGATGCGGCGGCGGCCCGCGCCATCATCGTCGAGGCGCTGGAGCGCTACGCGGCCGGCGAGGAGTAGGGCGTCATCAGGAAGTGCTGAAAAATTCCATCCATGGAATTTTTCAGCTCGCTGCAGCTCGGTACATGCCCGCGCTGCGCTCCATGAATCAACGCCGTACGCCGGTGATCCATGTCGGGACATCCTGCCCCGGAAGGAAACGCCCTGAATCAATAGGCGTTTCCTTCAGTCCGCCCCGGCCGGTGTGTTGCGTGCCACCCAGCGGGCGCCGCCGGCGGCGAGCGTTTCCTTTTTCCAGAACGGCGCGCGGTGCTTGAGTTCCTCGATCAGGTACCGGCAGGCGGCGAAGGCCGCCTCGCGGTGCGCCGACCAGGCGGCGGTGAGCACGATGCTGTCGCCGGGTGCGATCGGTCCCACGCGGTGCACGATAAGGATCTCGTTCACCGGCCAGCGTGATCGCGCCTCGTCCTCGATGGCGGCGAGCGCGCGCTCGGTCATGCCGGGGTAGTGTTCGAGCGTCATGCCGGCGACGGCGTCGCCCTCGTTGAAATCGCGCATGGTGCCGACGAACACCGCGCAGGCGCCGCTGCCGGCCCGTGCCGCGAGCGCGACCTGGGCGGCGGCAAGACGTGCCCAGGGATCGAACGGCCCGTCGACGACCTCGATCGCCACCTCAGCCCCCCGTCACCGGCGGGAAAAACGCCACCTCGTCGCCCGGCTGCACGGCGGCAGTCGGCGCGGCGTAATCGTGGTTGATGGCGCACAGCACGCCGGCCGGCAGCGCTGTTTGTCCGGTGGCGGCGGCCCACGCGTCGGCCACCCGGGCATCGGCTGGCAGATCGATCCGCACCTCGTCGCGGCCGAGCGACTCGCGCAGGCTGGCGAAAAAACGGACGTGCACGTGCATCGGCAGGGACTCGGCGAACGGGGCGGTGATAATACCGGCTCACCCCCGCCGACCGCCCGCACGCGCCATGAGCCAAGCCAGCGACACGCCGCGCCGCCTGCGCGTGGCGGTGCTCACCTACTCCAACCGCCGCACCGCCGCCGACGACGGCAGCGGCGACCTGATTCGCGCGCGGCTCACGACGGCCGGGCACCTCATCGCGGCATCCGCCATCCGCCACGGCGATGCGGCCACGATGCGCGAGTTCCTGCGCGCGTGGCTCGCCGACCCCGGCGTCGACGCGGTGATCTCGAACGGCGGCACCGGCATCACCGACTGCATGCCCGAGGCCGCCGCGCCGCTGGTCGAGCACGACATTCCGGGCTTTGCGGTGCTGTTTCAGGTGCTGTCGCTCGCGGACATCGGCAGCTCCGGCATGCTCTCGCGCGCGCAGGCGGGCCTGGCGAACGGCAAGCTGCTGTTCCTGCTGCCGGGCTCGGAAAACGGCTGTCGCCTTGCCATGGACCGGCTGGTGGTCCCGCAGCTCGACACCACCACGCGGCCGTGCAGCCTTGCCGGGCTGATCGCCGATGAGTGAGCTCACGCACTTCAACCGCCGCGGCGAGGCGCACATGGTGGACGTCGGCGACAAGCCGGTGACCCAGCGCGAGGCGCTCGCCGAGGGCCGCATCACGATGCAGGACGACACGCTGGCGCGCATCCGCGCCGGCGATCACAAGAAAGGCGACGTGCTCGGCATCGCGCGCGTGGCCGGCATCATGGCCGCCAAGCGCACGGCGGACCTCGTCCCGCTGTGTCACCCGCTGCCGCTGACGGCGGTCAGTATCGACTTCGAGCTGGAAGACTCGCCGCCGGCGGTGCGCTGCCGCGCCCGCGTGCGCACCGGCGGGCAGACCGGCGTCGAGATGGAGGCGCTGACCGCGGTGCAGATCGCGCTGCTGACGATTTACGACATGTGCAAGGCGGTCGACCGCGGCATGGTCATGACCGACATCGGCCTGCTCGAAAAGCGCGGCGGCAAGTCGGGCGAGTGGCGGCGGGACGCGGCCGATAAGTGACCCAGACGCCTACAGGCTGAAGCCTATCCCCGCCACGGCCGACCAGTCGGCCGTCAGCTGCACGCCGTTCACGTACTGATAGATCGGCTTTTGCACGAAGCCGTAGACGCTGATCCGCGGCGTCAGCGCCCAGCTCGCGCCGGGGCTCAGGAAGACCGAATTGCCGCCGCTGTCCTCGGGCTCGGCGTTGCGGCCCTCGTCACGGCCCCGGTGCACGGCGTTCACCTGCAGCAGCAGGCGGCAGGTATCCGTGAGTTTGCGGGCGCCGCCGAGGTTCAACGTGAACCGGTCGCCGGGACGAAAACGGTCGTGGCTGTTGGTCGGCGCCTGGTACAGCGCCTGGCCGAACCAGGACCAGTCACCCGCTGTCGGCGTCGACTGGTAGAAGGCGCCGAGCAGCAGATCGGTGGTGCCGGTGCCCGGTTGCAGCGTGCGCTCGGCCGGGTCGCCGTCGCCGTTCTCGACGCCGGTCCGGCCGGTCGGCAGCTTGAGGCCGACGTTGATGCCGACGCTGTCGGACCGCAGCGTGTCGTCCGCGCCACGCCACAGCTGCCACTGGCGCCGCCCCAGCAACTGCACGTCGCCAAGTTCCGTGAACTCCCACTCGTCCCGAAACCGGGCGCCGTGGTGGTTGTGGATATGCACGTGGTCCCGCCTGGCAAACGGCGCCGTGACGGTGACGCCCCAGTCGGGGTTGAAGGCGTAGTCGGCGCTCGCCAGCCAGTTGCGGTTCACCGTGCGGACCTCGTCGTGGTGCGCGTGAATCTCGCCGACGCCGACTTTCTCGCTGCCGTGACGCGGCTGGTCCTGATCGATGTACTCGTAGCGCAGGTTCAGGCGCAGCCCGGCACCGGGCAACCCGCCCGGCAGGCCGAAATCGGTATCGAGGGTGCAGAACGCCGACCCGCAGGAGGCCCGCGCCGCGGCGCTGCCAAGCAGCAGTCCGCCGGTCACGAGTGCGATGGCGGACAGTCGGTTTCGAGTCATGGAGCGCGCTCCCGGCGTCTTGAAAAGGCCGGGCAGCTTAGGCAGTGCGGGGCGGCAGGGGAATGCGACAGATTGTCGCGGTCTGCCGTGGCGGTTCAGCCGAGCAACAGTTCGAGCAGCGCCTTTTGCGCGTGCAGGCGGTTCTCGGCCTCGTCCCAGACCACGCTTTGCGGGCCGTCGATGACCTCGGCGCTCACTTCCTCGCCGCGGTGTGCCGGCAGGCAGTGCATGAAGATCGCCCCCGGCGCGGCCCGCGCCATCAGCGCCTGATCGACCTCGAAGCCGGCGAACGCCGCCTGCCGCGCGGCGGCTTCGTCCTCCTGACCCATGCTGGCCCACACGTCGGTGATGACGGCATCCGCGCCGGCCACCGCGGTCTGCGGATCGTCAAGAATCTCGACGCAGTCCACGTAGGTCGCCGTGAGATCGGCCGCCGGCCGGTAGCCCTGCGGCGCCGCCACGCGCAGGCGGAAGCCGAACAGCCGCGCCGCTTCCATCCACGAGTGGCATACGTTGTTGCCGTCGCCGACAAATACGGCCGTCCGGTTACGGATGTCGCCGTGCTGCTCGGTCCAGGTCAGGATGTCGGCCAGCAGCTGACACGGATGGAAGCGATCCGTGAGCGCGTTGATCACCGGCACCGTCGAGTGTGCGGCGAGCAGCTCCAGGCGCTCGTGGCTGAAGGTGCGCACCACCAGCACGTCGACCATGCGCGACAGCACGCGGGCCGAGTCCTCGACCGTCTCGCCGCGGCCGAGCTGAATGTCGCGCGGCGACAGGAACATGCTGTGCCCGCCAAGGTGCGTCCAGGCGGCCTCGAACGACGCCCGCGTGCGCGTGGACGACTTCTCGAACAGCATCGCCATCACGCGGCCGGGGTAACGCACCTGCGACTGCCCGCGCTTGTGGGCGGCCTTGAGCTGCGCGGCGCGCGTGATGAGACCCGCCAGCTCCGCGGCGGTGAGATCGGTCAGGGTCAGAAAGTGCCGTGCGGGCATGGCGTGCCTCAGGCGCAAAAATCGACGATCAGCGGGCACAGCGTGTCCAGCAGCTGCGCGGCCTCGTCGTCACTCATGATCAGGGGCGGCAGCAGGCGCACCACGCGCTCGGCGGTGACGTTGATCAGCAGGCGCCGGTCGAGCGCCCGCTGCACCAGCGCGCCGCACGGCCGGTCGAGCTCGATGCCGATCAGCAGGCCCACGCCGCGCACGTCCACCACGCCGGCGCAGCCGGCGAGGCGCTCGCGCAGCGCGCCCTGCAACCGGGCGCCGAGTTCGGCGGCGCGGCGCGTCAATCCGTCACGTTCGATCACATCGAGCGTCGCGAGCGCCGCCCGACACGCCAGCGGATTGCCGCCAAAGGTGCTGCCGTGGTTGCCGGCTTGGAGCACGCCGGCCGCCTTGCCGCCGGCAAGACACGCACCGATCGGCACGCCGTTGCCAAGGCCCTTGGCGAGCGTCATCACGTCCGGCACCACGCCCGCGCCCTGGCAGGCGAACCAGTGCCCGCTGCGGCCCATGCCGGTCTGGATCTCGTCCAGCATCAGCAGCCAGCCGTGCTGGTCGCACAGCGCACGCACGCCGGCGAGGTAATCGGCCGACGGCACGCGGATGCCGCCCTCGCCCTGCACGGGTTCGATCAGCACCGCCACCACGTCGCGCTGATGCTCCGCCACGCGGCGCAGGGCTTCCAGATCGTCAAACGGCACGCGCGTGAAGCCCTGCACCAGCGGCTCGAAACCGGCCTGCACCTTGCGGCTGCCGGTGGCGCTCAGCGTGGCCAGCGTGCGGCCGTGAAAGCTGCCCTCGGCCACGACGATGGTCGGCACGGCGATGTCGCGGCCGTGGCCGTATTTGCGGGCGATCTTGATGGCCGCCTCGTTGGCCTCGGCGCCGGAGTTGCAGAAGAACGCCTGCTTCAGCCCCGACAGCGCGGTCAGCCGCGCGGCGAGCTGCGCCTGCAGCGGCACCTGGTACAGATTCGAGGTGTGGACGAGCGTGGCCGCCTGGTCGGCGATGGCGCGCGCCACGTCCGGGTGCGCATGGCCGAGGCCGCACACGGCGATGCCGGACAGCGCGTCCAGGTACCGCTCGCCCTGCGTGTCCCACAGCCAGACGCCGGCGCCGCGTTCGAAGGCTACCGCCTGACGGGCATAGGTGGCCATGAGGGCCCCATCCTGGCCAGACATTTCACTACCCCATAAAAGCAAAAACAGCCGACGGGGCGGCTGCTTCTAAAGACGAAAGTCTAGCACCGAATTTTCCTTGACAAACCCCGTCAAACGCTGTGTTGACAAGGCGCAGGCGCAATCGCAGCATTGGCCGCAAGCCCTGCCGGTCGGCGCCTGCCGACATGCCCGGGTGGCAAGAGGTGGCAGTGAATCGGTATGACTAATCGGGAACGACAGGGCAACGGCGGCGCGCTCGACGTCCGCGAAGCCCGGCCCAAGGTGGAGCAGCCGCCGCTGTACAAGGTGGTGCTGTTGAACGATGACTACACGCCGATGGAGTTCGTGGTGCACGTGCTCGAACGGTTCTTCAGCCTGGATCGCGAGCGCGCCACGCAGGTCATGCTGCACGTGCACACGCGCGGCAAGGGCGTGTGCGGCGTGTTTACGCGCGAGATCGCGGAGACCAAGGTGGCACAGGTCGTGCAGTATTCCCGCGAGAACGAGCATCCCCTGCAATGCGATATGGAAGTAGCCTGACATGCTCAGTCACGAACTCGAATTCACCCTGAACCAGGCCTTTCGGCAGGCACGCGAGAAGCGGCATGAGTTCATGACCGTCGAGCACCTGCTGCAGATGCTGCTGGACAGCCCATCGGCCGCGTCCGTGCTGCGCGCCTGCGGCGCGGACATCGACCGCCTGCGCCGGGAACTTGGCGCCTTCATCGACAAGAACACGCCACTGCTGCCGGAAGGCGACGAACGCGACGTGCAGCCGACCATAGGCTTTCAGCGCGTGCTGCAACGCTCCATGTTCCACGTGCAGGCGTCCGGCAAGCGCGAGGTCACCGGCGCCAACGTGCTGGTGGCCATCTTCAGCGAGAAGGAATCCCACGCCGTCTACCTGCTCGGCAAGCAGGGCATCAGCCGGCTGGATGTCGTCAACTACATCGCACACGGGATATCGAAAGTGAACGAAGGCGACGAGAACGAATCCCAGGCCGCCCCGGAAGACGACACCCAGGGCGAGGCCGGCGCCAAGTCGGCGCTCGACAAGTTCGCGGTCAATCTGAACGAGCAGGCGCGTCAGGGTCGCATCGACCCGCTCATCGGCCGCGCCGATGAACTCGAACGCACGATGAAAATCCTTTGCCGGCGGCGCAAGAACAACCCGCTGTTCGTCGGTGAAGCCGGCGTTGGCAAGACCGCGCTGGCCGAGGGCCTGGCCAAGCGCATCGTGGAAAACGAGGTGCCGGACGCGCTCGCCAATTGCACCGTCTACTCGCTCGACATGGGCGCGTTGCTGGCCGGCACCAAGTACCGCGGCGATTTCGAGAAGCGTCTCAAAACCGTGCTGAAGGATCTGTCGAAGGACCCGGGCTCGATCCTGTTCATCGACGAGATTCACACCATCATCGGCGCCGGCGCGGCGTCCGGCGGGGTGATGGATGCGTCGAATCTGATCAAGCCGGTGCTGGCGTCGGGTGAGCTGAAGTGCATCGGCTCCACCACGTACCAGGAATACCGCGGCATCTTCGAGAAGGACCGCGCGCTGTCGCGGCGCTTCCAGAAGATCGACGTCGGCGAGCCGAGCGTGCCGGAGACGGTGCAGATCCTGCGCGGCCTGCGCGGCCAGTACGAGCAGCACCACAACGTGCGCTACACCAATGCGGCGCTCAGCGCCGCCGCGGAGCTGTCGGCACGCTACATCAACGAGCGCTTCCTGCCAGACAAGGCGATCGACGTCATCGACGAGGCCGGCGCCGCGCAGCGCGTGCTGCCGCCGAGCAAGCGCAAGAAGGTGATCGGCGTCGGCGACGTCGAGCAGGTGGTCGCCCGCATCGCGCGCATTCCGCCAAAGCAGGTGTCGAGCACCGACATGGAGAAGCTGCGCACGCTCGACCGCAACCTCAAGATGACGGTGTTCGGGCAGGAAGAAGCCATCGACACGCTGACCGCCGCCATCAAGATGGCGCGCTCGGGTCTCGGGCCGCAGACGCGGCCAATCGGCTCGTTCCTGTTCGCGGGTCCGACCGGTGTCGGCAAGACCGAGCTCAGCCGCCAGCTGGCGCTCGCGCTCGGCATCGAGCTGATCCGCTTCGACATGTCCGAATACATGGAGCGACATACCGTGTCGCGCCTGATCGGTGCGCCGCCGGGCTACGTCGGTTTCGATCAGGGCGGCCTGCTCACCGAGGCCATCAACAAGCACCCGCACGCGGTGCTGCTGCTGGACGAGATCGAGAAGGCCCACCCGGACGTGTTCAACCTGCTGCTGCAGGTGATGGATCACGGCGCGCTCACCGACAACAACGGCCGCAAGGCCGACTTCCGCAACGTGATCATCATCATGACCACCAACGCGGGTGCCGAAATGACGGCGCGGGCTTCCGTGGGCTTCACCAAGCAGGACCACAGCAGCGACGACATGGAGGCCATCACCCGGCTGTTCGCGCCGGAGTTCCGCAACCGTCTCGACGGCATCGTGCGCTTCCACGGCCTGACGCCGCAGATCATCGCCAGCGTGGTCGACAAGTTCATCGTGGAACTCGAAACCCAGCTCGAACCGCGCCGCGTCACCGTCGAAGTAGACGAGGACGCCCGCGCCTGGCTGGCCGAGCACGGTTACGACGCCAAGATGGGCGCGCGGCCGATGGCGCGGCTCATCCAGGACAAGATCCGGCGCGCGCTGGCGGACGAGCTGCTGTTCGGCAAGCTGCTGCACGGCGGCACCGTGAGCGTCAGCTGCCCGGATGGGGAACTCGTGATCGAATGCGAAGCGGCGCCGCGTCCGGCGCGCGTGGCGGAAGAGGAAGCCTGATCGCGGCGGTGCCGCGTGCCCTTGTCGCGGGGCGCGCGGCGAACCGCCTCAGCGGGCGCGGTAGGTGATGCGACCCTTGGTCAGGTCGTAGGGCGTCAGCGACACGGTGACCTGGTCGCCGGTCAGAATGCGGATGTAGTGCTTGCGCATCTTTCCGGAAATGTGCGCGGTGACCACGTGACCGTTTTCGAGCCGCACGCGAAACGTGGTGTTGGGCAGGGTCTCGACCACCGTCCCCTGCATTTCGATGCCTTCTTCCTTTGCCATTCAGTTCTCGGTAGCCGGCGGAAAAGGCGGGATTGTATGCGTCCGCGATGGGCAGCCTCAACCGCGCAGCCGCTGGGGCTGCCCAACGGCAGCCCATTCACGTCATCAGGAGGCCCCCGGTGCTGTCGTTAACAGTCGAGTTTTTTCACGACGTGCTGTCGTGCTGGTGCTTCAACGCGTCCGAGCGCGTGCGGGCGTTTGTCGCCGCGCATCCGCAGGTCGAGGTCATCCACCGCGCCTGGCCGCTCGGTACCGATCGCACGCTCTTCGCGCGTCTGTTCCCGGACCCGCAGGCCGCCAAACACGAGATCGTCCTGCAGCACTGGGGGGACGCGGTGCGCGTGGAGCACGAGCATCGCATCCGGCCGGAGCTGATGATGAGCCGCGATTTCGAGTATCCGTACTCAATGCCGGCACAGCGCGGCTGCAAGGCAGCGGAAAAACAGGCCGGCCAGCAGGGGCACTGGGATTTCTTCGATCGCGCACAGGTGGCGCATCTGAGCGATTGCGACAACGTCGCCGATCCGGACGTGCTGACGCGCTGCGCGCGCGACGTCGGCCTCGACGTCAACGCCTGGTTGCGGGATTTCGAGGATCCGCAGCGGGATATCGAGATCGGCGTGGACCTGGGTATCGCCCGGGCCTATGGCGTGGTACGCGTGCCGATACTGATTGCGGAAGCCCGTGCGCAGCTGCACGGCGAGCCATGGTCGACCTTCGGTTACCGCATCACCGCCGAGCGGCTGGATGGCTGGTACGCCGATCTGGCGCGGGCCCGCCAGACGGGCCGCTTCTGACCCGACCGCGATCGATCAGGCGGCCGCGGCTGCCTCGATGTAGGAAATCGGCAGTTCCTGCGCGGAATCGAAACTGACAATCTCGTAGTTGGCACGGTCGGCCAACAAGGCGCGCAGCAGCTTGTTGTTGAGCGCGTGGCCGGACTTGAAGCCCGAGAAGGCGCCGATCAGGCTGCAACCGAGCAGGTACAGGTCGCCGATGGCGTCCAGCACCTTGTGCTTCACGAACTCGTCGCGGTAGCGCAGGCCGTCCTCGTTCAGGATGCGCGCTTCGTCGACAACCACAGCGTTCTTGACGCTGCCGCCGAGCACCAGACCTTGCGCCCGCAGCGCTTCGATCTCGTGCATGAAGCCGAACGTGCGGGCGCGGCTGATCTCGCGCAGGAACGCAGTGGACGAGAAATCCACCTCGGCCTGCGCCGGCTTGCCGTCGAAGGCGGGGTGGCTGAATTCGATCTCGAAGCCGACCCGGAAGCCCTCATAGGGTTCAAGGCGGACCCAGCGGCCGGTTTCACGGATCTCGATCGGCCGTAGCACGCGCAGGAAGGACTTGGGGGCGTCCTGTTCGCAGATGCCGGCCGACTGGATCAGGAACACGAACGGCCCGGCCGAGCCATCCATGATCGGCACTTCCGGCGCGTCGACGTCGATCAGCGCGTTGTCGATACCGAGCCCCGCCAGCGCGGACAGCAGGTGCTCGACCGTACTGACGCGGGCACCGCCGAACTCCAGCGTGGTCGACAGGCGCGTGTCACCCACCTGTTCGGCGCGGGCCGGAATCACCACGTTGGGCGTGAGGTCCACGCGCCGAAAGCGGATGCCGCTGTCGACCGGCGCCGGGTGCAGCGCAAGCTGCACCCGCGCTCCCGTGTGCAGGCCCACACCGGTGGCGCGGATGGTGTTCTTGAGGGTGCGTTGTCTGATCACGTGGCGGGGGGTCGTCCAACAACGGCGTGACAGCGGGCGGCTGTCACGCTCTGGTCACAAAGTCTAGCACCGGGCCGCTGCCGACCCGGCTGCTTCAATCCGCCTGACGGCGAAGGAACGCCGGGATCTCCAGGTACTCCATGTCGCTGTCGCGAAACGGCTGCACGCCGTCGCGGCGACGGTCGGTGTTGCGCATCACGGTGGGTTGCTCGTAGCGCTTGTACGGATCGGTGCCGGTGCGCACCACTTCCATCGGCCGTTCCACGACCCGCTCGACCGGGCGTTCCTGGGCGTTGCGCGCCGGCTTGCGGTCGAGGCCGGTGGCGACCACCGTCACGCGCATCTCGTCGCTGAGCTCGGGATCGATCACGGTGCCGATCACGACACACGCGTCCGGCGAGGCGAGTTCCCGCACCACGTTGCCGACTTCCTCGAACTCGCCGATCGACATGTCCAGACCGGCCGTGATGTTCACCAGGATGCCGCGGGCGCCGGACAGGTTGATGTCCTCCAGCAGCGGGCTGCTGATGGCAGCCTCGGCGGCCAGCCGCGCGCGGCCGTCGCCCGTCGCGGCAGACGAGCCCATCATGGCCATGCCCATCTCGGACATCACCGTGCGCACGTCGGCGAAGTCGACGTTGATCAGGCCGGGTCGCGTGATGAGTTCCGCGATGCCCTGCACGGCGCCTTGCAGCACCTGGTTGGCGGCCTTGAAGGCCTCGGTCAGGCGGAAGTTGCGGTCGAGTTCGGTGATCAGCTTGTCGTTCGGGATGATGATCAGCGAGTCGACGTGCTTGCCGAGCGCGGCGATGCCCTCGTTGGCCACGTCGAGGCGCTTGCGGCCCTCGAAGCCGAACGGCTTGGTGACCACGGCCACCGTCAGGATGCCGAGTTCGCGCGCGATCTGCGCAATAATCGGCGCCGCGCCGGTGCCGGTGCCGCCGCCCATGCCGGCGGTGATGAACACCATGTCCGCGCCGTCCAGCGCGTCCGCGATGCGCTCCTTGTCCTCCATCGCCGCCTGCGCGCCGATGGACGGATTGGCGCCGGCGCCAAGGCCCTTGGTCAGGCCCGTGCCCAGTTGCAGCACGGTTTGCGCCGAGGTGCGGCCGAGCACCTGTGCGTCCGTGTTCGCAACGATGAATTCCACGCCGTCGATCTGCTGCAAAAGCATGTGTTCGATGGCATTGCCACCGCCGCCGCCGACGCCGATGACCTTGATGACTGCGCTCTGCTCGGTTGGTTCCATGAGTTCAAACATGCCTGTAGTGCCCCCGCCCGCCGTTAGCTTACCGCGAGAACCGCCCGGTCCCCGGCCCAGAATCGTGTCCCGCATCTCGCCCCTGCCCTTGCCCTTGCCGCGATCGCCCAGAATCGTCATACGCCCCCCTGAAACCAGGTTTTGACCTTCGCCCAAATGCCGTTGAAATTGCCAAGCGCCCGCCGCGAGGGTTCCTGCGCGCCGCGCTGTTCGAGCGCGTACAGCAGCAGACCCACGCCGGTCGCATGAATCGGATTGCGCACCACGTCCACCAGTCCGCTGACACGGTGCGGCAGGCCCAGCCGCACCGGCGCGTGGAAGATTTCCTCCGCCAGTTCGACCACGCCTTCCATCTTTGAACTGCCACCCGTGAGCACCACGCCGGCGGCGATCAGGTCCTGAAAGCCGCTGCGTCGCAGCTCCGCCTGCACCAGGCGCAGCAGTTCCTCGTAGCGCGGCTCCACCACTTCGGCCAGCGTCTGGCGCGACAGGCGCCGCGGCGCGCGTTCGCCGACGCTCGGCACCTCGATGCTGTCGTCGGCACCGGCAAGCTGCCGCAGCGCGCAGGCGTACTTGACCTTGATTTCCTCGGCGAACTGCGTCGGTGTGCGCAGCGCGACCGCGATGTCGTTGGTGACCTGATCGCCGGCGATCGGGATCACCGCCGTGTGCGCGATGGAGCCGCCGATGAACACGGCGATGTCGGTGGTGCCGCCGCCGATGTCGACCAGGCACACGCCGAGTTCCATCTCGTCATCGGTGAGCACAGAGTGGCTCGACGCGACCTGCTCCAGCACCAGTTCGTCCACTTCGAGCCCGCAGCGGCGCACGCATTTGACGATGTTCTGCATGGCGCTGACGGCGGCGGTGACGATGTGCACGCGCGCTTCGAGCCGCACGCCGGACATGCCGACCGGCTGGCGGATGCCCTCCTGCTCGTCGATCACGAACTCCTGCGGCAGCACGTGCACGATGCGCTGGTCCATCGGGATGGCCACCGCCTTGGCGGCATCGAGCACGCGGTCCACGTCGGCCTGCGTCACTTCCCGATCGCGGATGGCGACGATGCCGTTCGAGTTGATGCTGCGGATGTGGCTGCCGGCGATGCCGGCGTACACCGAGTGAATCTGGCAGCCGGCCATCAACTCGGCCTCTTCGACCGCGCGCTGCATGGAAGCGACGGTCGACTCGATGTTGACCACCACGCCCTTTTTCAAGCCGCGCGACGGGTGGGTGCCGAGCCCGATGATCTCGACCGCCCCCTCGGGCGTGACCTCACCCACCAGGGTGACGATCTTCGAGGTGCCGATGTCCATGCCGGCGATCAGCCGCTTGTCCTGTTTCTTGCTCATAGGTCCATGACCTTGCGGTCGGGTTCGGAGGCCGGCTTGAAGCGCACCGCAAAGCCGTCGCTGTAGCGCAGATCGACGCTCTCGATGGGCTGCGCGACGCCGGCCAGGCGGCTCTTGTAGACGGCCGCGAAACGTTTCAGGCGCGCCGCCACGTCCTTGCGCCCGACGATGATGGTGAGGCCATTGGCAAGGCCGATCTGCCAGGCGCCGCGCGCTTCCTGGCGCACCGCGCGCACCGGCGGCAAACCGTCCAGCAGCCGACCGAAGCGCTCGTAGTCGGCAAACACGCGCCTGGGCGCGGCACCGTCCGGGCCGGACAGCGCGGGCAGGTCGTCCGGCAGGGGGCCTGCCACGGCGAACACCTCGCCGCTGTCGCTGAGCAGCCCATCCTTGCCCCAGCGGGCGATGGCGCGGTGGCCGACGATCTCGACCACCAGCTTGTCCGGCCATACGCGCCGCACGAGGGCGCGCTTGACCCACGGCTCGTCGCGCGCGGCGCCCGCCACGGCGGCCACGTCCACGCTGAAGAAGCCGCCGACCGCCGCCGGCAGCAAGCGTCGTTCGAGCGCCGTGCGGTCGACGTGGTCGAGATCGCCCGTGATCTCCACCGTGTTGAGCGGAAACCGCGCGGGGTCGCTGAGCCAGGCCACGGCGCGCGCGCCGCCGAGCACGGCCGCGAGCAGCAGCGCCGCGAGCGTGCCCCACAGCAGCCAGCGGCCGATCCGCCGGGCGATGGCCACCCACTGCGCTGCGCGCTCGCGCAGCGTCGGCGGCCGCAGGCGCGCGCCGCGCCGTACGGGCCGCGCACCGTGGCGCGGCAGCGACGCCGCACCGATGGTCTGGTACAGCGGCCTTGGCTGTGCCGGCGCCCTAAACATCCGCCTGCTCCCCGGCCCCGAACAGCCGCGGCGCGCCCTGCGGCTGATGCAGGCTGGTGTCGAGAATCGCCAGCATCAGATGCTCGAAGCTGAGACCCACCGCACGCGCCGCCATCGGCACCAGCGAGTGGTCCGTGAGGCCGGGCACGGTGTTGGCCTCCATCAGGTACGGCGCGCCGCTCGCATCCAGCAGCAGGTCGACGCGCCCCCAGCCGGCGCAGTCGAGCGCCTCGAAGGCGTCGAGCGCCAGTTGCTGCAGGGCCCGCTCGGCTGCCGTCGACAGGCCGCAGGGGCACAGGTAGCGCGTGTCGTCGCGCAGGTACTTCGCCTCGTAGTCGTAGAAGGCGTTCGGCGTTTCGAGCTTGATGGCCGGCAGCACGCGCCCGCCGACGATGCCGACCGTGTACTCCCCGCCGCCGATGTAGCGCTCGATCAGCACCTGCGGGTCGTGCGCCGCGGCGGTGGCGACCGCCGCCGGCAGGTCCGCCGCGCGCTCCACCTTGCTCATGCCGATGCTGGAGCCCTCGCGCGCCGGTTTCACCATCAGCGGCAGACCCAGCGCGGCGACGATCGCGTTCCAGTCACTGTCGGGCGCGGCCAGCGCGTAGGGCGCGGTCGGCAGGCCGCGCGCCTGCCACACCTGCTTGGCGCGCAGCTTGTCCATGGCGAGCGCCGAACCCAGTACGCCGCTGCCGGTGTACGGCAGGCCGAGCCAGTCGAGCGCGCCCTGCAGCGTGCCATCCTCGCCGCCGCGGCCGTGCAGCGCGATGAAGGCGCGGTCGAAGGCGCCGCCTGCGAGCTGGGCAAGCAGATCGGGCGCCGCCGCGTCGATGCCGACCGCATCCACGCCCGCGGCCGTGAGCGCCGCCAGCGCCGCCGCGCCGCTCTTGAGCGACACCTCGCGCTCGGCCGAGCGGCCGCCGTACAGCACCGCCACGCGCCCGTAGTCCTGTGCGCGGCGCATCAGCCGGCCTCCCCGACGCGGCGCACTTCGGGTTCGAGCCGCACCCCGAACGCCGCCGCGACGCGCTGTTGCAGCGTGTCGATCAGCGTCTCGATGTCGGCCGCGCGCGCGCCGCCGAGGTTCACGATGAAGTTGGCGTGCACGGTCGACACCTGCGCCTTGCCGACGGTCAGGCCCTTCAGGCCGGCGGCCTCGATCAGCCGCGCCGCGTGGTCGCCCGGCGGATTGCGGAACACGGAGCCGGCATTCGCCTGGCGCAGCGGCTGCGTGGCCGCGCGCCGGCGCAGCAGCGCGTGGATGGCGGCCTGCACCGACTCGGCGTCGGCCGGCTCGAAGCTGAACTCGGCGCCGATGAACCACTCGTCTGGTGGGCCTGCCACGCTGCGGTAGGCGATGCGGTAGTCGGCCGGCGTGCGCCGGTGCACGTTGCCGGCGCGGTCGATGGTCTGCACGGTCCGCACGCGCTGCCAGGTCTCGCCGCCGTGGGCGCCCGCGTTCATGGCCAGTGCCCCGCCGACGGTGCCGGGAATGCCGGCCAGAAACTCCCCACCGGCGAGGCCCGCGCGCCCGAGCTGCTGTGCGAGCTTGGCGCAGGGCACGGCGGCACCGACCGTGAGCGTGCGCTCGTCGATCGGCTCGATGCCGGCAAAGCCCTTGCCGAGGCACACCACGGCACCGCGAAAGCCGCCGTCGCGCACCAGCAGATTGCTGCCGAGCCCCACCCACAGCAGCGGCGTGCCCGCGGGCAGCCCGGCCAGGAACGCTTGCAATTCCGGCAGATCGTGCGGCTCGACGTAGACATCCGCCGGACCACCGACGCGCCAACTCGTGTGCCGCGCCATCGGCTCGTGCTGGCGCAGGTGCGGGCGCGCGATTTCCGCCGCGGCGTTCATGCCGCCTCCCGGATCTGCGCGGCAAGCTGCGTCGCCGCCTGGCCGATGCTGCCGGCGCCGAGCGTGACGATGACGTCGCCGTCCTGCACCAGCGCCGCGAGGCTCGCCGGCAGCTCGGCGAGGTGCTCCACGAACACCGGCTCGACGCGCCCGCGGCTGCGGATGGCGCGCGCCAGCGCCCGGCCGTCGGCACCGGCGATCGGCGCCTCGCCGGCGGCGTACACCTCGCACAGCAGCAGCGCGTCGGTGCCGGCCGACAGCACGGTCGCGAAGTCGTCCAGCAGGTCGCGCGTGCGCGTGTAGCGGTGCGGCTGAAACACGGTCAGCAGGCGCCGGCCGGGGAAGGCGCCGCGCACGGCCTCCAGCGTGACTTTCAGCTCCCGCGGGTGGTGGCCGTAGTCGTCGATCAGCGTCACCGCCTTGTCGGCGAAATGGCCGTCCGCCAGGCGCTGCTGGCGACGGCCGATGCCGTCGAAGCTCGCCAGAGCCGCCGCGATGGCGGCATCGTCCACGCCCACCTCGCGCGCGATGGCGATCGCCGCCAGCGCGTTCTGCACGTTGTGCCGGCCGGGCAGGTTCAGCGTCACCGCCAGCGGCGCGCGGCCCGCCGCGCAGGCGGTGAAGTGCATGCGAAGGCCGTCCTGGCGCAGGTCCGTCGCATGCAGGTCGGCGCCCGGCGTGAGGCCATACGTCAGCACCGGGCGGCCGATGCGCTCGCGCAGCGCCATGAGATCCGCGTCGTCGTGACACAGCACGGCCAAGCCGTAGAACGGCAGGCGCTGCAGGAACTCGACGAAGGCGCCGTACAGACGCTGCGGATCGCCGCCGTAGGTGTCCATGTGGTCGAGGTCGACGTTGGTGACCACCGCCAGGATGGGATTGAGGTGCAGGAATGACGCGTCCGACTCGTCGGCCTCCACCACCAGGTACTGCCCGGCGCCCAGACGCGCGCCCGAACCGAGCGCGTTGACCCGCCCGCCGATGATGAAGGTCGGATCGAGCCCGCCCTGCCCCAGCACGTGCGCGACGAGGCTGGTGGTGGTGGTCTTGCCATGCGTGCCGGCGATCGCGATGCCGTCCTTCAGGCGCATCAGCTCGGCCAGCATGGTCGCCCGCGGCACCACCGGCACGCCGCGCGCGCGGGCGGCGGCGACCTCCACGTTGTCCGGCGGCACGGCGGTCGACACCACCACCACGTTCGCGCCATCGATGTGCGCGGCTTCGTGGCCCTGCTGCACCTGCGCGCCGAGTGATTTGAGGCGCAGCGCCGCGGCGCTTGTGCCCAAATCCGAGCCCGACACGCGGTAGCCCTGGTTCAGCAGCACCTCGGCGATGCCGCTCATGCCGGCGCCGCCGATGCCGATGAGATGAATGTGCCGCACGCGATCACGCATGGGCGGCCTCCAGGCACGCGGCGGCCACGCGCGCGGCGGCGTCCGGCCGGGCGAGCCCGCGCGCCGCCTCGGCCATCGTCAGACGCCGGTCGGCGTCGGCCAGCAGCGGGCGCAGCGCGTCGGCGAGGCGCTGCGGCGTGAGGTCGGATTGCGGCAGCAGGATGGCCGCACTGGCGCTGGCCATGTACTGCGCATTGGCTGTTTGATGATCGTCCGCCGCGTGCGGGTAGGGCACCAGGACGGCGCCGAGACCCACCGCGCACAGTTCCGCTACGGTGAGCGCGCCGGCGCGGCAGATGGCCAGATCCGCGTCCCGATACGCCGCCGCCATGTCGTCGATGAAACCGTCCACGGTGGCCTCGATGCCGCGCGCGCGGTAGTCGGCGGCGACGGCGTCCGCGTGCGCGCGGCCGGCCTGGTGGCGCACCGTGGGCAGCGCGGCGCCGTCCTGCCGCAGCCGGTCGAGGGCCGCCGGCACGGCGCTGTTGATGGCCTGCGCGCCCTGGCTGCCGCCCAGCACCAGCAGGCGCGGGGCGGCGGCCAGGCGCTCGCGCGGCGGTGCGAGATTCAGCAATTCGGCGCGCACCGGATTGCCGGTGAACTCGGCGGCGCGACCCGCCAGCCGCGTGCCGGCAAAGCCGCACAGTACGCGCCGGGCGAGGCGCGCCAGCAGGCGGTTGGTGAGGCCCGGACGGGCGTTCTGCTCGTGGATGACCAGCGGCCGGCGCAGCGCAACCGCCGCCAGTCCACCTGGTCCCGCCGCGTAGCCACCCAGACCCAGCACCACGTCCGGGCGCAGCCGACGCAGGAGCGCGATCGCCTGCCCGAGCGCGCGCAGCAGCCCGACCGGCGCCGACAGATACCGCAGCACGCCCTTGCCGCGCAGGCCAGCCACCGGCAGCGTGAACAGCTCGATGCCGGCCGCCGGCACGGCGCGCGCTTCGAGCCCCTTGTCGGTCCCAAGCCAGCGCACGGCGTGGCCCAGGCTGCGCAGTTCCTGCGCCACGGCGAGCGCCGGCATCACGTGCCCGCCGGTGCCACCGGCCATGATCAGCACGTTCATGGCCGCCCCCGGGCGGCGGCGGCCGGCGCACCCAGCGGCGCTGCGCCGCGGCGCGCGCGCTGCTCGTGATCGACGCGCGCCAGCAGCGCGATCTGCAGGCAACTCACGACCAGACTCGTGCCGCCGTAGCTCATCAGCGGCAACGTCAGACCCTTGGTCGGCAACACGCCCATGTTCACGCCGAGGTTCACGAAGGCCTGGAAACCGATCGTGAGGGCGATGCCGTAGGCGAGCAGCGCGGCGAAGCCGTCGCCGTTCAGCGCCGCGCGGCGGGCGATGCCGAACGCCCGCACCACCAGAAAGCCGAACAGGCCGATCACCGCCAGCACCGCGAACAGGCCGAGTTCCTCGGCGATCACGGCGAGCAGGAAGTCGGTGTGCGCCTCCGGGAGGTAGAACAGCTTCTGCACGCTGTTGCCAAGACCCACGCCGAACCAGCTGCCGCGGCCGAACGCGATCAGCGACTGGGTGAGCTGAAAGCCGGCGCCGAACGGGTCGTCGAACGGGCGAAGGAAGTTGGTCAGCCGCTCCATGCGATACGGCGACGTCACGGCCAGCGCGGCCAGCGCCAGCAAGCCCGTAGCGCCCAGCCCCAGGAAGTACAGCCAGCGCACGCCGTACAGGAACAGCAACCCGGCGGTCGCCGCTGCCAGTACCACGAAGCTGCCGAAGTCCGGCTCTGCCAGCAACAGGGCACCGGTGATACCCAGACTGGCGAGAATCACCAGCATGCGTTCGTGCAGCAGTTCCGGCGTGTCGGCCTCCGACAGGCGCGCCGCGGCGAACATCAGGAAGGCGAGCTTGGCGAACTCGGACGGCTGGATGCGCAGGCCACCCGCGCCGAGCCAGCGCGAGGCGCCGTTCACTTCGATGCCGAGGCCCGGGACCAGCACCAGCCCCAGCAGGACGGCCGCGCCGATCACCGCGAAGCCGGCGATGTGGTGCCAGAACTTCAGGCGGGTCTGCATCACCAGGTACCCGCTGAACACGCCGAGCGCGAGATACATGGCCTGCCGCTGCAGGTAGTACTCGCTGTTGCCGAGGTTGCGCGCGGCCACGGTGATCGACGCCGAATACACCCCGATAAGGCCGAGCGCCGCCAGCAGCGCCGCCACGCCAAGCAGCGTGAAATCCCACTCGGCCGGGCCGCGCAGGCCGGCGGCGGGCGCGCGCAGGCTGGGGTTGGCGCTAGTCATGCGCCGTCTCCAGGCGCGCGCGCACGGCGGCAGCGAATGCGTCGCCGCGCGCCGCATAGCCGCTGAACAGGTCGAAGCTCGCGCAGGCCGGCGACAGCAACACGCCGTCACCCGCCTGCGCAATGGCCGCGGCGGCCGCGACGGCGCCCGGCATGTCGGTGGCGCGCACGCACGGCACGGCGTCGCCGATGGCTGTCTCGATGGCGGCGGCGTCCTCGCCGATCAGCACCGCGCCGCGGCCGTGCGCGGCGAGCGCGGCGCGCAGCGGCGCGAAGTCCTGGCCCTTGCCCTGGCCGCCCAGGATCAGCACCAGCCGGCCGGTCGGGCGCGTCGGGGCGAGGCCCTCGATGGCGGCCAGCGTGGCGCCGACGTTGGTACCCTTCGAGTCGTCATACCAGGCGACCGCAGCGTGCTCGGCCACGAACTGCGTGCGGTGCGGCAGGCCCGTGAAGGCGGCCAGCGCCGGCAGGGTGGCTTCGAGCGGCACGCCAAGGGCATCGACCAGCGCCAGCGCGGCCAGTGCATTCGCGAGGTTGTGCCGGCCCGGCAGGCGCAGCGCCGACGCTGGCAACAGCGCCCGATCGCCACGCGCGAGCCACGGCGCGCCGTCGCGTTCCAGCAGGCCGAAATCGTCCGGGCCGCTGGGCGCGCCAAGGCCAAACCACACCACGCGCTGCGTGGCGGCGAGGCCGCCCGCCATCAGGGCGACCGCGGCATCGTCCCGGTTCAGCACCGCCACCGCCGCGTGACGCAGCACGCGCGCCTTGGCGGCGGCGTAGGCGGCGAAGTTGCCGTGGCGGTCGATGTGGTCCGGCGACAGGTTCAGCACGCAGGCGGCGGCCGGGGCGAGGCTCGCCGTGCGTTCGAGCTGGAACGAGGACAGCTCCAGCACGCAGGCGTCGGCCTGCGCGTCGGCCAGAAGATCGAGCGCCGGCGTGCCGAGATTGCCGCCTACGGCGGGCTGGAGCCCCGCACCGCGCAGCAGCTCGCCGACCAGCGTGGTGACGGTGGACTTGCCGTTCGAGCCGGTAATCGCCAGCACCGGCCGCGTTACGGCGCGGGCGAACAGCTCGATGTCGCCCACTAGCGGTACGCCGCGCGCGGCGGCGGCCCTGAGCGCCGGCTCATCGAGCCCGACGCCGGGGCTGACGACGATTTCGTCCACGCCGGCAAAGGCCCCCGCGGGCCAATCGCCAAGGTGAATCGCGCCGGCCGGCAGCAGCGCGCGCAGCTCGGCGAGACCCGGCGGAATCTGCCGCGTGTCGAGCACGCGCACGGCGGCGCCCGCGGCCAGCAGATGGCGCACGCAGGACAGCCCGCTCACGCCGGCCCCGACCACGAGCACCTGTTTTTGCAGCTTGTTGGCCACCGCGTGCATGCCGTCAGCGGATCTTGAGGCTGGCGAGACCGACCAGCACCAGGATGAACGTGATGATCCAGAACCGCACGATCACGCGCGGCTCCGGCCAGCCCTTGAGCTCGAAGTGGTGGTGCAGCGGCGCCATGGCGAAGATGCGCTTGCCGGTGAGCTTGAACGACGCCACCTGCAGCATCACCGAGACCGTCTCCATAACGAACACACCGCCCATGATGAACAGCACCAGCTCCTGGCGGATCAGCACCGCCACGGTGCCGAGCGTGGCGCCGAGCGCGAGCGCGCCGACATCGCCCATGAACACCTGCGCCGGGTAGGCGTTGAACCACAGAAAGCCGAGCCCCGCGCCGGCCATCGCCCCGCACACGATGGCGAGCTCGCCCGCGCCCGGCACGTGCGGCAGGCCCAGATACCGCGCGAACACCTGGTGCCCCGCGACGTAGGCAAAGATGCCGAGCGCGCCCGCCACCATCACCGTCGGCAGGATGGCGAGCCCGTCGAGGCCGTCCGTGAGGTTCACCGCGTTGCTCGAACCGACGATCACCAGCAGGCTCGCCGGCACGAACAGCCAGCCCAGGTGAAAGCTCGCGTCCTTGAGGAACGGCACGATGTAGAGCGTCTCGGTCGGCAGGCGGGTGAGCGTGTAGATGGCGAGCGCCGCCAGCAGCCCCACCACCAGCTGGCCCGCGAACTTGTGGCGGGACTTCAGGCCCTTCGAGTTGCGGCGCGTGACCTTGAGGTAGTCGTCCCACCAGCCGATGAGGCCGGTGGCGAGCATCACCGCGAACACGATCCACACCTTGGCGCTGCGCAGGTCCGCCCACAGCAGCGTGGTGGCGGCGATGGCGAGCAGGATCAGCGCGCCGCCCATGGTGGGCGTGCCGGCCTTGCCAAGGTGTGTTTGCGGGCCGTCCGTGCGCACCTGCTGACCCAGGCGCAGCGCCGTGAGGTAGCGGATCACCGGCCCACCGGCGGCGAGCGAGATCACCAGCGCCGTCAGCGCCGCCAGAATCGCCCGCAGCGTGATGTAGCGAAACGCGTTGAAGCCGCTGATGTCGGCCGCGAGCAGATCGAACAGGTGGTACAGCATCAGTGCCCCCCGCCCGGTGTGGCGCCGCTGGCGAGCGCCTGCACCACGCGCTCCATGCCGGCGCTGCGCGAGGCCTTCACCAGCACGGTGAGGTCCGGATGCAGCCGCGCGCCGGCGGCGTCGATGGCCTGCGCAAGCTCCGTGCAGGCAACGGCACCGGCGCCGAAGGCCGCCGCGGCGTGGGCCGCGAGCGGCCCGAGCGTCACGAGATGCTCGATGCCGGCCGCGCGCGCCGCGGCGCCGCACTCGGCGTGCAGGCGTGCGGCCTCCGCGCCAAGCTCGCCCATGTCGCCCAGCACCAGCAGGCGCTCGCCGGGCAGGCCGGCCAGCACGTCGATGGCGGCGCGCACCGACAGCGGGTTGGCGTTGTAGCTGTCGTCGATGAGGCGCGCGCCGCCCTGGCCCGCCAGCGGGTACAGGCGCCCCGGCACCGGCCGGACCGTGGCGAGACCCGCTGCTATGTCCGCGAGGTCGGCACCCGTGGCGAGCGCGGCGGCGGCAGCGGCCAGCGCGTTCAGCACGTTGTGCCGGCCAAGCAGTCCAAGCCGCGCGGTGGCCGTGCCGGCCGGCGTGCGCAGTTCGAGCGCGCTGCCGTCGGCGGCGAGCGTGTAATCGGCCGTGACCTCGGCCGCGTGATCGAGGCCAAAGGTGACGACGCGCCGCGCCCCGGCGAGCTCCCGCCACAGCGGCAGGTGCGCATCGTCGGCGTTCAGCACGGCGACGGCATTCGGCGGCAGGTACTCGACGAGCTCGCCCTTGGCGCGGGCCACCGCAGCCAGGGAGCCGAGGCCTTCCAGATGCGCCGCGCCGGCGTTGCCGATCACGCCCACCGTCGGGCGCGCGAGGTCGGCCAGGTGCGCGATCTCGCCGGCGTGGTTCATGCCCATCTCGATGACCGCCGCGCGGTGCGTGTCGCGCAGTTCGAGCAGCGTCAGCGGCACGCCGATGTGGTTGTTGCGGTTGCCGCGCGTGGCGAGCACCGGGCCGAGACCCGCCAGCGCTGCGGCCAGCAGCTCCTTGATGGTGGTCTTGCCGCTGCTGCCGGTGACGGCGACCAGCGGCAGCTCGAAGCGCATGCGCCAGGCAGCGGCGAGTTGCGCCAGCGCGGCGAGCGGATCGGCCACTTCGATGCACGGCAGCGCCGGGTGCGCGCGGCGCACCAGGGCACCGGCCGCGCCGGCCGCGGCGACCGCGGGCAGGTAGGCGTGACCGTCGAAGCGCGGGCCTTCCAGCGCCACGAACAGCTCGCCGGCCTTGAGCGTGCGGCTGTCGGTGCCGACGCCGCTGAAGCGGCCGGTTGGCCGCAGGGCCGCACCGACGATGGCGGCGGCTTCGGCGAGCGCCATCATGCGCGCCCCTTCTGGGCCTGCGTGGCGCAGGCGAGATCGGAAAACGGCCGCCGCTCGGCGCCGACAATCTGATACGCCTCGGCGCCCTTGCCGGCCACCAGCACCAGGTCGCGCACGTCGGCCGATTGCACCGCGTGCGCGATGGCGGCGGCGCGGTCGTGGATCAGCTCGACGCCGGTGGGATCGGCGACGCCGCCGAGGATGGCCGCCGCGATGTCGGCCGCCGCCTCGCCGCGCGGGTTGTCGTCGGTCACGATCACGCGGTCGGCCAGGCGCGCGGCCATCTCGCCCATCACCGGCCGCTTGGCGGCGTCGCGCTCGCCGCCGCAGCCGAACACGCACCACAGCCGCCCGCCGGCCGGCACGTGGGCGCGCAGCGCGGTGAGCACGGATTCCAGCGCCGGCGGGTTGTGGGCGTAGTCGATCACCACCAGCGGCGCGCCCGGCCGGCGCAGCGCCTGCATGCGCCCCGGCACCGCCGGCAGGTCGCGCAGTTTCTCGATCGCCTCCTCGAACGGCACGTCGGCCAGCAGCAGCACGCCGAGCGCCGCCAGCAGGTTGTAGAGGTTGAACTCGCCAAGCAGCGGCGAGGCGAAGCTCGCCTGCCCGAACTCGCCGTCGATGTCGATCAGGAGACCACCGGGACGCGCCTGCGCGCGCCCGCGCAGCTCGCCTGCGTGCACGCCGTAGCGCAGCGCGCGCACGCCGGGCGCGAGCGCGGCGGCCATGCGCCCACAGTAGGCGTCGTCGGCGTTCAGCACCGCGGCGCGCAGGCCGGGAGCGGCGAACAGGCCGGCCTTGGCGGCAGCGTAGTCATCGAGGTCGCGGTGGTAGTCGAGGTGGTCGTGGCCGAGGTTGGTGAACACGGCGGTATCGAAGCGCATGCCCGCCGTGCGCTGCTGGTGCAGGGCGTGCGAGGACGCCTCCATGGCCACGTAGCGGGCGCGCGCGTCGCGAAAGCGCGCCAGCCAGGCGTGTAGCGCCAACCCATCGGGCGTGGTGTGTGTGGCGGGCTCAAGACGCCCCGGAAAGCCGTTGCCTTCGGTGCCGAGGATGGCGCACTGCGGCAGACATCCGGCCAGGAAGTGGCTGACCGAGGTCTTGCCGTTGGTGCCGGTAATGCCGATGACCTTGAGCGCGTGGGACGGCTCGCCGTGAAAGCGCGCGGCGATCACGCCCTGCCGGGCGGCAAGATCCGACAACGCCAGCACCGGCACCGGCAGACCCTCAGGCAGCGGCAGGCCGGCGTCGATGAGCACCGCCGCCGCGCCGGCGGCCATGGCCTGCGCGAGGTGCTGGGCGCCGGACGTGCGCTGGCCGGCCACGGCCAGGAACAGATCGCCCGGCTGGACCCGCCGGCTGTCGTTGCTGAGGCCGCTGACGGCGAGATTCGCGAGCGCGTCCGCGCCCGGCACGCCGGCCTGCCAACTACCGAGCAGGCTTGCGAGCGATACGGTCGGCCGGGCGCGGGCGCGGGCCGGCATCACAAGCGGCGCTCCGCCGCCTGCAGCAGGTTTGGCGTGCCGCCGGGCGCCGGTGGCAGCAGTGGCGCCTCGGGCACGGCATCCGGCGCCACGCCCAGCATGCGCAGCGCGCCCGCCATCACGCTCTGGAACACCGGCGCCGCCACCTCGCCGCCGTAGTAGGCGCCCTGCGCGTCGCGCAGGCTCACCAGCAGCGCCAGACGCGGCGCGCTCGCCGGCGCAAAGCCGGCGAAGGTGGACAGGTAGCGACGGCGGTCGTAGCTGCCGGCGTCCGCAATGTGCGTGGTGCCGGTCTTGCCCGCCACGCGATAGCCCGCGATGGCCGCCTTGGTGGCCGTGCCGCCCGGACCGACCACGCCTTCCAGCATGGCGTTCACCTCGGCCGCCACGGCGGCCGGCAGCGCCCGCTCCCCGGACGGCAACTCACGCGCCGGGCCAGCGAGAAAGCTGACCGGCCGCAGCACACCGCCGCTCGCGAGCGTGGCGTAGGCGCGCGTGAGCTGCAGGCCGGTCGTGGACACGCCGTAGCCGAAGGCCATGGTGACCTGCTCCACCTGCCGCCAGCTGCGCGCGGCGCGCAGCAGGCCGCTTGCCTCGCCGGGAAAGCCGGTGCTGGTCGGCACACCGAACCCGAACGCCGCGAAGCTCTCCCACATCTGCTGCGGCGTCATCGACAGACCAATCTGCACCGCGCCGACGTTGCTCGACTTGCGGATCACGCCGGCCATGTCGAGCGGGCCGTAGTTGTGCACGTCGCGCACCGTGTGGCGAGCGACGCGCATGGTGCCGGGGGTGGTGTCGATGATGCGGCGCGGGTCGAAGCTGCGGTGCGCCAGCGCCGCAGCTACCGTGAACGGCTTGATCGTGGAGCCGGGCTCGAAGGGGTCCGTCACGGCGCGGTTGCGCCGCCGGTCGGGGGTCTGGTCGTTGCGGTCGTTCGGGTTGAAGGTCGGCTGGTTGACCATCGCCAGCACCTCGCCGCTGTCCACATCCACCATCACGGCCATGCCGGAGGCGGCCCGGTGACGCAGCACGGCGGCTTTCAGCTCGCGGTAGGCGAGGTATTGGATGCGCCGGTCGATGGCAAGTTTCAGGTCCCGGCCGGGCTGCGGGGCGGCGATGGTCTCCAGCAGCGCCACCCGCTCACGGCGGGCGTCGAGCACGATCCGCTCGCTGCCCGGCACGCCGCGCAGGTGCTTGTCGTAGGCCTGTTCGAGACCGGCCTGGCCGCGGTCGTCGATGTCGGTGAAGCCGAGCACGTGGCCGGCGGCCTCCGCCAGCGGGTAGTAGCGGCGATAGCCGCGCTGCCGATGCACGCCCGGCAGTTTCAGCGCCAGCGCGGCGTCGGCCAGCTCCGGCGGTACCGCGCGCTTGAGGTACGCAAAGCGCTTGCCTTCGCGGCCTTTGATGACGGTCGCGAACTGCGCCGTGCTCATGCCGAGCACGCGCCCGAGCTCGGGCCAGCGGGCGCGCGCCTGCGCGAAGTCGCCCGGCACGACCCACACCGAATCGACCGGCGCGCTGATGGCGAGTGGTTCGCCGTTGCGGTCCAGCAGCATGCCGCGGTGCGCGCTCACCGACACCGTGCGCAGCGCGCGCGCGTCGCCCTCGCCGCGCAGGAACTGCGTGCGCAGCGTGTGCAGGTATACCGCCTGCACCATCAGGCCCACCCCGGCCAGCAGCAGCACGCCGAGCGTGAACGCGTGCCGCGGGCGCGAGAAGACCGACTTCACGGACGCACCTGCGCGATTTCCTGCGCCTGCGGCAGGACCATGCCGAGTTCGTCGCGCGCCTTGCCTTCGACACGCGCGTGCGTGGTCAGCGTCGCCTCTTCGAGCAACAGACGGCTCCACTCGCCGTCGAGCCGATCACGCGCCTCGCGCAGGTCGCTCAGTTCCGCCACCAGCCGCCGCTCGCGGTGCTTGACGTGCACCACCGCCAGTGCCGACGCGAAACACACCAGCAGCAGCCCCGCCAGCAGCAGGTATCCGGCGCGTTCGATGACCGAATCAAGCATCGGCCGGCTCGGCATCGGGCAAGCGCTCCGCCACGCGCAGGATGGCGCTGCGCGCGCGCGGATTCACGGCAAGCTCGGCGTCGCCGGCCTTCTTGGGCGCGCGCACCAGGCGCAGCGTCGGCCGGCCAGTAGAGCCCTCGTAGCGCCCGGCGTGGTGGCGCATGAACTGCTTGACCGGACGGTCCTCCAGCGAGTGAAAGCTCAGCACCACCAGGCGCCCGCCGGGGGCCAGCACGGACAGCGCCTGTTCGAGCCCGGCGGCGAGATCATCGAGTTCTTGATTCACCGCCATGCGCAGCGCCTGGAAGGTGCGCGTGGCGAAGTGCTTGTGCTGCTCGCGCCGCGGCATGGCGCCGCGCACCACATCGACTAACGCATCGGTGGTGGCGATCGGCGCCTGCGCGCGGCGCGCCACGATGGCGGCGGCGATGCGCCGGGCGTAGCGCTCCTCGCCGAACTCGTACAGCACGTCCGCGATGCGCGATTCGCTCGCGTCCTGCAACCACTCGGCGGCGGTCGGGCCTCGGCTGGTGTCCATGCGCATGTCGAGCGGGCCCGCGCGCATGAAGCTGAAGCCGCGCGCCGCATCGTCGAGCTGGATGGACGACATGCCAAGGTCCAGCAGCACGCCCGCGACGCGCCCGCGCAGGCCGAGTTCATCCACGAACTCGCCGATCCTCGAAAAGCTCCCGTGGCGCACCGCCACACGCGAATCGGCGCCGCACTCGGCCTGCGCCCGGGCGACGGCGGCCGGATCCTTGTCGATGGCCAGCAGGCGACCGTCCGGCCCCAGCGCCGCCAGCAGCGCGCGGGTATGCCCGCCGCCACCGTAGGTGCCGTCGACATAGCAGCCGCTGCTGTGAATCGCCAGGCCCTGCATTACCTCGTCCAGCATGACCGGCCGGTGGCTGCCGGCGTGAGTCGGGTTCATCAAAACGCCAGCCGCGACAGTTGCTCCGGCAATTGGACCGCGCCGTCCTGGGCTGCGCGCAGCCAGTCCTTGCGCCGCTCCGCCCAGGCCGCCTCGTCCCACAGTTCGAACTTGTTGCCGAGCCCCACCAGCGCCACCTGGCGGTCGATGCCGACCAGCTCGCGCAGCATGCCGGGCAGCAGGATGCGTCCCTGGCCATCGAGCTCGCATTCGGTGGCGTGGCCGATCAGCGTGTGCTTGAGCTGATCCACCACCTCAAGCAGGTTGGGCGCCGCGATCAGCTCACGCTCGATGGCTTCCCACACCGGCAGCGGGTACAGCAGCAAACACTTGCCGCGGTGGTCGAGCGTCAGGACGAGCTGGCCGCTGGCATCGGCTTGCAAGCGCTCGCGGTAACGGCTCGGAATAGCCATCCGCCCCTTTGCGTCGAGACTGAGCGCCGTGATACCGCGAAACATGCCGTCCTCGACCGGTGGGCGACTCCCCCACTTTCTGGCCCCAATAACCCACTACGCCCCACTAAGGGGCCACTATAGGAACGGGCCAGTTGCCATGTCAAGGCAAACCCGTGGGCAGCCGATAAGGGGCGGGACGACGGCCTTGCCGTAAGATTTTCGAGCCGCGATCGACGCGGTCGGGCGCAGCCTGTTGATTGCAAGAACAACGTTTCGCGGGGAGCACACAGTGACAGTGCACGGATCGGCCGGCGGCCACCTTGAGAGTCCAGTGAATCAGGGCGCAACGGCTGCGGCGGGCGGCGCGCAGGCCTACCTGCGGGAAGTGGTCGGCCGGGCCGTGGCGCGGCGGGTGTCGGACCTGCACTTCAAGATGGGCGCGCCCGCTTATTGGCGGCTGCTCGGCGAGCTCGAACAGATGCCTGACCAGGCCGTGCTGTTGCAGGAAGACCTGGAAAGTCTGGTCCGCGAGCTGACCAGTCCGCAGCAGGCGGCGGTGTTCGCCGAGCGCCACCACGTCGATCTCGCCTACGGCCTGTCCGGCATCGGCCGGGTGCGCGTCAACATCTACCGCCAGCGCGGCAGCATCGCCATGGCGCTGCGCGTGATCGCGACGGAACTACCGACGGCGCAGGATCTCAGCCTGCCGCCGGCCATCGAGCTGTTCAGCAACACCAAGCGCGGCATGGTGCTCGTGACCGGTGCCACCGGCTCGGGCAAGTCGACCACGCTGGCGGTGCTGATCGAGATGATCAACGCCCGCGACCGGCGCCACATCGTCACCATCGAGGACCCGATCGAGTACCTGTTCCGGGACAAATTGTCGGTCATCAATCAGCGCGAGGTCGGCATCGACACGCCGGACTTCGGCAGCGCCATGCGCGCCGCGCTGCGCCAGGACCCGGATGTGATCTTCATCGGCGAGCTACGCGACGCGGAGACCATCACCACCGCTGTGCGCGCAAGCGAAACCGGGCATCTGGTGATCTCCACCCTGCACGCGCCGAATTGCTATGACGCCATCAGCCGCCTGGTGTCGTATTTCCCGCCGGAGGAACAGGACACGCAGCGCAAGGCCATCGCCGCCAACCTGCGCGGGGTCATCAGCCAGCGTCTGCTGCCGCGCGCCGATGGCAGCGGCCGGGTGGCGGCGTTCGAGGTGATGGTGGTCACGCCGACGATCGCCGACATGATCGAGGACCCGCAGCGCCAGTCGGACATCATCGAGGTGATCAAGAACGGCCGTCAGCACGCCATGATTTCGTTTGACGACTACCTGTTCGATCTCGCCGAGGCGGGCCACATCCTGCAGGACACCGCGCTCGCCAACGCCACCAACGTGACCGACCTGCGCCTGCGGTTCCAGGGTTTCTGAAAAAACTCTGAAAAAACGCCGCTCTTGGCGCAGCTTCCCCTCTCCCGCGTACGGGAGAGGGTGGCCGTCAGGCCGGGAGAGGGTACGCCGGGGTGGCGCGCCGCGTGACCCTCTCCCCAGCCCCTCTCCCGCAAGCGGGAGAGGGGAGCGAAACCGGGGGGATGGCTTGCGCGCCAATCAAGCACGATCAGTGCTTGATTGGCGGAGCCCGTCGCGGGCGTGTACCGCGACGCGGCGAGTCGAGAAAGGGCAAGGATGCCCTTTTCGACGGACAAATCAGGTGCGGGGAGCCGGCCGATAAGCCGGGTTCTGTCGAGGGCAATCATTCGTCTGCGACGCCCGTCACCGGACGCCTGTAGCGACCTACCCGGGGACCGCGCGGACCACGCGTCGTGGCCTTGCGACCAGCCGTCCCCCTATTTGGTCTTGCTCCGGGTGGGGTTTACCCTGCCACGCCTGTTGCCAGGCGCGCGGTGCGCTCTTACCGCACCTTTTCAACCTTGCCTGTGCGCCGGGAAACCCGGCGCCATCGGCGGTGTGTTTTCTGTGGCACTTTCCGTGGGCTTGCGCCCCCCAGGCGTTACCTGGCACCCCGTCCTGTGGAGCCCGGACTTTCCTCGCCCTTGCGGGCGCGATTGCCTGTCCGGCTCCCCGCGTCTGCCAGTGTGGGGGCGTCGGCGGCGGGTTGCAAGGCGAGCGCGGCCCGGTACACGCGGTTGCGCGGCGCGCCGCTGACGGCCACCGCCGCCGTCACGGCCTGCTTGAGCGGCAGCACCGCCAGCAGGCGGCCGAGCAGGGCGTCGATGTCGTCGGCGGGCGCGACGGGCGCCGGTGCGCCCTGCACCACCAGCGCGAACTCGCCGCGTTCGCGGCCGGCTTCGGCGCGTAGCCACGCCTTGACGCCCACCGCGTCGCCGCGGATCACGGCCTCATGCAGCTTGGTCAATTCCTTGGCAAGCGCCAGCGGCCGGTCGCCGAAGATGTCGGCCACGTCGTCCAGCAGCGCCAGCAGCCGGTGCGGGGCCTCGTAAAAAATCAGCGTGCGGGGTTCGTCCTTGAGCGCTGACAGGGCTTCCCGGCGCGCGGCGGCCTTGGCCGGCAAGAAGCCCTCGAAGGCGAAGCGCGCCGACGGCAAGCCGCTCGCCGACAGCGCCGCGACGGCCGCGCAGGGGCCCGGCAGGGGCACCACCGAGATGCCCGCCGCATGCGCCGCGGCGACCAGGCGCTGGCCCGGGTCGCTGATGGCCGGCGTGCCGGCGTCGCTGATCAGGGCCACGTCCTCACCGTGTTGCAGGCGCTCCACGAGGCGCGCCGCCTGGCCGGCCTCGTTGTGCTCGTGCAGCGCCAGCAGCGGCGTGCGGATGCCGTAATGGTCGAGCAGCGGGCGGCTGTGGCGGGTGTCCTCGGCGGCGATCACGGCCACCGATGCGAGTGTCTGTGCGGCCCGCGGGGACAGGTCGCCGAGATTTCCGAGCGGTGTGGCCACCACGTACAATCGGCCGCCACCTGTCTTGCTTTGCATTGCTAGTGCCCGCGCGCCGGGCGGACCGCCCTTGAACATGACATGGCTTAAGGTCGCGGCTGCCGCCGTGGTGATCGTGCTGGCCGGCTGTGCCACGCCGCCGGTGGCGCCGGCTCCGGTGCCCGCCGCAGTGCAGACCCATCCGGAAAAACCGGCCCGCGATGCCGAGGCGGTGGGCGATTACGGCGCCGCGGCGCGCGCCTGGCAGGCGCTGGCCGCGGCCAGCGCCACGCCGGCCCGCGAAGCATATCAACTGAACGCCGCCGCCGCGTGGCTGGCTGCGGGCGACGCCACCAGCAGCCTTGCGCTGCTCGGCCAGATCGACGTCGCGCCGCTGACGGACGAGCTGATCGCGCGCAAGCAGATTCTGCTGGCGCGCCTGGCGCTCGGGCGTGGCGATGCGGGCGCGGCTGCCGCGGCGCTGGCGCCGACCCACGCGCTCGCGCTGCCGGCGGCGCTGGCCGCCGAGCGCGATGCCCTGCAGGCGCAGTTGCCGGCCGGCACACCGCACGGTGGAGGGCAGCCGGGAGGGGGCGATTTTCTGGCCGTGCTGCTGCCCTACGGCGGCCCGCTCGACGACATCGCGCAGGCCATCACGGCCGGCATCGTCGCCGCGCGGATGCACGATGCCGCGGGCCCGGAGCTGCGGTTTTACGATTCCGGCCCGGATGCCGTCGCCACGTACGGGAAGGTCATCGCCGATGGCGCGGCCGGGGTGATCGGTCCGCTGCAAAAGGCGGAGGTCGCGGCGCTGGCGGCCAAACCCCTGCCGCGCCCGACGCTGGCCCTGAACAGCCCCGAGCCGCCAATCGGGCAGGTCAACCTGTTCCGACTGTCACTGGACCCGGCCGACGAGGCGCTGGCGAGCGTCCGCTGGCTGGTGAGCGCCGGACATCGTGAGGTCGCCATGCTGTACGTGGACGACGCCTGGGGCGAGCGTCAGCGCGATCTGTACAACGCCGCGCTGGCGGCGCAGGGCGGCAGTTTGCGCGCGGCCGTTCCGTTCCAGGCGGGCGCCACCGATTTTGCGCAAAGCCTGCGGGCGCTGTTCGCCGATCGCCTGGCGCTGGCCGCCATCCCGCCGGTGGACGGTCAGGTGCCGCCGTCGCAACTGGCAAGTCCTGGGCCGCAGGCGCTGGTCGTGATCGCGAACGCAGCGGATGCGCGTCAGATTGCGCTCGCGGTGGCCTACGTCGGGCTGCGCGAGCTGCCGTTGATCACCACCTCGCAGGTATGGAGCGGCAACCCGGGCGCGCGCGCCGATGCCGATCTGGACGGCCTCGTGTTCTGCGACAGCCCGTGGTCACTCGGGCGCACCACCGCCACCGGCGACGGCGGTCCACTCTCGGCGGCGCGCGGCGTGGCCCCGCAGCTCGACCGCCAGCCGCCACGCCTGCTGGCGCTCGGCGCCGATGCCTACCGTCTCGCCGCGCAGCTGCGCCTGGGGCATACCGTGGACTCGCTGCCGGACGGCGCCACCGGGATGCTGAACCTCGACGCCGACGGCGCCTTCCACCGCTACGGTCTCGGGTGCGCCCGGTTCAGCGGCGGTGTGCCCACGCTCCTGCCGCCGCCGTGACTGCCGCCGCGCCACACCTGCTGCGCGGGCGCGCGGCCGAAGATCTGGCCGCGGCGCACCTCGCCGGCCAGGGCCTGCACATCCTCGCCCGCAATTACCGCGTGGCCGGCGGCGAGATCGACCTGATCGCCCGCCACGGCGCGGAGCTGGTGTTCGTCGAGGTGCGCAGCCGGCGCAGTGCCGCCTTCGGCAGCGCCGCCGAGTCGGTGACGCCGTCCAAGCGCCGCCGCCTGCTGCTGGCCGCGCAGCACTATCTGGCGACCCTCGGCCAGCGCACGCCGCCGCCGTGCCGCTTCGACGTCATCAGCATCACCGGCACGCTCGACGCGCAGCACCTTGAATGGCTGCGCGACGCCTTCAGCAACGATTGATCGATCCCACATGGACCCGACCGCCCTCGTCGCGACGCGCTTTCGGGAAAGCGCCGAACTGAAGCTTGCGAGCGTCGCTGCGCTGGCGCCGGCCATCGCCCGGGCGGGCGATCTGCTCGGCGACTGCCTGCGCGGCGGCGGCAAGCTGCTGGTGTGCGGCAACGGCGGCTCGGCGGCCGATGCCCAGCATTTCACGGCGGAGCTCCTCGGCCGCTACGAGCGCGAGCGCGACGGCCTGCCGGCCATTGCGCTGCACGCGGACACCTCTACCCTGACGGCAGTCAGCAACGACTACGGCTTCGAGCAGGTGTTCGCGCGCCAGGTTTTGGCGCTCGGCCGGCCGGGCGACGCGCTGGTCGCCATCAGTACCAGCGGCAACTCGCCAGGCATCCTGCGCGCAGTCGAAGCCGCGCAGCGGGCCGGACTCGCCGTGGTGGCGCTGACCGGCCGCGACGGCGGCGTGCTCGCCCTGCGGCTGGGCGCGACCGACGTCGAAATCCGCGTGCCGGCCACCGTCACCGCGCGCATCCAGGAAGTCCACATCCTTGCCCTGCACTGTCTGTGCGAGCTGATCGACGCGCCGCCATGACCGACGCCCCGCCGCGCTTTGCCCGCAAGCTGGTGACCGACGCCGCCGATTTGCCGGCGCGCCTGGCCGCGCTGCCGCGCCCGCTGGTGTTCACCAACGGCTGCTTCGACATCCTGCACACGGGGCACGTCGACTACCTCGACCAGGCCGCCGCGCTCGGCGCGAGCCTGGTGGTGGGCGTGAATTCCGACGCCTCGGTACGCCGCCAGGGCAAGGGCGCGGATCGGCCGATCAACCCGCTGCCGGACCGCATGGCCGTGCTGGCCGCGCTCGAAGCGGTGAGCCTTGTCGTGCCGTTCGACGACGAAACGCCGCTCGCGCTCATCCACGCCGTGCGGCCGGAGCACCTGGTCAAGGGCGGCGACTGGCCGGCCGACGCCATCGTCGGCGCCGACTTCGTGCGCAGCTACGGCGGGCAGGTGCATTCGATCGCGTTTCGTCATCAGCGCTCGACGACCGGATTGCTTGGCCGCATTCGGGGCGCTGGCTCGCCATAGCGGGCGACAGGCGCGAAGCACCCGATCGCTATAATCGCCGCCCGCTGGCGGCCTGCGCAGCCAGTTGCCGACCCCGCCACGCGAGACCGCCGGTGACCTTCCAGGACCTCATCCTTCGCCTGCAAACGTACTGGGCGCGCCAGGGCTGTGCGCTGATGCAGCCGCTCGACATGGAAGTCGGCGCCGGCACCTTCCACCCGGCCACGTTCCTGCGCGCGCTCGGTCCGCAGCCGTGGGCGGCGGCGTATGTGCAGCCCTCGCGCCGGCCGACCGACGGCCGCTACGGTGACAACCCGAACCGCCTGCAGCATTACTTTCAGTTCCAGGTGGTGATCAAGCCCTCGCCGCTGAACATCCAGGACCTGTATCTCGACTCGCTGCGCGAGCTTGGCATCGACCCCACGGTGAACGACATCCGCTTCGTCGAGGACAACTGGGAATCGCCCACGCTCGGCGCCTGGGGGCTCGGCTGGGAGGTGTGGCTGAACGGCATGGAGGTGACGCAGTTCACCTACTTCCAGCAGGTGGGCGGCATCGAGTGCCGGCCGGTGACGGGCGAGATCACCTACGGGCTCGAACGCATCGCGATGTATTTGCAGGGCGTCGACAGCGTGTACGACCTCACCTGGGTGGATGGGCCACAGGGGCGCATCACCTACCGCGACGTGTACCACCGCAACGAGGTGGAGCAGTCGCACTACAACTTCGACCACGCGCCGGTGCCGGCGCTGCTGGCGACCTTCGATGCCGCCGAGGCGACCTGCCAGGCACTCGTGGCGGCCGGCCTGCCTCTGCCGGCGTATGAGCAGGTTCTGAATGCCTCGCACAGCTTCAACCTGCTCGACGCGCGCCGCGCCATCGGCGTCACCGAGCGCGCGCGCTACATCCTGCGGGTGCGCACGCTGGCGCGGGCGGTGGCGGAAGCCTACGTGGCACCGGCCACGGAGGCCGCGTGATGAGCGCGCTGCTGATCGAGATCGGCACCGAGGAGCTGCCGCCGCGCTCGCTCGCCGCGCTGTCGGCGGCGTTTGGCGAAAACCTGCTCAAGGGTCTGGTGGAAACCGGCCTCGCCGACGCGGGCGTCAACTGCGATCTGTTCGCGAGCCCGCGGCGTCTTGCCGTGCGCGTGGCCGACGTGCGCGCGGCGGCGCCGGCGCGTGAGGTGGAGCGCCGCGGCCCGGCGCTGAAGGCAGCATTCGACGCCAATGGCCAGCCGACGCGGGCGCTGCTCGGCTTCGCGCAATCCTGCGGCGTGGACGTGGCGGCGCTGGAAACCATCGAAACTGTCGAAACGGGCAAGGGCGCCTGGCTGGTGCACCGCGCCGTGCAGGCTGGCGACACGCTGGCGGCGGCCCTGCCGCGCCTGTTCGACGCGGCGCTTAAGGCGCTGCCCATCGACCGGCGCATGCGCTGGGGCGACGGCGAGCACGGCGAGTTCGTGCGCCCCGTGCACTGGCTGGTCGCGCTGCACGGCGCTCGGATGATGGAGCTGACGCGCTTTGGCCTCACGGCTGGCAGCGCGAGCCGCGGGCATCGGTTCCATCACCCGCAGCCGGTCGCGATCGACGACGCGGGTCAATACGAAACGCGTCTCGCCGCCGCGCACGTCGTCGCCGGCTTTGCCGAGCGCCGCGCCCGCGTGGCGCAGTGCGTCGAGCAGGCCGCCGCCGCGCTCGGCGGGCAGGCGGTGGTGGACGAGGCGCTGCTGGACGAGGTGACGGCGCTGGTGGAGTGGCCGGTGGCGATTGCGGGCGCGTTTGACGCCGGCTTTCTCGAAGTGCCGGCGCCGGTGCTGATCGCCGCCATGCGCGATCACCAGAAGTACTTTCACGTGCTGGATGCGGACGGCAGGCTGCTGGCGCACTTCATCACCGTCGCCAACCTCGACAGCCCGGAGCCGCAGCGCGTGCGCGCCGGCAACGAGCGCGTGCTGCGCGCGCGTCTGGCCGATGCCCGCTATTTCTGGGACACCGACCGCCAGCGCCCGCTGATCGACCGCGCCGCGGCGCTGGACGGCGTGGTGTACGAGCAGCGCCTGGGCACGCTCGCCGACAAGACGCTGCGCGTCGAGCGCCTGGCGGGCCTGCTGGCCGGCGAGCTAGGCGCTGATGCCGCGCACACGGTGCGCGCGGCGCGTCTGGCGAAGGCCGATTTGCTCACGCACATGGTCGGCGAGTTCCCGGAGCTGCAAGGCGTGATGGGCGCCTACTACGCGGCGCACGACGGCGAGCCCGCGCCCGTGTGCACTGGCATCCGCGAGCACTACCTGCCGCGCCACGCGGGTGATGGGCTGGCGCAGACGCGCGAGGGTCTGGCGCTGGCGCTCGCGGACCGGCTCGACACGCTCGCCGGCATCATCGGCGTCGCCGGCACGCCGGGCGGCGACCGCGATCCGTTCGGTTTGCGCCGGGCGGCGCTCGCCGTGGCGCGCATGATCATCGAGGCGGAATTGCCGCTCGATCTGCCGGCGTTGCTCGACGCCGCGGCGGAGCCTTTCAACAAGCCCGACCTGCCGGCGCAGGTGTTCGACTTCGTGCTGGACCGCCTGCCGGCCTATTACGACGCGCAGGGCTTGCGGCCCGACGAGATCGACGCTGTGCTGAGTCAGAAGCCCGGCCTGTTGCTCGACCTCGACCGCCGCCTGCGCGCCGTGGCGGGCTTTCGGCGTCTGCCGGCGGCGGCAAGTCTCATCGCCGCCAACAAGCGCATCGCCAACATCCTCGCCAAGGCCGGCGACGAGGCGCACGCGGCAGCGGTAGATGCCGCGCGGTTCGAATCGCCCGCCGAGGGCGCGCTCGCGGACGCGCTCGGCACTGCCGAAGCACACGCCGCAGGCTGCGTGCAGCGCGGCGATTTCGTCGCCCTGTGCGAGCAACTCGCCACGCTGCGCGAGCCAGTGGACGCCTACTTCGACGCCGTGATGGTGATGGCCGACGATGCCGCCGTGCGGCGTAATCGCCTGGCGCTGCTGGCGCGCCTGCACCGGCTGTTCCTGGCGGTGGCGGACCTCTCACGCCTGCAAGGGTGATGCCTAGGGTGGGAGGCGCGGCTTTGTCGGCGCACGGTCGGCGCCGCTGGCTGATCCTGGACCGCGACGGCGTGATCAACCACGACAGCGCCGCCTACATCCGCAGCCCGGCCGACTGGCACGCCATCGACGGCGCGCTCGCCGCCATCGCGCGCCTGCACCGCGCCGGGTTCGGACTCGCCGTGGCGACCAACCAGTCTGGCGTCGCGCGCGGCTATTTCGACCTGCCAACGCTGGATGCCATCCACGCCAAGATGCACGCCGCCGTCGCAGACGCCGGTGGGAGCATCGACGCGCTCGCCTACTGTCCGCACACGCCGGACGCGCACTGCGCCTGCCGCAAACCCAAGCCCGGCCTGCTGCTGCGCCTCAAGGCAGAGTGCGGCTTCGCGGCCAGGGACGCCGTCATGATCGGCGACGCCGCGCGTGACATCGAAGCCGCCCAGGCGGCGGGCACGGGCGCCATCGCCGTCGGCGATCTCGCCGAGGCGCTCGCCGGCACCTTCGGCGTGCCGGGCTTCGCGAGTCTCGCCGCCGCCGCCGACTGGCTGCTGGAGGGCCACTGGCCATGCTGATCTTCCTGCGCTCGCTGCTGTTCTCGGCCGGCATGCTGGTCACCGTCATCATCTACGGCGCGCTGGTGCCGCTGGTGGCCGTGTTGCCGTTTGAGCGCCGCTACGCCTTCACCCGCCACTGGGCGCGCCTGAATTTGCGCTGGCTCGAACTCACCTGCGGCGTGCACTACCGCGTGATCGGCCGCGAGAACCTGCCGGACCACCCCGTCGTGGTGCTCTCCAAGCACCAGTCCACCTGGGAAACGCTGGTGTTCCAGGAACTGTTCCCGCCGCTGGTGTGGGTGATGAAGCGGGAACTGCTGTGGCTGCCATTCTTCGGCTGGGGCCTCGCCATGGGCCGGCCGATCGCCATCGACCGCGGCGCCGGCCGGCGCGCCATGGAGCAGATGCTGAGCCAGGGCAAGCAGCGCCTCGACGACGGCCTGTGGGTGGTTATCTTCCCCGAGGGCACGCGCATGCGCCCCGGCGAGCGTGGCCGCTACCGGCCGGGCGGCGCCCTGCTGGCCGTGCACGCCGGCGTGCCGGTGCTGCCGGTGGCGCACAACGCCGGCGAGCTGTGGGGAAAAAAACAGTTCCTGAAGCACGCCGGAACGATCACCGTTGCGATTGGCGAGCCCATCAAGACGGCCGGTCGTGATGCATCCGAGGTGTTAAAGGATGCACAAGACTGGATCGAAAACACCCAGGCCGGCATACTGCCGGCCGCGCGGGGCCGTGCATCGGGCACATCAACCAACAATTAGCCCTGCCAACGGCGCGCTGGTCGACGACCGGCTCGCCACAACCTTAACGAGGGAACGTCATGAACTCGAAGACATCACTCTTGCTTGCCGCCGGTCTCGCCGCGAGCAGCGCCAGCGCCCTGGCCACCGAACTGGACGACCGCTGGTACCTGTCGGGCGGTATCGGCTACGTGTTCGCCGACAGCGATCGCGACCTGTCGATCCCGGGCCTGGATGTGGACGACGGCCCGGCGGCGTTCGCCGGTATCGGCAAGGCCATCAACGACTGGCTGAACCTGGAACTGAACGCCAAGTGGAACCGGTTTGATCTGGGCAGCGGCAACGGCAAGTGGAACCAGTACGGCGCCACGCTGGACGGCCTGTTCTTCTTCAACCGGAACCCGAAGTTCGCGCCTTACGCCGTGGTCGGCGGCGGCATGATGCACTCCGACATCGACGGCTACGACGACAACAGCCCGATCGCCGAGGCCGGCCTGGGCTTCATGCACACCATCAACGACGCCGGCGACACGCTGCGCGCCGAGGTGCGCCATCGCTGGGACTTCGCCGACATCGATGTGCCCGGCGGCGACAAGACCTTCAACGACTGGGTGATGATGGTCGGCGTGACCATTCCGCTCGGCAAGCGGGCCGAGGCGCCTGCGCCGGTCGCGGCGGCCGTGGCCGAACCCGCGCCGACGCCCCCGGCGCCCGCACCGGTCACCGAGACGGTGGTGCTCAAGGGCGTCAATTTCTGCAACGACTGCGACCACCTGTCGCCCGAAGCCAAGGCCATTCTGGACGCGGACGCCATGGCGATCATCAAGCACCACCCGAACGCGACCTTCGAGGTGGCGGGCCACACCGACGCGAACGCCAGCGAGGCGTACAACCTCGACCTGTCGCAGCGCCGCGCCGGCAACGTGCGTTCCTACCTGGTGCAGCAGGGCGTGAACGCCGGCAGCATGTCGGCGGTCGGCTACGGCGAAAGCCAGCCGGTGGCGGACAACGCCACCGCCGCCGGCCGGGCGCAGAACCGCCGCGTCGAACTGCGCATCACCGAGACGCGCTGAAGCGACGCACGGCCGGGCCACGTGCCCGGCCGTCGGACCCACAAAACCCGCGGCTTGCCGCGGGTTTTGTGCTTTCCGGGCTCGAAAGTCCTGCTGCCGTAATACCATCGGCTGGCCGCTTCCGGGCGGCCCACCATAACGACGAGGAGAACCCAGCATGAGCAGCAACACCTACCCCGGTCTCAGGGATCGCGTGGTCATCATCACCGGCGCCGGGCAGGGCATCGGCCGGGCCTACGCCAAGCATTTCGCCGCCCAGGGCGCGATCCCGGTGATCGCCGAGTTCAACGCCGAGGCCGGCCAGAGCGTGGAGGCGGAGGTCAAGGCCGCCGGCGGCCGGGCGCTGTTCGTGAAGACCGACGTCGCTGACGAGGCGTCGACCAAGGCCATGGCGCAGGCGGCGCTCGACAGCTTCGGCCGCATCGACTGCCTCATCAACAACGCTGCCGTGTTCTCGCGCATCACCATGGCGCCGTTCTGGGAACTGCCGGTGGACGAGTGGCGGCGCGCCATGGACGTCAACATCACCGGCTCCTTCCTGTGCGCACGCGCCGTGGTGCCGACCCTGCAGGCGCGGCGCTTCGGTCGCATCATCAACGTCTCGTCGGCCACCATGATCATGGGCCGCGAGAACTACCTGCACTACATCACGTCGAAATCCGCCATGGTCGGCATGACGCGCTCGATGGCGCGCGAACTCGGCTCCTGGGACATCACCGTCAACACCTTCTGGCCGGGCGTGACCAAGACCGAGATCGAGCGCCCGTCGGTGCCGGCCGAGGTGTTCGATCGCATGACGCAGATGCAGTCCATCAAGCGCTTGACGCACACCGACGACCTCGCCCACGGCGTGATGTTCCTGTGCTCGGACGATGCGAGCTTCATCACCGGGCAGAGCCTGCAGGTGGACGGCGGCCTCACGTTCATCTGAGCGGCCAGAACGGCCGGCCACCTTGTCCCGGTGGCCGGCCCGCGGCCGGTCGCGGTGGTACAGTGCGCGCCATCCAAACCGGACCGTGACGGCCGCCATCCCCGCCGAGCCATGCCCCGCGAACTGACCATCGCCCTCGCCCAGATGAACTGTCTGGTGGGCGACATCACCGGCAACGTCGACAAGATCATCGAACTCGCCGCCAGCGCCCGCCGCGAACACGGCGCGGATCTGGTGGTGTTCCCGGAGCTCGCGATCACCGGCTACCCGCCCGAAGACCTGTTGCTGCGCCCCGAGTTCATCGAACGGGCCGAGGCCGGCATCGAGCGCATCCGCCGCGGTGTCGGCGGCATCGCCGTGGTGGTGGGCTACCCGCACCCGAGCAAGGGCGAGCTGTACAACGCCGCCATCGTGCTGCGCGACGGCGAAACGCTGGCGCTCTACCACAAGCACCTGCTGCCGAATTACAGCGTGTTCGACGAGAAGCGCTACTTCAACGCCGGCACGCGCCCGGCAGTGTTCGAACTGGGCGGCGTGCAGGTCGGCCTCACCGTGTGCGAGGACATCTGGGGCCCGGCGCCGATGGCGCAGGCCGTGCGTGCCGGCGCGCAGCTGGTGGTCAACATCAACGCCTCGCCGTTTCACGTCGACAAGCAGGCCGAGCGCGAGGCGGTGATCCGCGAGCGCATCGCCGTCAGTCCCGTGCCGGTGGTGTACGTGAACATGGTCGGCGGCCAGGACGAGCTGGTGTTCGACGGCGGTTCGCTCGTGATGGATGCGCAGGGCCGCATCAGCCAGCGCGCGCCGGCCTTCGAGGAGGGCCTGTACCTTGCGCGCTTTCGCCAGGGCCGCGCGGGCATCGAGCCCGTGCCGGGCGAAGTAGCGCAGGTCGACAGCCTCGCCAGCGTCTACCAGGCGCTGGTCACCGGCGTGCGCGACTACATCGGCAAGAACCGCTTCGCCGGCGCCATCGTCGGCCTGTCGGGCGGCGTCGATTCGGCGCTCACGGTCGCCATCGCCGCCGACGCACTCGGTCCCGAGCGCGTGCACGCGGTGATGATGCCCTCGCCCTACACGTCCGACATGAGCTTGGAGGACGCCCGCGAGGAAGCGCAGGCGCTCGGCGTGCGCTACAGCACGCTGCCGATCGCCGACACGGTGGCCGCCATCGAGCGCACCCTGGCGGACGAGTTCCGGGACAGCCCGCGCGACACCACCGAGGAGAACATCCAGGCTCGCGTGCGCGGCGTGCTGCTGATGGCGCTGTCGAACAAGACCGGCAAGCTCGTGCTCACCACCGGCAACAAGACCGAGATGGCGGTCGGCTACGCCACGCTGTACGGCGACATGGCGGGCGGCTTTGCCGTGATCAAGGACGTGCCGAAGCTGCTCGTGTACAAGCTCTCGCGCTACCGCAACAGCCTGTCGCCCGTGATCCCGGAACGCGTGCTGACGCGCGCGCCGACGGCGGAGCTGCGGCCCGACCAGACCGACCAGGACAGCCTGCCGCCGTACGACGTGCTGGACGCGATCCTGGAGCTGTACGTGGAGCAGGACCGATCGGCCGAGGACATCGCGCGCGCCACCGGCGCCAGCCTCAAGACCATCCGCGAGGTCATCGGCATGGTCACGCGCAACGAGTACAAGCGCCGCCAGGCGGCGCCCGGCGTGCGCATCAGCCAGCGCGCCTTCGGTCGCGACCGGCGCTACCCCATCACGTCCGGGTTCAAGGAGCCACGCGGCTGACGGCCGCCGCCCGCCTACGCCAGCCTACTCAGGGCCGGCGTCATCTGGTATAAATGCGCCCCTTTTTGCCGGCGGCTTGACCGGCAATGTCCGCGGAGAATTCCATGTCCAGGGTTTGCGAGGTCACCGGCAAGGGTCCGATGACCGGTAACAACGTGTCGCACGCCAACAACAAGACGCGTCGGCGCTTCCTGCCCAACCTGCAGCGCCACCGCTTCTGGGTGGTCGCCGAAAAGCGCTACGTCACGCTGCGCCTGTCGCGCCATGGCATGCGCATCATCGATAAGAAGGGCATCGAGGCCGTGCTGGCCGAGATGCGCGGCCGCGGCGTCAAGGTTTAAGGAGCCATCCCATGCGCGAGAAGATCAAGCTGGTGTCCACCGCCGGCACCGGGCACTTCTATACGACCATGAAGAACAAGCGCAATACGCCGGACAAGATCGAGCTGCGCAAGTTCGATCCCAAGGCGCGTGCCTACGTGACCTACAAGGAAGCGAAGATCAAGTAAGCCGCGCGTGGTCTGACGCAGCAGACAATGCCCGCCGAAGTCCTCGTCGAAGTCGATCACGTCTGGCGCAGCTTCGGCCACCGGCCGGTGCTGCGGGATGTGAGTTTCAGCGTGGTGAAGGGTGAGGTGCTGGGGTTTCTCGGCCCGAACGGCGCCGGCAAGACCACCACCATGCGCATCCTCACCGGCACGCTGGCACCCAGCGCCGGGCGGGTGCGGGTCGGCGGTATCGACATGCTGGACGAGCCCACGCGCGCCAAGGCGCAGCTGGGCTATCTGCCCGAAACCCCGCCGCTGAACCGCGACCTCACGGTCGACGAATACCTCGATTTCTGCGCCCGCCTGCGCCGGCTGCCGGCCCGCCAGGTGCGCGCCGCGCGTGAAGAAGCCAAGGCGCGCTGTGGCCTCGAAGACGTCGGCCGGCGCCTGATCGGCAACGTGTCCAAGGGCTACCAGCAGCGCGTCGGCATCGCCCAGGCCATCATCCACAACCCGCCGGTGGTGATCCTGGACGAGCCGACGGTGGGTCTCGACCCGATCCAGATTCAGGAAATCCGCGCCCTGATCCGCGATTTGGGACAAGCGCACAGCGTCATCCTGTCCACGCACATCCTGTCCGAAGTGCAGGCCATCTGCAGCCACGTGCAGATCATCCGCCAGGGCGAGCTGGTGCTGAAGGCCGGCATCGACGAGCTGGCGACGCATCTCACGGGCGCGCATCTCGAAATCGCCCTGCACCGCCCGCCGGACGCGTCCGCGATCACCACAATTCCCGGCGTCGCCGCCGCGCACGCTGCCGGTGAGGGTCGCTGGCTGATCAGCTTCGACGCCGGTGCGGAGCCGACCGATGCACTCGTACGCGCCGCCGTGGCCGGCGACTGGGGCCTGCACGAACTCACCCGCCCGCGCCTGTCGCTGGAAGAGGTGTTCCTGGAGCTGGCCGGTGACGCGCCGGCCGATGAGGCGCAGGCGGCATGAGAAGCGTGCTGGCGATTGCCGGGCGCGAGCTGCGCGTGCTGTTCGCCTCGCCCTCGGCCTGGGCCATGCTGGCCGTGGTGCAGGCGATCCTGGGCTATCTGTTCCTGACGCAGATCGACATGTTCGTGCAGTTGCGTTCGCAGCTCATGGCCATGCCGGATCCGCCCGGCCTCACCGAAATCGTCGCCCCGTCGCTGTTCGGCAGCGCCGGCATTGTGCTGCTGATGGTGGTGCCGCTCATCACCATGCGCAGCTTTGCCGAGGAGCGGCGCAACCAGACCCTGCCGCTGCTGCTGTCGGCGCCGGTGTCGGTCACCGGCATCGTGCTCGGCAAGTACCTCGCGCTGATGGGCTTTCTCACGCTGGTGACGGCGCTCACGGCGCTGATGCCGACGAGCTTGCTGCTCGGTGCGAAGCTCGATCTTGGCCTGCTGGCTGCGGGCGTGCTCGGGCTGTGGCTGCTGCTCGGCAGTTTCGCGGCGCTCGGGCTGTTCATCTCGACCCTCACCTCGCACCCGATGGCGGCGGCCGTGAGCACGTTTGGTCTCTTGCTGCTGCTGTGGATTCTCGACTGGGCCGGCGGCTCGGCGGGCGAGGGCGGCGGCACGCTGCTGCGCGAGCTGTCCATGCTGAACCGCTACCAGCCGCTGCTGAAGGGCGTGTTCTCGACCGCCGACGTCGCGTACTTCGTGCTGTTCATCGTGCTGTTCCTGGGGCTCAGCGTGCGCCGGCTGGACGCCGAGCGCCTGGCGGGCTAGCCGCACATGGCAGCTCACCCGTCCAGCCGCTTCGCACTGCGCCTGCAGGGCGTGATCGCGGTGCTGCTGTTCGTGGCGGTGGTTGGCTTGCTGGGCTATCTCGCGCACCGCTATGACCAGCGCTTCGACTGGACCGCGAGCGGGCGCAATTCGCTGTCCGAGGCGAGCCGGAAGGTGCTGGCCAAGCTGCCTGAAGCGGTGACCGCGACGGCCTTCGTGCGCCCGAATCCTGAGCTTCGCAGCAACATCGACGACCTGCTGCAACGCTACGCCGCCGCGTCGCCCAAGTTCACGGTCAGCTACGTCAATCCCGACCAGGCCCCGGCGCGAGTGAAGGAACTCGGCATCCGCGCCGACGGCACGGTGGTGCTGGAACTCGCCGGCCGGCGTGAGAAGCTCGAACAGCTCGACGAGCAGGCGCTGACGAGTGCGCTCATGCGCCTGTCGCGCAGCAGCGAGCGCAGGCTGATCTTTCTGACCGGCCACGGCGAACGCAGCCCGGACGGGCAGGCCAACCATGATCTTTCGAGCTTCGCCGCCGCGCTGCGCGAGCAGGGCGTGCAGGCCACGCGCCCGGACCCGGCGAGCGGCAAGGACCTGCCCACGGACGCCACGCTGGTCATCACCGCGCCGGCGGTCGATCTCACCGCGGACGAGGTGGCCGCGGTGCAGCGTTTTCTTGGGGCGGGCGGCAACCTGCTGTGGCTGGCCGATCCGGGGCCGCTGCACGGGCTTGAACCCATCGCCGCCGAGCTTGGCCTGCGCTTCGTGCCGGGCACGATCATCGACCCGGTCGGGCAGGCCATTGCCGGCAGTGCGCATTTCGCCATCGCCACGCCGGACAACTACCGCTTCCACCCGGCGCTGGCGAACTTCGACTTCACCACGCTGTACCCGCTGGCGGCGGGCATCGAGCACGATGAGAAGGCGCCCTGGGCGGCCACGGATCTGGTCGAGATCGCCGCCGAAGGCTGGGCCGAGACCGGCCCCATCGAGGCCAAGGTCGGCTTCGATGACGGGAACGACCGGCGTGGTCCCTTCGTACTCGCAAGCGCCTTTACCCGCACGCAGGGCGAGCGCGAACAGCGCGTGGTGGTGGTGGGCGATGGCGACTTCCTGTCGAACGCCTACGTCGGCAACGGCGGCAATCTCAACCTGGGCCTGAACCTCGTGAACTGGTTATCTGCGGACGAGGGTCTGGTCAACATCCCGCCGCGCACCGCGGCCGACACCGACCTTGCCCTGTCGCGCGACAACAGCCTGCTGATCGGTTTCGGTTTTCTGTTCCTGATGCCGGCGGCTTTTGCGGCGGCCGGGCTCGGTGTCTGGCTGCGCCGCCGGGGGCGCTGATGCGCGGCCGGTTGTGGCTGAACCTCGGCCTCGCGATCGCACTCGCCGTGCTCGCCCTGGTGGCTTGGCGGCAGCCCGGCAAGACGCCGCCCCCGGCCGAAATCAAGCTCACCACGCTCGACACGCAGTCGGTCAGGCGCATCGCGTTCCACCCGCCGCGCGGTGAGGGTTTCGTACTCGCTCGCGACGGCAAGGACTGGCTCATCGAGCAGCCGCGCCTGCGCGCGCAGCCGTTTCGGGTCGAGACCATTCTGGAACTCCCGGCTGCGGTGAGCGCCGCCCAGCTCGCGCTCGCCGACAACAAGGACAACAGCTTCGGCGTCGACCCGCCGCAGGCGCGCGTGGTGTTCGACAACACCGAGATCGCGTTCGGCCTCACCAACCCGGTGGGGCTGCGCCGCTACGTGCGCGTGGGCGAGGCCGTGCACCTGATCGACGACCGGTATTTCCACCACGCCGCGTCCAGGTGGACCGACTGGGTCGATCGCCGCCTGCTGCCGGACGGCGTGACGCTGACGCGCGTGCAGTTGCCGGACCTCACGCTCGCCCGCGGCGGCGTGCACTGGCAGGCGACCCCGCAGAAGCCCGGCATCGGCGCCGATGCGATCGCCGAACTGGTTGCCGAGTGGCAGCGCGCCTACGCCATGGACGTGGAGCCGGCCGACGCGCCGGCCGATACCAAACCGCTGCGCCTTGAATGGGACGGCGGCGCGCTCGATCTTGCGCTCGCCCGCGACGGTGACGACTGGCTGCTGTACCGCCGCGATGCACCGATCCGCTACCGCTTCAGCGACAACCAGGGCCAGCGCCTGCTGGAGCTCAAGGAACCCGCGCCGCCGGCGGCGGGCAATGCCGCCCCCGCCGATTCCGACGTTACGTCTGACGCGCCCGGGCCCGGCGACGCCGGCAACGATTAATGCCGGAACTGCCGGAGGTCGAGACCACCCGCCGCGGCCTCGAACCGCTGCTGGTCGGCCGCCGCGTCACGGGCGCCGTGGTGCGTAACGCCGCCCTGCGCTGGCCGGTGGCGCCGGAACTCACCACCCGCCTGCCCGGCGCGCGCATCGACGCCGTCGGCCGCCGCGCCAAGTACCTGCTGCTCGGCACCGCCGAGGGCCACCTGCTGCTGCACCTTGGCATGTCGGGCAGCCTGCGCGTGCTGGCGGCCGGCACGCCGGCGTTAAAGCACGACCACGTCGACATCCTGCTTGACGACGGCCAGTGCCTTCGCCTGCACGATCCGCGCCGCTTCGGCAGCATCCTCTACGCGGGAGACGATCCGGCGCAGCACGCGCTGCTGGCGCACCTCGGGCCGGAGCCGCTGGCGCTCGACGCCGCTGCGCTTGGCGCGCACCTGCACGCCGCCTCGCGTGCGCGTCGCGTGGCGGTCAAGCTGTTCCTGATGGACGCGGGCGTGGTGGTCGGCGTCGGCAACATCTACGCGAGCGAGGCGCTGTTTCGCGCCGGCATCCGGCCTGACAAGCCGGCAGCCAGCCTGAGCCGCCCGGCATATGTGCGTCTGGCGGGCGCCGTGCAGGCGGTGCTCGGCGAGGCCATCGCCGCCGGCGGCACCACGCTGCGGGATTTTTCCAACAGCGACGGCCTGCCGGGCTACTTCGCGCAGGAACTCAACGTCTATGCCCGCGCCGGGGCGCCGTGCCGCGTGTGCACCGCGCCCGTCCGCGAACAGCGCATGGGGCAGCGCTCGACCTTCTGGTGCCCGGTCTGTCAGCGCTGAAGCAACTCAGGCGCGCAATCCCATCTCGCGCAACAGCGGCATGACTTTTTCGCCGAAGTCGTCGAGCTCCGGCAGGTAGTCCAGCCACGACAGCAGCAGGATGTCGACGCCGATGTCGGCCAGTTCGCCGATGCCGCGCGCCACCTGTTCCGGCGTGCCGACCAGCGGATAACCGCCCCAGCCGACAATGAAGCGCTCGGTCAGCGCGCGCGCCGCCTCGGGCGTCATCGATCCGCTCTGCACGCCGAACGTGGTCAGCAGGTTGTCGAGCGCCCCGTAATCGCCGCGCGCCACGATGTGGTCCCACACGGCGCGCGCCTCGGCCTCGGTGTCGCGGCACACCACGGCGGCCGAGGTCATGATGCCGATGTCGCGCCCGTAGCCGGCGGCCTTGCCGCGGATGTGGCCGATCAGCTCGCGGCCCTGGTCGGGCGTCTGCACGATGCTGAAATTGACGTCCATCTCGCGCGCCGCGTAGTCGATGCCGGCCGGCGAGATGCCGGCGTTGATCAGCAGCGGATACGGCCGCTGCACGGGCTTTGGCAACAGATACCCGCCGCGCACGCGGTAGTACTCGCCCGTGTAGTCGAAATCCTGCTCCTGCCACAGGCGCTTGCAGACGGTGATCCACTCCGTCGCGCGCGCGTAGCGGTCGTCGTGCGGCAGTTGCTCGACGCCGAACATCTCCATCTCCGGCGTGAACCAGCCGCACACCACGTTGATGCCGAAGCGGCCGTGGCTGATGCGGTCGATGGTCGCGGCCTGCTTGGCGGCGAGGATCGGGTGCACGGTCGGCACGTGCGAGGTGGCGAAGATGTGGATGCGCTCGGTCACCGCCGCCAGCGCCGCGGCCCAGGTGTAGACCTCCAGGCAATCGCCGTTGAAGTCGGTTTCGCCGCCGAAGCCCTTCCAGCGGCCGACCGGCACCAGCAGGTCGAAGCCGAGCGCCTCCGCCTGCCGCGCGAGCGCGAGGTTCTGCTCCCATGTGGGCCGGAACGACGATTCCGCCGTGCTGATGGTGCAGCCGTTGCTGACGTTGCTGCCGAAGATGCCGAGCTTGATGCGGTGCTCGGAAGCGAACAGCGGGTGCGTGGCCCGCCCGGTTGGTGTGGCCATCGGCTCGTTCTCCTCGTGGCGCAGGGGCGCGCGTCAGTTATAACCGCAATCCCGCCCCCATTCCGCCGGCCATGACCAACCTGTTTCGCGACCTGCCGGTCGCCCCGCTCGCCGCCGAGAGCATCGACACCCTGCTGGACCGCCCGGGCCTGCGCATCGAGCGCATCGTGTCCACCGGCCAGGCGAGCCCGCCCGGTTTCTGGTACGACCAGCCGCAGCACGAGTGGGTGGTGGTGCTGCAGGGCGAGGCGCGCGTGACGGTCGAAACGCCCAACGGCGCCCGCACGGTCCACCTCGCCCGCGGCGACAGCCTTGAACTGCCGGCGCACTGCCGCCACCGCGTGGAGGCCACGCAGGCCGAGCTGCCCACGGTGTGGCTCGCGCTGCACTGGCCGGCCGTCGCCTGAGCGGCCTCGCCATGCGCGTGCTGCTGCTGTCCGACACCCACGGCGTGCTCGACCCGCGCGTTGCCGAGCTCGCGCAGGACTGCGCGCTCGCCGTGCACGCGGGCGACGTCGGCGCGAGCGCTGTGCTCGACGCGCTGACCACGGCCGCCGGGCGGGTGCTCGCCGTGCGCGGCAACAACGACGTGCCGGGCAAGTGGCGCGGCAGCCTCGACGACCTTGCGGCGCTGCCGCAGGTGCTGGACATTCCGCTGCCCGGCGGGCGTCTGGTAGTCACTCACGGCGACCGACAGGCGGCCCGGCAACGCCACGCGCGGCTGCGGGCGACCTACCCCGATGCACGGGCCGTGCTCTACGGCCACAGCCATCGGCCAGTGCAGGATCGGGACGCGCCGGTGTGGGTACTGAACCCCGGTGCGGCAGGCCGTGCGCGCACTTTCGGTGGCGCCTGCTGCCTGGTGCTTGAGGCGACGAGCACCGACTGGCGACTGGACGCGCATCGCTTCACGTCGGCGTGAACGCCGGCGCCTGGCCAGCGGCGACTGATGCTTGCGGAAGGGGTGGACGATGCCCGCAAGGAAGCGCGCCGCCTGCAAACGCCGGTCGACCAAGGCACCGACCCGCGCGAGGCGGACGCCGCGCACTACGACCGCCACAGCTACGCCGCCGAGAAGCACGCGGCGCTGCTGGCCTGGGAAACGCACCTGACCGAGGCCGCCGCGGCGAACGTGGTGCCGCTGCGCCGTAGCCGTGACTAATCCGCAGGATTACAATTCCGCGCCATGCTGACCATCGGCGAGCTGCCCGAGTACACCCGCCGCGCGGACAAGCTGCTGAGGGATGCCGAGCGGCGGGACGTCATCGACTACCTCGCACAGCACCCCAAGGCCGGCGACCTGCTCGAAGGCACCGGCGGCGTGCGCAAACTGCGCTGGGGGCGCGACGGCCGCGGCAAGAGCGGCGGCGTGCGGGTCATTTACTACTTTCACAGCGAGGCCATGCCGCTGTACCTGTTGACGCTGTTCGCCAAGAGCGAGCGCGCCAACCTGAGCAAGGCCGAGCGCAATGAGCTTGCCCGCCTGGTGGACCTGCTGCGGGCGGCATGGCTGGACCGGAGGAATCCATGAGCAAGCGTGCATTCGAAAGCATCCGCCAAGGACTGACCGAAGCCATCGCCCACGCCAAGGGCGAACCCGTTGCGGCGCGCATTCACACGCTCGCCCCACCGGACATCAAGGCGCTGCGGCGCAGTCTCGGCTTCACACAAGAACAATTCGCGGCGCGGCTTGGCTTTTCCGTCGCCACGCTGCGGCATTGGGAGCGCGGCGACCGCAAGCCACAAGGGCCGGCACTGGTGCTGCTCAACGTTGTGCAGCGCGAGCCGCAGGCGGTTTTGCGGGCGCTCACCAAGGCCGCGTGAGGGGGCCGCGCGCCCTGCTGGACCGCCTCGCCGCGCGCTCGACAAACCCACCCTCACCCCGGCCGACTTCCCCGCCGACAACCCCGAGGACTGACATGAAACACCTGTTCCACGCTCTGCTCCTCATCGCGCTCGCCGCGCCCGCCGGCGCCGCCCAATCATTCGGCGCCTGGCTTGCCTCCGTCGCCACCGACGGCGCCCTGTTCGCCGCCACCATCAACGATAGCCGCGACGTGCTAAGCCAATCCTGCGATCTGAATGGTGAGGACTGCGTCTGGCTGCTGGTCATTCGCTCGCCATGTACCGAGGGCGCGAGCTACACCGCCCTGTCCAACTCCGACAGCGGCACCGCCCAACTGCGCCTGCTGTGTCTATCTCCAAACGCCGACGGCCAACACCGCTACGCGTTCGAAGACTTCGCTGCCATCGACCACATCATCAAGACCGACACGCGTGTCGGCTTCGCCCTGGCCCTGCAGAACGGCCAGTTCAAGGCTGTCCGTTTCGACCTCACCGGCTCCCGACTGGCTATCGACCACATGCGCCGCCAAGCGGCCGGTCCCGCAATCCCGCCAACGAAACCTGCCGCCGTGGAATTTTTCTAGGCGCCTCCGGCCGTCTTGCCGCGCCCCAGAGCGCGCCAACTTCGCGCGCCTCAGACGCACCAGCGAAACGCAGACACGCCAGTAAATTCGCGCAACTCGTTGTTTTTATGGTGCCGATGAGAGGACTCGAACCTCCGACCTGCTGATTACGAATCAGCTGCTCTACCGACTGAGCTACATCGGCGCGGGACGCGTCCGGCCGCGGGGGCCGGGGGCGGCAATTATAGCCGCAGGCCCGCGGCCACCGGCGCCTGCGGACGCTTGTCGCTAGAATGCGGGCCGCTTCCCGCCACGCGTTGCCTCCGTGCCTGCTGCCGAAACGATCGACCCACGTCTTGCCGCGCTGCACGCCTGGGTGGCGGAGCGCCTGGCTGACTTTTCGCTGGAGCCGGCTTCGGCGGACGCCAGTTTCCGGCGCTATTTCCGCGTCGGTCACGCCGGCGGCACGCTGATCGCGATGGACGCACCGCCGCCGCAGGAGGACTGCCGGCCGTTCGTCCACGTGGCGGGGCTGCTGCGCGAGGCGGGCTTGAACGCGCCGCAGGTGCTGGCCGCCGATCTTGGGCGGGGCTTCCTGCTGCTGAGCGATCTTGGCCGGCACACTTACCTCGATGTGATCGGCGACGCGAACGCGGACGCGCTGATGGACGATGCCATCGACGCGCTGGTGCGCTGGCAGGCCGCCAGCCGGCCGGGCGTGCTGCCGCCGTATGACGACGCCCTGCTCGGGCGGGAGCTCGATCTGTTCCCGGACTGGTACGTGGCGCGCCATCTGGGACGCGAATTCACGCCCGCGCAGGCCGCCACCTGGCAGGCTGTGCGCGGCCTGCTGATCGAGCGTGCGCTGGCGCAACCGCGCGTGTACGTGCACCGCGACTACATGCCACGCAATCTTATGCCGGCCGACGGCGCGCCGGGCGGCGCCGGCATCCTCGATTTTCAGGACGCCGTGTACGGGCCGGTGAGTTACGACCCGACGTCCCTGGTGCGCGATGCCTTTGTGTCCTGGCCGCGCGAACGCGAACAGCGCTGGCTCGCCGACTACTGGCAGCGCGCGCGCGCGGCGGGCGTGCCGGTGCCGGGGCGTTTCGACGCGTTCGAGGCCGACTGCGACATCATGGGCGCGCAGCGGCATCTGAAGGTGCTTGGCATCTTCGCGCGCCTGAATTACCGCGACGGCAAGCCGCGGTATCTGGCGGAAACGCCGCGCTTCGTGGCGTACATCGAGGCCGCTGCCGCGCGCACGTCGGCGCTCGCCCCGCTGGCCGGCCTGCTGGCCGACCTGCATGGGGTCGCGCGGTGAAGGCGATGATCCTCGCCGCCGGGCTCGGCACGCGCATGGGCGCGCTCACGCGTGATCTGCCCAAACCGCTACTGGCCGTGGACGGCGAGCCGCTGATCGCGCACCGCGTGCGGGCGCTGGTGGCGGCGGGCTTTACCGATCTGGTGGTGAACGTGGCTTACCTTGGCGAGCAGATCGAGGCCGCGCTTGGCGACGGCAGCCGCTTCGGGGCGCGCATCGACTACTCGCGGGAGCCGGACGGGCCGCTCGGTACCGGCGGCGGCATCAAGCGCGCACTGCCGCGGCTGGGGCCGCAGCCGTTCGTGCTGGTCAACGCCGACGTGCGGTGTGACTACCCGCTCAGCGCGCTGCGTCGGCCGCTGGCCGGCCTGGCGCATCTGGTGCTGGTCGACAACCCGGACCACAACGCGGCCGGCGATTTCGCGCTGCTGCCGCACGGGCGGGTGGCCAACCAGGGACAGACCATGCTGACCTTCGCCGGCGTGAGCGTGATCGACCCGCGGCTGCTGGACGGCGCGACCGGGGACAATTTCAGCCTCACGCCGCTGCTGCGCCGGGCCGCCGACGCCGGGCAGGTGACCGGCGAGCACCACGCCGGCGCGTGGCTTGATGTCGGCACGCCGGACCGCCTGGCGCGGGCGCAGGGGGCCGCGTGATCGACGCGGTGCGCGACCTGGTAACACGCGTGTTGGCGCTGGTCGGCTTCGACCCGGGGTGGCTGGCGTGGGCGACGCCGGTGTCCCTGCTCACGCTGCTCGGTACCCTGCTGCTGCTACCGGTGCTGGTGGCGCGTTTGCCGCAGGATTACTTCTTTCGTGAGCACCGCCCGCCGGTGCCGCACACCGGCCACTGGCTGCTGCGCTACACGCTGCTGGTAGCCAAGAACCTGGTCGGCCTGGTGCTGCTGGTGGCGGGGCTGGCCATGATGGTGCTCCCCGGCCCGGGGGTCGTCACGGTGCTGGGGTCGTTTGCGTTGCTCAACCTGCCCGGCAAGTACCACCTGGAGCGCTGGCTGGTGTCGCGCCCGCAGGTGCGTGCCGCCATCACGCTGATGCGCGAGCGCGCCGGCCGCCCGCCGCTGCATCTGCCCTGACCGCCAACACCCGGAGGCCCGCATGGGCAAGCGCCTGACCCGCATCTATACCCGCACCGGCGACAAGGGCACCACGGGCCTTGGGGACGGCTCGCGCGTGGCCAAGGACGCCGCCCGCGTGGAGGCCTACGGCACGGTCGACGAACTCAACAGCGTGATCGGCATGCTGCGCACGCACGCGCTGCCGGGCGACATCGACGGCTGGCTGTCCGATATTCAGCACCGGCTGTTCGATCTGGGCGGCGAGCTGTGCATCCCGGGCCACAGCATCCTCACCGACGCGCAAGTGACCGGCCTCGAAGGCTGGCTCGACCAGCTCAACGCGGACCTGGAACCCCTCGCCGACTTCATCCTGCCGGGCGGCAGCCCCGCGGCGGCGGTGTGTCATCTGGCGCGCACCGTGTGCCGGCGCGCCGAGCGGCGGGTGGTGACGCTGCTGGCGACCGAGCCGGGCGGCGAGACGGGCCTCAAGTACCTGAACCGCCTGTCGGACCTGCTGTTCGTGCTGTCGCGCAGCCTGAACCGCGCCGCCGGCGTGCCTGACGTGCTCTGGCAGCGGCCTGCGGACGCGTGACGGACGCGACCTCCCCGGCGGCACCCCGTGGACGCTGAGCGGACGCCGTCCGCCTGGTCCGGGCCGGCGCTCGCGCTCGGCATCGCCACAGTCGGCTGGAACTTCGGGCTCGGCCTCACGCACATCGTGCTGCCGCTGTACGCGGCCCACATCGGGCTCGATCCGCTGCGCATCGGCACCGTGCTCGGGGCGCCGGTGGTGGTGCAGCTGCTGCTCGGCCTGTACGGCGGCGCGGCGGCGGACCACTGGGGCGGACGCAACATCCTGATGCAGGCCGCGCTCACGCTGGCGCTCGGCGGCGTCGCGTGCATCTTTGCCCGGGACTTCTGGACGCTGCTCGCGGCGCAGTTGTTCCTCACCTACTCGCGCGGCGTGTTCTGGCCGGCCTCGCAATCGATCGCGGCGGCCCTGCCGGGCGAGCGGGCGGTCAACCTCGGGCGGCTGAACACGCTGATGAGCCTCGGGCAGATTTCCGGCACCGCGCTCGCCGGCGTGCTGGTGCTGGGCTTCGGGTACGGCGGCACGTTCGCGGTGTTTGCCGGCATCGCTGGCATCGCCCTGCTGGCGGCGGCCTGCTTGCCCAAAGTTGCGCGCACGGCAGGTCATGGCGCCGCGCTCGGCGCGCATTTCGGGCCGCTGTTTCGGCGCCGCGCCATCTGGTTTGCGCTGCTGACCTCGTTTCTGTGCGCGCAGCCGGTGTCGCTGGCGCAGTCGTTCTTTCCGATCCTGCTGCGTGATCTCGGTTTCGGCGAGGGCGCCATCGGCCCGCTGATGGCGCTGCGCCCGCTCGGCGCCGCGGCGGCGACGCTGCTGCTCGCCCGGGCGCTCGGCTCGCGAGCTGGGCTGCCGCTGGCGGTCGGGGCCGGCATCGCACTAGCGGCGCTGCTGTATGCCGCGCCACTCGGCACCTGGCTGCCGACCAGCGGCGCGCTGATCGGGCTGATCGGCGTCGCCTCCGGCATGTTGCTGCTGTACTACCAGCTCATCGTCGCCGCCGCGGCACCCCCCGAGGCGCGCGGCTCGGCACTCGCCATCGGCGGCATGGGCTGGGGCCTGTCGCATTTGACGGGGCCGTTTTTCATCGGCGTGATCGCCCAGCAACTCGGCCTGCCGGCGGCCATCCAGTGCTGGGCCGGCTTCACGCTGCTGCTGGCGCTGGCCCTGCTGCCGGCGTACCGGTGGGCGCAGGCGGATGCGGTCGCCGCGCCGTGATGGCCGCGGCGGGTCGTCGGGGCTTTTTGCCATAATGCCGGCGCCGCGCTGAACGGGCGTTCGAAAAGGATTTCGGGAGGGGAAACCAATGGGTTCACGGAACGTGCGTCATGCGCTGGCCATTGCGGCGCTGGTGCTGGGCATCCACGGCGCGCAGGCCACGCCGGGCGCGGTGGACGAGGCGCGCATCATCGGCGCCGACGGTGAACCAGGTAACTGGCTCGCCCACGGGCGCACGTACGGCGAGCAGCGCTTCAGCCCGCTCGACGGCATCAATGCCGACACCATCGGCAAGCTGGGTCTGGCCTGGTACGCGGACCTCGGCACCCGGCGCGGGCTAGAAGCCACGCCCATCGTGGTGGACGGCGTCATCTACACCACCGGCGACTGGAGCCGCGTGTACGCCATCGACGCCGCCACCGGCAAGACCCTGTGGACCTACGACCCCAAGGTGCCGCGCGCCTGGGGCGTGAATGCCTGCTGCGACGTGGTGAACCGCGGTGCGGCGGTGTGGAAGGGCCGCGTCTACGTCGGCACCATCGACGGGCGGCTTGTTGCGCTAGACGCCGCCACCGGGCAGCTTGCCTGGGAAACGCTCACCATCGACCCGAGCAAGCCGTACTCGATCACCGGCGCGCCGCGCATCGTCAAGGACAAGGTCATCATCGGCAACGGCGGCGCCGAGTACGGCGTGCGCGGCTACGTGTCCGCCTACGACGCCAACACCGGCCAGATGGTGTGGCGCTTCTGGACCGTGCCGGGCGACCCGTCCAGGGGCTACGAGTCCCCCGACATGGAGATGGCCGCCAAGACCTGGAACCCGGCCGGCGAGTGGTGGAACAAGGGTGGCGGCGGCGGCACGGTGTGGGATTCCATGGCCTACGACCCGGACCTGAATCTGCTGTACGTCGGCGTCGGCAACGGCGCGCCGTGGAACCGCTGGGAGCGCAGCAAGGCCGACGGCGACAACCTGTTCCTGTCGTCCATCGTGGCGCTCGACCCGGACACCGGCCGCCACGTGTGGCACTACCAGACCACGCCCAGCGAGACCTTCGACTACACCGCCACGCAGCACATGATCCTGGCCGACATCACGCTCGGCGGGCAGCTGCGCAAGGTGATCATGCAGGCGCCCAAGAACGGCTTCTTCTATGTACTGGACCGCGCCACCGGGCAGTTCATCTCGGCCGAGAACTACGTGCACGTCACCTGGGCCACGCACGTGGACCCGGCCACCGGCCGGCCGGTGGAGTCCGATCCCAACCAGTACCGCGACGAGAAGAAGCTGATCTTCCCGGCGCCGTTCGGCGGCCACAACTGGCAGCCGATGTCCTACAGCCCGCTGACCGGCCTGGTGTACATCCCGGCGCAGGATCTGCCGTTCACGTATGCGCAGGAGAAGGGCTTCGAGTACGGCCGCCACCCGTGGAACATGGCGGTCGACATGGCCGCCGCCATGCCGCCGCCGGGCCAGGACCCGGCGCTCACGCGGAACGTGATGCGCGCCATCGCCAAGGGCCACATCGGCGCCTGGGATCCGGTAGCGCAGAAGGAAGTCTGGCGCGTGCAGCACGACGGCCCGTGGAACGGCGGCATGCTCAGCACCGCCGGCAACCTGCTGTTCCAGGGCAACGCCAAGGGCGAGCTGGTGGCCTACCGCGCCGACAACGGCCAGCGCCTGTGGAGCGCGCCCACGCAATCCGGCATCGTGGCGCCGCCGGTGAGCTACGCCGTCGATGGCGAGCAGTACGTGGCGGTCATGGTCGGCTGGGGCGGGGCGCTGGGACTGGCCGGCGGCATCGCGCCGCGCGAGGGCGACCAGGTCGGCGGCCGCCTGCTGGCCTTCAAGCTCGGCGGCAGTGCGCAATTGCCGCCCGCGCCGCCGCCGCCGGTGCTGCCGCAGCCCCCGGCACAGACGGCGTCGGCCGACACCATCGGCAAAGGCGACGCGCTCTACCACGCCTACTGCTCGGTGTGTCACGGCCTGAACGCCGAGTCGCCCACGCTCGCCGACCTGCGCTACATGCAGCCCGGCACGCACGCGCTGTTCGACAAGATCGTGCTCGACGGCCTGTACAAGGATCTCGGCATGGTCGGCTGGTCGAAATACCTCAGCGCCGACGACGCGAACGCCATCCACGCCTATCTCATCGAGCGCGCCCACCAGACGCAGCGCGAGCAGGCCGGCGGCTGGTGGCTCGCGGTCAAGAACTGGGCCTACGGCGTGCTGGCCAAGCTGGTGGCCTGGTTCATCCAGGTAACGGCTTAGGTTGAAAAAAGCATCCATGCTTTTTTCAACTCGCGCTGTCGCGGTACATGCCCGCGACAGGCTCCCCCGATCAAGCACGTACCGTGCTTGATCGGGGCGCGAGCCATCCCTGGCTCGCGGTAGTGCTGCTGGGCAGTGCGGCCCTCGCTCCGGCCCACGGCCGGAGCGATGACACCCCGCCGCTGGTGGTGACCATCGAGGCACCGCGCGACATCGCGCAGTGGACCGCCGCCGGCAGCGGCAGCCGCATCGACGCCGCCGACATCGCCCGCACGCGCCCCGCGCACGCGAGCGAACTGTTCGCGCGCGTGCCGGACGTGTGGGTGAGCCGCGGCGACGGCCAGGAGAGCCTGATCGCCATCCGCTCGCCGGTGCTCACCGGCCCCGGCGCCTGTGGCGCGTTCCAGATTCTGGAGGACGGCATCCCGATCCGGCCGGCCGGCTTCTGCAACGTGAACGAGCTGTTCGAGGTTGATTTCGCGCAGGCTGCTGCGGTGGAGGTGGCCCGCGGCCCGGCCAGCAGCCAGTACGGCGCCAACGCGCTGCACGGCGCCATCAACATCGTCTCGCACCGGCCGGGACCGCAGCCGTGGACGGTCGGTCTGGAAGCCGGACCCGACGACACCGCCACCGGCCGCGTGTCCGCCGGCTCGCGGCACTGGCGGCTCGACGCGCAGGGCATGGACAGCAACGGCTTTCGGGACGCCGCGCCGGTCGGCGAGCAAAAGCTCGGCCTCGCGCACGCGACCGACCTCGGCCGCTGGCAGGTCACCTCGCGGCTTGCCGCGAGCAACCTCAACCAGGAAACCGCCGGCTTCATCGTCGGCAAGAACGCCTACCGCAAGGCCGGTCTCAGGCGCGACAACGTGAATCCGGAGGCCTACCGCGACGCCTCGTCGGCACGCGCGGCCAGCGCTTGGCGCACCGTGCTCGGCAATGACGCGGCGCTGTCGATCACGCCCTACGCGCGCTGGTCGTACATGGATTTCCTGCAGCACTTCCTGCTCGGCCAGCCCACCGAGACCAACGGCCAGCGCAGCGCCGGCGTGCTGCTCGATCTGCGCAAGCCGCTGCCGGGTGGCATCGACTGGCAGGGCGGCGCGGTGGTCGAGTACGCGCGCGGCTTCCTGCAGGAGTTCCAGGCCCGGCCGCTCACCACCGGCACGCCAGCCCAGCAGGCGACCCGGCCGGCGGGCGTGCATTACGACTTCGAGGTCGGTTCGCGCATGGCGGGGCTGTGGCAGGCGCTCGATGTGCCGCTCGACGCCGCCGGCCGCTGGCACGTGCTGGCGAGCCTGCGCGGCGAGTACCTTGACTACGACTACGACAACCGGGCGCTCGACGGCAACACGCGGGACGATGGCACGCCGTGCGGCTTCGGAGGCTGTCTCTACAACCGCCCGGCCGACCGCAAGGACGACTTCACCAACCTCGCCGGCCGGCTTGGCCTGCGTCACGGGGAGCTGGCCGACGGTCAATGGCACGCGGCGCTGTCGAGCGGCTTTCGGCCGCCGCAGGTCACCGAGCTGTACCGCCTGCAACGGGGCCAGACCACGGCCGATCTCGACAGCGAGCGCCTCGACGGAGTGGAACTCGGCTACCGGCGCGCCTGGTCCGACCTGCGCGTGGACTTGACCGCGTTCGGCATGGAAAAGCGCCATTTCATCTTCGCCGACGCGCAGGGTTTCAACGTCAGCGACGGCAAGACGCGGCACTACGGGCTCGAAGCCGAGGCCACCTGGCGCCCGGCAACCCGGCACGAGCTGAACCTCGCCGCGAGCCTCGCCCGCCACCGCTACGCCTTCGACCGCGTCGCGAGCGGCGGCGAGACCATCGAGCGCGGCAACGAGATCGACACCGCGCCGCCGTTCATGGCCAACCTGCGCTGGCTCTATCAACCCCGCCGCGACCTGACCGTGGAGTTGGAGGGCATCCGCATGGGCCGCTACTACCTCGACGCCGCCAACAGCGCCCGCTACCCCGGCCACACGCTCGCGAACCTGCGCGTGGACTGGACCGCCAATCCCCACGCCACGCTGTTCGCGCGCCTGACCAACCTCACCAACCGCAATTACGCCGAGCGGGCGGACTTGGCCTTCGGCAATTACCGCTACTTCCCCGGCCGACCGCGCGAGCTGTTCGTGGGTATCGAGTGGACGCCATAAAAAAAATGCCCCGGACGACTGGGTCGCCCGGGGCTTTTTTTGGGAGCGCCTGCGCGCCTTAGCTCACAGCTGCGACGTGCAATGTGGGCAGCGCGTGGCCGCCAGCGGAATGGCGGTGGCGCAGTGCGGGCAGTCCTTGGTGGTCGGCGCCGCCGCCGGCTCGGGTTTTTTGAGCCGGTTCAGGTTCTTGATCACCATGAAGATCGCAAACGCGACGATCAGGAAACTCACGATGGCGTTGATGAACAAGCCGTAGTTCAGCGTAACGGCACCGGCCGCTTTCGCGGCGGCAACTGACAGGTAGGGCGCTGCCGTGGCGCCCTCTTTCAATACCAGGAACAGGTTAGAGAAGTCGACGTTGCCGAGCAGCAGACCGATTGGCGGCATCAGCACGTCGTCCACCAGGGACTTGACGATGGCGCCGAAGGCAGCGCCGATGACCACGCCGACCGCCAAGTCGACCACGCTGCCCCGCATCGCGAAATCTCGGAATTCTTTCATCATTGACATGGTGGGTATCCCCTCTTCGTTGTTGACGGCGCGCTCAACACGCGCCGCAGCCGCACAACTGCGGCGCCCGTATAGTGCAACAACGTTCACGCCCAACCAACAGCACCATTTTGGCGCGCGCGGCCCATGACGTGCCCTGCTACTGAGCATTGTCAGCGAGGGCTGTGGCCTCGCGCAGCGGGCAGCGGGCTGATATGAGCTGGCGCGAACATTGCAATAGATTCCGGGCGCCCGCCGCCATTCCGGCGCCCGGGCAAGCATGGGAGACCTGCACAGCATGAAAACCGTTTTCCTGAGCTCGCTCGCCAGCGTCGGCCTGCTGGCCAGTGTCGGTGCCGCTGCCGACATCACCGGCAACATCGGCCTGACCAGCGACTACGTGTTCCGCGGCCTGAGCCAGACCGACGAGAAGCCGGCCATCCAGGGCGGTCTGGACTACGCTCACAGCAGCGGCGCATACGCCGGCGTGTGGGCCTCGAACGTCGATTTCAGCGAGAGCGACTTCGGCGCCACCGACGAGGCGCACATTGAAGTCGACCTGTACGCGGGCATGACCGGCAAGGTCGGTGACCTGGGCTGGAAGTTCGGCGGCATCTACTACGCCTACCCCGGCGTGTCGGACAACTCCGGCCTCAAGTACGACTACTGGGAATTCGGCCCGACGCTGACCTACCCGGTCGGCCCGGCCACCGCCAGCCTGATGGTGATGTGGAGCCCCAACTTCTACAACGAGACCGGCAAGGGCCTGTACTCCGAACTCGGCCTGTCCGCGCCGGTCGGCTCCTTCACCGTGGGTGCCACCTTCGGCCACCAGGACATTTCGCGCAACCTCAAGTTCGGCGCGCCGGACTACAACAACTGGTCGCTGTACGCCTCGACCACGGTGGCGGGCATTGGCCTCAAGCTGGCCTACACCGACACCGACCTCAGCGGCAGCGACTGCTTCGGCGGTGCCGAGCCGTTCGGCGACTGGTGCGACGGTCGCGCCGTGTTCAGCGTGAGCAAGGCGCTGTAACAGACGCGCCGGCGTTCAACGCAACAAAAAAGCGGGTGGGCCTGATGGTCCACCCGCTTTTTTTGTGTCCCGAAAACGGCCCGGCGACCAAGCGTCGCCGGGCGTGTTTACCTCACATGTTGGCGACGATCGCTCGCCCGAACTCGCGGCTGCCGAGCTTGGTGGCGCCGTCCATCAGGCGCTCGAAGTCGTAGGTCACGGTCTTGGCCTGGATGGCGCCCGAGATGCCCTTGACCACCAGGTCCGCCGCTTCGGTCCAGCCGAGGTGCCGCAGCATCATCTCGCCGGACAGGATGATCGAGCCCGGGTTCGACATGTTCTTGCCGGCGTACTTGGGCGCGGTGCCGTGCGTGGCCTCGAACAGCGCCACGGTGTCCGACATGTTGGCGCCGGGCGCGATGCCGATGCCGCCGACCTGCGCGGCGAGTGCGTCCGAGATGTAGTCGCCGTTGAGGTTCAGCGTGGCGATCACGCTGTAGTCGCGCGGGCGGGTCAGGATCTGCTGCAGGAAGGCGTCCGCGATCGCGTCCTTGACCACGATGTCGTTGCCGGTGCGCGGGTTCTTGAAGCTGCACCACGGGCCGCCGTCGATCTCGACCGCGCCGAACTCGCCCTTGGCGAGTGCGTAGCCCCAGTCGCGGAAGCCACCCTCGGTGAACTTCATGATGTTGCCCTTGTGCACCAGCGTGACCGACGGGCGGTCGTTGTCGATGGCGTACTGGATGGCCTTGCGCACCAGGCGCTGGGTGCCTTCCTCGGACACGGGCTTGATGCCGATGCCGGAGCTTTCCGGGAAGCGGATCTTCTTGACGCCCATTTCCTTGATCAGGAAATCGATGACCTTGCGCGCGTCGGGGGTTTTCGCCGCCCACTCGATGCCGGCGTAGATGTCCTCGGAGTTCTCGCGGAAGATCACCATGTCGGTGTCCTCCGGGCGCTTGATGGGGCTCGGCGTGCCGGTGTAGTAGCGCACCGGGCGCAGGCACACGTACAGATCCAGTTCCTGGCGCAGCGCCACGTTCAGCGAGCGGATGCCGCCGCCGACCGGCGTCTCCAGCGGGCCCTTGATGCCGACCAGGAACTCGCGCATCGCGGTCAGCGTCTCGGCCGGCAGGTAGGTGTCGTTGCCGTACAGCGCGGCCGCCTTGGCGCCGGCGTAAATTTCCATCCAGGCGATCGAGCGCTTGCCGCCGTAGGCCTTGGCGACGGCGGCGTCGAGCACCTCGATCATCGGCGGCGTCACGTCGATGCCGATGCCGTCACCCTCGATGAACGGGATGATCGGCCGGTCCGGCACGTTCAGCGAGTTGTCGGCCTTGGCGGTAATGCGCGTGCCGTCGGTCGGTACAATGATTTTGTCGTAAGCCATGGCCTCGCCTGCCTGTTGCGGAAAAAGGCCATTTTAAGCGACAAGCCTGCCAACCCGACCGCGCCCGCCCATGACCCAGCACAGCATCCTCATCACCGACAGCGGCGAGAGCTTTCCCTGCGCCGAGGAACAGTCCGTGTTGCACGGCATGAGCCGCCTCGGCCGCAAGGGCATTCCGCAAGGCTGCTATGGCGGCGGCTGCGGCGTGTGCAAGATTCAGGTGCTGAGCGGCCGGTACCACACGCGCAAGATGAGCCGTGACCAGGTGACGGCCGAGGAAGAACAGCAGGGTTACGCGCTGGCCTGCCGCACGTTTGCGGATGCTGATCTGACGCTGCGCGTGGTCGGCAAGCTGCACAAGGCGCTCACTCGTTGACACCCGAAGGACAAGCCTCATGACCGACAACGCCTACCACTGCCGCCGCTTCGACAACCACGTCGCCGTCGTCACCGGCGCCGCACAGGGCATCGGCCGCGCCACGGCGCTGCGGCTCGCTGCCGAGGGCGCGCAGGTCATCGTCGCCGATCGCGCCGCGCCGCAGGCGGAGGCGGTGCGGGACGAGATCCGCGCCGCCGGCGGGCAGGCGGAAATCGCGCTCGGCGATCTTGAAACCTGGGCAGGCGCGCAGCAGATCACGGCCGCGGCACTGGCGGCGTATGGCCGCATCGACGTGCTGGTCAACAACGTCGGCGGCACCATCTGGGCGCGCCCGTACTGGGAATACGCACCCGAGGAAATCGAAAAAGAGGTGCAGCGCTCGCTGTGGCCGACGCTGTGGACCTGCCGGGCGGTGATTCCGCACATGGTGGAGCGGCGCGCCGGCGCCATCGTCAACGTCGGCTCCACCGCCACGCGCGGCGTCTACCGGGTGCCGTACACCGCCTGCAAGGGCGGCGTGCATGCCATCACGGTGTCGCTGGCGTACGAGCTTGCCGAGTTCGGCGTGCGTGTGAACTGCATCGCCCCCGGCGGCACGGATGTCGGCCAGCGCGCCATCCCGCGCACGCCGACGCCGCCCACCGAGCGCGACCAGCAATGGATGCGCGGCGTGATGGACCAGACCCTGCAGGACGCCTTCATCAAGCGCTTTGCCAAACCCGAGGAACAGGCGGCGGCGATCTGCTTTCTGGCGTCGCCGGAGGCGTCGTATCTGACCGGCTACGTGCTGCCGGTGAGCGGCGGGACCGCTATTTGAAGTAGAAAAATTCCGTCCGTGGAATTTTTCTACTCGCTGCGCCGCGGTACATGCCCGCGGCGCGCTCCGCGGATCAAGAACTGAGGTTCTTGATCCGCGCCGGGGCTCCCTGTCCCGGACGGGAAACGCAGCCTCCCTGCCCCTCAATCCTTAAGCGTGTCACCGAGCCCGCGCCAGCGGTTGACCAGCGTGTGCTCCATGCCGAACAGATCCAGGATGCGCCCGACGGTGTGCGTGACCATGTCGTCGAGCGTGGTGAGATCGGCGTAGAACGCCGGCACCGGCGGGAAGATGATGCCGCCCATCAGCGTCACCGCCTCCATGTTGCGGATGTGGGCGAGGTTCAGCGGCGTCTCGCGCGTGACCAGCACGAGGCGCCGGCGCTGCTTCAGGATCACGTCCGCGGCGCGCGAGATGAGGTTGTCCGAGTAACCGTGTGCCACCGAGGCCAGCGTCTTCATCGAGCACGGCACGATCACCATGCCCTCGGTGATGAACGAGCCGGACGCGATGCTGGCCCCGATGTCCTTGACGTTGTGGATCACGTCCGCGACGGCCTCGAAATCGGCCCGCTCGCGGCGCAGCTCCTGGCGGGCTGTGAGCACCGCCGCGGACGACATCACCAGGTGCGTTTCGATGCCGCCCATGGCGCGCAGCTGCCGCAGCAGCTCGTAGGCGTACACGGCCCCGGTGGCGCCGCTGACGCCGACGATCAAGCGTTTTTTCATGCTTTCCCCTCGCGCGGCGGCTGCGTGATGGTCCGCCGCGTCAACGTCGTAATGCCTGCACGGCGCGCTCCAGCCCGCCCACGGTGAGTGGGTACATGCGGTCCTGCATCAGCTCGCGCACCAGACCGATCGACGGAATATAGCCCCAGTCCGCCTCGCGCTCGGGGTTCAGCCACGCCGCGGACGGCCAGGCGTCCACCAGCCGGCGCAGCCACACGGCGCCGGCCTCGTCGTTGCGGTGCTCGACGGAGCCGCCGACGTGCGTGATCTCGTACGGCGCCATCGACGCGTCGCCGACGAAGATCACCTTCCAGTCACGCCCGTACTTGCGCAGCACGTCCCAGGTCGAGAAACGCTCGGCGTGCCGGCGTGCGTTGCTGCGCCACAGGCGCTCGTAGACGCAGTTGTGGAAGTAGAAATATTCGAGGTGCCTGAACTCGCCGCGCGCGGCCGAGAACAGACGCTCGCACAGGCGCACGTGCGGGTCCATGGAGCCGCCGACGTCCAGGAACAGCAGCACCTTGACGCGGTTTTTCAGCTCCGGGCGCAGGTGAAGGTCGAGATACCCGCGCCGGGCCGTGCCGCGGATGGTGCCGTCGAGGTCGAGTTCCTCGGGCAGACCCTCGCGCGCCAGGCGCCGCAGGCCCTTCAGCGCCACCTTGATGTTGCGCGTGCCGAGCTCGACCTGGTCGTCGAGATCCCGAAACTGCCGCTGCTCCCACACCTTGGCAGCGCGCCGCTGGCGGCCCTCGCCGCCGATGCGCACGCCTTCCGGGTGGTAGCCGCCGTGGCCAAACGGCGAGGTGCCGCCGGTGCCGATCCACTTGCTGCCGCCCTGGTGGCGGCCCTGCTGCTCGGCAAGACGCTGACGCAGCGTCTCCAATAGCGCGTCGAGACTGCCGAGCGACTGGAGCTTGGCCTTGTCCTCGTCGGACAGCAGCTTCTCGATTTCCTTGCGCAGCCAGTCGTCGGGAATCGCGCCGCCGAGCTCCCCGAAGGCCAGTTCGGCGCCGCGAAAATAGGCCGCGAACACCGTGTCGAAGCGGTCGTAGAACTTCTCGTCCTTCACCAGCGCGCAGCGGGCGAGGTGGTAGAGCCCGTCCGCGCTGTGCGGCGGCACGTCGGCGGCGAGCGCCTCCAGAAACGTGAGGTACTCGCGCACGCTCACCGGGATGCCGGTGCCGCGCAGGTGTTCCAGAAACGAGCCGAACATGGCCCGGCCTCAGCGCCCCTCGCGCCGGTGCAGGAACACCAGCTTCTCGAACAGGTGCAGGTCCTGCTCGTTCTTGAGCAGCGCGCCGTACAGCGGCGGCAGGCTGGTCTTGAGGTCGGCCGCGCGCAGCGCGTCGGCCGGGATGTCCTCTGCCAGCAGCAGCTTGATCCAGTCGAGCAGTTCGGACGTCGACGGCCGCTTGGTCAGGCCCGGCGTGTCGCGGAGTTCAAAGAACGTGCCGAGCGCCGCGGCCAGCAGATCCCGCTTCAGCCCCGGGAAGTGCGTGTCCACGATGCGGGCCATGGTGTCCGCGTCCGGGAAGCGGATGTAGTGGAAAAAGCACCGCCGCAGGAAGGCGTCCGGCAGGTCCTTTTCGTTGTTGGACGTGATGATGACGATCGGCCGCTGGCGGGCGCGGATGGTTTCGCGCGTCTCGTAGACGTGGAACTCCATGCGGTCGAGCTCCAGCAGCAGGTCGTTCGGGAACTCGATGTCGGCCTTGTCGATCTCGTCGATCAGCAGCACCGGCGCCTCTTCGGCCTCGAAGGCCTGCCACAGCTTGCCGCGGATGATGTAGTTGCCGATGTCGTGCACGCGCGCGTCACCGAGCTGCGAGTCGCGCAAGCGCGCGACGGCGTCGTACTCGTACAGGCCCTGCTGCGCCTTGGTGGTGGACTTCACGTGCCACTCAAGCAGCGGCTTGCCGAGCGCGCGCGCCACCTCCACCGCCAGCATGGACTTGCCGGTGCCGGGCTCGCCCTTGATCAGCAGCGGGCGCTGCAGCGTGATGGCGGCGTTCACCGCCAGCGTCAGGTCGTCGGTGGCGACGTAGCGGTCGGTGCCGGTGAAGCGGTCGGTCATGGCGTGCTCGGGCGGGTGGGGGCGGCGAGCGTCAATGATGGCCGCTTGTGGCGCACATTCAAAGCCGGCCCCGGGCGTCTGCCGAGCCGGGCGCTCGGCTTCCCGCGGCGCGCCACACGGGCGTAGATTTGTCGCCCCAGCCCGCCGCCGGAGGAGACGGCCATGAATGCGCCTGCCGCCCCTGTCATCACGCCGAAACTGGACTGGCCGGCCGAGGGCGTCGCCCGCGTGCCGTACCGGGTGTACACCGACCCGGACCTGTACGCGCTGGAGCAGGAACGCATCTTCCGCGGCCCGGCCTGGAATTTCCTCGGACTGGCCGCCGAGATCCCGAACGCCGGCGACTTCAAGGCCACCTTCGTCGGCGACACGCCGGTAGTGATGACGCGGGACGGGCAGGGCGCCATCCACGCCTGGGTGAACCGCTGCGCCCACCGCGGCGCGCTGGTGTGTCGCGAGCTGCGTGGCAACGTCGGCGCCAGCGGCACGCACACCTGCGTCTATCACCAATGGGCGTATGACGCAGGCGGCAATCTGGTCGGCGTGCCGTTTCGCCGGGGCTTGGGTGGCAAGGGCGGCTACCCGGCCGACTTCGAGCTGGCCGATCACGGTTTGCAAACGCTGCGCGTCGAGGACTACCACGGCCTCGTGTTCGGCACCTTCGATGCCGGCCTGCCGGCGGTGGAAGCGCACATCGGTGCCACCGCCGCGCACTACGTGCAGCGCATCTTCAACCGCCCGCTGCGCCTGCTCGGCACCACCCGCCAGTACATGAACGCCAACTGGAAGGTATACGCCGAGAACCTGCGCGATCCGTATCACGCGAGCCTGCTGCACCTGTTCCACTGCACCTTCGGCCTGTACCGATCGACGCAGGAGGGCGGCATCGAGCTCGACCCGACGCTGCGGCACAGCGTGCTCACGTCGAAAAACAAGGCGCCGGAATCCGGTCGCGACGGTTACGTGGACGACAAGCTGCGCACCTACGACGAAACCTACACGCTGGCCGACCCCACGCTGCTGGCCGGCCGGCCGGAGTTCGCCGACGGCAAGTCGGCGGTGATCCAGACGCTGTTCCCGAACCTCGTGATCCAGCAGATCGCCAACACGCTCGCCGTGCGCCAGGTGCTGCCCAAGGGCGTCGGGCACTTCGAACTCGTGTGGACGCACTTCGGCTACGCCGACGACGACGCGGAACTCACCGCGATTCGCCTCAAGCAGTTCAACCTGATCGGCCCGGCGGGCCTCATCTCGATGGAGGATGGCGAGGCCACGGAGCTCGTGCAGCGCGCGGCCGAGGCCGCCGAGGCCGGCGCCACCGAAGTCATCGAGATGGAAGGCCGCGGCGTCGAGCCCACCGGCAGCCTGCTGTCGGAGGGCAACATCCGCGCCTTCTGGCAGGTGTACCGGGACACGCTCGGCCTGTGAGCACGGCGCATCCGCATCGCGCGCTGGCCGCGCGCCTGGGCCGCGACACCATCGCCGCTGTGATCGCCGACTTCTACGGCCGCGCGCGGCGCGATCCCGACCTTGGCCCCACGTTCGCGCAGGTGCGCGACTGGGACGCGGTCAAGGCGCGCATCGCGCATTTCTGGTGGCTTGATCTCGGCGGCGAGCGCTACCGGGGCGACACCTACAATCCGCACACCGTGCACCGCCACTTCGGCGTGCGGCCCGAGCAGGTGGACCCGTGGCTGCGCCTGTTCGAGGCGACGCTGCGCGATCACCTGCCGCCGGACGACGCCGACATCTGGCTTGCCCGGGCCCGGCGCATGGCCGACTGGGTGCGCACGGAGTTGCAAAACCCGACCGTCAGAAAAAAGGAGCCCTGAGGATGGACGAGAAACACAAGAAAACCGCGCTGCGCATGATCCCGTACGGCCTGTACGTGCTCACCGGCAAGGCGCCGGACGGCCAGGTGGCCGCCGCCACCGTCAACTGGGTAACGCAGGCGTCATTCGCGCCGCCGCTGGTGGCGCTAGGCGTCAAGACCGACTCCGGCGCGCACGCGGTCATCAAGGCGAGCGGCAAGTTCGCTCTGAACATCCTCGGCAAGAACCAGGGCGGCATTGCCTTTGCGTTCTTCAAACCCGTCGACGCCGCGCCGGGTCTGCTGTCCGGCCAGCCCTACCGGGACGGCGCCAACGGTGCACCGGTGCTGGACGCCGTGCCGGCGTACATCGAATGCACGCTCATCGACACCGTCGAACGCGGCGATCACAGCGTGTTCGTGGGTGAAGTCACCGAAGCGGTGATACGCCAGGAACCCGCCGCGCGCGCAGACGACGCCACGCTGTGGCTGAAGGATCTCGGCGAGAAGGTGTTCTACGGGGGGTGAACAGCCCGGCCTGTCGGTACCGGCAATTGATAGCCCGCCCGCCCCTTCGCCACAGGGCTCGAAGGCCCTGTGGCGAAGGCCGACTCAGAAATTCAGCTGTGCCCGGGTTTGCAGGATGTCCATGTCGCGATCCCGGGCCGGGTTGACCGCGTCAACATCGGCATGAACCAGGTTGGCCATCAGACGGAAGTTTCGCCCGAGGTACCAGTTCACGCCGGCGGACCAGTCGTCGGCATCGCCGCTGCGCGAGGCACCCGCCTCGCCCAGGTCGAGCGCGCTCAGACGCACCGCCAGTTCGACGGCGCCCCACTCATGACGCGGCTTTATGCCGACGAATGTGCCCGCCGAATCACTGTAAAGATGCCGTTCGCCCGTCAGCACCCAACCCGCCTGCACGTAGTAGCCGTCGAGCTTCAGGTCGCCGCCGCCGGAGCCATCCAAGTCGGTCGAGATGTACTGGCCTTGCACGAGCACCGGACCCAGTGAATACGCCGCTTCGAGGTTGTAGCTGGTCGATTTGTCGAGATTGGTCAGCGCGCCCGTCGTCAGCACGGTCGGCGCGAAATAGGCCTCCGGGCGCGAGCTGATCAGCCGCGACTCGTCGTTGTCGAAAACGCGGCGATCGAAGCCGATGCCAAGGTGCACCTTCTGCCGGCGCCGCTCGATCGGGTTCCAGGTGGCACGCATCGACACACCGTTCCCTTTCTCTGCCTGAATGCTGTCCTCGTCGTCGATCGCGTCGGTGAAATAACCGCCCGAGACGCCGAAGTGTCGCCCCTCGTAGCTGGCGCTGACACCCTTGCCGTAACCGGGCGCCAGCGCATGCGCCAGGGATCGCTCTATGAACATCGAGTCGTTGGAGCCGCCCAGATCCTCCATGCTGAACGGAGCGATGAAGTTGCCGCCCTTGAGCCTGATGCGCCTGTTGACGTCATAGCTGAGCCAGACGTTCCGCCAGGCGCCATCGTTGGTGAACTCGCGATCCACCCGCAGGCGCCAGTCATCCAGAAAGCGCATGCTCAACTCAAGACGGGCACGCCGAATGTCCTGGTCACTCGAATCGACCCCGTCGTCGTCGATCTGCACCGCATCCCAGTGCAAGCGACCGCCAAGATTGACCTTGACGTCGTCGGTCCGGTAGGTCAGGCCATTGGTCCCTGCCGAGAAACCTTCCCGGGCGTGAACCGGCGCGCCCCCCAGGGCGCACACGACAGCGGTAGCACTCAGCAACGTAGATATCGGCTTGGGCATTCGCCTCTCCGTTTCAGATGATCGCCAGGTCGGCGTCGGCCGCAAACCGATCGCACACCCGACGGGGTAAAAAAGCGGTTTCCACCGCATCGACAAAACTGTGGGCGACGCCCGGCAGAATCTCAAACGTCGGCGCCACCGCTCCCGGCAATGGCGTCGACGCACGGCTCATCGCCTCGACCCAGCGGCGCGCGCGCTCCAGGCGCGTGGCGCCTTGCACATGATCGAGCCAATCGCCCTGCCGTAACGACTTGTCGCGCTCGATGTCGAGTTCTCCGACCATCACGTGCTGCGGCACGCGCAGTGCCCGTTCGAGGTCCAGCCCCGGCGGCGCCATCTTCCCCTCATCGCCAAGACCGAAGGGATAGGCAAGCGATTTGTCCGGGAAGGTATACCAGCCGGCACTGACCAGAACGGCACTGGCCACCCGGCCGGGATGAGCGAGCGTGAATCGGTGAGCAAATTGCGCGCCGCCCGAGAAGCCGAACAGGAGCACGCGCTCCACGCTGGCGGCCGACAGCCGCGCACAGGCATCGAGAATGTCCGCCAATGCCAGATCCGCGCGCACGCTGGAGCGCGTATCCACAAGCTGCTGATACTGCCCGTACAGATCCTTCTCGAACAGCGGCGCGACGATACTGAGCCCAAGACGTTCCGCCTCGTCGATCAGCTTGTAGACGTGTGCGGCGGCGTTGCGGGCAATGCCGTGCACCGATACCAACAGCGGCGCGCCAGGTGTCTCGTTGTTTGCCCGATAAAAGAAAAATCGCCGGCTCACGGGCCCCGCCAACTCGTAGTAGGCCACTTTGCGAGCCGGCACCGCCCCCCGACCCGATGGCCGCTTAACCCGCGTCGCGTCCTGCTTCACCGGTAACCCTCGATTGATTCATGTCGCACCAGTTCGAGCCGCCGCCCGGGGCCGGCAGTGGCCCGCACGGTGCCGTTGTCGATACGCCAGGTCATCGTGGCGATCCGCTGCAACACCGGCGCGGTGGCAGCCAGCAGAACCACGCCGTCATAGTCGGCCAGAGCCACCGCAAGTCGCGACGCGCTGTCCTCATCCAGGTGTGTGTCCACACCGTCCAGGATCAACACCGGCGGCTTGCCGAGCATGGCGCGCGCAATTTCGAGCCGCTGGCGCTCATTGCTCGACAGCTCGGGCGCGCCTTCGCGAAGCCGGGTGTCGAGCCCCCGCGGCAGGCGCGCAAGGATCGGGGCGATGTTGCAACACGCCATGACGTGTGTGATCTCGTCCTGGGCAGCGCCTGGCGCCCGGTACCGCAGATTCATGCCGATCGATCCTGGCAGCAGCGGCGCGGCGGGGCCGGCATAGCCGATCAGGCTGCGCAAGGTCCTCTCGTGCATGTCCCGCACATTGCGGCCGGCAATCCGCACCCGGCCATGATCGGCATCCCGCAAACGGGCAATGCTGGCAAGCAGCGCGGACTTGCCCGCACCGCTCGCGCCGGCCACGTTGATGACGTCGCCGCACGTGAGGTCGGCGCTGAAATTCGCGATCAGCCCGTCTATCGCGACGCCACGCAGTGCAACCGCCGCGGCATGCCCGTCCAGTGGCCCGCGCCTTGAACGTGCCGGCGTCACCGCCGCCTCGATGGCCAGCGCATTCTTGATCTTGCCCAGGGACACCTTGGCGCGGCGCCACAACTCGAACGCGACGCCCAAGTCCCGTACCGCACCCGCGAGCAGGCCGCTGATCGACAGGGCTGCCGCGACAACGCCGATGCTCACTGCGCCGGTGCGCACCTGCGCGGCGCCCACCAGCAAGGTCACGGCCATCAGCATCAAGGCCGCCACATGCACGGTCGCGGTCATGGCACCCGATATGCCGGCCAGGCGCAATCCGGCCGTCATCAGGGCCGCATTGCGGCGCGCCAGGCGTTTGCGTTCCCGATCGAACCGATGAAACGCCCTTATCGTTCCGGCCCCGCGAATCGAACGCGACACGAAGGCGGCTATCGCGCCACGCCTATGCCGTGTTTCCCGGATGGCGCTGTTCAGCGGTGCCGCCAAGGCCAGCACGGCGAGCATCGCACACAACAGCACCGCGCCGGCAGCCAGGCCCAGGAGCGGGGATTTCCCCGTCAGAACACCGAGCAGCAACACACTGCTCACGACCGCCGAGATGAGGCGAACCAAGCCATCGCTTACCCATTTCTTGATGGCGGTGAGATCACCCACGAACGGCAGCAGCAGCCCGCCCTGCCCGCGCTGCGCAAGCAGCTCCGGCGAGGCACGAAGGACACGTTCGAATAGCGCTGCGCGCAGCTGCGCGACATAGCCCAGGCCGATGCGTTCCGCGGCGCGCGTGCGGAAGATTTCCAGCACCACGCCGAGGCCGGCCATGCCCAGAAACACGGCGCCCAAAGCGAGCGCCTGGCCCGGCAGCGGCTTGCCTCGCACCAGCGCATCGACGCCCACTTGCACGCAATACGCCACCGTTGCCGCCAGGCCGGCGAGCCCAAGGCTCGCCGCGACAAGCCCTGCGAACAACACGCGCCGCCCCCGCCACAGACTGATCATCGAACCGCGCTGAGGGAACGGCGCGCCCCTTGAAAACACAGCCGTGTGACGTAGGTCGAATCGAGCAGCATCGCGGTGTGCACGACGTCGACATCGAGGTGCTGCTGCGCCTCCCTGGCGGCAAGCGGCGAAGAGGTCAGCAAGCCCGTCACAGCGCGTAGCGGCAGATGGCGCTCGCGCAGCCAGGCTGCTCCCATCAGCGCCCCCAGCGAATCGGCGGCCGCCAGCAAGACCGCATCAAGACGATCCACGAAGGACGCCGTATTCAGCAGCGCAGCCGTTTCGCGCTGCAGCAAACCGTCGGCAATTTCGACCACCACGACGTCCAGATCGGCCGACTCCACGCGGTCCAGCAACCGTCGCGCCGCCTGTTCGAGCTCCGCCAAATCCGCACCCGCCGTCGTGGCGAAACCCTCGTCGGTGAAGTCGAGCGCCAGCACAGCGCCTGCATCCCGCATCGCCCAAAGATCGCCACCCGAACCGGTGCCCGTCAGCTTGCAGGCGCCAACGCGCAATCCGCCTTGGCTCAGCCCGCGAATGAGGTTGGCCGCCGCCGTGGTCTTGCCGGCGTTCATTGACGTGCCGACCACCGCCACGACCTGATGCGCCACGGCCGGTTTGCGCAACGGCATGTCCACGAAGCGGCGCAGGTTGATGGCACATCCGGCGGCATCCGTCAGGATGCCCAACGGCGTGATGACGGTCGGCCGCTTCACATTGGCGTGACGCGCGATGACGCGGGAGGCGATGCCGCCGGCGGCGACAAGATCGCAGGCACCCATATCCGACGGAACCACCGACTCGAATTGATCCGGCGCGTACCGTGCGCCGTAAGCGACCAACACCTCGTCGCCGACATACAGCTGCACGCGCCGGCCTTCCGGTGATTCGAGGCGAACGTGATGCCCGAGTTCGTTGACGGCGGCGAGCACGACATCGCCGGTGCTCGGCCACAAGGCTTTCGACAGGTCGACGACCTGATCGAACTCGACGTGCCTGCAGACGAACGAACGCTTGGCGCGCATGGCCCGCAGGCCAGCTCCGTTAAGTGCAACGTGCACGTTTAATGCCTCCCTCCATGCACTCGGTACCGTCGGTTGCATGCCGACGCCGACGTCCTTGCCGGTGAGCCTTCCGCCCCTTCGGCAGCACGCGGCGAGACAGTACGTGCCGACACCCCCTTTCGGCTCGCTCCAAAGTGCCAACCAGCCAGGTCGGCCACGGCCCCGCGCAGCGACTTCAGAACCCCATCAACCAAAGGAAGCACGGCACCGGATGCTGCTTCTGGCACCTTGAAGCCTCCCTTGAAGGCTGGGTGGAGGACGGTTCATCTGCCTTTATCGGCAAGTTCCCCGTCCACCTGAAGGGCGGGGCGATTTTTTTTCGCGCGGCAGGCCGCGCCCAAGACAAGGGGCACTGTGCCGGTCACACGTTGAAGCGGAAATGCACCACGTCGCCGTCGTGGACGGTGTACTCCTTACCTTCCAGGCGCCACTTGCCGGCCTCGCGGGCGCCGGCCTCGCCCTTGTGGGCGATGAAGTCGTCGTAGGCGATGACCTCGGCGCGGATGAAGCCGCGCTCGAAGTCGGTGTGGATGACGCCTGCCGCCTGCGGCGCGGTGGCGCCGATGGCGATGGTCCAGGCGCGGACTTCCTTCTCGCCGGCGGTGAAGTAGGTCTGTAGCCCGAGCAGGCGGTAGCCGGCGCGGATCACGCGGTCGAGGCCGGGTTCTTCAAGACCCAGTTCGGCCAGGAATTCGGCGCGTGCATCGGCGTCGAGCTGGGCCAATTCCGCTTCGATGGCCGCGCTCACCGCCACCACCTCGGCGCCTTCCTCGGCCGCGCGCTGCTGCACGGCCGCCAGTAGCGGGTTGTCGGTGAAACCGTCCTCGGCCACGTTGGCGATGTAGACGACGGGCTTTGCGGTGAGCAGGTGCAGTTCGGTGAGTGGCGCGGCTTCATCGGACGCTAGGCGCAGGCTGCGTACCGGTTTGGCCTGATCCAGACACGCGCGCACTTTTTCGAGCAGCGCCTGTTCGGCCAGCGCCGCCTTGTCGCCGGTCTTGGTGCGCTTGCCGACGCGCTGCAGCGCGCGCTCGACGGTTTCAAGATCGGCCAGCGCGAGCTCGGTGTCGATGACGTCGATGTCGCGCAGCGGGTCCACGCCGCCCGCCACGTGCACCACGTCGTCGTTCTCGAAGCAGCGCACCACGTGCGCGATGGCCTCGGTCTCGCGGATGTTGGCGAGGAACTGGTTGCCGAGGCCCTCGCCCTTCGACGCGCCGGCCACCAGACCCGCGATGTCGACGAAGGTCATGCTGGTCGGCACCACCTTTTGCGGCTTGACAATCTCGGCCAGCCGGTCCAGGCGCGGGTCCGGCATGGCGACGATGCCGACGTGCGGGTCGATGGTGCAGAACGGGTAGTTCTCGGCCGCGATGCCGGCCTGCGTGAGGGCGTTGAAGAGCGTCGATTTGCCTACGTTTGGCAGGCCGACGATGCCGCAGCGAAAACCCATGGCGATTCCTGAGCGTTGAGTGACCGGGCGCTAGCGCGCCGGACGGGTGTTGAGGGCTTGCATCACGGGCGCTGTCTCGCCGGCCAGCAGGCGCGGCAGCAGCCCGAGCGCGCCGTCGAGGGCGTCTTCGATCAGCCGTGCCTGATCGGCCGGCGGCTTGCCGAGCACGTAGGGCGTGACCAGCGGCGCCGCGCCGGGGTGGCCGATGCCGACCCGAAGACGCAGAAAGGCCGGCGAGTTCAGCGCACCGATGGTGCTGCGCAGGCCGTTGTGCCCGCCGTGGCCGCCGCCGGACTTCAGGCGCACGTCGCCGGGCGCAAGATCGAGCTCGTCGTGCACCACCAGAATGTGCTCGACCGGGATGCGGTAGTACGCCGCCAGTGCCTGCACCGAGCGACCGCTCTCGTTCATGAAGGTGAGCGGCTTCAGCAGGCGCACGTCGCCAGTCGGCCGGGACCACGTGGCCACTTCGCCGTGAAAGCGCGTCTCGGCCTTCAGCGTGAGGCGCTCGGCGGCCGCGAGGCGCTCCACAAACCAAAAGCCCGCGTTGTGCCGGGTGTCGGCATAACGCGGGCCTGGGTTGCCGAGGCCGACGATGAGTTCGACCACGTCGTCGCCCCCGGTTGGGGCTGGATCAGCCGGCAGGTTTTTCGCCGGCTTCCGGCGCGTCGGACTCGGCCTTGCGCGGGGCGTGGATCGACACGACCGACAGGTCGTGGTCATGCCCCAGCGCCAGCGCCGGAATGGTCACGCCAGCCGGCAGCACGAGGCCGGACAGATGCACCGACTGGTCAATCTCCAGCTTGCTGATGTCGACCGCGATGAACTCCGGCAAGTCCTTGGCCAGGCACTCGATTTCGACTTCCGGCATCAGGTGGGACACGATGCCGCCGCCCTGCTTCACGCCCGGCGCCACGGCCTCGCCGATGAAGTGCAGCGGCACCACCATGCGCAGCTTGCGGTCGGCGCTCACGCGCAGGAAGTCGAGGTGCATCACCTGCCGCTTGTAGGGGTGCATCTGCACGTCGCGCAGCACCACCTGCTCGTTGCGGCCGCCCACGTCCACCGTCAGCACGTGGGAATGGAAGGCTTCCTTTTCCAGATGGTGGATGGTGTCGTTGTGGTCCAGCGTGATGTCGGCGTTCGGCTGGCCGGCGCCGTAGATGACGGCCGGCACGCGGCCGGCGCGACGCACGCGGCGCGAGAAGGCGGTGCCAAGGTCGCTGCGCGCCTCGGCGGTGATCTGAAACTGGTTGTCCATGGCCGACACACTCCCGGGGGACGGTAAAACCCGCGCAGTCGCGGATCGTGCGTGGCGGGCGGGGCCGGCCACGGCTGCGCGGAAAAAACGAAACGCGAAATGGTACTACAGCTTGGCGGCGCAGCCGATTCAGCCCATCAGCAGCGTGCTGACGGAGTCCTCGTCGCTGATGCGGCGCATGGTCTCCGCCAGCAGCTCGGCAATGCTGAGCTGGCGGATGCGCGGGCAGGAGGCGGCGTCCGCGCGCAGCGGCAGGGTGTCGGTGACCACCAGCTCGTCGAGACTGCTGCCGACGATGTTCTCGACCGCCTTGCCGGACAGCACCGGGTGCGTCACGTAGGCCACCACGCGCTTGGCGCCGTGCTGCTTGAGCGCATCTGCCGCCTTGCCCAGCGTGCCGGCGGTGTCGACCAGGTCATCGATCATCACGCAGGTGCGCCCGCCGACGTCGCCGATGATGTTCATCACCTGCGACTGGTTGGCGCGCGGGCGGCGCTTGTCGATGATGGCTAGGTCCGCGTCGTCGAGATGCTTGGCCAGCGCCCGGGCGCGCACCACGCCGCCCACGTCCGGCGACACCACCATCAGGTCGTCGTAGCTGTGCCGCCAGATGTCGCCCAGCAGCACCGGCGACGCGTACACGTTGTCGATGGCGATGTCGTAGAAGCCCTGAATCTGGTCGGCGTGCAGGTCCACCGTGAGCACGCGATCCGTGCCGGCAGCGGCGATCATCTTGGCCACCACCTTGGCCGAGATCGGCACCCGCGCACCCAGCATGCGCCGGTCCTGGCGCGAGTAGCCCATGTACGGCATGACCGCCGTGATGCGCGCCGCCGAGGCCCGCCGCATGGCATCGACCATGATCAGCAGTTCCATCAGGTTCTGGTCGGTCGGCGCGCCGGTCGACTGGACGATGAACACGTCCTTGCCGCGCACGTTGTCGATAACCTCGACCTGCACCTCGCCGTCGCTGAAGCGATCCGCCACCACCTTGCCGAGCGGCTGGCCGAGGTAATGCGAGATGGATTCCGCCAGCTTCGGGCAGGCGCTGCCCGAAAACACCATCATGCCGCCGTAGGCCATGGATTCCTCGACTGGAGCAACAAGCGCGCAGGGCGCGAGAAGTGGCTGGGGTGCCAGGATTCGAACCTGGGAATGCGGGGATCAAAACCCCGTGCCTTACCGCTTGGCGACACCCCAGCGGAAATCGTGATCAATCGCGCGCAGCCAGCCGCTCATGCAGCGGGTGACGGTTCAGGCCGCGCACTACCCAGCCGCGCCACGGCGCCGGCAGGCGGGCCAACACCTGCTCGGCCGCCGACCGCGCCTCGAAGCGCGCGAAAAGGCAGCCGCCGGTGCCGGACAGTCGCGCCTCGCCGAAGCTGGACAGCCACCGGCAGGCGGCGTCCACTTCCGGGTAGAGCGCCCGCGTAACCGGCAGACAGTCGTTGCTAACCGGCCCGCTGCGAAGGGCGGAAATTGTCACGGGCGGGGTATTGCGTGTCAATTTCGGGTCGGCGAACACGCGCGCCGTGGCCACCGCAACGCCGGGATCGACGATCAGGTACCACGGCTCGGCCAGCTCGCCCGGCTCCACGGGCGTGAGTTGCTCGCCAACGCCCTGCGCAAACGCCGCCCGGCCGCCGATGAACACCGGCACGTCGGCGCCGAGTGCAAGCCCGAGCGCGGCCAGGTCGGCCCGCGGCAGGTCGACACCCCACAGCCGGTCCAGCACCAGCAGCGTGGTGGCGGCATCGGAACTCCCGCCGCCGAGGCCGCCGCCCATCGGAATGCGCTTCACGACCTCGATGTCCGCGCCCAGCGGGCAGCGGCTGTGCGCTTGCAACGCGCGCGCCGCCCGCACGCACAGGTCCTGCTCCGGCGCCACGCCCGGCAGCGGCGTCAGCAGGCGAATCTCGCCATCCTTGCGCGGTGTGAAGCGCAGCTCGTCGCCAAGATCAACGAACTGGAACAGCGTCTCCAGCAGGTGGTAGCCGTCCGCCCGGCGGCCGACGACGTGCAGGAACAGGTTGATCTTGGCCGGCGCCGGCCACCAGGTGCCGGCGTCAGGGGGCATGGGCACCCGGCAGCCACCGCTTCACGGCAAGGCGCAGTTCGATATCGCCGCGGGTCGCCTGCAGCTTGCTTGGCAGCGCCCACGGCGGCACCGGCTGGTATTCGAGATAACGGATTTCCCAGCCGTCCTGACGCAGCAGCGCAAGCCGGTTGTCGGCGTCGAGCTGCTGCGCGTCGACCGCGCCCGGCGCCGGCCGCCCGGTGACCCAGTAGCGCAGGTTGCCGAGCGGCAACGGTGTGTCGGGCAGCGCATCGGCCAGAAGCACGGCGGCGCTGGAGGCCTCGATGGGTGCCTCGTCGGCGCGCTCCAGACGCGCCCCGGCGGTGTTCTCGGTCAACCGTAGCGCGCCACGCCCGAAGGCACCGTGCAGGCGCAGATCGAAACTTTCCCTGCCCTGCCACCAGTGCACGCTGCCGCTGGCGGAATCGCGGCTGCCCTTGAGCGCCAGCCGCCCTTGCAGCGCCCAGTCGCCGAGCAGGTCGAGCGCCGCCAGGCGATCCGCGAACGAACTGGGCGCTCCCGGCGGCGCGACCGGCCCGCGCGCGGCGCACGCCGACAGCGCGGCGCACAGCACCAGCAGGGCCAGCCGCCTCACGGGTCGAGCTTGCCCTGCACGCCGAGCAGGCGGGCATCCTTGGGCGATTTCGCAAGTCCCTCGCGCAGGATCTCGCGCGCCTCGGTGGTGCGGCCCTGCGCGTGCAGCACCTCGGCCAGGTGGGCGTACACCTCGGCGTCCGGCAGCAGCGCGAGCGCGCGGCGCAGATGCGCTTCCGCGCCGATGAGATCGCCCTTGCGGTACAGCACCCAGCCCAGGCTATCGAGGATGTAGGGGTTGTCGGGGGACTGCTCCAGCGCGCGCTTGATGAGGTCGTGCGCCTCGTCGAGGCGTTCCCCGTGATTGGCAAGCGTGTAACCCCAGGCGTTCAGGGCGTTGGCGTTCTTGGGGTCGATTTCAAGAATGCGCTTGAGATCCCGCTCCATTTCCGGGCGGCGGTTGAGCTTGTCGAGCACCATCGAGCGCGCGAACAGCAGATCCATGCTGTTCGGGTCGTGCGCCAGCGCCTCGTTGATGAGCGCCTCGGCCTGCAGCGGCCGGTCGGCGTCGAGCAGCAGGTCCGACTGGGCCAGCAGGAACCGCAGCCGATCGTCGTCCGTATCGGACGCCGCGGCATTCAGCAGCGCCAGGCCGGCGTCGAGGTCGCCGCGCGCGGCGAGCAGGCTCGCGCGGCGCAGCAGCGCATCCGCGCGGTGCTCGCCGTCGTGCACCCGCGCGTAGCGGGCGATTGCCTCGCGCGTGTCGGCCGCGTCCTCGGCGAGCTTGCCGAGGTAGTAGTTGGCCTGGTCGGCCTGCTTGCTGTCGCCGGCGAGCTTCAGCAACTGGCCGCGGGCGACGCGCCGATCGCCCATCTGACCGGCCAGCAGCGCCGCCGCCAGGCGCGCGTCCGCGTTGCCCGGCTCGTAGCGCAGCACGGCCTCGAACTCGCGCCGCGCGCCAGCGTAGTCCTTCTCCTCCAGCAACGCCCGGGCAAGCGTCAGGCGCACTGCGGTATGCCGCGGATGGCTGGTCAGAAAGCCGCGCAACAAGTCCGTCGCGGCGGGCGCCTGGCGGGTTTGCAGCAACACTTGCGCGCGCAGCAGCAGCGCCTCGTCGACCTGCGGCTGTAGCTCGACCAGCCGCGCCGACGGCTGGTCCGCCCGCTCGGGCTGGCCAAGGCCGGTTGCTGCCAGGCTGTACGCGAACAGCGCCTGCGGGTCGTCCGGGCGCATCTCCAGCAGCGCGTCCAGCACGCCGAACAGCGTGTCCGGCGGCACGTTCTGGTTCAGCAGGCGCACCAGGTTCAGGTAGTCCTGCCGGGACTGAAAGGTCTTCAGCGTCAGCAGGCGGCGCAGGTGCGCGCGCGCCTTGTCGGCGTTGCCCTGTTGCAGTTCGAGGCCGGTCAGCAACTGGGCGGCATCGACGCTTTGCGGCTCGATGCGCTGCCAGGCCTCAGCGGCGGTGATGGCTCCCGGCATGTCCTGCGCGTGCAGCGCCGTCTGCACCGCCTGGCGCGCCAGGGCGGCATTTCCGGCCCGCTCGGCCACGGCGATATACTTCGCGACCGCGTGCGCGGGGTCGCCGCGCTGGGCGGCGGTGTCGGCCAGCAGCAGGTCGAAGATCGCCTCCGTGCGGGCGCTGTCGAACGGCGGCGTGGACGCCTGCGGCGGCGGCGAGGCGCGGTTGGCGCAGCCCAGCAACAGCCACGCAGCGACCAAAGTGAGCAGGTGTTTGCGCATGCCGCTTAAGACCCGGCCCGCCGGGTGTCGGTTCCAGTAGCCCGCAAGCGGCGGGCGGCGCGGGATTACCGACCTATTATGCGCCCGCCGTCCGCGCCCGCCATCCGCACCGCCGGCCCGATCCCGCCATGCAGCTAGTCGCCCTCGGCATCAACCACCACACCGCGCCGGTCGACGTGCGCGAGCGGGTGGCCATCGTGCCGGAACGCATGGAAACGCACCTGCGCTCGCTGCTGCTGCAACCGGCGGTCGCCGAAGCGAGCCTTCTGTCCACCTGCAACCGCACGGAGCTGGTGGTGGCGCTCGACGACGCCGACGCGCCGGCGCCGCTCGACTGGTTCCGCCACGCCTGCGCGGCGCTGCAAAAGCCCGTCGACCCGTACCTGGCCATCTTCCGCGGGCCGCTCGCCGCGCGGCATCTGTTTCGCCTGGCCGGCGGGCTCGACTCGCTGGTGATCGGCGAGCCGCAGATCCTCGGCCAGATGAAGGACGCCTACGAGCTCGCGCAGCGCGCCGGTGGCGTCGGCAAGTGGCTCGGGCGGACCTACCAGCAGGCGTTCGCGGTCGCCAAGCGCATCCGCACCGACACGGCGATTGGCGCCAATCCGGTGTCGGTGGCGTTCGCGGCGGTGAGTCTCGCGCGGCAGATTTTCGGTGACCTCAGCCGCCACACGGCGCTCATCATCGGCGCCGGCGACACGGCGGAACTCACCCTGCGCCACCTGCACGGCCAGGGCGTGCGCAGCATCACCATCGCCAACCGCACGCTCGCGCGCGCCCAGCAGCTCGCCGCGCCGTATGGCGCGCAGGCGGTGCCGCTCGCCGCCGTGCCGGCGGTGCTGGAGCGCGCCGACATCGTGCTGTCGTCCACCAACAGCGAGCTGCCCATCCTCGGCAAGGGCACGGTGGAGAGCGCGCTCAAGGCGCGGCGGCGGCGGCCCATGTTTCTGGTTGATCTGGCCGTGCCGCGCGACATCGAGTCCGAGGTGGCGAGCCTGCGCGACGTGTACCTCTACACGGTGGATGACCTGCGCGGCGTGGTGCAGGAGGGCCTGCAATCGCGCCAGGCGGCACTCGCCGAGGCCGAGCGCATCGTGGACGCCCAGGTCGACGCCTTCGTCGAGTGGTGCAACGCCCAGCAGGCGGTGCCGCTGGTGAAAGCGCTGCGCGGCGGCATGCTGCGCACGCGCGATGTGGAAACCGAGCGCGCGCTGGCGGACCTTGCCCACGGTCACCCGCCCGAGCAGGTGATCCGGCGCCTGGCGCACGACCTCACCAACAAGCTGGCGCACGGCCCGTCAGTGCAGATACGCCGTGCCGGCGAGCAGGGCGACGCGGCGCTGCTCGACGCCATGCGCCGGCTGTTGGGATTCGACGGGAACGCATGAAGCCATCGATCGAGACGCGCCTTCGGTCTGCCGACGAGCGCCACCAGGAACTCACCGTACTGCTGGCCGACCCGGCGCTCGCCGAGGACGGGCAGCGCTACGCCGCGCTCGCCCGCGAGCACGCGGAACTCACGCCCACCGCCGAGGGCTACCGGCAATTCGTCGGCCTGCAGGCGGCGCTCGATGAGGCGCGCGCGCTCGCCGCCGGCGACGATGCGGAGCTGCGCGAGCTTGCCGAGGCCGAGCTGCCGGCGCTCGCCGACCAGCTCGACGCGAGCGAAGCCGAGCTGCAACGCCTGCTTCTGCCGGCGGATCCGGACGACCGCCGCAACATCTATCTTGAAATCCGCGCCGGCACCGGCGGCGACGAGGCGGCCCTGTTCGCCGGCGACCTGCTGCGCATGTATTTGCGCTACGCGGAGACGCAGGGCTGGCGCTGCGAGGTGGTCAGCGCCAGCGAGGGCGAGCACGGCGGCTACAAGGAAGTGATCGTGCGCATCGAGGGCCGCGGCGTGTACGCGCGCCTGAAGTTCGAATCCGGCGGCCATCGCGTGCAGCGTGTGCCGGTCACCGAGGCTCAGGGCCGCATCCACACGTCGGCCTGCACGGTGGCGGTGCTGCCGGAGGTGGACGAGGTCGACAGCATCCCCATCAACCCGGCCGAGCTGCGCGTGGACACGTATCGGGCATCCGGCGCCGGTGGCCAGCACGTCAATAAGACCGATTCCGCCATCCGCATCACGCACCTGCCGACCGGCACCGTGGTCGAGTGCCAGGAAGAACGCTCGCAGCACAAGAACCGCGCCCGCGCCATGGCGCTGCTGCAATCGCGCCTGCTGGAGGCTGAGCGCAGCCGCCAGCAGGCGGCGCAGGCCGCCACGCGGCGCAGCCTGGTCGGCTCCGGCGACCGCTCCGAGCGCATCCGCACCTACAACTTCCCGCAGGGCCGCGTCACCGACCACCGCATCAACCTCACGCTGTACAAGATCGAGCAGGTGATGGCGGGCGATCTGGACGCGCTGATCGACCCGCTGCGGCGCGAGTACGAGGCCGAGCAGTTGGCGAGTTTGGGGATCGCATGAGCGCGCCTGCCGTGACCGACGCGATGCCCACGGTGCAGGACACGCTGGCCGCGGCCCGTCGGCGCTGCGCCGGCCAGCCGCACGTGGCCGACGACTGCCCGCAGCTGCTGGCGCTGGCGCTGGCCGTGCCGCGCAGCTGGCTGCTCACGCACGGCGGGCGCGCGCTGGATGCGGCGGCGATGCAGCGCTTCGAGGCGCTGCTCGCGCGGCGCCTTGCCGGCGAGCCGATGGCGTACCTGCGCGGCACGCAGGGCTTCTGGACGCTGGAGCTCGACGTCACGCCGGACGTGCTGGTGCCGCGCCCGGAAACCGAATTGCTGGTGGAACTGGCGCTGGCGCGCATGGGCGCGCGCGGCGCGCTGGTCGATCTGGGCACCGGCAGTGGCGCGATCGCGCTGGCGCTCAAGAGCGAGCGGCCCGGCTGGCGGATCACCGCCACCGACCGCAGCGCGGCGGCGCTCGCGGTCGCCACGCGCAACGCGGCGCGGCTCGGGCTCGATGTCGAATGCCTGCACGGCGACTGGTACGCGCCGCTCGCCGGGCGGCGGTTTGACGTCATCGTCAGCAACCCGCCGTACGTGGCGCCAGACGACCCGTGCCTCACGGGCGACGGTCTGCGGCACGAGCCGCGCACCGCGCTCGCCGCCGCCGCCGGGCTTGCCGATCTCGCAGTCATTGTGGCCGGCGCCGCCGCGCACCTGCTGCCGGGCGGCTGGCTGCTGCTGGAACACGGCACCACGCAGGGCGCCGCCGTGCGCGCACGGCTGACGGCGGGCGGTTTTTCGAACGTGGAAACACATACCGACCTCGCCGGCCACCCGCGCGTCACCTTGGGCCAGACACCATGCGCGAACTGAACGACGACGAACTGCACCGCTACGCGCGCCAGCTGGTGTTGCCGGAGGTGGATTTCGGCGGCCAGGCGGCCCTGATGGACGCGCGGGTGCTGATCGTGGGTCTCGGCGGCCTCGGCTCGCCGGCGGCGCTGTACCTGGCCGGTGCCGGCGTGGGGCATCTCACGGTGGCCGATCACGATCAGGTGGACGTGTCGAACCTGCACCGGCAGGTGCTGCACCGCACCGCCGACGTCGGCCGTGCGAAGGCGGAATCCGCCCGCGACGCGCTGCTGGCACTTAACCCGCTGATCGAGGTCACGCCCGTCACCGCGCGCCTGGACGAGGGAAAGCTCGCCGCGCAGGTGGCGGCGGTGAATCTGGTGCTCGATTGCACCGACAACTTCGACACCCGCTTCGCCATCAACGCCGCCTGCGCGGCGGCGCGAAAGCCGCTCGTGTCCGGCGCCGGCATCCGCTTCGAGGGCCAGGTGTCGGTGTTTCGCCTGGACCGCCCGGACGCGCCCTGCTACCGGTGTCTGTACCGCGAGACCGGCAGCGAGGCCGAGCCCTGCGCGCGGGTCGGCGTGCTGCCGCCCATCGTCGGCGTGATCGGCGCCATGCAGGCGCTCGAAGCGATCAAGGTCCTGCTCGGCATGGAAACCGGGCTTGCCGGGCGCCTGTTGATGTTCGACGGCCGGCGCAGCGAATGGCGGGCGATTGGCCTGCGACAAGACCCGGATTGTCCGGTGTGTCAGGCGCGCCGCGCGGCGTCTTGATGCCGGCGCCCGACGACTCGCCGCTGGCGGAATCCCCGCCCGTGTCCACTACCCGCCAGGAGGCGCTGCTGCCGACCGCCGCACTGCTGCTCGCCTGCGCGGGCGCGTGGTTTGCGCCGCAGGTGTTCGTGCCGCTCAAGGCCGCCATCGTGCCGGCGCTGGGGCTGATCATGTTCGGCATGGGCCTGACGCTGACCGGCGCGCAGCTCGCCGCCGTGCTGCGCCGCCCGCGCTGGCTGCTGCTGGGCATCGGTCTTCAGTTCGCGGTCATGCCGGCGGTCGGCTTTGCGCTCGCCGGCGCGCTGCACCTGCCCGCGGCGCTGGCCGCCGGCGTGATTCTGGTTGGCGCCTGCCCGGGCGGCACGGCGTCGAACGTGATGACGTACCTCGCCCGGGGCGATGTGGCGCTGTCGGTGGCCATGACCGCGGCCTCCACGCTGGTGGCGCCGCTGCTGACGCCCTGGCTCACGCTGTGGCTGGCCGGCGCGCGGGTGGAGGTGCCGGCGCTCGCCATGCTGCTCGACATCCTGCGCATCGTGCTGCTGCCGGTGCTGGCCGGCGTGTTGCTGCGCCGCTACCTCGGCGGCGTTGCCGGTGCGCTCGCGCGCTGGCTGCCGGGGCTTTCCATGTTGCTGGTGGCGCTCGTCGTCGCCATCATCGTGGCGCTCAATCGCCACCAGCTTGGCGTCGTCGGGGCGCTGGTGGCCGGCGCCGTGGTGCTGCACAACGTGCTCGGCTTCTCGCTCGGCTATCTTGGCGCGCGCCTTGGCGGCGCGAACCCGGCGCAGCGGCGCGCCATCGCCATCGAGGTCGGCATGCAGAACTCCGGCCTCGCCACGGCGCTGGCGATCAAGTTCCTGCCGGCGCTCGCGGCGCTGCCGGCGGCGCTGTTCTCGGTGTGGCAGAACCTCGCCGGCCTCGCGCTGGCCGCCGCCTGGCGGCGCGGGCGTTAAGGCAGGCCGGCCAGCGCGGTACGGATGAAGCCGGTGGCTTCGGCCAGTGGGATGTTCTCGGCCGCCTCGGCGCGGCGCGACTTGTATTCGACAAGACCGTCCTTGAGGCCCCGCTCGCCGATGACGAGGCGATGCGGAATGCCGATCAGGTCCATGTCGGCGAACATCACGCCTGGCCGCTCGGGGCGGTCGTCGAGCAGCACGTCCACGCCCGCCGCGGTCAGCTCCGCGTAGAGCTTCTCGGCGGCTTCGGCCACGGCCGGCGACTTGTGCAGGTTGATCGGCACCAGGGCGACCTCGAACGGCGCCAGCGCCTGCGGCCAGACGATGCCGCGCTCGTCGTGGTTCTGCTCGATGGCGGCCGCCACCACGCGCGACACGCCGATGCCGTAGCAGCCCATGGTCATCACCGCATCGCGGCCGTTCTCGTCGAGCACGGTGCAGGCGAGCTTTTCGCTGTACACGGTGCCGAGCTTGAACACGTGGCCGACCTCGATGCCGCGGGCAATCGCAAGCGGCCCCGACCCGTCCGGCGCCGGCTCGCCGGCCACCACGTTGCGGATGTCGGCCACGTCCGGTTCCGGCAGGTCGCGGCCGAAGTTGACGCCGGTGAGGTGGTAGCCGTTGGCGTTGGCGCCGCACACGAAGTCCGCCAGCGCCGCGGCGTCCTGATCGGCAATCACCGGGCCCGGAAAATCGACCGGCCCCACGGAGCCAAAGTCGCAGCCGAGCGCCGTCTGCACCTCAGCCGGGGCGGCGAATTGCAGCGGCTGCGCCAGCTGCGGCAGGCGCAGCGCCTTCACGGCATTGAGCTCGTGATCGCCGCGCAGCAGCAGCGCGACGAGGCCGCCCTCCGCACCGCGCAGCACCAGTGTCTTGATGATGCGCTCGGCCGGCACCTCAAGGAACGCGCTCACCTCGGCGATGGTGTGCTGGCCGGGCGTGTGCACCGACTCGCGGCTCGCCATGGGCGCCGGGCGCGGCGCGGGCGGCGGGGCGGGCGTCAGCTCCACGTTGGCCGCGTAGCCGCCTTCGGAGTAGGCGATGGCGTCCTCGCCGGAATCGGCCAGCACGTGGAACTCGTGCGAACTCGCGCCGCCGATGCTGCCGGTGTCGGCCGCCACCGGCCGAAAGCGCAGGCCAAGCCGCGTGAAGATGGCGCTGTAGGCCGCGTACATGGTCTCGTAGGTCTCGTCGAGACTCGCCGCGTCGCGGTGGAAGGAGTAGGCGTCCTTCATCAGGAATTCGCGCGCCCGCATCACGCCAAAGCGCGGCCGGATCTCGTCGCGGAACTTGGTCTGGATCTGGTAGAACGCCGCCGGCAGCTGGCGGTAGCTCGTCACCTTCTGGCGCACGATGTCGGTGATGACCTCCTCGTGCGTGGGGCCGAAGCAGAACTCGCGCGCGTGGCGGTCCCGGATGCGCAGCAGCTCCGGGCCGTATTTTTCCCAGCGCGCGGATTCCTGCCACAGCTCGGCCGGCTGGATGGCCGGCATCAGCAGCTCCTGCGCGCCGGCGCGGTCCATTTCCTCACGCACCACGCGCTCGGCGCGGCGCAGCACGCGCAGACCCAGCGGCAGCCAGCTGTAGATGCCGGCCGCCAGGCGGTTGATCATGCCGGCGCGCAGCATCAGGCGCTGGCTGATCACCTCCGCGTCGGACGGGTCTTCGCGCAGCGTGGCCAGCAGAAAGCGCGAGGTGCGCATGGGGACTCCTTGGGCAGCGGGTAGCGGGGAAGGGTGAAATTATCCCCGCCGCGAGGGTTCGTGCCGCAAGAGTCTGACGAAGCCGGGATTGCGGGAGGCCCGCCCTCGGGCCGAATCTTTGATGCTTGCAGCATTCGCGGCGGGGGCGCCGCTCCCACAGCCAATCCCGATGGCTCGGTGCTGGATGTGGGAGGCCCGCCCCGGGCCGAATCGCTAACTCAGACGTCGATGTCTGCGAACAGCGCCGTCGAGAGATACCGCTCGCCGGCGGACGGAATGATGGCGACGATGGTCTTGCCGGCCGCCTCCGGGCGCCTGGCGATCTGCTCGGCCGCCCACAGCGCGGCGCCGGAGCTGATGCCGACGAACAGGCCTTCCTCCACCGCCGCGCGGCGCGCGTAGGCCATGGCGTCCTCGTTGGTCACCTGCACGATCTCGTCGATGATGCCGGTGTTGAGGATGGCCGGCACAAAGCCGGCACCGATGCCCTGAATCTTGTGCGGCGCGGGTTTGCCGCCGGACAGCACCGGCGAGGCGGTGGGCTCGACCGCGATGGCCTTGAACGACGGCCGGCGCGACTTGATGACTTCCGACACGCCGGTGATGGTGCCGCCGGTGCCGACGCCGGAGATGAGGTAGTCGACCTCACCGTCGGTGTCGCGCCAGATTTCCTCGGCCGTGGTGTGGCGATGGATTTCCGGGTTGGCCGGGTTCTCGAACTGCTGCGGCATCAGGCTGCCGGGCCGCTCGGCCAGCAGCTCGCGGGCGCGCTCGATGGCGCCGGTCATGCCCTTTTCGGGCGGCGTCAGCACGATCTCGGCGCCGAGCGCGCGCAGCACCTTGCGCCGCTCGATGCTCATCGAGGCCGGCATGGTCAGCGTGAGCCGGTAGCCGCGCGCCGCGCACACAAACGCCAGCGCGATGCCGGTGTTGCCGGAGGTCGGCTCGATGATCTCGCCGCCCGGCACCAGACGCCCGCTCTTCTCGGCCGCATCGATCATGGCAAGCCCGATGCGGTCCTTGACCGACGACAGCGGGTTGAAGAACTCGAGCTTGGCCAGCACCGTGGCGTCGGTCTTGAACATGCGCCGGATGCGCACCAGCGGGGTGTTGCCGATGGTCTGCGTGATGTCGTCGAAAATGCGCGCCATGGGAATCTCCTCGGGCTGACCGGACGGGCGGGACGGGCGGATTCTAGGAACCGGTGTCCGATGCCGGCAAATAACCGTAGGCTTTGAATTTATTCCGATTTGGCCTCAAGCGGCGCCCGACCATGAACGAACCCGATCGCACCGCCCGTGTCCACGGCGTCTACGCGCTCGCCGACACCTCGCTGCTGGCCGCAGAACAGTTACTGCCGCGGGTCGAGTCGGCGCTCATCGGCGGCGTCGCGATGGTTCAGTACCGCGACAAGTCGCACGACGGCGCGCGCCGCTACGATGAGGCGAAGGCGCTGCGTGACCTTTGCTGGCGCCACCGGGCGGTGTTCATCGTGAACGACGACATTGATCTTGCCGAGCGCGTCGGCGCCGACGGCGTGCACCTCGGCCGTGACGATGCCTCGCCGGCAGTGGCGCGCGAGCGCCTGGGGCCGGACGCGCTGATCGGCGCCACCTGCTACAACCAGATCGAGCTGGCCGCCCCGGCGCTCGCGGCGGGCGCCGACCACGTCGCCTTCGGGCGGTTTTTCGCCTCGCACACCAAGCCTGGCGAGATTTACGCGAGCCTCGACCTGCTGCGCGCGGCGCGCTCGACGCTCGACTGCCCGATCGTCTGCATCGGCGGCATCCGCGCCGACAACGCGGCGCCGCTGGTGGCGGCCGGTGCGGATGCCATCGTGGTCGGCCACGGCCTGTTCGGGCCGCACATCGACACCGAAGCCGCCGCCCGCGCTCTCGCCGCGCTGTGGCACACGACCTGACGCAAGGAACCCATGAGCCAATCCAAAGCCCTGTTCGACCGTGCGCTCGGCCTGATCCCGGGCGGCGTCAATTCCCCGGTGCGCGCGTTCGGCGCCGTCGGCGGTCAGCCGCCGTTCATCGCCGAGGCGAGCGGCGCCCGCGTGCGCGACGCGGACGGCCGCGACTACATCGACTACGTGTGCTCCTGGGGCGCGGTGATTCTCGGCCACGCCGCGCCGGCGGTGGTCCACGCCGTGCAGCAGGCAGCGGCGCGCGGGCTGTCCTTCGGCGCACCGACCGCCGCCGAGGTGGAGCTGGCCGACACGCTGTGCCGGCTGGTGCCGGGCCTGGAGCGCGTACGCCTGGTCAACTCCGGCACCGAGGCGACCATGAGCGCGATACGTCTCGCGCGCGCCGCAACGGGCCGTGACCTGCTGGTCAAGTTCGCCGGCTGCTATCACGGCCACGCCGACAGCCTGCTGGTGAACGCCGGCTCCGGTGCGCTCACCTTCGGCGTGCCGAGCTCGCCCGGCGTGCCGGCGGCGCTCGCCGCGCTCACGCTCACCGCGCCGTACAACGATCTCGATGCGGTCGAGGCGCTGTTCCGGGCGCGCGGTGGCGACATCGCCGCCATCATCGTCGAGCCCGTGGCCGGCAACATGGGCTGTGTGCTGCCGCAGCCGGGGTTTCTGGAAGGTCTGCGGCGGGTGTGCGACGCGCACGGCGCGCTGCTGATCTTCGACGAGGTGATGACCGGCTTTCGCGTCGCGCTCGGCGGCGCGCAGGCGCGCTACGGCGTGACGGCGGATCTCACGACGCTCGGCAAGGTCATCGGCGGCGGGCTGCCGGTCGGCGCCTACGGCGGCCGGGCGGACCTCATGAATCAGATGGCGCCCGTGGGCCCGGTGTATCAGGCCGGCACGCTGTCCGGCAATCCGCTCGCCACCGCGGCCGGCCTTGCCACGCTGGCACTCGTGCAGCAGCCGGGTTTCTACGAGCGGCTCGAAGCCAGCGCCGGCACGCTGATGGCCGGCCTGCAAGGGATCGCCGATGCGGCCGGCGTGCCGTTTTCCACCGTGCATGTGGGCGGCATGTTCGGCTTCTTTCTGCGCGATACGCCGCCGCGTGATTTGACCGAAGCGCAGCAGGTGGATGTCGCCCGCTTCGGGCGGCTGTTCCGCGCGCTGCTGGAAGCTGGCGTGTCCATGGCGCCGTCGGCCTTCGAGGCCGGCTTCGTCAGCGCCGCGCACGACCAGGGGATCATCGACCAGACGCTGGAGCGGGCGCGCGGGGCCTTCGCTGGCCTGTGATGCCTCGCGCACCGGTCCGCCCCGGCGCGCAGCCCCAGCCAGGATGCCTTGATCCGGCCGTGCGGCGGGCGCAGGCTTGCGCCACTCGCCGGGAGCACCCGCGCCCGGTAACGCCATGCAGCGAGAAACCCCATGACGGACCGCCTGCGCGTGTTCCAGGTCAGCCACAACATCAACATGCTGGACCAGTACCTGGCGCGCGATTTCGGGTTTTATGCCGCCGAGCGGCTGGACGTGGAGCCGGTGATCGGCTTCGATTTTTCGGGTTTCCGGCTTGCCGATCCGGTGGCGCTGCTGGCCGACGGGCAGATCGACTTCGCCGTGGCGGGCTCGCTGGTGTTCGCGCCGGCGGCGCAGCGTGGCCTGCCGCTGCGTCATCTGCTGGTGTCGCGCCTCGATCCGCCGCACTGGTTTCTCGCCCGGCCGGGCATCGAGCGGCCGGTGGATCTGAAGGGCAAGCGCATCGGCATCCGGCCCGGCATGGCGCTGTTCTACTACCTGGTGCGCGGCTGGCTGCGCGACAACGGCCTCGACCCCGACCGCGACGTCGAGTTTCTGGACCCGGCACGGCCGGGCGCGCAGGGCCTGCATCTGGCCGACTCGCTTTGGGCCTGGCAGGTGTTCGCGGCGAGCGCGGACCTCGTGCTGGCCGACGAGGTGCGCAAGGAGCTGTACCTCGCGCTCGGCTACCGGTCCATGATCGACGCCTACGGCCACTACTCCGGCTCGACGCACGGCCTCGTGACCACCGCGGCGATGGTCGACAGCCGCCCGGAGCTGTGCGAGCGCCTGGTGCGGGCGCACGTGCAAACCTCGCGCTGCATTGCCGCCGAGCCGCAGCGCGTCATCGACTGGATCGCCGCGCACTGGCGCCTCGATGCCGACATCGCCGCGCGCGTGTACCGCGCCATGGCGCCGGTGTTCGTGCAGCGCGCCGAGGTCGAGCTGATCCGCAACGAAATTCGCCTGTTCAATTCCGTGCCGGAACTGCCGACGTTGCCGGAAACACTGGCCGATGACTGGTTCGAGCCGCGCTTCGCGCGCGCCTGCGGCGTCGGTTGATTCGATTGCGCGACACGAAACCTTCAACGAGGAGCGAGCCATGCCCAACACCATCTGGTACACGCGCTGCCCCGTGCCGACGGCATCCGGCCTCGCCTTCCAGCGCCAGCTGTTCGGCGCCGAGTTCAAGGGCGGCGACGATTTCGAGGTGCGCAACATCCGGGAGCTCGGCCGCGAGCAGGCCGACAGCCATTTCGATCACACGCTCGGCAACTCGTGTCGTGAAGGCGGCGCCATCCCGCCGCTGTGGGCGCGCGCCCGCGGCGCCGACACGGTGATGGTCGGCCTCACCTTCGTCTCGGACTCGATCTGCTTCTACGCGCGCCCGGATTCCGGCCTGCGCTCCATGCACGACCTCAAGGGCAAGCGCGTCGCCATCGGCGTGCGGCCGTACCTGATGATCGATTTCATTAAGATCAACGGCCACAAGGCGTGGGACTGCGGCCTGCGCGCGCACGGCATGACGCTCGACGACGTCGAGCTGGTCGAGATCGAGGTCCGCGACGACATGCACGCCCACATCAACCCCAACTTCACCCGCCCCGGTGAGCGGGCCAAGGTCTCCATGATGCAGGCCGAACTCGACGCGCTCGCCCGCGGCGAGGTGGACGCCATCTGGTGCAAGGGCTGCGAGTGCCGCTGGCTCGAACGCACCTGCCCGGACCGCCTGCGCCTGCTCAGTGACCTGCTGCACGACACGGACGACCTCGAACTGCGCGTCAACGCCAACCCGCGCATCGTCACCGTCAGCGGCAACCTGGCGCGCGAGAACCCGCACGCCGTGGTGCGTTACCTGCAGGTGCTGATCCGCTCCGCGCGCTGGGCGTCCGAGCACCGGCCGGAAACCGCGGCACTGCTCGCCACGGAGTTGGGCGTGAGCGTCGACGACATCGAGCACTCCTACGTACCCGACTACCACCAGCAGCTGTGGCCGAACCTCACCGCGCGCAACCTGCACCTGCTGCAAACCCAGCAGGATTTCATGGTCAGGTACGGATACCTGCCGGCGCCGGTGGACCTCGGCGCCTGGCAGGACGCGAGTTTTCTGCAACAGGCCTACGCGCGCGAGCGCCTGCCCTGGGCGGCCTGAGCGGGCAGGGCGTCACGCGCTGAAGCCCCGCTGACGCAGTCATCCTTGCGTGGGTCCGCTTCGCAGTGAGCGAAATGGGCAAAGGCCGCCAGGCTAGGCCAACGCGGGTTCGACAATTCGCAGCCATATGCGCTTGTTTCAGGCCCGCGGGAGCGCGTGTGAAAAAGCGGCTCCGAATGCAGCCATGGTGGCTGTTGGCCGGGTCGGCGCAGAGCAGGGTTGCCGCGAGGTGACCAGCCCCGGGCGTTGCTGGCAAGGATGACCCCGCAACCTGCTACCGTCGCCAGACCCGCCGCACCTGATATCGGAGCGCTTCATGCTGCATAGCGACAAGGCCGGCGCCGCCCTGCTCGGCGTCTTCGTATTCCTGGGGCTGGCGAGCCTTGGCTACCTGCTCGCCAATGCCGCCGTGGCGGTGAAGCAGTTCGAGCGCACGGTCACCGTGAAGGGCCTGTCGGAACGCGAATTCCCGGCCGACGTGGTGATCTGGCCGATCCAGTTCAGCGCCGCCAGCAACGACCTGCAATCCCTGTACGTCACGCTGGAGGGCAACACCGCCAAGGTGCGGGAATTTCTGGCCGAGCGCGGGGTTCAGCCCGACGAGATCACCGCCTCGCCGCCGACGCTGACCGACAAGTCGGCGCAGGAGTACGGCAACGCCAGCCGGGCCGAGTTTCGCTACGCCGCCCGACAGACGGTGACCGTGTACTCGCAGCACGTGGACCGGGTGCGGGCCATCATCGGCGCGCTGTCCGACCTCGGCAAACAGGGCATCGCGCTCACCGGCGGCGAGTACCAGTCCGAGACGGAATACCTGTTCACCGGTCTCAACGACGCCAAGCCGGGCATGGTCGAAGAAGCCACGCGCAACGCGCGCGAGGTCGCACAAAAATTCGCTGCCGACTCCAAGAGCACGCTCGGCAAGATCAAGAGCGCGACCCAGGGGCAGTTCACGATCGAACCGCGCGACAAGAACAACCCCCACGTCAAGAAAGTGCGGGTCGTGTCGACGGTGGAGTACTACCTGTCGGACTGAGGCCGAACGCGGCGACGAAGGAGCCGGTCCGATCAGTGACGCGCGCTGCGCGGCGTCACGGACCGATCTCGTCCGAAAGGCTCAGCCGATACCCGCCCGCCACCTCGATGTTGGCGCCGGTGATGTAGCCGCCGGCCGGCGACAGCAAAAACAGCAGCGCGCCCGCGATGTCGTCGATGCGCGCCGGGCGGCCGAGCGGCACGTGGGTTTGGATGTCCGCCGGCAGGTCGACCGAGTTGTCGATGTGGCCGGGCGAGACCATGTTGACGCGGATGCCGTCCGGCCCCAGCGCCTGCGCCAGGCTGCGCGTCAGCACCAGCAGACCCGCTTTCGAGATCTGGTACGCCATGGCGCGCGTGTTGGCGACCAGGTGCTCGACGCCGGCGTAGCCGAGGTTGATGACGTGCCCGATGCCGCTCGCCGCGAGCGCCGGGCGGGCGGCGCGGATCAGCGCGTAGGGCGCGGTGAGGTTGGTTTCGAGCGTGTCGCGAAAGGCGTCCGCCGACAGGCCGAGCGGGTCGCCGAGCGGGTAGTTGCCGACGTTGTTGACCAGTATGTCCAGCCGGCGGGCTTGTTCGAGGGTGGTTTGGATCAGCCGCTCGGCGTCGCCGGGACAGCCAAGATCGGCCTGAATCGCGAAGCCCCGCCGGCCGAGCGCGGCGATTTCGGCCACGGCTGTTTCGACATCCTGCTTTGAGTTGCCGTAGTGGACCACCACGTCCGCGCCGGCACGGGCGAGCGCGAGTGCGAGTCCCCGGCCGGTGCGTTTGGCGGCGCCGGTGACCAGCGCCACGCGGCCGGTGAGATCGGCGATCGGCGCTGCCGTCATCGATGCCGTTCCAGGCTCACGCCGACGCTGCGCGCCTGCGGCAGGATGTCCGGCTTGCGCACGGTGACGCGCACGCGCGTGAGTTGCGGGTAGCGCTCCAGCAGCATCTGCGTGGCGCGGCTCACGTAGGCTTCGACGAGATAAAAGCGACCGTCCACGGCAAGGCGCGTGAGGTGCTCCGCCGCCACCGCGTAGTTGATGGTGTCGTCGATGTGGTCACTGGCGGCGGCGGCGTCGAAGTCGGTGTCGAGTTCCGCGTCGATGAAGATGCGCTGGTCGCGCAGGCGCTCGGATTCGATGATGCCGATCACGCAGTGAACGGTCAGCTCGTCGATGCGGATGGTGCCGGTGGCCATGGAGCGGTCTCGCGTTGGGTCAAGGGCGGTGCAGGATGCCGTGGCGCGGCGCTGGATGCGAGTGCCTCGTGGACTGGCGGATTCGCGGCGGGGGGCGCCGCTCCCACAAAGTTTGGCGAGGGTGCCGCTACTCCCACGGGGTTCTCAGGTCTTGCTATGGGAGGCCCGCCCTCGGGCCGGAGGGTCCATCGGGCGGGATTCGCGGCGAGGGCGCCGCTCCCACAAAAGGGGGTGAGGGCGCCGATCTCGTCAGGCCACTGCCGCGTAGCGGCCGGATTTGAGGAACGCGATGTACTCGCGCAGCCCCCGGTCGAGGTCGTACTCCGGCCGGTAGCCGAAGTCGGCCTCGGCGCGCGGGTCGTGCGGGATCGGCCCGGCCTTGAACGGCCCGGCCTCGGTCGGCGCCTGCGGCACCTCGATGTCGGCGCCGGGGATCAGGCGCTTGAGTTCCTGCACGAGCTGGTACAGCGTGACGGCGATCGGCGCGTTGATGTCGTACACCACGTGCGGCAGCTCGGCGGCCAGCGTGGCGGCCATGCAACCGCGGCCGGCGTCGCCGCCGTACAGCATGGGGATGATGGGCGCGGAGTGGGCGAGGATCGGCTGGTCGTAGCGCACTGGCTCGCCCTTGAGCGGCTTTTCGATGAACGGCTGCAGGCCCTGGCCGATGGCGCCCGCAAAGGCGAAGCCCGGCCCGTACACCTGGCCGCCCAGGCGCAGGATGCGCACATCCATGCCGTACAGCTGGCGGTAGTCGTTGGCCAGCAGCTCGGCGCCCACCTTGGCGCTGGCGTAGGGGTCGGCCGGGATGTCGAACTTGCCGGTGTCGAGCGTCTTCGAGAACGCCGCGCCGGTCCAGCCGGTCTTGCCGGTGGACACGTAGCTCACACGCTTCAGGCCCATCGACCGCGCGCATTCGAGCACATTCAGCGTGCCCATGATGGTGAGCTCCGCGTTGGCGTAGGGCCGCGCGTAGGCGCCCGGTGTGAGGAAGCTCGCCGTGTGCAGGATGCGCGTCACGTCGAGCTCGCGCACGGCGCGGTACAGGTCAGGCGCGTGCAGCACGTTGCCCTGCACCAGCGTCACCTTGTCACGCACGTCGGCCAGCAGTTCGGTCTTGAGTGCGAGGTCGAAGGCCGCCACCGGCACGCCGCGGGCGACTGCCTCGCGCACCGCAAACGAGCCCACCAGGCCGCAGCCGCCGGTTACCAGAATCGTCATAGCGTTCTCCTCTCGACTGTGATTGTTTCTGCGCACATGCGGCCCGGGGGCGGGCCTCCCACACTCAAGTCCTGCCGCGTCTCACGACCCGCCGAGTGCCAGTTCGCTGCTGGCGGACTGCGGCAGTTCGGCGCCTTCCGGCGGCAGCACGATGGCAAGCCGCCCGACCGGCACGCCATTGTCCACCAGCGCAGCGCGGATGGCTTCGCCGCGCGTCTGCCCCAGCGCGCGCAACGCCGCCGCATCGGGTGCCAGGGCAGCCAGCAGACGCTCACGGCCGGCCCGCGCGGCGGCGGCGCGCTGCTCCTGCCTGCTTGGCGTGGTGCCGGCCGGGGGCGGCACCGGCGGCGGCTCGCTGCCGAAGCGCTGCTCGTAGAGGCTCCACAGGGCGTCGGTCCAGTCCGTGTCCTCGTCGGTGTCACTCTCGTCGCCGGCCGTCTGGCCGAGCGCCGCAGCGAGCGCCTGCTCGGCCAGCACGCGGCTGTCGTCGCTGTCGACCTGCGGGCGGATTTCGAGCGCGAGCTGCGGGCGGGCGACGAGCGCCTGCGCCACCTTGCCGAGGCTCTGGACCTGCGTCGGGGCGAGCTGCGTGCTGCCGGGCCCGAAGCTCACCGTGCGCAGGTCCGCCGCCTTGCTGCCGACCAGCTTCGCCAGCAGGCTGAACGGCGCGTTGACCGCCTTGACCAGCAGCGACCGGATGGCCATGCCGATCAGCGCGCCGTAGTCGAACTGCGGGTTGGACAGATCGCCGCGCAGCGGCAGCGCCACGTCGATCACTCCGCGCGAGTCCTTGAGCACGGCCAGCGCCAGCGTGAGCGGCAGGTCGACGGCGTCCGGGCTGTCGACGCGCTCGCCGAGCACCAGGCGGTCGAGCACGATGGCGTTCTTGCCGCGCACGCGCGTGCCCTTGATGGTGTAGTCGAGGTCCACGTCGAGGGTGCCGCGCTCGATGCGGTAGCCGGCGAATTTCTGCACGTACGGCGCGAAGGTGGCCATCTCGACCCCGGCGAACGACAGCTTGAAGGCCGCCTCGCGGGGCACCGCAACGGTGAAGCTGCCCTGCACGGCGGCCGGCGCGTACTGATCGACCCGGCCGGTGAGGGCGATGTGCGCGGGCGCGGTGGCGTCGCTCGCGAGGCCGGTGACGTCACCCTTGAGCTGCTGCACGCTGAGCGCGAAATGCGGCGTGAGGCTGTGGTCCTCGACATTGAGCACGCCGCGGCTGACGCGCACCGTGTCCACCCGAAACCGCAGCGGTGCGGCCGTGGGGTCGCCGTAGGTGATCGGCGGCGCGGCGCCGACCGGCGCCACCCGGCGGGGCCCGAATCGGGCGAGGTTGGTTTCCCGGGTCTCGGTGACGATGGCGCGCAGCGTCGGGCGGTTGATCCAGATCTTGCTCGCCGTGACGCCGTCGTTGTCGGCCACGAGGTTGTCGACCCGGAACGTGCGCAGCGACAGCAGCGACTCGTCACGCCCGGTATCCCACAGCTCGACGCGCGACAGCTTGGCCCCGCCCTTGAACTGCGCGCCGTCCGGGCCGACCGTGAGTTGCCCCTCGGCGGCCGCCGTGCCGCTGCGCAGCGCGAGTGGGCCGAGGTCTGGCAGATACGCGGCAAACGGCACCAGCGGCAGCGCCTTGGCGGACAGCCTGATGTCTGCGGGGCCGGCCGGCAGCGTGGCCGTGCCGTCGAGCGCGAGCGTGCCCTTGTCGCCCACATGTGCGAGCAGGCGCACCGGCACCGCCGCCGCGGACCCGAGCGCGCCGATGTGCACCTCGTCAAGCGTTACGTCCTGCGCCAGCGCGGGGCTGACGGTGTCGTCGCGCACGCTCACGCGCTGGCCGGTGAGCGTGAGCGCGCCGAGCGTCACCTGCCACGCGGGGCCGGCGGGCGCCTGGCCGGGTGGCGCGGCGAGCGCCTGGAGATTGGTATTGCCGTCCGCGGCACGCGTCACGGCGAGCCAGTTGTCCCGCCCGTGGATGGCGCCGACGGCGACACGCCGTGCGGCCAGATCGAGGCTGACATCGTCCACGCCGACTTCGCCGATGCGCGCCAGCGGCGCGGCGTCGGCATCGCTGAGCGTCGTGCCGCGCAGCGTCGCCTGACCGCCTTCGATGCGCAGCGCGCCGCCGGCCCCCAGCGATAGCCGGGCCGCGGCGTCGATCTGCCCGCCCGCCGCGTCCACCGGCAGCGTGCGCTGCACGTAGGCCAGCGCCGGGTCGGCCTGCACGTGCGCCAGCGCCAGCGTGCCACGCAGCGCGAACGGCGCCGGCGTGAGCGCGCCGTCCAGGCGCAGCGTGCCGCCGCCCAGGCGCCCGCGCAGGTGCACCGGGCTGGGTTCGGTCGCCGCGGTGTCGAGGTCGCTCAGCGTGAGCGCCACGTCGGTCAGCGCGAGGGTTGCGGCCGGGCGGGCGCTGTCGTCGCGCACCGCGAGCGCGCTGCCGGCGACATCCACGCGGTCCACGCGCAACCGGGGTAGTGGGGCGTCCTCCTTGGCGTCGTCGCCCGGCGGCAGCTGCGGGCGGATCACGCCGGTTTCGAGCAGCGCCAGGCGGCCGCGGGCGCCGCGCACCACGACGGACTCCATGTGCACGCTGCGTGTCCACAGCGAGTCGATGGCCAAATCGGCGCCGATGGCGTCGGCCGCCAGCAGCAGGGCGCCGGACGGGTCCGTCAGGTAAACACCATCGACCCGCGCGGCCAGGCGCCACGGCGAAAGATGCAGCGCCGCCACCTGCGCCGTGCCGCCGGTGGCGTCGGCGAGTGTTTTTTCCAGGTGGCGCCGGGCCTGCTCGGGCACCGCCAGCGCGCCCGCGACGAGCGCGGCCAGCACCGCAGGCACCAGCAACCGCGGCCAGGTCAGCCGGCGCCGCAGCGCCGCGAGTATCTGCACGTCACGCATGGGGCGATCTTATGTGCCCGGGCCGCGGCAGGCGAGCGGGGCGATAATGACCGTTCGGTCAAGTCACGGAGAAAACCGCCATGAGTCTGCGCGATGCCGCCACGGTGGTGCTGGTGCGCGACACCGAGGATGCCCCGGGCGACGCGCCGGGTTTCGAGGTGTTCATGCTGCTGCGCACGGTCAAGAGCGACTTCAACGCCGGCGCCTACGTGTTTCCGGGCGGCGGCGTGGACCGCAGCGACGGCGGCGCGGCGGCGCAGGCCGTGTGCAGCGGGCTCGACGCGGCGCAGGCCAGCGCGCGGCTGGGCATCGCCGATGGCGGGCTCGCGTTCTATCTCGCGGCCATCCGCGAGTGTTTCGAGGAAGCGGGCGTGCTGCTGGCCGCGGATGCCGCTGGCCGCGTGCTGAGCCTGCACGAGCCGGACGCGCAGGCGCGCTTCTCCGCCCACCGGGCGGCGCTGAACGCGGGTACGACCACGCTCGCCGACATCTGCGCGCGCGAGGGCCTGCGCCTGCCGCTGCAGGACGTGCACTACTACAGCCACTGGATCACGCCGGAGGGCATGCCGCGCCGTTACGACACGCGGTTTTTCCTGTGCCGGGCGCCGGCCGGGCAGGAGCCGCTGCACGACGGGCAGGAGACGGTCGACCACTGCTGGGTGCGTCCGGCGGATGCACTGAAGCGTCACGCCGCGGGCGGCTTCAACCTAGTGCCGGCCACGCGCAAGCAGCTCGAATTCCTGGGTCGCTTCGCGGACAGCGACAGCCTGCTCGCGCACGTGGCGGCGATGCGCGACATCCCGGCCATCCAGCCGCAGATGATCCTCGGCGCCGACGGCAAGCCCGAGCGCGTGCGCCTGCCGCTGCCGGAGGGGCCGGAAGAAATCGACCTGCGCGGGATGGTGCTGTGAGCGCGCCGGCCGGCAATCCGTTCGACACGCTCGAGGTGCGCGCCGAGTTTCCGTTCGGGCGCGCGGTGGACGTGTGGCCCGGCGTGCGGCGCATCACGGCGCCCAATCCGGGGATGATGACCGGCCCCGGCACCAATACCTACCTTATCGGCCAGCGGCAGGTGCTGGTGATCGATCCGGCCGACGACTCGCCGGCGCACTTGGGCGCCATCAAGGCCGCCGGCGCCGGCGCCATCACCGCCGTGCTGGTCACGCACGCCCACCCGGACCACGCGCCGGGCGCGCGCCGGCTGGCGGATGAACTCGGCGTGCCGATTTACGGCAGCGAAATTCCGCTGGTCGGCGTCAACACGCCGGGCTACGCGCCGGACCGCGTGCTCGCCGACGGCGAGGTGCTGATGAGCGACGCCGGCCCTATGCGCGCGCTGCGCACGCCGGGGCACGCGGCGGATCACATCTGCTACCTGCTGGAAAACGAGCGCCTGCTGTTTGCGGGCGACCACCTGATGGACGGCACCACCGTCGTCATCGCCCCGCCCGACGGCGACATGGCGGCGTATCTCGCCTCGCTGCGGCGCCTGCAACAGGAGCCCATCGAGCGCATCGCGCCCGGCCACGGCCGGCTGATGCCGGGCGCGCAGGCGACGCTGACGCAGGTGGTCGAGCATCGTCTCGCGCGCGAGGCGGCCATCCTTAAGGCGCTGGAAGGCCACGCCGGGCGGCGCATTCCGGACCTCGTCGCGGAGCTTTACGCCAGCGTGCCCAAGGCCCTGCACGGCCTCGCCGAGCTGTCCGTCTACGCCCACCTCATCAAGCTCGCGGCGGAGGGCCGCGTCGCGGGCAGCGATCGCGCCGGCATGTGGCGGCGCGTGGTCTGAAACCGCCCGGCGGCGTCAGGCGCGCCGGTCGTCCTGCGGCGCCGTCACCTCCACCGCCTCCACCGCCTCCACCGTCTCGTTGAGCAGCGCCCGGCGCTCGTGGGCCATTCTGGGGTCGTGCTCGGCCAGCTCCCGGCACACCGCGAGCGCGTCGTCCAGGCGGGCAAAGCTGTTCTCGGCGCCGATCAGGTCGACGACGCCTGCGCGTTCGAGCTTGGCCTGCACGCGCGCGTTGGCGCCGACCAGCATCACGCGCACCCGGCGCTGGTGCAGGTCGCGGATCACCTCGTCCAGCGTCTGCAGGCCCGTGATGTCCATGAACGGCACCCAGCGCAGGCGGATGATCAGCACGCTGGGATCGGTGTGCGTGCCGGCCAGCGCGCGCTCGAAATTCTCGACCGCGCCGAAGAAGAACGGCCCCTCCACCGTGTACACCAGCACGCCCGGCGGCAGGCTGACGAAGCCCAGGTGCGCGAACTCCTGGCCGAGCTCCTGCTCGGTGGCCTGGCGCACCTCGACGCTGGTCGCCATGCGCCGCAGGAAGTGCAGCGTCGCGAGGATGACGCCGATGTTCACCGCCACCACCAGATCCGCGAACACGGTGAGCCCAAACGTCACCAGCAGGATCACCACATCCGCGCGCGGCGCGCGCCGGGCCATGCGCACGAAGTGCTTGGCCTCGCTCATGTTCCAGGCCACCACGAACAGGATTGCCGCCAGCGCCGCCAGCGGCACGTTCACCGCGAGCGGCGCGAGACACAGCACGATCAGCACCAGCGTTGCCGCATGCACCATGCCGGCCAGCGGGCTGGTGCCGCCGTTGCGAATGTTGGTGGCGGTGCGGGCGATGGCGCCGGTGGCGGCGATGCCGCCGAACAGCGGCGCCACGATGTTGGCGATGCCCTGGCCGACCAGCTCCTGATTGGAGTCGTGGCGCGTGCCGGCCATGCCGTCCGCCACCACCGCCGACAGCAGCGACTCGATGGCGCCCAACATGGCAATGGTGAAGGCGGGGCCGATCAGCGTCAGCAGGTCACTCACGGCGAGTTGCGGCAGTTGCAGCGTCGGCAGGGCCTGCGGAATGCCCCCGAACGCACTGCCGATGGTGCGCACGCCGTCGAAGTGAAACGCCGCCTGCAGCACCGTCGCCACCACCAGCGCCACCAGCGGGCCCGGCACGCGCTTCATGCCCGGCAGGCGCGGCATCACGATGACCAGCGCCAGCGACAGCGCGGCAAGCGCCGTCGTGACCCCGTGCAGGTGCGGCAGCGCCTGCAGCAGTGCCCACAGCTTTTCGTGGAAGTGCTCGCCGCCGACCGCCGGCAGGCCGAAGAAATCGCGCCACTGACCGACCCAGATGATGACGCCGATGCCGGCCGTGAAGCCGACGATCACCGGGTCCGGAATGAAGCGGATGATGGTGCCCATGCGCGCAAGGCCGAGCCCCAGCAGGATCACGCCCGCCATGAGTGTGGCCGCCTGCAGGCCGGCCATGCCGTACTTCGCGTTGATGCCGGCCAGAATCACGATGAAGGCGCCGGTGGGCCCGGCGATCTGCAAGCGGCTGCCGCCGAACGTCGACACCAGAAAGCCCGCGATGATGGCGGTATAGAGCCCCTGCTCGGGCTTGGCGCCGGACGCGATGGCGAATGCCATCGCCAGCGGCAGCGCGACGATGCCGACGATGAGGCCGGAGACGAGATTCGGCAGCCAGTGCCGGCGCGTGAGCAGGCCGGCCCGGCGGGCTTCGAGCAGCGCGATCATCCGTTTACCACCGCCTCACGTTCCGAGTTTTGGGAGGCCCGCCCTCGGGCCGAATGCCTCTTGCCGAAGATTCGCGGCGGGGGCGCCGCTCCCACACACTTCGCCATCGCCACCGAGCAGTGCTTTGTTGTGGGAGGCCCGCCCTCGGGCCGAATGCCTCTTGCCAAGCATTCGCGGCGAGGGCGCCGCTCCCACAGCCATCATGCGCCCAGCGGCCCGATCAGCAGCGCCGCCAGCACGCGCCGGCCCTCGTGACTCAGCACGTTGTAGGTGCGGCAGGCGGCGAAGGTGTCCATGGCCTCGAAGCCCACGCCGTGGCGGTGGAACATCTGCATCACCGGCCCGCCCGGAAAGCGCAGCCTGGCGCCGCTGCCGTAGATCACAAGCTCCGGCTTGTGCGCCAGCAGCGCCTCGAAATCGGCCATTGCCGGCGTGGCTTCGGTCACCGCCCAGGGCAGCGGCGCGGCGTCTGGTTGCAGCACCAGCGGGGCGTCGAAGGCCTGCGTCTGCTCGCCGCGCGCCACCGTCACGCTGGCGGCCTCGTAAGCATGCACGCGGTAGCTGGCGCCTCGTTCGATCTGGATTTTCATTTAGAATTTCGGCCCTTCCGATGACGCTTTCGACCGCCGGGATTATCGATCCACACCGGCCCTGCGTGCGCACCCGGCGCCGCGTCACCCTCCCCCGCCGCCCGGCCCGGACCCGCCATGAAGGACAGTTTTCCGCGCATCGAGCGCCTGCCGCCGTATGTGTTCAACATCGTCAACGAGCTGAAGGCGCAGGCCCGTCAGCGCGGTGAGGACGTGGTCGATTTCGGCATGGGCAACCCGGACCAGCCGACGCCGCAGCACATCGTCGACAAGCTGATCGAGGCCGCGCGCCGCGGCGACACGCACCGTTATTCGGTCTCCAAGGGCATCCCGCGCCTGCGCCGGGCCATCTGCGCCTGGTACAAGCGCCGCTACGACGTGGACCTGAACCCGGACAGCGAGGCCATCGTCACCATCGGCTCGAAGGAAGGTCTGGCGCATCTGGCGCTCGCCACGGTCGGCCCGGGCGACGCCGTGCTGGTGCCGAACCCGACCTACCCGATTCACCCGTATGGCTTCGTCATCGCCGGCGCCGACATCCGCCACGTGCCGATGCTGCCGGGGCTCGATTTCTTCGATGAACTCGAAAACGCCATCCGCAACTGCTGGCCACGGCCGAAGTTTCTGGTGCTGAACTTCCCGAGCAACCCGACCACGGCCTGCGTGGACCTCGATTTCTTCGAGCGTGTGGTGCGTATCGCCCGCGAGCACGAGATCTGGGTCATTCACGATCTGGCCTACGCCGAGATCGCCTTCGACGGCTACCAGGCGCCGTCCATCCTGCAGGTGCCGGGCGCCAAGGACATCGCGGTCGAGGCGTACACGCTGTCGAAGACCTACAACATGCCGGGCTGGCGGGTCGGCTTCATGTGCGGCAACCCGACGCTGGTCGGGGCGCTGGCGCGCATCAAGTCGTACCTTGACTACGGCACGTTCACGCCCATCCAGGTCGCCGCGATTGCGGCGCTCGAAGGCCCGCAGGACTGCGTGCGCGAAATCGCCGCCATGTACCAGAGCCGACGCGACGTGCTGTGCGAGGGCCTCAACGCCGCCGGCTGGGCGGTGGAAAAACCCAAGGCGACCATGTTCGTGTGGGCGCGCATCCCGGAGCGCTTCCGGGCGCTGGGTTCGCTCGAATTCAGCAAGCTGCTGCTCACCGAGGCGCAGGTGGCGGTGTCGCCCGGCATCGGCTTTGGCGAATACGGGGACGAGTACGTGCGCTTTGGGCTGATCGAAAACGAACACCGCACGCGCCAGGCGGTGCGCTCCATCCGCCGCCTGCTGCGCGGCAGCGAGGCGCAGACCGCGCAGGGTGGCGCATGAACGCCGTCCGCATCGGCCTGCTGGGTCTGGGCACCGTCGGCGGCGGCACGCTGGAGCTGCTGACGCGCAACGCCGACGAAATCGCCCGCCGCGCCGGGCGCCCGCTGCGCGTCACGCACGCCTCGGTGCGCAATCCGGAGCGTGCGCAGGGCCTGCCGGCCGACATCGCGCTGCACACCGATCCGTTCGACGTGGTGCGCCAGCCTGACGTCGACATCGTGGCGGAACTCATCGGCGGCATCGAGCCGGCGCGCGAGCTGATCCTGGCGGCGATTGCCGCCGGCAAGCACGTGGTCACCGCCAACAAGGCGCTGATCGCCCATCACGGCAACGAGATTTTCGAGGCCGCGCGGCGCGCCGGCGTCGCGGTCGGCTTCGAGGCCGCCGTGGCGGGCGGCATCCCGGTCATCAAGACCCTGCGCGAGGGCCTGGCCGGCAACCGCATCGACGGCATCGCCGGCATCATCAACGGCACCTCGAACTACATCCTGACGCAGATGCGCGACGCCGGGCTCGACTTCGCCACCGCGCTCGCCGACGCGCAGCGCCTGGGCTACGCCGAGGCCGACCCGAGCTTCGACATCGACGGCGTGGACGCCGCGCACAAGCTGTCCATCCTGGCGGCGATCGCGTTCGGCATGCCGCTGTGTTTCGACGAGGTTCACATCGAGGGCATCCGGGATCTGTCGGCCGTGGACGTGGATTACGCCGGCCAGCTCGGTTATCGATTAAAGCTGCTCGGCATCGCCCGGCGCGGTGCCGATGGCGTGCAATTGCGCGTGCACCCGACGCTGCTGCCGCAGCGGCATTTGCTGGCGCAGGTGGACGGCGTGATCAACTCGGTGCTGGTGGACAGCGACGCGCTGGGCCAGAGCCTGTACTACGGCGCCGGTGCCGGCGCCGGGCCGACGGCGTCCGCGGTGGTGGCGGATCTGGTCGACATCGCCCGCGCGCTCACCATCGACGCCGAGCACCGCGTGCCGTACCTCGCCTTCCACCACGACCGCCTGCAGGCGCTGCCGGTGCAGCCGATCGACGCGGTCGAGACGGCGTTCTACCTGCGCCTGACCGCGCTCGACCGGCCGGGCGTGTTGGCCGACGTGACGCGCATCCTGGCCGACCAGCAGATCAGCATCGAGGCCATCCTGCAGAAGGAACCGGCCCCCGGCGCCAGCCACGTGGCGGTGATCCTGCTGACGCACCGCGTGCGCGAGCGCGCGCTGCGCGACGCCATCGCCCGCATCGAGGCGCTGCCCAGCATCGACGGCCGCGTGGTGAGCCTGCGCCTCGACCACCTGGAGCACTGACATGCACGCCTACGAGGGCCTGATCGCCCGCTACCGCGACTGGCTGGATCTCCCGGCCGGAATCGCGCCGGTGACGCTGCTGGAAGGCGCGACGCCGCTGATCCGCCTGCGCAACATCCCGCGCAAGCTGGGCGTGGACGCCGATATCTACGTGAAGTTCGAGGGCCTGAACCCGACCGGTTCCTTCAAGGACCGCGGCATGACGGCGGCCGTGTCGGTGGCCGTCGCCGAAGGCAGCCGCGCCATCATCTGCGCCTCCACCGGCAACACGTCGGCGTCGGCGGCGGCCTACGCGGCGCGCGCCGGCATCGTGTCCTTCGTGCTGATTCCGGAGGGCAAGATCGCGCTCGGCAAGCTGGCGCAGGCCATCGTGCACGGCGCCGAGGTGCTGCAGATCGCCGGCAATTTCGACGATGGCATGCAGCTGGTGAAGGAGCTGTCGCAGACGGCGCCGGTGACGCTGGTCAATTCCGTCAACCCGCACCGCCTGCAAGGGCAAAAGACGGCCGCGTTCGAGATTGTCGACACGCTCGGCCGCGCGCCGGATTACCACTGCCTGCCGGTCGGCAACGCCGGCAACATCAGTGCCTACTGGCTGGGCTACGCGCAGTACCACACCGCCGGGCGCTGCCACCTGCCGGTGATGGCGGGCTACCAGGCGGCCGGCGCGGCGCCGTTCGTGGCCGGCCACCCCATCGAGCAGCCGGAGACCATCGCGACCGCCATCCGCATCGGCAACCCGCAGTCGTGGGACAAGGCGCTCGCCGCGCAGCAGGAATCCGGCGGCTGGTTCGCGGCGCTGACGGATGACGAAATCCTCGCCGCGCAAAAGCTGCTGGCGATGGAAGAAGGCGTGTTCTGCGAGCCTGCATCCGCCGCGTCCATCGGCGGCGCGCTGCACGATCTTCAGTCCGGCCGAATCCCGCCCGGCAAGACGCTGGTCTGCACGCTGACCGGGAATGGTCTGAAGGACCCCGACATTGCGCTACGCAGCGCGCCGGACCTCAAACCCGTCAAGGCCGACCGCGCCACGCTCGAAGCGGCCATCCTGCGGCGGCTGGAGCGGGGCTGATCGCGCGCCGAGGCATCCGCAGCCGGATGCCTCGGGTTCAGCCTGCGTCAGTGCGCCTTGTCGCCCGACAGCGCGAGCCAGGTCGACACCACCGTGTCGGGGTTCAGCGACACGCTCTCGATGCCCTGCTCGACCAACCACTGCGCGAGATCCGGATGGTCTGACGGCCCCTGACCGCAGATGCCGACGTACTTGCCGGCGCGCCGGCAGGCGTCGATGGCGAGCTTCATCAGTGCCTTCACGGCACCGTCACGCTCGTCGAACTCGCCGGCCACCAGGCCCGAGTCGCGGTCCAGACCCAGCGTGAGCTGCGTGAGGTCGTTCGAGCCGATCGAGAAGCCGTCGAAGTGTTCGAGGAACTGGTCCGCCAGCACGGCGTTCGAGGGCAGCTCGCACATCATGATCAGGCGCAGGCCGTTGTCGCCGCGCTTCAGGCCCTGTTCGGCCAGCAGTTCGGTCACCTGCCGGGCCTCGCTCAGCGTGCGCACGAACGGGATCATGATCTCGACGTTGGTCAGGCCCATCTCGTCGCGGACCTTCTTCAGCGCCCGGCATTCCAGCGCGAAGCAGTCGCGGAAGCTGTCGGCGATGTAGCGCGACGCGCCGCGGAAGCCCAGCATTGGGTTTTCCTCGTGCGGCTCGTACAGGTCGCCGCCGAGCAGGTTCGCGTACTCGTTGCTCTTGAAGTCCGACATGCGGACGATGACTTTCTTCGGCCAGAAGGCCGCGCCGAGCGTGGCGATGCCCTCGACCAGCTTCTCGACGAAGAAGGTCTGCGGGTCCGGGTAGCCGGCGATGATCTCGTCGATGGTGCCGCGCAGGTCCGCGCCGAGCGTCGCGTAGTTGATCAGCGCCTTCGGGTGCACGCCGATGCCGCGGTTGATCAGGAATTCGAGCCGCGCCAAGCCCACACCGGCGTTCGGCAGGCTGGAGAAATCGAACGCCCGGTCCGGGTTGCCGATGTTCATCATGATCTTGGTCGGCGGCGTCGGCATGCCGTCCAGGCGAATCTCGCTGACCTCGCTCCTGAGCGCGCCCTCGTAGATGAAGCCGGTGTCGCCCTCGGCGCAGGACACCGTCACCGCCTGGCCCGTAACGAGGCGATCGGTGGCATCGCCACAGCCGACCACGGCCGGGATGCCCAGCTCGCGCGCGATGATGGCGGCGTGGCAGGTGCGCCCGCCGCGGTTGGTGACGATGGCCGATGCGCGCTTCATCACCGGCTCCCAGTCGGGGTCGGTCATGTCGGCCACCAGCACCTCGCCCGGTTGCAGCTCGCCCATGCGCGCGGGGCTGTCCACCACGCGCACCTTGCCGACGCCGATGCCCTGGCCAACGCTGCGGCCCGTCACCAGCACGTTTGACTTTTCCTTCAGTTGATAGCGGCGCAGCACCTGCGAGTCGCCGCGCGCCTTCACCGTCTCCGGCCGCGCCTGCAGGATGTAGAGCTGGCCGTCCTCGCCGTCGCGCCCCCACTCGATGTCCATCGGGCGGCCGTAGTGATCCTCGATGATCAGCGCCTGGCGGGCCAGCGACTCGACCTCGGCGTCGGTGAGGCAAAACCGCCGCCGGTCCGTTTCCGGCACGTCGACGGTGGTGGTCGAGCGGCCGGCCGACACGGCGTCGGTGTAGACCATCTTGATCAGCTTGCTGCCGCGGTGGCGCGAAATCACCGCCGGCCGGCCGGCGCGCAGCGTTGGCTTGTGCACGTAGAACTCGTCCGGGTTCACCGTGCCCTGCACCACCGTCTCGCCAAGACCGTACGAGGCCGTCACGAACACCGCGTCGCGGAACCCCGACTCGGTGTCGAGCGTGAACATCACGCCGCTGGCGCCCACGTCGCTGCGCACCATGCGCTGGATGCCGGCCGACAGCGCCACGTGCTCGTGGGCGAAGCCCTGGTGCACGCGGTAGGAAATGGCCCGGTCGTTGAACAGCGAGGCGAACACGTGACGCACCGCGTGCAGCACGTGTTCCGCGCCGCGGATGTTGAGGAAGGTTTCCTGCTGGCCGGCAAACGAGGCGTCCGGCAAGTCCTCGGCCGTGGCCGAAGAGCGCACCGCCACCGACAGGTCGCCGTGCGCGCCGCACAGCTTGCCGTAAGCCGAAACAATGCCCTGTTCGAGGCCATCCGGGAACGGCTGCTCCAGAATCAGGCCGCGAATTTTCTCGCCGGTGCGCGCCAGCGCCGCCACGTCGTCCACGTCGAGCGCGTCGAGTTCGGCCTTGATGCGCCCGGCAAGGTCGTCCTTGCCGAGGAAATCCCGATAAGCCTGTGCGGTAGTCGCGAAGCCGCCCGGGACCTGCACGCCTAGCGGCAGCAGGTGGCTGATCATTTCGCCGAGCGAGGCGTTCTTGCCGCCGACGAGGTCGACATCATGCATGCCGAGGGTTTCGAACCAACGCAGATATTCGGCCATTCGGCGCTCCAGGAAAACACGGGATATCGGCTGCACCGACAGCGGCACGCGGCACGCGCGCACCGCCAGGCTCTGCATAAGCTCAGCACCGCTCGGGCAACGCCTATTTTGCCAGACGCGCCCGGCCTTCCACCCGACCATGGACGGACCGCGGCAAACATCGGCCTGCACGGGCCTGTTGAGTTGATCGGCATCAATCCCGTTTTTTGCTTTTTTGGACTGTGTCCTTATAATTACCCGGCGTCCTGTCCGGATGCGGTGTTATGCCGCGTAATTGGGTTTTGTTACCTCAGCGTTATTAGGGGATTGATATGCAGAACAAACTGATCATTGGCAAGCTCGCCGCCGTTGCCCTGTTCGCGACGCTGGCCAGCGGCTGCGCCACCAAGGGTTATGTGAACGAGCAGGTTGCCAAGGCCCAGTCGGCTGCCGACAGCGCCCAGGCCGCCGCCAGCGCCGCCTCCTCCAAGGCTGACGCCGCCAGCGCCACCGCGAACGAAGCGCTGGCCGCTGCCAAGGCTGCCCAGCAGTGCTGCGTCGACACCAACGAGAAGATCGACCGCATGTTCCAGAAGTCGATGCTGAAGTAAGCACGCTTCCGGTATCGAAAAAGGCGGGGTCGGCGTAAGCCGGCCCCGCCTTTTTTCGTCTTGGGCCGAGAAAGCCGGCTCGGCTTATTGCCGGGCGGTGCGCATGGCCTCGGCTTCGCCGCTCGCGTCGAGCAACAGCGTCTCGTCATCCTGCCGGCTGATCGGCACTGGCATGCCGGTGGGCTTGGCGATCTCCTGGCGCACCGTGGCCCAATCCACCTGCGCCGTGGTCACGCCGCGATTGGCCAGCAGCCGCGCGATCTCGCCGACGGCGCCCTCCTTGCGGCCCGTCTCTTCCTTGAGCGGATGGTGGGCCTCCAGGTACGTCACGCCGAACGCCTGGCCGATCTTGTAGGGCTGGCTGACGAAGTTGACCTTGACCCCGGGCGTGACCTGCTCGAACAGCGTGGCGATGTTCTCCGGATACAGGCGCAGGCAGCCGTGCGTGACGCGCATGCCGATGCCGTAAGGCCGGTTCGTGCCGTGTATGAGATAGCCGGGTGTTCCCAGGCGCAGCGCGAACTGCCCGAGCGGGTTGTCCGGCCCCGCCGGCACCACCGGCGGCAGGATGTCGCCCTTGGCGGCGTGTTCGATGCGGATCGATTCCGGCGGCGTCCAGGAGGGGTTCGGTACCTTCTGGGTAATGCGCGTCACCCCGATGGGCGATCGCCAGTCGTAACGGCCGATGCTGATCGGATACGTCACCACCCGTGGCACGCCGCCGCTGGCCGGCGGGTAGTGATACAGGCGCATCTCCGGCAGGTTGATGACAATGCCCTCGCGCGGGGCGAGTGGCAGCACGTGCTGTGTCGGCAGCACCACCTGCACACCTTCACCCGGCATCCACGGATCGACGCCGCGGTTGGCCATCTTGATTTCGGTGTAACCGAGCCCGCCGCGGCGGGCGATGTCGAGCAGCGTGTCCTCGTAGCGCGCCGTCACCACCTGCACCTGACCGACGAGGTCAATGTCCGCGGGCGGCAAAGGTGCGCTGTCAGCGGCCGAATCCAGCGCCACGGCGCCAAACAGCAGCATCAGGGAACGCAGCCAGGTGTGGGGCGATCTCACGCGTAAGCACTCTCGATCGGGCGGCTAAATAACCGTCAAGTCTAACAAAGGCACCGATCGCGGCGCCTTGCCGCCGCGGATCAGGCGAGTCCACCGGCGCGCAGGTCGGCGAGGAAAATCGCGTCCTGCCAGGCCGGTCGGGCGCCCAAGGCGGACAACCAGCGCCGCACTGCCGGGTAAGCGGCGAAGTCGACACCGATCGACAGCAGCGCCGGCACCCCGGCACCGAGGGCGATGTCGGCGATGGAGTAGTTGTCGGCCACCCAGTCGCGGGAGTTGAGTTGCCGCTCCAGCACGCCCAGCACGAAGTCCACCCGCTGCACGGCGGCCGCATCGTCGCCGCCACTAACGCGCGCCATGTACAGCGCCATCAGCGCCGGGATGACGGTGCTCGCCTCCCACGTGAGCCATTGCAGCACGCGTGCCCGCGGCTTCGCCTCGATGGGCAGCAGCGGCGTCGGGCCGCGGCTGTCGCACAGGTACTGCAGGATGGCGGCCGACTCCCACAGGATGAAACCGTCGTCGTCGAGGATAGGTGTGAGGCCGTTCGGGTTGAGGGTGCGCAGCGGCGCGTCGGCCGGGCGCAGCGCGGTCACCGGATCGACGTCGATCAACTCGAAGTCGAGCCCGAGTTCGCGCAGCAGCACGGCGACCTTGAGCGCGTTGTGCGAGCCCGGGTGATCGGCACGCGGCAGGATGTGATACAGGCGCAGCACGCTCAGAACACCCGCTGCCAGGCGTAGACGGTCTCGACCGCGAAGTAGCCGTGTTGGGCGAGTGGGTCGGCGTCGTGCAACTGGCAGGCTTCTTCGGGTGACCCCGCCTCGAAGATGTTGATGGCGTTCTCGAAGCCGCTGCACGGCCCGCCGCTGATCAGCTTGCCGCTGCCACGCAGCGCGGTCAGGTGCTTCAGATGCGCCGCCAGCACGCCGGCAAGACCCGGCGGCACGCCCTGGGCCTCGATGTCGGCCTGACTGGGCAGGCGCTGGTGGTGGATGGCGTCGTCGATGTAGGCGAAGGCGCCCGGCGGCAGTTCGCTGCGCAATCGCGCCACCGCGTCGACGTCGAAGCGGGAAATGACCACGTATTGCATCGCTGCTCCTCCTCGGCCGGGGGGGCGGCGAAAGCCGCTCCCACAGTTCTTTCTGGCCGGGGGATGCTGCGCCAAGCGGGGGTTGCCGGCAAGGCAGGCCCGCCGCTGGCGTTCGATCAGGCGCGCGTGATGCGTTCTAGGCCGCCGAGATACGGGCGCAGCACGTCCGGCACCACGATCGAGCCGTCGGCCTGCTGGTAGTTCTCCAGCACTGCCACCAGCGTGCGGCCGACTGCCAGGCCCGATCCATTCAGTGTGTGCAGCAGTTCGGGCTTGCCGGTGGCGGGGTTGCGCCAGCGGGCTTTCAGGCGCCGCGCCTGGAAGTCGCCGAAGTTCGAGCAGGAGGAGATTTCCCGGTACTTGCCCTGGCCCGGCAGCCAGACTTCGAGGTCGTAGGTCTTGGCCGACGCGAAGCCCATGTCGCCGGTGCACAGCGCCATCACCCGGTACGGCAGGCCGAGCTTTTGCAACACGGCCTCGGCGTTGGCGGTGAGCTCCTCGTGCGCCTGCCAGGACGTGTCCGGCGGCACCAGGCGCACCAGCTCGACCTTCTCGAACTGGTGCTGGCGGATCATGCCGCGCGTGTCCTTGCCGTAGCTGCCGGCCTCGCGCCGGAAACACGGCGTATGCGCCACCAGCTTCAGCGGCAGCTCGCCGGCCTCGACGATGCGGTCGCGCACGATGTTGGTGACCGGCACTTCGGCGGTGGGGATGAGGTAGTAGTCGTCGCTCGCGGCGAACAGATCCTCCTCGAACTTCGGCAACTGGCCGGTGCCGAGCAGGCTGTCGGCGTTCGCGAGGTACGGCACATACACCTCGGTGTAGCCGTGCTCGCGGGTGTGCAGGTCCAGCATGAACTGCGTGAGCGCCCGTTGCAGCGCGGCGAGCGGCCCGCGCAGCAGGCTGAAGCGCGCACCGGCGATCCTGGTCGCGGTCTCGAAGTCCAGCCCGCCGAGCGCCTCGCCGAGGTCGACGTGATCGCGCGGCGCAAAGTCGAACGCGGGCGGCTCGCCCCAGCGGCGCACCTCGACGTTGTCGTCTTCGCTCCTGCCAGGCGGCACGGACTCGTGCGGCAGGTTCGGGATTTCGAGGCAGTAGGCGTCGAGCGCGTCCTGCACGGATTTCAGATCGGCTTCGAGCTGCGCGAGGCGCTCGCCGACGCCCGTCATCTGCGCCAGCAGCGGGGCGGCATCCTGACCCAGCCGCTTGGCCTCGCCGACGGCCTTCGACACGCGGTTGCGCTCGGCCTGCAATTGTTCGGTTTCGGTCTGCACCGCCTTGCGGCGGGCTTCGAGTTCCGCCAGGCGTGGCAGGTCCAGCGCAAAGCCGCGCGCGGCCAGGCGCGCCGCGATCTGGTCCGGCTCGCGGCGCAGCCGTTGCGGGTCGAGCACCGGTCAGTCCTTGAGCGCGTCGATGATCATCTCGGCCGCCTGCACCGTCATGCGGTTCAGCGCCTCGCGCGTGGCGGCGCCGATGTGCGGGCACAGCACCACGTTGTCGAGCGCCAGCAACTCGGGATGGTTCGGCGGCTCGGCCTCGTACACGTCGAGCCCGGCGCCGGCGATCTCGCCGGCCTTGAGCGCTGCGATCAGTGCCGGCTCGTCCACCACCTCGCCGCGGGCGGTGTTGATGAAGATGGCATTGCGCTTCATGCGCGCAAACTGCGCGGTGCTGAACAGGCCGCGGGTCGAATCCAGCAGCGGCACGTGCACGGTGATGTAGTCGGCCGCGTCGATGACGTCGTCCACCGTCTCCACCTTGCGCACGCCGTGCTCGGCCATGCCGGCGGCGTCCACGAACGGGTCGTAACCGACCACCTGCATGTCAAACGCCAGCGCGCGCCTGGCCACCAGCTTGCCGATGTTGCCGAAGCCGACGATGCCCAGCGTCTTGCCGGCCAGCTCCACCCCGGTGAAGCGGTCCCGGTCCCAGCCGGCCTGCGAGCGCACGTAGCGGTCAGCGGCGGCGAGCTTGCGCGACACCGCCAGCATCAGCCCGAACACCAGCTCCGCCACCGACACCACGTTGGCCTGCGGCGTGTTGCGCACCGTGAGGCCCACTTCCTTGGCGTAGGCGAGGTCCACCTTGTCGAGACCGCTGCCGGCGCGGGCCACGATCCTGAGCTTTTTGGCGTTGTCGATGACGGGTTTCGACACCCGCGTGTAGGTCTTGATCATCAGCGCGTCGTAGTCGCCGATGATGCTGGCGAGCGTCTGCTCGTCCGTGCGCTCGCGCACGTCGACTTCGAAGCGCTCGCGCAGCAGGTCGATGCCGGCCTGCTCCAGGGTTTCCGCCACCAGGACGCGTTTCTTGCTGCTCATGCCGTGTTCAGTCCAGGTAGTGGTCCAGCACCTTGATGATGCGGTACGCCGCCGTCACCGTCGGCACCGGAATGCCGAGCTCGCGGCCCTTGTCCACGAACGGCTTCACGATGTAGTCGACCTCGGTCTTCTTGCCGCGCACCACGTCGTCATGCATGGAGGTGCGGCCGGAGTAGCCCTGTGCCTTCATGCGCTCGCCGAAGCCCAGCATCAGCTTCACGGCCTCCTCGTCGGACTTGCACTCGTAGACGTCCTTCAGGCGCGACAGCGGCGCGTAGAAGTTCTGCGGCGAGTAGCCGAGCGCGCTGTAGACGGCCAGCAGCTCACGCGAAATCGCCACGTAGTGGGCAGCGCCCTCCGGCAGCGTCATGCCGTCCACGAAGGTCAGCTCGTTGTTGCCGGCGAGCGTGCTCACCGACCACGCCGACGCGTTGCAGATCTGCGCCAGCTTCTCCCACAGCACCTGCTGGATGCAGTCCACCGCCTTGGCGCCGAGGCCGGCCTTGTTGAAGGCGTCGGCCAGCGCCTGTGCGCGCGGGCTCACGGTGCCGTCGAGTTCGCCAAAGTAGGCCGTGGTCGGCACGGTGACATGGTTCTTGACGAAGCCCGGGGCTTCCAGCGTGCCGCCCTCGATGGCCGAGGCACCCATCACCTTGGCCGGATCGCCGATCCACTCGGCCAGGATGCCTTCCTTGACGATGTTGTTCTGCACCGAGCAGACCGTCTTGAGGCGCCCCTTCAGGCAATCGGCCGACGCCAGCGCCGTCTCGCTGTCCTTGGCCTTGGTCGCCAGGATCATGTAGTCGAATTCGCCCTTGGCGTCGGCCGGGTTGCTGACCGCGCTCAGGTTGTCGTGAACGTGGTGCTCGCCACGCACGCCCTCGATGCGCAGGCCGTCCCGGGTGATGGCATCGGCATGCGCCGGACGGGCGATCAGGGTGGTGTCGACACCGGTCTGCGCCAGGTAACCGCCGATCACTGAACCGAGACCACCGGCACCGAGAATGCACACGCGCATGTTGGAAGCTCCTTGAAAAGCCGCCTGCCGCACGGCGGGCGAACGGGATGAAGGGCGGGGGCGCGATTGTTCGGGCGCGCCCCCACCTGAGTCAATGCAGGCGAGTCAACGCGCGGCTACAGGTCGTAGCCGCGCTCCTCGTGCAGGCTGATGTCGAGGCCGGTGGTCTCTGACTCGGCATCCACGCGCAGGCCGATTGCCGCGTCGATCAGCTTCAAAAGTACGTAGCTCAGCCCACCGCTCCACGCGATCGTGGCCAGCACGCCGATGGCCTGCACGCCGAGCTGGCGCCCCATGCTGCCGGCGCTGAAGCCGGTGCCGCCGAGTTCCACGGCCGCGAACACGCCCACCGACAGCGTGCCGATGACGCCGCCGACGCCGTGCACCGGGAACACGTCGAGGCTGTCGTCGATGCGCAGCGTGCGCTTGATGTACTGCGTGGCGACGAAACACACCCCGCCGGCCACGACGCCGATCGCGAGCGCCGCCAGCGGCCCAACGTACCCGCTCGCCGGCGTGATGGTGCCCAGGCCCGCCACCATGCCGGTGACGATGCCGAGCACGCTCGGCTTGCCGTGCCGCAGCCACTCGATGGTCATCCAGGTCAGCGCGCCGGCGGCAGCACCGGTGTGCGTCACCAGCATCGCCATGCCGGCGTTGCCGTCGGCGGCGAGCGCGCTGCCGGCATTGAAGCCGTACCAGCCCACCCACAGCATGCCGGCGCCGGTCACCGTCATGGTGAGGTTGTGCGGCAGGATCAGCGTGTCCGGAAAACCGCGCCGGCGCCCCAGCACCAGCGCCGCCACCAGCGCCGCGACGCCCGCGTTCACGTGCACCACGGTGCCGCCGGCGTAGTCCATCAGTCCCAGGCCGGCCAGCCAGCCGCCGCCCCACACCCAGTGGCAGACGGGCACGTACACCAGCGCCAGCCACAGGCCCGAGAACAGCAGCATGGCCGAGAACTTCATGCGCTCGGCGAAGCCGCCCACCACCAGCGCCGGGGTGATGATGGCGAACGTCATCTGGAACATGGCGAACACGGTTTCCGGCAGCTTGCCGCTCACTGCCGCGCGGTCGACGCCGGCGAGGCCGAGCTTGCCGAAGCCGCCGTACCAGGCCTGCAGGGCGCCGCCCTGCCCGAACGCGCCGCTGTAGCCGAACAGCAGCCACAGCACCGACACCAGCGCCGTGATGGCGAAGCACTGCATCAACACAGACAGCACGTTCTTGCTGCGCACCAGGCCGGCGTAGAACAGCGCCAGGCCCGGCAGCGTCATGAACAGCACCAGCGCGGTGGCGGTCAGCAGCCAGGCGGTATCAGCGGCGTTGGCGGTGGCAGTTTCGGCGCCCACGGCGGGCGACAGGCACAGCAGCGCCCCGAACAGGGACGTTCTTTTCATGGCTCCCCCTTTCTTGATTCAGACCGGGCTCAAAGCGCGTCCTGTCCGGTTTCCCCGGTACGGATGCGTATCACCTGCTCCAGGGGGCTCACGAAAATCTTGCCGTCGCCGATCTTGCCGCTGTTGGCGGCGCTGGCAATGGCTTCCACCACGCGCTCGGCGTCCTCGTCGCGCACCGCGACCTCGACCCGCATCTTGGCAATAAAATCGACCACGTACTCGGCGCCGCGGTAGATCTCGGTATGGCCCTTCTGGCGCCCGAAACCGCGCACTTCGGTCACCGTCATGCCGGTGATGCCCAACTCGCCGAGCGCGTCTCGCACGTCGTCGAGCTTGTGCGGCTTGATGACCGCGGTGATGAGTTTCATGTTCCGTCTCCCCTGATGGCTGGCTCGCGGCGCCTGGCACGCGCCGGGCCGATAAGGTACACGAAAGGCACCGCCGGACCGCCCGGAAATGGCACACCCTTGCGGCCGCTTCGCGCCCTCGCCGAGCGGCGAATTGCACCTCGGTTCGCTGCTGGCGGCGGTCGGCAGTTATCTGGCTGCACGACATCTCGGCGGGCGCTGGCTGCTGCGCATCGACGACCTCGACCCGCCGCGCGTGGTGCCGGGCGCCGCCGACACCATCCTGCGCAGCCTCGAAGCCCACGGCCTGCTGTGGGATGGCGAGCTGCTGTGGCAAAGCCGCCGCCGCGAGGCGTATCAGGCGGAGCTCGATCGGCTGCGTGATGCCGGCCTCCTGTACGGCTGCGCCTGCACGCGCCGCGAGCTGGCCGCGATCGCCCGCGCCGGGGTGGACGGCCCCGTCTACCCCGGTACCTGCCGCGCTGGTCTTCCGCCCGGACGTGGGGCGCGCGCCTGGCGGGTGCGCGTGCCAGATGCGGACATCGGCTTTCACGACGCCGTGCAGGGCGATCAGCACCAGAACCTCGCCCGCGAGGTGGGGGATTTCGTCCTTAAGCGCGCCGACGGCCTGATCGCCTATCAACTCGCCACGGTGGTGGACGACGCCTTTCAGGGCGTGACGCAGGTAGTGCGCGGCGTGGACCTGCTGGCGTCCACGCCGCGGCAGCTATACCTGATGCAGTGTCTTGGCCTGCCGCGGCCCGACCATGCGCACCTGCCGCTGCTGGTGGACGGCGCGGGTCTCAAGCTTGGCAAGCAGACCGGGGCGGCGGGGCTCGACCCACGCGCGGCAAGCGGGAATCTGGAGCGGGTTCTGACGGCGCTGGGCATGCCGCCGGCGCAGGACATGCGCGGTGCGCCGCCCGCGGAGTTGCTCGGCTGGGCCGCGCCGCGTTGGGATGCGGCAAGACTCGCCGGCCGCCTTGCGGTCGCTGCGTGAAGGGCGACATCGTGGTTGTCAGGCGACCGACTCGCCGGCGATCAGGTACACGTCAAAGCGCACCGCGCGGCCCTTGAACACGAGGCTCGTGTCCGGCGCCAGCGTCGGCGCGTGCAGCGGCCGCTTGACCACCACCCGCCGCCGGGCGCGGGCGCGGGCGAGCGCCAGCAGCCCCGCGCCGGTGTCATCGTCGCCGGTCAGCTCACGCAGCAGTTGCAGCTCGCGCCGCGGCAGCGCCGTGCGGCCCTCGCCGGGGAACATGGGGTCGAGATAGATCACGTCGGGCGCGGGCAGCGCGGGATCGGCCAGCACGCTGCGCGCGTCGGCGAGGCGCAGTTGGAGCCGGCCGGGCGCGGGAATGGCCGGCGCGCGGGCGAGTGCGTCCTCCACCAGCGCGTGGATCACTGGCACGCGCTCGCAGGCCAGCACCTCGAAGCCCGCCCGCGCCAGGCGAAACGCGTCGGTCGCGAGCCCGGCGGTCAGATCGAGCAGACGCGCCGGCCGCGCCTTGACGCGCGCGGCGCGCAGCAGCTCGCCGCCGCCGTGCTGGCCGATGTTCGAGAAGTCCACCCGCAGCGGCGTGAGGCGCCGGCCGGGGGCGCGCAGTTCGAGACCGTCGGCGCCGTAGGCGAGCAGCAGCGCGGCGGATTCGGTCTCGACCAGCGGCAGGGCGAGGCGCTCGGCGAGCGCAGCCGGGCGGTTGTCGCCCATACCGGCGAGCACCGCGACGGGCGGGTCAGGACGAGCGCCGTGCACCCGGCCAGGCGTCCGACTGCATCTCGATCAGCCGGCTCACGGTGCGCTGGAACTCGAAGCCCATGCGCTCGCCGGCATACAGGGCATCCGGCGGCGTGGCGGCCGACACGACCAGGTTCACGCCCTGGTCGTAGAAGACGTCGATCAGGTTCATGAAGCGGTGCGCCACGTCGTATTCGTCGGCCGAAAGACGCGGCACGCCCGACAGCAGCACGGTGTGGAAGCGCTCGGCAATGTCGAGGTAGTCGAGCGCGCTGCGGGCGGTGCGGCACAGGGCGTCGAAGTCGAACCAGGCGACGTCGCTGCCGCGGTGGCGGACCGCGATCACCCGGCCGTTGACGTCGAGCGGTCCGGTTTTCTCGTGCTCCGGCACCAGATGCCGGAACGCCGCCGCCATGCCGTCGTCTGCCTGTGGACCGAGCGGCGTCAGATACCGGCGCACGTCGTGCAGCGCGCGGCGCCGGTAGTCGGTGGGACCGTTGAGCTCGATGACGTCGAGGCGGTCTTTCAGCAGCGCGATGGTCGGCAGGAAGCGTGCCCGCTGCAGGCCGTGCAGGTATAGATCATCCGGCCGGCGGTTGGAGGTCGCGACCACGAACACCCCGCGGTCGAGCAGGGCCTTCAGCAGCCCGCCGAGCAGCATGGCGTCGGCCACGTCGTGCACCTGGAACTCGTCGAAGCACAGCACGCGCGCCCGGTCCGCCCAGTCGTCCGCGATGCGCGGCAGCGGGTCCGGAATGTCGCCGAGATCCCGGCGCTTCGCGTGCACGGCGCGCATGAATTCGTGAAAGTGAAGCCGCCGCTTGCGCTCGCCCGGCAGGCAGTCGAAGAACAGGTCCAGCAGGTAGCTCTTGCCGCGCCCGACGTCGCCCCACAGGTAGGCGCCGGCCTTGATCTGCGCTTCAGGGCGCCCGGCGAGGCGGGCAAGCCAGCCCCGTTTGCGAGGCTGGTTGATGGCCTGCCAGAGCGTGTCCAGCCGCGCGGCGGCGGCTTCCTGCCGCGGGTCGGCCACGAACTCCGGCTGCGTGGTCTCCCAGCGATAGCGCGCCAGCGGCGTGGTCGGAACCGCCTGCAGCATGACGCAGCGCGGCTTACCAGGCCGTTGAAAAAGGGCTTTCCTGCCCTTTTTCAACCCGGCTCGTCGCGGCACCGGTCCGCGACAGCCTCCGCAGATCAAGCACGGGTCGTGCTCGATTCAAAGGTGGCGCTGCGCCAGCCGCTTCTTGATGTCGGCGATGGCCTTGGCGGGGTTGAGTCCCTTCGGGCAGGCGCTGGTGCAGTTCATGATGGTGTGGCAGCGGTAAAGCCGGAACGGGTCTTCGAGCTGGTCGAGCCGCTCGCCCTGCGCCTCGTCGCGGCTGTCGATGATCCAGCGGTGCGCCGCCAGCAGGCTGGCCGGGCCGAAGAAGCGGTCCGAGTTCCACCAGTACGACGGGCAGGACGTCGAGCAGCAGGCGCACAGGATGCACTCGTAGTGGCCGTCGAGCTGGGCGCGGTCCTCGTACGACTGGCGGTGTTCGCGGCCGGACGGCGGCGGCGTTTCGGTCTTCAGCCACGGTTCGAGCGCCGCGTACTGGGCGTAGAAGTGCGTGAGATCCGGCACCAGGTCCTTGATGACCTCCTGGTGCGGCAGCGGGAAGATGCGGATGTTCGCGCTGCGGCAATCGGCCGTCGCCTTGGTGCAGGCGAGCGTGTTCACGCCGTCGATGTTCATGGCGCACGAGCCGCACACACCCTCGCGGCAGGAGCGGCGGAACGTGAGGCTGCCGTCCTGGCGATTCTTGATGTGCAGCAGGGCGTCCAGCACCATCGGGCCGCAGTCGCCGGTGTTCACCTCGTACTTCTGGGTACGCGGCGGCTGGTCGGACTCGGGGTCGTAGCGGTAGATCTCGAACACCACCTTGCCGGCGGCCGGGGTGGTGCCCGGCTGCGCCGTCAGTTGCTCGCGTTCGACGCGGGCTTTTTCCGCCATCTGTCGGTCCTCAGCGCTCAATACACCCGCTTCATGGGCGGGATGGGGGTGACCTCGTCGGTCAGGGTGCTGGCGGTCACGGCGCGGTAGCCCAGGCGCACCTGGCCGCTGACCACGTCCGGCACCCAGGCCAGCGAGTGCTTCATCCAGTTCGCGTCGTCGCGCTCGGGGTAGTCGTCGCGGGCATGGGCACCGCGCGATTCCTTGCGCTCGGCCGCGCAGTCCACGGTGGCGAGCGATACGGTGAGCAGGTTCTCGAGTTCGAGCGCCTCGACCAGATCCGTGTTGAACACCATGCCGTGATCGGCAAGACCGATCTGCGGCAGCATGGCGGCCGCCTCGCGGATTTCCTTCACGCCCGCCTGCAGCGTGTCTTCCTTGCGGAACACCGCGCAGCGCTGCTGCATGGTGCGCTGCATGCGCTCGCGAATGTCGGCCGGCGAGTGGCGACCCTTCGCGCCGCGCATGCGCTCGAAGCGCTCGATGCCGCTGCGACCGGCTTCCGCGGTGGCCTTGGGTTCCGGCAGCGTCGGCAGCGTGTCCTTCAGGCGCAGCGCCGCGGCGCGGCCGAACACGATGATGTCGAGCAGGCTGTTGGCGCCCAGGCGATTGGCGCCGTGCACCGACACGCAGGCCGCCTCGCCGATCGCGAACAGGCCCGGCACCACAAAGTCGTTGCCGTTGGCGTCCTGATTGATGACTTCGCCGTGGTAGTTGGTCGGGATGCCGCCCATGTTGTAGTGCACGGTCGGCAGCACCGGGATCGGCTCGCGCGTCACGTCCACGTTGGCAAAGATGCGCGCCGTCTCGGAGATGCCCGGCAGGCGCTCGTGCAGCGTGTCGGCGCCCAGATGCTCCAGGTGCAGCATGATGTGGTCCTTGTCCGGACCGCAGCCGCGACCCTCCAGGATTTCCACCGTCATGGCGCGCGAGACGACGTCGCGTGACGCCAGATCCTTGGCGCTCGGCGCGTAGCGCTCCATGAAGCGCTCGCCGGCCGAGTTGGTCAGGTACCCGCCCTCGCCGCGCGCGCCTTCGGTGATCAGACAACCCGCCGGGTAGATGCCGGTCGGGTGGAACTGCACCATCTCCATGTCCTGCAGCGGCACGCCGATGCGCGCCGCCAGCGCCATGCCGTCACCGGTGCAGATGTGCGCCGCGGTGCACGACTGGTACGCCCGCCCGTAGCCGCCGGTGGCGAGCACCACGGCGCGGGCGAAGAAGCGGTGCAGACGGCCCTCGACCATGTCGTAGGCGACCACGCCGATGACGCGCCCGTCGGCGTCGGTCATCAGATCGACGGCAAAGAACTCGACGAAGAACTGCGCCTTGTGCTTCAGCGACTGCTGGTACAGCGTGTGCAGCATGGCGTGGCCGGTGCGGTCGGCGGCGGCGCAGGTCCGCTGCGCCGGCGTCTTGTGGTCCGCCTGGTACTGGCCACCGAACGGGCGCTGGTAAATCTTGCCGTCCTCGGTGCGCGAGAACGGCATGCCGGCGTTTTCGAGCTCGATCACCGCCGCGATGGCCTGCTGACACATGTACTGGATGGCGTCCTGGTCGCCCAGCCAGTCGGAACCCTTGACCGTGTCGTAGAAGTGGTCGCGCCAGTCGTCGTCCACCATGTTGCCAAGCGCGGCGTTGATGCCGCCCTGCGCCGCCACGGTGTGCGAACGGGTCGGGAACACCTTGGAAAGGCACGCCACCGACATGTTCTCGGCCGCCATGCCGAAGGTGGCGCGAAGGCCGGCGCCGCCGGCGCCAACGACCACCACGTCGAAGCGGTGATCGGTAATCTGCTGCTCGCTGCTCATGCGCTCAAAACTCACTGTCCGAACATCACGCGCAGCACCGCCACCACCGCGGTGGCGCCCAGGCCCACCGTGAGCACCACAAGCCCGATCAGCGCCAGCAGGCTCTGCGCCGGCACGTGGATGTAGTCCTCGATCAGCACCCGGCTGCACAGGTAGGCGTTGACCATCGCGATCACGAAAAACAGCAGCGTGAGGCCGCCGGTGACGGGCGCCGCGAGCCAGGCGCGGGCTTCCTCAAGCGTCACGCCGCCGGCCGACAGGCACAGCAGCTGCACCAGCAGCGCGGCGCCGAGCACGATCAGCGCCGCGGCGGTGAGGCGCTCCCAGAGAAACGCGCCGGTGCCGGCCCCGGCCGCGCCGTGACCACGCGCCAGCGAGCGCGCCGAACGAAACTGCGCCATCAGGTGGCCCTCATCGCAACGTACAGCCACACCAGCACGCTCGCCGCCGCCGAGCCGAACAGCGCCAGGCGCCCGGTCAGACGTGCCGTCGGCAGCTCGAAGCCGTAGCCCATGTCCCAGGCGAAGTGGCGCACCCAGTGCGCGGCGTAGAAGAACGCGCAGAACGTCCAGCCGAACAGCATGACCTTGCCGACCGGGCTCGCCCACAGCGCAGACAGCGCGTCGAACAGTGCGCCGCCCTCGCCAATCGCCACCAGCCAGGCGGCGAGAAAGCCAAGCCCACCCAGCAGGGCGGCGCTCGTGGCGCGGTGCAGGATGGACGTGTAGCTGCCGATCAGCGGCCGATAGACGGTGAGATGAGGCGACAATGGCCGCGGTTTGCCCATGGGGCAGGCTCCCTTGCTGGTGAGGCTCGACATGCGCGATGCGTCACGGACCGGCCGCGGGACGTCATTAGACGGCGTGCCATGCCCGAAAAAAGGCGCGCGAGTCTAGCACGGCCGCCCCCGCAGCCGCCCCCCGGTTGGTGCCAGCGCAGCGATGCATTAGAATCGCCCGCCCTCAAAATCCGCTGCCGCCCCGCGGGCCTGCAGCGCACCTGGAGTCCCGCGAGATGGGGATCAGCGACGCACCGCAAAAGAGCTTCACGCCCTACAAACCCAAGAAGGGCGAGGAGTACATGAGCGAGCCGCAGAAGAATCACTTCCGGCACATCCTGAACGCCTGGCGCGACGAACTCGGCGCCGAGATGGACCGCGCCCGTCACCGCATGCAGGACGAGACGGTCAACTACCCGGACCCGACCGACCGCGCCACGCAGGAATCGGAGATGACGCTCGAACTGCGCACGCGCGACCGCGAGCGCAAGCTGATCCGCAAGATCGAGGAAACGCTCGACCAGATCGACGCCGGCGAGTACGGCTACTGCGAATCCTGCGGCGCCGAGATCGGCCTGCGGCGCCTCGAAGCCCGCCCGACCGCCACGCTGTGCATCGACTGCAAGTCGCTGGCCGAGATCCGCGAACGGCAGATGGGCTGAGCGGCACGCCGCCACGGCGGCGTGACCTGGGGCAGGCGCGTCACAGCGCGACCACGCCTTGCGTGATGCCGTAACGCATCAGGCTCGCGATATTTCGAATTTCACCTCCCCGGCCCGCAATGTCATCGCGGCACGTGGCCGGACGGTCAACCGTCCCCGCCCGGTGTGAGCCGCTCCCAGTCAAACGCCAGCGGCTCGCGCGCCAGCGTGCGGCGGGCGGCGTCCTGGTAGTAGTCGGTGCTCATGCACACGGCCTGGGCGTGGCATTCGAGGTCTTCGAGCGCGTGCGCGTCGAGGTGCTGGGCCTGGTTCAGGATGTTCTTGGCGAAGCCGAGCGCGTCGCGCGAGGCGTGCACGAAGCGCCCGGCGAGCGCCCGCGCCGCCGGCAGCAGCGCGTCCGATTCGTGCTGGCCGTAGACGATGCCCATCGCCTGCGCCTCCGGCGCCGGCAGCACGCGCGCCGAGTAGATCAACTCCTTGGCGCGGGCGAGCCCGACGATGCGCGGCAGCAGGTGAAACATGCCCATGTCCGGCACCAGACCAATGCGCCCGAACACCGCGCAAAAGCGCGCCCGCGGCGTGGCGAGGATGAAATCCGCCGCGAGTGCCAGCGAAAACCCGGCGCCGTAAGCCGAGCCGTCCACCGCCGCGATGACCGGCATTTCGAGGTCGACAAGATCGCGCAGCCAGCGGTGCATGGCCTTGACCCGCCCGCGCGAGACGGGCGCCGGGCGGCGCGCCTCGGTCATGGCGCGCAGGTCGCCGCCAGCGCAGAAATGCCCGCCGGCGCCGGTGAGGATCAGCGCCCGAACGTCGGTGCTGGCCGTCAGCTCCCGCAGCACGTCGGCCAGCTCCGCGCGCAGCGTCATGTCGAGTGCGTTGCGCGCCGCGGGGCGGTTCAGGGTCAGCGTGGCGATGCCGTCGGCGAGCGCGAAATCGAGGGCGGTGTAAGGCATTGCAGGCTCCGGCCGGGGGACTGTGACAGGCCACTGTAGCGGCGCGCGGTGCGGCCGCCCAAACGCGCTGCGCCGCGGGTTTATGCCAGCGTCGCGGCGAGCTGCGTGCCCTCGGCGATGGCGCGCACGGCGTTGAGTTCGCCGGCTGCGCGCGCACCGCCGATCAGGTGCGTGCCCACGCCCGCCGCGCGCAGCGCGGCGAGCAGGTTCTGCTGCGGCTCCTGGCCGGCGCAGATCACCACGTTGTCCACCGCCAGCAGGCGCGGCGTGCCCTGCGCCGTCAGATGCAGCCCGGCGTCGTCGATGCGCGTGTACCGGGCGCCGGTCAGCAGCTCGACGCCGCGCTTTTGCAGCGACAACCGATGCGCCCACACCGTGGTCATGCCAACGCCGCGGCCGGGCAGACCCTCGCTGCGCTGGCATAGAGTCAACGTGCGCGCGGCCGGCACCTCGGCCGGCTGCGGCAGCAGCCCGCCGCGGGCACGCAGCTGACGGTCGACGCCCCACATCGCGAGAAACCCGTCGATGTCCGGCCGGGCCGGGTCCTGGTGCGGCTCGGCGTGGGCCAGATACTCGGCCACATCAAGGCCGATGCCGCCGCCGCCGATGATGGCCACGCGCTGGCCTGCGGTGCGCACACCGGTAAGCAGCTCGGCGTAGTCGATCACCATCGGATGGTCGATGCCTGGGATGGCTGGCCGGCGTGGGCGCACGCCGGTGGCGAGGATGACGGCGTCGAATCCGCCGGCGACGAGTTCCGCCGCGTCTGCGTGGTGGTTCAGGTGCACCGGCACGCCGAGCCGTTCGAGCCGGCGGGTGAAGTAACGGATGGTTTCGGCGTAATCGCCCTTGCCGGGGATGGTCTTGGCGAGGTTGAACTGCCCGCCGAGTCGATCCGCGGCCTCGTACACGCTCACGCGGTGCCCGCGCTCGGCGGCGGCGAGCGCGCACGCGAGCCCGGCCGGCCCGCCGCCCACCACGGCCAGGCGCTTCGGCGACACGACCGGCGCGGGTGGCGGCTCGGTCTCGCGGCAGGCGCGCGGGTTCACCATGCAGCCGCACAGCTGGTCGCGGAAGATCACGTCGAGGCACGCCTGATTGCACGCAATGCAGGTGTTGATCTCGTCGCCCCGCCCCTCGCGCGCCTTGCGCACGAACTGCGCGTCGGCCAGAAACGGCCGCGCCAGCGACACCATGTCCGCCGCGCCGGACGCCAGCAGGTCTTCGGCCTGGGCCGGGTTGTTGATGCGGTTGCTCGCCACCAGCGGCACCGCGAGCTCCCCGCGCAGCCGCGCCGCGGCAAAGGCAAACGCGCCGCGCGGCACCATGTGGGCGATGGTCGGCACGCGCGCCTCGTGCCAGCCGACGCCGGTGTTGAACAGCGTCACACCGGCCGTTTCCAATGCCTTTGCCGTCGACACGATTTCCGCCCAGTCGGCGCCGTCCGGCACGAGATCCAGCACCGAGAGGCGGTACATGAGGATGAAGTCCGTGCCGACCCGCTGCCGCGTGCGGCGCACCACGTCGAGCGCGAAGCGCTGGCGGTTTTCGAGGCTGCCGCCCCAGCCGTCGTCCCGCTGGTTGGTGCGCGGCACCAGGAACTGCGTCAGCAGGTAACCCTCGGAGCCCATGATCTCGACGCCGTCGTAACCCGCCTCGCGCGCCAGCGCGGCGCAGCGGGCGTAGTCGTCCACGGTGCGCTCGATGTCGGCCTCGGTCATGGCGCGCGGCGTGAGCTTGTTGATCGACGCCCGCAGCGCCGAGGGCGCCACCAGCCCGCCGTGCCGCGCGTAGCGTCCGGCGTGCAGGATTTGCAGCAGGATCTTGCCGCCCTCGGCGTGTACCGCGTCCGTCACCAGGCGGTGATCGGCCACCTGCGCGGCGCGATCTAACACGCTGCTGCCTTCCGACAGGCGGCCCTCGTCGTTCGGCGCGAAACCGCCGGTCACCATCAGCGCCACGTCGGCGCGGGCGCGCTCGGCAAAAAACGCCGCGGACCTGCGAAACCCGTCCGGCATGTCCTCCAGCAGCGTGTGCATGGAGCCCATCAGCACGCGGTTTTTGAGCGTGGTGAAGCCAAGATCAAGCGGCGCGAACAGGCGCGGGTACGGGACGGACATTGACGAAGTTCTCCCTGGAAGACGCTGGTCAAGACCAGCGCAGCGCGAAAAACGATGGGCGGGCGGCGGGATCAGCCACCGAACGGGGCGCCCGCAATCAGCCCGACAGCCGGTTCAAGGCTTCGCCGCACGCGGATCCCACAACCGCTCCGGGCCGTTTCGCTCGTAGCCCATGCCGTCGGGGTAGGACACCAGCTCCAGGTGCGCGCCCCACGGCGTGCGCAGGTACAGCACCCACTGACGCGCGTAGTCGCCGTCGCGGGTGGTGAACGGTCCGTCGTAGGTCTCGACGCCGTTGCTGCGCAGCCACGCCGCGGCGGCCTGGATGTCGTCCACGTAAAACGCCGTGTGGTGACCGGCGAAGTCGCTGTTGCGTGGCTGGCGACGGTCCTGGTCCGGCGCCGACCACTCGAACAATTCGAGGTTGGCGCCGTTGCCGCAGCGCATGAACACCATCTCGCGGATTTGCGCCCGCGCGTGTACGCCCACATGGCGCGTCAGCCAGTCGTCGGGGGCGCTTAGCGGCCCGTTGCGGGCGAGCGTCTTGCAGCCGAGCACGCGGGCGAAGAATGCCTCGGCCTCGGCAAGGTTCGGCACCGTAAGCCCCACGTGATCGACCCCGCGCAGGCCGGGCACTTCGGCCTTCGTGCCGGCGGCAAACGCCAGCAACAGCACGCCCGCGATGCGCGCCCGCATGTCAGTGCCGCTCGTACTGCTTGCTGCCGAACAGGATCTGCCGCTGCGCCTCGCTCTGCGGGCCGGGCTTGGCCGGTCGCCGTTCGGCCATCACGGCAAGGCCGCGCTGCGTGGCCGGGCGGGCGCCGATGGCGTCCATCCAGCGCCGCACGTGCGACAGCTCGCCGATGTCCACGCCCTCGCGCTCGTGGTGCAGGAACCACGGGTAGATGGCCATGTCGGCGATCGAGTACTCGCCCGCCACGTAGTCCCGGTCCTTAAGACGCGTGTCCACCACCCGGTAGATGCGGCGCGACTCGTTGGTGTAGCGGTCGATGGCGTAGGGCAGTTTTTCCGGTGCGTAGTCGCGAAAGTGATGCGCCTGGCCGAGCATGGGCCCGACGCTCGCCATCTGGAACATCAGCCACTGCAGCACCTCGTAGCGGCCGCGCGCGTCGGCCGGCAGGAAGCGGCCGGTTTTCTCGGCCAGATACAGCAGGATCGCGCCGCTCTCGAACACGCTGATCGGGCGCCCGTCGGGGCCGTCGGGGTCCACGATGGCCGGCATCTTGTTGTTGGGGCTGATGGCGAGGAACGCGGGCTTGAACTGATCCCCGGCGCCGATGTTCACCTCCACGGTGCGGTACGGCAGGCCGGTTTCCTCCAGGAACAGCGTCACCTTGTGGGCGTTCGGCGTCGGCCACATGTGCAGTTCGATCATTGCCGGCTTCCTCGCGTGAACGGGCGTTTGGTCATTCTAGGCCGGGGGCGCGCGTGTACCATACCGGCCGCCCGGCAGGACGCTGGTCCCCGTTTCCCCCGCACGGTCCACCCTTGGACGAGAGCGCGCTTCGCCAACTGCTGATCGACACTGCCTGCGACAGCGTGCGCCTGGGCCTGAACCGCGGCACGTCCGGCAACCTCTCCGCGCGCGTGCCGGGCGGCTTTCTGATCACACCCACCGGCATCGCCTACGGCGATCTCAAACCCGCGGATCTGGTGCGGCTCGACGCGCACGGCGTGGCGGCGCCGGGGCAGCTCAAGCCCTCGTCCGAGTGGCGGTTTCACTGCGACATCTACGCCGCCCGGCCGGACGTCGGCGCCATCGTGCACACGCACTCGCGGTATGCCAGCGCGCTTTCCTGCCAGCGGCGCGAGCTGCCGGCGTTTCACTACATGATCGCGCTCGCCGGCGGCGACAGCGTGCGGTGTGCGCAGTACGCCACCTTCGGCAGTGCGCAGCTGTCGGCCAATGCGCTCGCGGCGCTGGAAGACCGCCACGCGTGTCTCCTGGCGAACCACGGCCTGATCACGACCGGTGCGGATCTGAAGCACGCGCTCGCGCTGGCCGAGGAGATCGAGTCGCTCGCTGCGCAGTACTGTGCGGCGCTTGCCAGCGGCACGCCGGTGCTGCTGGACGCCGCCGAGATGGCGCGCGTGCTGGAACAGTTCAAGACCTACGGAAAGCAAGACCGGCACTGAGCCCACCCGAGGAGAACCACCATGCAGCTCATCTACGCCAAGCCGTCGCCGTACTCCCGCAAGGCGCGCGTCACGGTCATCGAAAAGGGCCTCGCCGGCCGGGTCGAGGACGTCATCGTCAGCCCCATGGAAGACCCGGCCGCGCTGCTCGGCGCCAATCCGCTCGGCAAGGTGCCGGCGCTGCGGCTCGATGACGGCCGCTGCCTGTACGACAGCTGGGTGATCTGCGAGTACCTCGACACGCTCTCGCCGACGCCGCGCCTGATCCCGGACGGGCCGGCGCGTTTTGACGTGCTGCGCCGGGCGGCGCTGGCGGACGGCGTGCTTGACGCGGCTGTGACCGCCCGCATGGAGCTGCTGCGCCCGGAGGACAAGCGCTGGACGCCGTGGACCGACCGCCAGCGGCGCGCCATCGAGCGCGGCCTGGCCGTGATGGCGCAGGACGTTTCGGCTCTCGGCACCGCCGTGACGCTGGCGCACATCGAGTTCGCGGTGGCGCTGGAGTACCTCGATTTCCGTCTGCCGGACGTGGCCTGGCGCCAGGAGCACCCGGCGCTCGCCGCGTGGCTTGGCGAGTTCAGCCAGCGGCCGTCCATGCAGGCGACGCAACCGCAGCCGTCCTGACCGGCACGGCTTTTTTGTCACCACACCGCCGGCTGCGTGAGGCGCGGCCGGCGGTGTTTTGTTTTTGGAAGACTTGCACGTGTATCTCGACCTGATCCCCGTTTTCGTGGCGCTCGCCGCCGGATGGCTGTGGCGCCGGCACACGCCGGGCGGCGTGGACGCCGCGCACATGGCGCAGGCGCTGAACATGCTGATGATCTACGTGACGGGGCCGGCGCTGATCTTCGCCATCATGTCGCGCGCCTCGCTCAGCCTGGAGCTGATGGTGATCCCGGCCGCCGGCTACGTGTGCAGCCTCGGCGGCCTTGCGCTGGCGACGCTCGCCTATCGCCTCGCCGGCCCGCGTCTTGGCCTGTCCACCCAAAGCCGCGGCGCCATGCTGTTGGCGGCCGGCTTCGCCAACGGCTCGATCGCGCTGCCGGTGGTGGTGAGCCTGTTCGGCCACGGCGGCATGGCGACCGTGTTTGCCTACGACCTCATCGCCACCACGCTGCTGATCTGGACCGTCGGCGTCGCGGTGGCCGTGCGCCACGCGGACGGCGCCAACCGGGTGTCGCTGGGGCGCGAAATCCTGCGCCTGCCGCCGGCGTGGGCGGTGTTCGTGGCGCTGGCCGTGAACCTGCTCGGCGTGCCGGTGCCGGATCGCCTCGTCACCACGCTGCGCTACCTCGGCGACGCCGGCATTCCGCTGATGGTGTTCGTGGTCGGGCTGTCGCTGCGCCTGGGCGCCATGCGGCGGCTCGGGGCGGCGATTCCGGCGCTGCTGGTGCGCCAGGTGGCGGGGCCGGCGCTCGGCATCGCGTTCGCCTATGCGTTCGGCGTGCGCGGGGAGACGCTCGCCGTGCTGGGTGTGGCGATGGCGTCGGCGTGCCCGGCGGTGGGCGTCATCCTGTGCCACCGCTACCGGCTCGACACCGAGCTCTACGGCGCGGCGCTGACCGCGTCGATCCTCATCTATCTCGTGCTCGCGCCGCTGTATCGCGGCCTGCTGATGGGCGGGTGACAATGCGGTTTTCACCACGCAGGCGCTGATTTACTCAGCGCTTGCGTGCCGGGGCAGGATGCTCCGGCATGAATCAACGGCGTGCGCCGTTGATTCATGGAGCGCCACGCGGGCGTGTACCGTGTGGCAGCGAGCTGAAAAATTCCACGGATGGAATTTTTCAGCATTCACCTAACCACGTCCGCCATGATCCGCCACCTCATCCTCGACTGGGCCGGCACGCTGGCCGACGACCGCGCGCTGACGCTCGCCGCCACTAACGACACGCTGGCGCACTTCGGCGCCGCGCCGGTGGACGAGGCGACTTACCGGCGCGAGTTCACGCTGCCGGTGGAGCGCTTCTACCGCCGCTTCATCGGCGACCGGCCGCGGGACGAAATCGACGCCGTGTTCTTTGCCCACTTCGCGACGCGGATGGCGCAGTCCGAGCTGTTCGCCGACGTGCCGGCGCTGCTGCACCTGTGCCGCTTGCGCGGCGTGGCGCTGAGCATCTGCTCCAGCGTGCCAACGGACATCCTGGACGGATTGCTGACGCGGCTCGGTCTTCGGGACTTTTTCCGCCACATCGGCGGTGGCGCGGCGGACAAGATTCCGGTGCTGCGGCAGATCGTCGCCGACTCGGGCGTGCGACCGGACGAGACGCTGTACGTGGGCGACACGCCGCACGATATCGACGCCGCCCACGCGGCCGAGGTCATCGCCGGCGCGGCGTTGTACGGCTACGCGACCGAAGACCGCCTGCGCGCGGCGCGGCCGGATCACGCCTTCCCCAACGTGCGCGGCATCATTGATCTTGTCGACCGCGAGCACCTGCTGGCGAGCGAGCGGCGCGTGGTCGCCACCGTGGGCGGCCTGCTGGTGGCGGACAC
>NZ_JBFWOM010000004.1:147579-183331 GCF_050250495.1 Immundisolibacter sp. | reverse complement strand
TTTGCGCTCGGCATTGCCGGCGTGGCGGTGCTGTTCAACCCGCTGGGGTTCGACTGGTCCGACCGGCGGGTGCTGTTCGGCAATGGGCTTTTGCTGTTCGGCGCCGCGCTGTGGGCGGTGCAGATCGTGCACGTGCGCCGGCACCGCTGGGCCGGCACGCCGCTGTCGCTGGTGCCGTGGCAGCAGACGGTGGCGGTGCTGGCGCTGCTGCCGCTGTCGCAGATTTTCGAGCCCGACGCCGCGCTGCGCTGGACGCCGGAGTCGATCGCCATCCTGGCCTACAACGGCCCGCTCGCGACCGGCTTTTGTTTTTGGGCGCTGCTGACCGTGACGCGCGCGCTGCCGGCGGTGACCACCTCCATCGGCTCTCTGGCGACGCCGGTGGTCGGCATGTTGTCTGGCGCGCTGTGGCTGCACGAGCCGCTGTCGTGGACCAACACCGGCGGCCTGGCGCTGGTCGGCGGGGCGTGCGTCACGCTGGCGCTCGGCGAGGCCTGGGCGCGGCGCGCACCGCAGCCGGCGTGAGTTGTTTCGAAAGGCATTGCAGGCGATGACCGTGTCCCGCGTAACTCTGCTGCTTGGGCTGCTGCTGCCGCTGTCCGCTCATGCGGCGGAATTCGACGGCGCCGCGCTCGGCGCGGTCTGGGCGCTGCCGTTCGCGGGCATGCTGCTGTCGATCGCGCTGTGGCCGCTGATCGCGCCGCATGTGTGGCACATGCATTACGGCAAGATCACGGCCGTGTGGGCGCTCGCCTTTCTGCTGCCGTTCGCCGGCCGGTTCGGTTTGGCGACCGCCGGTGCCGGCGTGGTGCACGCGCTGCTCGCCGAGTACCTGCCGTTCATCATCCTGCTGACGGCGCTGTACACGGTGGCGGGCGGCATCGTCATCCGCGGCAACCTGCACGGCAGTCCGCGTACCAACACGACCTTGCTCGCCATCGGCACGGCGCTCGCGAGCGTGATGGGCACCACCGGCGCATCCATGCTCATGATCCGCCCGCTGCTGCGCGCCAACGACAACCGCCGCCACCGCACGCACGTGGTGGTGTTCTTCATTTTTCTGGTCAGCAACGTCGGCGGCTCGCTCACGCCGCTGGGTGACCCGCCGCTGTTTCTGGGCTTTCTGCAGGGCGTCGGCTTTTTCTGGACCGCCGAGCACCTGTGGGCCAAGACGGTGTTCATGTCCGTGGCGCTGCTGGCGATCTTCTACGCCATCGACCGTTACTGGTATGCGAAGGAAGACCTGCTGCCGGTGGACCCGACGCCGGACACGCCGGCGTTTGGCGTGGACGGCCGGGGCAACATCGCCCTGATGCTGGCGATCAGCGGCTGCGTGCTGATGAGTGGCCTGTGGCAGCCCGGCATCGCCTGGGACGTGTTCGGCACCAAGGTCGCGCTGCCGCAGCTCGCCCGCGATCTCGCGCTGCTGGCGATTGCGGGCGCGTCGCTTCAGTTCACGCCGCGCGCGCTGCACGCCGCCAACCAGTTCTCCTGGGCACCGCTCAAGGAGGTGGCGAAGCTGTTTCTCGGCATCTTCGCCACCATCATCCCGGTGATCGCCATGCTGCGGGCCGGAGCCGACGGGCCGTTCGCGGCGGTGGTGGATCTGGTCACGAGCCCCACCGGCGAGCCGCTGCCGGCCATGTACTTCTGGGCCACCGGCGTGCTCAGCGCCTTCCTCGACAACGCGCCGACGTATCTGGTGTTCTTCAACCTGGCCGGCGGGGACGCCCAGCACCTGATGACGGCGCTGGCACCGGTGCTGGTCGGTATCTCGGCTGGCAGCGTGTTCATGGGCGCCATGACCTACATCGGCAACGCGCCGAACCTAATGGTGGCGACCATTGCCCTGAATGCCGGCGTGAAGATGCCGGCGTTTTTTGGCTATCTCGCCTGGTCCTGCGCCGTACTGCTGCCGCTGTTCGCGGTGGTGACGTGGGTGTGGATGCGTTGAGCCCGTGCACCGGCGTCAGCGCCCGAGCACCCGCCGGTCGAACGACACGCCCTTCACCAACGCCCACACGGCTGCACCGACGGCTAGCCCCAGATTCGCCACCGCCTCGCGGGTGATGCGCGCGCGCAGGTGTTGCGCGGGCGGCCCGGGGAGTTCCAGCAGCACCTCGGCGTAGGCGCCGGCGGGTTCGGCGTCGATGCGCAGCACGCGCGCTGCGAGCTGGTTGCGGATGCTGACGCCCTCGACGCGGGCGAGCGCGATGGACACATCCCGCGCCCGCACGCGCAGGCGCACCGGCGTGCCGGGCGCGGCGTCGATGTGCGGCAGCGTCAGGCGCTGGCCGGCGAGGTCGAGCTCGGTCAGGGCGTAGTCCGGAACATGCCGGCGCACGCTGGCGTCGAGCAGGGCGCCGGCCTCGAAGTGGCCGGACACGGCCTCCGCCTCCGGGCGCTCCAGCACGCTGTGCACCTCGCCGCGCGCCACCACGCGCCCGGCGGTGAGGATGAGCACCGCGTCGGCGAGCTGGGCGACTTCCTCCACCGCGTGCGAGACGTAGATCAGCGGGATGCCGAAGCGCGCGGGCAGGGCGCGGATGTAGGGCAGCAGCTCCGCCTTGCGTTTCAGATCGAGCGCCGACAGCGGCTCGTCCAGCAGCAGCAGGCGCGGGTTGGCGAGCAATGCGCGGGCGATGGCGACGCGCTGGCGCTCGCCGCCCGAAAGACCCGTCACCGCGCGATCCAGCAGCGGCGGCAGATCGAGCGCGGCGATCACCTCATCCAGCGCCGGTGCCGGCGCGCCGTTGGCCGGCCGGGCGCGCTGCTGCGCAAAGCGCAGGTTGCCGAGCACGCGGCGGTGCGTGAACAGCCGCGCGTCCTGGAATACGTAGCCGATGCCGCGCCGGTATGGCGGCAGGTTTACGCCAGCCGCGGAGTCGGCGAGCACCGCGCCGTCGAGCGCGATGCGCGCGCGCTGTGGCGTTTCGAGCCCGGCCAGCGCGCGCAGCAGCGTGCTCTTGCCGCTGCCCGACGCGCCCATCACGGCGGTGATGCCGGCCAGTTCCAGCGTCTCGTCCAGCTCCAGCGCGAAGTCCGGATGCCGCACCGCGAGCGCGAGGTCGAGCTTCACGCGGCGTGCACCGGGTAGCGGCGGTTCAGCACGTACACCAGCACCAGCGCCGCGAACGAGAACGCCAAGAGACCCGCCGAGAGCACGTGCGCGGCGGCGAAGTCGAGCGTTTCTACCTGCTCGTAGATGGCGATCGAGATCACCCGCGTGCGGCCGGGGATGTTGCCGCCCACCATCAGCACCACGCCGAACTCGCCGAGCGTGTGCGCAAAGCCGAGCACGCTGGCGGTCAGATACCCCCGCGCCGCAAGCGGACTCGCCACGGTGAAAAATGCATCGATTGGACGTGCGCCGAGCACCGCGGCGGCCTCCAGCGGCCCGCGGCCGACCGCCTCGAACGCCGCCTGCAGTGGCTGCACCACGAACGGCAGTGAGTAGAGCATCGACGCCAGCACGAGGCCGCTGAACGAGAAGGTGAGCGTCTGCCCGGTCAGCCCCAGCCAGGCGGCGCCGAGCGGCGCGCCCGGCGCGAACAGCACCAACAGATAAAACCCCAGCACCGTCGGCGGCAGCACCAGTGGCAGCGCGGTGATGGCCTCGACGAGCGGCTTCACCCGTGTGCGGGTGTGCGCCAGCCACCAGGCGAGTGGGGTGCCCACCAGCAGCAGCAGCGCCACCGTCACCGCCGCCAGTTGCAGCGTGAGCCAGACCGGGCCGAGGTCGAGGTTCATCTCAGGGCGTCGGCAGGTCGTAGCCGAGCGCCGCGATCACCTCGCGCGCCGCTGGCGTCTTGAGGTAATCGAGCAGCGCCCTGGCGGCCGGGTTGTTTTGGGCGCGGGTGATCAGGATGGCGTCCTGCTTGAGGGGTGGATGCAGATTCTGCGGCACCAGCCACTGGCTGCCCGGCTTGCCGCCGGCGAGCACCGAGGAGGAGGCCACGAACGCGGCTGTGGCGGCGCCGCTCGCGGCCATTGCATAGACCTGGCCGATGTCCTCGGCGCGGACGATCTTCTCCTGCAAGCCGGGCCACAGGCCGAGCTGTTCCAGCACCCGCCGCGCCGCCGCACCATAGGGCGCGACCGCCGGATTGGCGATGGCCAGATGCCGGAACGCGCCGGTTTTCAAATACGCCTCACCGTCGCCGAAGGCCTTGGCGTCCGGGCTCCATAGCGTCAGGCGGCCAATGGCGTAGGTGAAGCGCGAGGCGGGCACGCCGAGGCCGGACTTGGCGAGCAGTTCCGGCCGCTCGACATCGGCCGACAGCAATACGTCGAACGGCGCGCCCTGCTGAATCTGTTGCAGGAACTTGCCGGACGAGCCGAGCACCACCGTCAGCCGGTGGCCGCTGGCCTGCTCGAAGCCGGGCTCGATGCGTGCCATGGCGGCGGCGAAGTTGGCGGCCACCGCGGCGACGACTTCCTCGGCGCGGGCGGCGGGCAGGGCGAGCAGCAGCACGGCGGTGAGCGCACTCGCCAGCGCGGGGCGTGGCATGGACTTCTCCTCCGGCAGTGGCGCGAGCGCGGCCTCAGGCGTCGCCATCAGGCATCACGCCGCGCGCCCGGCTGGCTTCATTTGCGCGAGCGGGCAGACGAACCGCCGTCGTACCCGCGCAGCTCGAAGCCGGCGGCGGCCAGGAACTGCGCTTCCTGCGCAAGATCGGCGCCGGTCAGTGGGTGGCGATCGAGCCAGCCGGGGGGGAAGTCGAGCGTCAGCCTGGTGCCCGCGGCGTGCAGGTCGAACTTCGGCAGCCGCAGCGCGGCACGGCTGCGGTGCAGGGCCACCACCAGGCGCAGCAACACCGCCAGGCGCAGCAGGGCAGGGCGGGTGTCGGCGTCCTGGGTGGCGAACTCGTCGGTTGCGAACTTGCGCCGGTGTACGCGCACCAGCAGCGCGAGCTGCTTCTGCTCTTGGCGAGAGAAGCCGGCCAGATCAGCGTGCTCCAGGATGTAGGCGCCGTGCTTGTGGTACTGCGCGTGGGCGACGTCGAGGCCGATCTCGTGCAGCTGCGCCGCCCACTGCAGGAGGTGCCCGTGCTGCGGGTCGGCGAGCTGCCAGTCCGCCGCCACGCGCGACAGGCAGTACTGGGCGGTGCGGGCCACGCGCCGGGCGTGCGCCGCGTCCACGTGGTAGCGGCGCGCCAGTTGCGCGGCGGTACGGTCGCGGATATCGGCGTTATGGATGCGGTCGAGCTGGTCGTAGAGCAGACCCTGGCGCAGGGCGCCGTCGGAGATATCGAGCCGGGTGAGGCCGAGTCCCTCGAACAGCGCCAGCACGATGGCGAAGCCGCCCATGAACACCGGCAGGCGATCGGCACGCACCTGCAGCGGCGCGAGCTTGTCCACGCGGCCGAGCTTCAGCACCTGCCGACGCAGCGCCTTCAAGCCCGCCGCGGTGATATTGCCGTTGGCGAGCCCGAGTGCCCGCAACGCGTCCGCCACCGCCACCATGCTGCCGGAGGCGCCGATGGCGCGCTGCCAGCCGAGCGCCCGGTAGTCGGCCAGCACCGGTTCCAGCTCCTGCAGGGCGGCGAGTTCGGCTTCGCGCAGGCGCGATTCGCTGATCCGCCCGTCGCCGAAAAACCGCAGGCTGTGCGACACGCAGCCCAGGTACAGGCTCTCCAGGCGCAGCGGCTGATAGTGACGGCCGATGATCATCTCGGTGCTGCCGCCGCCGATGTCGATCACCAGCTGCTGGCGGCCGTCGTCCGGAATGCTGTGCGCGACGCCAAGATAAATGAGCCGCGCCTCCTCCACGCCGGACACGATCTCGATCGGGTGGCCCAGCGCGCGCCGGGCGTCGGCGAGAAAACGCCCGCTGTTGCCCGCCTGACGCAGCGCATTGGTGCCCACCGCGCGCACCGCGCCCGGCGGCAGGCGCCGCAGGCGCTCGCCGAAACGGCGCAGGCAGGCCAGTGCGTCCGTGCAGATGGCGGGCGTGAGGTTGCCGTCGGCGTCGAGGCCGGCGCCCAGGCGTATCGGCTCGCGCAGGCGGTCGATCACCTGCAGCTGGTCGCCGCTGACGCGCGCCACCATCAGGTGAAAGCTGTTCGAGCCCAGGTCCACCGCCGCGATGGTGTCGAAGCCGGCGCCCGGCGAGGCGGCCACAGCCGTGCTGGCAGGTGCCGACATGCGGCCTCAGCGACGCGCCATGCGCGCGAGCTGTTCGGGCGACATCAGCCAGTGCAATCGCCCGCCGCCGGCCCGCGGCAGGCCGGGGAATTCCAGCAGGCACGCGCCGGCCCGCTCGAAATGAAAAAACCGCCCGCCTAGACCGGTCAGCATGTGGCACACCCAGTAGCTCAAATCGTCCTCGTGCCCGACCAGCGCGACCGTGCCTGACTGCGTCGCGAGCCACGCCGACAGCCGGTCGAGTTCGCCGGGGGCCAGCGTGTCCGTTTCGCACAGCGGCGCGGCGAACACCTCCGCCAGCACGGTGGCCGTCTCGCGCGCCCGGCGCAGCGGGCTGTGCGCGATCAGGTCAAGGTCCGGCACTAGCGCCTGCAACGGCCCGCGCACCTGCCGCAGCAGGCTCACACCGGCCGCGCTCAGCGGACGCTCGGCGTCCGACGGGCCGGACTCGGCGGGGGCGTGGCGAATGACCAGACAGCGCACGGGCAACTCGGGCGGGGAACGGGCGCCGGTATTATCGCCGGCAAGCTGTCCGCGGCGACCTTGGGTATTTCACACGTCATGCGAAGACGCTCTTCAGCGCGCCACTGGTTACTGGTCTGGATGGTCTTTGCAGCCCTGATCACGTACGGCTCGCTCTATCCGTTTCAGTGGCTGGCGACTCCGAGGCCCTGGCAGACCCTTCTGGCCGTGCCGCACGACATCGACCGTGGCGACGTCCTCGGCAACGTGATGCTGTTCGTGCCGCTCGGCCTGAGCGGCGCCATGGCGCTGCGCCGCTGGCCGCTCGGCGGGACACTGTTGCTGCTGGTGTGCGGCGTGGCACTGGCCGTGGCGCTGCAAGTGGCGCAGTTGTGGACTGACGGGCGTACCGCTGCGCTGTATGACGCCGCCTGGAACAGCGCCGGGCTGGTAGTCGGCATCGTGCTGGCGACGCTGTATCTCCAGGTGCTGGCCAAGCGCGCCTGTGCCAACTTCGCGACCCCACGGCTGGCCGCGCTGCTGATCGTGGCGGCCTGGTTTGCAAGCCATTTGTTGCCGTGGGTGCCGTCATTCGACTGGCAACACATCAAGGACAACCTGAAGCCGCTGCGTGCGGGTCTGGAAGGAATCTCCCCGCTGCTGACGATGGAAATCGCTATTCGGGCCTTGCCCGCGGGTGAGGCGTTGGCGGTCGCATTTGGCGCGGTGGGCGCACTGCTGTTCGTGCCGGCGGCCGCCCTGTTGCTGCTCGGCAAAGCGGTGGTGGTCGGCCAAAGCGTCAACGTGAGCGTGGTGTGCGGCCTCGGCGGCGGTGCGGCGCTCACGCTCGCCGGCCAACTGCTGGGGGATGGCCAGCGGCGCCGCTTGATGGCGTTGGTGCTGTTCGCGGGTATTGCCGCGCTGGCACTTCTTCCTTTCGATCCCTACGCGCCGCTGCTGGCGGCCGACTGGGTGCCATTCGCCGGTTTGCTGCGCAACAACATGCTGCTGAACGCCCGGTCCCTGATCGGTCGCCTGTTCCTCTATGCCGGATTGCTGTGGCTATTGCGCGTGGAGGGCGCACGGCCGTTGCCGGCTAGCCTTGGCCTTGCACTGTGGCTGGCGATGCTGGAGTTGTTGCAGGTTGTGATGCCAGGCCAGCGGGCGGATCTCACCGAACCGCTGTGGGCCCTGCTGTGCGGATGGGCCGTCTGGTTGCTTCCCATGGAAGTCCAGCCCGCCAGCACCTACCGGCGAGGCGCATCGCCTGCGCCCGCGACCCCCGCGGCGCTTCAGCGCGCTATGGGCGACGGCGAGCGCGCTCTCACACCCGCGCCCGGTTCAGGCGCAGCGCGTTGCCCACCACCGACACCGACGACAGGCTCATGGCCGCGGCCGCGATGATGGGCGACAGCAGCAGGCCGAACTGCGGGTAAAGCACTCCAGCGGCGATGGGCACGCCGAGGGTGTTGTAGGCAAAGGCAAAAAAGAGGTTCTGGCGGATGTTGGCCATGGTGGCGCGGCTCAGGCGCCGCGCGCGCACGATGCCGTTCAAGTCCCCCTTCACGAGCGTCACGCCGGCGCTTTCCATGGCCACATCCGTGCCGGTGCCCATGGCGATGCCGACCTCGGCCGCGGCCAGCGCCGGCGCGTCGTTGATGCCGTCACCGGCCATTGCCACCTTGCGGTGCTGCGCCTGCAATTCGCGCACCTTGGCGGCCTTCTGGTCCGGTAACACGCCGGCCACGACCTCGTCGATGCCGAGTTCGCCGGCCACTGCCCGCGCCGTGGTGGCGTTGTCGCCGGTCAGCATGACGATGCGCAGTCCCTCGGCGTGCAGCGCCGCGATGGCGGCCGGAGTCGACGCCTTGATGGGGTCGGCCACGCCGAGCAGGCCGGCGAGCGCCCCGTCCACCGCCACCCACATCACGGTCTGGCCGCGCGCGCGCAGCGCATCGGCGCGCGCCTCGAACTCGCCAGGCGCTATGCCGGCGTCGGCCAGCAGGGCCGCATTGCCGAGCAGCACCGTGCGCCCGGCCACGAGACCCCGCACACCCCGGCCGGTAAGCGATTCGAACTGCGTCGCCTCGACCAGCCGCGCGCCGCGTGCCTGCGCGCCGCGCACGATGGCGGCGGCGAGCGGGTGCTCGCTGCCGCGTTCAAGGCTCGCCGCCAGCGTCAGCAGCGCGTCGGTTGCGAAGCCGGCCGCGGCCTCGACGCTGACGAGGTCCGGATGACCTTCGGTGAGCGTGCCGGTCTTGTCGACCACCAGGGTGTCGATGTCGCGCAGCACCTCGATCGCCTCGGCGTTTCGGAACAGCACGCCGGCACCGGCGCCGCGGCCGGTCGCGACCATGATGGAAATCGGCGTGGCAAGACCCAGCGCGCACGGGCAGGCAATGATCAGCACCGCCACCGCGTTGACCAGCGCGTAGGCCAGTGCCGGCGGTGGCCCGAGCCACGCCCAGGCGCCGAAGGTGAGCAGCGCCACGGCCACCACGGCCGGCACGAACCAGCCGGCCACCGCGTCGGCGAGCTTCTGGATCGGCGCCCGGCTGCGCTGCGCCTCGGCCACCATGCGCACGATCTGCGCCAGCAGCGTGTCCGCGCCCACCCGCCGGGCCTGCATCACGAGTGCGCCGGTGCCGTTGACGGTCGCGCCGATGAGTTCATCCCCGGCGGCCTTGCGCACCGGCAGCGGCTCGCCGGTGAGCATGGACTCATCAACCGCGGTCGCGCCCTCCAGCACCAGCCCGTCCACCGGCACCTTCTCGCCCGGCCGCACGCGCAGGCGATCGCCCACCTGCACCGTGTCGAGCGGCACGTCCTGCTCGCTGCCGTCGGCGGCGAGCCGCCGCGCGGTGCGCGGTGCCAGGCCCAGCAGGGCGGCGATGGCCGCGCCGGTGCGACTGCGCGCGCGCAGCTCCAGAACCTGCCCCAGGATCACCAGCGCCGTGATCGCCGCGGCGGCCTCGAAGTACACCTCGGGCAGGCCATGGTGGCCGCGAAACGCCGCCGGAAACAGACCCGGCACCAGCGCCGCGACCAGGCTGTAGCCATAGGCGACGCCGACGCCAAGGCCGATCAGCGTGAACATGTTGAGGTGGCCGGTGCGCAGCGAGCGCCAGGCGCGGACAAAGAAAAACGACCCCGCCCACAGCACCACCGGTGTCGCAAGGAGCAGTTCCAGCCACACCCAGACGCGCGCCGGCGCCACACCCGCGAACCACCCACCGACGCCCGGCAGCATCCTGCCCATGGCGATCGCGACCACCGCCGCGGCCAGTGGGGCGCTCATCCACAGGCGGCGCGTCATGTCCTTGAGTTCAGTGTCGTCGACCGGGCCGGCCACCGGCAGCAGGGGTTCGAGCGCCATGCCGCACAGCGGGCAGTCGCCCGGATGGTCCTGCCGCACCTCGGGATGCATGGGGCAGGTGTAGATCGCGCCGGGCATGGCCGGTGCTGTGGGACGCGCTCCTGGTGCGTGCTGGGAACAGTGCGAGACGGAGCTTGGCGGCCCGGCATCGGCGCCCGCCGGCGTCAGGAATGCCGCCGGATCAGCCACGAAACGGTCCCGACAGCGCGTGCCGCAGAAAAAATACGTTCGCCCCCCGTGCGCCACCGTGGCCGCGGCCCGCGCTTCGTCCACGCTCATCCCGCAGACCGGATCGACTGCTGTCATAAGCCTCCCGTTCGAACTGCCCGGTCAATCACCCGACGAACGCCCGCCGGGTCCGCGTGCACCCCGCGCGTCAGGGTGCCGTCGCGGGCGCGTGAGGGCTGCCCATCATCATGCCCATGCCGCCCATCATCTCGCGGCACTCGCGCATCCGCTCGCGCATCTTCTGGCGGTCGCTGGCGTCGATCACGCCGTCCTTGTTGGCATCCATGCGCGCGAAGCGTTCCTCGGCGCGCTGCAGGAACTGCTCCTTGGTCACCTTGGCATCGCCGTCGCCCATCATGCCCATGCCGCCCTGCGCCAGGGCGCCGCCCGCGGGGTCGAGCGCTATCGCGCCATACATCAGCCTCGTGTCGCCAATTCCTGCAGGGTCAATCGTCGGCGGTTGTCTGAGAGCCGCTTGATCGATCCGAGCCCCTTCGATCCTTGCTGCTTCTAGTGAGCGACGCCGAGAGCTCGTCGCGGTCGCGCAGAAACCACTCAACGCGCCGTGGTCCGCAGGCCACATCGGTGGACTTGATCTCGCCCACTCGGGCTCTGCCCGATCGAGAGGATGGCATGCGAGTGCAACGTGCGTCGCGAGTTCTGCGGACGGTTTCGCGTGTAGCGCGAGCCGCCTTCGACATGTGAAATATGTTGCGCCATCGGGTTGTGGTGTTATGGTTGCCACCGGCACCAGCCAGGAGCCACAGCAGCATCGCCACGAACGACACCCGGATGGGGCGGGCGGCCTGCGAGGAAGGGGGTGGCATAAACCCGAACAGCCCATGGTCAGGTTTTCCATCGGGCTCTTAATCAGAGAGCGGGCGCGCTGTTCAGTGTTGGCCCGGTCTGACGAGGTACCCATGCTTGATACCCTTGCACCGCACGGTGCTTCAGTTTTTGTCGCCTTGGCCGATACCCCGGCCAGTAGGAAGCTCCACTACCAACTGCGCTACCAGGTCTACTGCCGGAAACTTGCTTACGAGGATCCGGCCAGATTTCCGGACGGCGAAGAACACGATCAGTACGACGAGCATGCCGTGCATTTTCTGGCCTTTGACAGGCGACGCGGGGACTGGGTTGGGACCCTGCGACTGGTCCATCCCGGGCCTGCGGGTCTGCCGTTGGCCTCAGTCGCGGGTCTTTCGTCCTCGATCGGCCAGTTGATTAACCGAGAGAGGGTATTGGAGATTTCGCGCATGTGCATTCATACCCCGGGTGTCTCCGGCGGAGCCCAAGACTCGTATGAGTCGATTGATGCCGCGTTCCGAGCGGCACCGCTGGTATTTTTCGCTCTAGTCCGCGCCAGTGTTGCCTACGCTTTTCAGGCTGGTATGAGTCATTTGGCGTTTCTGACCGCGCCCTCATTGCTGCGTCTGTTGAGGCGCCTTGGAATTCACCAGGTGCCCGCCGGCGATGCTTGTGTGCATCGCGGCCTCCGCTATCCCAGAGTGCTGGACGTCGCCGGTGAATTTCGCCATTTGATCGAAAAACTGCACCATCACCCTCTCTCGCCGCATATTCCGATCGAGCCCTATCAACGGTATTCTTCGCTCATGAGCGAAATGAGCAGTAGAGCGGTTCGTTTTGCGGTTGGATAAGTAGCAGCCCATGCCAGAGGATATTCAGTCTCCGTCTATCGCCGACACGTTCATGCGGTACTTTGATGTGTCGTTTTGTACCAGCGAAGCGCTCCTCCGGGAGACGCAGCGCCTGCGTTACGACGTGTACTGCCGTGAGTTTGGATTTGAGCGGGACGAAGATTGTCCTGGGGGGCTGGAAGCAGACTTGTACGACCCCCAGGCATTCCATTGCCTTGTCCGGCATCGGGCCACTGCGGAGATTGCAGGGTGCGTTCGATTGGTTTATACGGGCAATGATACAAATCAAGGGCGTCTCCCCGTAGCCACTCACTGCGCCGCTGCATTAGATGGAGCGAATCCGCATCCCGACAACTTGCCTAGCGATGGGGTCTGCGAGATCTCGCGGCTGGCTGTGTCCGCTGGGTTCCGGCGCCGCGTTTCCGAGATGGAAACTCAGCTTGGCAATATGGAGGCGACCAGTGATGACGGCGCTGGCGAGCGCAGCTTTCCGCTACTTGCAGTTGCGCTCTTCATGGCCGCGAGATTCATGATGCTGCACTGCGGCCGGCCGCATGTATTCACTACCATGGAGCCGCGGTTGGCGCGGATGCTGGATCGGACCGGCCTGCATTTTCGGCGCCTTGGTCCCGTGGTGGATTACCACGGCCGGCGCGCTGCATACTACCTTCACTACACACCCGATGAACATCAAGCCTCCCTTGCGTCGACTCGTCGCAATTTGCAAGCGCTGTTTGGCGTCGTCGATAGGCAATTGCAATCCCAATTGCATGCATTGACGCCGGTTGGAAAGGCTGGGTCATAATAGCGCCAATCTGTTGCGCGCGGGTTACGCATGTCGCAATTCGATTACACCACCGCGTTCACCCGCACCGTTGGCTGGGTCACCGGCGACGAGCTGGCCAAGCTGCGCGAAGCCCGCATTGCAATTGCGGGGCTCGGCGGAGTTGGCGGCAGTCACTTGCTTACCCTCACCCGTCTCGGTGTCGGTAACTTCAATCTGGCCGAGTTCGACCGGTTCGAACTGCACAATTTCAACCGTCAGGCCGGCGCGTTTTTGCACACGATCGGTCAGCCGAAGATCGATGTCGTTGCCGATATGGCACGGGCGGTGAATCCTGAACTGGGCCTGCGCCTGTTCCCGGATGGCGTGAGTCTTGAGAACCTGGATCAGTTCCTGGACGGCGTGGATGTCTACGTTGACGGCATCGACTACTTTGCCTTCGATATTCGGCGGGCGGTATTCGCCGCCTGCCGCGAGCGTGGCATTCCGGCCATTACAGCGGCCCCGCTAGGTATGGGGGCGGCATTGCTTGTGTTCATGCCGACAGGCATGAGTTTTGACGATTACTTCCAACTGGCCGGTCAATCCGAGTCCGAGCAGGCCCTGCGTTTCCTGGTCGGGCTTGGGCCGGCGCTGCTTCATGGCAGCTACCTCGTTGATGCCAGTCGTATGCGGCTTGGCCATCGCGCGGGTCCATCGACTCCGATGGCTTGCGAGCTGTGTGCCGGCATTGCCGCGACGGAAGCGCTAAAGCTTCTGCTCGGACGCGGCCCGATTCGCGCAGCGCCCCGCGGCCTGCATTTTGACGCTTACAGCGGCAGGCTGGCCAAGACCTGGCGCCCTTGCGGAAACCGGAATCCCATTCAACGCTTGCTGCTGTCTGCGGTGCGTCGACGGTTGTCCCAATCCGCCACTGCACCGAACTGACCGTGTCGATCGCCATGTCAGCCGCCGCCAAGCGCGCGCTTGCCGTCATCACAATCGTGGCTGGAAGCGCCTGGGGTGCGCCGGGTTTTGCGGCAGATGCAGGCGATGCCGCCACCCTCGCCCGGCGCGTCTACGACCGTCCCGACGGCAAGGACGTCGCCACGCGCTTCACCATGACGCTGACGCGTTCCGGATCCGCGCCGCGCCAACGCCTCGCCTACAGCTTCCGCCTCGACGCCGCATCAGGCGAGGTGCGCTCCCTGTTGCGCTTTGCGGACCCAGCCGACATCCGCGACACCGGCCTTCTGGTGCACAGCAAGCCGAATGGTGAGGCCGACCAGTGGCTGTATCTGCCCGCCCTGGATCAGGTGCGGCGGATTGCCTCCGAGCGCCGCGGCGGCAGCTTCGTCGGATCGGACATCTACTACGAGGATCTGGAAGACCGCCGCCCGGACCGCGATCGACACGCCTTGCTCGGCGAGGAGACCATCAATGGCCAGCCGACGCGGATCCTGCAAAGCCTGCCGGTGGATGCCAGCAAGTCGGTCTACAGCAAGCGCGTGGCCTGGATACACGAACCGACGCTGCTGCCGTTGCGGGTAGACTTTTATCAAGCTGACGAGCAGCCCGCCAAGCGTCTGACGGTGCACAGGGTGGAGCAGATACAGGGCTACTGGACGGTCACCGACAGCAGCATGACGGACCTCAAGAGCGGCAACGAGACCCGCATCACGGTCGACAAGGTGAGCTACGATCAGGGCCTCCCGGACTCCCTGTTCACCACCCAGACCCTCGCCGACCCCGCGACGGACGCCGCCTACAGGCCGAAATGACCTTCACCCACCGACGCCCGGACCGCGCATGGCGCCGCCGGCTGGCGGCCGCAAGCGCGCTGCTGGCCGGTGGCGTGTGCGCAGGCGCGGCGGCGGCACCGCTGACCGCCGTGCGCGTGATCGGCATCGAGGACGCCCGCAGTGCGGCCGTGCTGGCGGACAGGATTCGCCAACTCGGCGGCCCGGCCCTGGTGCGCCGCGCCGCGGACGGCAGCTATACCGTGCAGGCAGGTGCCTTCGCGAACCCGGACTTTGCTACGCGGCAGGCGCAGCGCCTGCGCGAGGCTGGCCTGCAGCCGGTCACCCTCCAGGCGGCGGTGGCCCTGGCGCCGCCAACCACGGCGGTCCCACCGGCGCCGAGCGGGTTCGACATGGCGGATGTTCCGACGGCGGTGCCGGCCGCCAATCCGCCCGTTGAGGCGCCCGCGGCGCGGCCGCAAGCCCGCGCCGCGGCCACTTCGGCGGCGCCTCTGCTGCTGGCCCTGAACGACGCACCGCCGCCGGCCGTCCCTGCGGCGCCCAGCACGGCATCGCAGGTCGCCTGGCAGATGAGCCGCCTGCAGGCCGAGACCGCCGGCTACACGGGGGACGACCGGCTCGCCCGGCACAGCCAGTTCCTGCACGCCACGGGTGGGCTCGTCTGGCAGCCCTCGGCCGCAACCGAGCTGCGTCTCACCGCGCGCGGCGACGCGTTCTGGCAGCAGGGCTGGCAGGACTTCGACGAGGCGCAGCTCGACTACGACGAGGCGTTTGTGCGCCAGCGCTGGTCGCGGCTGCGCCTGACCGTCGGCGCGCAGCGCATTGCCTGGGGCCGGGTGGACGAAATCGCGCCCACCGATCGCCTGTCGGTGGTCGACCTCACGCGCATGGTGCTGGACCGCCTGCCGGATCGCCGCCGCACCGTGCCGGCGCTGCGCGCCGAGTGGTTCGGCCTGCCGGGCAAGCTGGATCTTGCCTGGATACCCGCCTTTCGCCCGGCCGAACTGCCGGATGACGACAGCGCCTGGCACCCGGTGAACCGCCGCGATGGGCGCTTCTTCGGCCTGCCGAGGAGCGATCTGCAAACCGCGCTCGTCCGCGCCGGCCGCTTTGACGACGACGGCCACGGCAGCGGGGGCGGTGCCCTGCGCTACAGCCAGGAGCTGTCCGGCTTCGACTACGCGCTCACCGCCCAGCGCGTGCGCCACTCGACGCCGTACTACGAGCTCGACGAGCGCGTGCGCGCGGCCCTTGCCTCGGGCGCGAGCGTGCCGGCCGCCGTGGCGCTGGCGCCGGATACCTTCGTCGGCCGCCACCCGTCCACCTGGGTGCTGGGCGGCGACGCCGGCTTCGTCACCGGCCGCACCACCTGGCGCGTGGAGGCCGCGTGGCTGAGCGCGGTGCCGGTGACCGACGCCGCCGGCGCGCTCGACACGGTGGATGCCGTCAACGCCGTGGTCGGCGCCGAGTTCTACCCCGGCGACCGGGACCTGCGCGTCAACCTGCAACTGGGCGCCAACGTGTTGCTCGGTCCGGCGTCCATGCTCGACCGGCGCCGCCGTTACTTCACCAATGGCACCGTATTCTGGCCGTTCGGCGCCGGCCGCTTCGAGGTCGAGACCCGCTACGCGCTCGGCCTCAACGCGCGGGACGTGTATGTGAACCCCGAGTTGCGCTGGCTGTTCCTCGACGCGCAGCAGGTCTACATCGCCGCGCACGTGTTCCGCGGCAGCGAGGACACGCTCGGCGGCTTCTTTCACGACAACACCGGCATCATGCTCGGCTGGCGCGCCCGGCTGTGACCGGCTGGCTGCTCGACCGCCCGCGCCTGGCGGCGCTGATCCTGGCCGCGCTCATCCTGCTGCCGCTCGCCGCGCTGCCACGGCTCAAGCTGGATAACTCGCCGGAGACTTACCTCCCGGCCACTGCCCCCGGTGTGGTTTTCACCCAGCAGCTGCGCCGCCAGTTTCCGGAAGACCAGGTGTTGCTCGCGCTATTCAGCGGGCCGACGCTGTGGGACACCGCCACGCTGCGGCGTCTGGACGCGCTCGGCGTGGCGCTGGAGCAATCGCCGCTGATCGAGCGCGTGCTGCGCGTTACCAGCGCGGACCATATCGAGCCCACGGACGATGGCTTTCGGGTTGGCCCCGTTGTCGACCTGCAATCCACAGAACAGCGTTCTGCAGACGATTGGCGCGGCGCGGCGCTGTCGGATCCCTTCGCGCCGGGCCTGTTGGTCGCCGAGGATGGCTCCGCGTTGGCGCTGATCGTGCGCCCGCACGTCTTGCACGACAGCCGGCAGCGCCAGCAAGTCGAGCAGGCCGTCCGCACCGCCATTGCCGCGTCTGGGCTCGATCCACTCCTCACTGCCATCGGTGGGCCGGTGGCGCTGGACGTGGCGCAACTGCACGCCATGCAGCGCGATGCGGCCACGTTTACCCCGCTGACCACCGCACTTGGGCTCGGGCTGCTGTGGTGGATGTTTCGACGCTGGCTGGTCGTCGTGCTGGCGGCCCTCACGTTCGGCGCCTCCACTGCCGGGGCCGTGGCCACGCTGGCCCTCATGGGGCGGCCGTTTACGCTGGTCGATTCCATGCTGCCGCCGCTACTGCTGGCGCTCGGTACGGCCGCCCTGATCCACCTGTTCAGCGGCGTTGCCTACGCGGGCCACGGCCACGCCAGTGCTCGCGATCGGGTGCTCGATGCGGTCCAGCATGTGCGCCAGCCGGCCCTGTTTGCGGCCCTTACCACCATGGCCGGCTTGCTGTCCCTGGCTGCAACTCCCATTCGGCCGATTACCGATTTCGGTATCGCCGGTGCCGTGGGTGTGGCGCTGATCTATGTGGTGACTGTTTGGCTCTTGCCGCCGCTTATTGCCCGCTTCGACCGACACCCCTGGCATCTGCGCGAGCTTGGCCTGCATCAACTGCGGCGTCTGGTGCGCGGCACCACGCGCCTGGCCCTGCGTCGCCCGGCGTGGGTGTTGGGCGGCTTTACCGTGCTGCTGGTGGCCGGCTTGCCGCAACTGACCACTATCCGGGTGCAGACGGACCTGTACCGATTCTTCTCCGAAACCCATCCCCTCACCCGCGCCACCCACACCATCGAGGACCACGTCGGCGGTGTCACGGTGATGGAGCTGGTGTTCGATGCGGCCGACCGCGACGGGCTGGTCGACCCTGCCGCTCTTTCCGCCGTTGCGGATGTCCAGCGCTGGTTGCGCCAGCAACCTGAGGTCACCTACAGCCTGTCCCTGACTGACCTGGTCACCGAAATGCACCGCGCGTTCACCGCGGATTCGGGCGCCGCCCTGCCGACGAAGCGCGATCTCATCAGCCAGTACCTGCTGATTTACGACGGCCGTGACCTGTACGACCTGGTCGACCGGGACCACCAGCGCACGCGCCTGCTGCTGAAGCTCAACACACGCGGCAGCGCCGAGCTCAACGCCTTCATGCACCGCGTGCGCGCGCGGCTGGCCGCGCAGCCGCCCGGCGATCTGCGCTGGGACCTCGCCGGCAGCGGCCGCCTGTTTGCCGACCAGGAGCGCCTGCTCATGGGCGGGCAGGTCAGCAGCGGGCTTGCTGTGCTGGCTATGGTGTTCGGCCTGCTCGCCGTCATGTGGCGCTCGCTGCGCGCGGCGGCCATCTGCATGCTGCCCAATGCCGCCCCGGTGGTCCTGACGTTCGTGCTGATGGGCACGCTCGGCGTGTGGTTGGATATGGCAACCGCACTCATCGCCAGCGTCGCCACCGGCATCGCCGTGGACGACACGATTTACCTCTATCAAGGCTACCGCCGCCGGCGGGCGGACGGTGTCGGTACCGCGTACGCGCTCGCCCGTACGCTGCATCGCACCGGCCCCGACTGTGTCGCCACCAGCGCCGTGCTCGGCGTGCAGTTCGTCTTGCTCGGCCTGTCGCCCTTCATTCCGACGCGCGAGTTCGGGCTGCTGACCGGCTTCGGGCTGCTGGTCGCGGTCACCTTCGATCTGCTTTTGCTGCCGGCCCTCCTGATGTGGGTGGACCGCGCACGCGGTGGAGCACAGTAAGCGCACTGCCGCTTCGGGGCGCTGCCGCAACCACGCAAAGCGGTGCGCTTTGCGCTCGAACTATCCGATGGCATCCCCGCCGCCGCTCGGCTGTCAGCTTTTTTTAAAAATTAATAGCTTTTATTTTCAGTCTGTTGTCAGGGTCCCCGGCTTGGCGCCAGAGCCCCCATGCGGTGATTCCAGTGATTTGTCAGTTTTTTTTACACTCCAACGCCGCGCGACGTGGCTTGGGTCGCCCGAAATTATTTAAATATCATATAAATCATATGATTAAAATAATTAACACGGCTTGGCATGCCGTTTGATTAAGGCTCTCGCGAAGGCTGCCGGTCCGCGGTGGCTGTTAACTGGAGAAGCAGCATGAACCGCAAGATTGCCTCCCTCGCAGCTGGCGTGACGCTGGGCCTGTCGGCCCTGTCCGCCAACGCGTCCCACATCCCGGGCCTCGCCCTGTTCGAGGGTCAGACCTTCACCTTTACCCCGGACGCGGCGTGGGGCGTGCCCGGCACGGTGACCAGCTTTACCGCGGATTCGATCGACTTTTCCTACCGGGCCGACGTCGATCAGACTAATACCAGCCCGACCACTGCGGATTTCACCGAGACCGGCGTGGCCTTTTTCTCGACCTTCCAGTTGCCGCTGGGTAACCCGCTGGATGCTGGCATGACGGGCCTGAACAATGGCTACCGGATGTACCTGGTGTTCACCGGTGACGGCAGCGTGGAAGCCGGTGGTGGTGGCGCCATCAACGGGACGTTCTCCACGTTCAACCTGACCATTTACATCGATCCGTTGTCGAATTCGGCCACGGTGCCCGCTACGGTTGGCGCGCCCAACCAGACCACCAGTGTAAGCAATACGGGTGACGATATCGCGATCCTTAGCGGAACCTTGGATGTCGGCGGCTTTCATGTGTTCGCCGGCTTGGCCAATGGCGATTTTGACGTGCTGTTCAACGTCACGACCTACAACGCCGCTGTCTGGGGCGGCGCTGCCTTTGCGGGCGACCTGAACGGCGATGGCGATTTCCTCGATTCGGGCGAGTCCGTCACCAATGGCGACATCAATGGGGTCAATACTTCGCTTCAAGGCTTCGGTGCCTCGCCGTTCGACACGGTCACCGACCTGCTCATCACCGGTTCGGGCAACGTGGCGCTCCGCACCGTGCCGGTGCCGGGCGTGCTGGGTCTGATGGGTGCGGGCCTGCTGGGCCTGGGCTTGGCCAACCGCCGCCGCAAGTAAGAATCGCCGCAGAAGAGGTCCAGGCCGCTACGGATGGCGGCTTGGACTAACAAAAAAGGCGGCCTTGGCCGCCTTTTTTGTTGCGCCGCCGGCCGAACGGCCGCCGCAAGCAGTCCGCTACTCCTTTCCGGCTAGTAACCGCGTCATCGACAGTCGCAGCGACCGCGCGGACGGCGCCTTGCCTTGTCCAAGCCGGCCAATGAACACCGTGTGGGCCGCGGATTCTGCGGACCCCACCCGCGCGTCGAGAGCGCCGGCGATGTGCGCCGCCCGCGCTTGCAAGCTCGCCACGCGGGTGAATTGAGTCCCCCGCCGCACATACCCGGCGAAAATCAGCGGCGTCATCTCCGGTTGCAGGTGCAGCCCAAGTCGGGTGACCGTCAGCCAGAAGCGCATCAGTTGCCGCCCGGCGGCGAGGTAATCGGCCTTGTCCTGCGGCGGGCGCGGTGCCAGCAGTACGAAGTGTGCTGCGCACATCAGGCCCGGCAGAAAATCGAGCTGCAGCGCCGGCAGCAGCGTGCCGCCGAGGTAGCGGTTCAGAAACGACAGCCGCGCCCAGCTTTGCAGTGCCCAGCGCGACACACGCGCCGTGAGTGGGTCGAAGCCAACCGCCTGCTCGGGGATGCGGTCCTCGCTGTAGCGCGCACCCCATTCGATGATGTCCCGGTGCAGCGGAAAGCCCTCCGGCAGCAACAGGCGCAACCGGCCATTGCTGAACAGCAGGCGCGCCATGCGCAGCCGGTCACGGCCGCTGAGCCAGCGCACCGTGTAACCGTGCGCAAGGCAGTCTTCGAGCGCGGCTTTTTGTACTGCCGTGAGCGGCCGGCGCGACATCGGCCGGCGCTGCACGGTGCGGCTTTCGATGTGGTCCGCGAGCGGGTCCGGTGTGACGCCGGCATCCGGCGCGAGGCGCACGTCGTAGATGGGCGCCTCGTCCGGGCAGTCGGGCCGGGTGGTGATGTCGGCCCGCAGGCCGTGCCGGCTGGCGGCCAGCGCGATGCATTCCAGCAGCGCGCCGTGCGCCAGGCGGCTGGCCTCGCCGCGCAGGTCGTACACGCAGTGCTCGCGCGTGTCGTGGCCCAGCACGACGATGTGGTCGGCGGCCTCGATCTGGAACCTCCACGGCTGGGTGTTGTCGCCGCTCGGCGCCCAGCGGGCGAGGGTCAGGATCTGTTCGGCGAGGGACGAGTCGGACATGAAACGGCCCGGTTGGGTGGCGGACAGTGCCCCGTTATCGGCGCCGGCGCGGCATTTCCAAAGCCGTGGCGGGCGGGGCGGTGTACCCGCAGACCGCTGCCGCGACGAGCCAAGTTGAATAAGGGGAGAGAAGCCCTGATTCAACAGTCCGTCAGGCTTCGAACTGCGCCCCGGCCAGCGCGTGCAGCTCGGCGAGATCGAGAATTTCCACCGCACGGCCGTCGAGGGCCAGGACATTGGTGTCCTGCAAACGGCGCAGCAACCGGCTGACGGTTTCCGCCGCGAGGCCGAGGAAATTGGCGATGTCGATGCGCGCCATCGGCAGCACAAAGCGCGTGGCCGAGTAGCCGCGCTGCTGGAAGCGCACCGAAAGGCTCAGCAGCAACACGGCGAGGCGCCGCTCCGGCGACTGCTTGCCGAGCGACAGGAGCTGTTCCTCGCGCCGGGTGATCTCGCGGCTCATCAGGCGCAGCAACTGGTGCTGCAGCGCCGGGATATGGCGCGCGGCTTCCTCCAGCCGCTCGAACGGCACCTCGCACACGCTGACCGTCTCCAGCGTGCGGGCGCTCGCGGCGTGCACGCCCTCGGTGAGGCCGTCCAGACCCAGCAGCTCGCCCGGCAGGTGAAAGCCGATGATCTGCTCGCTGCCGTCGGGCGCCACGGTGAAGCTTTTGACCGCGCCCGAGCGGGCCACGAAGATGGACGAGAACGGGTCGCCCTCGCGGAACAGGTACTTGCCGCGCGGCAGCGGGCGCGAGCGGTGGACGATCTTCTCCAGCAGTTCGATGTCGGTTTCGCTCACGCCCAGCGGCAGGCACAGCTCGTGCAGGCTGCACGTGCGGCAGGCGCGCTGCATGTTGCGCAGGGAGAATGAGGTCTCGTTCACGTTCCAGACCCACGGGTGGCGGTGCGAGGGGGAGTGCGCGGAAGTATCGCCCAGGCGGGGCCGGGGCGGCCACGCGGCCAGCATAATCATGCTTTACCGCCGCCCCGATCTGCGTTCGTGAATATCCTTGCCCATGCCTTGATCGCGCACCAGGCCGGTTGCTCGCTGGTGGGTAACCTGCTGGGGGACTTCGTGCGCGGCGCGCCGCCGGCGCAGCTGTCGCCGGGCTGGCAGCGCGGCATCCGGCTGCACCGGCGCGTCGATGGTTTTGTCGATGCGCACGCCGCATCGGCGGCCAGCGTGGCGCGGCTGCCGGCCGCCCGGCGGCGCTGGGCGCGCGTGGCGCTTGATGTGTATTACGACCATCTGCTGGCGCGCGACTTCGCACGCTACAGCGACCGGCCACTGCCCGAGTTCGCCGCGCAGACCTATGCCGCGCTGGCGGCGGCAAGCGCCCAACTGCCCGCGCGCATGGTGCGGTTTGCGGACTTCATGACCGAGCGGGATCTGCTGGTGGGCTACGGTGATCCGGACGTGATCGCGGAGGTGCTGGCGCGGATGAGCGCCCGCGTGCGGCGTCAGAATCCACTCGCCGACGTGTTCCCCGACCTGCAGGCGGTCGATGCCGGGCTCGCGCGGGACTTTGCCGTGCTGTTTCCGGCCACGCTCGATTTCGCCCGGGCCGAGGTGGCCGCGCGCCCTGCCGAACGGTCGCGGTGATACCACCGCCTACATCAGCCGTTGCCCCCGCTCGGGCATCATAGGCCGTTGGCCGGCGCGGACATGGGCGATCCGGCGCGCCGACTACCGCCCCCGGAGAACACCGTGCCGCAAATGATTTCCGACCTCGACGCCTACTTCCGCCGCCAGACCCGTCCACAGCGCGCCGAGCTGACGCAGGTGGCGATCGCCGCGGCCGCAGACGGCATCCCCGCCATCGGCCCGCAGCTTGGGCATTTGCTCACGCTGCTGGCGCAGTTCGGCGGCGTGCGCCGCGCGCTCGACCTTGGCGCCGGCAACGGTTATTCCGCGCTGTACCTGGCGGACGGCATGGCCGCCGGCGGGGAGATCGTGGCGCTCGAACAGAACCCGGCACGGGCCATCGCCGCGCGTCAGAACCTGGCCGCGGCGCCGGTCAAGACGAGTGTGCTGATCGGCGCCGCGCAGGAGGTGCTGATGGGGCTCGCCCCGGCGTTCGACCTGATCCTGCTCGACATCGACAAGGCCGACTACCTGTTCACGCTGGAACACTGCGCCCGCCTGCTGCGCCCGGGCGGCCTGCTGGTGGCGGACAACACCGGCTTTGCGGATGCCGAGCCGTTCAACGCCGCGCTGCTGGCCGACGCGCGCTTTCGCAGCGTGAATCTGCTGTGCCTGCTGCCGGGCCACAGCCCCGAGCAGGACGGCGTGGCGCTCGCCGTGCGGCAGTAGCGCATGTGCCTGCTGGTGCTGGCCTGGCAGGTGCGGGCCGACACGCCGCTGCTGCTGGCTGGTAATCGCGACGAGTGGTATGAGCGGCCCGCAGCGACGGCGCAGTTCTGGACCGACGCGCCGCAGGTGCTCGCCGGGCGGGATCTGGAAGCGGGCGGCTCGTGGCTGGGCGTGACGCGCGATGGCCGGTTCGCCGCCGTGACCAATTACCGCGAGCCGCGAGCCCCGGCGCCGCGATCGCGCGGTGATCTTGTCCGGGAGTACCTGGGCGGCGCGCTGGCGCCCGGCGAGTACGCGCAGCGGGCGCAGGGCATCCGGGACGATTTCGCCGGCTTCAACCTGCTGCTGGGTGACGGTGACGAGCTGTGGTGGCTCAGTAATCGCGCCGGCGCGCCGGTGCGCCTGCCGCCCGGCACCTACGGGCTTTCGAACCACCTGCTCGACACGCCCTGGCCCAAGGTGCAGACCGCCAAGGCGGCGCTGGGTGCGCTGTGTGCTGCCGGCTTGCCGTCGACAGCCGCGTTGCTCGACCTGCTCGGGGACCGCCGCACCTACCCGGTCGAGGGCGATCCGGTCGCCGGCATCGATGCCGCGCTGGCGCGTGCGGCGTCGGCCATCTTCATCGAGACGCCGCGTTACGGCACGCGCTGTTCAAGCGTGCTGCGCGTCGCCGCCGACGGTCGGGTCGAATTCACCGAGCGCAGCCACGTGCCGCAGCACGGCGAGGCGCAGTTCGATTTTTATCTGCGAGCTTCGAGGAGCGTGTGCTGATGAGCATCTGGCGGGATGGACTCACCGTGGAGCAACTGAACGCGCCGCGCCTCGGCGGCAGCATGGCCTGGCACCTTGGCGTGCGCTTCACCGAGGTGGGGCCGGATTACCTCCGGGCCACCATGCCGGTGAACGAGTACACGCGCCAGCCGGCTGGCATCATCCACGGCGGCGCCAACGTGGTGCTGGCGGAGACCATCGGCTCGGTGGCATCGGCCGTGCTGGCCGGGCACGAGGGCCTGCGCCACGTGGGGCTGGAGGTGAACGCCAACCACCTGCGCGGCGTACGCGACGGCCACGTCACCGCCACCGTGCGGCCCATACACACCGGTAAGAGCACGCAAATCTGGGACATTCGCATCGAAGACGAGGCGGGTAGAATCAGTTGCATCTCACGGCTCACCGTGATGACGCTCGGCCCGCGCTGAGCGCCGCAGGTTTCGTTTTCCCCCACCCATCGAGGAACGCTCCATGAGCATCAAAGTTGGCGACAAGATTCCTTCCGTGACCCTGACCCAAATGACCGCAGACGGGCCGAAGCCCGTGTCGACCGACGACGTGTTCGCCGGTAAGAAAGTCGTGCTGTTCGCCGTGCCGGGTGCCTTCACGCCCCTGTGCTCGGGCCAGCACCTGCCCGGCTACGTGAAACTGGCGGACCAGTTCAAGGCCAAGGGCGTGGACAGCATCGTGTGCGTGTCCGTGAACGACGCCTTCGTCATGGGCGCCTGGGGCAAGGATCAGCAGGTGGGCGACAAGGTCGTGCTGCTGGCCGACGGCAACGCCGACTTCGCCAAGGCGGTCGGCCTCGAACTCGACGGCAGCGGCTTTGGCATGGGCAAGCGCTCGCAGCGCTATGCGCTCGTCGCCGAGAACGGTGTGGTCAAGCACCTCGGCGTCGAGGAAGGCCGCACGTTCGAGGCCAGCAAGGCCGAGACGGTGCTGGCGGGGCTGTAAGCCCGAGGCCGGGTTTTCTGGGGCGCCTTGCGCGCCCCGGAAGACCAACCCCAGATAGCCAATGAATACAAACCTTCTCGATCAGGCGCGCAAACTGAGCCTGGCCGAGCAAATCGACCTCGTCGAGGCGCTGTGGGACGGCATCGCCGGGCAGCCCGACGCGTTGCTGCCGACCGATGCCCAACGCGAGGAGCTTGACCGTCGCCTGGCGGACCACCGCGCCCACCCAGACGATGTGCTGGACTGGAGTGACGTCAAGGCGGCTGCCCGCGCCCGTCTTGGGCGATGATGACGCGGCCGGTCGCGTTCACCGCGGCGGCGCAGGCGGAACTCATCGAGGGCGCGGCCTGGTATGACGCGAAGCGTCCGGGTCTTGGCGACGACTTCGTCGCGCAGATCGAGCATTGCGTTCGGCACATCGCCGAACAACCACACGCTACCTGGTCGTCCACAATGACATTCGCCGGATCGTGGCGGCGCGCTTTCCTTATAGCGTCTACTTTTTCGTGGAGGATCGCCGGGTCGTCGTTCTGGCTGTCTTCCACGGCCGCCGGGATCCTGCCATCTGGCAGCGGCGTAGCGGCTGACTCGACGATTTGAATTCGACAACCCTTAGAACAAGAGGCGTCGCAGCCCGCGGCGCGAGTGAGGAGAGCATGGACTTCGGCTTCACCGACGAGCAACTCGCCATCCGCGATGCCGTGGCCCGCTACGGCGCCGAGCGCCTGGCGCCGGGCTACCGGCGGCGCGAGCAGGACGGCTTCGAGCCGGGCCTGGTCACCGAGATGGGCAGCCTCGGCTACATCGCGCCCGAAATGCCGGAGGAACTCGGCGGCGCGGGGTTGGACGCCGTCACCGCTGGCCTGATCGTCGAAGAAATCGCCCGCTGCGACTTCAACGCCTCCTACGTGCAGCTGATGGGCTCGCTGTGCGCCACCATCGTGGCGCGCCACGCGGCGCCGGAGCTGGCGCGCGAGGTGGTGGGGCAGATCTGCCGCGGCGAGGCGCTGGTGGGCCTGGGCCTCACCGAGCCCGGCGGCGGCTCGGATGCGGCGAACCTCAAGCTGCGCGCCGCGCGCCGCGGCGACGTGTACGTGCTGAAGGGCGAGAAGGCGTCCGCCTCGTTCGCGGCGCACATGCACAGGATCGTCCTGTTCGCCCGCACCGGCGCGCAGGAGGATCGCTCGAAAGGCGTGAGCGCCTTTCTGGTCGACATGGACAGCCCGGGCATCACGCGCCTGCCGTACGACGATCTCGGCACCAAGCCGGTCGGCCGCGGCTCGGTGTTCTTCGACGATGTCGAGGTGCCGGCGAGCCGCATTCTGGGTGACGAGCACCGCGGCTTCGGGCAGGTGATGGCGGGTTTCGACTACAGCCGCGGGCTGATCGGCCTGCAGTGCCTCGGCGCCGCGCGGGCCTCGCTCGACGAGACCTGGGCATACGTCAGCGAGCGCGAGGCCTTCGGCCGGCCGATCGCCAAGTTCCAGGGCGTGACCGAGCCGCTCGCCGAGTTCGAGACGCTGATCGAGGCCTGCCGCCTGCTTTGTTACAAGACGCTGTGGCTGCGCGACCGCGGCTTGCCGCACACGTCCGAGGCGGCGATGGTCAAGTGGTGGGCGCCGAAGCTTGCCTTCGACATCATCCACCAGTGCCTCATCACCCACGGCCACTACGGCTACAGCACGGACCTGCCGCACCAGCAGCGCTTGCGTGACGTGCTCGGCCTGCAGATCGGCGACGGCACGGCGCAGATACAGAAGATGATCGTGGCGCGCGAGAAAATCGGCCGCGTCGCGGTGCCGTATGTCTGAGCCGCTGGCCGTCAGCCGGCACGGCGCGACCGCCGTGCTGGAGCTGGCGCGGCCGGAAAAATTCAACTGCCTGTCGAGCGCCGTGCACGCCGCCATCGAGGCCGCGCTCGACGCCGCCGAGGCCGATCCCGCCTGCCGGGCGGTGCTGATCGCGGCGCAGGGCAAGCATTTCTGCACCGGCGCGGATCTGGCCGAAGTGCAGGCGCTGCGCGGCGTGGGGCGTTTCGACGAATTCATCGCCCAGGGCCACCGCGTGCTGTGCCGGCTGGAGGTCTCGCCGCTGCCGGTGGTGATGGCCGTGCAGGGGCTGTGCCTGGCGGGCGGCATCGAGCTGGCGCTGGCCGGCGACGTGATCCTGGCCGCCGAGGGTGCGAAGTTCGGCGACCAGCACGCGCAGTACGGACTCGTGCCCGGCTGGGGCGGCAGCCAGCGCCTGCCGCGGCGGGTCGGCCTCACGCGTGCGCTCGACCTGATGTTCTCCGCCCGCTGGCTGCCGGCCGCGGAGGCTCGCGACTGGGGACTGGTGGCGCAAGTGATCCCGGACGCCGGGCTGCGTGGTCACGCACTCGCCTACTGCGAGCAACTCGCCACGCGCAGCAAGCCCGGCCTCGCCGCCATGAAGCGCCTGGCGCGGGACGGTGCCGACCTGCCGCTCGCCGACGCGCTCGCGCTGGAACAGCGCCTGGCGCTGAAGGCCATGTCCGGGCCGGACGTGGACGAGGGGCTGGCGGCATTCGGTGAGCGGCGAGTGCCGCGGTTTCGGGACGCCTGAGACTACCTCGTCGGCGCCTCGGAACCGTCCAGGCGGGCTGGCGGACGCGGCGCTCGGACCGGCCCCGGCGGGTGCGGACAGACGTCCGGAGCCGGCAGGGCCGCATGCTATCCTTCCCGCCCCCTGCGGATGGCGCCGGCTCACACGCTGTGGGCCCGTGGCCCCATTTCCCGATGTTTCCTTGTGGAGATCTGCATGTCCCTGCCGCGCCGGCAACTTGCCAACGCCATCCGCGCGCTGGCCATGGACGCGGTAGAGGCCGCCAAGTCGGGCCATCCCGGCATGCCGATGGGCATGGCGGACATCGCCGAGGCGCTGTGGAACGACACGCTGCGTCACAACCCGGCCGACCCCCGCTGGCCGGATCGGGACCGCTTCGTGGTGTCGAACGGCCACGGCTCGATGCTGCTCTACGCGCTGCTGCACCTGTCCGGCTACGACCTGCCGCTGACGGAACTCAAGCGCTTCCGGCAGTTGCACTCGAAGACGCCGGGGCATCCCGAGTACGGTCTTGCGCCGGGTGTCGAGACGACTACCGGGCCGCTCGGGCAGGGCCTCGCCAATGCGGTCGGCATGGCGCTCGCCGAGCGGCGCCTGGCGGCGGAGTTCAACCGCCCCGGTCACGACATCGTCGATCACCACACCTATGTGTTCGTGGGCGATGGTTGCCTCATGGAAGGCGTGTCGCACGAGGCCTGCTCGCTCGCCGGCACCCTGGGCCTTGGCAAGCTGATCGCGCTGTACGACGACAATGGCATCTCCATCGACGGGCAGGTGCGCGGCTGGTTCACGGACGACACGCCGGGCCGCTTCGAGGCCTACGGCTGGCAGGTGATCCGCGGTGTGGATGGCCACGACAGCGCCGCCGTGCTGGCGGCAATCGCCAAGGCGCAAGCTGAGACGGCGCGGCCGAGCCTGATCTGCTGCCGCACGGTGATCGGCTTCGGCGCGCCCAGCAAAGCCGGCAAGGCGTCCAGCCACGGCGCGCCACTCGGCGCGGACGAGATTGCCGGCGCGCGTGCGGCGCTTGGTTGGAGCCATGGCCCGTTCGAGATTCCGGTCGAGATTTATCAGGCCTGGGATGCGCGCGCCCGTGGCGCGGCGCGGCAGGCCGACTGGCAGGCGCGTTTCGAGCGCTACGCCGCGGCGCATCCGCAGCTTGCCAGCGAGTTCATGCGCCGCACGGCGGGTGAGTTGCCGGCCGATTTCGAGCAGCAGGCGCAGGCCATCGCCCTGCGCTTCCAGCAGGAGGCCAAGGACGTGGCGAGCCGCCAGGCCTCGCAGCTCGCGCTCGACGCCTTCGGCCCGCTGCTGCCGGAGCTGCTCGGCGGCTCGGCGGATCTGACCGAATCGAACCTGACGCACTGGAAGGGCGCGCAGGCGCTCGACGCCGCCCAGCCGGCCGGCCAGCACATGAGCTACGGCGTGCGCGAGTTCGGCATGAGCGCCGTCATGAATGGCCTTGCCCTGCACGGCGGCGTGCTGCCGTACGGCGGCACCTTCCTGGTGTTCTCGGACTACGCGCGAAACGCGCTGCGCATGAGCGCGCTGATGCACCAGCGCGTGGTGTACGTGCTGACGCACGACTCGATTGGTCTTGGCGAAGACGGCCCCACCCACCAGCCGGTGGAGCACGTGGCGAGCCTGCGGCTGATCCCGGGACTGTCCGTGTGGCGGCCGTGTGATGCCGCCGAAACGGCCGTCGCCTGGACGCAGGCCTTGCAGGCGCAAGGGCCGTCGGCGCTGGCGTTGTCGCGCCAGAAATTGCCGCACCAGCCGCGCGACGCGGCGCAGCTCGCGGCGGTGGCGCGCGGCGGTTACGTGCTGGCCGACAGCGACGGTGCACCGCAGGTGGTCCTGATCGCGACCGGCTCCGAGGTGGCGCTGGCGATCGCGGCGCGCGCGGAGCTTGCCGGGCAGGGCATCGCCGCGCGCGTGGTGTCCATGCCCTGCGTGGAATGCTACGCGGCGCAGGATGCGGCCTACCGCGACAGCGTGCTGCCGCCGACGGTGACGGCGCGCGTGGCGGTCGAGGCGGGCGTGCCGGATGGCTGGTGGCGCTACGTCGGCAGTGCCGGGCGGGTGATCGGCATCGAGCGCTTCGGCGAGTCGGCGCCGGCCGGCGAGCTGTTCGAGTACTTCGGGTTTACGGTGCAGGCGGTGGTCGACGCAGCGCGTGAGGCGCTCGCCGCCGCCCAGTAGGCGTGTGTCGGGATTGGTCTAGAAACGATTGGTTTTTCCAGGAGAACGGACGATGGCAATCAAGGTCGCGATCAACGGGTATGGCCGCATCGGGCGCAACGTGCTGCGCGCGCTCTACGAGAGCGGTCGCACCAGTGAAGTTCAGGTGGTCGCGATCAACGACCTCGGCGACGCCAAGATCCTCGGCCACCTGACGCGCTACGACACCGCCCACGGCAAGTTCCCGGGCACGGTGGAAGTGGCCGACGGCGCCATCGTCGTGAATGGCGACCGCATCCGCGTGACCAGCGAACGCGACCCGTCCAAGCTGCCGTGGGGCGAGCTTGGCGTGGACGTCGTCCTCGAATGCACGGGCCTTTTCACCAAGAAGGAAAAGGCCGCAGCGCATCTGGCCGCCGGCGCGCGCAAGGTGCTGATCTCGGCTCCGGGCACGGACGTGGACGCCACGGTCGTGTACGGCGTGAACCACGTTGTGCTGAAGGCGGGCGACACGGTTATCTCGAACGCGTCCTGCACCACCAACTGTCTCGCGCCGATGGCGCAGGTGCTGCACCAGACCTTCGGCATCCAGCAGGGCCTGATGACCACCGTGCACGCCTACACCAACGACCAGGTGCTGACCGACGTCTACCACGAGGACGTGCGCCGCGCCCGCTCGGCCACGCAGTCCATGATCCCGACCAAGACCGGCGCCGCCGCCGCGGTGGGGCTGGTGCTGCCGGAGCTCAAGGGCAAGCTCGACGGCTTCGCCATCCGCGTGCCAACCATCAATGTGTCGATCGTCGATCTCACGTTCACCGCCGGCAAGGCGACCACGGTGGCGGAGATCAACGCGGCGATGAAGGAAGCCGCCAACGGCCGTCTGAAGGGCATCCTCGCCTACACCGAAGAGCCGCTGGTGTCGGTGGACTTCAACCACAACCCGGCCTCGTCCACCTTCGACGCCACGCTGACCAAGGTCATCGACGGCACGCTGGTGAAGGTCTGTTCCTGGTACGACAACGAGTGGGGCTTCTCGAACCGCATGCTGGACACGGCGCTCGCGCTGGCTAAGGCGGGCTGAGGTCCGGCCATGACGAACGTGCTGCGCATGGCCGACCTGCCGCTCGCCGGCAAGCGGGTGATGATCCGGGCCGATCTCAACGTCCCGATCCGCGACGGCGCGATCCTGGACGACACGCGCATCCGCGCGTTTTTGCCAACCGCGCAAAAGGCGCTCGAAGCCGGCGCGGCGGTGTTGGTGCTGTCGCACCTCGGCCGGCCGAAGGAAGGCGCCTTCGCCGCCGAGGCCAGCCTCGCGCCCGTCGCCGCTCGCCTGGGTGACCTGCTGGGTCGCACCGTGCCGTGCCTGCCGGGCTGGCTGGATGGCGTGTCCATCGCGCCCGGCGATATCGCGCTCGGCGAGAACGTGCGCTTCAACGTCGGCGAGAAGAAGAACGACGACGCGCTGGCCCGGCGCATGGCGGCGTTGTGCGATGTATTCGTGATGGACGCCTTCGGCACCGCGCACCGCGCCGAGGCGTCCACGCACGGCGTGGCCAAATTTGCGCCCGTTGCCTGCGCCGGTCCGCTGCTGGTGGCGGAACTCGATGCCCTGCACACGGCGCTGGCCGCGCCGAAGCGACCGCTGGTCGCCATCGTCGGCGGCGCCAAGGTGTCGAGCAAGCTCGCGGTGCTGACCAATCTGTTGCCGCTGGTGGACCGGCTGATCGTCGGCGGTGGTATCGCCAATACCTTCCTCGCGGCTGCCGGGCACGATGTCGGCCGGTCGCTGTACGAGCCGGACCTGGTGCAGACGGCGCGCGAACTGCTCGACCAGGCGCAACAGCTCGGCCGCCCGATTCCACTGCCGACGCGCGTGGTGGTGGCAAGCGAGATCGGCGAGACCGTGCCGGCGTCGGTGAAGGACGTGACGGCGGTGGACGCCGACGAGATGATTCTCGACGTCGACGCCGGCTTCGCGCGGGAACTCGGCGACATCATCAAGGGCGCCGGCACGGTGGTGTGGAACGGCCCGCTCGGCGTGTTCGAGTACCCGGCCTTCGCCGAGGGCACGCGCCTGCTGGCACAGGCGGTGGCTGAGTCGCCGGCGTATTCCATCTGCGGCGGCGGCGAGACGCTGGCGGCGATCGCCAAGTTCGGCATTACCGATCGGGTGTCGTACATTTCGACCGGCGGCGGCGCCTTCCTCGAAGTGCTGGAGGGCAAGGTGCTGCCGGCGGTGGCGATGCTGGAGCAGCGCGCGGCCGGCTGAAGCAACCCCGACCTCGTCCCATGCTGGAATGGTCGGGTCGCGCGGTGACCCCGCGCAGGTAGCAGCGATTCTTGGGCGGGCGCCGGTCCCGGCGAGCCGCCCCCACAAGAACATTCGAGAGGAGGAGAACCATGAGCCAACGTTTCGCCGGCAGGGTTGCCATCATCACCGGCGGCGGCGCCGGTATCGGCCGCGCCATTGTCGAGGAATGGACCCGCGACGGCGGCCACGCCGTCATCTGCGACATGGATCCGCACGCCGCCGAGCAGGCTGCCGCGGAAGTCGCCGCCGCCGGCGGGCAGGCGCTGCCATTGCGGCTCGACGTGACGGACCTGGACGCCATTGCCGGGCTGGTGCCGGCCACGGTCAAGCGCTTCGGCGGGCTCGACGTGCTGTTCAACGTTGCGGGCAACAACATGATGAAGAACGTCGAGGAGGCCAACGACGAGGAGTGGCGGTTCATCGTCGACACCAACCTCACCTCCGTGTACCGCTGCTCGCACGTGGCGATTCCGGAAATCAGGAAGCGCGGCGGCGGCGCCATCGTGAACGTCGCCTCCACCGCCGGCATCCTCGCCGAGAACCGCTGCGCGGCGTATTCGGCGGCCAAGGCGGCGGTGATTAATCTCTCCAAGAACATGGCCATGGACTTTGCGCGGCACAACATCCGCGTGAACGCGCTGTGCCCCGGCGGCACCTCCACGCCGCGCGTGCGCGGCTACATGGCGCGCTTTCCGGCGGCCGAGAAGATGATGACCGAGGTGTGCGCCATGCAGCGCATGGCGGAACCCCACGAGATCGCCAAGCCGGCGGTGTTCCTCGCGTCCGACGACGCGTCATTCATCACCGGCACCACGCTGATCGTGGACGGCGGCATGACCGCCGGCAAGCACTTCGACCTGTTCGACTCGATCTGAGGCGGCCATGAACGCCGTCATCGATGCCGACCTGCCGCTGGTGGACCTGTCGACCTACGGCTGCCCGCTGCACTACGTGAAAGCCCGCCAGACGCTGAGCCGTCTTGCACCGGGCGAGCGGGTGGCGTTCCTGTTCGCCGCCGGCGAGTCGGCCGAGCAGGTGCGCGACGGCCTGGCCGCCGACGGGCACCGCGTGCTGTCCATAGAGCCCGACGGCAACAGCCTGCGCGTCGAGGTCGCCAAGGGGTATTGACCGGCCGGCGCCATGTGCGCGCGCCGGTCAGATCGTCGCGAGTCCCTCTACCAGCAGCTGCACCTGCCGCTCGCCGCGCCAGTCGTTGACCTGCGGGCGGTACGCCACGTGCAGGCGTGGTCCGAGCTGGCCCTGCAGCGCCGCCGCGCGCCAGGCAATGGCCGGTATCGCGCCGCCGCCACCGACCGGCGCGAGTTGCAGGCGCAGATGGTCCGCGCCCACCCCGCGCACCCCGCGCAGCTCGAACACGTCGTCGAACAGCGGCGCCGCGAAGCCCTGGCCCCACGGCCCGGCGCCGTGCAGGCGCTCGGCGAGTCCCAGCGTCAGCAGCGCCGGGTCGAGCGGGCCGTCGGATAGCAGCGCGTCCTCGGGCAAGGCGCCGCCGGTTTGCGCGAGCACCGCCGCGCTCAGGGCCGCCGCGAACCGGGGCAGGTGCTCGCCGGCCAGCGTCAGGCCCGCCGCCATGGCGTGGCCGCCGAACTTCTCGATCAACCCCGGCTGGCTCGCCGCCACCGCCGCCAGCGCGTCCCGGATGTGCACGCCGGGCAGCGAGCGCGCCGAGCCGCGCCAGCGGCCGTCCTCGGCCGGCGCAAACGCCACCGCCGGTCGGCCGTAGCGCTCGCGCAGGCGCGCCGCGACGATGCCGACCACGCCGGGGTGCCAGTCGGCGTCGTGCAGGCACAGCGCGGCGGGCAGCGGGTCGGGCAGGGCATCCGTGTGGGCGGTGGCCTGCGCCTGCATTTGCGCCTCCACGGCGCGCCGCTCGTGGTTCAGCGCGTCGAGCTGCGCGGCCATCTCGGCTGCGGTGGCGGGGTCGTCGCACAGCAGGCACTCGATGCCAAGACCCATGTCGTCCATGCGCCCGGCGGCGTTCAGGCGCGGCCCGGCGCGAAAGGCGAGATCGCCGGCCGTCACCCGCGCCTTGCCGGCGCCAAGACCGAGCAGCGCGCGCACGCCGGCCTGGCCGCTGCCGGCGTTGAGCCGCGCCAGGCCCTGCGCCACCAGCAGGCGGTTGTTGTAGTCGAGCGGCACCACGTCCGCCACCGTGCCGAGCGCGACCAGATCCAGCGCCTGGGCGAGGTTCGGCTCCGGCCGTGCGGCGCTGAACCAGCCCATCGCCCGCAGGCGCGCGCGCAGCGCGAGCAGCAGGTAGAACATCACCCCGACGCCGGCCAGGTGCTTGCTCGGGAAGCCGTCGCCCGGCAGGCGCGGATTGACGATGGCGTTCGCCGCCGGCAGGTGATCCGCCGGCAGGTGATGGTCGGTGACGACGACCGGCACGTCCGCCGCGCGCAGGCGCGCGATGCCGTCAAACGCCGTGATGCCGTTGTCCACCGTCAGCACCAGATCCGGCCGGCGGGCGAGGGCGGCCTCGGCCACCTCGGCGGACAGGCCGTAGCCCGTCGTGAAGCGGCTCGGAACCAGATACTCGACTGCCGCCGCGCCGAGCGCGCGCAGGCCGCGCACGGCGAGCGCGCAGCCGGTGGCGCCGTCGGCGTCGTAGTCCGCCACGACCAGCAACCGGCCGCCGTCGGTCAGCACGCGGGCGACAAGGTCCGCGGCGGCATCGATGCCGAGCAACGCGTCCGGCGGCAACAGGCGCTGCGTGGCGTAGCTGACGTCGTCCACCGCCACGCCGCGCGCGGCGTAGACGCGCGCCAGCACCGGGCAGCCGAGGCGGGCGGCTAGCGCCGCGACCAGCCCTGCGTCCGGCGTCGGGCGGCGGCGGATGGGCTGGCCGAGCTTCACCGCGAGAAGAGCCCCCGGCGCAGGCGGGCGAACAGGCCGCGGCGGCGCATGAGGAAGCTGCCACCGCCGGCGAGCAGCGTTACCGACTGAATGCGGCCGTCATCGAGCGCGGCTTGCAGCGCGACCAGCCAGACCGCCAGCCGATCCGGCGCCGCGGCGTCCGCGCCGAGGCCGAGCAGGCTGCGGCCGACGGGCAGCTCGCGCAGCCAGTCCGGGGAGGACGGCAGGGGGAGCGGCGCGAGCCAGGCGAGGCGGGCGAGACCGCCGATCACCGGCTCGTCGCTCCACACGGCCACGAACGGTGCCGACGCCAGGGCGGGCACCGTGCCGCCGCCCCACAGCCACAGGCCGTTGGCCGGCGGCAGGTCGCGCGCCTCGCGGGCGAGATTCGGTGCGGCGTCGAACAGCAGCATGTGCAGCTCGTTGAGCCAGGCCTGCCAGCGGCGGGCATCGGTGCCGCGCGGCTGACCGGCGGCCACATCGCCGCCCGGCAGCGCGTGGGGCGCGACGGTGTGCACGTCCGACGCGAAGTCGGCCTCGATGTACCAGCGCAGCGGCGTGCTGTAACGCCACCGCACGCCCGGGATGACGCCGGCCCCGCTGACCAGGTCGAACAGCTCGCGGGCGTCGGCCTCGGGCAGCGGCGCCGAGGCGAGGGCAAGCAGGCGCAGCGTGGCGGCCGACGGCAGCAGGCACACCGGATCCAGCCGCGCGCACCACCCGTCCGGCGCGGTGCCGAAATCGTGCGCGTAGGTGATCGCCGCGAGCGGCAGATCGGCGCCGCGCAGGCCGAACAGCGCGCAGGCCTGCGCGTCGCCATCGTCAGCCGACGTGCTGGCTGGCGGCAGACCGGTCAGTGCCGTCAGCG
>NZ_JBFWOM010000004.1:137832-147479 GCF_050250495.1 Immundisolibacter sp. | reverse complement strand
TCGTGCGCGTAGGTGATCGCCGCGAGCGGCAGATCGGCGCCGCGCAGGCCGAACAGCGCGCAGGCCTGCGCGTCGCCATCGTCAGCCGACGTGCTGGCTGGCGGCAGACCGGTCAGTGCCGTCAGCGCCGCTGACGGCACGCCGGAAAAATGCACGGTGAGGTGGGCGGACATGCGCGGCGAGTGTGTCAGAAATGGTCTTCGCAAAAACAAAAAAGCCCCCGGCCTTGCGACCGGGGGCCTCAAAGACTCAGCGTGCCGCGATCAGCCGATCCTGGCCAGGCGCGCCTTCCACTTGTCGATCGCCTGCGGGTTCTTGGTGTACAGCGGCGGCTCGCCACGCATCACGCGCTCCACATTGGCCAGCGCCGCCACCGGCAGCGAGGCCATCACGTCGTAGGAGTGGCCGATGATGTGCGGCGTCAGGATCACGTTGTCCTGGCCCACGAACTCGCGCAGCGGGCTCGACATCGGCAGCGGCTCCTCGACGAAGGCATCGAGCGCCGCGCCGGCGATGGCGCCTTCCTTCAGCACCTTGTACACGGCCGCTTCGTCCAGCGCCGCGCCGCGCGCGGTATTGACCAGATACGCGGTCGGCTTCATCAGGCGCAGCTCGCGCTCGCCGATCATGGCGCGCGTCTCGTTGGTCACCGTCACGTGCAGGCTGACGAAGTCCGAGCGCTGCAGCAGCTCGTCGAGCTCCACCCGCTTGGTGCCGGCCGGCGCCTGGTCCTGCGTCACGTAGGGGTCGAAGTAGAGGATCTCCGCCTCCCAGCCGGCCAGGCGGTCCACCACGCCGCGCGCGATGCGGCCCATGCCGACCAGGCCGATGGTGCGACCGCGCACGCTGCGGGCGGTGAGCTCGCGCGGGCGGGGCGCGTTTTCGGCCAGCAGGCGCTGCTTGAACGGCATCTGCATGGCGAGCGCGGCGATGAACAGCACCGTCGCCTCGGACATGCCAAGGAAGTTCTCCGGCGTGGCGCCGTGGCCGACGATGATGCCAAGGTCGCTCGCGGCGTCGACATCGATGCTCTCGACGCCGATCACCGGCGACATGATGGCCCGCAGACGCGGCGCGGCTTCCATGATGGAGCGGTCGATCTTGGTGATCGGGCTCGCCACGATCACGTCGGTGCGGCCGAACAGGCGCTCGTAATCGGCCGGGTTGTAGACGGTGAAGCCGGGGCCGGTGGCCGCCGGGCCACGGATGATTTCGCAGTCGAGCTTGCTGAGCGCGTCAGCCAGCACGTCCGAAATCCAGTCCGTGGAAACAAAAATGACCCCCTTGCTCATGCCGGTTCTCCTTGATTGGTTTGTGGATGCGAGTGGCGCGGTGCACGGGCGGCCGTCACGGGCACCGACCGAACGGTCGAATTGTAGGGGCCGGCCTTCGCCGTGAACAACCGCGATGCGGTGTCAGGCCAACTCGCGCTGTATTTCGGCGGCGATCGAGTAGCTCTTCTTGCGCGCCGCGTGGTCGTAAATCTGGCTCGCGATCATCAGCTCGTCCACGCCGGTGCGGGCGATGAACGCCGCAAGCTGCCGGCGCACCGTCTCACGCGAGCCGATGGCCGCGCAGGACATGGATTCTTCCAGCATGGCGCGCGCCGGCAGCGGCAATTGGTCGAGGTAGCCCGGCACCGGCGGCGCGAGCTTGCCCGGTCGCCCGGTGCGCAGCGCGATGAAGGCCTGCTGCATGGAGCTTGCGAGCAGCGCGCCTTCGGCGTCCGTATCCGCCGCGTAGATGCTGAAGCCGGCCATCACGTAGGGCTGTTCGCACTGAGGCGATGGCCGGAATTGCTCGCGGTAGATGGCGATGGCCTGCATCAGCGCCGCCGGTGCGAAGTGCGAGGCGAACGCGAACGGCAGCCCGAGCGCCGCCGCGAGCTGCGCGCCGAACAGGCTGGAACCCAGGATCCACAACGGCACCTTTAGCCCCGCCCCCGGCGTCGCCTGCACCGGCCCCGCCGCGTCGAGGTGGCCGAGGTAGCGCATCAGCTCGACCACGTCCTGCGGAAAGCGCTCCGCGCTGGTCATCAAGTCCCGCCGCAGGGCGTTCGCGGTGACCTGGTCCGTGCCCGGCGCGCGGCCGAGGCCAAGATCGATGCGGCCCGGGAACAGCGACTCCAGCGTGCCGAACTGCTCGGCAATCACCAGCGGCGAGTGGTTCGGCAGCATGATGCCGCCGGCGCCGACGCGGATGGTCGAGGTGCCGCCCGCCACGTGCGCGATCACCACCGCCGTGGCGGCGCTGGCGATGCCGGGCATGCCGTGGTGCTCGGCGAGCCAGTAGCGCCGGTAGCCGAGCGGCTCGACGTGGCGGGCAAGGTCGAGCGAATTGCGCAGCGCATCGGCCGCGGTGGCGCCCTCGAACACGGGGCACAGGTCGAGCACGCTCAGTGGAATCATGGCGGACGGGCAGTGGCACGACGGGCGGGTCAAGGATGATAGCCCGCCCGTCCGTCCGCCCGTCCGTCCGCCGACCTCGCCGCCGTCGGTGGCCGCCTATGGCGCGAGCTGGATGCGGTCCTGCGGCCCCGGCGCCACGCCGGCCGGGTTGGCAGTGAAATACGCTTCGAGCGCGTCGAGATCCTGCGCGCCGCCCAGGCGCTCGGTGCCGGCGCGCAGCACGTAGAGCTGATCGCCACCATCCGCCATGAAGCTGTTCACGGTTACCCGGTAGGCGCCGGCCGGGTCGAGCGGGGCGCCGTTCAGGCGGATCGACGCCGGATCGACGTTGTCGCAGGGCGTGCCCTTTTCCTGCCACGCGTAGCTGAAGCCGCCCGACACCTGCAGGATGCGGTTGAAGGGCTGGCCGGCTGGCGGCGCGTCGGCCGGGTAGCCCACGGTGCAGCCGGTGAACTGCTGTTCGAGCAGGGCGTGAACCTGCGCGCCGGTCAGCGTCAGCGTGACCAGCGAGTTGCCGAACGGCTGCACGGTGAAGGCTTCGCCATACGTCACGTCGCCGTCGGTCTTGCCGGGCGCGCTGTACGGCAGGTCGGCGCGGATGCCGCCCGGGTTCATGAAGGCGATCTGCGCGCCGCCAAGGCCCGCATCGTCGGTGGCGGCGAGTTGCGCATCGGCAATCACGTCACCGAGCGCCGACTCGCCGGCCGCCGTGCTGGCGCGGGTGAGCGTGGCGGTAATCTTGCCGATGACGCGCTTGCGGGGCCCATCCGCGAGCGCCGTGTAGTTGGCGAGCAGCGGCGTCAGGGCCGGCGACTGGGCCACCGTGTCGTCGTTCGGGATGGCGCGGTTGTCGGCGCTCACGGCGATCACGTCGCGGCTGCGCGTGTCGAGCGTGAGATCGATGTCGGTGACCATGCCACCGAACGACCCGGCCGAGGTCACGCGCACCGGCCGGCCGTCGCGGTTGGCCAGCAGGCAGTTGTAGGCGCGGTGGGTGTGGCCGGAGACCACGAGATCCACCTCGCCGTGCAGGCGCCCGACGATGTCGACGATGGGGCCGGACACGCCCTCGCAACTGTTGGCGCCGCCCGTGGTGACGCCGCCTTCGTGGATCAGCACCACCACCGCGTGCACGCCCTGGGCGCGCAGGGCGCCAATCAGCGCGTTGGCGGTGTCGGCCTCGTCCTTGAACGCGAGCCCGGCCACGCCGGACGGGCTCACGATGGTGGGCGTGCCCTCCAGCGTCATGCCGATGAAGGCGACTTTCTGGCCCAGAAATTCCCTGATCTGAAAGGCGGGGAATAGCGTCTGGCCGCTCGCGGTGTCGACCACGTTGGCGGCCAGGAAGGCGAAATCCGCGCCGGCGAAACGGCCGTCCTTGAGGTCGTCCGCAAGACCCAGGCCAGTGTTCGGGTCGGTCGGGTGGTTGCCGCCGCGCTGCATGCGCAGCAGCTCCTCGCGGCCGTCGTCGAACTCGTGGTTGCCGACGGCGTTGAAGTCCAGGCCGATGCGGTTCATGGCTTCGATGGTCGGCTCGTCGTGGAACAGCGCCGACAGCAGCGGGCTCGCGCCAATCAGGTCGCCCGCCGACACCACCGCGTGCAGCGGGTTTTCGGCCCGCAGGTCATCGATGACGGTGGCCAGGCGTGCCACGCCCGGGTTGCGGCCGGCGGCTTCGAGGTTGCCGTGAAAATCGTTGAAGGCGATGAGCTTGACCGCGAGCTGAGTGCCGACCGGGGATTTCTGTGCGCTGGCGATCAGGTGGGCCCGGTCCTGCGCCGGCAGCAGGCCGTCCTGCATGGGCGCGAGCGTGACTTCGGCGACGTGTTTGCGAAACGCGGCCTGGCTACCCCAGGCGTCCTCGTCGCGGATCAGGTCATCGAGGGTCTGGCAGTCGGCGCCGAGCGTGCGGTCGGCGACGCCGGTGTCGAGATCGCCAAAGCTCACGTTGCCGGCGGGAGGGGGCAGGCGGCGTGCGGGTTGGAGGCGGCAAAGCCGGCGAGCAGGACGAAGGCGGCGGCATGTGGATGCATTGCGGGTCTCCCGAATGGCGCAAGGGGCGCGGGTACGCCCCCGGACGGTTTCGGGGCCGGATGCTAGGCAGGCGGCGTGACGGTGCCGAGTCAGTCTGGTGACAGGTATGCGGACGCCGAGCCGGTGCTGCGCGGCGACCTCAGCGCACAGCCGATAGCCAGTGCGCGTAAGGCGCCGGCAGCACCCAGGCGGGCCGGTCGACACCGAGCTGGCGCGCCGCCTGATAGGGCCAGTGCGGGTTCGCGAGGTGACCCTTGCCGATCAGCGCGAGATCCATGTGGCCATCCTGCAGCACCTGTTCGGCGACAGCGGGGTCGCCGAGGTTCCAGGCCGAGGAAACCGGGATGTCCGCCTCGCGCCGCACGCGCCCCGCCATCGGCGCGAGAAACGCCGGCTGTCCCCACGGCACGCTCGACTGCGGCGTAGTGAAGGCACCGCTGACGCTGAGCAGATCAAGCCCGCCGGCCTTGAAGCGGCGCGTGAGTTCGATCGACTCGGCGAGTTGCTCCTCGTCGTGGCCGTCGAATTCGACGACGCCAAGACGCACCGTCAGCGGCAGGCGCTCGGGCCACACCTCGCGCACCGCGGCGAGCGTCTCCAGCAAAAAGCGGGCGCGGTTGTCGAAGCTGCCGCCGTAGGCGTCGGTGCGCTGGTTCGACAGCGTCGAGAAAAAGCTTTGCCCGAGATACCCGTGCGCGAAGTGCAGCTCCAGCCACTCGAAGCCGACGTCGCGGGCGCGCCGGGCGGCGGCGGCGAAGTCCCAGCGCACGCGGGCGATGTCGTCGAGCGGCATGGCCTGCGGCACCCGCGGCAGGTGGGCGCCGAAGGGCAGGGCGGACGGCGCGATGGTCGGCCAAGCGCGTGGATCGCCGTCCGGGATGTGGTTGTCGCCCTCCCACGGCCGGTTGGCGCTCGCCTTGCGACCGGCGTGCGCGATCTGGATGCCCGGCACCGCGCCCGCCGCCTTGATGGCGCGCACGGACGGCACGAAGGCCTGCGCGAGGTCGTCGTTCCAGATGCCGGTGCAGCCGGGCGTGATGCGGCCTTCCGGCGACACGGCAGTGGCCTCGACCACCACCAGACCTGCGCCGCCGCGGGCGAGTGCCGCCAGATGCGGCAGGTGCCAGTCCGTCACCCGGCCATCGATGGCCGAGTACTGGCACATCGGCGGCACGCCGATGCGGTTGCGCAGCGTGATGTCTTTGAGCTTGAACGGCTGGAACAGGGCGGACACGGGCAGTTACCGGGTGAGGCAGGGCGGCCGGCATTGTCGCGCGCCGGGCATGCCCAGCGCCGCCCTCAGCGCGGCGCGGTGTAGACGAAGTCCTTCGGATGCCCGGCGTGCCAGGCGAACCAGTACTCGGTGGCGGCCGGCACCGGCTTGCCGTCGGCATCGGTCACCAGCGCGCGCTGGTCGGCGTAGTTGAAGTCAATGCGCCAGGTCTGGCCGGCAAAGGCGTCCGTGAACGGCGCGTCGTGTTTCGCGAGTTCGGCGAAGGGGTACGCCCGGTACTTGCCCTGGTGCGCGACGATCAGCACCGGCTCCTTCGGGTGATAGCGCGCGTCCGGCGTGCCGGCCGGGAACCGCAGCTCGCTGTTGCTGAGGTAGTCGGCGTAGGGGTCCTGGCCGTACGGGCGCTGGTGGCCGGTTTCCGCCGTCATCACCGCCGTGTCGGGGTGGCGGGTCAGCCAGTCGGCCCAGCTGGTCTCGGTGGCGACGATGGCGGGCAGCCGGTCGCCCGCGCGCGGGCCGGCAATTGCGACGCCTTCGAGCGGCAGCCACAGCGACGAGCTTGCCCGATCGAACAGCAGCGTGCCGGAGTTGTAGACCAGGCCCGATACGCCGAACCGGTCGGTGGCGTCGCCTGAGCGACTGTCGAACGCCGCGACCGTGCCACTGAGCGGGCTGTAGACCAGTACGAAGGGCTGCTCGCCGATGCGGTCGTTGACCACCTCGTGCCAGATCAGCACGCTGCGCGGGTAGGCACGGGCGACGCCGCCGATCACCACGCCGACCACGCGCTCCTCGAAGCCGACGCCGGTTTCCTTGCCTGGCGAGAACTTCGGCGCGTCGAGCGCCGGGATGCCGTCGCGCGGCTGCCCGCCGTTGGCCAGCCCCTCGCGCGGCAGGGCCAGACCCGTGAGGTCGAAGCCGTTCCAGTTGTCGTCCTGCGCGCTGGCGGTGAAGCCCGCCGCCAGCAGCAGGCCCGCCGCCAGCCAGCGCGCGGCGTACATCAGCGCAGCGCCGCGTTCACCGCATCCAGCGCCGCGGCGCCGGGACTGAGCACCTCGAATGGCAGGCGGCTCAGCGCCGTGCTGTCAGTGCCGAGCATGGCGTGCATGTCGGACGGTTCGCCGTCCAGGTACAGCAGGCCGGTCAGCAGGCTGCCATCGGCCTGGTTGCGGTGCAGATAGTCCATGGCCGCGATGCGGTCATACGGATCGTAGTCGTCGGCGAGCTTTTTCAGATGCAGCCGCGAGCCGTCGTGCAGCGTCACCGTGTGGTGCGTACCCGGCGCGTAGGCGGCGGTGATTTCCTGCTCCACCGGCACGAAGTCCGCCTCCACCAGCGCCCGGTCGCGTCGCCGCGTGGCGACGTAGCTCTTGGTGGACGACTCGTGGTTGTTGAAGGTGACGCAGGGCGAGATCACGTCGATGAAGGCGAAGCCCGGGTAGGCGATGGCCGCCTTCAGCAGCGGCACCAGCTGCTCCTTGTCGCCGGAGAAGCTGCGCCCGACAAAGCCCGCGCCCATCTGCAGCGCGAGTTGCACCAGATCAATCGGCGTGTACGGATTGGCCTTGCCGCCCTTGCTTTTCGAGCCCACGTCCGCGGTGGCCGAGAACTGGCCCTTGGTCAGTCCGTAGGTGCCGTTGTTCTCGACCAGGTACAGCATGTTCACGCCGCGGCGCATGGCGTGGATGAACTGACCGAGGCCAATCGACGCCGTGTCGCCGTCGCCGGACACGCCGATGTAGACCAGATCCCGGTTTGCCGCCGCGGCGCCGGAGGCGATCGACGGCATGCGCCCGTGCACGGAGTTGAAACCGTGCGCCGGCCCGAGGAAATAGGTTGGCGTCTTCGACGAGCAGCCGATGCCGGACAGCTTGCCGACGCGGTGCGGCGGCAGATCAAGCTCGAAGCAGGCCTGGATCAGCGCGGCCGACACCGAGTCGTGGCCGCAGCCGGCGCACAGCGTGGACAGCGAGCCCTCGTAGTCGCGGCGGGTCAGGCCCAGCGCGTTCTTCGGCAGTTGCGGGTGGTGAATCCTGGGCTTGGGCAGGTAGCTCATGCGGAGGCTCCCATGGCGAGCGCACGTACGGGTTCCAGGTACTCGCGGATGCTGCGGACCAGAATCTCGGCCGTTACCGGCATGCCGTCGTAGTGCAGCACCGGCACCAGCCTGGCGGGGTCGATGTTGCCCTCGATCATCAGCATGGCGCGCAACTGGCCGTCGCGGTTCTGCTCGGCGACAAACACCGTGTCGTGGGCGGCGATGAAGTCGTACACCTGCCGCGTGAACGGGAACGCCCGCACGCGCAGCGCGTCCACGTCGAGGCCGTGGGCGTCGAGCGCGTCGAGCGTTTCGGCCATCACCTCGGCGGTGGTGCCGAAGTAGAGGATGCCGGCGCTGTTGCCGGCGTCGCGCACCACCTCGGCCGGCGGCACCAGGGTGGCGGCGGTGTCGAACTTGCGCCGCAGGCGGTCGACGTTGTCCTGGTACTTGGCGCCATCCTCGGTGTAGCCACCAAAACGGTCGTGCCCGGAGCCGCGGGTGAAGAACGCGCCCTTGTTCGGGTGCGTGCCGGGCAGGCTGCGGTACGGAATCGCGTCGCCGTCCACGTCGAGGTAGCGGTAGAACTGGAAGCCGTCGTCGAGCTGCTCGCGCGTCACCACCTTGCCGCGGTCCGGGCGGTAGGCGTCGTCCCAGGTGAGCGGATCTGACAACGCGTCGTTCATGCCGAGGTCAAGGTCACTCATCACCAGCACCGGCGTTTGCAGCCGCTCGGCAAGATCGAACGCCTGCACCGCCATGTCGAAGCATTCTTTCGGCGAGGCCGGGAAGAGCAGTACATGTTTGGTGTCGCCGTGCGAGGCGTAGGCGGACGACAGCAGGTCCGGCTGCTGCGTGCGTGTTGGCATGCCGGTGGACGGCCCGCAGCGCTGGATGTCGAACAGCACCACCGGAATCTCGGCGTAGTAGGCGAGCCCCAGAAACTCCGTCATCAGCGAAATGCCGGGGCCGCTGGTGGCGGTGAAGGCCCGCGCGCCGTTCCAGGCCGCGCCGACCACCATGCCGATGGCGGCCAGTTCGTCCTCGGCCTGCAGAATGGCGTAGCGCTTGCTGCCGTCCGGGTTGATGCGGTAGTCCTCGCAGTACGCTGCGAAGGCATCGACCAGCGAGGTCGACGGCGTGATCGGGTACCAGCCGGCCACCGTGGCGCCGGCGTACACGCAGCCGAGACCCGCCGCCGAGTTGCCGTCCATGAGGATGCGGTCGCCGACCGCGTCGCGGCGCTCGGCGTGCATGGGCAGCGGGCAGGCGAAGCGCGCCTCGGCCGCCGCGCGGCCCAGCTCGAAGGCCTTGATGTTCGGCGGGATCAGCTTCTCCTTGCCCTCGAACTGCTCGGCGATCAGCTGCTCGATCACGGCCGGCTCGATGTTCAGCAGGGCCGAGAGGACGCCCACGTACATGATGTTCTTGAACAGCAGCCGCTGGCGCGGGTTGCTGTACTCGCGCGTCACCGTTTCCGTGAACGGCACGCCGAGGAAATTGATGTCCGGCCGGCGCAGCTCCGGCGCCAGCGGTTTCGACGAGTCGTACAGCAGGTAGCCGCCGGGCTCGACGCTGCGCACGTCCTCGGCGAAGGTCTGGCCATTCATGGCCACCATCAGGTCCACGGTGCCTCGCCGGCCGGTGTAGCCGGCCTCGCTCACGCGGATCTCGAACCAGGTGGGCAGGCCCTGGATGTTGGACGGGAAGATGTTCTTCGGGCCGACCGGCAGCCCCATGCGGAACAGCGCCCGCGCCACCAGGCCATTGGCGCTGGCGGAGCCGGTACCGTTGACGTTGGCGAAGCGCAGGACGAATTCGTTGACCTTGGCTAGACGCGACATACGCCACCTGCTTGCGGAAGGGTGAGGATCGATTTCTGCATGTCCCAGGCGCCGGTCGGGCAGCGCTCGGCGCAGAAGCCGCAGTGCAG
>NZ_JBFWOM010000004.1:132295-137732 GCF_050250495.1 Immundisolibacter sp. | reverse complement strand
CGCAGGACGAATTCGTTGACCTTGGCTAGACGCGACATACGCCACCTGCTTGCGGAAGGGTGAGGATCGATTTCTGCATGTCCCAGGCGCCGGTCGGGCAGCGCTCGGCGCAGAAGCCGCAGTGCAGACACACGTCTTCGTCCTTGACCATGATGCGGCCGGTCGGCACCGCGCCCGACACCAGCAGCGGCTGGTCGAGGTTCTTGGCCGGCGCCATCAGGCGCGTGCGAAGGTCGGCCTCGTCACCGTCCGGGGTGAAGGTGATGCAGTCCTCCGGGCAGATGTCCACGCAGGCGTCGCACTCGATGCACAGGTTCTCGGTGAACACCGTCTGCACATCGCAGTTCAGGCACCGGGCAGCTTCCTTGTAGGCGAGCTCGGCGTCGAAGCCGAGTTCCACCTCGACCTTGATGTTCTTGAGCGTCTTGAAGGTCTCGGCGTGCGGCACGGCAAAGCGCTGCGCGCCGGAGAAATCGTTGCCGTAGCTCCAGTCGTGCATGCCCATCTTCTGCGAGACCAGCGTCACGCCGGGCGCCGGGCGGTCGGCCTTGAGGCTCTTGCCCTGGCAGTACAGATCAATCGAGATGGCCGCCAGGTGGCCGTGCGCCACCGCCCAGATGATGTTCTTGGGGCCCTGGGCCGCGTCGCCGCCAAAGAACACCTGCGGCAGCGTGGACTGGAAGGTGGTCTCGTCGAGTGTCGGCAGGTCCCACTGGTCGAACTCGATGCCAAGATCGCGCTCGATCCACGGGAACGCGTTTTCCTGGCCGATGGCCATCAGCACGTCGTCGCAGGGGATGAAGACCGGTTCCTCGCCGGTCGGCACCAGCTTGCGGCGGCCGCGTTCATCCTTCTCGGCGCGCATCTTGTCGAACCACACGCCGGTCAGGCGGCCGTTCTCGTGCTCGAAGGATTTCGGCGCGTGGTAGTCCAGGATCGGGATGCCCTCGTGCATGGCATCTTCCTTCTCCCACGGCGAGGCCTTCATCTCGTCGAAGCCGCTGCGCACCGTGACCGTCACCTGCTCGCCGCCCAGGCGCAGCGCCGTGCGGCAGCAGTCCATGGCCGTGTTGCCGCCGCCCAGCACCACCACGCGCTTGCCGATCTTGTCGGTGTGCTCGAAGGCGACCGAGGCCAGCCAGTCGATGCCGATGTGGATGTTGGCGGCGGCCTCGGCGCGGCCCGGGATGTCGAGATCGCGCCCACGCGGCGCGCCCGAGCCCACGAACACGGCATCGAAGCCTTGGCGTAGCAGCCAGCCCATGCTCTCCACGGGCGTGCCGAAGTGGCACTCGACGCCAAAATCGAGGATGCGGTCGACCTCCTCGTCCAGCACCGATTCCGGCAGGCGAAACGCCGGAATCTGCGAGCGCATGGCGCCGCCGCCGCGCGGGTCCTTCTCGTACAGCACCACCTCGTAGCCGAGTGGCATGAGGTCACGCGCCACCGTCAGCGACGCCGGACCCGCGCCGACCAGCGCGATGCGCTTGCCGTTTTTCTTGGCCGGAATGGCCGGCAGGCGGTCGCTGATGTCGTCCTTGAAGTCCGCCGCCACGCGCTTCAGGCGGCAGATGGCGACCGGTTTTTCCTCCACCCGGCCGCGCCGGCAGGCGGGCTCGCAGGGTCGGTCACACGTGCGCCCGAGCACGCCCGGGAACACGTTCGAGAACCAGTTCAGCATGTAGGAGTCGGTGTAACGCCCGGCGGCGATCAGCCGGATGTACTCGGGCACGTTGGTATGGGCCGGGCAGGCCCATTGGCAGTCGACTACCTTGTGGAAGTAGTTCGGATCGGACAGGTCGGTTTTTTTCAAGGACGGGAACCCGCTGGCACGGCAGGGTGGTGGGGGAAATAAAATTCGCGTATTGAACCACAGCGTGCCCCCTCGGGCGTAACGCGGACACCCGCTCAAAAGCCCTCGTGGCGTCGGCAGGGATGTAGTGCGGCCGTTCTCGCTCGGCAAGCCCTGGAGGCCGTTCGCCGCACGGTTCGGCTACACCGCGACCTGGTTTCGTAGTAGTCGTTGCCAGAAAGGGAGGCGCCAGACTCGCCGCCTTATCTGCGGCCCGAGACGTTGCACGACTGGCTGCGTCAGCCCGTAACGTCGCCCCGGCGCGGCGCGCCCTTGGACCAAAAAAGAACCCACCCATGCCGCTGAGCTGGAACGAAATCAAGGACCGCGCCCTGACCTTTTCGCGCGAGTGGGCCGGGGAATCCCGCGAGCACGCCGAGGACCGCAGCTTCTGGGACGGCTTTTTCAACGTCTTCGGCGTCACCCGCCGCCGGGTCGCGAGCTTTCAGGAACCGGTCAAGAAGCTCGGCGGCGCGCAGGGCTTCATCGACCTGTTCTGGAAGGGCGAGCTGATCGTCGAGCACAAGTCGCGCGGCAAGAGTCTCGACAAGGCCTACTCGCAGGCGCTCGACTACTTCGCCGGCCTTGCCGAGCGCGACCTGCCCAAGCGCGTGCTGGTGAGCGATTTCGAGCGCATCCGCCTGTATGAACTCGAAACCGGCGAGCAGCACGAATTCCCCCTCGCCGAGCTGCACAGGCACGTCGGCCGGTTCGCTTTCATCGCCGGCTATTCCACCCAGAAGCTGGCACCGGAAGACCCGGTCAACCGCCGCGCCGCCGAGCGCATGGGCCGGCTGCACGACGCACTGAAGGCCGGCGGTTTCACCGGCCACGCGCTCGAAGTGCTGCTGGTGCGCCTGCTGTTCTGCCTGTTTGCGGAAGACACCGGCATCTTCCAGCCGCGCAAGGCGTTCCAGGACTGGGTGGAGAACCGCACCGCGCCCGACGGCGGCGACCTCGGCCCGCTGCTGGCGCGCTTCTTTCAGGTGCTCGACACGCCCGAGAGCCAGCGCGGCCATGCGCTCGACGAACAGCTCGCCGCCTTTCCCTACGTCAACGGCAAGCTGTTCGAGGAGCGCCTGCCGATCGCCGATTTCGACCGCGCCACGCGCGAGGCGCTGCTTGATGCCTGCGCGCTCGACTGGAGCCAGATCAGCCCCGCCATCTTCGGCGCCCTGTTCCAGTCGATCATGGACGCGAAAGCGCGGCGCAACCTCGGCGCCCACTACACCAGCGAGCGCAACATTCTCAAGCTCATCCGGCCGCTGTTTCTGGACGAGCTGCGCGCCGAGTTCGAGAAGGTGAAAGGCAACCGCAGCCGCCTGTTCGAGTTCCACAAGAAGCTGCGCGGCCTGACCTTTCTGGACCCGGCCTGCGGCTGCGGCAACTTTCTCGTGGTCGCCTACCGCGAGCTGCGCCTGCTGGAACTGGACGTGCTGCGCGCTTCACGCGACACCGGCGGCCAGCGCGACTTGGACACGCACTGGTTCACCAAGCTCGACGTGGACCAGTTCCACGGCATCGAGATCGAGGAATTTCCGGCGCAGATCGCCCAGGTGGCGCTGTGGCTCACCGACCACCAGATGAACCTCAAGGTCAGTGAAGAGTTCGGGCTCTACTTCGCCCGCATCCCGCTGCGCACCAGCCCGCATATCGTGCACGGCAATGCGCTGCGGATGGACTGGAACGACGTGCTGCCCGCCGAGCGGTGCAGTTACGTGATGGGCAATCCGCCGTTCGTGGGTGCGAAGTTCCTGGACGATGCCCAGCGCGCGGACGTTGCCGCCGTGTTCGCCGAGATCGACAACGCCGGCCTGCTGGACTTCGTCGCCGCCTGGTATGTGCAGGCGGCGCGGTACATCTCCCCTCTCCCGCGCGCGGGAGAGGGGTCGGGGGTGAGGGTGGCATTCGTGTCCACCAACAGCATCTGCCAGGGCGAGCAGGTGGGCGTGCTCTGGAGTTGGCTGCTGGCGCGCGGCATGAAGATTCAGTTCGCGCACCGCACCTTTCAGTGGAGCAACGAGGCGCGGGGCGTCGCCGCCGTGCACTGCGTGATCGTCGGTTTCGGCGCGCAGGACCGCGGCGACAAGCGCATCTTCGATTACGAGGACATCCGCGGCGAGCCGCGGGTGCTGGAGGCGCGCAACATCAACGCGTACCTGGTGGATGCGGCGGATGTGTTGCTGCCCAATCGCAGCCAGCCCATCTGCCCGGTGCCTGCCATCGGCATCGGCAACAAGCCCATCGACGGCGGCAATTACCTGTTCACCGCCGAGCAGCGCGACCAATTCCTGCAACGCGAGCCCGGCGCCGCACCCTGGTTCCGGCGCTGGCTGGGTTCGGACGAATTCATCAACGGCTGGGAGCGCTGGTGCCTGTGGCTGGGCGATTGCCCGCCGGCCACGCTGCGGCAGATGCCCGAAGTCATGCGGCGCATCGAGGCGGTGCGCAACTTCCGGCTGGCCAGCAAGAGCGCGCCGACGCGCAAACTGGCCGGGCAGGCGACGCGATTTCATGTGGAAAACATTCCACACCAGCCGTATCTGGTTGTGCCCAAGGTATCGTCCGAACGGCGACTGTTGATCCCGATTGGTTTCATGCAGCCGGACACCCTATGCAGCGATTTGGTGTTCATCGTCCGCGACGCGAGCTTGGTCCACTTCGGCGTGCTGTCATCCACCCTGCACATGGCCTGGGTGCGCGCCGTGTGCGGGCGCCTCGAAAGTAGATACCGCTACTCCGCCGGCATCGTCTACAACAACTTTCCCTGGCCGGTGGACGCCACCGACACCCAGCGCGCCGCCATCGAGACCGCCGCGCAGGGCGTGCTCAACGCCCGCGCGCAGTTCCCGCAATCCTCGCTCGCCGATCTCTACGACCCGCTGACCATGCCGCCGGCCCTGGTCAAGGCCCATCAGGCGCTCGACCGCGCCGTGGACGCGGCCTATGTGCCCAGCGGCGGCAAAAAATCCTGGGCGTCCGACGCCGAGCGCGTGGCCTTTCTGTTCGAGCTGTACCAGCGCCTCACCAGCCTGCTGCCGGGCGCAGGCCCGGCGCGCAAGGCCGGACGCCCGCGGGCAGCCGGATCGGCATCGAGGCTTTGAGGGCAGCGCCAGAGCAGCCACGGATTGACGTTACGGCCGCAGGCGTCGGGTACGGCGCAGCGTGGGTAAGGCCGGCGTAGTCACCTGAGCTTGGCACTCTGACCCCAGGCGTGGAGTCCAGGGCGACGGGTGTGGGCGGCCGAGATCGTCGAGAACCTGGAGGCGGCGCTCATGCAGTTCCGCAGCGTGAGCCGGGAACTGGCGGGGGACGACGAGGCGTGATCACGCGCGGCGGCGCGTTGCAAACAGCCGCTTGCACCGGACGGGACGTGGAGGCTAGGGCCGGAATCGAACCGACGTACACGGCTTTGCAGGCCGCTGCATGACCACTCTGCCACCTAGCCGTGGTCCAGAAACGCCTGGCCGCGCACGAGGCGCGGCCAGTGTAGAAACGTTGGAGCGGGAAACGAGACTCGAACTCGCGACCTCAACCTTGGCAAGGTTGCGCTCTACCAACTGAGCTATTCCCGCCCGAAAGGGA
>NZ_JBFWOM010000004.1:0-132195 GCF_050250495.1 Immundisolibacter sp. | reverse complement strand
GCCCGCTCATGTGGCGAGTTCTCCGTGCAGTGCGTCGTATACGGTTTGCGCCAGTGTGCGGCTGATGCCGGGCACCTGGGCCAGATCGTCCACGCCGGCGCGGCGCAGTTCCTGCAGGCCGCCGAAGCGCGTCAGCAGTTGGCGGCGGCGCTTGGGGCCGAGCTGCGGGATGTGTTCGAGCGGCGAGGTGTTGCGCGCCTTCTGGCGCCGCCCGCGGTGGCCGGCGATGGCGAAGCGGTGCGCCTCGTCGCGGATGTGCTGGATGAGGTGCAGTGCCGGCGAGTCGGGTTGCAGAAAGACCGGCTGCTCGCGGCCCATCAGCAGTAGCGTCTCGGCGCCGGGGCGGCGCGTCTCGCCCTTGCCGACGGCGAGCACGGCAAGGCCGCTGACCTGGAGTTCCTCCAGCACGGTCTTGACGCGGGCGAGCTGCCCCGGCCCGCCGTCGATCAGCAGCACATCCGGGAACACGCCTTCGCCCTTTTGAAGGCGCGTGTAGCGGCGCTCGACCGCCTGCGCCATGGCCGCGTAGTCGTCGCCGCCGGTCACGCCCTCGATGTTGAAGCGCCGGTAGTCGGCCTTGGCCGGGCCGTTTTCGTCGAACACGACGCAAGACGCCACCGGCGCCTCGCCGCGCGTGTGGCTGATGTCGAAGCATTCGAGCCGCTGCGGCAGGCTGTCGAGGCCGAGCGCGTCCTGCAGCGCCTCGTAGCGCTCGCGCAGGCTGGCGGAACTGGCCAGCCGCCGCGCCAGCGTGAGGCTGGCGTTGGTGCGCGCCAGGCGCAGCCATTTGGCGCGATCGCCGCGCACGGCGGCGGTGAGGCGCACCTTGTGGCCGCTGGTCTCGGCGAGCGCGGTTTCGATGAGCGCCTGGTCGGGCACCACGTGGCTCAAGACAATTTCGGCCGGCACCTCGCCGTCGAGGTAGTGCTGCGGCAGGAAGGCGGCCAGCACCGTGTCGGGCTCGGCGTCGTCGGCGAGACGCGGAAAGTACGAGCGCGTGCCGACGCTGCGCCCACCGCGGATGAACAGAAGCTCGACGCACGCCACGCCGTCCTTGCTGGCGCAGGCGATGACGTCGATGTCCGCGTCCACGCCCTCGATGCCCTGCTGCTCCTGCGCGCGGCGCAGGGCGGCGATCTGGTCGCGCAGGCGCGCGGCGCGTTCGTAGTCCAGCGTCACGGACGCCTGCGACATCTGCGCCGCGAGCTCCTCGATCACCTGCACGTTCCGGCCTTCCAGAAACAGCTCCGCGTGCCGCACGTCGTACGCGTAGTCGCCCGGCGCGATCAGGTCCACGCACGGGCCGGTGCAGCGCTTGATCTGGTACTGCAAACACGGCCGGGTGCGGGCGCGGAACACGGCGTCCTCGCACTGGCGCAGCGGGAAGATGCGCTGCATCAGTGCCAGGCTGTCGCGCACCGCGCCGGCGCTGGGGTACGGGCCGAAGTAGCGCCCCGGGCCCTTGCGCGCGCCGCGGTGAAAGGCGAGGCGCGGGAACGGCTCGCCCTTCGAAAGATAGATGTACGGGTAGCTCTTGTCGTCCCGCAGCATGATGTTGTAGCGCGGGCGCAGGCTCTTGATGAGGCTGTTTTCGAGGATCAGCGCCTCGCCCTCGGAGGCGGTGACGGTGATCTCGATGTCGGCGATCTGCGCCACCATGCGCGCCACCTTGGGCGAGTCGTGGCGCTTGCTGAAGTAGCTGCCGACGCGCCGGCGCAGGTTGCCCGCCTTGCCGACGTAGATGACCTTGCCGTCCGCATCCAGCATGCGGTACACGCCGGGGTGCGTCGGTAGCCGCGCGGCGGTGGCCTTCGGGTCGGGGCGGTCGGTCATGGGGCGTCGATCAGCGCGCGGGCTTCGGCCAGCACGGCCTCGAACTGGGCGGCGTTGAGGCGGCCGGTCTGCACGTTGTAGCGACTGGTGTGGTAGCTGTCGACCAGCCAGCGCGCGCCCGGCAGACGGTGGCGCGCGCCGTGGCCAAACGCGTATCGGCCTGGCTTTTCACCCAGCGCGCGCAGCACCGCCTGATGCGCGATGTGGCCGAGCGCCAGCGCCACGCCGCCGGCCGGCAGCAGCGCCAGTTCCGCGCGCAGGTGCATGTTGCAGGCGGCGATCTCGGCCGGCGTCGGCTTGTTGGCCGGCGGCACGCACTGCACGGCATTGGCAATGCGGCAGTCGCTGAGCTGCAGATCGTCGTCGGCCGCCGTCGACTCCGGCGCGCTGGCGAAGCCCTGCGCGTGCAGGCCGCGATACAGCAGCAGGCCCGCGTAGTCGCCCGTGAATGGCCGCCCGGTGCGGTTCGCCCCGTGCATGCCGGGCGCGAGCCCAACGATCAGCAGCCGCCCGCCGGGCTTGCCGAAGCCCGGCACGGGCGCCGCGAAATAATCCGGCCGCTCGGCGCGCACGCCGTCCAGAAACTCGGCCAGACGCGGGCAGCGGCGGCAGGCGGGATCGTGCAGCGCAGTAGCGGTCATGGGTTGAGGCGGGCGGGCCGGCGTGGGGACAGTTTGCCAGAGGGGAGTCGGGTAACCGGCAGCGGGGCATCGGGATGCACCCCCAAGGCGTCACGCTGACCCGCCTCACAGCGGGCGATGACACCGTGTTTTACGCCGCGGCGCGTGGCGGCGGCATCGATTTCTGGTCGGTGTGTCTGTTACCCTTTGCGGGTCTGCGGTGTCCCGAAACGATGGGCGGTGCGGGCGCGTTTCAGGCGGCCGCGGCGTGCCTGTGGCCGTCCATCCGCTTGTCGAACGCGCGCCGCCGGAACCACAACAATCCGCTGTCGCGAGCCCAAGGATCAGGATTCCTGAGCATGCTGCTGCAATACCTGCCCATCGCGCTGTTGCTGGTGGTCGGCGTGGCCATTGGCGCAATCGCCATTCTGGCTGGCCGCTTCATCGGCCCGAACCGCCCGGACGCGCAGAAGAATGCGCCCTACGAGTGCGGCTTCGAGGCGTTCGAGGATGCGCGCATGAAGTTCGACGTGCGCTACTACCTGGTTGCCATCCTGTTCATCATCTTCGATCTGGAAGTGGCGTTCCTGTTCCCGTGGGCGGTCGGCCTCAAGGGCGGGTTGGTCGGTGGCTTCGGCTTCGCCGCCATGATGCTGTTCCTGGGCCTGCTGGTGATCGGCTTCATCTACGAGTGGAAGAAAGGGGCGCTCGAATGGGAGTAGAGGCACTCGCCGAGCGCGGCTTCCTGACGACGACAGTCGATCAGGTGGTGAACTGGAGCAAGACCGGTTCCCTGTGGCCGGTGACGTTCGGGCTCGCCTGCTGTGCGGTCGAGATGATGCAGGCCGGCGCGTCCCGCTATGACCTCGACCGCTTCGGCATCATCTTCCGGCCGAGCCCGCGCCAGTCGGACCTGATGATCGTGGCCGGCACGCTGGTCAACAAGATGGCGCCGGCGCTGCGCAAGGTCTACGACCAGATGGCCGAGCCGCGCTGGGTGCTGTCGATGGGCTCCTGCGCCAACGGCGGCGGTTACTACCACTACTCCTACGCCGTGGTGCGCGGCTGCGACCGCATCGTGCCGGTCGACGTGTACGTGCCGGGCTGTCCGCCGACCGCGGAGGCGCTGCTGTTCGGGCTGATCCAGCTGCAGAACAAGATTCGCCGCACCCACACCATTGCCCGCTGAGCCATGAGCACGCGCACCGAACAACTGGTGGCGGCGCTGCGCGAGCAGCTGGGTGACCGCATGGTCAGTGTGGTGACCGGTGCAGCCGATCAGGTCACCATCGAGGTTGCCGGCGCGGACGTGTCGGCGGTTTGCATGGCGCTGCGCGATCTGCCGGCGCTCGGCTTCGACCAGCTGATCGACGTCTGCGGCGTCGACTATTCCGATTTTCCGGGCACGGCGGGCCAGCCGCGCTTTGCCGTCGTCTACCACCTGCTGTCCACCACGCAGAACTGGCGCTTGCGCGTGCGGGTGTACCTCGAAGACGCGTTCCCACTGGTGCCGTCGGTGGTCGATGTGTGGCCGGCCGCCAACTGGTTCGAGCGCGAGGCGTTCGATCTGTTCGGCATCGTGTTCGACGGCCACCCGGACCTGCGGCGCATCCTCACCGACTACGGCTTCGTCGGCCATCCGCTGCGCAAGGACTTCCCGCTGAACGGCGAGGTCGAGATGCGTTACGACGCCGAGCAGGGGCGGGTGATCTACGAGCCGGTGAGCATCGAGAACCGCATCAGCGTGCCGCGCGTGCGGCGCGACGACTTCCGCTACGAGCACCCGGCCGAGTAAGGCGCCATGGCCGAGATACGCAACTACACGATGAACTTCGGGCCGCAGCACCCGGCCGCCCACGGCGTGCTGCGCCTGGTGCTGGAGATGGACGGCGAGGTGGTGCAGCGCGCCGACCCGCACGTGGGACTGCTGCACCGCGGCACCGAAAAGCTGGCCGAGACCAAGCCGTACAACCACTCCATCGGCTACATGGACCGGCTCGACTACGTGTCCATGATGTGCAACGAGCACGCCTATGTGCTGGCGGTCGAGAAGCTGCTCGGCATCGAGGTGCCGCGCCGCGCGCAGTACATCCGCGTCATGTTCGACGAGATCACGCGCGTGCTGAACCACCTGATGTGGATCGGCGCGCACGCGCTCGACATGGGCGCCATGACGGTGTTCCTGTACGCGTTTCGCGAGCGCGAGGACCTGATGGACTGCTACGAGGCAGTCTCCGGCGCGCGCATGCACGCGACCTACTACCGCCCGGGCGGCGTGTACCGCGACCTGCCGGACACGGTGGCCCGCTACGAGCCGTCGAAGTGGCACGACGAGAAGGCCGTCAAGGCCATGAATCGCGACCGCGAGGGCTCGCTGCTCGACTTCATCGAGGCGTTTACCGAGCGCTTCCCGGGCTGCGTGGACGATTACGAGTCGCTGCTCACCGACAACCGCATCTGGAAGCAGCGCACGGTCGGCATCGGCGTCGTCAGCGGCGATCGGGCGCGCGAGTTGGGCTTCACCGGCCCCATGCTGCGCGGTTCGGGCGTGGCCTGGGATCTGCGCCGCAAGCAGCCGTACGAGGTGTACGACGAGCTCGATTTCCAGATTCCGGTAGGCGTGAACGGCGACTGCTACGACCGGTATCTCGTGCGCGTGGCCGAGATGCGCCAGAGCAACCGCATCATCCGCCAGTGCGTGGACTGGCTGCGCGCGAATCCCGGGCCGGTGATGGTGGGTGACCACAAGATCACGCCGCCGTCGCGCACCGAGATGAAGGCCGACATGGAGGCTCTGATTCACCACTTCAAGCTGTTCACCGAGGGCTATTCGGTGCCGCAGGGCGAGGTGTACTCGGCGGTCGAGGCGCCCAAGGGCGAGTTTGGCGTGTACATGATCTCGGACGGCTCGAACAAGCCGTACCGCGTCAAGCTGCGCGCGCCGGGCTTCTCGCACCTGGCGGCCATCGACGAGATGGTGCGCGGGCACATGCTGGCGGACCTGGTGGCCATCATCGCCACCCTGGACATCGTGTTTGGCGAGATCGACCGATGAGCGAACCGTACCGGGGCATCCTGTCGGAGCATGCCCGCCACGAGATCGACCACTGGCTGACCAAGTTTCCGCCCGACCAGAAGCGCTCGGCCGTGCTGGCGGCGCTGCGCGAGGTGCAGCACGAGAACCACGGCTACCTCACCGTCGAGCTGATGGACGCGGTGGCGCAGTACCTCGGGCTCGAACCGATCGACGTGTACGAGGTGGCGACGTTCTACTCGATGTTCGAGACCAAGCCGGTCGGCCGGCACTCGATCGCCGTGTGCACCAACATCTCGTGCATGCTGCGCGGCGCGGACGAGATCGTGTCGCACGTGGAGAAGAAACTCGGCGTGAAGCTCGGCGAGAGCACGCCGGACGGCAAGTTCTATCTGAAGCCCGAGGAAGAGTGCCTCGCCGGCTGCTGCGGCGCGCCGATGATGCAGGTGGATCACATCTACCACGAGCACCTGACGCCCGCGCGCGTCGACCAGATTCTGGACGCCCTGGACTGACCCATGACGGCGGAAGTCAAAGTCTGTTTTGCGACCCTAGGCGAACCCGAGCCGTGGGCCTTCGATACCTACACGCGCCTTGGCGGCTACAGCGCCTGGCGGCGCATCCTGGCCGGTGAGCTGACGCCCGAGCAGGTCATCGAGGAGGTCAAGGCGTCGGGCCTGCGTGGCCGTGGCGGCGCGGGCTTCCCGACCGGGCTCAAGTGGTCGTTCATGCCGCGCAACGCGCCGGGGCAGAAGTACCTCGTCTGCAACGCCGACGAGTCCGAGCCCGGCACCTGCAAGGACCGGGACATCATCCGCTTCAACCCGCACGCGCTGGTTGAGGGCATGGCCATCGGCGGCTACGCCATGGGCGCCACGGTCGGCTACGTGTACATGCGCGGCGAGTGGATGGACGAGGTGTTCGAGCGTTTCGAGACCGCGCTCAAGGAAGCCTACGCGGCCGGGCTGCTCGGGCAGAACATCAACGGCTCCGGGGTGAACTTCGAGCTCTACGGCACGCTCGGCGCCGGCGCCTACATCTGCGGCGAGGAAACCGCGCTGCTGGAGTCGCTGGAGGGCAAGAAAGGCCAGCCGCGCTTCAAGCCGCCGTTCCCGGCAGCGGTGGGCCTGTACGGCCGGCCGACCACCATCAACAACGTGGAATCGATGGCCTCGGTGCCGACCATCCTGCGCGAGGGCGCGGCGTGGTTCGCGGCGCTGGGCGTCGAGAAGGCCGGCGGCAGCAAGATTTTTTCGGTCTCGGGCCATGTCGAGAAGCCCGGCAACTACGAGATTCGTCTCGGCACGCCGTTCAAGGATCTGCTGGCGCTGGCCGGTGGCGTGTGGAAGGGTCGGCAACTGAAGGCGGTCATCCCCGGCGGCTCATCCGTGCCGGTGCTGCCGGCGGACGCCATGCTGGCCGCCAACATGGACTACGACTCGATCGCCAAGGCGGGCTCGCTGCTCGGTTCCGGTGCCGTGGTGGTGATGGACGAGACCACCGACATGGTGCGCATGCTGCAACGCATCTCGCGCTTCTACTTTGCCGAGTCCTGCGGGCAGTGCACGCCGTGCCGCGAGGGCACCGGCTGGCTGTACCGGGTGGTGACGCGCATCGTCGACGGCCAGGGCCGGCCCGAGGATCTGGAACTGCTGGAGTCGGTGGCGGGCAACATCGCCGGGCGCACCATCTGCGCGCTGGGTGACGCCGCCGCCATGCCGGTGCAGGGCATGCTGCGGCACTACCGGCACGAGTTCGCGTACTACATCGAGCACAAGCGCAGCCTGGTCGGCGATCGACTCGGCGCGGCCGCCTGAGCGGCTTGGGAATATCCATGAGCGACGACCTGCTGAACATCGAGATCAACGGCACCGCGCTGCAGGCGCGCAAGGGCCAGATGATCATCCAGGCGGCCGATGCCGCCGGCATCACCATCCCGCGTTTCTGCTACCACGAAAAGCTGAGCGTGGCGGCCAACTGCCGCATGTGCCTGGTCGAAGTGGAGAAGATGCCCAAGACCGTGCCGGCCTGCGCCACGCCGCTCGCCGAAGGCATGAAGGTGTTCACCAAGTCGCCGAAGGCGCTGCAGTCGCAGCGCGCGGTGATGGAGTTCCTGCTCATCAATCACCCGCTCGACTGCCCGATCTGCGACGAGGGCGGCGAGTGCAACCTGCAGGACACGGCGCTCGGCTTCGGCAAGGTGGAATCGCGCTACAGCGAAGCCAAGCGCGTGGTGGACGACAAGGACATCGGTCCGCTCATCCAGATCGAGATGACGCGCTGCATCCACTGCACGCGCTGCGTGCGCTTCGGCGAGGAGATCGCCGGCATCAAGGAACTCGGCGCCACCGGGCGCGGCGAGTTCATGCGCATCGGCACCTACATCGAGCGCGCCGTGGGGTCGGAACTGTCCGGCAACGTGGTCGACCTGTGCCCGGTGGGCGCGCTCACCAACAAGCCGTACCGCTTCACCGCCCGCGCCTGGGAGCTTGCCCGCCGGCCGGGCGTGGCGCCACACGACTGCGTTGGCAGCAACCTTGAAATCAACGTCGCGAACGGTGTGGTCAAGCGCTTCCTGCCGCGCGCCAACGAGGCGGTGAACGAGATCTGGCTGTCCGACCGCGACCGCTATTCCTACCTCGGCCTGAACAGCCCCGACCGCGCGCGGCAGCCGTTGCTGCGCAAGGGTGACGCGTGGCACGAAGTGTCCTGGCAGGAAGCCCTCGCCGCCGCGGCGGAAGGCCTGCAGGCGGTCATCAAGGAATACGGCCCGGCGCAACTCGGTGCGCTGCTGGCGCCTACGTTGACGACCGAGGAGCTGTACCTCGCGCAAAAGCTGGCGCGCGCGCTCGGCTCGAACAACGTCGACCACCGCCTGCGGCAGGCCGATTTCAGCGCCGACGCGGTGGCGCCGCTGCACCCGTCACTGCCGGCCATCGCAGGTCTTGAGCAGGTGCCGGCCTTCCTGCTGGTCGGCAGCAATTTGCGCAAGGACCAGCCGCTGCTGAACACGCGCCTGCGCAAGGCCGTCGTCAAGCGCGCGGCGGCCGGTTATTCGATCGCCAGCTACGACTACGACTTCAACTATCCGCTGCGCGGCAGCGCGGTGGTGTCGCCGGCCGCGATGGTCGGGGAGCTCGCCGGCGTCGCCGTGGCGCTGCTGGATGGCGCGGCCGTGCCCGCTGCCTGGAGCGCGCATCTGGCCGGTGTCAGCGCCACGCCCTGGCAGCGCGAGGTGGCCCATGCGCTCAAGCAGCAGCCGGGCGCGCTGGTCCTGCTCGGCGATCAGGCGCTGGCGAGCCCGTTCTACGGCGCGCTGCGCGCGCTGGCGGCGCTGATTGCCGAACTCGCCCGCGGCACGCTGGCGCAGACCAGCCCCGGTGGCAACGGCGCAGGCGCGTGGCTGGCGGGTGCCGTGCCGCACCGGCGCGCCGGCGGCGGGCACCTCGAACAGGCCGGCCTGCCGGCGCAGGCCATGCTCGATCAGCACCTGCGCGGCTACCTGCTGACCGGCTTCGAGCCCGAGTTCGACTGCGCCGACCCGGCGGCAGCGCTCGGTGCGTTCGACGCCGCGCAGTGCGTGGTGGTGCTGACGCCGTTCGTGACCGACGCCATGCGCGGCTACGCCGACGTCATCCTGCCGATGGCCGCCTTCACCGAGACCGGTGGCACGTTCGTCAACGGCGAAGGCCGCTGGCAGAGCTTCGACGGGGCGCTGAAGCCCGCCGGCGAGGCGCGGCCGGGCTGGAAGATTCTGCGCGTGCTCGCCAACCTGCTGGACCTGCCGGGCTTCGAGTACGACGACGTGGCGGCCGTGCGCGGCGAGGTGCAGGCGGCGGTCGAGGCGGTGGCCTTCGTGCCGCCGGCGGTCGACCCCTCGGCGCTGCCCTGGCCTGATCAGGCGGCCACACTCACGCGGGTCGGTGACTGGCCCTGCTATCGCAGTGACTCACTCGTCCGCCGCGCGGGTGCGCTGCAGCAGCGGCCGGACGTGCCGGCGGCGGCGGTGTATCTCAATGACGCGCAGTGCCGGCAGTTCGGCTTTGCGGCCGGTGATCGCCTGCGCGTGCAGCAGGGCGGTGCGGTCATCGAACTGCCGCTGGCGGTGGACGCGCGCGTGGCCGACGGCACGGCGTGCATCCCGTCCGGTATCGCCGGTCCGCAGGGGCTCGGCGCGGCCTACGGGGCCGTCACTCTGGAGCGGGTGTGATGGTGGAACAGCTCATCCTGCTGTGGCAGGCGGTGCCCGAACCGCTGCAACTGCTGCTGTGGAATCTGCTCAAGATCGGCGTGGTGATCGTGCCGGTGCTGGTGTCGGTGGCCTGGCTGACCTACGCCGAGCGCAAGATCATCGGCTACATGCAGCTGCGCATCGGCCCGAACCGGGTCGGACCGCGCGGCTGGCTGCAACCCATCGCGGACGCGCTGAAGCTCCTGACCAAGGAAGTGATCGTCCCGGTCCGCGCCAACCCGTTCCTGTTCTATCTGGCGCCAGTGCTGGTGATCGGCCCGGCGCTCGGCGCCTGGGCGGTGGTGCCGTTCGGCGAGGGGCTTGCGATCGCCGACATCGACGTGGGTCTCCTGTACGTGCTCGCCATCACCTCAATGGGCGTGTACGGCGTGATCCTGGCCGGCTGGGCGTCGAACTCGCGCTACGCGTTTCTGGGCGCCATGCGCTCGGCGGCGCAGATCGTGGCCTACGAGATCGCGATGGGCTTCGCCATCGTGGTGGTGCTGGTCGGCGCCGGCAGCCTGAATCTTCAAAAGATCGTGCTGGCGCAAAGCGGCAACCTGCTGACCTGGTACTGGCTGCCGATGCTGCCGATCGCGATCATCTACTTAATATCGGCGGTGGCGGAGACCAACCGCGCGCCGTTCGACGTGGCCGAGGGCGAGTCCGAGATCGTGGCCGGTTTCCACGTCGAATACTCCGGCATGACCTTCGCGGTGTTCTTCCTGGCCGAGTACGCCAACATGATCCTGGTGTCGACGCTCGCCGCCATCATGTTCATGGGCGGCTGGCTGTCGCCGTTTCAGGGCATTCCGCTGCTGGAAGGCGCGTTTGCCTGGGTGCCGTCGCCGCTGTGGCTGATCGCCAAGGTCGCCTTCCTGCTGTTCTGCTTCCTGTGGTTCCGCGCCACCTTCCCGCGCTATCGCTACGACCAGATCATGCGGCTCGGCTGGAAGGTGTTCATCCCCATCACCATCGTGTGGCTGGTGGTGGTGTCGACGGCGGTGCTGTATCGCCTGCCGCCGTGGTTCAACTGAGGGCATGACATGAACCGTGTTGCCCAGTACCTCAAAAGCCTGCTGCTGCTGGAGCTGTTGTCCGGCCTTGGCGTGACGCTGCGTCATTTGTTCAAGCCGAAGGTGACGGTGCAGTTTCCGGAAGAAAAAACCCCCGTGTCGCCGCGTTTTCGCGGCCTGCATGCGCTGCGCCGCTACCCGAACGGCGAGGAGCGCTGCATTGCCTGCAAGCTGTGCGAGGCGGTGTGCCCGGCGCTTGCCATCACGATCGAGTCCGAGCCGCGCGCCGACGGCACCCGCCGCACCACGCGCTACGACATCGACATGTTCAAGTGCATCTACTGCGGGTTCTGCGAGGAAGCCTGCCCGGTCGACTCCATCGTGCTGACGCGCTTCAACCACTTCCACATGGAAGCCAACAGCGAGCGCGTGTACGACAAGTCGACGCTGCTGGCCATCGGCGACCGCATGGAGGCGCAGATCGCCGCCGACCGCGCCGCCGACGCCGCCTACCGCTGACTTCCACACTGCCGGCCGACACCGACATGGGTACCGAGAAGATCGTTTTTTATCTGCTGTCCGCGATCCTGGTGTTCGCGGCCGGCATGGTGGTCAGCGTGCGCAACGCCGTGCGCGCTGTGCTGTTCCTGGTGCTGGCGTTCTTCACCTGCGCCGGGCTGTGGCTGATCCTGGAGGCCGAGTTTCTCGCCATCGCGCTAGTGCTGGTGTACGTGGGCGCGGTGATGGTGCTGTGGCTGTTCGTGGTGATGATGCTCGACATCCACCGCGCGGAGCTGCGCGAGGGTTTCGGCAGTCACCTGCCGCTCGGGCTCGCGGTGACGCTGCTGATCGTGTTCGAGATGGTGCTGGTGTACGGCACGGGTCAGCTCGACACGGCGCTCTCCCGCCCGCCGCAGGGCGAGGCGGTCAGCAACGTGCAGGCGATCGCCGCCGTGCTCTACACCGACTACGCGTATCCGTTCGAGATCGCGGCGGTGATCCTGCTGATCGGCATGGTGGCGGCCATCGGGCTCACCTTCCGCGGCGTGCGCGCGAGCAAGTACGTGCCGCCGTCGGCGCAGGTGCACGTGAGCCCGCGCGGGCGCATGCAGCTGCTCGACCTGCCGCGCGGCGACGCGCCGGTCAACGTTGACTCACCGACCGAGGAGCGCTGAGCCGTGGTCACACTGACCGATTACCTGGTGCTGGGCGCCGTGCTGTTCGCGCTCGGCATGTTCGGCATCTTCATCAACCGCAAGAACATGATCATCCTGCTGATGTCGGTGGAGCTGCTGCTGCTGGCCGTGAACATGAACTTCGTCGCCTTCTCGCACTTCCTGCACGACATCGCGGGTCAGGTGTTCGTGTTCTTTGTGCTCACGGTGGCGGCGGCGGAGTCGGCCATCGGTCTTGCCATCATCGTGGTGCTGTTCCGAAACCGGGCGTCGATCAACGTCCAGGACCTCGACCACCTCAAGGGCTGAGCGATGGAAAAGCTGACCCTCCTGTGCCTGGGCGCGGTGCTGGCACCGCTCGCGGGCGCCCTACTGGCCGGCCTTGGCGGCCGCGTCATCGGCCGCAGCGGCGCGCACGTCGTGACCATTCTCGGCGTCGCCATTTCGTTTGCGCTGTCCTGCTACGTGTACTCGCTGCTGCTGGCGGGCAAGGCCGCCGGCGGCGAGTACGTGCTGAACACGGACCTGTATACCTGGGTGCAGAGCGGGCCGCTGAAGGTCTCGGTCGGCTTCCTGATCGACGAGCTCACCGCCACCATGATGCTGGTGGTGACGTTCGTGTCGCTGATGGTGCACATCTACACCATCGGCTACATGCACGACGACCCGGGCTACCAGCGCTTTTTCAGCTACATCAGCCTGTTCACGTTCGCCATGCTGATGCTGGTCACGGCCAACAACTTCCTGCAGCTGTTCTTCGGCTGGGAGGGCGTGGGCCTGGTCTCGTATCTGCTGATCGGCTTCTGGTACGAGAAACCGACGGCGATCTTCGCGAACCTCAAGGCCTTCCTGGTCAACCGCGTCGGCGATCTGGGCATGATGCTCGGCATCGCGGCGGTGCTGGCGCTGTTCGGCACGCTCGATTTCGCTGCCATCTTCGCCAAGGCGCCGGAGCTGGCCGGCGAGACGCTGCAAATCTGGCCGGGCCGCGAGTGGTCGGCGCTGACGGTGATCTGCGTGCTGCTGTTCATCGGCGCGATGGCCAAGTCCGCACAGGTGCCGCTGCACGTGTGGCTGCCGGATTCCATGGAAGGCCCGACGCCGATCTCGGCGCTGATCCATGCGGCGACCATGGTCACGGCCGGCATCTTCCTCGTGGCGCGCATGTCGCCGCTGTTCGAGCTGTCCGAGGCGGCGCTCAACTTCGTGCTGTTCATCGGCGCCGTGACGGCGTTCTTCATGGGCCTGCTCGGCCTCATCCAGACCGACATCAAGCGCGTGGTGGCGTACTCCACGCTGTCGCAGCTCGGCTACATGACGGTCGCGCTCGGCGCGTCCGCCTACACGGCGGCGATCTTTCACCTGGGCACGCACGCCTTCTTCAAGGCGCTGCTGTTCCTGGCGGCGGGTTCGGTGATCATCGGCCTACACCACGAGCAGGACATGCGCAGGATGGGCGGCCTGTGGAAGCACATGCCGATCACGGCACTCACGGCGTGGATCGGCACCCTGGCGCTGGTCGGCTTCCCGGGCTTCGCGGGCTTCTATTCCAAGGACGCCATCATCGAGGCGGTCGCCGCGTCGTCGCTGCCGGCGGCGGGCTTTGCGCACTTCGCCGTGCTGGGCGGCGTGTTCGTGACCTCGCTGTACAGCTTTCGGCTGCTGTTCCTGGTGTTCCACGGCAGGTCACGGGTGGATCACCACGCCGCCGAGCACCTGCGCGAATCGCCCTGGGTGGTGACCGGGCCGCTGGTGCTGCTGGCGATCCCGTCGGTGCTAATCGGCGCGCCGCTCATCGAACCCATGCTGTTCGGTGACTACTTCGGCAAGGCCATCCAGATCCTGCCGCAGCACGCCACGCTCGCCGAGTTCGGTGAGCATTTCCACGGCGCGCTCGCGTTTGCGCAGCACGGCTTCACGGCGCTGCCTTTCTGGCTGATGCTGGCCGGTGCCGGCACGGCGGCCGTGTTCTATCTCTGGCGCCCGCAGTGGCCGGCGCGGGTGCAGCACACCTTCTCGCTGGTCCACCACATCTTCGAGCGCAAGTACTACTTCGACGACGTGAACCAGACGGTGTTCGCCGGCGGCCTGCGCGGCATCGGCGGCTTCCTGTGGCGGGTGGGTGATGTCGCGCTGATCGACGGGCTTGCCGTGAACGGCACCGCGCGCACGGTCGGCCGCCTGGCGGGCGCGCTGCGCCACATCCAGACCGGTTACCTCTACCACTACGCCTTCGCCATGATCATCGGTCTCGCCGCGCTGCTGGGCCTGATCTGGTACGTGAGCTTCTGAGCCCGCCATGAGCCAAACCCTGCCCCTGTTGAGCATCGCCATCTGGACACCCATCGCGGGCGCGGTGCTGGTCTGGCTGCTGGCCGGCGACCGCAAGCCGGCGCTGGCGCGCACGCTGGCGTTGCTGGTGGCGGTGGTGGAGTTCGCCATCACGCTGCCGCTGTACACGGGATTCGATCCTGCCAACGGCGGGCTGCAGTTTGTCGAGCGTTTGCCGTGGGTGGAATCCTTCGGCATCTACTACCACCTCGGCATCGACGGCATCGCGCTGCCGTTCATCCTGCTGACGAGCTTCATCACCGTGTTGGTGGTGGCGATGGCGCGGGTGTCGGTCGAGAAGCAGCTCAGCCAGTACCTCGGCGCTTTCCTGGTGATGGAAGGCGTGATGATCGGGCTGTTCTGCGCCGTCGATGCGATGCTGTTCTACGTGTTCTGGGAAGCGATGCTGATCCCGATGTTCATCATCATCGGCATCTGGGGCGGCCCGAACCGCGTCTACGCGACGCTGAAGTTCTTCCTGTACACGTTCCTGGGGTCGGTGCTGCTGCTGCTGGCGCTGATCTACCTGCATCTGAAGACCGGCAGCTTCAGCCTGCTCGACTTCCAGCGCGTCGGGCTCGATCTGCCGACACAGAAGCTACTGTTCCTCGCCTTCCTCGCGGCGTTCGCGGTGAAGATTCCGATGTGGCCGGTCCATACGTGGCTGCCGGACGCGCACGTCGAGGCGCCGACCGGCGGCTCGGTGGTGCTGGCGGCCATCATGCTCAAGATGGGCGGTTACGGCTTCCTGCGCTTGTCACTGCCGATCGCGCCCGACGCCAGCATGGCGTTTTCTGGCTTCATGATTGCGCTGTCGCTGGTCGCCATCGTCTACATCGGCGCGGTGGCGCTGGTGCAGCAGGACATGAAGAAGCTGATCGCGTACTCGTCCATCTCGCACATGGGCTTCGTCACGCTCGGCACCTTCCTTGGCACCGCCCAGGGCATCGAGGGCGGGCTCGTGCAGATGATCTCGCACGGCTTCATCTCGGGCGCCATGTTTCTGTGCGTGGGCGTCATGTACGACCGCGTGCACAGCCGGCAGATCGCCGACTACGGCGGCGTGGTCAACACCATGCCGAAGTTCGCCACCTTCATGATGCTGTTTGCCATGGCCAACTCCGGGCTGCCGGGCACGTCCGGCTTCGTCGGCGAGTTCATGGTCATCCTGGCCGCCTTCCCCAAGGGGTTCTGGATCGCGTTTCTCGCCGGCACCAGTCTCGTGCTCGGCGCCGCCTACAACCTGTGGATGTACAAGCGCGTCATGTTCGGCGCGGTGGCCAACCCCAAGGTGGCGGCGCTGAAGGATCTCACGGCCGAAGAATTCATCGTGCTGGGGCTGCTGGCGCTCGCGGTGCTCGGCATGGGCGTGTGGCCAAACCCGCTGCTCGACCTCACCCACAGCTCGGTGGACGCGCTGCTCGCGCACGTGCAGCGCGGCAAGCTCGGCCTGTAAGCGCGGCCCTTCGCAAACGGCGTCTCGAACATGGAATTCACCCTTCCCGATCTCGGTCTCGCGCTGCCGGAGATGGTGCTGCTGGGCATGGCCTGCGCGGTCCTGCTGGTGGACCTGTTCTGGCCGGGCCGCGAGCGCAGCAACACCTACGTGGCCGCGCAGCTGTCGCTGCTGGCGACCTTGACCGCCGTCGCGCAGGTCTATCAGGGTCCGGCGTCCACCTTCAGCGGCCATTACACGGTCGATGCCGTGGCCGTGGTGGTCAAGGTGATGGCGCTGCTCGTCATGTTCGGCGTGTTCCTGTACGGGCGCGACTATCTGCGCCAGCGGTCGCTGCTGACGGGCGAGTTTCTGGTGCTGTCCTTGTTCGCGACGCTGGGTCTGCTGGTGATGGCGAGCGCCGGCAGCCTGCTGACGCTGTATCTGGGGCTCGAAGTGCTGTCGCTGTCGTCCTATGCGCTGGTGGCGCTGCACCGGGACAACGGCGCGGCAAGCGAGGCGGCGATCAAATACTTTTTTCTCGGCGCGCTGGCGTCGGGACTGGTGCTGTACGGCATGTCGCTGCTGTACGGCGTGACCGCGTCGCTCGATCTGGCCACCATCGGGCAGGTGGTGGGCGAGCACGCACGGGCCGGCAACTTCGGCCCGCTGATGGGGCTCGCGCTCGCCATGCTGGTGGTGGGGATCGGCTTCAAGCTCGGCATCGCGCCGTTTCACATGTGGCTGCCGGACGTCTACCACGGCGCACCGACGGCGGTGACGGCGTTCCTGACCACCGTGAGCAAACTCGCCGCCTTCGTGCTGGTGGTGAAGCTGCTGGCCGGCGCGGCCGCCGCGCTCGCCCAGCAGTGGGAGCAGATGCTGATCGTGCTCACCGTGCTGTCGCTCGCGGTCGGCAACCTCGTCGCCATCGCGCAGGTGAACTTGAAGCGCATGCTGGCGTACTCCACCGTCTCGCACATGGGCTTTTTCCTGCTTGGCGTGCTGGCGAACAACCCGGCAGGTCTGTCGGCCGGCCTTTTCTACATGGTCACCTACGCGCTGACGGGTCTGGCGGCGTTCGGGATGATCATGCTGCTGAGCCGCGCCGGCTTCGAGGCCGAGCGCATCGAGGACTTCCGGGGTCTGAACCGCCGCTCGCCGTGGCTGGCGCTGGTGATGATGGTGATCCTGTTCTCGCTGGCCGGCGTGCCGCCGACGGTCGGCTTCTACGCCAAGCTCGGCGTCATCCGCGCCGTGATGCAGCACGACCTGCTGTGGCTTGCCATGGTGGCGGTGCTGTTCTCGGTGGTGGGCGCGTTCTACTACCTGCGCGTCATCAAGGCCATGTACTTCGACGCGCCGGAAGACCAGCCGGCGATCATGCCGGCGCTCGACGTGCGCGTGTTCATGGGCGTCAACGGCGTGCTGGTGCTGGGGCTCGGCGTGTTCCCGGCGCCGTTGCTCGCGCTCTGTCAGGCAGTTTTTTAAGGCCGCAATGAGATTTTGGCTTGCTCCGCGGGGCCGTCATCCGTATCATTCGCAGTCCGGTTGCGGGGTGGAGCAGTCCGGTAGCTCGTCGGGCTCATAACCCGAAGGTCGTAGGTTCAAATCCTGCCCCCGCTACCAAATCGGAAAAGGCCCGGTCCAAAAGACCGGGCCTTTTGCTTTTCTGGCGTCAGACGAGAATGACCGGCGCCGCCGGCTTCCAGCCCCGCTTGCGATGCTCCACCACCACCGTGGTGTAGATGCCGCCGCGCACCAGGAACTCTGCCGTCACGCGCATGAACCGTGGCGCCGTCGCGGCCACCAGGTCATCCAGAATCTGCCCGGTGACCGCCTCGTGGAAGGCGCCCTGGTCGCGGAACGACCACAGATATAATTTCAGCGACTTCAGTTCCACGCAGGTCTTGTCCGGCACGTACTCCACGTGCACGGTGGCGAAGTCCGGCTGGCCGGTCTTGGGGCACAGACACGTGAATTCCGGGCAGCGCATGCGCACCGTGTAGTCGCGCTGCGGGTGCGGGTTCGGGAAGGTCTCCAGCAGGCCGGCGGATGCGACCGGGGCCTGTTTCGAGCGATGGGGGCGTGAACTCGCCACGCGCTTCTCCATGTGGGTGTCAGGGGCGCGCATTATCGGACCGGTCCGCGCCCGGTCAACACGCAGGACGGTCGTCAGGAACAGCACCCGGCATGAAGCTGAAGACGATTCGCCTGGCGGGTTTCAAGACCTTCGTCGATCCCACCACGCTGCACCTGCGCGGCGCGCTGACCGGCGTCGTGGGGCCGAACGGCTGCGGCAAGTCGAACGTGGTGGATGCGGTGCGCTGGGTGCTCGGCGAAAGCTCGGCCCGGCAACTGCGTGGCGACGCGCTGGCGGACGTGATCTTCAACGGGTCGAGCGCGCGCCAGCCGGTCGGCAAGGCGAGCGTCGAGCTCGTCTTCGACAACAGCGCCGGCACGCTCGGCGGCGCCTGGGCGGCGTATGCGGAAATCGCCGTGCGCCGCCAGCTCGCGCGCGACGGCCAGTCGATGTACTACCTCAACGGCAGCCGTTGCCGCCGGCGCGACATCACGGACATCTTTCTGGGCACCGGCCTTGGGCCGCGCAGCTACGCCATCATCGAGCAGGGCATGATCGCCCGCCTGATCGAGGCGCGGCCCGAAGAACTGCGCGCCTTCATCGAGGAAGTGGCCGGCATCTCGAAGTACAAGGAGCGCCGCCAGGAGAGCGCCGGCCGCATCCGCCACACGCGCGACAACATGGCGCGCCTGGACGACGTGCGGGACGAGATCGGCAAGCGCCTGACGGTGCTGGAGCGCCAGGCACGGGCGGCCGAGACCTTCCGCGAGCTGCGCGCCGCCGAGCGCCAGGCCCGCGGACATCTGCTGGGATTCCGGCTGCGCGCGCTGCAGGCGGCCACCGACGAGCGCCGCCGCGCGCTCGAAGCCGCCCTCACCGCGCAGGAGCAGGCGGCTGCTGCCCAGCGCGCGGCCGAGGCGCAGGTGGAGTCCGCGCGCGAGGCGCAGGCGGCCGCGACTGGCGTGACGGGCGAGGCGCAGCAGGCGTGGTACCAAGTCGGCGCTGAAGTGGCGCGACTGGAGCAGTCCATCGCCGCCATGCAGCAGCAGCGCGACCGGACCGCGCAGGAACTGGCGCGGCTCGACGCGAGCGCCGCGCGGATCGACCAGCAGTGTGCGGACACCGATGCGCGCCTTCGCGAGCTCGCCGCCGCGCAGCACGCGGGCGAGGACGAGCACCGGCGGCTCGACGCGGAACTCGCGCAAGCCGTCGAGGCGCTGTCCGCCGCCGAGGCGGGGCTGCACGATGCCCGCCGCGCCCACGACGCCGTGGCGAGCGCGGCGGGCGACGCTGCCCAGCGCGAGCGGCTGGAGCAGGAGCGTGCCCGGCGCGTGGCGGAGCACGTGGCGCGGCTTGGCGAACGGCGCACGCGTCTTGACCGCGAACTCGCGCAGCTCGCGGCGGAGACACGCGTCGACACCGCGGCGCTGGCTGATGCGCTCGCTGCGGCGCAGGCGGATACGCACGCTGCCGATGCGGCACTCGCCGCAAGCGAGGCCGACATCGCGCGTCTGCGCGCCCAGCTCGACGGCATTGGCACCGACGCTGCGCGGCTGCAAAGCACGCTGCGGGAGCAGCGCGGGCGTCTTTCGGCGCTCGAAACCCTGCAACAGGCGGCGCTCGCCGGCAGCAAACCCGCCGAGGATTGGCTCGCCTGGCGGGGCATCGAGACCTCGGTGCTGCTGGCGGCGCTGGATGCCGAGCCGGCCTGGCGCACTGCGCTCGAAGCCACGCTCGGGCCGTGGATCGCGGCGCGGGTGGTGGCGAGTCTGGACGCGCTGCCGGCGGATGAACTGGCCCAGGCCGCGGGTCTGTTGCTCGTGGAATCGCGCTCCGCCGAGCCGTCCGACGGCGACCTGCTGCGCGCCGTGCACAGCGCGGTCGATCTGGCGGCGCTGATCGGCGGCGTGCGCCGTGCCGGCACGTTCGCGCAGGCGCTGGCCGGTCGCCACACGCTGCCGGCGCACGAGAGCTTCGTGACCGCGGACGGCGCGCGCGTCGGGCGCAACTGGCTGGCTTTGCCGGCGACAGGGCAGGGCGAGGGCGTGCTCGAACGTGGCGCCGCGATCACGGACTTGCAACACGCCCTGGCGCAGGGCGAGCAGGAACTCGCCGCGCTCGATGCCGCCCGCGGCGTGGCGCGCGGCGCACTTGCGCAGGCCGAGCAGGCGCGCGGCGAAGCGCGGCAGCGCCACAGTGCCGGGCTGCGGCAGGTGGCGGAGTTGCAGGCCCGCCAGGCCGCCGCGCAGGCCCACCACGAGCGCGTCGAGGCGCGCCGGCAGGCTATTGCCACCGACCTTGCGGAGATCGACCGACAGGCCGCGGCCGACACCGCGGAACTCGCCGCCGCGCAGGCCGCGCGCGACGCGGCGCGCAACGAGCAGGCGACGCTTGCCGGGCAGCGCCAGCAGCGCGAGACCGCGCGCCGCGCGGCCGAGCAGGCGGTGCGCGACGCGCGCGCGGCGCAGGAGGCCGTGCGCGAGCGCCAGCAGACGCTGCGCCTTCGCGCGCAGGCGGCGCGCACTGAAATCGCTACGCTCGAACAGACCCTGCTTGGCTGGCAGGCGCAGCGCAGCGGCATCCGCGAGCGCCACGCCGCGCTGCTGGCCGAACGCGACGAGAGCGCCGCGCCGCTCGCGGCCGTGCAGGCCGAACTGCAAACGCAACTCACGGCGCGCGAGCAGGCGGCGGCGCAGCTCGCCGCCGCGCGCGACGCGCTGGCGACGGCGGAGAACGCGCTGCGCGAGCGCGACCAGGCGCGCCTGCTGGCCGAGCGCGGTATGCAGGAGCGCCGCGCCGACGTGGAGGCCCGGCGGCTCGAAGTGACGGAGCTCGCCACGCGTCTCGAGGCGCTGATCGGGCAGGTGCAGGAATTCGACGCCGACGCCGGACGCCTGATCGCGGAAGCACCCACCGACCGCGACGAGGCGGCGCTCGAATTCGCCATCGCGGACCTTGTCCGCCGCATCGAGCGCCTGGGCGCCATCAACCTCGCCGCCATCGACGAGCAGCGCGAGCTCGCCGAGCGCAAGACGTATCTGGACGCCCAGCATGCGGATCTTGCCGCCGCGCTGGAGACCATGGAGCAGGCCATCCGCCGCATGGATCGCGAGACGCGCAGCCGCTTCAAGGAAACCTTCGATGCCGCCAACGCCGGCTTCATGGCCGCCTTCCCGCGCCTGTTCGGTGGCGGCGAGGCGCGCCTCGAACTGCTGGACGATGATCTGCTCGAAACCGGCGTCGGCATCGTCGCCCGCCCGCCCGGCAAGCGGAACAGCTCGATTCATCTGCTGTCCGGCGGCGAGAAGGCGCTGACGGCGATCGCGCTCGTGTTCGCGCTGTTCGAGCTGAGCCCGGCGCCGTTCTGCATGCTGGACGAGGTGGACGCGCCGCTCGACGACCACAACGTCGGCCGTTTCTGCGCGCTGGTGCGCGAGATGTCGGCGCGGGTGCAGTTCATCGTCATCACCCACAACAAGACCACCATGGAAATGGCCGGTCAGCTCACCGGCGTCACCATGTCCGAGCCCGGCGTGTCGCGCCTGGTGGCGGTGGACGTGGACGAGGCGGTGGCGCTCGCCACCTCCTGAGCGCCCGACACGGAAGCCCCATGGCCCGCGACTACCTGGTGCTGACGCTGAACGCGCGGGTCTACGACGTGGCCATCGAGTCGCCGCTCGACACCGCAGAAAACCTGTCGCTGCGCCTCAAAAACCGCGTGCTGCTCAAGCGCGAGGACCTGCAGCCGGTGTTCTCGTTCAAGCTGCGCGGCGCCTTCAACAAGATGTCGCACCTGCCGCGCAGCGCGCTCAAGGCCGGCGTGGTCACGGCTTCCGCCGGCAACCACGCGCAGGGCGTGGCGCTCGCGGCGCACCACCTCGGCAGCCACGCCCTGATCGTGATGCCCGTCACCACGCCGCAGATCAAGGTCGACGCCGTGCAGCGCCTGGGCGGCGAGACGCTGCTGTTCGGCGAGGACTACGCCGCCGCCTCGCGCCACGCGCTGGCGCTCGCCGAGCAGCGGGGCTTGAGCTTCGTGCATCCCTACGACGACCCGCTGGTCATCGCAGGTCAAGGCACCATTGGCGCCGAACTGCTGCGACAGCGCCAGGGCGCGCTCGATGCCATCTTCGTGCCGGTGGGTGGCGGCGGCCTCATCGGCGGCATTGCGGCGTATGTGAAGCGCCTGCGCCCGCAGGTGCGGATCGTCGGCGTGGAATCCGACGACGCTGACGCCATGGCGCGCTCGCTGCAAACCGGCCGGCGCGTCAGCCTGCGAAGCGTCGGCCTGTTTGCGGACGGTACCGCCGTGCGCCAAGTCGGCCGCGAGCCGTTTCGCCTGGCACGCGAGTACGTGGACGAGATGCTGCTGGTCGATCACGACGAAATCTGCGCCGCCATCAAGGACACCTTCGAGGACACGCGCGCCATCGTGGAACCCGCCGGCGCGCTGGCGCTGGCCGGCCTCAAGCGCTACGTGGCGCGCGAGCGCTGCCACGGGCAGACGCTGGTGGCCGTGTGCTCGGGCGCCAACATGAACTTCGACCGCCTGCGCTACGTCGCCGAGCGGGCCGAGATCGGCGAGCGGCGCGAGGCCATCTTCGCCGCCACCATCCCGGAGCGGCCGGGCAGCTTCGTGCGCTTCTGTGAGGCCATCGGAGCGCGCGAGATCAGCGAGTTCAACTACCGCTACGCCAGCGCCGAAGCCGCGCAGGTGTACGTCGGCGTGCGCACCGCCGCCAGTCAGCGCGAGGCGCTGTTCGCGGACCTGCGCCGGCGCGGCTACGCGGTGGTGGACCTCACCGACAGCGAGGCCGCCAAGCTGCACCTGCGGCACATGGTGGGCGGCCACGGCAAGCTGCCGGACGAAGTGGTCTACCGCTTCACCTTCGACGAGCGTCCCGGCGCGCTGGCGCACTTCCTGGCGCGGCTAGGCGCGCACTGGAACATCAGCCTGTTCCACTACCGCAACCACGGCGCAGCCGATGGCCGGGCGCTGGTCGGCCTGCAGGTGCCGCCGGCCGAGCGGGCGCGTTTCAAGGCACATCTGGCCGAGACAGGCCTTGAGTGCGTGGACGAGACGGACAGCGCCGGCTACCGGCTGTTTCTGGCCTGAAGCCGGAGAGTCGGCCAAAAAGCTAGATGATTATCCCGACCGTCCCCACCGGGCGTAGCCCTGGCATCGCCAGCAGCGCGCGCCGACGCTGGAAGCGCAGTTCGCCGCCCTGGCGTGCCAGCGCGAGTTCGTAGCGGCCGACGAACTGGTCCTGCACGCCGTGCCGCGTGCGGGCGATCAGAAACGCCGCCGTCGCGCGCAGCACGCCGGCCTGCTCGCCGTGCAGCAGCACGTTGGTGACCAGGCGCTGCGTGCGGGAATGCGGCTGCTCGGCGTGGCCCTGCGGCAGGTTGAAGCGCTTGACCCGAAAGCACAGCTGCCGGTAGTCGTCGTCCACCAGATAGAGACTCTGCACCGGGTCACCGTCCGGGCGGTCCGTGCTCGGCACCTCGTAGCGCGCATCCGGCGTGAACAGCGTGAGCCATTCGTCGAGCTGCCAGGTGTCGAGCAGCCAGGCATCGCGCGCCAGCAGGGTTTCGACCTCGGCGCGGGTGGTGTCGGTCGTGTTCATGCGACCTCCGCGAACGAGTCGATGCCCAGATACCCGCGCCAGGCATTGAAGAAGGCCCGCATCATGAAGTCGGATTCGCCGGGCCGCGTGAAGCCGCCGGCGAGCTCCGCCGCGATGCCCTTGGAGTAGTTGATCCAGGGCGCCTCGCGGTGGGTGGCGTAGCCGCGCTGGGAGGCTTCCATGCCCTCGATGTCGTCTGGCGTCGCAAAGCCGCCGGGGCCCAGGAAGGTCAGGAACTGCTCGTTACGCACGTGGGCGAGTTCGGGCGGGTCGTCGGCCGGGCAGAACTGCCACGCGCTCACGTCCATGTAACCGGCGCTGATCGGCTCCGCCACGCGGATGGTGGTGCCCATGATGTCGTTGATGATGAGGTTCGGAAAGATCACGAGGTTGCGGTTCTTGCGCGCGATGCGGTCGCCAAGCTCCGGCCCGAGGCGTTCTATCAGCCCCTCGCGGCGCGCGGTGATCTGCGCGTTGACGGCGTCGCTCCAGGCCGGGTCCGGCTTGCCCTGCGGACGGCCCCACGGCGCTTCGTACTCGAACACCGTGTGGCCGTTCCCGAGATGCGCCTCGTGGAAGTCACGGATCGGCTCCTTCATCTCGCTGCCGCGCTCGCGCAGGTACTGGAGGTACGTCACGTGCGTCGGCATGAAGTGGTTACCGTCGATCACGTTCACCGGCAGCATCTTCCAGTTGGCGCGCGAGGCGTAGACGTGCGTGCCCGGCAGCACCCGCATGCCGGCGGCGCTGGTCGCGCACAGGATGTCGAGGTACTGCGCGGCACCGGCGAGGTAGTCCACGAGATCATCGCGCCGCGCGAAGCTGACGAAGGTGAAGCCGCGGTAGCTGTCCTGGCTCGGCGGCGGGATCAGGCCCTCGTCGGCCTTGTCGAACTGCGGGCCGAACGCGGCTTCGCCCGGCACGTCGCACAGCGCGCCGTCGTGGTCGAACACCCAGCCGTGGTAGGCGCAGGCAAAGTGGCGGCGGTTGCCGAATTCCTCGCGGCACACCTTGGCGCCGTTGTGCGTGCAGCTGTTCAGGAACACGCGCGGCACGCCGTCGCCGCCGCGCACGAACAGCAGGGGCCGCCTGGCCACGGTGCGGGTGACGAAATCGCCGGGTGTCGGGATTTCCGTGTCGTGGCCGACGTACAGCCACAGGCGGCCGTAGATCGCGTCCATCTCGCGCTCGAACAGCGCCGCGTCGACGAAGGCACGCTTGTGCACCAGGTACCGGTGCGCCTGCGGCGCGTCGACGATCAAGGCCAGCGGGTCATGGTTCGGCATGGCGTTGCTCTGTGCGTGAGGTGGGGCGTGGAGTGGCTCAGACGGATTCGGTCAGCGGCGCCCAGCCGGCCGCGGCGGTGGCCCGGGCGGCCAGCGTCTGCTCCTCGGCCACCGCATGGCGGCGGTCCCAGTCGGCAAGACGCGGGCGCATCACGCGCGCCCACAGCGGGGGAATCAGCGCGATCAGCAGGCAGGCCCAAGCGCTTGGCATCTGCGGCGCGTCCGGCAGCGGCGTCAGCTCCCAGTAGCGCACGTTGACGTCCATGTGGTGCTGCGAGTGGGTGGTGATCTCGAACATGCCGCCGCGCGTCAGCGGGTACAGGTGGTTCCAGGCGTGGTGGACGCGTACCGGCGAATCCGGCACACGCGTCAGGCCGTAATGCTGCGAGTACGACAGCGCCGTCAGCATCAGCAGGGCGAGCACCGATACCAGCACGGCGAGCGCCACGCCGCGCGCGCCGGCGACGGCGCCCACTGCTGTCAGCACCAGCGCGTACTGCGCAAAGCCGCGCCACACGGCGCTGCGCCACGACCAGGGCGACACGCCCAGCCGGCGCAGGCGGGCCGCCTCCACGCGCCAGCTTTCGAGGTGGCGGTTCCAGCCCATGTAGACCATGAAGCGGTACAGGCGCTGGCCGCGACGCGCGGTTTCGGCGTCGATCGGCGTGTCGAGCTTGAGGTGGTGCACGTGGTTGTGTGACAGCACGCCGTAGGGCGCCAGCAGGAAGGTGTCGAGCAGGTTGCCGACGCGCCGGCGCAGCGCGTCGTCGCGGTGGCCGAGTTCATGCGACGCCGGCAACGCGCCATAGGCGGTGACAAATGCCGTAGACAGCGTGAGGCCTAGCCAGTCCGCGCCGTGCAGCGCCGCGGCGCCGGGCCCGACGCGCCAGGCGAACACCGCCCACAGCGCCATCACCAGCGGTAGTTGCAGCACGAGCAGCAGATCCGCCAGCACCGGCGATAACGCGGCGCGGGGGCGTGTGTCCGGGCCAAGCAGGGTGTCGATCAGCGCCAGCACGGGCAGCTGCGCGATACCCAGCCACACCCACGCACCGCCGCGCCACAAGCCCGCCAAGGCGACCAGTACCATGATCGCCGGCAGCGCGAACCAACCTGTCGGCGCGTGCCCCGAAGCGGTATGTGCGGCCATCGGCAAGCTCCCCGGATTTTTTCGATCAATCGCTTGATTGACGGTCAAATCGAGGGTAGCTTTTTTTGCCAAACGGCGGCAACACTCCTGCGCTGTGGCCAGCACCCGACCGCCGCGACCGCCGCCCTCCTTGGAGCTTTTGCCTTTTGTCGACTACCGCCCTGCCCACGCCGGCCGAATCGCTCGGCCACGACCGCATCCTCGCGCAGGCGCTGCCGCTGTTCGCGACGGAGGGCTACGGCGCCGTCACCATGCGCATGATCGCGACCGCCGCCGGGCTCACCATCGGCACGCTGTATCACTACTTCCCGAGCAAGCGCGCGCTGTACATGGCGGTACTCGACCGCGCCTACGGCCGCGCGGCGCAGCACTGGGCGCTGGAAGTCCTGCACGGCAGCGACGATCCGCACGCGCGACTCGCCACCTATGTGCGCGAGTACTGCGCGTTCGTCGCCGGAAACCACGATTTCGTGCGCCTGATGAAGCGCGAGCAGCTCGCCGGCGATGCCGAGCAGATGGAGCTGCAGGCATCCACCTTGTTCGCCAGTCAGTTCCAGGCGACCGTTGACCTGTTTGCCGAAATCGCGCCGCGGCAGGACGCGACGCTGCTCGCCCACTCGCTGCTGGCGCTGGTGCTGCACCACTACGAGGTGCGCGCGCTGCGCCCGCTGTTCCCCGGCTACAAGCCTGAACACGACGACCCCGAGCAGGTGGCGGCGCACGTGCTGCGCCTGCTGCTGCGCGGCATTCAGTCGACACCGTCCTGACCCACCCGGAGATTCGCCATGAATCAGCCGCTCGCCACTCCTGTGCCCGACCGCGCCTGGCCGGACGACGTCGCCGAGGTGCCGTACTGGGTGTACAGCGACCCTGCCGTGTTCGAGCTGGAACAGGAACGCATCTTCCGCGGGCCGACCTGGAACTTCGTCGCGCTAGAGGCGGAGCTGCCGAAGCCCTTCGACTGGAAGGCCACCTACGTCGGGCAGACGCCGGTGGTGGTGGCGCGCGACGCCGCGGGCGAGGTGCACGCCTGGGTCAACCGCTGCGCGCACCGCGGGGCGCTGGTGTGCCGCGAGTTGCGCGGCAACAGCCAGACGCACACCTGCGTCTATCACCAGTGGGCCTACGACGCCTCCGGCGCGCTGGTCGGCGTGCCTTTTCGCAAGGGCCTTGGCGGCAAGGGTGGCTATCCGGCCGACTTCGATCTTGCCGAACACGGCCTGCAGCAGTTGCGCGTGGCCCGCTGCAAGGGGCTGGTATTCGCGAGCTTCAGCGCGGCCACGCCGCCACTGGAAACCTACCTCGGCCCGGAAATGCTGCGCTGGGTGGACCGGGTGTTCATCGGGCCGGTCGAGTTCCTCGGCACGTCGCGCCAGTACATCCACTCCAACTGGAAGCTGTACACCGAGAACACCAAGGACCCGTACCACGCCTCGCTGCTGCACCTGTTCCACGCCACCTTCGGCGTGTACCGCTCATCGATGGGCGGCGCCTGCACGCTCGGCGGCGAGCGCGGCGTGCACAGCATCCTTCGCGTGTGGAAGATCGAGGACGAGGACCTTGGCGAGTACAAGACCGGCAAGATCCGCACCTACGACGAGAACGTGAAACTCGCCGACCCTTCGCTGCTGGACGTGCACCTGGAGCTCGAACCGGTGTTCACGAACCACATCCAGTCGCTGTTCCCGAGCATGGTCCTGCAGCAGATCCACAACACGCTGGCGGTGCGCCAGATCGTGCCCAAGGGCGTGGACGCGTTCGAGCTGGTGTTCCACTTCTTCGGTTACGTCGACGACACGCCGGACGTGCGCGCCATGCGCATCAAGCAGGCCAACCTGGTCGGCCCGGCCGGCTACATCTCCATGGAAGACGGCGAGGCCACGCAGCTGGTGCAGCAGGGCATCGTCGGCGCGTCCGGCGAGCACGCCTACGACGCGCTCGGCGGACGCGGCGTGGACAGCTCCGAAAGCCTGGTCGACGAGGCCCTGATCCGCGCCTTCTGGCGCGGCTACCGCGGCCTGATGGATTTCTGATTCGCCCCCACCTTCAAGGAAGAACACGCATGAACACGCCCGTTGCCCCGCTGGTCGACCCGCAGGTGCTGGAGCGCATCCGCGACTGGCGCGGCTACGCCGAGGCCAAGCTCGGTTTTCGCAACCACTGGTATCCCACCCTCAATAGCGCCGAGGTGGCCGAGGGCAAGCCGGTGCCGTTCCAGCTGGCCGGTGAGAACCTGCTGCTGAACCGCATCGACGGGCGCGTGTACTGCATCAAGGACCAGTGCCTGCACCGCGGCGTGCCGCTGTCGCGCAAGGTCGAGTGCTACAGCAAGGACACCGTGACCTGCTGGTACCACGGCTGGACCTATCAGTGGGCTGACGGGAAGCTGTGCGACATCCTGACCGACCCGTCGAGCAAGCTGATCGGCACCCGCGCGCTGAAGAGCTACCCGGTCGAGGAAGCCGGCAACCTCGTGTTCGTGTTTCTGGGGGAGGGCACGCCATCGCCGCTGGCGCGCGATCTGCCGCCCGGCTTCACCGATGCGAACCGCCGCGTGCAGCCGTTCCGCCGCGTGGTGAACGCCAACTGGCGCATCGGCGCCGAGAACGGCTTCGACACCACGCACATCTTCATCCACAAGGACTCGCGCCTGATCCGCGGCAACCAGACCATGCTGCCGCTGGGCTTTGCGCCCAACCCCAACAGCGACGAGCCGCTGTTCGAGATTCGCCACACCGATGGCGGCAACATCGGCGTGTTCGACCTGCTCGCCGAGCGCGGCGTGCCGCACTTCGAGGGCAGCGTGAAGGGCGAGGTGGTGTGTCGCGCCATCCACGGCGGCGACAAGCGCATCGCGCATGAAATCTCGCTGTGGATGCCGGGCGTGCTCAAGGTCGACCCGTTCCCGGACCCGGCGATGATCCACTTCGAGTGGTACGTACCGCGCGACGCCGACAGCCACTGGTACATCCACTGCGCCACCAAGGTGGTGGCGGGGCCGGACGCGGACGCCGAGTTCGCCGCCGAGTACGAGGCGCTGTGGAAGGACCTCTACGCGCATGGCTTCAACGACGACGACATCTGGGCGCGCGAGGCCACGCAGCCGTTCTACCAGGACGACTGGGGCTGGCTGAAAGAGCAATTGTTCGAGGCCGACGCCTGCATCATGGCCTGGCGCAAGCTGGCCAGCGAGCAGAACCGCGGCATCCAGACCATCGGGCGGCACGGCTGACCGCCGCCCGCCGCGCCGGAGACACCGCATGAACGCACCGCATGCCCGCGCGCCGGTCGACAAGGGCAGCGCCGAGTATCTGGCCAGTCTGTTCGATCGTCGCCCGGACCAGGGCGTGTACCGTGTGAACCGCTCCGTCTACACGGACCCGGAGCTGTTCGAGCTGGAGCTAGAACGCATCTTCGAGCGCTCGTGGCAGTTCGTCTGCCACGAGAGCCAGCTGCCGCGGCCTTACGATTTCTTCACCACCCACATGGGTCGCCGGCCGGTGTTCGTGCAGCGTGACGGCGCGGGCGTGCTGCACGGCTTCATCAACGCCTGCGCGCACCGCGGCGCGCGCCTGTGCCGCACCGAGCGCGGCAACCGAAAACAGCACGTATGCAGCTACCACGGCTGGACTTTTGGCGCCGATGGCAAGGCGCTTTGGGTGCAGCGAGCCGAGCACGGCTACCCGGCGGATTTCTCGACCGATCGGGTCGGGCTCACGCCGATCGCGCGGCTCGAAAGCTACCGCGGCTTCGTGTTTGGCAGCCTCGGTGCCGACGTGCCGAGCCTTGCCGAGCACCTCGGCGGTGCCGCCGTGTTCATCGACATGCTGGTCGATCAGTGCCCGGACGGCATCACCGTGCTGCCGGGCGCTTCCACCTGCGTCTACCACGGCAACTGGAAGCTGATGCTGGAAAACGGCGGCGGCGACGGCCTGCATCCCGACTACGCACACAAGTCCTTGCTCGGCGTCGCCAAGCGCAAGGACGAGCGCGCCGCCGCCGTGCGCACCATGCAGATCGACAAGATGCACGAGAAGCGCGGCGGCCAGTGGACCTTCGGCCACGGGCACACCAGCATCTGGTTCAACTTTCCGAACCCGCAGGACCGGCCGATCTACCGCCAGCGCGCGCAGCTCGAGGCGCGCTTCGGCGCCGCGCGTGCCGAGTGGATGACCAGCATCTTCCGCAACCTGTCGCTGTACCCGAACCTGCACATGCTGGATCAGATGGCGACGCTGATCCGCAGCTTCCGCCCGGTGGCGGTCGATCGCACCGAGATCACCTTCTACTGCCTGGCGCCGGTCACCGAGAGCGCCGACGAGCGCAGCCGGCGCCTGCGGCAGTTCGAGGAATTCTTCATGGGCAGCGGCATGGGCACGCCCGACGACAACGAGGAGTTCGAGCAGTGCCACCAGGGCGCGCTGGGCTCGCAGGCGCAGGACAGCTTCATCGCCTTTGGCCTGCACAACCGCACCGTGGGTGACGACGCGGTCGCCCGTGGGCTCGGCATTCCGCTGGAGAGCAGCGGCATCATCGGCTACGAGGGCTGCACCATGAGTCAGTACGACGAGTGGCTGCGCCTGATGAGCGCGGGCGACGCCCGGGGTGCGCGATGAGCGGCGCGCCGGACTTTGCCACCTGGCAGGCGCTGACCGGCGTGCTGCTGGACGAGGCCGCCTGCCTTGACGAGCAGCGCTGGGACGACTGGCTGGCGCTGTTCACCGAGGACGCCGTGCTGTGGGCGCCGGCCTGGGATGCCGAGCACCGCCTGACGGCCGACCCGCACCGCGAGGTGTCCCTGTTCTACGTGGAGGGCCGCCCGGCGCTGTCCGATCGCGCCTGGCGCTGGAGCCGCGGCGACTCGCCGGCGTCCGTGCCGTTGCCGCGCACCTCACACCTCGTCGGCGGTCTGCGCGTGCTGGCGTGCGACAACGCCACGGCCGAGCTTGCCGCGCGCTGGCACACGCAGGTGTACCGCAACCGCCGCACCTGGTCCTACGCCGGCAGCTACCGGCACACGCTGCGCCTTGAGTCTGGCGGCTGGCGCATCGCCCGCAAGACCATCGTCCTCACCAACGACCTGCTCGACACCACGCTCGACCTGTACCACGTCTGACCCGGAGCCCCGCGCGTGAACAAACCGCTCGTCAACCCCCAGATCGGCCAGCAGATTCGCGACTGGCGTCCGTACTTCGAGGCCAAGCTCGGCTTTCGCAACCACTGGTACCCGGTGATGTACGCGTCGGACCTCGCCGAGGGCGAGGTCAAGCCCGGCAAGCTGCTGGGCGAGGATCTGCTGCTGCGCCGTACCGAAGGCGCGATTTACTGCATCAAGGACCAGTGCCTGCACCGCGGTGTGCCGCTGTCGCGCAAGCCCGAGTGCTACAGCAAGGACACCGTCACCTGCTGGTACCACGGCTGGACCTACCAATGGGCGGACGGGAAGCTGTGCGACATCCTGACCGACCCGTCGAGCCGGATGATCGGTACCCGCGGGCTCAAGACCTATCCGGTCCAGGAAGCCAAGGGCATGGTGTTCGTGTTCATGGGTGACCTCGCGCCGGGTGCCGCGCCGCCCGCGCTTGGCACCGATCTGCCGCCCGGCTTCCTCGACCCCGACCGCGCCGCCTACGGCATCCGCCGGCTGGTCAAGGCCAACTGGCGTCTGGGCGCCGAGAACGGCTTCGATACCACGCACATCTTCATCCACAAGGATTCGCCGTTCATCACCGGGCGCGATTCGGCGCTGCCGCTCGGCTTTGCGAGCGCCGGCGAGTTGCAGCTCGACCTTCGTGAAGACCCGGCCGCGCCGCGTGGCGTGGTCGACAACATGGTCAAGCACTACCGGCCGCTGTTCGAGTCGACGCTCGGCGGGCAGACCGTGCTGCGCACGCGCGCCCCGACCGGCAAGCACAACACCATCCACACCATCTCGCTGTGGATGCCGGGAATTCTCAGCGTCGAGAACCACCCCGAACTCGACATGGTGCAGTACGAGTTCTACACGCCGCACGATGCCGACCACCACATGTACTACCAGGTGATCGAGAAAATCGGCGTGGCTGATGCCGCCGCCGAGGCCGCCTTCCGTGCCGAGTGCGAGGCGCTGCACGAGCCGCTGGCGCTGCGCGGCATCAACGACGACGACCTGTGGGCGCGCGAGGCCATGCAGGGTTTCTATGCGGACGACTGGGGCTGGCTCGAAGAGCAGCTGTTCGAGCAGGACCGCAACCTCCTCGAATGGCGGCGCCTGGCGAGCCGCTGCCAGCGCGGCGTGCAGACCCTCGCCCACGTGCAGGGGGGCGCATGAGCGCCGATCAGGCCCGCCGCATCAACCTGCTGGTCGAGCGGCTGGTGCACGAACCGGCGCTGCGCGAGCGGTACGTCACCGATCGCGCCGCGGTGCTGGCCGAGGCCGGCGTCGACTCCGAACACGCGACGGCGCTCGGCGCAGGCGACATGGCGGCGCTCACGCAGCTCGGCATGCACCCCATCCTGCAGATGCACTACCAGATGGTGCTGAAGCCCTACATGGCGGCGCACATGACGGTGCGCCACTACCCGGAACTCGTGGAGAGCTGCTGACATGGGCCGCATCGTCGCCGCCTGCGCAACGTCTCACGTGGTGATGGACCCGGCACCCGTGCGCGCACAGGCGCAGCGTGTGATCGAGGGCTTTCAGCGCATCGCGGCCGAGGTGGCGCGCGCCAGGCCGGACGTGATCCTGTACATCACGTCCGACCACATGGTGAACCTCGGCTACCGGTTGCAGCCGGCCTTCGCGCTCGGCTGCGCCGACAGCTACACGCCGCTCGGCGACATGGACATTCCGCGCGAGCCGATGGCAGGGGCGGGCGTGTTCGCCGACGGCCTGCTGCGGCACCTCGACGGCGCGGGCTTCGACCTCGCGCGGGCCGAGACGCTGGAGCCGGACCACGGCATCGCGCTGCCGCTGCGCATCATCAACCCCGGCGGGCGCATCCCGGTGGCGCCGCTGCTGGTCAACATCAACCGCACACCGCCGCCGTCACCGGCACGCTGCTACGCGCTCGGCGAGGCCATCGGCGCCTACATCCGCAGTGCCGACTGCCGGCAGCGGGTGGCGGTGCTCGGCACGGGCGGCCTGTCGCACTGGATCGCCACGCCCGGCATGGGCCGCGTGAATGCGGACTTCGACCGCCAGGTGCTGGGGCTGCTGACCGAAGGCCGCGCGGCGGAAATCGCCACCTGGAGCACCGAGCACATTCTCGAAAACGCCGGCAACGGCGGGCTCGAAATCATGTGCTGGCTTGCCATGGCCGGCACCGTGGCCGGCGCCCGCGGGCAGACGCTGTACTACGAGCCGATCGAGAGCTGGTTTACCGGCATGGGCGCGCTCGCGATGAATCTCGCGGCGGCCTGAACTTTCCCCACCATCACACCAACCAGGAGTACGTGATGCAAGAAGCGACCTACGAGAAGAAATACATCGATGTGAACGGCATCAAGACCTGCTACATCGAGGAAGGCAGCGGCGAGCCGCTGATCCTGATCCACGGCGGCGGTGCCGGCGCCAACGGCTACGGCAACTGGTTCGGCTGCCTGCCGCTGTTTGGCAAGCAGTTCCGCACCATCGCCGTGGACATGGTCGGCTTCGGCAACAGCGACAGCCCGGACCCGGCGGGTTTCGAGTACTCGCAGAAGGCGCGTTACGACCACATCGCCGGCTTCATCAAGGCGCTCGGTTACAGCAAGGCAAGCCTGGTCGGCAATTCCATGGGCGGCGCCACGGCCATGGGCGTGGCCGTCGAGTACCCGGAGCTGGTCGACAAGCTGGTGCTGATGGGCAGCGCCGGCCTCAATGCCGAGATCACGCCGGCCCTGCAGCCGGTGCTGGGCTACGACTACACGCCCGAAGGCATGATCCGGCTGATCAAGACGCTCGCCAACGACAAGTTCGAGATCACCGACACGATGGTCCAGTACCGCTGGAAGAACTCGGTCGACCCCAAGAACAAGGCCTCCTACGCCGCCACCATGGACTGGGTGCGCAAGCAGGGCGGCCTGTTCTATCCGGAGGAATTCATCGCCCGCATCACCCAGCCGACGCTGGTGGTGAACGGCAAGGATGACCTCGTGGTGCCGCTCGACATCGCCTACCGGTTCCTGGAAATCATCGACAACTCCTGGGGCTACATCGTGCCGCACTGCGGCCACTGGGCAATGATCGAGTACCCGCAGGACTTCAGCGCCGCCGTCGCGGCGTTCGTGAAGTCGCACTGAGCCACCGGCCTGCGCCGGTGATCGGCGCGGGCCTGCATCCCGGCAATCCGGAGGCAGCGTGAACGACGAAACCATCGCCCGCTGGGTCGAGCCGCACCGCGTGCATCGGCGCGCGTTCGTGGATCCGACGGTGTTCGAGCAGGAGATGGCGCGCGTCTTCTCGCGTACCTGGGTCTACGTCGGGCACGAGAGCGAGGTCACCACGCCTGGCAGCTACAAGGCGACCACGCTCGGCACCCAGCCGGTGCTGCTGACGCGCGACACGGCGGGTCTGCTGCACGTGTTCATCAACGCCTGCCGCCACCGTGGCGTGCTGCTGGCGGACGACCACACGCGCGGCACCTGCCGGCAGCTGATCTGCCCGTACCACGGCTGGTCGTTCGACATGACGGGCCGACTCACCGCCGTGCCGATACGCGACCGCCAGGGCAAGGCCTTCGACGAGGCGGCCATGGGCCTCGTAGCCGCAGCGCGGGTCGACAGCTACCGCGGCTTCGTGTTCGCGAGTCTCACACCGGAGGTGCCGACGCTCACCGAGCACCTCGGCGCCGCGGCGGAGTTCTTCGACCTGTTCGCGGACCTGTCGCCGAGCGGGAACATCCGCATCGAAACCGGCGTCACGCGCTACCAGTTTCGCGGCAACTGGAAGCAGCAGGTAGAAAACTCCATGGACGGCTACCACCCGGGCCTGGTGCACCACAGCTTCTTCGAGGACGTGCTGAAGCCGCGCATCGGCCGCGGCATGGGCTTCATCGTCGGGCCGCAGTCGCCGGCCAAGAGCGTGGCGCTCGGCAACGGCCACGCGCTGATCGACTTTCGCGCCTTCGACCGAAAGGCCATCCTCGGCGCCGAGAAGCCCAAATCCGAGCAGGACTGGCACGACGCCGTGCGCGCCCGCTTCGCGGACCGGCCGGACTACGCCGAGGCGGTCATTACCTGCAACGGCGGCGACGGCTTCAACCTGCTGGTCTACCCGAACCTGGTGCTGATCAACAACCAGATTCGCGTCATCCACCCGGTGAGCTTCGACCGCACGGAAGTGTTCGCCTACCCGGTGACGCTGGAAGACGTGGCGCCCGAGATCAACGCCGCACGCATCCGCGCCCACGAGGACTTCTACGGCCCGGCGAGCTTCGGTGCGCCGGACGACATCGAGATGTTCCAGCGCCAGTGGGACGGCATGCTGCGCACCCCCGCGATGGAGTGGCTGTACTACGACCGCGGCCTTGATCAGGAAGAGCCGGTGGGCGCCGACGGGCGTCAGTCACACGTGTCCGACGAAACCGCCCACCGCGGCATATGGCGGCGCTGGCTGCAGCTGATGGAGGGCGCGTGATGAGCGACGTGAACCCGGCGGCGGTGGAGCGCTTTGTGTACCTCGAAGCGAAGCTGCTCGACGAGCGTCGTTACCCGGAGTGGGTCGATCTTTTCACCGACGATGGCGTGTACTGGGTGCCGTCCGGCCACGATGGCCCGCCGGAGCAGTCGGTGGCGCTGGTGTACGACAACGCGGCGCGCCTTCGCGAGCGGCTGACGCGCATGGGCAGCCGCGCCTTCTGGGCGCAGCAGCCGCCGACCGAGACCACGCGCCTGGTCGGCAATGTGCTGGTCGAAGCGGACGCCGAAAGCACGGACATCCGCGTCGAGTGCCGGCTGATCCTGGCGCTGCTGCGCCGGCACCGGCAGGCGCTGCTGTCGGGCGTGGTGCGCTATCGCCTGCAGCCGGCGGGCGACGGCTTTCGCATCCGCGAGAAGGTGGTCACCTTGCAGCAGCGCGACGAGGCCTTCGACAACCTGACGTTTCTCATCTGAGGCACACGGACGTGAATCAACCGCGAGACACGCTGCGCACCCACGGCGACTGGGTGGACGTGGAGGCCGGCACGGCCGCGCGCGCCATCTTTACCGACGAGGCCATCTGGCAACTGGAGCAGGAACGCATCTTCGCGAAGAGCTGGCTGTTCCTGGCGCACGAAACGGAGATTCCGCAGCCCGGTGATTACGTCACCCGGCAACTGAGCCGTGACCCGGTGCTGGTGGTGCGCGGCGATGACGGCCGCATCCGCGCCTTCCACAACAGCTGCTCCCACCGCGGCACGCAGCTGTGCCGGGCCGACGCCGGCAACGCCAAGACCTTTCGCTGTCCCTACCACGGCTGGGTGTTTGGCCTGGACGGCAGCCTCAAGCAGGCGGCGTACCCGCCCGAGATCGCCGCCCTGGTGGGCCAGGCCGGCGACAACCTGATCCCGATGGCCAAGGTGGCCACCTATGCCGGCCTCATCTTCGGCACCTGGGACGCGGACGCGCCGTCGCTCGACGACTACCTCGGCGACTCGCGCTTCTACATCGATCTTTTCGCCAATCGCAGCCCGGCCGGCATGGAGGTGCTGGGTCCGCCGCAGCGCTGGGTGTTCAAGGCCAACTGGAAGCTCGGCGCGCTCAACTTCGGCGCCGATGGCCCGCACGCGGCGAGCGTGCATGGCCCGATCACCTACCTCACCCTGAACGTGCCGCAGGACGTGGTGGTGCAGCAGCTGATGCACAGCCCGGCGGTGGTCATCGGCAAGGGCCACAGCTGCATCTTCCTGGAGCTGCCGCCGGACGCGCCGGACTACGCCGGCTTCTCGCCGGACCTGGTGCCGCTGTACCGGCAGGTGCTCAACGCCAACCAGCAGCACTTCATGGCGCGCGGCCTGACCAAGGTGATGACCAACTTCCCGAACACGTCCTGGGTGGAAAGCTCGGTGCGCTTCGATGGCAAGTCCGCGCCGGTGCCGTTCTGCAACCTGCGCACCTGGCAGCCGCTCGGCGCGCAGGAAACGGAGGTCTGGAACTGGCTGCTGATCGAGAAGGAAGCCGCCGAGGAGTTCAAGCAGGCGAGCTACGAGATCGGCATCCGCACCTTCAGTGTCGGCGGCACGTTCGATCAGGACGACGCCGAGGCCTGGGCTGCCATCAATCGCGGCTGCCGCGGCACGATCGGCACGCGTTATCCGGTCGACTTCCGCGGCACGCGCTACTACCGCGACAAGCCGATTGCGGACTTCAAGGGGCCCGGTACGGCGTACCCGTCGACCTATTCCGAGATGTCCGAATTCGCGCTGCTGATGCACTGGCAAAAGATGATGCGCGGGGAGGCGCCGGCATGAATGCACCCACGCTGCAACGCGCCACGCCGCAGGGCACGCCGCTCGATGACGCGGACTTTCGCGCCGTGTACGAGTTCCTGAATCACGAGTCCGACTGCCTGGGCTGCGGCGACCTGCCGGCCTGGCAGGCGCTGCTGGCGCCGCAGATTCGGTACCGGGTGATGGCGCCGGCCTTTCTCGACGCTGCCCGGCCGCGCCATTACGGTCGCGGCACGCCGTATTTCGACGACGACGCCGACAGCCTCGCCATCCGCGTGCGCCAGCTGAGCACGCCGAGCTTCACCATCGCCGAGAACCCGCCGACCATCGCCCGGCACTTCGTGACCAACATCCGCGCAAGCCGCGTCGCGGACGGCATCGAGGCGCTCAGCAACGTGCTGGTGTTGCGGGTGCGCTCGACCGAGCCGGAGCCGGCCATCCTGAGCGCGCGGCGGGTTGACCTGCTGGTGCAGACGCCGGAGGGACTGCGGCTGGCGTCGCGTCTCGCGCAGCTCGATCAGGTGAGCGTACGCCAGCCGAACCTCAGTTTTTTCATTTGACGGGAAAGCCCACGTCCGGCGCGGCCACGGCGTTTGCCCTGCCCACGGGATGGGGTAGTCCGGTCCGGTAGCCGTGGCCGTTCCTCCCACCCCCGCCCAGAGCCGATTCCGCGGCGGTTGCAACAGGACGAGAACCCGGCGCCAAACAATCTGGCGCCGGGGGTGACGGCCGCGTCAGGCGGCGCTCAACATTTGAGCGAGGTCAGCCTTGGGCTCGCCGATCGGCGTCAGTCCAAACGTATCGACCAGCACCTGCAGCACCGGCGGCGTCAGGAACGCCGGCAGGCTCGGCCCGAGGCGGATGGTGCGCACGCCAAGGTGCAGCAGCGTCAGCAGCACCGCCACGGCCTTCTGTTCGAGCCACGACAGCACCAGCGACAGCGGCAGGTCGTTCACGCCGCAGTCGAAGGCGTCGGCCAGCGCGAGCGCAATCTGGATGGCCGAGTAGCTGTCGTTGCACTGGCCGACATCCAGCAGGCGCGGCAGGCCGCCGATGTTGCCGAAGTCGTGGTCGTTGAAGCGGTACTTGGCGCAGCCGAGCGTCAGGATGGCGCAGTCCTGCGGCACCTGTTCGGCAAGCTCCGTGTAGTAGTTGCGGCCGGGCTTGGCGCCGTCGCAGCCGCCGATCAAAAAGAAATGCTTGAGCGCGCCGGACTTGACGGCGCCGACCACCTGCTCGGCGGCGCCGAGCACGGTGTTGCGCGCAAAGCCGACCGTGACGTGGCGGGGCGCGGAGTCGGCCGCGAAGCCGGGCGCGGCGAGCGCGGCGTCGATCACCGGCCGGTAGTTGCCGTCTGCGACGTGCGGGATGTCCGCCCAGCCGACCGGGCCGCTGGTGAAAATCCGCCCGCGGTAGGCCGCCTGCGGCTCGATGAGGCAGTTCGATGTCATCACGATGGCGCCGGGGAAGTCGGCGAACTCGGTCTGCTGGTTCTGCCAGGCGGTGCCGTAGTTGCCGGCCAGGTGCGCAAAGCGCTTCAGGCCCGGGTAGGCGTGCGCCGGCAGCAGCTCGCCGTGGGTGTACACGTGGATGCCCTGGCCCTGCGACTGCTCCAGGATCTGTTCCAGATGCCGCAGGTCGTGTCCGCTGACCAGGATGGCCTTGCCGGCGCGCGGCGTGGTGCGGACTTCGGTCGGCTCCGGGTGGCCGTAGCGGCCGGTGGCGGCGGCATCCAGGCTCTGCATCACGCGGTAGTTGAGGGCGCCGACGTCGAGCGCGCGGCCCAGCAGGTCGTTCACGTCCGCCGGGTTCTCGGCCAGGAAGTTCAGCAGGCGGTGGAACTCGGCGTAGATGGCCGGATCGTCCTGCTGCAGCACGTGCGCGTGCTCGAAGTAGGCCGCCGCGCCCTTGATGCCGTACAGCACCAGCGCCCGCAGGCCGATGATGTCGGCGCCGTCGCGCTCCAGGCCCACGGTGATGGCGCCCTGGCCGGCGTTGGCGAGCAGTTGATCGAGCGCCTTGCCGGGGTCGTAGCTGGCTGGACCTGCGAGGCTTTCCGGCGTGCGGCCTGCCGCGGCGCAGGCGGCCTCGTAGCAGGCGCGGGCGCGCTCGCGCACGGCGGTGGCCTTGCCGATCAGCGCCGTGAAGCGCGCCGGGTCGAAGTTGACGTTGGTGAGCGTGGTGAACAGGCTCTCGATGACGAACACGTCGACGTCCCGGTCGCGCGCGCCAAGCTGCGCCGCCCGGTGGGCGTACATCGAGATGCCTTTGCACAGGTAGATCAGCAGATCCTGCAGGTCGGACGTGGCGGCGTCCTTGCCGCAGGTGCCGACGCTGTTGGCGCAGCCATCGCCGCGGCGGCTGCGCGTGGTCTGTTCGCACTGGTAACAAAACATGGGGCTCTCCGGGCTGGTGCGGGCCGCCCGGCCGGGCGACTTAAGATGCATCCTGAATGCATCATTAAGGGCAGGCCTTGACGCCGGTCAGGTTCCGCGTCCAGCCGCAAATCGAAGCTGCCCAATAATGCGTCGCGCCGCCACCGAGATCGCCCACATGCAACTGACGCTGTTCACCGACTACTGCTTTCGGGTGCTGATCTACCTCGCCCAGCAGCCGCAGCGGCGGGTCACGATCACGGAACTCAGCGACTACTACGGCATCTCGCGCCACCACCTAGTGAAGGTGGTGCACTGGCTGGGGCGCCACGGCTACGTGAGCACCAGCCGCGGCAAGCAGGGCGGGCTGCGGCTGGCGCGGCCCGCGCAGGACATCAACATCGGTGCCGTGGCGCGCGCTACGGAGCCCGGCTTCGATCTGGTCGAGTGTTTCAACGCCGCCACCAACACCTGCCGCATCCTGCCGCAGTGCGGCCTGGCTGGCGTGCTGATGGGCGCGACGCGCGCGTTTCTGGCGGAACTCGACCGCTACACGCTGGCCGACATGACGGTGCGTGCGCTGCCGGCGGCGGCGGCGGAGGAGGTGCCCCTGAGGCAGCGCCCGGGCGGCCTGCGCAAGGCGGGCTCGCCGCGCGCTTGAGGCGTCGTCGCCGTTAGCGATGGGCGAGTCGACGATAATCGGCGCCGTGGTGGCCGGTGCGGGGGCGTTCGTTGTCCGCGCGGGCACCGGATGCGGACATCAACTTTGCAAGGTGGCGGGCGTCGCCGCTGCGCCGGGACGACAATGGCTAAACAGCAAAACGGTGGAAAGATCGTGAATCCGCTGCAGGCGCAGCTGCTGAAAGCCGGGCTGGCGAAGCCCGAGCAGTTGCGCCGGGCCGAGCAACAGAAGCGGGATGCTGCCAAGCGCGGCGAGAAACCGCCGACCGTGGACCGCGCCCAGCAGCAGGCGCAGCAGAAGGCCGACGCGGACCGCGAGCGCAACCGCAAGCGCGACGAGCAGCTGGCGCGCAAGGCGCTGGCGGCGGAGATTCGGCAGCTTGTAGAGGCGCACCGGCTCGACCGACGCGGCGCCGAGTCGGCGTATCAGTTTCTGGACGGCAGCAAGATCCGCAAATTGCCGCTGCATGAGGCGCAGCGTCAGCAGGTGCTGAAGGGCGCGCTCGCGATCGTGCGTTTCGGCGGCGGTTTCGAGCTGGTGCCCCCGCCGATTGCCGAGAAGATCGCCCAGCGCGACGCCGCGCGGGTGGTGAATCTGAACCCCTCAGCGGATCAGCCGGCCGACGGAGCCGCCGACCCCTACGCCGATTTCCCGGTCCCGGACGATCTGGTGTGGTGACGGCGTAGCGGCCTGGCCGCTACGCCGTCAGGCATCAGCACCCAGGAGCAAGCGCGGACCTGAGTCGCGGCCTGCTCGCGGCAGGTGCCCTCAGCGATCCTCAGACCCGATCCACCGATACGCCAGCGCGCCGAGCAGCGCGCCCACGATCGGCGCGACCCAGAACAGCCACAGTTGCTGGATCGCCCAGCCGCCGGCAAACAGCGCGACGCCCGTGCTGCGTGCGGGGTTCACCGAGGTGTTGGTCACCGGGATGCTGATCAGGTGGATCAGCGTCAGCGCCAGACCGATCGCGATCGGCGCGAAGCCGGCCGGTGCGCGCTTGTCGGTGGCGCCGAGGATGACGATGAGGAAGAACATGGTCATCACGACTTCCGTCACCAACGCCGCGAGCAGCGAATACTGCCCCGGCGAGTGCGCACCGTAGCCGTTCGACGCGAAGCCGGCGCTGGCATCGAAGCCCGCGGCGCCGCTGGCGATGATGTACAGCACGCCCCCGGCGCACAGGCCGCCGATCACCTGCGCCACGATGTAGGGCAGCAGCTGCGATGCCGGAAAGCGCCCGCCTGCCCACAGCCCGATGGATACCGCCGGGTTCAGATGGCAGCCTGAGATGTGGCCGATGGCGAACGCCATGGTCAGTACGGTCAGGCCGAACGCCAGCGACACGCCGTGCAGACCGATGCCGACGTCCGGAAAGGCAGCCGCGAGCACTGCGCTGCCACAACCACCCAAGATCAGCCAGAACGTGCCGAGAAATTCCGCGCCGAGTGCTTTCATCGTTGAGGCCTCCAAGGCTGAAAGGCTGCGCAGGACCGGCGTCCGGGCAGCATGTGGCACGTGCCCGGTGCCAGGGTGGGCCGATTGCAGCGTCGACCCCAACGGCCTTTTACGCTGCCTTGTGCAGATCTGTCCAGTTCGGTACCGGCAGCGTTTGTCTGTTGGTTGCGTGTGCCTTGGCGCAGGCCCGGCGAATGCTTGCCAAACGATCGTTGACTGGCCACTATCTGGACTTCTCTAGTGCGCCGGCCGCGGCGCGTGTTATCGAAATCACGGAGAACCCCGATGGGCGCCACCGAACAGCCGTTTGTCACCAAATACCCCACTGACGTCCCGGCAATGGGCGACGGACCGTTGCCGGTCGAGCCCTATGTCAGCCGGGCATTTTTCGAGCGCGAGCGCGAGAAGGTATTCAAGCGAGCCTGGCTGCAGGTGGCGCGCGAGGAGGACATTCCGAATCCCGGCGACTACCGCGTGGTCGATCTGGAGGTGCTCGGCTGGTCGGTGATCCTGACGCGCGGCGCGGACGGCGACCTGCGCGCGTTCCACAACATCTGCACGCACCGCGGCAACAAGGTGGCGCAGCAGCCAAGCGGCAACGCCAGGGGCTTCACCTGCGGTTTCCACGGCTGGGTTTACGGTAACGACGGGGAACTGAAGCACATGGCCGGGGAGGAGTACTTCCCGCCCGGCACGGACCGCTGCAAGCTCGGGCTGATGCCGGTCACGATGGATACGTGGAACGGTTTCGTGTTCGTGCACGCGCAGGCAAAGCCGGCGCAGAGCCTGCGCGAGTACCTGGGCGGCATGGCCGACCAGATCGACCATTTCCCGTTCGACCGCTGCACGCGCATTGCCCGCTACGAGGCAACGCCGCGGGTGAACTGGAAGGTCGCCATCGATGCCTTCCAGGAGGCGTTCCACGCCATCATGGTGCACCGCGCGTCGCTGCCGAATTCGGCGGCCGCGCCGCAGAACCCGAGCGCGGCGCTGACCTCGGCGCGCTTCCACGGGCCGCACCGGTCGCTGTCCGCGTGGGCCAATCCCAACTACCGCCCACCCGAAGTCGGCATGATCGTCGGCAAGTACGGGCCGACGTTTGCCACCGCCAAGGACCAGTTCCCGGGCATCAACCCGAACGCGGACGACAACTGGTGGTTCGACATCAACGTGTTCTTTCCGAACTTTTTCTGCGACACCGGGCCCGGTTGGTACTTCACCTACAACTTCTGGCCGATCTCGGAGAACCGCACCCGCTGGACCATGGACATTTACCAGCTGCGGGCCGAGCACGCCGGCGGCCTGCTGGCGCAGGAGCACACCAAGATCCTGCTCAGAGATGCGGTGCTGGAGGACTTCAGCACGCTGGAGGCGACGCAGCAGATGATGGAGTCGGGCGCGCTGACGCACATCACCATCAGCGAGCTTGAAATCGCGCTGCGGCACCAGATGCACGTGATCAACCAGTGGCTGGCCGCCTGATGGCCGCCGAGCCGATGCTGCCGGCGCAGTTTGCCGCGTGGGAGCCGTTCGCGGCGGACTGGTGCCTGGCCACCGAGCACGAGCGGCGCGCGCGGCGCATGCACAGCACGCAGGGCGAGCTCGAACGCTTCTACAAGGCCGTGAAGCCGCGCCTGGATGAGGCGATCCAGTACCTGAACGGCTTTGCGCTGCACGATCTGCCGGCGCCGGAAACGAACCTGCTGAATCTCACCCTGTCGCTGGTGGAGATTTCGGTGGCGGTGGAGCTGTTCTTCAACCCCTGGCCGCTCGACGCGTGGCCGTGGCAGGAGTTCTCGGTCGCGTACTGACGGCCCTGGCGGCCGGCCGCCGATCGACTACGGTGGCGCGCCGACTCAGGAGCGCGCCTTGGGGTTCTTGATGACGCCGAGGCCAGCGACGTTCGGCCGCCGGTTGTTCTTGATCCAGGTCTCGATGCCGCCCGCCGTGGTCGGCGCGTGCAGCAGGTAGCCCTGGATCATGTCGCAGCCGCGCTCGCGCAGGTAGCGCAGCTGGGCGGCGGTCTCCACGCCCTCGCCGACGACTTCGAGGCCGAGGTTGTGGCCCATGTCGATCACGCCGTTGGTGATGGCGGCGTCGTGGGCGTTCTCGGGTAGTTCCGCCACGAACGAGCGGTCGATCTTCACCGTCTGCACGGGCAGGTGCTTCAGGTACCCGAGCGACGAGTACCCGGTGCCGAAGTCATCGATCGACAGCCGCACGCCAAGGCCGCGCAGGCGGCTCAGCACCTCGGCGGATGCTTCGAGGTTCCGCATCAGGGTGGTTTCGGTCACCTCGATTTCGAGGCGCTGCGGCGCGTGGTCGGTCTCCAGCAGCGCCCGCGCGACGGTGTCGACGAACTCGGGCGCCGCCAGCTGGTGGCCGGACACGTTGACCGCCATGCGCAGCGGCGGCAGCCCGTGCGCCTGCCACAGCCGGTTCTGCCGGCACGCTTCGCGCAGCACCCACTCGCCGATCGGCCCGATGAGGCCGGTGTCTTCCGCCAGCGGGATGAAGTCGAGCGGCGACACCAGGCCGCGCTGCGGATGCTGCCAGCGCACCAGTGCCTCGACGCCGGTGACCATACCGCTGGTGAGGTTCATCTGCGGCTGGTAGAACAGCACCAGCTCCGAGCGCTCGATGGCCTTGCGCAGGTCGGTTTCCATGTCCAGGCGCCGACGCACGGCCACACTCATGTGCGTCTGCCAGAAATGCTGCTGGCCGCCGCCGGCGGTCTTGGCCTGATTCAGCGCCGTCTCGGCGTGACGGATCAGGCTGTCGAGGTCGCGGTCGTCCGTGGGGTACAGGGCGATGCCGATGCTGGCGCTCAGCACCAGCTCCTGTTCATTGGCGTGCAGCGGCAGGGCGACACTGGCGAGCACCTTGTCGGCCACCAGCCGCGCCGTGTCGGCGGATTCCACCTCGAAGGCCAGCGCGAACTCGTCGCTGCCGACGCGCCCGAGCAGGTCGTCCGCGCGCAGCTGGCGGCGGATGCGGTCCGCAAGCTGCACCAGTACGTCGTCGGCCACGTCGTGGCCCAGGCTCTCGTTCAGGATCTTGAACCGATCAAGATCCAGCGCGATCACGGCCAGTTTGGTGTCGGCCCCGGCGCGCTCCAGCAGTTGACGCAGCCGCTCGCGGAACCCGGCCCGGTTGGGCAGCCCGGTCAGGGCGTCGTGATAGGCGAGGCGGTGCGCGTGTCGTTCCGAAGCTCCGGCTTCCAGCAGGCGGCTCACGCGCCGCCGCAGCACGCCAAAGTTGATCGGCTTGGTGATGAAGTCCGCGGCGCCGGCGCGGAATGCCCGCTCGACCGACACCTCATCCGCGAGGCTGGTAATCATCAGCACCGGCGTGCGCTGCGCCTGCGGCATGGCGAGCATCTGGCGGCAAGTGGTGAAGCCGTCCTGGCGCGGCAGGCGGGCGTCGAGCAGCACCAGATCCGGCCGCACGCGCGGGTACAGCTGCATGGCTTCTTCGCCGTCGCCGGCCTCGACCACGCGGTAGCCTTCCTGGTCCAGCACGCCGCGCAGGGCCAGCCGCGTGCTGCGGTCGTCTTCCACCAGCAGCACCGTGAACCCGGACTGGGGAATGTCGGCCGGGTTGCCCGCCAGCCGGGCGACTGTCCACTGCGCCAGCGCCTCGCGTGCGGCGTCGTGGCAGGAGTCGAAATCGTCGCTGAGGCGCGTCAGGCTGGCAAGGTCCGGAGTTGATCCGCCGGCCAGGTGCTCGATGCGGTCGGCGAGCTCGGCGATCTGTTCCGCACCGACGTTGCGGGCGCTGCCCTTGAGCGTGTGCGCGAGGCTGCGGATGCGTCCGGCATCGCCGGCCAGCACCGCCCCGCGCAGGTTCTGGAAGTACACCGCGGAGTCCGCGACGAAGGTGCGGATCACCGTCGGCAGCGCATCGCCGAGCGCGCTTTGCAATTCGCCAAGCAGCGCCGTGTTCACCACGGCGGCTGCGTGGGCCGCGTCGAGTGTGTCGGCGGGCTCCGGCTCGGCCGGTGCCGGCAGCGTCTCCGGCCCTGTCCACCGCGCCAACAGCAAGCGCACGGTGCGCAGCTGCATGGGCTTGGGCAGGGCGTCGTCCATGCCGGCCGCGTAGCACTGCTGGATCAGCTCGGCGTCGACATTGGCGGTCATGGCCACGATGGGGAGCCGCGCGCCGGGCGCCTCCTGGGCGCGGATTTGGCGGGTTGCCTCAAGCCCGTCCATGCCGGGCATGTTGCAGTCCATCAGGATCATGTCGTAGCGGCCCCGGGCCCACGCGTCGACCGCCGCCTGGCCGTCCGCGACCACCGTCACCTCGCAGCCGCAGGCTTCGAGCAGGCCCTTGGCGACGAGTTGATTGGTGGCGTTGTCTTCGGCCACCAGCACGTGCAGGCTGTCCGCCGGCTCCAGAGCCGCCGTCTCGACGCCCCTGTTCGTGTCGAAGTCGTCCGGGATCTGCGCGCGCTCAAGCGGCATCGAGAAACTGAACGTGCTGCCCTGTCCCGGGGTGCTGTGCACGTCGATCTCACCACCCATCAGTTCCACCAACTGGCGGGTGATGGTCAGGCCAAGACCCGAGCCACCGAACTGGCGCGTGGTGGAGCTGTCGGCCTGGGTGAAGGACTGGAAGATTCGGCCAATGTCCTGTTCGGCGATGCCGATGCCGGTGTCCGTCACCCGAAAGCGCACGCGGCTGCCGACGTCCGGCACGCAGTCGACCTCGACCGTGACACCGCCCGCGTTGGTGAACTTGACGGCGTTGCCGATGAGGTTGGTCACCACCTGGCCCAGGCGCACCGGGTCGCCCGTCACGAACTGCGGCACGTCGGGCGCGATGACGACGTCGAGGCTGATCTGCTTGTTGCGGGTTTGCAGCTCGAACAGGGCGGCCACTTCGCCAATTTTGGTGGGCAGGTCGAACGGAATGGCTTCGAGATCGACCCGGCCCGATTCCAGGCGCGAAAAATCCAGAATGTCGTTGATGAGGGTCAGCAGCGTGTGGCCGGATGCCTCGGCGATGGTCAGGCGCTCGCGCTGCTTGGCCGTGAGCTGCGTCTCACGCAGCAGGGTCAGCATGCCGAGCAGGCCGTTGAGCGGCGTGCGGATTTCGTGGCTCACGTTGGCGGTGAACTGCGCCTTAAGACGCGCGGCGCTGAGGGCGACGTCGCGGGCCTCGACCAGCTCACGGTCGCGCTCTTGCAGCCTGTCCATCATGCTGTTGAAGGCGTGCTCCATGCGGCGCACGTCCTCTGGGCCGGCAAGCCTTGCCCGCGCCGTGAGGTCGCCGGTCTCGGTCCTCGCCATCACCCGTGCGAGAGCCTGAATCGGTTGCGAGATGTGTTGCAGGATGTACAGCAGCGCCGGCAGCAGCACCAGCGCTGTCAGCGCGCTCATGGTTGCCGCGGATACGATGATGTCGCGGGCAATTTGCCGCAGCGCCGCCTTGCTCACGGCGACCGTCACCTGCCCCTGATACTGGGGGGGCGAGGCGGGTTCGCCGAACGCCGTCAACTCCGCGCTGGCGGCACCCACAAACACCGGTGCCTGGAACAGCCAGCGCTCGCTACCGTCCTCGACCATGCGCGCGGCCGTGGTGCTGGACCACGCTCCTTGCGGCTGCGGACGGGCGGCGCCGACGTTGCCTTCCTGCAGCAGCGTCGAGCCGTCGGCGTCATAGATGGCGACGCCGACCACATTCGGGAATCGCAGCAAGCCGTCGCTCGCCGTCCGAGCATTGTCCGGGGCACCGTACAGCAAGGCGAGGGTGGACTGCGCGGCGTACCGCTCCGCCAGCAAGCGTCCCTGGTTCAGCAGGTCGCCGCGTGCACGGTTGACGGAAATCCACGAAATGCCACCCGCGGCCAGTGCGGCCAGCAGCAATACGCCGGCCGCTGACACCAACATGATCAGCACGTCGCTGCGCAGGGCGGCGACTCGATCGATCAGCGGGCGCAGCGGGTTCATGGGGTCAATGGTCGCAGTGGGGCTCAGCGGGCCGGCAGCACAAGGTCATACCGCGCGAGTTCGGGCGCGATGCCAAGATGTTCCGCGGTGCGTCGGTTGATTGCGCTCTGTAGCTCACGGTTGGGCTCGAAGGTGAACGGCGCTCCGCCGGCATGGGCAAGCGCCAGGCGCGCCAGGTTCTCACCCATTGCCGTGTTGTCCGGATAAAGCGCGAACAGCACCCCGTGCGACACGTGCTGCACTGACCCCGAAAAAACCACGATATTGCGCGCCCAGGCCCGGCCAAGAATATCCGGCAGGGTCGAATCAGCCCCGATCAGCGCCGGATCCTGACTCAGCCACACCGCGTCAGTCTGGCTATCGGCGCGGTCGAGAATTTCTTGATAGCGCTGCGCGGCCGAGCGGGCGTTGTCGACGGCCACGACAACCAGCTTCAGCCTGGAGTGGCGGGCGGCCGCCTGCGCACGATCGAGCATCCAGCCGCTGCGCTCCGGGCGGTACAGCCAGTGCACCGTACGGATGGTCGGCAGCAGGGCGGTCAGATGCTTGAACAGCGCTTCCGGGTCGGTCTCCAGGCTCACTCCCGGTAGCGGCGGCATTCCGGTCGGCGCCACCACCGCGCCCGCCACCACGGGCAGGCGTGTGCGCAGCGCGTCGGCTGCCTGTGCAGCGGTGCCGCCCAGCGCGATCACCACCCGTTCTCCCTCCACTGTCAGCGCCGGCTGGCCCGGGTCGGCCCCGGATGGAATCTGCACCAGGCGCACGGAGGCGCTGCGGCGCATGCCATCGACAATCTGATACAGCACCGCCCGGTACGGTTCACTCACGTCCGGGACGATGGCAAGCACGTCCGCCGCCGCCGCGGACAGTCCGGTCGCGAGAAGCGCGGCGAACGCGATCAGCCGGCCAGGCAAACCCCGCCCGCGCAAGCCCCCGGCAATCCGCTGCGCCATGAGGTGCATTCGTTCAACCGAGCCAAGGGCAGGCCGGAGCGATCAAGGAAACGCCTTGCTGAGTTCTAAAAACACGTTGCGCCCGGCCATCGGCAGATCGTTCGGGATGAGCGCCGAGGCGCTGGGTTCGCGCACGTCGCTGTTGAAAAGGTTGCGGGCAGATAATCGCATGCCCCAGTCGTCGCCGAACAGCCGCTGCCCGCGCAGCGTGAGGTCGAACGATACGTAATCGTCGACTTTGGATCGGGTGTCCCCCGGCGCACGCTTGCGGTCGAACACTCCAACCGCCTGACTCGACACGCCCCACTGCGGCGTGAAGGTCCAGTCCGCCCGCGCGTACGCCAGGTGGGTCGGCGCGAAACCCACGTCGTCGTCGGCCGCTTCGTCGGTAGATTTCTGATAGGCGTAATTGCCGGACAGGCGCAGGCGCCGCGACGCCTGCCAGGACAGCTCCGCTTCCAGGCCGTAGCCGGTTTGTTTGCCGGTGTTTTGGGCGGTGGCGCTGGTGGCCGGCGCCGGATCGGTCGAAAAGCGGATGATGTCGTCCATGCGGTAGTAGAAAACGTTCACCGCCGCGCGGACGCCGCGGCCGGCATCCCAGTCGAAGCCGAGTTCAACTGTGTCGATGGTTTCGGGGTCCAGGGAGGGATTGCCGATATTGGCAGGGTTGTTGACGTTGTAAAGCTCGCCGAAAGACGGCGCGCGGAAGGCGCGGCCATAGAGCAGCTTGGTCGTCAGGGTATAGCTCGTCTGCCAGACCAGCGCCAATCGGGGATTCAGCGTGGTGCCAAAGTCGGAGTAATCATCCATCCGCAGACCGGCAGTCAGCGTCCAGTCGCGGCGGAAGTTCCATTCGTCCTGCAGAAAGGCGTACGCAACCGTGCGGTTTTCCTCGCGCACAAAGGCGGCAACATCGGTGACGTCGACAAGTCCGCCGAGCGGGAAGGGTACCGTGCCAAACGGAGGGCCAAGATCAACCACGGTGTAGTTTCGACTTTCTTCTACTTTGTACAGGTCTTCCTTGCGATATCCACCGCCGAGACGCAGCCGATGTTTGTCGATGCCAGTGTACAGGGCGCTCAACTCACCCCGGTAGTGACGCTCGTAGACGTCGGGATTGCCAATCACCCCGTTGGGGAAGCCGCCGGGGAATACCGTTCCGAAGGCACCTGGCGGGAATAAGGTCAGTCGCGCAACATTTTCGACATTGTAGTAGCTCAGAGTACCAGTCAGGCCAAGGCTTTTTCCGAACGATGCGTTGTCATAGCTCAGGTCGGCGCTCAAGCGCCGTCCGTCCCCACGCCCCGTCGGATCCAGTGCTTGGGCAACACCAGCGCCAACCCCGATGTCATTAACTTCCTGATAGCCCCCGCGAAGTCGCCAGAATCCGCGACTGATGTCAGCCCGTGCTTCGATATTGTCTGCGTTGAGATTAACTGCCGCCGGGGCGACAGATGCGTTTGACCCCAACACGCCATCCAGAAAAGTTTGAGCATCAGCAGTGATGGTGCGGCTCTGGCCATCGCTGCGTTGGCGTTCGAGATAAAAATAGGAGGCGAAGCCGCCCACATCGCCGCCCCATTGCGTGTATTGGTCATTTCGGTCGAACGAGCCTGCCCGGGCGCCGACTTCCAGGCCCCGCACGTCGGCCGCTGTCTTGGTGATGATGTTGATCACGCCCGAAAAGGCGTCCGCGCCGTACAACGCCGAGCCAGGGCCTCGGATGACCTCGATACGCGCGATGCCGGTCACCGGCATGCGGCCCCATGAGGAACCCAGCGAGCCGTCAAATACGTTCTTGATCGGCAGGCCGTTGATCAATACGAGGATCTGCGGATTGCTCTGGGTATGAATGCCTCTGACCGAGAAAATCGGCTTGTATCCGACACCAGACACGCCCACGTGCAGTCCAGGAATGGTTTCCAGCACTTCGTTCAGTTCCGTGGCGCCGATGGCCGCCATGTCTTCCGCTGTGACAACGCTTGCAATGGCGGGGCTTTGGCGCAGTGGTTGCGTAATGCCGGTAGCAATGCTCACCATCTCGGCACTGCCGTAAATTTCGGCGAGCGCCGCTTCGTCATCGGTCTGCGCACTGACGTAGAAGCTGGCGAAGCCGCCGAGCGTAGAAAATAAAGTCGCGACAATGTAGTGACCGCGTCGCTTCAGTACATTTTCCAGCGGCATAACCGGACTCCATGAAAAGCTTGGCAGTGTTACCAGCCGCGCCGAGACGGGCCTTGGTAAGCGATGCGATCACACCGCAATGGGAATAATGCTCCCGGTGGGTGAGCGCGCGCGTCCATGTGGCAAACAATCTGACCGGCGCTGAACGCGAGCAGAGTCGCGTAGTTGTATTCGGTGGTCGTGAGGCCTTGGTCGGCATAAAGCGCCGCTGCGATCGCCGCGACGTTCATGCCCATGCGGTAATCCTTCAGTACCTCGGCGACCTCAACAGACAGTTGCGTGTAGGGCCCACCCCACAGACTGAGTCGCTTTGCCAAACGCTCGGCAGGCGCCAAACGTTCATCCACGCTGCGGATGGGTCTGCCGTAGCCGGGGATGGTGCGATGGGTTTTCAGCTCGCGAGTAATAAAATCCTCAAGTACTGTGCCGTGTTCATGGGCCGCGTGTGCCCGTTGCAGGAAATCGAAAGCCCCGATCATTGGCCGCTGGCCATAGATGGCGGCGTCGGTCACTGCAATCGCTGCGCCCAGTGACAATCCACCCGGGCTGCGCGTACTTCCGCCCAGCGCTGCGACCCGGTTGTTCCAGATGCGCGGCTCCGGGTAGCTGACGGAGATTTTCCACAAGCCCTGAAACAGTTCGAGCTGGGCCTGGCTGAAGCGGCGTCCGGTGATGCCATACATCAGCAGGTCCATCCAGCTCAGGTCTTCGAGCGCGTTCAGCAGGTCGTGCCCGCGGAACGTGACCGTTCCATCGACGACAGAAACGCCGCCGAGCTCGGTCGGCCAGTGGTCTTCGTACTCAAGAAGTGTGGCGTTGGTCATGGCACGGTCCCCGTCACGGGTTATCGGCGCGTGCCCCGACGTACTTGACCGCGCCGTGAAAGAACGGAAAGCGCTTGAAGCCGGAGTGCTTCTGCTCCAGCGCGTGAGCTGCGGCGCCGGGCAGGCGCAGCAACAGGTAGAGCATTTCGCCCTGGTCGGCGTCGAGGCCCATGTCCCGACAAGCCGCCGCGGCGACGCCGGACATGGCGAGCGGTGCCTTGGCGACGGCTTCCAGCGTGAGTCGGTGTTCGGCTAGCCAGGGCAGGTGCGGGCCCGCCGCAAGCGCAGCAAGTGCCTGCAATGTTTGCAGTACCGGTGTGGCGCAACCTACGCCATGTGGATCGAACCCCGGCGCATGTTCCATTGGGGTCCAGATGTCTGCGCGCTGTGGCTTGGGCGGGTCATTGAAGAATGTCTGCCAGGCCGCGATATCGCAGCCGAACTGCTCCCATGCTTCCAGCGCCACCCGCACCTCGTGGCCGCCGCCGAGGTTGCCGGCACCGACGCCGAGCGCCGCCATCAACATGGCGGCCGCCGGTGAGCCGCCGACGCCGGCGCACATGGCGGCATGCACGCTTGCCTCGCGCGGGCCGGGGTTGGCGAGCGCGATCGCGAGCCGCTCCAGCAACTGCGCTTGCATGGGCGTCGGGCGTTCCCCCACTAACAGCAGATATAGGTATTCGATGAAGCTTGCCTTGTGCAGCAGGTCGCCGTATACGTCGTACCCGCGGCAATGGCAGGCGACGGCCGCGAACGGGTTGTCGGCCTCGGCGGTCTCTTCCCAGATGCGGGTGTGGATGACCTCTTTGGGGGGAGTGGTCAATGTCCGACACCCAGGGACTTCATCCGCTGTTTGATCGGCGGCACCGCATCGCGGTCGATCCGCACGTCTATCACGGCCGGTTCCCCGCGCTGCCAGAGGCCATGCCAGTCAATATCTTGCAGATCCTGTGGCGTTCGAACGACGTAGCCTTTGACGCCCATCGCTTTGGCCATGAGGGCAAAGTCGACCTCAGGCAACTCCCAGCCGATCTGCTCTGCACCGCCCAGCACCTGCCCATGCCGGATGGTGCCGAGCGCGGAATCGTTCAGCACGACGAAAAACACCGGCAGCCGATGTTCGGCCGCGACGGTGATTTCCTGGCTGTTCATGAGCATGCTGCCGTCACCGGTCAGGCACACCACCGGCGTGTCGCGGCGGGCGCAAGCGGCCCCCAGGGTGTGGCCGATGGCCCAGCCCATACAGCTGAATTCCATCGAGGTTCGGACCAGTCCGGCGGCTTCTTTCCGGCGGTCTGCCATGCGCTGCGCGGCCGCGGGCGCGGCCGCGGATTGCAGCGCGCCGCTGGCCGCGCGCCGTTCGGCGACGCGCCGGTCCGGAATGTGGAGGTAGTGCAACGCCCAGCCTTTGGCCGCGGTGCCGTCCGTGATGTAACGGGTGCCGGCTGGCAGCAGTGCCGGCAGATCGCGCATCAACCGCTGTGGCTTGATCGGCGTCGCATCGGAGTGCCACTCGGCCGGGTCGTCCAAGGTGCAATTCGGGAGCGGGTGTACGGGTTTATCGGCGATGAGGTGCAGGGTGGGCTTGACCGCTTTGGGGGGCGCGACGCTGCCCCTGCGCGCCCCTGCCGCATCTCCGGTGAGCGCATCGATACGCTCAAACACCGCGCCTGGATCGCCGAGCACATGAAGCCGGGCCATGGCCGAATTGCGGAAATTCTCCGGATTGCTGTCCACATGGATCAGGCGGGGGTTCAGCAGCGCAGTGCGGTCCCAACCTGCCGTAGCCCATTCGCCAAGACTGCACCCTATAGCCACGACGCAATCGACCGCCGGGTCCGCGAGAACCTGTTCGGCACTTTGGTGCCCAGATAAACCGAAAACGCCCCGGAAACACGGGTGAAACGAGCTGACAAAGCCTTTCGAATGGGGAGTGACGAGTACCGGCGCCTGCAGCGCCATGGCGAGGGCCAGGACGCGGCCGCACGCCCCACGGGCGCCCTCGCCGATCAAGAACACCGGCTGGCGGGCGTTTAGCAGCGTCTGCGCCAGGGCTGCCGTGGCGTCCTCATCGATGCCGGGGCGGCTGCGCAAGATGGCGTTCAGATCGACCGCGCGATCGACGTCGATGCGGGTGCGCATCACATCCAGCGGCACCGCCAGGTGGCTTGGACCATGGGGATCACGGGCCGTGTTGAGGACGGCGGCGATCAGCTTGTTTTCGAGTTGCTTCGGGTGTGACACCAGCGTGTTGTAGCGGGTGCAGTGCTGGTACATGCCCACTGTGTCGATGGCAGTGTCGCTGCATTCCTGCATGGCGCCACGGCCGAAGGTTTCCAGCCGCGTCTGGGCGGTGATGGCGAGTACCGGGTTGCGGTTGTGATAAGCCGCGGCGACGCCGGTAATCATGTTGGTGGCGCCAGGCCCGGTAGTGGCGAAGCACACGCCGAGCTTGCCGGTTTCCCGCGCGTAACCGTCGGCCATGAAGGCCGCGCCGGCCTCGTGCCGGGCGACGATCAGCTCCGGCCCGCCGCGGCGCATGTCGCGCGCGAGGGCGTTCACCAGCGGCTCGATGGCCCCGCCCAGCACGCCGAAGACGTACTCGACGCCGATCTGGCGCAGGTAGTGGACGATCAGTTCACCCCCTTCAAGGGTGGTCTCGGCCTCGGCCTGCGGCGTTGCAAGTGGCGACTGGGGGGGATTCGTCGGGCGCATGTCTACCTTCCTCGTTGACACGTGCAGGGCTGTGGAGAGGCGACCGTAACGGTCACCGAGAACTGTGCGGCGTCCTTTGGGACGCTTCGAAGCCAATCCTGGCTTGGGTTTGAGGACCGGCTGTGTTTGATTCGCGGGCTGCGGTGGCGGCCAAGCCATCCCGTGCTGAGCGGGCCGGCGCGCCTGGGCCGGGCGTATGCCGAGCGCGGGAGCCGTTTACCGGGGGAATGCGGGGAGCGCGCTGATGTCGGTGCTCGGGCAGGGCCCGGCTTCGTGCCGCAACCGCTTGGTCGATCCCTTGTTCCGGTTGCGCCCATGAGCGTTTTTCGGCGCGGTCTATCGAGTCGAGACGGATGCCTCGTTGGCGTCGGGACAGCATGGCTAAACGCGAATCAAAGTGATCCACGCCAAAAGACCTATTGGCCGCCAGCAACTGGTCGTCCCCACGCATCTGGCCCCTCCCTGCGGCGCCTCACGGTTTGCGTGAGACACCATATATTAAATTTTGCTAATACGTTTGACTCGTTAGGGTTGAACGCTCATTTTTTTGTTCAGCTTTGCCCAGCTTTTTTGCTGTCTTCGATGAGACGGTAGGGCAGGACGTAGACGACGCCTGGAACCATGGACAGCCCCGGGTGTGCCCGCCGCGCCGCATTGCTACGGCGCAGGGCCGACGGTAGGGGGTTCTGGCGCTTGAGTTCGCCGGGGGGCAAGCATCGAAGCCCGGATTGCTCCGGGGATCGCTGGCGTCGGTCGGCGTGCTGGCCGGCCAAGCGCGCGATTTGCATGAATGGCGTCCCCAAGGGGATTCGAACCCCTGTTGCCGCCGTGAAAGGGCAGTGTCCTAGGCCTCTAGACGATGGGGACTTGCAGATCGATCGGGCGGGCTCGCGCCCGCCGCGCGGGGGATTTGGTGGAGCCAGGCGGGATCGAACCGCCGACCTCAACACTGCCAGTGTTGCGCTCTCCCAGCTGAGCTATGGCCCCATGCAAGGGGCGCGAACTTTACTGATCCGGCCGGCGCAGTGTCAAGCGCCGGCTTGGCTTTGCAGCCACTGCACGGCGCGTTCAAGCCGCCCGAGCACCCGGCCGCGGCCGATCAGTTGCAGCGTCACGTCGATGGCAGGCGACACGGCGTTGCCGCACAGGGCGACGCGCAGCGGCTGGGCGAGCTGACCGAACTTGAGGCCGTGCTGCGCTGCGACCTCTTCCACCACGGCGTGCAGCGCCGGCGCTTGCCAGTCGGCGAGCTGCTCAAGGCGCGTGTGCAGGCCGATCAGCGGTTCGAGAACAGCGGCGCTGAAGTGCTTGGCCACGGCCGCGGGGTCGTAGCCATCGAACTCGCGATAGAACAACAGCGCCTTGTCGGCCATCTCGACCAGCGTCTTGCACCGCTCGCGCAGCGCCACGACCACCGCGGGCAGCGGTGGGCCATCCAGCGCCGGATCGACGCCGTGGCGGCCGATGAAGGGGCTGAGGTGGCGGGCGATATGGTCCGGGTCGGCGGTCTTCAGGTAATGCTGGTTCAGCCACAGCAGCTTTTCAGGATTCACCGCCGCCGCGGCGCGGTTGACCTGCTCCACGTCGAACTTCGTCACCAGCTCGTCGAGCGAGAACACTTCCTGGTCGCCGTGCGACCAGCCCAGGCGCACCAGGTAATTCAGCAGCGCCTCGGGCAGGATGCCGTCGTCGCGGTACTGCAGCACGCTGACCGCGCCGTGGCGCTTCGACAGCCGCGCGCCGTCCGGACCCAGGATCATCGGCACGTGCGCGTACTGCGGCAGCGGCGCGCCGAGCGCGCGCAGGATGTTGATCTGCCGGGGCGTGTTGTTGAGGTGGTCGTCGCCGCGGATGACGCAGCTCACGCCCATGTCCATGTCGTCCACCACCACGGTGAAGTTGTAGGTGGGCGTGCCGTCGCTGCGCGCGAGCACCAGGTCGTCGAGTTCGGTGTTGCTGAAGGCGACGCGGCCGCGGATGAGGTCGTCCACCACCACGTCGCCGTCCTGCGGATTCCGAAAGCGGACCACCGACGGCGGGTTGCCCGCCGGCGGCGCGGCGAGATTCCGGCAGCGGCCGTCGTAGCGCGGCTTTTCCTTGCGCGCGAGCTGCGCCTCGCGCCGGGCGGCGAGATCGTCGGGCGTGCAGTAGCAGCGGTAGGCGTGGCCGGCGTCGAGCAGGTGATCCAGCACCTGCCGGTACCGGTCGAAGCGCTGGGTCTGGTAGAACGGCCCCTCGTCGTAGTTGAGACCGAGCCAGGCCATGCCTTCCAGGATGGCGTTGACCGATTCCTCGGTGGAGCGCTCGCGGTCGGTGTCCTCGATGCGCAGGATGAACGTGCCGCCGTGGTGGCGCGCGTGCAGCCAGGCGAACAGCGCCGTGCGCGCGCCGCCGATGTGCAGGTAGCCGGTGGGACTTGGGGCGAAGCGGCTGCGAACGGTCATGCGTAAGCCGGGACGAAGCGGGCGGGGCGGGTATTGTAGCGACGCCGATTCGCAAGCCCGCCGTTGCAGGCGCGGCGTTTGACCCTGCCCGGGGCGCCGCCTAGAATGCGCGGCCCGCCAGGCATACCCGGGCGGGACACCCCCCGGGGCGATTAGCTCAGCGGTAGAGCACTACCTTCACACGGTAGGGGTCGCTGGTTCGATCCCAGCATCGCCCACCAGTCTTCGAACAAAACGCCCGGGCCCTGCCGGGCGTTTTGCGTTTCGGGCCGGCCAAGCCGCGCCGCGACCCAGTCGCTACAATCCGCACCCCGTTTCGATCTGCCGCCAGGCCGTGCCGCCCATGGACAAGCTGACCAATATCAACGTCGTCGAGCAGCAGCTCATGCCGACCCCGGCCGAGGTGCGCGGGCGCCTGCCACTGACGCCGGCCGCCGAGCGCGCGGTGCTGGAAGGTCGCGCCGCGGTCGAGGCGATTCTCGATCGGCGCGACCCGCGCCGCTTTGTGGTGGTCGGTCCGTGCTCGATTCACGACCTCGACGCTGCCCGCGACTACGCGCGCCGTCTGCACGCGCTCTCGCAGGAGGTCAAGGACACGCTGCTCATCATCATGCGCGTGTACTTCGAGAAGCCGCGCACGTCGACCGGCTGGAAGGGCCTCATCAACGACCCGCGCATGGACGATTCCTTCCACATCGAGGAAGGTGTCATCAAGGCGCGCGAGCTGCTGCTGGAACTCGCCGAGATGGGCCTGCCAGCCGGCACCGAGGCGCTCGACCCGATCATGCCGCAGTACCTGCATGACCTCATTACCTGGACCGCCATCGGCGCCCGCACTACCGAGTCCCAGACGCACCGCGAGATGTCGAGTGGGCTGTCGACCGCGGTCGGTTTCAAGAACGGCACCGACGGCGGCATTGATGTCGCCGTCAACGCCATGAAGTCGGCGGCGAGCCCGCACAGTTTTCTCGGCATCAACCTGCAGGGTCAGTCGGCGGTGATCCGCACCCGCGGAAATCCGCACGGGCACCTGGTGCTGCGCGGGGGCCACGACCGGCCGAATTACGACTCCGTGGCCGTGGCGCTGTGCGAGCAGGCGCTCGCCAAGGCGAAGCTGCCACAGAACATCGTGGTCGATTGCAGCCACGCCAACTGCAACAAGCAGCCCGAGCTGCAGGCGCTGGTGCTGGAAAACTGCGTCAACCAGATGCTGGAAGGCAACCGCTCCATCGTCGGCCTGATGCTGGAGAGCAACCTCGAAGCCGGCAACCAGCCGATCCCGGCGGACCTCTCGCAGCTGCGGTACGGCGTGTCGGTAACGGACCCATGCATCGACTGGCCGACCACCGAGTCGCTGCTGCGTGGCATGCACGGCAAGCTGCTGCCGCTGGTGCGCGCCGCCAAGGTAGCCTGAGTCGATCGACACCGGGCGCGTGGCTTGCTGCCGGTCAATGTCGGCAAGCCGTGGCGCCGGATCATCCGAGCCCTCGATGTGCCCGTTTCGCCGCAGACCGACGTGCGGCGCGACGGGCGTTCCTGATAATCGTTATCATTAAGGCGCTGCGTCCATCCGGATGCGGCGCGGTTGCCCTTGGGTTGTGCCACACCGAATCGGTCATGACAGATAACGCGCGCGTGTTGCCGCCAGCGACGCTGGACCGGCAGGAACTGCACCGGCCGCTGCTGGTGGTAGACGTGCGGGTGCCGGAGGCCATGCCGGAGTGGCGCCGCTGGCTGGAGGAGATCGGTTTCATTCCCGGCGAGCCGGTGTGCCTGCTGGCGCGCGCGCTGCCGGGCGGCGATCCGCTGGTGGTGCGCATCGGCAGCTCCACGTTTGCGCTGCGCCGGGCCGAGGCCGCCTGCGTGCTGGTCGAGACCGCGGCGTGAACCGCGAGGCGGTCATCCACTTCCAGCGCGCGGAGCCGCTGGTGGCGCTGCTCGGCAACCCCAACTGCGGCAAGACGGCGCTGTTCAACCTGCTGACCGGCAGCCGCCAGAAGGTGGCCAACTACGCCGGCGTGACGGTGGAGCGCAAGGAAGGCCGCTTCACCTCCGCCGGCAAGGACGTGCGCGTGCTGGACCTGCCGGGCGCCTATAGCCTGCACCCGCGCTCGCCCGACGAGCGGGTAACGGCTGACGTGCTGCTCGGCCGCGCCGCGGGCGAGAAGCGGCCGGATCTCGTGGTCTGCGTGGTCGACGCCACGAACCTGCGGCGCAACCTGCGCCTGGTGCTGGCCGCCAAGCGCCTGCGCCTGCCGTGCGTGGTGGCGCTGAACATGATGGACCTGGCCGCCCGGCGTGGGCTGAAGATCGACCCCAGCGCGCTGTCGCGCGAACTCGGCGTGCCGGTCATCCCGACCGTGGCGGTGAAGAGCGACGGTGCGGTGGATTTGCGCGAGCTGCTGGGCGATCCCGCGACCTGGCCCCGGCACGACTACGCCGGCGAGATTGAAGCCGGCGCGGAAGCCGACCCGCGCGGCGACCACGCCGCCGTGCGCGCCATCCTGGAGCGCTTGGGTCTCGACGAGGCCGTGCCGCACCTGGCCAGCGACCGCATCGACCGCGTGGTGCTGCACCCCGTGTTCGGCCCGCTGCTGCTGACGGCGGTGCTGTTTCTGGTGTTCCAGGCCGTGTTCGCCTGGGCCGAGGCGCCGATGGGCTGGATCGAGGCCGCCACTGCCTCAGCCGGCAACTTTGTGACCGCGCTGCTGCCGGACAACTGGCTGCGCAGCCTGCTGGTGGACGGCGTCATCGCCGGTGCAGGCGGGGTGCTGGTGTTCCTGCCGCAGATCGTGATTCTGTTTTTCTTCATCCTGGTGCTGGAGGAATCCGGCTACCTGCCGCGGGCGGCGTTTCTGCTGGACCGGCTGATGGGCGGCGTCGGCCTGTCGGGCCGCTCGTTCATCCCGCTGCTGTCGAGCTTTGCCTGCGCCATCCCGGGCATCATGGCCGCGCGCACCATCGCCAACCCGCGCGACCGGCTGGTGACCATCCTGATCGCGCCGCTGATGACCTGCTCGGCGCGCCTTCCCGTGTACGCGCTGCTGATCGGCGCCTTCATCCCGCGGCGGCAGGTGTGGGGTGGGCTGGAGTTGCAGGGTCTGGTGCTGCTGGCGCTGTACGTGGCCGGGATTGCCGGCGCGCTGGCGGTGGCCTGGGTGCTCAAGCGCCTCACGGCCCGGCGCCAGGTGCGCACGCTGATGATGGAACTGCCCATGTACCACCTGCCGGCGCTGCGCAACGTGGCGATTGGCCTATGGCAGCGGGTGGCGATTTTCGTGCGCCGGGTGGGCGGCATCATCCTCGTGCTGACGGTGGCGATGTGGTTTCTGGCCAGCTTCCCGGCGCCGCCGCCGGGCGCGACCGGACCCGCCATCGAGTACAGCCTGGCCGGCATTCTCGGCCGGTGGCTCGCGGTGATCTTCGAGCCGATCGGCTTCAACTGGCAGATCAGCATCGCGCTGGTGCCGGGTCTCGCGGCGCGCGAGGTGGCGGTCGGTGCGCTCGGCACCGTCTACGCGCTGTCGGCCACCGGCGAGGACACCGCCGGCGCGCTCGCGCCGCTGATCGCGCAGGACTGGGGTCTCGCCACCGCGCTGTCGCTGCTGGTCTGGTACGTGTTCGCGCCGCAGTGCCTGAGCACGCTGGCCGTGATCCGCCGCGAGACCGGCGGCTGGCGCTGGGCGGCGCTGACGGCGGGTTACCTGTTCGCGCTCGCGTACCTGGCGTCGTTCATCACCTACCGCGCGGCGCTGGCGCTCGGCGCCTGACGCCCGCGCCGCTTGCCGGCTGTCGCACGGCGGGCTAAAACGGCTCCCGAACCATCACCACGATGGTCGATAACACGGGGAGGAGCCGTTCATGGGTATCAGGACAGGCGCGCAGTACATCGCGAGCCTCAAGGACGACCGGGCGCTGTACATCGCCGGCCAGCGCGTGGGAGATGTCACCCAGTACGCGCCGCTCGCCGGCATCCTCGCCAGCATCGGCGAGCACTACGACGCCTTCCACCGGCCGGACCTGCAAGCCGACTACACCTACGCGTCGCCCAAGGACGGCCGGCCGGTCAGCAATTCCTTCCTGCCCGCGCGCACCTGGGATGAGGTGCAGCAGCGCCTGCGTGGCGAGTCGCTGCGCAAGGAAGCGACCTACGGCCTGATGGGCCGCCTGCCGGATTTCATGAACGCCTTCGTCACCGACGCGGCGGTGATCGCCCCGCACGTGCTGGGGCACAGGGACAAGGCGTTTGCCGACAACGCCATCCGCTACTGGGAATACTGCCGCGACGAGGACATCTGCCTCACCCACACGCTGGTCGATCCCAAGCGCGATTACGGCAAGGACCTGTCCGCGCAGCGGGCGCTGAAAGTGGTGCGCGAGACCGACGCCGGCATCGTCGTCAGCGGCGCGCGCATGCTGTCCACGCTGGCGCCGGTCAGCAACGAGATCTGGGTCGGTCCGTTCATGCCGCGCCGGCCGGGCGAGGAGGACTACGCGCTCTGCTTCGCCGTGCCGGTGGCAACGCCGGGCCTGAAGTTCATCGCCCGCGAGAGCTACGCCCGCGGTGGCAGCCGCTACGACCGCCCGCTCGCCGAGCGTTTCGACGAGGGCGACGCGCTGGCCGTGTTCGAGGACGTGCTGGTGCCCTGGGAGCGGGTCTTCATCTACCGCGACATCGTCGCCTACAACATGATGGCGCCGAGCTTTCCGGGCTACCTGCTGCTGCAGGCCAACGCCCGCGGGCGCGCCAAGCTGCGCTTCATGACCGGGCTCGCCTGCAAGATGGCGGACGTGTTGGGGCGCAGTGCGCTGCCGCGCTACCAGGAGCTGCTGGGCGAGTTCCTGGCGCTGAACGAGATCGCCGACGGCCTGGTCGAGGCGAGCGCCCGGGAGCTCGTGGTCCACGCGCAGGAAGAGTTCGCCAAGCAGACCGACCCCGGCTTCGTGCTGGAGGACGTGGCGCGCGAGACGGCCTCGCTGTTTGCCTCGCCAAGCCGCGGCATGGTCGGCATCTCGATGCTGCGGTTCTTCCTGCCCGAGGTGAACACCAAGGTCAACGAGCTGATCCGCCTGATGGGCAGTTCGAGCCTGGTGATGACCGCAACCGCGGCCGATTTCGACAACCCGGCCACCGCCGGCGACCTCGAACAGTTCCTCGGCAACGAGCAGGCCAGCGCCCGCGAGCGGGTGCAGGTGATGAAGCTCGCCTGGGACGCCGTGGCCGGCGAGTTCGGCGGCCGGCAGGAGATCTACGAGATCTTCTTTGCCGGCGACCCGTTCCTGTCGCGCCAGCTGCACTACTTCACGCCCCGCCGCGGCCAATACCAGGCCATGGTCGACCGGCTGCTGCGCGAGAGCGGCGCCTGAGCGGCCGCCGGTCGGGCGCTTTATCGATTCAACTTTCGGCCGCCGGTACGGCGGCCCGCACGGAGACTTGCATGTCCAATTCCCCCATCCCGAGCGCCGAGGAACTCGTCGGCCGCGCCCGTGATCTCGCCCCGGTGATCGCCAAACGCGCGCTCGACTGCGAGCGCCTGGGCCGCCTGCCGGACGCGAGCTTTGCCGAGTTCCGCGACGCCGGCTTCTTCCGCATCCTGCAGCCGAAGCGCTTTGGCGGCTACGAGCACGACATGTACACGCTGCTCGAAGTCACGCGCGAGATCGGCCGCAGCGGCTGTTGTTCCAGCGCCTGGGTGCTGGCCATCCTGGCGATCCACAATTTTTATCTGGGCTACTTCCCGCCGCAGGCGCAGCAGGACATCTGGGGCGAGGACGACAACACGCAGACCTGCACGCCGTTCGTGCCGTCCGGCACGGTCACGCAGGTGGCGGGCGGCATCGAGATTCGCGACGGCCGCTGGCCGTTTGCGAGCGGCTGCGATCACGCGCGCTTCGCGCTGGTCGGCGTGCTGGTGCCGGACGCGGCCGGCGGCCCGCCGGAGTACTTCCAGTGCGTGGTGCCGCAGGGCGATTACCGCATTCACCACGACAGCTGGGACGTGGTGGCGCTCAAGGGCACCGGCAGCAAGGACATCAGCATCGAGCACTGCTTCGTGCCGACGCACCGCATGTTCTCGCTGACCAAGGTGTCGCAGGACATCGCGCCGGGGCGCGAGATCAACTCAGGTCCGCTGTACCGGCAGCCGTTTTTTCCGGCCTCGGTGTGCTCACTGATCGCGCCCGCCTGGGGCGCCGCGCAGGCCGCGCTCGACGGCTTCGAAGAGCGCATGAAGTCGCGCATGATGGTGTTCGGCGGCGGCAAGCAGGGCGAGAAATCGACCGCGCTGCTGCGGCTGGTGGAAGCATCCGCCGAGATCGACGCCGCCGGCTTGCTGCTGAAGCGCAACTGCGACGCCTTCAAGGAGCTCGCTGTCGCCGGCCAGCCGACCACCAAGTCACTGCGCGCCCGCCCGCTGTTCGAGGGCGCCTATGCCACCACGCTGCTGACGCGCGCGGTCGAGCGCCTGATCGTGGCCAGCGGCGGCAGCGCCCTGCACGAGGGCAACGTCATCCAGCGCTGCTGGCGCGACGTGCACGCCGTCAACAGCCACGCCGGCATGAACCTCGACAACATGGGCGAGCTGTACGGCCAGATTCGCCTGGGGCAGGACATCGAGCACGGCCTGATCTGAGGCGCGGCTACATCGGCCTCCTTGTGGGAGGCCCGCCCCCGGGGCCGAATCGTGTGGGCAGAACCATTCGCGGCGAGGGCGCCGCTCCCACGGGGCGCCGAATACGGTGCGGAGCCTGCTGTGGGAGGCCCGCCCTCGGGCCGAAGGATTTGCCTCAGGCGGCCGGCGCCCGCGCCGGCTCGCCGTGCTCCAGCACGTGCCGCGCGGCGGCGCGCACGCGCTCCAGATCGCGCGCCGCGTCCGGCGTGCTCAGCGTGCGCCGCCATGCGCGCGCGCCGGGCTCGCCCTGGAACAGCCCGAGCAATGGCCGCACCAATGCCGTGATCGGCGTGCCGGCGGCGAGCTCGCGGTCCATGTACTCGACATACTGTGAGAGCACCTGCGCGCGCTCGGGTAGCGGCGTGGCAGCGCCAAAGACGCGCCGGTCTACATCCGCCAGCAGCCAGGGCGAGTGATACGCCGCGCGGCCGATCATCACGCCGTCCACGTGCCGGAGGTGCGCCAGCGCCTGGTCGAGATCGGTAACGCCGCCGTTGATGACGATTTCGAGTTCCGGCCGCAGGCGCTTCAGGCGATACACCGTTTCGTACCGCAGCGGCGGAATCTCGCGGTTCTCCCGCGGCGACAGCCCATCCAGCCAGGCCTTGCGCGCGTGCACGGTGAAGTGCCGGGCGCCGGCCGCGGCGACAATATCGACAAAGTCGAACAAATCCTCGTCGCGGTCCGTGCGGTCGATACCGATGCGGCATTTCACCGTCACGGGCACCGCGACTGCCGCCTGCATGGCCGCCACGCAGTCGCCGACCAGCGCGGGTTCCGCCATCAGGCACGCTCCGAAGCGGCCGGACTGCACCCGGTCCGACGGGCAGCCGACGTTGAGGTTGATCTCGTCATAGCCGAAGTCCACCCCGATGCGCGCCGCCTGCGCCAACTGCGCGGGGTCACTGCCGCCCAGTTGCAGCGCAACCGGGTGCTCGGCCGGGCTGTAGGCGAGCAGGTAATCCGGGTCGCCGCGCAGCAGCGCCTGGGCGGTGACCATCTCCGTGTACAGCAGCGTGCAGCGCGAAATCAGCCGATGCAGAAACCGCGCGTGGCGGTCGGTCCAGTCCATCATCGGCGCTACGGACAGACGGCGCGACAGCGGGGCGGGGGAGGGTGAGGCGCAGGCGGCGTTCATGGCGCGGCATTGTGCCGGCTGGGTGGGGTCAGTGCAGTGCCCACGCCGCCGAGAGCAGCGCGGCCTGCTCCAGCACCGTCTGCGTGGCGCGCTCCTGCTTGTCCGGCGGGTAGCCGTACTTGCGCAGGATGCGTTTGACGATGACGCGCAGTTGCGCGCGCACGTTCTCGCGCAGGGTCCAGTCGATGGTCACGCTGCGGCGCACGGTGGCGACCAGCTCGCGGGCGATGTCGCGCAGCGTCTCGTCGCCGAGCACCTGCACGGCGCTGTCGTTCACCTCGAGCGCGTCGTAGAAGGCGAGTTCGTCGTCCGACAGCTTCAGTGCCTCGCCGCGGGCCTGGGCTTCGCGCATGTCCCGCGCCAGCGCGATCAGCTCCTCGATCACCTGCGCCGCCTCGATCGCGCGGTTCTGGTAGCGGCGGATCGTCTGCTCCAGCATCTCGGCAAACGACCGCGCCTGCACCAGATTCCTGCGCCGGCGCGTGGCCAGTTCGCCCTTGAGCAGTTTTTGCAGCAGTTCGACCGCGAGATTGCGCTGCGGCATGCCGCGCACCTCGGCGAGAAAATCGTCGGACAGGATCGAGATGTCGGGCCGGGCGAGCCCCGCCGCGGCGAAGATGTCGATCACCCCCTCGGGCGCCACGGCGCGCGAGATGATGTTCCGCACCGCGTGCTCGATCTCCTCCTCGGGCCGGGCGTCGCCGGGCGCGCGCTTGGCGAGCACGGCCTGCACCGCCTGGAAGAACGCCACGTCGTCGCGGATGGCGAGCGCCGCCTCGTGCGGCACCGCCAGCGCGAAGGCCTGCGACAGCTCGCGCACCGCGCCCAGGCAGCGCTCCTTGCCGCGCTCCTGGATAAGGATGTGTTCCTGCGCGGCCGGCAGCAGGCCGAGCCGCTCTGCCGGCGTGCCGGTGGTCCACTTTGCCCGGTCAAAGCCGTGAAAAAGACCGGCGCAGACCTCGTACTTCTCCAGCATCACGGCCACGGCCTCGTCCTGGTCCAGTGCCGTGCGCCCGGTGCCGCCGCTTTCCGTATAGGTGGCCAGCGCGGCCTTGAGTTCCTGCGCCAGGCCCAGATAGTCCACCACCAGCCCGCCGGGCTTGTCCTTGAACACGCGGTTCACGCGGGCGATCGCCTGCATCAGGCCGTGGCCGTGCATCGGCTTGTCGATGTACAGGGTGGAGAGGCTCGGCGCGTCGAAGCCGGTGAGCCACATGTCGCGCACGATCACCAGCTTGAACGGGTCGTTGGCATCGCGAAAGCGATGGGCCAAAGCCTCGCGCCGCAGCTTGTTGCGGATGTGCGGCTGCCAGTCGGCCGGGTCCGACGCCGAGCCGGTCATCACCACCTTGAGCGCGCCGTGCTCGTCGTCGGCACCGTCCCTGCTATTTTCCCATTGGGGCCGCAGCTTCACGATCTCGCGGTACAGCGCCACGCAGATGCGCCGGCTCATGCAGACGATCATCGCCTTGCCGTCCAGCGCCTCCAGCCGCTGCTCGAAGTGCTCGACGATGTCGCGGGCCACCAGCGCGAGGCGCTTGTCCGCGCCGACCACGGCTTCGAGCTGCGCCCACTTGGTCTTGAGCTTCTCCTTGCGCTCGACCTCCTCGCCCTCGGTGGCCTCCTCGAAGCGGGGGTCGATCTGCGGCCGCTCCGCCTCATCGAGCGAGAGTTTTGCCAGCCGGCTCTCGTAATAGATGGGCACCGTGGCGCCGTCCTGCACCGCGCGCTGAATGTCGTAGACGCTGATGTAGTCGCCGAACACCGCGCGCGTGTTGGCGTCCGCGAGCTCGATCGGGGTGCCGGTGAAGCCGATGAACGAGGCGTGCGGCAGCGCATCGCGCATGTGGCGCGCGTAGCCGTCGATGAAGTCGTACTGGCTGCGGTGCGCCTCGTCGGCGATCACCACGATGTTGCGGCGATCGCAGAGCGTCTCCATCCTGCCCCCTCTCCCGCTCGCGGGAGAGGGTTGGGGTGAGGGCTCCGGAAAGAACTTGTGGATGGTGGTGAACACCACGCCGCCCGCTTCCACCGCCAGCAGTTCGCGCAGGTGCGCGCGGCTTTCCGCCTGCACCGGCGGCTGGCGCAGCAGATCGCGGCAGCGGGCGAAGGTGGCGAAGAGCTGGTCGTCGAGGTCGTTGCGGTCGGTCAGCACCACCAGCGTCGGGTTGCCCATCGCCGGCTCGCGGACGATGCGGCCGGCGTAGAAGGCCATCGTCAGGCTCTTGCCCGAGCCCTGCGTGTGCCACACCACGCCCACGCGCCGGTCGCCCGGCTGGCCGCCCGGCTTGCGGCCGGCCTCGTAGCGGCCCTCGGGGTCGGCCACGCCACCGGCCGTGCGGTGCAGCTCCGCCGCCCGCAGCGTCTCGCCCACCGCCACCTGCACCGCGTGGAACTGGTGGTAGCCGGCCATCTTCTTCACGATGCGGCCGCCGTCATCCTCGAACACGATGAAGTCGCGCAGCAGGTCCAGAAAGCGCCGCGGCGCGCACAGGCCCTCGATCACCACCTGCAACTCCGGCACGTGCGCGCCGGCCAGCGTCTCGCCCGCAATGGTCCGCCAGGGCTTGAACCACTCGCGCCCGGCGCCGAGCGTACCCACGCGCGCCTCGACGCCGTCGGACACCGCCAGCAGCGCATTCGGCGCGAACAGCGCCGGCACCTCGGCCTGGTAGGTCTGGAGCTGCTGGAAGGCACTCCAGATCGTCGCGTTCTCGGCCGCGGCGTTCTTCAGCTCCAGCACCGCTACGGCCAAGCCATTCACGAACAGCACCACGTCCGGCCGGCGGCTGTGCTTTTGCTCGACCACGCTGAACTGGTTCACCGCCAGCCAGTCGTTGCCCGCCGGGTCGTCGAAGTCGATCACCCGCGCCTGCGCGCCGCGGATGCTGCCGTCGGCGTCGCGGTACTCGACCGTCACGCCGTCCACCAGCAGGCGGTGCAGCGCGCGGTTGCGCACGATCAGGTCCGCTCCTTCGGGCCGCGTCAGCTTGCGGAAGGCGTCGTCCAGCGCCTCGGCCGGCAGCGCCGGGTTCAGCCGCGCGAGCGCATCGCGCAGGCGCCGGGCCAGCACCACCTGCCCGTAGTCGTCGCGCTCGGCCGCGGGTTCGCCGGGGGCGATCTCGGCGCCGTTGCGGACCTGCCAACCAGCCGCTTCCAGCCACGCCAGCGCGGCCTGCTCGACGACGGATTCGGTGAAGGCACTCATCGGCCCGGTGCCGCCAGCATGTTTTCGATCAGGCGGATCATCACGTCCTTGTTCTGGGCGTCGGATTCAGCCACCAGCAGCGCCAGCGCCGCCAGCCCCACGTCGTTGATGACCGGCTCGCCGCCGCGCAGCAGGCGGCCGTTGCGGGCGAGAAAATCCACGAACAGGAACGCGCCAGTGCGCTTGTTGCCGTCCGAAAACGGGTGGTTCTTGATGACGAAATAGAGCAGGTGCGCGGCCTTGGTCTCGACGGTGGGATAGGCGGGCTCGCCGAACACCGTCTGCTCCAGATTGCCCAGGAGGGCGGCGAAGGCGTCCCCGCGCTCGCGCCCGAACAGGTCGGATGCCTCGCCGCGGGACATCAGATCGGCTTTCAGCCGCGCGATGGCGGCGCGAGCTTCCTCCGGCGTCGGCACCACTCCGCCCGGGCTGCCGGGCGGGGTGGTCAGCAAGCCTTCGTCATAGCGTTGCAGCCACAGGAAGGTCTGCGTGTAGCGGGCGATCACCTCCACCAGCCCGCGCCCCTGGTCCGTGGTGAGCGCCTCGCCCGCGGCAGCCTTTTTCACCAGCTGCAGCGCGGTTTCCAGCTCCGCGGCGTTGCGCGCGAAGCGCTCCCGGTCCAGCGAAAAACCGCGCGTCAGATGCTCCCGCAGCACGCCGGTCGCCCACTGGCGAAAGCGCACGCCGCGTCTGGAGTTGATGCGGTAGCCCACCGAGATGATGGCGTCGAGGTTGAAGTGCTTGAGGCTGCGGCGCACCTGCCGCCGGCCCTCGGCTTGAACTACCGAGAAATCCTCGGAAGTTGACGGTTCGTCCAACTCACCGTCTGCAAAGATGTTCTTGAGATGCAGGCCGACGTTGTCGATCGATGACTCGAACAGCTCGGCCATCTGCCGCTGCGTCAGCCACACCGTCTCCCGGTCCAGCCGCACATCCACCCGCGCCGAGCCGTCGGCCGCCTCGTAGACGAGGACCTGGCCGCCGGCCGTCTTCACCATCACACGTTTCTCCCGACCAGGCTCGCGGCGCCGCCGCCGAGGGCGCCCTCGGCGGCGCAGCGAACTCGCCAGCCTGTCGCCTCAAACGAGGTCGACGCAGCCTGTTCAAAAACGCAGCCGACAAACGGGCTCATCGGCTTATCGGCCTCCTCGGATGGGGAAAGCCTTAAATAAATAACCATCTGATTCACAGACTTTAAGACCGACTGAATGCCGGCTCGCCGACCTGTCCATTAAATAAACCTCATGCCCAGAACGGCAGGTAGCGGGCGAACTTACGGGAGCCGCCGACGCTCTCGTCCGCCTTGATCAGCCCGGCTTCGGTCGTGGCGGCGATCACTTGGGAGGCAATGGCCGCCTTGTCGTCGCCGAGGTGAAACCGTTCACGCAGCGACTGGTTGGTCATGCGCTCCGACATCACCCACTTGAGCGCGCAGTGCTGGTAGCAGGCGCGCACTCGGTCGTTCCGGTCCATCTCCTCAAACGGGCGCGGCCCATAGATCGTCACCGTCGTGCGTCGAAAGCCCGAACGGAAGTCCGGCGCCGGCAACTGGTACACCTCGGCCGCCTGCACCACGCGGTCAATGCCGCTGCTCTTTTCCTCGCAAATGCCCATGCGGCGCATCACGTCCGCTAGCCGTTCGTTCCGCGACTGGTAGCCGTCGATGAAGCGTTCAAGCGGCACCAGCGGTTCGCCGGGGTTCGAAATCTCGACGCGGTTGCTGTAGACCTCGATCATCGCCGACGCACCGACCACCATAAAATCCTGGTGGATCAGCGCGTTGGCTACCAGTTCACGGATCACCACGTCCGGCACCAGCTTGACCTCTTTGCGCAGCGCGTCCTCGATCACCTCGTTCTGCGGCAACTGCGCCATGACAAAGCGCACAAGCCCCTGGAAGCCCACCGCGTAGCCGCGGGTGCCCGTCTGGTCCAGCTTCGTCGCCAGCTTGGACGTGCCGGTGTACACAATCACGCGGGGCGCCTTGCGCGAAACATCCGGAAAGTCCTCCAGGCGCCGCGCCAGCAGCAGCGCGCCGAGCCGGCGGACGGTGTAGGTACCGGCAGCCTCGTCCACGAGCCGTTCGCGCACCAGGCGGTCCAGCACTCCAGTCCGTTCGGTCGGGTACGGCAGCTTTAGCAGCTCGAAGAATGTCTGCGTATCCAGTAGCTCCACGACCTGCTGCCCGTCGAGGCCGGTGCGCGAAGGCTCCTCGAGCCAGTCGGGCTGGCCCTCGGCGAAGATGCGGCGCAACTGGTCCTCGCTCATCGGAACCAGCGCCTCACCGGCACGCATCAGGTACTTGCCGTCGCAGTGGTAGGCCGTACCGCGGGGCCGCGAAGGAATGTGGAAGACGAGCACGCGCCCGTCAGGATGCGCCACCGCCTCGATGTCCACCCGGAAACCGACCGCCTGGAAGAGCTTCTCGGCGGCATCGACGATGTTCGGAAACGCCTGCGTGCCCACGACCGGGCGCGGCGGCTTGTCGGCCACGCCGAGCAGCAGTACGCCCCCGCCCTCGTTGGCGAGCGCAACGCAGTATTCGTTCAGCTTGCGGGTGTCGAACTGCTGCTTTGCCTCCTTGAACTCCAGCCGTTGGTGCTCGGACGGAGTCTGCCGCCAGAGGTCGATCTGTTGCGGCGTCGTGCTCATCAGGCGACCTTCCCGATGAATTTCTCAGCGTCCGCCACCCGCAGTTCGCCGGAGATGAGCTTGGGCAGTAGGGTGTCGCGCAGGGCGGCGAGGGTGCGGGATTCACGCTCGTGTTCGACGACCTTTCGATACATCGGACGCGACAGCCGGTCGAAGGCGTCCATGATCGAAGTGGGGGGAGCAACGGCAAGAATGGGGCGGAAAGCCGACTTGCTGATTTCCAGGAAAGTGGAGCCGTTGGCGTAGCTCACGATTTCGTCGTGCGCTGCCGCGGCCCAGCGAAGCAGGAAGAGGTTGGATATTCCGGGTCGCGGTTTCATCCCGATGAATCCCTGATTGATCGCGACCGGCATTTCAGCAATGGCGAGGTAGCCGATTGGTGCGCGCGACGAAAGCAGAACGGTTCCTGCAGGCAGCAGGCCGGAACTGACCTGCGCCAAGCCGGCGTCGGTGATCTTGCGTTCGGTGTTGAGCAGCACCGGCATTGAAAGCCCGGACAGGTCCTTCGGGGTGACCCAGTGGTGTGTGCCGCCCTCCCAATACTCGGCCCGTTCGGTTTTCGGCGTGCTCCCACCGACGATTTCTGCCAGTCCGCCGATGGGCTTGGCCCCCCACCCCTCCGGAATCTCGCCGAGTTCGGAGTCGACGAGGCGGGCGGGGAAGAGGTCGGCGAGGGCTTGGGGCAGGCTGCCACTCCCCTCTCCCTGCGGGAGAGGGGTTGGGGGTGAGGGCTCCCCGCCACCGCTCACCGCCTGGTAAATCGCCTCCATCACCGCTTCGGTCTGCTGCAATACCTCGTTGTTCCAGAAACGGAGCACACGAATCCCGTATCGCGCCAGGTATTCCGAGCGTTGCGCATCACGACTCTGGTGCGCTTCCTCGCTGTGGTGCCCGCCGTCGAGTTCGATGGCGAGTCTGTGCTCATGGCAATAGAAATCCAGGATGTAGGGCGGGAACGGATGCTGACGGCGAAACTTCGCGCCGGCGACGCGGCGGTCACGCAGCAGTCGCCACAGCAGGGTCTCGGCATCGGTGGCGGTGCCGCGCAGTTGTCGGGCGAAGGCGATGAGCGCTGCGGGGAGAGGGGGTTTGGCGCCCTCACCCCCGGCCCCTCTCCCGGGGGGAGAGGGGGGATTCAGCTTGGCGCGGACGGGGTCGAAGTCCACGAACCACGACTTGAACAGCGCCCGCGCCATCGCCTCCAGCGTCTCGCTCATCCGCCGGTTCAGCTCGATCTTGTCGTCGAGCGTGCCGAGGATGTGGGCGATGGCGCGTTGTTCGGCCAACGGCGGCGTCGGAATGCGAAGCGTCTTAAGGTCCCGCAGATTAATGACTTGCTGAACCGACCCTCGTGAATGAGCACCGAGGGCATCTTGACCGATGCGCGACATCAAGAAGTACATGACGAAGCGCGAATCCACGCATTCGCGCAGACGTATTAGCGCAGCTTGCCGCGCGATGTTTGCGCCCCGAAGCGACTCTGGAACTATTGCGACTTGGCCGGGGTTCCCAACCAGCGACATCACGATTTCGCCGCCACGAAGAAGCGTCCGCTTATACTGATTTGAGACCTTCTTCGAAATTGTTCGAAGCTGGTCTGTGAGGACGCGTCCGTCGGCAATGTCTCCACCTCGAATGAAAAGGATGCCATTTGCATCCTCATCGCCGGGCTTCACGACGCCATAAGTCACCGGCGTGTCGGAATCCGTCAGGTCAGAAAGTGGCGTCTGCGGCCACTCACCAGCCATACCCAAGCTCCCTCAGGTTGGCGGCAATCGCCGCATCGAGCCTTAACGCCTCGGCCTGCTGCTCGCGCAGCGTCGCTGTGAGCCGCTGCATCTTCTCCGCGAACGGCTCGCCGTCGTCCTCCTGCGCCTCGGCGCCGACGTAGCGGCCGGGCGTGAGCACGTGGCCGTGCTTGCGTACTTCGTCGAGCGATGCGCTCTTGCAGAAGCCGGGCACGTCGGCGTACTCGCCGGCCTCCGGCTCGCCGCGCCAGGCGTGGTAGGTGTTCGCGATGCGCGCGACGTCCTCGTCGGTCAGCTCGCGGTGGGTGCGGTCCACGAGCGGTCCGAGCTTGCGGGCGTCGATGAAGAGCACGTGGCCGCGGCGGTCGCGTGCCCTCTCCCCCAGCCCCTCTCCCGCGCGCGGGAGAGGGGAGCCCTGCTTGTCGCGCGCCAGGAACCACAGGCAGGCCGGGATCTGCGTCGAATAGAAGAGCTGGCCGGGCAGGGCGACCATGCAGTCCACGAGGTCCGCCTCGATCAGGCTCTTGCGTATCTCGCCCTCGCCCGATTGATTGCTCGACATCGAGCCGTTGGCGAGCACGAAGCCGGCAACGCCCGCGGGCGCGAGGTGGTGGACGATGTGCTGCACCCAGGCGAAGTTGGCGTTGCCGGCGGGCGGTGCGCCGTACTGCCAGCGCTTGTCGTCGCGCAGGCGCTCGCCGCCCCAGTCGGAGATGTTGAACGGCGGGTTGGCGAGGATGTAGTCGGCCTTGAGATCCGGGTGGCGGTCCTGGTGGAAGGTGTCGCCGTGCGCGATCTGGCCCGAGTCGATGCCGCGGATGGCGAGGTTCATGCGCGCCAGGCGCCAGGTGGTGTAGTTGCTCTCCTGGCCGTAGATGGAGATGTCGGCCTTCGATCCGTTGGGGGCCTTGCCGCCGTTGCCATTCCCGTTTGCGTGCGCGCGGATGAACTCCACCGACTGCACGAACATGCCGGACGAGCCGCAGCAGGGGTCGTACACGCGGCCGCGGTACGGTTCGAGCATCTCGACCAGCAGCTTCACCACGCAGCGCGGCGTGTAGAACTCGCCGCCCTTCTTGCCCTCGGCGCTGGCGAACTGCGACAGGAAGTATTCGTAGACGCGGCCGAGCACGTCCTTGGCGCGGCTGGCCTCGTCGCCGACCCGGATATTGCTGATCAGGTCGATCAGCTGGCCGAGGCGCTGCTTGTCGAGTGCGGGGCGGGCGTAGTCCCTGGGCAGCACGCCCTTCAAGGCCGGGTTGTCGCGCTCGATGCCGGCCATGGCGTCGTCCACGATCTGGCCGATGCCGGGCTGCCGGGCCAGCGCCTTCAGGTGCGCCCAGCGCGCCTCGACCGGCACCCAGAAGATGCTCGCCGCGCGGTACTCGTCCGGGTCTTCCGGGTCGGCGCCCTGCGCCTGCTCGGCGACCAGCCGGGCGTGCTGCTCCTCGAAGGCGTCGGAGATGTACTTGAGAAAGATGAGCCCGAGCACGACGTGCTTGTACTCGGCGGCGTCCATGCTGCCGCGCAGCGCATCGGCCATCTGCCAGAGCTGGGCTTCGTAGCCGAGCAGTGCTTGCGGGTTGTTTGCTTTCTTCGCCATCTTCGAGGGGCTGCCTTTTTCAAGACGATGCGGGCCGGGATTGTGCCAGCGCCTCACGTTGACACGCCCGCGCGGCGCGGTGTTTGATGGCCGCCGCGCGCGCCGCGCGGCACAACGCCACCAGAAGGAGAAACCGATGGCCGATCCGCAGATTGCCCAGAAGAGCCCTTTCGTCGAGGAAACCGAGCCCGGCACCTACTGGTGGTGCGCCTGCGGCAAGTCCGGCGACCAGCCGTTCTGCGACGGCGCGCACAAGGGCACGGCGTTCGTGCCGTTGGAGCACGCGGTGACGGAGAAGGCGACGCTGGCCTGGTGCGGCTGCAAGCACACCAAGACGCCGCCGTTCTGCGACGGTTCGCACCGCGCGCTTTGACGCTTTCCCGCTGACACCCGGCGCCCGCGTTTTCGGTTGAAAGCGCGGGCGTTGTCGTTTCTGGATCTCTTTATGACCGACACCGACACCCCCCTGTGGCAGCCGTCCGCACAACGCATTGCGGACGCGAATCTCAGTGCTTTCATCGCCCGCTACCGGCCGGGGGCGGATTACGCGCAGCTCTACGACTGGTCGGTGGCGCAGCCGGCGGCGTTCTGGCAGGCGGTGTGGGAGTTCTGCGGCATCGTGCACCACGCCCCGCCGCGGGCGGTGCTGGAGGATGCGCGCCGGATGCCGGGCGCGCGCTGGTTCGTGGGCGCCACGCTCAACTTTGCCGAGAACCTGCTGCGGTACCGGGACGACCACCCGGCGCTGGTGTTCCGCGACGAGACCGGCACGCGGCGCGAGCTGAGTTATGCCGAGCTCGCGGCGCAGGTGGGTGCCATGACGGCGGCGCTGCGCGCTTTCGGCGTGCAGCCGGGCGACCGGGTGGCGGGTTACCTGCCGAACATTCCGGAGGCGATGGTCGCCATGCTGGCGGCGGCGAGTCTGGGTGCGGTGTGGTCGTCCTGCTCGCCGGATTTCGGCGCGCGGGCAGTGCTGGACCGCTTCGGGCAGATCGCGCCCAAGGTGGTGTTCGTGTGCGGCGGGTATCACTACAACGGCAAGCCGCAGGACCGCCGCGCGGCGGTGGCGGAAATCCTGGCGGGTCTCCCGACGGCCGAGCACGTGGTGGCGGTGCCGTACGGGCCGTGGCGCGTCGTGGACGCTCCGGTCCTGCTGCACGACTGGGATGCGCTGCTGGCGCAGCACGCTGGTACGGCGCCGGCCTTCACGCCGCTGCCGTTCGACCACCCGCTGTACGTGCTGTATTCGTCCGGCACCACGGGCGTGCCGAAGGGCATCGTGCACGGCGCCGGCGGCACGCTGTTGCAGCATCAGAAGGAGCACGTGCTGCACACGGACCTGAAGCGCGACGATCGCCTCATCTACTTCACCACCACCGGCTGGATGATGTGGAACTGGCTGGCGAGCGCGCTCGCCGTGGGCTGCACGCTGGTGCTGTACGACGGCGCGCCGTTCGTGCGCCCGGCGGAGCTGTTCGACATCGCAGAGCAGGAGCGGGTGACGGTGTTCGGCACCAGCGCCAAGTATCTGGCGGCGGCCGAGAAGGCCGGCGTGCGGCCCATGCGCAGCCACGATCTCACCGCCGTGCGCACGCTGCTGTCGACCGGTTCGCCGCTGGCGCCGGAGGGCTTCGACTACGTGTACCGCGACATCAAGGCCGACCTGCTGCTGGCGTCCGTCAGCGGCGGCACGGACATCTGCGGCTGCTTCATCGCCGGCAACCCGATCGGCCCGGTGTACCGCGGCGAGTTGCAGGCGCGCGCGCTCGGCATGGCGGTGCGCGTGTACGACGAGGCCGGCCGCGAGCTGCTCGGCGAGAAGGGCGAGCTCGTGTGTGTGCAGCCGTTCCCGTCCATGCCGGTCGGGTTCTGGAACGACCCGGACGGTGCCCGTTACCGGGCGGCGTACTTCGAGAAATTCCCCGGCGTGTGGTGCCACGGTGACTACGTGGCGCTGAACGCCCGCGGCGGCATGGTGGTGTACGGCCGCTCGGACGCGGTGCTCAATCCCGGCGGGGTGCGCATCGGCACCGCCGAGCTGTACCGGGAGGTCGAACGTCACCCGGAGGTGCTGGAGGCGGTGGCCGTCGGCCACGACATCGGCGACGACGTGGAGGTGGTGCTGTTCGTGCGCCTCGCCGCGGGCGTGGCGCTGGACGAGGCGCTGCAAAAGCGTCTTCGCGACGCCATCCGCAGCAACGTCAGCCCGCGTCACGTGCCGGCGCACATCATTGCCGTGCCGGACATCCCGCGCACCATCAGCGGCAAGATCGCGGAACTGGCCGTGCGCGAGGCCATCCACGGCCGGCCGGTGAAGAACCTGGACGCGCTCGCCAACCCGGACGCCGTCGGGCAATTCGCGGGTCTGTTTCCGGCCGCGCGCGAGCGGCGGCGAAGCTGACGGGCGGCGGCCGGGCACGCCGTCAAATTCCCGTCGATCCGCCGCCGTTCCGGGCCGTGACGTGCCTGCGAAATGGCAAATGCCGCGTCATTTATTTCTAACATCATGAAATAAAGCTAAAAATAATCTGGCATCCCGCTTGCTTTGGCCCCGCCGAATCCTCACACAGGAGCGGATCAGGCATGGCGACTCGGGAAGCGGATCTGGACCTCGGCGGCGACGCGCCGAAGAAGGGCGGCAAGAAACCCTGGCTGATGATCGGCGGCGGTGCGCTGGCCCTGATCGCCGCCACCATCGGCGGTACGGTGTACCTGCTGGGCGGCAAGGCCGAGCCGGCCGACGCCAAGCACGCCAAGGCCGAGAAGGTGGTGGCGCCACCCGTCTACACGCCCCTCGAACCGCCCTTCGTGGTCAATTTCGAGGACGACGGCACCATCCGCTTTCTGCAAGTCTCGGTCGAGGTGAGCAGCCGCGACCCGAAGGTGGCGGAAGCCATCAAGTTGCACATGCCAGCCATCCGCGACCAGCTGATCATGTTGTTCAGCGACGTCGACTACGCCACGCTCAGCAGCCGAGAGGGCAAGGACGCGCTGCGTGCCAAGGCGCTCGACACTGTCAAGGGCATCCTCAAGAAGCAGGGCGGTTCGAGCAAGATCGACGGCCTGTACTTCACCAATTTCGTGATGCAGTGATGGCGCGCGACGAGCTGCTGTCGCAGGACGAGCTGAGCGCGCTGCTGGATGCCGCGCCGGCGGCGCGCACGTCCACCGGCGCCGCGGCCGAACCCTACGACCTGACCTGCCGCGTGCCGGTGCTGGATGGCGCCGACCTGCCGGCGCTGACGCGCATCACCGAGTACTTCTGCGAAGGCCTCACCCGCACTCTGACCCGCTACCTCGGCCGCGACACGCTGGTGTCGCTGCGCGGCTCGCGGGCGCGCGAGTACCGGGATCTCGTGCATTCCCTGCCGGAGCGCGCCAGCGTGCGCGGTCTCGACATCGCCCCGCTGGCGGGGTCTGGCGTGCTGGTGCTGGAGCCGGCGCTGCTGTTCACGGTGGTGGAGAGCTTTTTCGGCGGCGGGCGCGCGTCGCCGCCGCCCGGTAGCCGCGATTTGACGCCGACCGAGCGGCGCATGCTCGGCAACCTGGTCGACCTGCTGCTGCCGGAGCTGCAGGCCGCCTGGGCGCCGGTGCTGCCGCTCGCCCCGGCCGTGGCGGCAAGCGACGTGGACCCGCTGCTGGTGTCCCTGATCGACCCGGCCGAGCTGGTGCTGGTGCAGAGCTACGAGGTGGCGCTGCTCGGCGGCGGCGGCGATTTTCATCTGGCGCTGCCGATGTCGGCCCTGCAGGGCGTGTGGCCGGCGCTGCGCGCGGGCACTCCGGCGGCGGTGCCGGACGACAGCGGCTGGCGCGCCGCATTGCGCGGGCGGGTGATGGACGCGCCGCTGCCGCTCAAGGCCGTGGTGGCGCGCCGGCAGTCCACGCTGCGGCGCGTGCTGGCGCTGGAAGTGGGCGAGGTGCTGACCTTCGAGCGCGGCGACGGCGCCCTGCTCGAAGCCGCCGGCAAGCCGCTGTTCGCGGGCGAATTTGGAGTTTTCAACGGCAACAACGCCGTGTCGGTGACGGGCCGCGTGCGCCGTCCCGCGGCTGAGGGTGCGCCGGGCAACGAAGGAGAGCGGGTCTGATGGAACTCGAACTGGAACAACGGGCGAACGCCCCGTCCGCGCTGCCGGGCGGCGGCGCCGACATGGGTCTTGGCATGATCATGGACATCCCGATCACGCTGACGGTGGAAGTCGGCCAGGCGCGCATGAGCATCGGCCGCCTGCTGGCGCTCGGCCAGGGCGCGGTGGTGGAACTCGACCGCGTGGCCGGCGAGCCGCTCGACGTGCTGGCCAACGGAACGCTGGTGGCGCGCGGCGAAGTGGTGGTGGTCGAGGACAAGTTCGGCATTCGCCTCACCGAGGTGGTGAGCCCGGCGGCGCGCGCGGCGGGAGCTGTTTGATGCGCGCAGCGGCGCTCCTGCTGTTCGCGCCGCTGCCGGCCATCGCGGCGGTGCCGTCGGGGTCGGCAGCGCTGGCCGCGAGCGGGCAGATGCTGGTCAGCCTGCTGTTGGTGGTGGGGCTGATCGGCGGCCTGTTCGTGGTGCTGAAGCGCCTGCAGGTGCGCGGCGGGGCGAGCGGCGCCATCCGCGTGCTGGCGGCGCAGAGCCTCGGCACGCGCGAACGGGCAGTGCTGGTGGAAGTGGCCGGCCGGCAGGTGCTGGTCGGCGTTGCGCCCGGCCGAGTGCAGACGCTGCTGGTGATCGGTGAGCAGGCGGATGCCGCGCCGTTCGCCGCCGCGCTCGACGACGCCCGCAACGCGCAGGGGGCGGCATGAAGCGCCTCGCGCTCGGATTGATTTTGCTGGCGCCGCTGTCGGCGCTCGCCGCGACCGGCCTGCCGGCGCTCACGCTGACGCAGGCCGCCGGTGGCGGCCAGACCTGGAGCGTGAGCCTGCAGGTGCTGGCGGTGATGACGTTCCTGACGCTGCTGCCGGGCGTGCTGCTGGCGATGACGTCGTTCACGCGCATCGTGATCGTGCTCGCCATCCTGCGTCAGGCGCTCGGCACCGGCCAGACGCCCTCGGCGCAGATTCTGGCCGGCTTGGCGCTGCTGCTGACGCTGTTCGTGATGGGGCCGGTGCTGGAGCGCATCAACACCGACGCGCTGCAGCCGTACCTGAAAGAAGAACTCGCGCTGCCGGACGCGGCGCAAAAGGCCGCCGCGCCGCTGCGGCAGTTCATGCTCGCGCAGACGCGCGAGAGCGACATCGCCACCTTTGCCCGCATCGCCGGCAAGGACGCGAGCTTCGAGAGCCCGGACGCGGTGCCGTTCACGCTGCTGGTGGCGGCGTTCGTGACCAGCGAACTCAAGACCGCCTTTCAGATCGGCTTTCTGCTGTTCGTGCCGTTCGTGGTCATCGATCTGGTGGTCGCCAGCGTCCTGATGTCGCTCGGCATGATGATGCTGTCGCCGATGATCATCTCGCTGCCGTTCAAGATCATGCTGTTCGTGCTGGTCGACGGCTGGTCGCTGGTGCTCGGCACGCTCGCCGGCAGCTTTTACCGGTGAGCGCGCGATGACCCCGCAAACCGTGCTCGACGTCGGCCGCGAGGCGCTGTGGATGTGTCTGCTGCTGGCCGGTGGGCCGCTGCTGGCGATGCTGGTGGTGGGCCTCGTGATCGGCATGCTGCAGGCGGCGACGCAGATCAACGAAATGACGCTGAGCTTCGTGCCGAAGCTCGCGGCGATGGCGGTGCTTCTCGTAATCACCGGCCCGTGGCTGCTGCAGACGCTGGTCGACTACACGCAGCGTCTGGTGACCTCCATTCCGGGAATGATCGGCTGATGGACGTCGACAGCGCCGCCATCGGTGCCTGGGTCGGCCAGTTCGTGTGGCCGTTCCTGCGCCTGTCGGCGTTCTTGCTGGCGGCGCCGCTGTTCGGCGCGCGCAGCGTGCCGGTGCGCGTGCGCATCACGATTGCCGTGGCGCTGGCCGCGCTGCTGGTGCCGACCCTGCCGCCCATGCCGGCGGTCGATTTTCTGTCGCCGCTCGGGCTTATGACTGCGCTTCAGCAGGTCGGCATCGGCGTGCTGGGCGGCTTTCTGCTGCAACTGTTCCTGGCCGCGCTCACCTTTGCCGGCGAGATGGTGTCGCTCGGCATGGGGCTCGGGTTCGCGTCCATGGTGGACCCGCAAAACGGCGTCAGCGTGCCGATCCTGTCCCAGCTCTACGTGATGCTGGCGCTGCTGCTGATGCTGGCCGGCAACGGCCATCTGCTGTTGCTGGAGCTGCTGGCACGCAGCTTCACCACGCTGCCGGTGGGGCCGGTGGGGCTCGTATTTTCGGACTTTCGCGCCGTAGCCGGCTTCATCACCGACATGTTCGCGCTCGGTCTGCTGGTGGCGCTGCCGGCGGTGACGGTGCTGCTGGTGGTGAACCTGGTGTTCGCGGTGGTCAGCCGCGCCGCGCCGCAGCTGAACCTGTTCGCGGTCGGCTTTCCGGTGTCGCTGCTGGTGGGGCTGCTGGTGGTGCTGATGACCCTGCCCGCGTTGACCGGCCAGTGGGACGGCATATTCGGGCAGGCGACGCAACGCCTGGCCGGCGTGTTCGGAGGCCGCTGAGATGGCCGAAGAGACCGGGCAGGAACGCACAGAAAAGGCCACGCCCAAGCGTCTTAAGGACGCGCGGGACAAGGGCCAGATCGCCCGCTCGCGGGAACTGAACTCCGCCGCGCTGGTGCTGCTGGGCGCGGGCGGCCTGTGGGCGCTCGGCGGGCATCTGGGGTCGGTATTCATCGACCTGATGCGCGGCGGTTTCACCATCGATCGCGCCGCGGCGCTCGACCCGGCGGCGCTCGTGTCGCACCTCGGCGCCGCCAGCGGGCAGGCGCTGTGGGCGCTCGCGCCGTGGCTGTTGCTGGCATTGGTGATCGCCACGGCGGCGCCGATGCTGCTGGGTGGCTTTCTGCTGTCGGCCGAGAACCTCGCGCCGAAGTTCGAGCGCCTGGACCCGGCCAAGGGCCTCAAGCGCGTGTTCTCGGCGCAGGGTGCGGTCGAGACGGGCAAGGCGCTCGCCAAGTTTGTGGTGCTGGGCGGCATCGCGTGGCTGGTGGTGCGGCAGATGGCGCCGGCGCTGCTCGCGCTCGGCAGCGAGCCGATGCCGGGCGCCATCGTGCACGCGCTCGGTCTGTCCGCGAAGGCGTTTTTTGTGACCGCGCTGGGCCTGTTGCTGATCGCCGCCGTGGACGTGCCGTTCCAGCTCTGGAACCACGCCAAGCAGCTGCGCATGACGCGCCAGGACATCAAGGACGAGATGAAGGAATCCGAGGGCCGGCCGGAGGTGCGCGGGCGCATCCGCCAGCGCCAGCAGGAGCTGTCCCGCCGCCGGATGATGCAGGACATCCCGAAGGCGTCCGTCGTCATCACCAACCCCACCCACTACGCGGTGGCGCTGCGCTACGACGTGGGCGCCGACGGCGCGCCGCGGCTGGTCGCCAAGGGCGCGGATCTTGTCGCGCAGCAGATTCGCGCCGCGGCCAGGGAGCACGGCGTGCCGATCCTGGAGCAGCCGCCGCTGGCGCGCGCGCTGTTCTACACGACAAAGCTCGGCGCCGAGGTGCCGCGCGAGCTGTACACCGTGGTGGCGCAGGTGCTGGCCTGGGTGTACCAGCTGCGCGCCGGCCAGCACGGCCTTGGCGACCTGCCGGCGCTCGCCGTGCCGGACGAACTGCAACGTCCACGCGGCGGCGTGGCGCATTGACGGTCTTGAGGAGAACCTGACGTGACGACTGCAACGCTTCGCATGGGCAACTGGCGCGCGCTGGCGGGGCTTGGCCTCGGCACGCCGCTGCTGGTGCTGACGCTGCTCGGCATGATGCTGATCCCGCTGCCGCCGCTGCTGCTGGACCTGCTGTTCACGTTCAACATCGCGCTGTCGCTGGTGGTGCTGCTGGTGGCGGTGTACGCGCTGCGCCCGCTCGACTTTGCGGTGTTCCCGACGCTGCTGCTGGTCGCCACATTGCTGCGCCTGGCGCTCAACGTCGCCTCCACGCGTCTGGTGTTGCTGCACGGCCACACCGGGCCGGGGGCGGCCGGGCATGTGATCGAGGCGTTTGGCGCGTTCGTGATGGGCGGCAACTACGCGGTCGGTCTGATCGTGTTCATCATCCTCATGATCATCAACTTCGCGGTGGTCACCAAGGGCGCCGGGCGCGTGTCGGAAGTCAACGCCCGCTTCACGCTGGACGCCATGCCCGGCAAGCAGATGGCGATCGATGCGGACCTTTCGGCCGGCATCATCAACCAGCAGCAGGCGCAGACACGGCGCGAGGAAGTGCGCCAGGAAGCCGACTTCTACGGCGCCATGGACGGCGCGAGCAAATTCGTGCGCGGCGACGCCATGGCCGGCGTGCTGATTCTGGTCATCAACATCCTGGGCGGCATCGCCATCGGCATGGGCCAGCACGGCATGGCGGCCGGCGATGCGCTGCGCGTGTTCAGCCTGCTGACCATCGGCGATGGTTTGGTGGCGCAGGTGCCGTCGCTGCTGCTGTCGGTGGCGGCGGCGATCCTGGTGACGCGCGTGTCGCAGTCGGCCAACGTCTCCACGCAGGTCAGCAACCAGTTGCTGGCGAACCCGACCGCGCTCGGCATCGCGGGCGGCCTGGTTGGCGTGCTGGGGCTGGTGCCGGGCATGCCGCACTTCGCGTTTCTGAGCCTGGGCGGTGGTCTTGGCTGGGCGGCCTGGCGGCTGCACCAGCGTCGCACGGCCGCGCCTGCGGCGGACAAGACCGCCGACGGTCAGGCCCTGCCGGCGCCCGAGGAGCACAAGGAACTCGGCTGGGACGAGGTGGCCGGCGTGGACCTGGTGGGCCTCGAAGTCGGCTATCGACTGATCCCGATGGTCGACAAGGCGCAGGGCGGCGAGCTGCTGGCGCGCATCAAGGGCGTGCGCAAGAAGCTGTCGAAGGAACTCGGCTTCCTGCTGCAGCCGGTGCACATCCGCGACAACCTGGACCTGCCGCCGGGCGGTTACCGCATCACGCTGATGGGCGCCACGGCCGGGCAGGGCGAGCTGATGCCGGAGCGGGATCTGGCCATCAACCCGGGGCACGTCACGACGCCGGTGCCGGGCATCGCCACCAAGGACCCGAGCTTCGGCCTCGACGCGCTGTGGATCGAGAGGGGTCTTCGCGAGCAGGCGCAGATGGCGGGCTACACCGTGGTCGACGCCGCCACCGTAGTGGCGACGCACCTGTCGCAGGTGCTGACCAAATCAGCCCATGAACTCCTCGGCCACGAGGAAGTGCAGCAGCTGCTCGATCGGCTCGCCGCGCAGGCGCCGAAGCTGGTCGAGAACCTCACGCCGAAGGTGCTGCCGCTCGGCACGGTGCTGCGCGTGCTGCGGAATCTCCTCCAAGAGGGCGTGCCGATCCGCGATCTGCGGACCATCGCCGAGTCTTTGGCGGAGCACGGCGCGCGCAGTCAGGATCCCGACGTTCTGACGGCGCTGGTGCGGGTGGCGATCGGCCGCGGCATCGTGCAGGAGATCTTCGGAATGGCCGCAGAGCTAGCACTGATGACGCTTGACCCCGATCTGGAACGCCTGTTGCTAAAAGCCGTGCAGGGCGGCGACGGCGCGCTGGGACTGGAGCCTGGACTTGCCGAGCGCCTGCGGGGCCTGCTGGCCGACGCGGCGCAGCGCCAGGAACTGCTGGGCCAGCCGGCGGTGCTGGTGGCGCCGAACGCGCTGCGGCTGTGGCTGGCGCGCTTCGTGCGGCACCTGGCGGTGGACCTCAAGGTGCTGGCCTACGAGGAGCTGCCGGAGAACCGCCAGGTGCGGGTGGTCGCGAACATCGGTGGACGCTGAGCGTCCACCACGACACGGAGATACGGGTATGCAGATCAAGCGCTACAGCGCCCCGGACATGCGCCGGGCCCTGCACCAGGTGCGTCAGGCGCAGGGTGCGCAGGCGGTGATCCTGTCGAGCCGCCGCCTGCCGGACGGCGTCGAGGTGATCGCGGCGGACGACTACGACGCGGCGTTGGTGGAGCGCCTGGCGGCGGCCGGCGACGGCGACGCCTTGCCGGCCGGCACCGGCCGGGAATTGCCGCGCGCGGCGAGCGACGAGCTGCGGGCTCCGGCCGATCTCGACCGCCTCGCCTGGGCGGTCGACCCGGCCATCTCGCAACTGCGCAGCGAGCTCACCAACCTGCGCGCGCTGCTGGAGGCGGAATTGCGGCAGTCGGCGGCGCTGCGGCGCACGCCGCTTGAGGCGCAGCTCGCGCAGCACCTGGAACAGCTCGGTCTCGCCCCGGCGCTGATCGGCGAGTTGCTTGGCCAGCTTGGCGACACACAGGACATGGGCGCTGCCTGGCGCGAGTTGCTGGGCCAGCATCTGGTCGCCCGCATCCCGATCGCGAGCGACGACATGCTGGCCGAAGGGGGTGTGGTGGCGCTGCTCGGGCCGACCGGCGTCGGCAAGACCACCACGGTAGCCAAGCTCGCCGCGCGCTTCGTGCGTGAGCACGGCGCCCGGCATCTTGGCCTGCTGACCACCGACAACTACCGCGTCGGTGCCCACGAACAGCTTCAGAACTACGGCCGCCTGCTCGGCGTGCCGGTGCAGATGGTCGACTCGGCAGACGATCTGGCGACGGCACTCGCGGCGCTCGCCAACAAGCGCCTGGTGCTGGTCGACACCGCCGGCATGAGCCAGCGCGACCTGCGCCTGGGCGAGGCGCTGGCGAGCCTGCGCCGCGAGGGCCTGCGCGGCTACCTCACGCTGGCGAGTAACGCCCACGAGACCATGCTGGACGAAACCATCACCACGTTCGGCGCGCTGCCGCTCGCCGGCTGCGTGCTGACCAAGCTCGACGAGTGCCCGAGCCTCGGCGGCACGCTGTCGGCGGTGATTCGCCACGGCCTGCCGATTGCCTGTGTCACCGACGGCCAGCGCGTGCCGGAGGATCTGCGCCCGGCGCGGGCGCGGGATCTGGTGAGCCTCGCCGCACAGCGCGTGCAGGCACGCACGGTGCGCTCACCGCAGGTCAGTCCGGCGCCGATCGTCCGGCCGCAGCGGGTGGCTGCCCATGCTTGAGGCCGCTTTCGATCAGGCGCAGGGACTGCGCGGCCTGCGCGCGGCCCGCCCGGTGCAGGTGATCGCCGTCACCGGCGGCAAGGGCGGCGTCGGCAAGACCAATGTGTCCGTCAACCTTGGCGTGGCGCTCGCCCAGCGCGGGCGCGGCGTGATGCTGCTGGACGCCGATCTCAGCCTCGCCAACGTGGACGTGCTGCTGGGCCTGAAGCCGCGCTACACGCTGGAGCACGTGCTGCGCGGCGAGCGCGAGCTCGACGAGATCATCCTCGATGGCCCGGCCGGACTTCGCATCGTGCCGGCGGCGTCCGGCGTGCCCGGCATGGCGGACCTGCCGCCGGCGGCGTACGGCGGCCTCATCCACGCCTTCGGGCAACTGGCGGCCGATCTTGACGTGCTGCTGGTGGATACCGCGGCCGGCGTATCGGAACAGGTGATGAGCTTCGCCCGCGCCGCGCAGGAGGTGCTGGTGGTGGTGTGCGACGAGCCGGCCTCGCTGACCGACGCCTACGCCCTGATCAAGCTGCTGAGCACCCAGCACGGTGTGAGCCGGTTCCGAGTGCTCGCCAACATGGTCCGTCGCGCCCGCGACGGGCGCGAGCTGTTCGGCAAGCTGCTCGCCGTGTGCGACCAGTACCTCGACGTGGTGCTGGAGTTCGCCGGCGTGGTGCCGTTCGACGACTACCTGCGCCGGGCCGTGCAACAGCGCGCGTCGGTGCTGGAGGCCTACCCGCGCAGCCCGGCGGCGTTCGCGCTGCGCCAGCTGGCGGAGCAGGTGGAGCGCTGGCCGCGCCCGCGCGGCGCGAGTGGACATCTGGAGTTCTTCTTCGAGCGTGTGGTGCAGCCCCGTGAGGTTGCGTTGGGAGGTTCGGCATGAGCGCAGTTCTGGCTTACAAGAAAACCGCCAGCCCGGAGGTTTCGGCCAAGGAGGTGGACCGCCTGGTGCACCTGCACGCGCCGCTGGTCAAGCGCATCGCCTATCACCTGCTGGCGCGCCTGCCGGCGAGCGTGCTGGTGGACGATCTCATCCAGGCCGGCATGATCGGCCTGATGGAGGCCGCCCGGCGTTTCGACGACAGCCAGGGCGCGAGCTTCGAGACCTACGCCGGCATCCGCATCCGCGGCACCATGCTCGACGAGCTGCGCCGCGGCGGCTGGCTGCCGCGCACGGCGCTGCGCAAGCTGCGTCAGCTCACCGAGGCGACGCGCGCGGCCGAGCGCGAACTCGGCGGCGAGGCTTCGCCGGAGGCGATCGCCCGGCACCTCGGCATGGATCTCGACAGCTACTACACGCTGGTGCGCGAGGCGTCCGAGTTCGGCGTGGTGCGCTTTGCCGACCTCGGCAACGAAGAAGACGAGCCGTGGGAGAACGGCATTGCCGACAGCGGGCCCGGCCCGCAGGCGCAGGTGGAGGAAGACAACCTGCGCGCCAGCATCGCCGCCGCCGTGGACCTGCTGCCGCCCCGCGAGAAGCTGGTGATGTCGCTCTACTACGAGCAGGAGCTGAACCTGCGCGAGATCGGCGAGGTGCTCGGCGTGAGCGAGTCGCGCGTGTGCCAGATCCACGGTCAGGCATTGGTGCGGCTGCGCGCGCGCCTGGGCGGCGGCGCCTGAGCGCCCGGCGGCACGAGGTCTGACCCATGGACATTTTGAGTTTCGCCGGTGTGGTGATGGCGTTCCTGGCCATCATCGGCGGCAACGCGCTCGAAGGCGGGCACCTGAGCTCGCTGGTGCAGCCGACGGCGTTCCTGATCGTCGGCGGCGGTACGGTCGGCGCGGTGATGGTGCAAACCCCGCTGCCGATTTTCTTGAATGCGCTCAAGATGGCGGGCTGGGTGTTCATGCCGCCCAAGCTCGATTTCAAGGGCGCCATAGACAAGATCGTCGAGTGGGGCAATGTGGCCCGCCGCGAGGGCCTGCTGGGGCTCGAAACTGCATCCGAGGCCGAGACCGATCCCTTCCTGAAGAAGGGCCTGCAACTGCTGGTCGACGGCAGCGAGCCGGATACCATCCGCGGCGTGCTGGAAGTGGAGCTGTCCGCGGCCGAGCACCAGGAGAACACTGCCGCCAAGGTGTACGACGGCTTCGGCGGTTACTCGCCGACCATCGGCATCATCGGCGCCGTGATGGGTCTCATCCACGTGATGGAGAACCTGTCGGACCCGAGCAAGCTCGGCGGCGGCATCGCGGTGGCCTTCGTCGCCACCATCTACGGCGTGGCGCTCGCCAACCTGTTCTTCCTGCCGATGGCCACCAAGATCAAGGGCGTGGTGCACCACCGCAGCCAGTTCAAGGAGCTGACCATCGAAGGGCTGGCGGCCATCGCCGCCGGCGAGAACCCGCGCAACATCGAAATGAAGCTGCACGGCTACCTGCACTGAGCCTGCCGCCGTGGCCCGCAAGAAAAAGCACGAGGAGCACGAGAACCACGAACGGTGGCTGGTCTCGTACGCCGACTTCATCACGCTGCTGTTCGCGTTCTTCGTCGTGATGTACTCCGTGTCGTCGGTCAACGAGGGCAAGTACCGCGTGCTGTCGGACTCGATGATCGCGGCGTTTCGCTCGCCGACCAAGTCGCTGATGCCGATCCAGATCGGCAACATCGTCAAGAGCCCGTCCGGCATGGCGGTCGAGCTGCCGCCGATGGCGCAGAACCGCGTGATCGAAGCGTCCCGCAAGAAGGCCCAGAGTGGCGCCGGTGGGGGCGATGGCGACGGGAAGGCAGCCCTGGAACAGGTGGCCAACGAGCTGGCGCAGGCCTTCGGGCCGCTGATCGCCGAGGAGCTGGTCAGCATTCGCGAGGGCCGCCAGTGGCTGGAACTCGAAATCCGCTCGGCGGTGTTGTTCGACTCCGGCCGGGCCGAGGTGCGCACCGACGCGCTGCCGATCGTCGACCGGGTGGTCGACATCCTGTCCACGGTGCCGAACGCCATGCGCGTCGAGGGCTACACCGACAACGTGCCCATCAGCACCAGCCAGTTCCGGTCCAACTGGGACCTGTCGGCCGCGCGCGCCGGCAGCATGGTGCACCGCCTGCTGGAGCGCGGCATCGACCCGCTGCGCCTGTCGCTGGCGGGCTACGGCGAGTACAGGCCGATTGCCGACAACGCCAGCGAGGACGGCCGCACGCGCAACCGGCGAGTGGTGCTGGTGGTGCTCGCCACGCCGGACGCGGGCGCCGCCCGTGAGCAGTACCTGACGCGGGCCAGGCAGGGCCCGGACGACGTTGGCCTGCGCCTGCCGCACGAGCTGCCGAGCGCGCTCGGCATCATGTCCGCCAGCGCACCCAGCGCCGACGCAGGGCAGGGCACCGCACCGTCCTTTCACGTGAGTGCACGCTGGCCGGCCGAGCGCCGCGCCGCGGGCGAGGTGCCGTCGTTCGTGCCGGCGCCCATGCTGCCGCAGGTGGCGCCTGCGCTATAGCCCGGAACGCGCTGCGGCAAGCTGCTAAGGTTGGCGCCCGCCGCGCGGCGAGCCAGTCCCTGGGGAGTTCATGCAGACGCGATTTCCGGCACACGTGCGCGCCAGCGCCGAGGGTGCAGCCGTCGAGCGCATCGTGCGCAAGTGCGTGCACTGCGGGTTCTGCAACGTTACCTGCCCCACGTTCCAGGTGCGCCGGGACGAGCTCGACGGCCCGCGCGGGCGCATCTACCAGATCAAGGGCGCCATCGAGACCGGCGCCGTGCCGGCGAGCCTGCAATCCCACCTCGACCGTTGCCTCACCTGCCGGGCCTGCGAGACCACCTGCCCGGCCGGCGTCGAGTACGGGCGCGTGCTCGACTTTGGCCGGGAGCTTGCCGAGCGGGCGGTGCCGCGTGGCGCGCCCGAACGCCTGTTACGCCGCGCGCTGCGGGCCGTATTGCCCCACCCGGGCCGCTTCGGGGCCCTGCTTGGCGTAGGTCGCACGCTGCGTCCGCTGCTGCCGGCAACACTCAAGGCAATGATCCCGTCTGCGCAGGCCGCGGGGCCGCGTCCGACCGCGCGTCACACGCGCCGCATGCTGCTGCTTGCCGGCTGCGTGCAGGACGCCCTGGCACCGCGCATCAACGCCGCCGCGCAACGTGTGCTCGACCAGCTCGGCATCACGCTGGAAACCGCCCCCGCTGCCGGCTGCTGCGGCGCCATCAGCCACCACCTCACCGCCACCGGCGAAGCGCGCGATTTCATGCGCCGCAACATCGACGCCTGGTGGCCGCAGATCGCGGCGGGCGCCGAGGCGATCGTCGTCACCGCCAGCGGCTGCGCCGTGCAGGTGAAGGACTACGGCCGCCTGCTGGCGGACGACCCCGTCTACGCGGACCGCGCAGCGCGGGTTTCGGCGCTGGCGCGCGATCTGTCGCAGGTCATCGCCGCCGAGGATGTCGCCGGCCTCACGCCAGCACGGGACGCGCCGCGCCGCATTGCCTTCCAGAGCCCCTGCACGCTCCAGCACGGCCAGCGCCTGTCGGGCGTGGTGGAGGGCCTGCTGCGGCGGGCGGGATTCGAGCTGCTGCCGGTCGCCGATGGCCATCTGTGCTGCGGCGCGGCCGGCACCTACGCACTCTTGCAGCGCGAGCTGTCGCACGAACTGCGCGGGCGCAAGCTCGACAACCTCGCTGCGGCTGGGCCGGATCTGATCGCCACCGCCAACATCGGCTGCCTGCATCACCTGGAGGCCGCGGCGCCGGTGCCGGTGCGGCACTGGATCGAGCTGTTCGACCCCGTCGCCGCGTAGCTCGGCGCTCAGTGATGCACCAGCCCGCGATATCGCTGTGGGAGCGGCGCCCCCGCCGCGAATCTTCGTAGCTCCGCGCCACGTCATTCGGCCCGAGGGCGGGCCTCCCACACATGGATGCTACGGTCCGGATATGAACCGGCGCCTCCCGCGCCGGCCTTGCAATCGCGCCGCCGAATGCCAATCTAGGCACCGATTTCCGCTGCGCCCGGAGCCCCCATGCCCGCCGACACCCAGTACGCCACCCCGGTCAACGACTACCCGCGCACCGCGGACGTGGAGCGCCCGGAGCCTGCCGGCGCCGCGCGCGCGGCGCTCGAAGCGCGCATTCGAGCGCTGCTGAAGGCGCAGGACGCCGTGCTGGTGGCGCACTACTACGTGGATGACGCGCTGCAGGCGCTGGCCGAATCGTCCGGCGGCTACGTGTCGGACTCGCTCGACATGGCCCGTTTCGGCAATGAACACCCGGCCTCGACGCTGGTGGTGGCGGGCGTGCGCTTCATGGGCGAGACGGCCAAGATCCTGAACCCGGAAAAGCGCGTGCTGATGCCGGAACTGGAGGCGACCTGCTCGCTCGATCTCGGCTGCCCGGTGGATCGTTTCAGCGCGTTCTGCGACCAGCACCCGGACCGCACCGTGGTCGTGTATGCCAACACCTCGGCGGCGGTGAAGGCGCGCGCCGACTGGATGGTCACCTCGTCCTGCGCGGTGGACATCGTGAACCACCTGCACGCGAAGGGGCAGAAGATTCTGTGGGCGCCGGACAAGCATCTTGGCGCCTACATCCGCGAGCAGACCGGCGCCGACATGCTGCTGTGGGACGGCGCCTGCATCGTGCACGAGGAGTTCAAGGGCACGGAGCTCGAAGCGCTGCGCCGCGAGCACCCCAGAGCCAAGGTGCTGGTGCACCCGGAATCGCCGGCGAGCGTCATCGCCCAGGCCGACGTGGTCGGCTCCACCAGCCGCATGGTGCAGGCGGTGCGCGACATGGACGCCGACGAGTTCATCGTCGCCACCGATCGCGGCATCTTCCACAAGATGCGCCAGCTCGCGCCCGGCAAGCGCCTAATCGAGGCGCCGACCGCCGGCAAGAGCGCCACCTGCCGCAGCTGCGCGCACTGCCCGTGGATGGCCATGAACAGCCTGACGGCACTGCTGCACGCGCTCGAAACCGGCGCTGGAGAGATTCACGTCGATCCCGCCATCGGCGCCCGCGCCCGGCTGCCGATCGAGCGGATGCTCGACTTCACCCGCCGGCAGAAATTGCAGTCTGCGGGAGACGCCTGAGCGTCAGGCTCAGGCAGGTTTGATCCCGGCCCGGCCGTGACTCAGCACCACGATGTCGCGCTCCACCGCCCACGTGCGAAACGCGACGTCGTCCGCCTCGCGCCAGATTTCCGTGCGCAGCGTCTCGCCGGGGTAGACCGGCGCCGAGAAGCGCGCCTGCATTGAGGTGAGCCGCGCCGGGTCGTAACCGCACGCCTCGCGCAGCAGCGCGTGGCCGGCCACGGCGAAGGTACACAGGCCGTGCAGGATGGGCCGGTCGAAGCCGGCGGCGCGCGCCACCGCGGGGTCCGCGTGCAGCGGGTTGAAGTCCCCGCACAGCCGATACAGCAGCGCCTGCTGCGGCAGGGTAGGGAGTGCGCACACGGCGTCCGGCGCGCGCTCCGGCGTGGCGGTCAGCGTCATCGGCGGCGCATCGCTGCCGCCGCAGCCGCCATCGCCGCGGCAAAACGTGCTGCTGTCGAGCGTGGCGATGAGTGCGTCGCTGGTGGCGTCGTGCAGGGTGCGCCGGCTGTAGACGATGGCGCCCTTGCCCGGGCCCTTGTCGTTGATGCCGATGACGCGGGTGCGGCCGATCACCTCGCCGCTGGCCGGCAGCGGCTGGTGCAGCGTCAGGCCCTGCTCGGCGTGCACCAGGCGCACCCAGTCGACGCCGGTGCCCGGATCCTTCATCCAGAAGCCGGGGTAGCCCAGCACCACGGCCTGCGTGGGCAGCGCCTGGGGGGACTGCTCGTAGACGAAGGGCAGTTGGCGGGTGTCGGTCGGGTCGGCGCCGAGGCCCACGGCGAGCGCGTAGAGCTGGCTGTCGCGCACGCTGTAGGCCTGGCGGATTTCCGGCACCGGCCAGGCGAGCAGGCGCCCGTAGTCGATGGCCATCAGATGGGATCCCAGGCGAACACGTCGGCCGACACGGCGAGCGGGTAGAACTGCTCGGCGAACGCCGCCGGCAGGCGCTCGGCCAGCTGCTCGGGCGTCCAGCCGCCGTCGCGGTGGATGGAGCGCAGCGGGCGCGACTGCGACATCAGGAACACTTCGTTGGCGCGCACGGCGAAGATCTGGCCGTTGACCTTGGTGGCCGCGTCCGACAGCAGGAACACCGCCACCGGCGCGATCTTGTCGGGCGTCATGCGCTTCAGGCGCTCGACGCGCGCCTGTTGCTCGGGCGTGTCGGTGGGGATGGCGCCGATCATGCGGCTCCAGGCGAACGGCGAGATGCAGTTGCTGCGCACGCCAAAGCGCTGCATGTCGAGCGCGATCGACTTCGACAGTCCGACGATGCCGAGTTTGGCCGCCGCGTAGTTGGCCTGGCCGACGTTGCCGACGAGGCCGGACGTGGACGTCATGTGCACCAGGGCGCCCGCACCCTGCTCGCGAAACAGCGGCGCCACGGCGCGGCTGAGATAAAACGAGCCGAACAGGTGCACCTGGATCACCGCCTCGAAGTCCTCGGGCGACATCTTGTGGAAGATGCCGTCGCGCAGGATGCCAGCGTTGTTGACCACGCCGTCCACGCGGCCGTAGGCGTCGAGCGCCGTCTGCACCATGGCCTGCGCGCCGTCCCAGGAGGCGACGCTCGCGGTGCTGGCCACGGCCTGCCCGCCGGCGGCGCGAATCTCGTCCACCATGCGCTGGGCGGGTCCGGCGTCGGCGCCATCGCCGCCCACCGAGCCGCCGATGTCGTTGACCACCACCCGCGCGCCCTGCGCGGCGGCGAGACGCGCAATGCCGCCGCCGATGGCGCCACCGCCGCCGGTGACGATGATGACCTTGTTGTCGAGCATGCCGGGCATGGGGTTTCTCCAGTGGTTCTCGGTCGCGATTGGCGGTTTGTGCAAGGGGACTTGCGCTGCGGGCAGCGATTGTAGGGCCCGGAAACCGGGCCCGCGCCGGGGTTCGGCAAGTCAGGTCGTGGGCGCGGTGGTGCGCCGCCGCTCGCGGCGCGTCAGCCAAAGCCCGGGCAGCATCGGCAGCCACAGCGTGAAGCCACGCAGCAGCACCGTGGCCGGGAGCGCCGCCGCCAGCGGCACGCCGGCAAGCCCCAGCACGGTGACGCAGGTGGCCTCGAAGCTGCCAAGACCGAGCGGGATCGGCCCCATCTCCATCACCAGGCTGGCGCACACGAACGCCGCCAGCACCAACGCCGGCGCCACCGCCTGACCGAGCGCCCACAGCATGACCCACAGCGTGGCGGCGTCCAAAAGCACGATTGCGGCCTGCAGTGGTCCCACCGCCAGCAGCACCCGCCCGCGCAGCACGCCGGGGGCGGTGCGCGCGAGCGCATCCAGCAGGCGCGCCACGCGCGGCGAGCGACGCCCCGGCAGCCAGCGCGGCAGGCCGCGGCCGCCCGCCACCGCCCACACGGCCCCGATCAGAAGCACCGCGAAGGCGCCGTAGGCCAGCAGCAACGCGGTCAACGCCGGGTGCAGCAGGTCGTACTGCGCCAAGGCGAGGCCGCTCAGCGCCGCCAGCAGCAGGTTGGCGAGGTAGTGGCCGATCATGCTCACGACCAGTGCGGCCATCGCCGCTGGCGCCGCGACACCGCGCCGGCGCATGGCATGCACGAACAGGATGTTGCCGCTCAGCCCCCCACTCGGCATGGCCTGATCGGTGAACAGCTTGGCCAGGCTGAGCGGCACCAGGCCCGCCAGCGGTCGTGTCTCGCCAAGGCGCGCCAATACCCGCTGCCAGACGCCGGCGGCGCAGACATAGGTCATCGCCTGCAGCGCCAGCGCCGCAGCGAGCCACGGCCAGCGCAACTCGGCGAGCAGGGCGAGCACCTCGTGCAGTTCGCCAAGGTGCAGGCCAACGCCCAGCACCGCCAGCAACAGCAGCGCGCCGAACAGCCAGGCGGCACGAGCGAGACGCCGTGCGCGGTCGGCCGGCGGGCGGGTCACGGCGGGCGGAGCGGTTGCGGGCACGAACGCAGTCGGCGCGGGGCGTGGCGGCAAGGCGCCGTCACTATACTGCCCACGCCCTGCCCACCCGACCGCCGCCCCGAGCCATGCCCGACGCCGCGCGCGAAGCCTACTGGTCCCGGTCGCCGGACGACCTGCTGCAAGCGCTGCGCAGCACAGCGGGCGGCCTGAGCGCCACCGAAGCCGCCCGCCGCCTTGCCGAGCACGGCCCGAACCGCCTGCCGGAAGGCCCGGCGCTGGCGCCGCTGGCGCTGCTGCTGAAGCAGTTCACCGATCCGCTGGTGCTGATCCTGCTGTTCGCCGGCCTGCTGTCGCTCTACCTGCACGAGTGGCTCGACGCCGCCATTGTGCTCGGCATCGTGCTCGGCAGCGGCGGGCTCGGCTTCGTGCAGGAGTACCGCGCCTCGGCGGCGGTGGCGGCGCTGCGCGAACAGGTCGCGGCGCGGGTGACGGTGCTGCGCGACCGCGCGACGGTGAGCCTGCCGGCCGAGGCAGTGGTGCCGGGCGACGTGGTGCAGCTGGCCGCCGGCAGCCTGATCCCGGCCGACGGCGTGCTGCTGGAGGCGAAGGACTTTTTCGTCACCGAGGCGGTGCTGACCGGCGAGACCTTCCCGGTCGAGAAAACCCCCGGCACGGCGCCGCCGCAGGCCGGCCTCGCCGAGCGCCACGGCTGCGTATTCATGGGCACCTCGGTGCGCAGCGGCACGGCCCGGGCGTTGATCGTCGAGACCGGTGCCGGCACGGCGTTCGGCGCCATCGCCCACCGCCTGCGCCGGCGCGCGCCGCCGACCGAGTTCGAGCTTGGCATCCGCCGCTTCGGCGCGCTGCTGACGCAGGTGATGGTGGCGCTGACGCTGGCGGTGTTTGCCATCAACGTCCACTTCGAGCGGCCGGTGGTGGAGGCGCTGCTGTTCTCGGTGGCGCTGGCGGTGGGGCTGTCGCCGGAGCTGCTGCCGGCCATCATGACCCTCACGCTGTCGCACGGGGCGCGGGCCATGGCCCGTCAGGGCGTGATCGTGCGCCGGCTCGCCGCCATCGAGAACCTCGGCAGCATGGATGTGCTGTGCACCGACAAGACCGGCACGCTGACGGTGGGGGTGATCAAGCTCGACGGCGCACTGGGTGGCGATGGGCAGCCCTCGGCGCGGGTGGCGCAGCTCACCTACCTCAACGCCCACTTCGAGACCGGCATCGACAACCCGCTCGACGCCGCCATCGAGGCGGCCGGCGTGCCGGCCGGCTTGAACCCGGCCGCCTGGCGCAAGCTCGACGAAATCCCCTACGACTTTCTGCGCAAGCGCCTGTCCATCGTCGCCGCCGGGCCGGACGGCACGTCGACGCTGCTGACCAAGGGCGCCTTCGCCAGCGTGCTGGCGGTATGCGAGCGCCTGCGCGTCGGTGCGGCCGAAATTCCGCTGGACGACGCGCAAACCGCCGTCCTCGAACAGCGCTTTGCCGCGTGGAGCGAACAGGGCTACCGCGTGCTCGGCGTCGCCAGCCGCCCGCTCGAAGTCAAACCCGCCTACCACGCCAGCGACGAGACCGGCCTCTGCTTCGAGGGCTTTCTGCTGTTCTTCGACCCGCCCAAGCCCGGCATCGAGCGCACGCTGGCCGACCTCGGGCGTCTGGGCGTGGCGGTCAAGATCATCACCGGCGACAACCGCCTGGTGGCGGCGCACCTGGCGCGCGAGGTGGGCATCGCGGAACCGGTGGTGCTGACCGGCGCGCAGATCGACGACATGCGCGACGAGGCGCTGTGGCAGCGGGTGGTCGACACCGACCTGTTCGCCGAGGTCGACCCGAACCAGAAGGAGCGCCTGATCCTGGCCTTGAAGCGCTCCGGCCACGTGGTGGGGTATCTGGGCGACGGCATCAACGACGCGCCGGCGCTGCACGCCGCCGATGCCGGCATCTCGGTCGATCAGGCGGTGGACGTCGCCAAGCAGGCGGCCGATTTCGTGCTGCTGCAGCACGATCTTGACGTGCTGTGCCGCGGCATCGAGTTCGGCCGCAGCACCTTCGCCAACACGCTCAAGTACATCTACACCACCACCAGCGCCAACTTCGGCAACATGATCAGTATGGCGGCGGCGAGCCTGTTTCTGCCGTTTTTGCCACTGCTGCCGAAGCAGATCCTGCTGAACAATTTCCTCTCGGACCTGCCGGCGATGGGCATCGCCACCGACCGGGTGGACGCGGAGGCCGTGCAGACGCCGCACCGCTGGAACGTGGCCGCCATCCGCCGCTTCATGCTCACCTTTGGCCTCATCAGCTCGCTGTTCGACGGCCTCACCTTTGCGCTGCTGCTGTGGCTGACCGATGGCGCACCGGCCCTCTTTCGCACCGGCTGGTTCGTGGAGTCGCTGCTGACCGAGCTGTGGGTGCTGCTGGTGGTGCGCACCGCCCGCCCCGCCTGGCGCAGCCGGCCGGGCACGCTGCTGTGGAGTCTGACGCTGGCGCTGACCGGCGTTGCGATCGCGCTGCCCTACCTGCCGGCGAGCCACGCGCTGTTCGAGTTCACGCCGCTGCCGGCGAACGTGCTGGCGGCGGTGCTGGCGATTACCGCCGGCTACGTGATGTGTACGGAGCTCGCCAAGCGGAGGCTGTTCGCGGGGCTCTCATGAACAAAGCCAAGGAGCGGAGTGCGGTAAGGCTTGTATTTCATCCCGCTTCTCGGGTGAACCCCATCATCTGCCGGTAGTGCTCCCACCACAGCGCGTTCGGGGCTTCGTCGTTCTGCTTGGTTTCAGTCAGGTCCGCACCCTCGCGGTAACCCTTCAGGAAGAAGGTTCGCGAAGGATCGGTTTCCAGTGCCTGCTGGATGCGCATGAACACGGTGGCGTCTTCCAGGCTCACGAAGCCGCTCGGGCCGATCATGTTCGACGACTGGCGCAGGCGGTGGCGCACGAGGTCCGCGTCGTCGTCGGCATGGGCGAAGTAGGCGTAGTGGACCTCGACCTGGTCCAGTCCCACGGGATTGGCATAGCGGATGTTGAAAATGTCGAGATGGTTGGCGATGGCGGTGAGCGGCCAGAACGCCAGCAGGCTCGATCCTGGCCCCTGCTCGGCGGCCTTGTTGCGCGGCGCGGCGCCGCCCTGGTATTCGATGACGCTCGGGTCGCGCAGCAGCCCGCCGTGGTCTGGCGCCTCGTCCACCGCGGACAGGATCATCATGTGTCCGGCCGGCAGGCGGCTTTGGCGGCCGGTGGGCCGTTGCCAGCGCAGGATGCGAAAGGCCGCGTGCAGCAACGGGGCATGGAAGGCGTCGTTGTCGATGTAGATCTTCCAGTTCGATTGATAGCGCACCTTCTGGTAGCCGAGCAGTTTCAGGCGCCCGTCACCGCCGAGCGCGTCCCGCACCGGGCCCGCCATGGCGCCCATCCAGTCCATGAGCGGTGGGGGACTGGCGTGCAGGCTGACGAACAGCAGCCCGACGTAGCTTGCGCTGCGCGCCTCGGCGAGGTTGTAGTCGGCGCGCTTGAAGTCGGGCGGGAACTCCGCCTCGCCGGGGCAGGCGCGCAACTGACCCTGGGTGTCGAACACCCAGCGGTGGTAGGGGCACTCGATGTCGCCGGTGTGGCCACGGAAATTCATCGCCAGCTTGGTGCTGCGGTGTGTGCACGCGTTGTGAAACGCCCTGACCACGCCGTCATCGCCGCGTATCACCAGCAGCGGCGTGCGTCCGACGGTAACGGTCTTGTAGTCGCCGGGGTTCGGCAATTCGACCTCGTGCGCCACCGGGTGCCAGACCGGGCCGCGGAAGATGCGGTCGAGCTCCAGGGCGAACACGTCGGCGTCCTCGAAGACCCACTTGGGCACTTCGTTGAAGGCCGCGGGCCAGCGCGGCAGCGAGGCGGCGAAGCTGTCGTCGGGTTTCATGGCTTGGTGCTCCCGAGGCGCGGCAAGCGCGATGGCGCGTTGACCGGCGCGGTCAGTTCAGGTTGAAGAACCGCCGCGCGTTGTCGCCAAGCAGCTTGTTCTTTTCTTCCAGCGTGAGGTCGGGCTGGGCGTAGGCGGCCTCGATTTCCTTGCGCACGGCGCGGAAGTCTACCTCGTGCGGGTAGTCGGTCGAGAAGGCAAATGCGTCCGGTCCGACCCGCTTGATGAGATACGGCAGCGTGCCCTCGCCGGGCTCGCAGCCGATCAGGATCTGGCCGTTCTGGCAGTAGTGCTCGAAGGTGCGGTAGGCGCCCATCATGCCGAGTTCGGCGTTGCGCGCCATGCGATCGAGCAGCACGGTGGTCCAGCCGCAGCCGCCCTCGGTGAAGGCGACGCGCAGGCCGGGGTACTTCTCGAACAGGCCGTTGTGGATCATGGACACGGCCGCGATCATCAGCCCCATCGGGTGGTGGATGACGTGCGAGGGCAGGATCGAGTTGACCGAGCCGAGACCAAGCCCGACGTTCGAGCCGCCGTGCACGCCAAGCGCGCAGCCAAGGTCCGCTGCCTCCTTGTAGATCGGCCAGTAGTACTCGTGGCCAAGGTCGAGCGGCAGGCCGGTGGATGGCAGCATGGCGCCGGGCAGCTTCAGCTCCTTGACTACGCGGCGCAGTTCTTCCACTGCCGCAGCCGGCTTCTGCATCGGGATCAGCGCCATCGGCAGCAGCTTCGGACTCACGCGCCGGTAGCGATCGGCCACGTAGTCGTTGTAGGCCTGGCAGACCGCGATCGCGTATTCCTCCTCACGAATCTGGCCGACCGTCAGGCCCTCGCTGGTGTACATGATCGAGTACTCGACGTTGGCGTTCTTCAGGAACTCCAGCCAGTCCTCGGCGGAACCCTTGCGGTGCTTGCTGGCGAGCTCCTGGTCGCCCATCACGCCTTCTTCGGCCTTGAATACCGACGGCTTCGGCCAGTGCACGCCATCCAGCGTCGGGAACGGCGTGCGAAAGAAATTCTGCGGGTTCACGCACAGCTCGCGCACCGCCGGGTGCGCGTACTCGGCCATCTCGGCCAGCGATTCCATGATGTGGCCGTCGGCGTCGACGGCCGGGCGCAGGGCGGTGGCGTCCATGTGTGCGTTCTCCTCGCAAACGTGAATGGCCGAACGTTCGTTCTTGTGCGCGACGGTAGCGCGCGTTGCCCGTACTGCGCAACCGCCCCTGCAATGCTCAGCGGGCGCCGATCTGCTCGGTGATCGACAGGATCAGACTGGCCGTGAGCGCGGCGCGGCTGACGGTGCCGATGAAGCGCTGCTTGTCGTCGATCACCGGCAGGATGTCCACGCCGGCCCGTTCCATACCGCGCAGCGCCTCATGCTTGGACGTGCCGGAGGAGGTGGCCATCGCGGCGCCGATGAATCCCGGCAGGCGGGCCAGTGCGTCGCGCGAGGCCTGGTCGGAGCCATTCAGCAGCTGTTCGAACTGCGCGTAACCGGCATCGCCAGAGAAGCGCAGCGCCGCCACCAGCTCTGGCGCGTCGAACACGCCAAACAGGCGGCCGTCGGGTTCGTTGATCACGATCACGCGCAACTGGTTGCTGCCCGACAGGGCCTCGAAGTAGCGCTGGATGGCCGGCCCGTAGTAGCCGCCGCCGGACAGCGTGAAAGCGAGCGCCTGGGTCTTGCGATCCACCAGGCGCGGCAATTCGCTCAGACCGCCCTTGGCGGCCATCTCGAAGGTTTGCACCGCGTCCGCCACGCCGGTGGACTGAGACTTGCTGATCTGCGCCTTGATGGGCGTGGTCGCCGCCTTCTCCCACAGCGCGCTCAGGTCCGCCTTGACGCCGAACAGATCGATGCCGGTGAGCTTGCCGCTGGCGAGTGCAAACAGCAGCACCGGCACGATCAGGAAGGCGAGGTCGATGGTCTTGACTTCGAGCCTGCCGCCTGTCGCCGCGCGCAGTCCAAATGACACGGCCGCCAGCGCCGCGCCGGCCACCAGCAGGCCGATCATGAATTTCTGGTTCATCGGGTCGTCCTCCGGACGCTGGGCGTGCTGTGCGTCAGGGCGCCGTCACGGCGATCCGGCTCCCGCCACCTCGACACGTGTCGTCTCCACCCGCGCCCTGGAATCGCCCCGGGCGAGCCGTTCCACGTCCGTGTCGGCGGTGACCATGAACAGCGTGCGCCCGTCCGTGCCGCCGAGGTTGCAGGCCACCGCACGCCGGCCGGACAGCGGCACCTGGTGGGTGATGTTGCCGCCTTCCTCGACACGCAGGTACGCGTCGCCGACGAAGGCGCTGACCCACACCGCGCCCGCGGCGTCCAGACAGATGCCGTCCGGCGCGTAGTCGCCGAGCTGCGCGAACACGCGGCGGTTGCGCAGCTGTCCGCCGTCGAGGTCGAACGCGGTCAGGCGGTGTGCAAAGGTCTCGGCCACGATCAGCGTGCGCCGGTCGGGCGTGATCACCATGCCGTTCGGGAAGTTGAGTTCAGTCGCCACCTCGCGCACCTTCCCTGCGCTATCGACGTGGTGCAGGTTGGTCAGTCGGCCCTCGGCGCCGGCGAAAAGATCAAAGCCGAAATTGCCGACGAACACGCCGCCGTCCGGCGCGCGCACCATGTCGTTGATGTCGCCGGCGACGTGCGGGGCGAGATCGGCAAACGGTTCGACGCGCCCGTCCGGCCAGCGGCGCAATAGCTTGCGGTCGAGCATGGACACCACGAGCAGGCTGCCGTCGTCGAGAAACGCGAGTCCCGACGGCCGCCCGCCCTTGATCTCCAGCACGGTTTCGGCCTTGCCGGCGCCGGTCGAGCGCAGCACGCGCCCGCCGAACATGTCCGACAGCCACAGGGCGCCGTCCCGCCAGCGCGGGCATTCGCCGAACACGAGGCCCTCCAGGTACACCACGGACGTGAGTGTCTGCATCGCGTTCTCCTCGCTGGTGTAGTGCGTGCCGGTCTTGGCGCCGGGCATCGACCGGTATCATTGCACCGAAATCGCCCCCGCGGCCCGGCCCGGTCGGGCGCCCCCGTGCCAATCCGGGCCATCGTCCATTGAATCCGTTTTTGCTTGCCGTGCAGCGGCTGCTGTTCTCGTCGCTGGTGTGGCTGATCGCCATCCAGCCCACGCCCGCGGCGCTGCGCCGCTGGTGTCTTGTCATGGCCGCGGTGATGCGGCCGTTCGGCGGCGGCTGGCGGCGCCTGGTGCGCCGCAATTTGCGTCTGGTCTATGGCGACACGCTGTCCGTCGAACAGCGCCGGGCCATCGTGCGCGGCGTGTTCGAGCACTCGGCGCGGGGCTTCGGCGAGCTGTTCTGGCTGCCGCAGGCGCACGGCATGACCGTTGCCGACTGGTGCGAGGTTGAGGGCATCGAGCACCTCGACGCCGCACTCGCCGCCGGCAAGGGCGTGCTGCTGGCCACCGCGCACCTCGGCGGCTGGACGCTGCTGCCGCGCTATCTCAACGAGCGCGGCCACAGCACCGGCTCGCTGCTGCGCCTGCCGAGCAACCCGGTGGCGAACGCCGCGGAGGCCGGGGCGGTGACGCGCATGGGAGTCACCTTCTACAACACGCCGCTCAGCCGCGAGCACGCGCACGCGTGCCTGAAGCTGCTGCGCGGCAATGGCATCCTGTTTATCGTCGCCGACCGGCGCTCGGCAGACGTGAAGGTGGATTTCTTGGGCCAGCCGGCCTGGTGCGCCACGGGCACCGCGTCGCTGCACCTGCGCACGCGCGCGGCCATCGTGCCGGCGTACGCGGTGCGCGTCGGCAGCGGGCATCGGCTGGTGTTCGAGCCGGCACTCGATGCCGTCGCGAGCGGCGACCGCAAGGCCGATGAGCGGACCATCACGGCCGAGCTGCACCGCATTTTCGGCGCCTGGGTGCGCCAGTACCCCGAGCAATGGATGTGGAACCACAACCGCTGGCGGCCGCGCCGCAGCGAGATGAGGAAGGAGGCACGGCAATGAACATCGCCCACGAACTGACCGACGCCGCCGCCCGCTGGCCGGACGGCACGGCGCTGCTGTTCAACGAGGAGCGCATCGGCTTTGCCGGGCTGGCGCAGCGCGCCGGGCACTGGCAGGACGGCCTGGCGCGCCTGGGCGTGAAGGCCGGTGAGCGCATCGCCATGCTGTTGCCGAACGGCCCGGACTTCGCCTACGGCTATTACGCGACCGTGGCGCTCGGCGCGGTATTCGTGCCGCTCGACCCGGTGCTCAAGGCCGACGAGCTGGCCGAGATCCTGGCGGACCTTCAGCCACGCCTGCTGGTGGTGGCCAACGACAGCCTGCCGGCAGCCCGCGAGGCGCTCGCCATCAAGGGTGATGCGTTGCCCGTGCACACGGTGGCCGAGGTGGAGCGGACTGGTCAGGCGGCGCTCCTCGCGCCGCAGGCGCTCGACGCACTGACCGCCACGGCGGTGGTGCTGTACACGTCCGGCACCGTCGGCGGCCCCAAGGGCGTGGCGCTCAGCCACGATGCGCTGACGCACTCGATGTTCGCCATGATCGACGCGCTGTCGATCACGCCGGGTGACGTGTACGGGCTCGCGGTGCCGATGTCGCACATCTCGGGTCCCATGCTGCTCGGCACGGCCATGCGCTCGGGTATGACGCTCGTCTTGTTCGACCGTTTCGTGCCGTCGCGTTTCCTGGATGCCGCCGAGCGGCACGGCATGACGCTGGCGCACATGGTGCCGCCAATGGCGCACGCTTTGCTGCACAGCCGCGGTGAACATCGGCTGCCGACGTTCAGGTCTCTGTTGACCTTCGGCATGACGGCCTCGCCGGAGATGCTGCACCAGTTCCACGCGCGTTGGCCGCATATCGGCCTGGCGTCGGGTTACGGGCTCACCGAGACCGGCCCGCTGGTGGTGCTGGGGCCGGCGGTGTTCCCGCCCGAGAAGTACGGCGCCGTTGGCCATCGGCTGCCGTACGCCGGCGTGCGCATCGTGGACGACGAGGGGCAGGACGTGCCGGCCGGCGACAGCGGCGAGGTGTGGTTGTCGGGCCCGAGCCTGATGCAGGGCTACTGGCGTCGCCCGGAACTCACCGCCGAAATGATGCCGGACGGCTGGTTCCGCACCGGCGACATCGGCCTATTCGACGCCGACGGCTACCTGTGGATCCAGGGCCGCAAGAAGGACGTCATCAACGTGGCCGGCCTCAAGGTGTACGCGCCGGAAGTGGAGGACGCCATCTACAAGCACCCGGCCGTGGCCGAGGTGGCCGTGATCGGCGTCGCCGGTGGCCTCAAGGGTGAGGCGGTGAAGGCGGTGGTGGTGCCCAAGGCCGGCGCGGCGCTGACCGCGGCCGACGTCATCGAGCATTGCCGGACGCTGCTGGCGGACTACAAGGTGCCGCGCCAGGTGGACATCCGCGCCGAGGACCTGCCGCGCTCGCGCACCGGCAAGATCAACAAGGAAGTGCTGCGAAAGGCTTGAGTTGACGCTGAAAAATTCCTTCCGTGGAATTTTTCAGCTCGCCTGTCGCGGTACGGGTCCGCGACAGGCTCCGCGGACGAGGGACTCAACCCTCGTCCGCGTCTCGGCATCCCTGCCTCAAACCGGTGTCTGCCGTGGGGCCTCGCAAGACCCGTTCGCGGCGAGGGCGCCGCTCCCACAGTCGCCCACAGGGGTTGCTTTCCTTGTGGGAGGCCCGCCGTCGGGCCGAACGATGCTCAGTCCGCCGTCGCACCAGCTGGTAACCGCATCGCCACATGCGCAATGCCGGCTTCGGGAAACTCGTCGCCCTCGGCGATGAAGCCGGCCGCCTCGTAAAACCCGCGCGCCCGCACCTGCGCGTGCAGGTGCAGGTCGCCCATGCCGAGGCGCCGGCCGAGCACCACCGCCGCATCCAGCAACGCCCGGCCCACACCCTGCCCGCGCACCGACCGCAGCACCGCGAGCCGCCCGATGTGCGCGTCCGCCAGCACCCGCGCGCAGCCCACCGGCAGTCCGGCCGCATCCCGCGCCAGCAGATGCCAGGCGCCGTCGTCGCGGCCGTCCACTTCCAGCGCCTCCGGCACGCCCTGTTCGTCCACGAACACGGCGCGACGGATGGCGAGCAGCGCTGCCGCGTGCTGCGGCCAGCGGACTTGCGTGACGGTGTACGGCGGCATGGGGCGGGAGGGGCGGGCGTTAAAATGGCCGCCATTCAAGCACGAAGCACCCTCATGACCCTCAAACTCAGCGTCACCGACCAGTCCCCCATCCACGACGGCGGCCGCCCGTCGCGCGGCCCGCACGACAGCCTGCGTCTGGCGCAGGCCTGCGAGCGCTTCGGCTACCACCGTTACTGGCTCGCCGAGCACCACAACACGCCGGGCTACGCCGGCCCGTGCCCGGAAATCCTGATCGGCCACATCGCCGCCCACACGCGGCGCATCCGCGTCGGCAGCGGCGGCGTGATGCTGCCGCACTACCCGCCGTACAAGGTGGCCGAGACCTTCCGCATGTTGGAGGTGCTCTATCCCGGCCGCATTGATCTTGGCCTCGGCCGGGCGCCGGGCGGCGACGGCATGGCAACCGCCGCGCTGGCCTATCCGCGCCAGCCGATCAACCCGGATCTGTACCCGCGCCAGGTGTTCGACCTGATGGGGTATCTGAACAACGACCTGCCCGATCAGCACCCGTTCCACGGCATCCGGCTGGTGCCGGAAGACGGCGGCGTGCCGCAGTTCTGGATGCTGGGTTCGAGCGGCGGCAGCGCGGAGGTTGCGGGCCAGCTCGGCAGTGGCTTCGTGCTGGCGCTGTTCATCGGCACCCACGCGCGCTCGCCGGCCATCGTCGAGGCCTACCGGCGGGCGTTTCAGCCGTCCAAGAGCCTGCGTGAGCCGCGCGCCATGATCGCCGTGGCCGCCGTGTGCGCCCCCACGCGCGAGGAGGCGTACCGCATCGCCGGCACGCGCAGCATGTGGATACACCAGGCGCTGGCCCGCGGACGCATCATCGACCTGCCGAGCCTGGACGAGGTGGATCGCCTGCTGGCCGGCATGAGCGCCGGCGAGCGCGCCCAGTACCAGCAGGTGCTGGATCACTCCATCATCGGCACGCCGGACGACTGCCGTCAGCAGATCGAGGCGCAGGTCGCGGAATACGGCGTGGACGAGGTCAGCATCGTCACCGTGACCTACCACTACGCGGACCGCGAGCGGTCGTACCAGCTCATCGCCGAGGCGTTCGGCCTCAGCGGATAAGGCGCATCGTCGGACTGCCTCTGTCCGCCGCGGGGCGGGCAGTTCGTGCGAGAGTTGTGGCTACGGCTATCCTTGGCTACGGTCCATGCACGGACCTGCGCCCCGTCATGGATGACTCCCCCTACACAAACACCGAGCCGGATCGAACCCGGCCCTGCGAGGAGAACCCTCCATGCCCGAGTCCCGCGGCCCGAACCTGCGCCAGGCGCTGCACCGCACCGCCCGCCACCACGCCGACAACGAAGCGCTGATCGACAGCCAGCACCGCTACACCTACCGGCAGATGCTGGAGCGTGTGCAGCAGACGGCGTCGCTGCTGTACCGCCAGGGCGTGCGCAAGGGCGACCGGGTGGCGCTGATGATGCTGCCGTCGACGATCCACCCGATCGCGCTCTACGGCTGCTGGGAGCTCGGCGCCGTGCCGGTGGCGCTGCACGTGCGCGAGAAGCTGCCGATTCTGGTCAAGACCCTGGAGCGCATCTCGCCGCGGGCGCTGATCTACGACGGCGTGTTCGCCGAGCAGGTGGCGCAGATTCGCGCCGAGGTGCCGTTGATCACCGGCTACGTGCGCGCGCGAAGCGAGGCCACGCCGCCGCCGCTCGTGCGTGAGGGCAACGAGCCGGTGATCCCGGACGACCTCGACCGCTACCCGCTCGACTTCGAGCCGATGGCGCTGGCGGGGCACGATCTGGCCGCCATCGTGCTCACGTCCGGCACCACCGGCATCCCGAAGGGCGTGCTGCACACGCACGCGAAGCTCGTGGAAAGCTGCCGCGCCGCGGTGTACCCGTTTGGGCTGACGCCGCACAGCAGCACGCTCAACATGTTCACCACGTCCTTCATGGGCTGGTCGAACCTGGCGCTGCCGTACTTCAACATCGGCGCCCGGCAGGTGTTCCACGACCACTGGAACCCGAAGCGCGTGCTGCGCAGCATCGCCGAGGAGCGCCTCACCAACCTGCTGCTGGTGCCGACCATGTGGCGGTTGCTGCTTCGCGAGGACGTGGAGAGCTACGACCTGTCGTCGCTACGCCAGGTGGGCTTCGCCGGCGAGGTGATGGACCTGCCGACGCTCGAAGCTATCCGCAAGCGTATTTCCCCGCGCGTGATCAACTGCTACTCGACCACCGAGACGGCAGTGTCCGGCGGCACGGCCATGTTCCCGGAAGACCTGCAGAATGCCGCCAAGATCGAGAGCGTCGGCAGGCCGCTGCTGAATTCCGAGGTGCGCGTGGTGGCGGTCGGCGGCAGCCCCGACGACGAGCTGCCGCCCGGCGAGGAAGGCGAAATCCTCATCGCCGGGCCATCGGTCGCACAGGAATTCTGGTGCGACCCGCCGCTGTCGCGCGAGAAATTCCACGGCCCGTGGTGGCGCTCCGGTGACCTTGGCAGCTTCGACGCCGACGGGTATCTCTACGTCCGCGGCCGGGTGGACGACATGATCATCTCCGGCGGCATCAACGTCATGCCGGGGCCGGTCGAGAACGCGCTGCTGGCGCACCCGGACGTGGCGGAAGCCGCCGTGGTCGGCCTGCCGGACCCGGAATGGGGGCAGCGCATTGTGGCGTTTGTGGTGCGGAAGCACCCGGCGCTCGACGCCGCGGCACTCGACGCGCACGTGGCCGCGTCCGACCTGCCGGGCTATCAGCGCCCGCGGGCGTATCAGTTCCTGGACGAGCTGCCGCGCGGCAACAGCGGCAAGACCAACCGGCGCGCGCTGCGGCAGCTGGCGAGCGGCTAGCCGCAATCGCGGGACGCGCCGGGAACCGCTAGGCGTCGAACAGCCGCATCTGCGCCTGCTGCTCCAGCGGCAGCAGCATGGCGAGCGTGTCGGCGCGCGCGTGCCCGGCATTCATGGCGGCCTCGATGGCAGCGAGCGCCGTCTCGCCGGTGGCGCTGTGCACGCCGCACTCGGCGGCGGTTTCGAGCGCCAGTCGCAGGTCCTTGTGCAGAAGTTCGGTGCGAAATCGCGGCGCCATGTCGCGGGCCTTCAGGCGCGGGTACATCATTTCGAGGATCGCGCTGCGCCCGCTGCTGCCCATCAGCACCTGGTAGAGCGCGTCGAGATCCACGCCCGCCTTCTGGCCGACCAGCAGCATCTCGATCAGCGCGCGCTGGTGCACGCCGACCAGCAGGTTGTTGATCAGCTTGGCCACCGCGCCGCTGCCGGTGGCGCCCATGTAGACCACCGTCTTGCCCATGGCGTCCAGCACCGGGCGGGCGCGCTCGAACACGTCCCGCTCGCCGCCGACCATGATGCCGAGCGTGCCGGCCTGCGCCCCGGCCGGGCCGCCCGACACCGGCGCGTCCAGAAAATCCACCCCGCGCGCCCGGGCGGCGGCGTCGATCCTGCGGCAGGTGTCCGGGCCAACGGTGCTGTGGTCGATCAGGATCGTGCCCGGTCGGGCATGAGCAACCAGGCCGTCGGCTTCCAGGTACACGCGCTCGACGTCGGCCGGCATGGGCAGACACGTGCACACCACGTCACTCGCCGCGGCCAGCCCCGCATAGCTGCTCGCCTCGTGGGCGCCGGCCGCCAGCGCCTGTTCGACCGGGCCACGGCTGCGGCTGACCACGCCGAGGTCGAAACCGGCTTTCCGAAGGTTGAGCGCCATCGGCAGGCCCATGCTGCCGAGTCCCACGTATCCCGTCGTCATGCCGTCTCCCGTTCTGGCCCAGGCCCGTCGTCTGGACCGGCTTGGCCGATGATCGCTAGCGAATGGTAGGCACAAGTCGACGCGCCGTGTGCGAAATCGTCCCTTTGCGCCATATCACGCAAACCAGTGGGCAGCGGCGATGAACAACCACACCGTCCCGGTGAGCACCAGCGCCACGAACACCGCCGCCGAGCCCAGGTCCTTGGCGCGACCCGACAGTTCGTGCCGCTCCAGACCAATTCGGTCGATGGCCGCCTCGACGGCGGAGTTCAGCAGCTCCACGATCAACAGCAGCAGCAGGCTGCCGATGAGCAGCGCGCGCTCGACCGCCGTGCGGCCGAGCCACAGCGCGAGCGGGCTCAGGATCACGACGATCAACACCTCTTGTCGGAATGCTTCCTCGTTCGCGAAGGCGGCCCGGAGGCCCTTGAAGGAGTACCCCGTCGCGCGCGCAATCCTCGCCAGGCCCATTCACCATCCCCCAAAACAAACGCCCCGACTAGCGGGGCGTTTGCACATATACCACCCGGCGACTGCGTCGCCGTGACGGTAGGTCAGCCGGCCTGCATCTCCAGGTCCATGCCAAAGCCGGTGGCCTCGACGCCGTGGCCCCACACGTCGGCCACGTAGTATTCGGACTGGTGGGTCGACTTGCGCGCGCCCCAGCCGTACTCCCACAGCCAGCCGGACGGGTTGCCCATGTAGAAGGACCACATCTGGTCGTTGCTGTGTTTGCCGGGCTGGATGGCGACCGGAATCTTGCGCTTGCGCACGATGTCGAGCGTGTAGCCGACGTCATCCATGTTCTCCACCTCGATCATCAGGTGGTTGATGCGCTTTTCCATCGGCGCGCCCAGGAACGCCACCGAGTGGTCGCGCTCGTTGCAGTGCATGAACACCGGCGAGGCGATGATGGGCGTGCCCGGGATCGGCAGGTTGTACTCCACCGAACCGCGCATGCCGAGCACGTCGGTGTAGAAGCGGTACGCCTTCTGCACGTCGTCCTGACGCAGGATGCAGTGACCCACGCCGCCGGCGCCGGTCAGGAAACGGCCGTACATGCGCCGACCGGGATGGAACGGCAGGAAGGTTTCCACGCGCGGGCCGTGGTAGATCTCGGTCGGGTTGCCGCCCGGGTCGTTGAACTTCAGCAGGTCGAGCACCATGCGCTCCTTGCGCTCCTCGCCGTCCGCCTGCTTCCAGTCGACGCCGGCGGCGTCGAGCTGACGCTTCATCTCGTCGAATTCCTCGGGACCGGCCACGCGCCAGCCGATGAAATCCATGTCGTCGTTGCCGTGCAGGTTCACCACGATGCGGTGGTGCTGGTTGTCCATGCGCAGGTAGAAGCGATCACCGTCGCCTTCGTCCAGCACTTCCATGCCGACCACCTGGCTCGCGAATTCGCGCCAGGCGTCGCCGTCCTTGACGCCAATGCCCAAGTAGCCGAATTCCGTTACCTTCGCCATGCTGACTCCTCCGTGGGGACCGCCTTCCCGAACGGAAGGCGAGAAACGCCGATGATAACGAACAACGCTTGCGCCCGGTGCCGCCCATGATTACCGCGCTCGGCCTGCTGGCGGCGCTGCTGACCACGGCCGCCTTCCTGCCGCAGGTGCTGCACACGCTCGCCACGCGCGACACGCGCGGCATCTCGCTGCGCATGTACGTGATCTTCACGGCGGGCGTCGCGCTGTGGCTGGTCTACGGGCTGCTGACGGGCGACCTGCCGTTGATCGCTGCGAACGCCGTGACGCTGGTGCTGGCAGGGGCGATCCTGATCCTGAAGCTGCGCCACGGCTGACGCGGCACAGGTGCCGTGCTTTACCATGCGTTCAGTCAGATTCGCCGCGGTCTACACGGGCCGGGCCTTGTGGGGAGAAGCTCTTGTCGATTCCAGGCATCCAGCTCGAACCGGCGCAGTTGCCGTCGGAATGTGAGGTGCTGCGCACGAAGGTGCGCGCCTTCATCGCGGACGAACTCGCCGCCGGCCGCTTCACGCCGCACTGCGACGCCTGGCTTGGTGGTTTCGATCCCGATTTCAGCCGGCGCCTGGCCGCCAACGGCTGGCTCGGCATGACCCTGCCGCGCGAGTATGGCGGCCACGCCCGCACCGCGCTCGAACGCTACGTGGTCAACGAGGAGCTGCTGGCCGTCGGCGCGCCGGTGGCCGCGCACTGGGTGGGCGATCGGCAGACCGGCCCGTCGTTGCTGCGCTACGGCACGGACGAACAGAAAAACTACTTCCTCCCGAAGCTGGTCGCCGGCGAGGTGTTCTTCGCGATTGGCATGAGCGAGCCCGGCAGCGGGTCGGATCTGGCATCGGTCCGCACACGCGGCGAGCGGGTGGACGGCGGCTGGGAAGTGACGGGCACCAAGCTGTGGACGTCGAACGCACACCGCGCGGACTGGTTCTTCGTGCTGTGCCGTACGGAGCCGCTCGGCGAGAACCGCCACGCGGGTCTGTCGCAATTCATCATCGATCTGAAGACCCCCGGCATCAGCATCCGCCCGGTGCCGATCCTGACCGGCGCCCACCACTTCAACGAGGTGGTGATGGACCGCGTGTTCGTGCCCGATTCGCGCGTGCTGGGGCAGATTGGCCAGGGCTGGCATCAGGTGACCTCGGAGCTCGCCTTCGAGCGCTCCGGCCCGGAGCGCTTCATGTCCACCTTCCCGCTGCTGCAGGAACTGCTGCGCGTGGTGGGCACGGACCCGGACCCACACACCGCGCAGGCCATCGGCGAGCTGGCGGCGGAGCTGTGGTCGCTGCGGCGCATGTCGCTGTCGGTGGCCGCGGCGCTGCAACGCGGCGAGGCGCCGGACGTGGCCGCGGCGCTGGTCAAGGATCTCGGCACGCGCTTCGAGAGCGAGGTGTTCGAGCGCGTGCGCCTGCTGGTTGAAACTGCGCCCTCGCTGCACGCCCGGCGGCGGCTCGATCAACTGCTGGCGCAGGCCATCCTGCACTCGCCGGGCTTCACGCTGCGCGGCGGCACCAACGAAATCCTGCGCGGCGTCGTGGCCCGCGCCCTCGGCCTTCGGTGAGCGCGCCATGAGCGACGATACCCGCCAGATGCTGCTGGATACCCTGGAGCGCGTGCTCACCGACCACTGCACCGCCGAGCGCGTGCAGGCGGCCGACGCCGGCGGCTTCGACGCCGCCCTGTGGCAGGTGCTGGAGGAACTCGGCTACCCGCTGGTGGCGGTGCCGGAGGAGCACGGCGGCATCGGTCTCACGCTGCCGGACCAGTGCGCGCTGCTGCGACTGGCCGGCCGGCACTGCGCGCCGGCGCCGCTGGCGGAAAGCGTCATGCTGGCCAACTGGCTGCTGGCGAGCGCCGGGCTGGGGCCGATGGAAGGTGTACTGGCGGCGGCGAGCGCCGGCGAGATTTCCGTGTTACCCGCTGCGGGGGGGCTGCGCGTACACGGCACGCTGGGGCGTGTCGGTGCAGTGCGCCACGCCGCGGCGCTGGTGCTGCTGCTGGACGGCCAGGTGGCCGTACTGACGCCCGGCGAGTACACGCTCGAAGCCGGCGACAACCTGGCCGGCGAGGCGCGCGATGACGTGCTGCTCGACCTCGCGCTCGCCGCCGATCGCCTGCACGCCACGGGCGTGACGGACGACGCCTTCAACGCCCGCGCGGCCCTACTGCGCGCGGCGCTGATGACGGGCGCGCTCGAACGGGCACTGCAACAGTCGTTGGATTACACCCGCGAGCGCAAGCAGTTCGGCCGGGCGCTGGCGGCGTTTCAGGCCATCCAGCAGCAGCTCGCCATCCTGGCGGCGGAAGTGGTGGCGGCGACCTCGGCGGTGGATCACGCCGCGGCGGTGGCCGAGCGCGGGCCGGCGATCGACGAAATCGCCGTGGCCAAGATTCGCGCCGGCAAGGCCGCCGGCATCGCGTGCCGCATCGCGCACCAGGTGCACGGCGCCATGGGCTTCACGCAGGAATACTCGCTGCAGCACGCCACGCGCCGGCTGTGGGCCTGGCGGGATGAGGCCGGCAGCGAGGCGCTGTGGGCGCGGCGCTTCGGGCAGCGCCTGGCGGTCGCCGGTGCCGACGCGCTGTGGCCGGCGACTACCGCCAGCGGCGCTGTGGCAGACTGACCGCCGCGCCCGGATAAGCAGACCAAAAGCCGCGCCGCGCAGCCACACGGACGATTGAGGAGGACGAGCGGTGGAGCTGAACATTCGCCTGCTGCTGGAGCGCTCAGCCAAGTATTTTCCGGGCAACGAGATCGTGACCCGCCTGCCGGACGGGTCGCTGCACCGCTACACGTATCGGGACCTCGACGCCCGCGCGCGGCGCCTGGCAAGCCGCCTGGCGAGCCTCGGCATCCACCCCGGCGACCGGGTCGCCACGTTCGCCTGGAACACCTACCGGCACTTCGAGCTGTACTTCGCGCTGCCGTGTGCCGGCACCGTGCTGCACACGGTGAACTTGCGTCTGGCGGACGAGCACGTGGTCTACATCCTGAACCACAGCGAAGACCGCGCCGTGTTCGTGGACCCGGACCTGCTGCCGACCTTCGAGCGCATTGTCGGCGAGCTGAAGACGGTCAGGACCTTCGTGGTGCTGGCCGATCGCGTGCCGCCGACCACGCTCCCGAACGTGGTGGCGTACGAGGACCTGATCCGCGACGGCGACCCGGAATTTCCGTTCCACGAACTGCCGGAACGCACGCCGGCTGGCATGTGCTACACGTCGGCGACCACGGGCATGCCCAAGGGCGTGATCTACACCCACCGCGACATTTATCTACACACCATCACCGAGTGCCTCGGCGACGTGCTCGACATCTGCGAGCGCGACACGCTGCTGCCGGTGGTGCCGATGTTCCACGCCAACGCCTGGGGCCTGCCGTTCGCTGCCGCCTGCATGGGCGCCAAGATGGTGCTGCCCGGCGAGCGCCCGCACGCGCCGGTGATCCTCGATCTCATGCAGGCCGAGCGGGTCACCTTTGCCGCGGCGGCGGTCAGCATCGGCATCGACATGGTGGCCGAGCTCAAGCGCCAGCCGCGCGATCTGTCCAGCATGCGCGGGCTGATGCTGGGCGGCTCCGCGACGCCCGCGGCAGTGATGGAGTTTTTCCTGAAGGAATGCGGATTCCCGGTGCTGACCGCCTGGGGCTCGACCGAGATGACGCCGCTCGCCACCTGCGTGCACATCGGCCGCGAGCTGCTGCAAAAGCCGGCCATCGAACACATTCCGACCCGCGTGCGTCAGGGCATTCCCTGCCCCGGCACGGAACTGAAGGTACTGGACGAGCACGGCCGGCCGGTGCCCTGGGACGACCAGGCGATCGGCGAGATCTACGTGCGCACGCCGTGGAGCACCACCGAGTACTACCGCGACGAGCGCACGCGCGACGGCTTCGTCGACGGCTTCTGGAAGAGCGGCGACATGTCCGCCGTGAGCCCGGACGGCGTGCTGCGCCTGGTCGACCGCGCCAAGGACCTGATCAAGAGCGGCGGCGAGTGGATTTCGTCGGTCGATCTCGAAAACGCGCTGGTCTCGCACCCGCAGGTGCGCGAGGCGGCGGTGGTGGCGGCGCCGGACGACAAGTGGCTGGAGCGCCCCTGCGCCTATGTCGTCACCGAGCCCGGTGCGACGGTCGGCCCCGCCGAGCTGCGCGCGTGGCTCGAACCGAAATTCGCCAAGTGGTGGCTGCCGGATCACTATCTGATCGTGGACGCCATCCCCAAGACCGGCGTCGGCAAGATCAACAAGCGCGCGCTGCGCGAGCAGGTCGAGCAGGACCTGCGCCAAAGCGCCTGACGGCATCGACCTACCCAACGAGGAGAAATCAAACCATGCGCGGCATCAAGATTCGCCCCCTGCACCACGGCAACATGCACGCTGACCTGGAGTTGCTGATCACCGGTCACCCGGAGCTCATGCTGACCAAGACCAACCACCAAAAGAACAAGGTCTGGTGCGAGGTGCCGTCGTTCACGTTCCTGATCGACCACCCGGACGGGCGCATCCTGTTCGACGCCGCCATCCACCGCCACTGGGAGGACCAGTGGCTGCCGGAGTACAAGGCGCTGGCGCCCTATGACGACTACACCGAGGAGCAGTTGCTCGAGAACACGCTCAAGCGCCACAAGCTCGGGCCGGAAGACATCGACTACGTGTTCCTGAGCCACCTGCACGTGGACCACGCCGGCAACGCCAAGCTGTGGAACACCTGCCCGTCCACCAAGATTCTGGTGCACCAGGACGAGTACGCCGCCGCCGCCAACATGCCCAAGGACGAGCACTTCTTCCTGCGCTGCGACTACGACGTGCCGGGCCTGCGCTTCACCACGCTCGGCGGCGACACGGAGATCCTGAAGGACGTGCACGCCGTGAGCGCGCCCGGCCACACCGCCGGCACCATGGCGCTGATGGTGCACCTGGAGCACGCCGGCACGGTCATCCTGACCTCCGACGCCTGCTACATGAAGGACAGCTACGACCACGAGACCGGATCGATCATCTCGAACGATCTGGTGCGCTGGAAGCACTCGCTGCACAAGCTGAAGATGCTGGCGCGCGCACACAACGCCTGCGTGATGCCGGGCCACGATCACAAGCTATGCCACGAGGGCGACACGCCGCTGCGCGAGGAACCGAAGCTGCGCGTCGGCGGCACCTACGACTGAGCCGCACGGAATGCGGCGCAGAACTGTTTTATTTACCTAGAGGTCGGAACCGTGAAGTTCATTTTGTTTTACCTGCCGTCGGTCGGCACCGTGTCGCAGACCCACAAGGGCATGGCCGGGCAGAACTCGCAGAACTACCAGAACATGCTCTGGCAGTTGTCAGAGCAGATCAAATTCGCCGACAAGGCCGGCTTCTGGGGCGCCGCGTTCACTGAGCACCACTTCCACATCGAGGGCATCGAGCAGTCCAACAACCCGGTCCTGCTGGGTCTGTACTTCGGCATGCAGACCACGCGCATCCGCCTCGGCCAGATGGCGAACGTGATTCCGTTCCACAACCCGCTGCGCTTGGCTGAAGACATCGCCATGCTGGACCAGATGCTGCAGGGGCGCTCGTTCTTCGGCATCGCCCGCGGCTACCAGAAGCGCTGGGCGGACGTGCTGGGTCAGACCTACGGCGTTGGCGGCACCATGTCCGACAAGTCCGAGGTGGACCAGAAGAACCGCCGCCTGTTCCTGGAACACTACGAGATCATCAAGAAGGCCTGGACCAGCGAGACCTTCAGCCACAAGTCCGAGCACTGGACCATTCCGCCGGAGGGCCTCAAGTTCAACCACGAAGTGGTGAACCGCTTCGGCAAGGGTCAGAACGCCGACGGCATCATCACCGAGATCGGCATTGCGCCGAAGACCTTCCAGAAGCCGCACCCGCCGATCTTCCAGCCGTTCTCGTTCAGCGAGGACACGTTCCGCTTCTGCGCCCGCGAGGGCATCGCGCCGTTTGCGCTGGCCACCGACGACGACGTGCTGAGCGACCTGTTCCGGGCGTATCAGGAAGAAGCCGCGGCCGCCGGGCGCGACTACAAACTCGGCCAGAACATCGGCATCTTCCGCGACACGCTGGTGCTGGACGACGCCGCGGAGGCGCACAAGTACGCCGCCATGGGCAACGGCTTCGTCTGGCCGGCCTGGTTCGCGCCGATCGGCTTCAACGAGGCCTTCCGCAGGAAGGGCGAGACCGGCCGCATCGGCCCCGAGTGCGACTACAACTACTTGTGCGAGAAAGGCTTCGAGTTCGTCGGCAACCCGGACCAGGTGAACCGGCAGATCGAGAACATGGTCAAGAAGCACAACCCGGAGTACTTCCTCATGTGGCAGTACCCGGGGCCGATCCCGCACCACATCCAGATGCGCAATCTCGAGCTGTGGGCGACCGAGATCCTGCCGAACTGGAACGACTGAATCGCGTTCGCGTCGTGCAAAAGCCGCGTCGGGGTTGGCCCCGGCGCGGCTTTTTTCGATCCGGCGTGCGGCGGCGCGACCGTGTTGCAGGCCGCGACCAAGTGCGCTCCGGGCGGCTTGAGTCAGATCCCCTGCAAGTAGCCCGGTCCCAGGCGCTGCATCTGGTTCAGCACCCAGCGCTGGCGCTGGCGCAGGTAATCGGACGGTGCGTCCACGTGTAGCAGCGAAGGCGACGGCAGCACGGCGGCGAGTAGCGCGGCCTGTTCGCGGGTGAGCTGCGAGGCCGGGCGCTTGAAGTAGGTCTGCGCGGCGGCTTCCACGCCAAACACGCTGCCGCCGAACTGGGCGACGTTGAGATAGACCTCAAGTATCCGCTGCTTGGGCCACAGCAACTCCAGCAAGCCGGTGAAGTACAGCTCAATGCCCTTGCGCAGCCAGCTCTGCGTGCGCCACAGGAACAGGTTCTTGGCGGTCTGCTGGGTGAGCGTGCTGGCGCCGCGCGGGCGGTTCCGGTACTGGTTGTCGCGGATCGCCTGGCGGATGCCGGTCAGATCGAGACCGTGGTGTTCGCGAAACCGCTGGTCCTCCGCCGCGACCACCGCGAGCGCCATGACCGGGGCGATCCGCTCGTAATCGACCCAGCGGTAGGGGTAGGGGTAGAAACCGTAACCGGCGCGCAGGGCCTCGATACGATTTTGCAGGATGAACGAGGTGGTCGGCGGCGGCAGCCACCGCAGCAGCAGGACGGCGCCGACGGTCACCACGAGCCAGGTCAGCAGCGTGTACAGCAAAGCCCGGCGCAGGGTGCGCCACAGGCGGCCGCGGCGCTTCACACCCAGCGGCGCACCCGCTCGCAGTAGTGCGCGTATTCCTGCCCGAAACGCCAGCGCATGTGCTCTTCCTCGCGCGCAATCACGAAATGCTGCATTACGGGCAGTACCCACGCCAGCATCAGCAGCACCCAGGTGCTGGAGGCGAGCAGGCCGACACCCACGTGCAGCAGCGTGAGGCTGACATAGATGGGGTTGCGGCTGAACCTGAACGGGCCGCTGCTGACCAGATTGCTGGCCGCGCGGTGCGGGTTGATGGTGGTCTGGTGCGCGCGCAGCTCCCGCCAACACCAGCCGAACAGCACGACGGCGAGCGCGACCAACAGCGCGCCGGCCCAGAAGCGCAGCGCACCGCCAGGCAGGGGCCACGGCAGCGGGCGCTCCAGCCACAGGCCGAGGCCAATCGCGACCGCGTACAGGATCGGCGGCGGAATCAGGACACGCGGTTTCTCGGCACTCATACGGAGGCTCCCGGAATCAGCAAAACCTTGCCGGTGGTGCGCCGGCTGCCAAGATCGGCAATCGCCGCCGGCGCCTCGGCGAGCGGCCGGCGCTGCGACACCAGCGGCGCGATGGCGCCCGCGCGCCACAGGTCGAACAGGCTCGCCATCTGCGCCGCGGCGGCTGCGCGGTGGCGGCGTCGCCACGGACCCCACACCACGCCGACCGCGGACAGATCCCTCAGCAACAGCCGATTGGCCGGAATCTGTGGAATGGCGCCGGCCGCGAAGCCGACGACCAGCAGCCGGCCACCAACCGCCAGCAGGCGCAGCGCCGCGGCGCTGTAGTCGCCGCCGACCGGGTCGAACACGGCGTCCACTCCGCGTCCTTGGGTGGCGGCCTTGACCTGCTCGGCCCAGTCGGGGACGGTGTAGTCGAATGCCTGCGCCGCGCCGTTCTGGCTGGCGAGCGCGCACTTCTCCGCGCCGCCGGCCGCCGCCAGCACGGTAAGACCGAGCGCCCGGCCAAGCTGCACCGTGGCAAGCCCCACGCCGCCGGCCGCGGCAAGTACCAGCAGCGTTTCGCCGGCCTGCATCCGGCCGCGCGCGACCAGCGCGTGATGCGCGGTGCCGTAGACCACAGGCAGCGCGGCGGCGGTCTCAAGATCGATGCCGTCCGGCGCCGGGTACAGGTCGGCGGCGTCGACGCAGGCGTATTCGGCAAACGCGCCGTAGCTCACGAGGCCGCACACGCCCGCGCCGACGGCGAGTTCGACGCCAGTTCCGACGGCATCGACAACACCCGACAGTTCCACACCCGGCGTGAACGGCAGCGGTGGGCGCTCCTGGTAGCGCCCGGCCATCATCAGCGTGTCGAGAAAATTGAGCGCGGCGGCGGCCACCTTGACGCGGACCTGCCCCGGGCCGGGTTCCGGCAGTGGCAGATCCGCCCAGCGCATCTGCTCGGGCGTGCACCAGTCTTCGACCAGCCAGGCTTTCATCGTGAGGACATCCCGCGGGGTGGAATGCGTCACCGCGACGGACCGAATCAGTCCTCGACCAGCGACGGAGGCGACGGCCGTACCCGAAAGCAGGCCGCATATAGCGCCGGCACGAACAGCACGGTGAGCACCGTGGCGAGCGCCAGCCCGCCCATCATCGCATAGGCCATCGGGCCCCAGAACGGGTCGTTCATCAGCGGAATCAGCGCAAAGATGGCCGCGGCGGCCGTCACCACGATGGGCCGAAAGCGCCGCACGGTCGACTCGATCACCGCCTCGTAGCGGCCAAGGCCGGCCGCCACGTCCTGCCGGATCTGGTCCACGAGGATCACCGTGTTGCGCATGGTGATGCCGGCCAGCGCCAGCACACCAAGCCGCGCCACGAGCCCGAGCGGCAAATCAACCGCCCACAGCGTGAACAGCACGCCGATCAGCCCGAGCGGCGCCGTAGCCACCACCAGTGCGGTCAAGCCAAGGTGATGCAACTGCACCATCAACAGCGTGACGATGACCACCGCGATGATCGGCATGGCCGCGCCGATGGCCTCATCAATCTCGGCGCTGATCTCGCCGATGCCGGCGATCTCGACGTGATAACCGAGCGGCAGACGGGCGCGAATCGCATCGAGCTGATCCTTGATCTGCACGTCGATGTCGAGCGGCTGCACGTACCAGGGCAGGTCGGCGTACACCATGATGGCCGGCACGCGGTTGTAGTGGGAGATCACGCCGTCTTCCAGCGCCGGCTGAAGCTGCGCGAGCTGGCCGAGCGGCAGGCTGCTGCCGTCGGCGAGCGGCACCGGCACGTTCGGCAGGTAACCCAGGCGCGTGCGCTCGTCGTCGGTCAGACGCAGCATCACGTCGATGGTCTCGTCGCCCTGGCGCAGTTGGGTGATCGGCCGGCCGGACAGCAGCATGTCGAGCGATTCGCCGAGCCGCTGCGCGGAAAGACCCAGCGCCGCCAGCCGCGCGTGGTCGAGTTCCGCCCGCACCGTCGCCACCGGCCCGCGCCAGCTGTAACGCACGCCGCTGGTCTGCGGGTGTGCGTGCAGCACGCTGCGTACCTGCGCGGCGAGGTCGTGCAGCCGCCGCTTGTCCGGCCCGGTGACGCGGTACTCGATCGATGCCGGCGCCGGAATGCCGAACGGGAACACGTTCACCCGCGCGCGGGCTTGGGGCACCTCGTTGGCGATGCGCGTGCGCAGGCTTTCGCGCAGCCGGTCGCGCGTCGGCCGGTCGGTGGTCAGGACGTAGGTCTTGATGACGTTGTGCGCCGGCAGCTCGATCCACAGGTCCGTGAAGATGCGCGGCGTGTCGGAACCCACGTAGCTCGCCCAGCGCACCACGCCCGGCTCGCTGCCGAGCAACCGGTCGATGTCCTTCGCCAGCGCCTCGTTGGCGGCGAATGAACTGCCCTCCGGCAGCCAGGTTTCGACGATCAGGTCCGGCCGGTCGGTGAGCGGGAAGAACTGCTTTTCGACCTGCGGGCTGATCAGTGCCGCCAGCGCGCAGAGCCCGGCCACCGCCGCCAGCGTCCACCAGCGCCGATCGACGCAGGCGCGCACCAGCGCCCGCAGGCGCCGGTAAAACGGCGTGTCGTAAACCTCGGTGTGGTGGTCGAGCCGCGCCGGCAACATGCGGTACGCGAGATACGGCGTGAACAGTACCGACACCAGCCAGGACACCAGCAGCGCCACCGCGATCACGCCGTACAGGCCGAACATGAACTCGCGCATGGGTGAGTGGGCGAGGGCGATCGGCAGGAAGCCGGCGATGGTGACCAGCGTGCCGGTCAGCATGGGCAGCGAGGTGCTGGTGTAGGCGGCGCTTGCGGCGTGGAAGCGGTCCAGGCCCTGGCGCATTTTCACCAGCATCATCTCGACGATGATGATGGCGTCGTCGACCAGCAGGCCGAGCGAGATGATCAGCGCGCCGAGCGAGATGCGCTGAAGATCAACATCCAGCGCCTGCATGGCGACGAACGTGGCGCCCAGCACCAGCGGAAACGCGGTCGCCACCACCAGGCCCGAGCGCAAGCCCAGCGTGGCGTAGCTGACCAGCAGCACGATGCCGATCGCCACCGCCAGCTTGACCAGGAACTTGTTCAGCGTGTGCGTGACCACCTGCGGCTCGTCGGCCACCAGCGTGGCGTGCATGCCGAGCGTCATGCCCGGTTCAAGGCGCTGCATCAGCGCCACCACGTCGCGACGCAGGTCGACCACGTTGCCGCCGGCGGCCATGGAAATGGCAAGGCCGACCGCCCGGTGGCCGTTGACGCGCATCACCTGCTCGGCCGGATCCTGGTAACCGGTCGTCACCTCGGCGAGATCACTCACGGCGAGCAAACGGCCATCGGCGGCCCGCACCGGCACGCGGCCAATGTCGTCGGCCGTGGCGAATTGCCCATCGATACGCAGGCGGATGCGGTCGCCCGCGTTCTCGATCTGCCCGGCCGGCTGCATGGCGTTGTGGCCGGCGATGGCGTCGGTCAGCGCCAGCGGGCTTACGCGCAGATTGCCCAGGCGCGCCGTCGAGAGGTTCAGATACACCCGCTGCGGCTGGGCGCCCACCAGCACCACCTTCTCCACGATCGGCAGGCGCAGCAGCTCCTCGCGCAGCCAGTCGGCCTGGTCCTTCAGTTCCGCGTAGCTGAACTCGTCGCCCCACACGCCGTACACCAGCGGGTAGACGTCGCCAAACTCGTCGTTGAAGTACGGTCCCTGCACGCCGGGCGGCAGCGTGTCGCGGATGTCGCTGACCTTCTTGCGGACCTGGTACCAGATGTCCGGCACCTTGCCCTTGGGGTCGGTCATGGTGTTTTCGAGGTTGACCCAGATCCACGCCTCGCCGGGCTTCGACGCGCTGATCAGGTTGTCCAGATACGGCGTGTCCTGCAGCTTGCGCTCGATCTTGTCGATCACCTGCTGCTCCATCTGCTCGGCGCTGGCGCCCGGCCACAGCACGCGGATCGGCATGTTGCGCATGGTCCAGTCGGGCATGTCCGTCTGGCCGAGGTTCAGGAACGCCACCGTGCCGGTCAGCAGGATCAGGCCGATCAGATAAGCCGTCAGCGCAGGGCGGCGCAGGCCCCATTCGGCCAGGTTGTAGCGCGTCACGGGCTGGTCAGGGCAGCGTGACGGGCTGGCCGTCGCGCAGGTCGTGCACGCCGGCCGTGATCACCCACTCGCCGGGCGCAAGGCCGCTCGCGATGCTGGCCTGGTCGCCCTGCAGCGGGCCGAGCGTGATGGGTTTCAGCCGCGCCGCGCGCTCGGCATCCATCACCCATACGGCTGCGGAGCCGTCGTCGCGCTTGAGCACGGCGCTGGCCGGGATGGCCAGCAGTGGCGCCGGCGTGTCGAAGCTGACGCTGGCGCTGCTGCCAAGTGCCGGCGGCGTGTCCAAAACCGGCAGCGTGGCGCGCACGCGCACCGTGCGGCTCGCGTCCTCGGCCTGTGGCGCCACCTCGCGCACGCGTGCCGTGAGGGCATGCTCGGGCTGCGTCCACAGCGTCACCTGCACGGTGTCCGGCAGGGCGGCGCGCTGCGCTTCCGGCACGTCGAACACGGCGTCGATTTCGCCCGCCTGCGCCAGCGTGAAGGCGGCCTCCCCGGCGCTGACGACCTGGCCGGCCTCCACTGTGCGCGCCGTGATCACGCCGGCCGCGGGCGCCATCAACGCCGCGTAGCCGAGCTCGCGCCGGGCGAGCGCGAGCTGCGCCGACAGGGCCTTGGCCTGCGCGGCACTGGCCTCGCTGCGATAACGGGCGCGGTCAAGCTCCGCCTGGCTGACGAACCCCTTGGGCCGAAGGTCGGTCGCCCGGCGCAGCGCGGTCGCGGCGTCGGCGCGCTCGGCCTCGCTCGCCGCAAGGCGGGATGCAAGATCCCGCTCACGCAGGCGAAGGTCGCTGTCGTCAAGGCGCGCGAGCACGGCGCCGGCGGCCACCGCATCGCCCACGTCCACCAGCCGCGCGCTGATGCGCCCGCCGACCTCGAATGCGAGCGCCGCGTCGTGGCGCGGCTCGATGCGCGCGGCGTAGCGTTGATCCGTAACCTGACCGCCCGCCGGCACCTGTACGGCGCGCACCGGGCGCGGCGGTGCGGATTCGGTCTGCGGTTTCGAACAGGCGGCCAGCAGCACAACGGCGGCCATCGCAACGACGTACCGGCTCGCAGAAAAACAGGTACGTAATGGCATGTCCGCCCGCGCTCCTCCCTGAAGGCGCGGCAGGGTAGCACGCCGCCCGGGGGCGCCAGCTAGACCCGGAGCGTGAACGGATTGAAGTCCGTCTGGTCGTCGAAATAGTCTTCCTGCTCGGCGCGCTTGAGGGCGTTCACCACCCGGTACGTCACCGGCGTGGCGGCGATTTCCCAGCCCACCTTGATGCAGTAATTCGCGCCCATCACGGCCAGCAGGAGCGGCGTGTCCCACACGCCGTAGAACGCCAGCGGGTAGAACACCAGCGTGTCGGCCGCCTCGCCGACCATGGTCGAGCCGATGGTGCGCGTCCACAGATACCTGCCGCGCGTGAGCACCTTCATGCGCGCCAGCGTGAAGGAGTTGACGAACTCACCGCACCAGTAGCCGACCAGCGAAGCGAGCGCGATGCGCCAGGTGGACCCGAACGCGGCCTCGATGACGGCCTGGCCGGTCCAGCCGTCGGCCGCCGGCAGGTGCACCACCACGGCGCTCATCACCGCCGCGAAGGCGAGCGCCCCGAACCCCGCCCACACCACACGCCTTGAGCGCGCGTACCCGTACACCTCGGTCAGGATGTCGCCGAACAGGTAACTGAGCGGAAAGAACAGGTTGCCGGCGCTGAACGCGAAGCCGCCGACCTGCGTGACCTTGCTCACGCCGATCAGGTTGGCGCACAGCAGCACGCACACGAAGGCCGCCATCACCAGATCGAAGTAGCGGTAATTGCGCCGCGGTGCAGGGGCGGTCATCGAGCGGTCTCGGGTGTCGGCAGGGGCGGTGCGCGCCGGATGCTAGCACGCAGCGTGCCGGCTTCCGTTGCTGTCGCGGTTCGGTCACGCGGCGGTCACCAACGGGTCATCGCTGGTGCGGAACATGCCCGGCGCTTTCGCTCCGAAAGCGCCATCCGGGTGTCTGCCGACGATGACTCAATCGGCCCTGCAACTGCCGCGTCCAGCCGGCGTGGCCGGCGTGATCGCCACACCACTGCTCGCTACGGCCGAACGTCTGAGCGGCCTCAAACGCCTCGATGCGCTTTACCGCCGCGCGCGTGAACAGGTCGGCGAGGGTGATTTCCTCGATACCGCGCTCGCCACGCTCGGGGTCGAGGCCAGCGTTGATGCCCAGCATCTGGCGCAAGTGCCGGACCAGGGGCCGCTGGTGATCGTGGCGAACCACCCGTTCGGCGGGGTGGAGGGTATGGCGCTCGCTCAGGTGCTGCGCCGGCGCCGGCCGGATTTGCGCATCCTGGCAAACCACCTGCTGGGTCGCATCCCGGAACTGGACCCGCTCATGATTCACGTCGACCCGTTCGGCGGCGCGGCCGCGGCGCGGCGCAATCGCCAGCCGCTGCGCCAGGCCCTGGCGTGGCTCGACACGGGTGGCGCGCTGCTGGTGTTTCCGGCCGGCGCCGTGTCGCACTGGCATCTGACCCAGCGCGCAGTGACCGATCCACCCTGGCAGCCCGCCGCGGCGTGGCTCGCCCGCCGCAGTCAGGCGACCGTGCTGCCGGTGTTCATTGGCGGCCGCAACAGCACGCTGTTCCAGCTCGCCGGGTTGGTCTCGGCGCAGCTGCGCACGGCGCTGCTGGTCCGCGAGCTGCTGAACAGTCACCGCCGTCCGCTGCACGTGGAATTCGGCCGCCCGATCGTCGCCGACGCGCTCGGCAGCCTGGGTGATGACGCCGCGTGCACGGCCTTTCTGCGCCTCAAGGTCTACGCGCTGGCGCGGCGGCAGGCCGAGCCAGCGCGGCGGCGCATCAGGGCTCGACGTGTCCAGACCGTCGTCGCCGGGCTTCCCGCCCAGCAGCTGGCGGCCGAGGTGGCAGGTCTGCCGTCTGAAAGCCGCCTGCTTGTTCACGGTGACTTCGCGGTTTACCTGGCAACGGCCGAGCAGATTCCGCATCTGCTGCAGGAAATCGGCCGCCTGCGGGAGCTGACGTTCCGAGCGGCGGGCGAGGGCACCGGCAAGGCGACGGACATTGACCGCTACGACGCGCACTACCTGCACCTGTGGCTGTGGGATCAGCGGCGGCAGCGCGTGGTGGGCGCCTACCGGCTGGCGCCGATCGACCGCGTGCTGGCGACGCATGGGCCGCGCGGGCTGTATATCGCGAGCCTGTTCCGTTTCCAGCGCGGCGTGCTGGGGTCGCTCGGCGCGGCGCTGGAGCTCGGCCGGTCGTTCGTGGCGGCCGACTATCAGCGCGATTTCCAGCCGCTGCTGCTGCTGTGGCAGGGCATCGGGCGCTATCTCATTGCCAATCCGCACTACACGCGGCTGCTGGGGCCGGTCAGCGTGGCGCGCAGTTATTGCGATGCCTCGCGCAGCGTCATGGCGCAGTACCTGGGGCGCGATGGGGCGGATTCGCCATTCGGCGGCGCGGTGCGCGGCAATTTCCGCCCACGGCCGAAGGGTGTCCTGCCGGCTTCCATCGGTGAGCGCCTGCTGCGCGACATGGACGCGGTAGCCAGCCTGGTGTCGGCCATCGAGGACGACGGCAAGAGCCTGCCGGTGTTGTTACGTCACTACCTCAAGCTGAACGGCGAGGTGCTGGCCTGGAACGTGGACCGCGATTTCGGCGACGTGCTGGATGCCCTGCTGCTGGTGGACCTGCGTCGCACCGACCCGCGGCTGTTGCGCCGCTACATGGGCGCAGACGGCGCGGCGGCCTTCCTGGCACTGCACGCGCCTGCCGCGGCGGCGTAAGACGCCCGCCCCTGCGATAGGCCGGTCCGGACGCTGCCTGCCGCGGTGCTGGCACGGCGGCCGAGCTTGGCACCGCATGATCCCTGCGTCCGTTGAACTCGCCGCAGTGCGAGGCTGATCTCATCCCTTGGCCGCAGTCCCCTGCACTCCTTGTCGGGGCGGCGGGTTGCTGCTGCCATTCGATCATTGCGCGGGTCAAAGCAGGTTCAAGCCTAGTGCCGATGTCCGACGCCTTCGCCGAACTGCCCTGAAACAGTCAAAGAACTGGACTTGCGGCCAAGGGTCCGCAGCGCGCTTGTGGAAAAATTCATTAGCGTTATCTAATATCCGAAGCGCGCACGGGAATGGAGATAAAGACATGAAATTGACCACACGGCAGCAGCAGGTGTTCGACTACATCTCCACCTCGGTGGCGGACGCCGGCATGCCGCCGACGCGGGTGGAGATCGCCCGCCAGTTCGGGTTTCGCTCCATCAACGCCGCCGAGCAGCACCTGCGCGCGCTGGCCCGCAAGGGCGCCATCGATCTCATGGCTGGCACCTCGCGTGGCATCCGCTTGAAACGCGCCACCGGTTTGCCGGTGGTGGGCCAGGTGGCGGCGGGCAGCCCGTTGCTCGCCGAGGAGCACCTGCAGGGCAGTCAGCCGGTCAGCGGTGCGCTGTTCAAGCCCAAGGCCGACTATCTGCTGCGCGTGAGCGGCCTCAGCATGCGCGATGCCGGCATTCTCGACGGCGACCTGCTGGCCGTGCACGCCACGCCCAAGGCCAACAACGGCGATCTGGTGGTGGCGCGCATCGACGGCGAGGTCACGGTCAAGCGCTTTCAGCGCAAGGGCGGCAAGGTGACGCTGCTGGCGGCAAACCCCGATTTCGCGCCGATCGAGGTCGACACCCGCAAGCAGGATTTCGTGATCGAAGGCCTCGGCGTTGGCGTGATCCGCGCCATCGGGTGAGTGCCGCGCCGGGCGATGGCCTGGCCGCGCTGCTGGCCGACCCACGCCTGTGGCGCGGCAGTGCCGGGCGCCTGGCGCAGGACTGCATCGCGAGCGGTCATCCGCAGCTCGACGCGGCACTCGGCGGCGGCTGGCCGCGCGGCGTGGTGTGCGAGCTCGGCCTGGCCGACACCGGCTGCGGGGAACTGGCGTTGTTACTGCCAGTGCTGCGGCAACTGAAGGGGACGATCGCGTTGATCGCCCCGCCGCACGTGCCGTATCCCCCCGCGTTCGCCGCCGGGGGTGTTGCACTGGCCGATCTGCTGGTCGTCGACCCGCCCGACGCCGCCCAGGCATTGTGGGCCGCCGAGCAGACGCTGCGCAGTGGCGCGTGTGCGGCGGTGCTGCTGTGGCTGCCGTGCATAGCCACGCGCGCGGTACGGCGGCTGCAACTGGCGGCGCAGGCGGGCGGCGCCTTCATGGCGCTGCTGCTGCCGCAGGCCGGCAGCCCGGCGCAGTCGCCGGCGGCGCTGCGTTTACAGATCACGCCCGCGCCGCAGGGCGTGGCTGTCAGCGTGCGCAAGCGACGCGGCGGCCGGCCCGGCGCAACTGTCATCCTGGAGTGCCCCACCGATGCTGTGGCTGGCCCTGGTAGTGCCGAATCTGCCACTGGAGGCGCTGCCGTCCGCGGCTGAGGGTCCGCGCGCCGTGGTGGGCGGCGCGCGCGGCGATGTGCTGCACGCCGTCAACGCGCCGGCCGCCGAGGCCGGCGTGCGGCCCGGCTTGCGCGCCCAGGCGGCGCAGGCGCTGTGCCCTGACATTGAACTTGTCGCCCGTTCGCCCGCGGCCGAGGCGGCGGCGCGCGACGCGCTGCTGGTCTGGGCCGGGCAGTTCACATCCCACGCCGCAGCGCTTGCCGACGACTGCCTGGTGCTCGAAATCGGCGCCAGCCGGCGTCTGTTCGGCGGCCTCGACGCGCTGCTCGACCGGCTGCGGCGTGAGCTTGCGGCGTTCGGCCACACGGTGAATCTGGCCTGCGCGCCGACGCCGGGCGCGGCCGCGCTGCTGGCGCGGCATCGGCCGGGTGCGCAGGTGCTCACGCTAGACGCGCTGCCGGCGGCGCTGGGCCCGCTGCCGCTGCGCTGGCTGGACGTCGACGCGCGACTCATCGAGCGCCTGCACGGGCTTGGCCTTCGCAGCATCGGCGACTGCCGGCGCTTGCCGCGGGCGGGTTTGGGCCGACGGTTGGGGCCGGCGCTGCTGGCGGCGCTCGACCGCTTGTTGGGTCTTGTCCCCCAGCCGATCGCGCCGTTTTGTGCCCCGCCCACCTTTGTGCGCACGCTGGATCTGCCGGCACCCGCGGACTGCGCCGCGCAGTTGCTGCCTGCGGTGGCGCGGCTGCTGCTTGAACTGCGCGGTTTTCTGCACGCCCGGCAGCGCTGGGTGCAGGCACTGACGCTTGAATTGGCCTTCGCCGACGCGCCAGCGGTGGCCTTGCCGCTGCGCCTGACCGAGCCCGCCCGTGGCGTTGCCGTGCTGCAGGCGCTGCTCGCGGAGCGTCTCGCGCAGACCGCGTTGCCCGCGGCGGTCGAGCGGCTGACGCTGTCCACCGACGTGCTGGTCGAGGCCCGCGCGGGCGGGCAGGATCTGTTCGATGCCCAGGTTGGCGAGCCGCTGCCACAGTTGCTGGACCGCCTGCGCGCGCGGCTCGGTGACGCGGCCGTTACCGGCATGAGCGCCACCGCCGATCACCGCCCGGAGCGCGCCTGGCGCCGCTGCGCGGTTGGCGAGGGCGAGGCCGCGACGCCCATGGCCGGCCGCCCGGCGTGGCTGCTGCGCGCGCCGCAGCGCCTGCGGGTGGTGGCCGGTCGGCCGTGTCTCGACGGGCGGCTCACGCTGCTCAGCGGCCCCGAGCGCATCGAGGGTGGCTGGTGGGACAGCGCCGACGTGGCGCGCGATTACTACGTTGCGGCGCAGCGCAGCGGCCGGCGGCTGTGGATTTATCAGGAGCGCCGGCCGGGCGGCGGCTGGTACCTGCACGGCCTGTTTGGTTGAGGCTCAGCGCCTTCGCAAGTACAGCACGCCGAACAGCGTGTCGACGTCCGTCCACAGCTGCTGCGGCTCGAAGCCGGCCTGCACGGCCAGATGGCGGAACTCGTCCGGCCGGTACTTGTACGAATTCTCGGTGTGGATGGTCTCGCCGGCCGCGAAGCCGAAACGCTGCCCGGCGATCTCGACGCGCTGCTCGCGGGTGCTTTCAAGGTGCATTTCGATGCGGCCGGCGGCTTCGTTGTAGAAGGCCCGATGGGCGAACGCGTCGAGGTCGAAATCGGCCCCCAGCTCGCGGTTGCAGCGCGCCAGCAAGTTCAGGTTGAAGGCCGCCGTCACGCCGGCCGCGTCGTTGTAGGCGGCGTTCAGGATGGCCGGGTCTTTCTTGAGATCGACCCCGATCAGGAAGCCGTCGTCCGTCGCCAGTTGCTGGGCGACGTTCTTCAGGAACCGCAGCGCCTCCAGCGGCGCGAAGTTGCCGATGCTGGAGCCCGGAAAGAACGCGAGTCGCCTTTGGCCGCCGCGCGCCACCGCGGGCAGGCGCAGCGGGCGGGTGTAGTCGGCGCACACCGCCATCAGGTGCAGGGCAGGGTAGTCCTGCACCAGCGTGTGGCAGGCGCCCAGCATGTGCTCGCGGGAGATGTCGATCGGCATGTACAGCGCCGGCGCGAGGGCATCCAGCAATAGCCGCGTCTTGCGGCTGCTGCCGCTGCCGTACTCGACCAGCACGCCGCCGCGGCCGGCGAGATCCGCGATGTCGCCCGCCGCTGCCGTGAGGATGCCAAGCTCGGTGCGCGTCGGGTAGTACTCGGGCGTGTCGCAGATGGCGTCGAACAGTGCCGAGCCGGCCTCGTCGTAGAAGAACTTGCACGGCAGCGTCTTGCGGGCGCGGCCGAGGCCGTCCAGCACGGCGGCGAGAAAATCATCCTGTGGCGGCGCCAGATCGTGCAGGCGCAGTTTGGCGAGCGTATTCATGCGTCATCCGCCAGTCGAAGGCCGGCGCACGCCCAGCGCGCATCCGGCGGAAAAAAGTTGCGATAGGTGGCGCGCGCGTGTCCTCTCGGCGTCAGGCACGATCCGCCGCGCAGCACCATTTGTCCGGACATGAACTTGCCGTTGTACTCGCCGACCGCGCCTGCCGCAGGGCGGTAGCGCGGGTAGGGCAGGTAGGCACTGGCGGTCCATTCCCAGACGTCTCCGAACAGTTGCCTCAATCCCGCGCCAGTCGGCGGCGCTGTCGGTTCGACCGGTGCGCCGTCCAGAAAGTTGCCGATGGCCGGGTCCGCGCCAGCCCGCACCGCCGCGGCTTCCCACTCGAACTCGGTCGGCAGCCGGCGGCCGGCGAAGCGGGCGAAGGCGTCGGCCTCGTAGAAGCTGAGGTGGCTCACCGGTGTGGCGGGATCGAGCGGCCGCAGGCCGCCGAGCGTAAACACCTGCCAGACATCGCCGTCCGCATGCCAGTACAGCGGCGCCTGCCAGCCCTGCGCCTGTACGGTGGCCCAGCCGTCGGACAGCCACAGTTCCGGCGTGCGGTAGCCGCCGGCCTGGACGAACTTGAGGTACTCCCCGCAGGTCACCAATCGGTCGGCGAGGCGGTAGGGATCCAGCAGTACCCGGTGGCGCGGGGACTCGTTGTCGAAGGCGAAGCCCTCACCATCATGGCCGATCGCGACCACGCCCCCGGCCTGGCGCAAAAACTCGGCCGGGTCGCTCGCCGCGGCCGGATGGGCGACAAGGTCGTCGCGGTAGGCGGGGAACAGCGGGTTGCAGTGAAGGTTGTACTTCACGTCCATCAGCAGCAGTTCCTGGTGCTGCTGTTCGTGGTGCAGGCCAAGCTCGATGAGTGGCAACACGTTCGCGAGAACAGCGGGCGGCGCTTCATCCAGCAACGCCAGCAGGTGCCGATCGACGTGGGCGCGGTAGGCCAGCACCTCGGCCGTGGTGGGCCGCGACAGCAGTCCGCGTCGGGCGCGCGCGTGAAACGTGCCGATCTGGTTGTAGTAGGAGTTGAACAGAAAGCCGAAGCGCGGATCGAAAACACGGTAGCCCGGCGCTTGCGGCGCCAGCACGAAGGTCTCGAAGAACCACGCCGTGTGCGCCAGATGCCATTTCGGCGGGCTCACATCGGGCATGGCCTGAATCACCATGTCCTCGGCCGTGAGGGGCGCCACCAGCTGCGTGCTCAAGGTGCGGACCGATCGGTATCGGTCGGCTGCGCTGCAGTTTGAACCCGGCGCCATGCCGGTGCGTTCGCGAGCGACGCTCGCCATGGGTCATCCCCCTCGTGGTGTGGCTGCGCGGTCGTCGTTGACGGCAGGCTTAAGTACCCTGAAAGGCCTGGCCGGCGCAAATCGCACGCCCCGCCGGGACGGGTGCCGACATGGCGGCAGCGGCCATGCGCGGTTAGACTAAGCGGCCGTTTAAGACGATGTCCCGGCATGGATGCCGAGGTTGGCCGATGGCGCCTTGTGGTCGTCGACCTCCTGTCCGCAGCGCTGGATCCGGTGCTGTCTGGTGCCAGTGCCTTTCATGCAAGGGGATGAACGACGATGAAGCCGAACGACCTGACGACGCCCGACATTGACCGGCTGGTCGTTGACCGGGTCGCGGACACGGGCGAGTTTCTGGTGCACCGCGACGTGTTCCGTGACCCCGCGGTGTTCGAGCTGGAGATGAAATACATCTTCGAGCGCAACTGGATTTTCGTAGGTCTTGAGAGCCAGGCCCCGAACCCGAACGACTACTACACGACGTGGATTGGCCGCCAGCCGATCATCGTGGCGCGCGACAAGGCGGGCAAGCTCGGCGCGTTCGTGAACTCGTGCGCGCACAAGGGTGCGCGCATCGCCCACCACCGGTCCGGCAACACCAAGCAGTGGGTGTGCTCGTACCACGGCTGGGCCTACGACACCGCCGGCCAGTGCATCTACATCAAGGACCAGGACGCCGGCTGCTACGCCGAGCCGTTCAACCGGCTTGATCACAACCTGAAGACCATCAAATTCGGCCAGTACCGGGGGTTCCTGTTCGCGAGCCTGTCGGACGACGTGCCGACGCTGGACGAGCATCTCGGCGAGGCGAAGAAGCTGCTGGATCTGGTGTGGGACCAGGGCCCGGACGGCGTCGAGGCCATCCCGGGCGTGTCTACCTACACCTACGACGCCAACTGGAAGATGCAGATCGAGAACTGCATCGATGGTTACCACCTGACGTCCTGCCACCCGAGCTTCATGAACATCGTCAGCCGTCGCAAGGCCGGCGAGAGCGGTAACAAGCAGGTGAAGTCGATCGACTTTGCCGCCATGGCGGCGGTGAAGGGCGGCGGCTACACCTTCCCACGCGGGCACGCGGTCGGCATCTTCGACAATCCGGCGCCCGAGGAGCGCGGTCTGCACCAGCACCACGACGAACTGGTTGCCCGCGTTGGCGCGAACAAGGCGAAGTGGATGTACGGGGGCCGCAACCTCACCATCTATCCCAACGTGCAGTTCGCCGAGAACGCGTCGTTGCAGATGCGCGTGATCCGGCCATTGTCGGTGGACAAGACCGAGATGACCATCTATTGCCTCGGCGCCAAGGGCGAGAGCGACGCGGCGCGGGAAATCCGCATCCGCCAGTACGAGGACTTCTTCAACACCTCGGGCATGGCGACGCCGGATGACACCATCGCCTACGAGGATTGCCAGATCGGTTACCGCGCGCTCGCGCTCGACGCCATGCAGGGCTACTACCGCGGCGTGACCAACGTGGTGAACGGCGCCGACGAACGGGCGGCCGAGATCGGTTTCACGCCGGCCACCAGTTCCACCGGGCCGTTCGCCATGCAGGACGAGACGGTCATGTTCGGCGGCTACCGGGCGTGGAAGCAGTTCATCAAGGACGGGCTCAAGGCCGAAGGCCGGGGCTGAGTCATCAACAAGGATTGCGGACGAGCAGGAGCCAGCACATGAAAGCGGAAGAGTTGAAGTTCAGTGACATCGACCGGCTGATCGTCGACAACATCGACCAGGGCGAATTCTGGGTGCACCGGGACCTGTACCGCGACCCGGCGGTGTTCGAGCTGGAGATGAAATACATCTTCGAGCGCAACTGGGTGTTCGTGGGTCTGGAGAGCCAGGCCCCGAACCCGAACGACTACTACACCACCTGGATTGGCCGCCAGCCGATCATCGTGGCGCGCGACAAGGCGGGCAAGCTGTCGGCCTTCGTCAACTCCTGCGCGCACAAGGGCGCGCGCATTGCCCACCACCGGTCCGGCAACACCAAGCAGTGGGTGTGCTCGTACCACGGCTGGGCGTTCGACACGGCCGGTCAGTGCATCTACATCAAGGACCAGGACGCCGGCTGCTACGCCGAGCCGTTCAACCGGCTGGATCACAACCTGAAGACCATCAAATTCGGCCAGTACCGGGGTTTCCTGTTCGCGAGCCTGTCGGACGACGTGCCGACGCTGGACGAGCATCTGGGCGAGGCGAAGAAGCTGCTGGATCTGGTGTGGGACCAGGGGCCGGACGGTGTTGAGGCCATCCCGGGCGTGTCGACCTACACCTACGACGCCAACTGGAAGATGCAGGTCGAGAACTGCATCGATGCCTATCACCTGACGTCCTGCCACCCGAGCTTCATGAACATCGTCAGCCGCCGCAA
>NZ_JBFWOM010000003.1:195092-197130 GCF_050250495.1 Immundisolibacter sp. | reverse complement strand
GCATCACCCGGTCGAAAGACCGGGTGCGGATTGAAACGTCGAGCGCGGTGTGGAAATCGCGCGCCAGCACGTGCATCACCCGGTCGAAAGACCGGGTGCGGATTGAAACGGCATCCAGCCGCGCCTTGTCGAGCGCGACCTCGGCATCACCCGGTCGAAAGACCGGGTGCGGATTGAAACAGGTAGTGGGCGGTCAGCCCTTGTGCAGCACGCGGGCATCACCCGGTCGAAAGACCGGGTGCGGATTGAAACGTCGAGCGCGGTGTGGAAATCGCGCGCCAGCACGTGCATCACCCGGTCGAAAGACCGGGTGCGGATTGAAACTATGAAATCAAGGTATCCGCCAAAGGCCACCGGCGCATCACCCGGTCGAAAGACCGGGTGCGGATTGAAACAAGACGGGGCGGCGCCTGAATGATGCGCATCCCGTGCATCACCCGGTCGAAAGACCGGGTGCGGATTGAAACTGCCTGTCGCCTGTGCCAATCGGCCGCAAAGCAAGGCATCACCCGGTCGAAAGACCGGGTGCGGATTGAAACCTCGATGTTGGGGCGCACGATGGCGCTGCCGGCCGCATCACCCGGTCGAAAGACCGGGTGCGGATTGAAACTCCGGGGAGGGCGACATCGGCACGGTCGAGTCCTGCATCACCCGGTCGAAAGACCGGGTGCGGATTGAAACAGCGTGTCCGCAAGGCCCAGGCTGGCCAGCAGCGGCATCACCCGGTCGAAAGACCGGGTGCGGATTGAAACTCGTCAGGCTTGTGCTCGGCGCCCTCGTCGAGCGGCGCATCACCCGGTCGAAAGACCGGGTGCGGATTGAAACCGAAGCTCGGCCGCCAACGGGGCGCCACGCCATCGCATCACCCGGTCGAAAGACCGGGTGCGGATTGAAACGGATTACCTCGTCGTCGGCACCGACATTCATTTCACGTGCATCACCCGGTCGAAAGACCGGGTGCGGATTGAAACAAGGATTGGGACATCGATGAAGCCCTTCGCCCGGGCATCACCCGGTCGAAAGACCGGGTGCGGATTGAAACGAAGTCCAGAAAAACCCGCGCGGTGCGAGTGGCGGCATCACCCGGTCGAAAGACCGGGTGCGGATTGAAACAAGGTCCAGGCTGCGCAGCGGGTTGATGATGGTGGCATCACCCGGTCGAAAGACCGGGTGCGGATTGAAACCAGTGTTACTTCACTGGACCGAGAGAACACCCGCGCATCACCCGGTCGAAAGACCGGGTGCGGATTGAAACACCACGCCAGCGGCGGGCGTGAGGGCGGACACGAGCATCACCCGGTCGAAAGACCGGGTGCGGATTGAAACAATGTAAGGCGCCTCGAAGGCCGCTTGTGCGGTGGCATCACCCGGTCGAAAGACCGGGTGCGGATTGAAACCGTGAGGCGGGCGGAGATGTCGACGCCCGCCAGCGCATCACCCGGTCGAAAGACCGGGTGCGGATTGAAACACGTTCCTCGACGCCGAGGGCCGCGAGGTGCGCATGCATCACCCGGTCGAAAGACCGGGTGCGGATTGAAACTTGTCTCCCGGGTGATGTATCTCGGCGTTACCGGGCATCACCCGGTCGAAAGACCGGGTGCGGATTGAAACGATTGATTAAAATTGCATCACGGTCGCGGCGAAGGCATCACCCGGTCGAAAGACCGGGTGCGGATTGAAACTGATGCCGAAAACAACCTACACGGGTTACGTGTAGCATCACCCGGTCGAAAGACCGGGTGCGGATTGAAACGCGCTGGCGCGCTTCGCCTCAGATAGGGTGTTCGGGCATCACCCGGTCGAAAGACCGGGTGCGGATTGAAACCAGTTGGACGATATCGTTTGCCCGGATCGGTTCTGCATCACCCGGTCGAAAGACCGGGTGCGGATTGAAACAGTGTCGGCATATCCCCGGCCACGAACAGTGCATGCATCACCCGGTCGAAAGACCGGGTGCGGATTGAAACGAGCACCACCTGGCCTTTCTGCCTTTGCGCCCGGGCATCACCCGGTCGAAAGACCGGGTGCGGATTGAAAC
>NZ_JBFWOM010000003.1:0-194992 GCF_050250495.1 Immundisolibacter sp. | reverse complement strand
GCATCACCCGGTCGAAAGACCGGGTGCGGATTGAAACCTAGGTATCGCTGCGCTTGCGGTCGGCGGATGTGGCATCACCCGGTCGAAAGACCGGGTGCGGATTGAAACGGTCCTGCTCGGAGACGTCAGCTTCGGCCGCCGCGCATCACCCGGTCGAAAGACCGGGTGCGGATTGAAACACCCAACCCGCGGGAACGGGCGCTGGGCCGGGAACGCATCACCCGGTCGAAAGACCGGGTGCGGATTGAAACTCGGAGTGGATGCCGGAGCACCAGGCGATAGCCCGCATCACCCGGTCGAAAGACCGGGTGCGGATTGAAACCTTCCACGGCCCGGACTCGCCCTTCGACTGCGTGGCATCACCCGGTCGAAAGACCGGGTGCGGATTGAAACTCTATGATGATGTCGGCTCAGGCCACTCGTTGGGCGCATCACCCGGTCGAAAGACCGGGTGCGGATTGAAACCAGCCGCTCTCGCCGAGGGTCCAGCCGTAGTTGAGGCATCACCCGGTCGAAAGACCGGGTGCGGATTGAAACTTGATACCCAGGTGATCGGCGACTACTTGGCCACCGCATCACCCGGTCGAAAGACCGGGTGCGGATTGAAACGCCGCGATCAGCATCGCCAGTGCGCGCCGCATCTGGCATCACCCGGTCGAAAGACCGGGTGCGGATTGAAACGAGCAGCAGCGCGCCGTCGACCGAATCATCAGCATGCATCACCCGGTCGAAAGACCGGGTGCGGATTGAAAACGACCGCCCAAGCAATGCGGGCGCACCCGCTCAGCGCTTGTCGATCTTCGGCTCCGCCCAAGTGCCGGTCACGTGGTAGCGCTGCTCGGCGACCTTGTCGAGCGTGCCGCCGAGCACCTTCTGGCCAAGGTAAATGGCCGCCCCGACGGGCGGCGCGGCGATGGCGCCCGCCAGCGGCAGGGTCGAGGTGACCTGCGGCACGCTGAGCACGTTCACGTCGAGGCTGCGGTCGGTGAGGTTGGTGCGCCCGTCGAGCGTGAGGTGCGCCGCCGGCCCCCGCACGCGCAGGTTGTTGAGTTCGGCCTGCCCGGCGGCGAGGCGGATGTCGCCCTGCATGCGATCGACCGTGAAACCGCGCCCGAACACGTCGCGGAAATCGAGAGACAGGCGCCGGATCACGCTGTCGAGGCTCAGGATGCCGAACAGGCGCCCGACGCCGGGCTCGACGTCCGGCAGCGTGCCACGGCGCAGGTCGCCGCTGACGGTGCCGCTGAGCGCCGGGAAGGCGAATGCACCCGGGCTGCCCGGCCAGGCGAGGTCGGCGTCGAGCTCGCCGCGGCCGCCGCTGACCAGCGCGCTGACGCCGAAGTGCCCGAGAAACGCGCCGAAATCCGTGAACTGCGCGCTCGCCACGAGGTGGCTTGCACTGCGCCCGCCGCCGCCGCGCCAACTGCCGGTGCCGGTGATGCGTCCGTAATCGCCGGCCAGATCCAGCCGATCGAAGTCGAGCCCGTCCGCCAGGCGGCGGCTGCTGAAGTCGAGCGCGCCGAAGGTCTCGCCGCCGTAGCGCAGCTCCCCGATGCGCCCGCCGAGCACCGGCACGCGGCCAGGGTCTACGCCGTCCACGCTGCCCGGCTGGCCGCCGGCCGGATCGCGCGCCAGGTGCAGGCGCGTGAGATCGAGCTGCACGCGCTGGTCGTCACCGCTGCCGGTGACGCGCACGCTGCCGGCCACGCCCGCGCCGTCCACGGTCACGTCCCAGCCGTCGCTGCGCACCACCTGCAGGCGGGCATCGGCGAAGCGCTGGCCGAGATAGTCGAGTCGGTCGGCGTACACGTCCACCCGCGGCACCAGCGCAGTGCCGGCGGTGGTTTCCTTGAAGTTGGCCGACAGCCACGCGAGCCACGGCTCCAGCGCGAGCACCGGCAGGCGGCCGTGCACGTTGAAGCCGGCGCTCGGCAGACGGTTCTCGGCGCCGATGGCGAGATCCGCCCGGCGCAGCGCCGTACCGCCGCCGGCAGTGGGCGCCAGATCGAGCCGCGCCGTCAGCGGCTGCGCGGTGAGTGTCACGTCCCAGGCGCGCGCCGGCGTTCCGCACGCGCAGCGCGCGAGCACCGCCATCGGCTGGCGACGCAGCACGTCGAGCGGCGCCGGCAGGTCGCCGGTCGCACGGGCGAGCTCGACGTTCAGATCGAGCGTGAGCGCGCCGTCGCCGGCAATGTCGACCCCGCCCTGCCACGGCACGGGTCCGTCGAACAGCGCCGGCCACGGCAGGCGCAGGTAGCGCACCACCTCGGCCGCGACCGCCTCGCCGCGCGGCTCGATGCGCAGCGGCCGGCCCGCACCGCTGCTCAAGTCGAACACCACCGGCCCGCCGAACAGACGCGCCTGCACCGCCCGCGCGTCGAGCCCCGCGCTGCCGAAGCCGACATCACCCCGCAGCGCCTGCACCACGAGCCCGGTGCCGTCGATGGTGAGCGTGTTGCCGTCAAGGCGCGTGCGGCCGGTGACGCGCGTCGACTTGGCCGGGCCGGTGAACGTGAGGTCGAGCTGGACCTGCGTGGTGGCCTGCCCGTCGAAGCCAAGCCGCGCCACCTGCCGCCCGAGGCGCGCAGCGAGCGGCGATTCCCTGATAAAGCGGATGGCGTCCTGCGCCGGGCCGGTCGCCGTGCCGTCGAGCAGCAGGCGCTTTTCGCGCTTGACCACGTCCGGAATGCGCACCGTGAGTTCCGGGACGCGGCTGTCGAGCAGGCGGCCGTCGGCGAGCGTCAGCCAGAACTCGGGGCCGGTCAGGCCGAACCGGCCGCGCGCCTCGCGCGCCTCGGGCCAGCCGTGACCGGGCTGATAGTCGAGCGTCACGTCCGTGAAATCGGTGCTGGCCAGGAACTGGCCCTGATGATCGCGAAACGGAAACCGCCGCGGGTCGCCGCGCAGCAGGGCGTTCACGCCGTGCAGCGTGCCGGCCTTGATGGCGCTGCGGCCCCAGTCGATGAACTTCGGCGACAGGGCGCGATCCGGCAGCAGGCCGAAGAACTCGGCCGCCGGCGCCTGCGGTGTGCCGGCCTGGATGAATAGATCAGGCTGCGGTTGCGCGGCGGGGTCCGCGGCGGTGTCGGCCGCAGGGGCGGCCGGCAGCGACAGGCGCCCACGCACGGCAAGATCGATGCTGCCGCTGCGCACGGAGAAATCGGCGATCTGCGCCTGCACGCCGGCCGGCGACCACTGCGCCGTCAGCACGCCGCGCGCCACGTCGAACTGGCGCGGCTCGGCGTACAGGCCGGGCGCCGTCAGCGTCAGATGCGGCGCACCCTGCAACGCGAAACTCGCCGCCGCGCCGCCAAGGCGCAGCTCACCGGCGAGTCCCGCGAGGCCCGGCACGCGCCCGGCGGGCTGCCAGCCGAGATCATCCACCTGCGCGGTCAGGCGCAGCGTCCGCGCCGGCGCGGTGAGATCGAGCGTCCCGACCAGCTCGCGGGCGCGCAGCGTGGGGTCGAGTTCGGTGAGTAATCCGGCGGTGGGCAGGCGTGCCGCCAGCAGCCCCGCCAGCGGCCCGGCCCCGGCCAGGTCCAGCAGCCCGGCGCGCAGGGCCAGCGCGTCGCCGCGGCGCCACGCCTGCGCCTTCTCGACGCGCCATTCGCGCTGCGCGGCCTCGATATGCCCCTCGTCGACCGCCGCCGCCCAGCCGTCCGCGGTGCGCTGCAACACGCCGGACAGGCGCAGTGCGTCAACATCGAGCCCGGGCCCCTCGTCAGCGGCGGCCCGCACGCGCCCTACCCCCTCGACGCTGCCACGCACCCGTTCGATGCGCCCTGCCTTCCAGCGCAGCCACGCCTCGCCGCTCAACTGCCCGCCGAACAGCGCACCGGCCAGCGGCACATCGGCGCCGCTGACATCGCGCGCCGTGACGTAGGCCCGACCCTCGCTCGCCGGCAAGTCACCGGCAAGCCCGTTCATCTCGGCACGCAGCCGGAACGCGCCGCTGGCCGAACCTGCCACGCCCACGCGCAGGTCCAGCCAGTGCCGGCCGGCGCGTTTTTGCAGGTCGGCCGAAGCCGATTCCAGACGCAGCGTGCGCGCCGGCTCGCTGGCATCGGCAATGTCGATCACGGCACCGCGCAGGCGCACCTGCGGCTGCGCCAGCAGCCACTGGCCAAACCCACCCCCGCCGCCCGGCGACATGGCCATGCCGGCGATCTGCCAGGTGCCGTCCGGCTGGCGCAGCACGGCCAGCGCGAGGCCGTCCACCTCCAGCGCCGACAGGCGCGGCGCGCGCGCCAGCAGCGAGGCGGTCCAGTCGAAACGCAGGCGCAGCGCGCCGACCCGCGTGACGCTGCCGTCGGCGGCGGTGAGGCTGGCTTCGCGCAGTTCGAGCTGCGGCGTGACGCCGCTCATGCCGGTGGTGAGCCGCGCGAAGTGCACCGGATAGCCGAGCGCCTGGCTGGCGAGCGCCGCCACCCGGTCAGGATGGCGGTCGAGCTGCGGCAGCGCGAGGCGCAGCACCGTCAGCCCGAGCGCCACCAGCACCAGCGCCACGCCGAACGCCCACTGGACCCCAGCCCACAGACGACCGAGCGGACCCGCTCTCGGCCGGCGACGCCGCTCAGTGCTCACGGTGGTAGGGCAGGTTGTGCAGCAGGCTGAAGGCGCGGTAGAGCTGCTCCAGCACCATCACCCGCGCCAGCATGTGCGGGAAGGTGAGCGCCGACAGCGACCAGCGCGTCGGCGCGCGCGCCAGCACCTGCGGGCCAAAACCGTCGGCGCCGCCGATCAGCAACGCGAGCGGGCTGCCGCGCATCAGCCAGCCGGACAGCGCATCCGCCAGGCCCGGGGAATCGAACATCTGCCCGCGCGGCTCCAGCAGGACCGGGAAGGCGCCCTCCGGCAATGCGCCGAGCAGCTTGGCGTCTTCCTGCGCCAATGCCGCGGCGCCTCCACCCGGGCCGCGCCGCGCCGGGGGAATTTCCCGCAGCTCCACCTTAAGGCGCCGCCCGAAGCGGCCGAGGTATTCGGCACACGCCTCGCTGACCCAGGCCGGCGGCTTGTGTCCCACCGCCAGAATCAGCACCTGGCTCACGCGCCGTCGCCGACCTGCCCCGCCCGCGCCTGACCCGGTCGCGCCGACCACAGGTCCTCCAGGCGATACAGCGCGCGTGTGGCCGGCAGCATCACGTGCAGCACCAGATCCACCAGGTCGACCAGCACCCACTCCGCGCCGGCCTCGCCCTCCACCCCTAACACCGTGTAGCCGGCCTCCTTGGCGGCATCGCGGGCGGCTTCCGCAATGGCGCGCACGTGGCGGTTCGAAGTGCCGGTGGCGACCACCATCAGCGAGGTAAGACTGGTCAGTGCGGTGACATCAAGCACGGTCACGTCGACCGCCTTCAGATCATCGAGTGCCTTCAGCACGACGGCCTTGAGGCCGGAGAGGTCTTGCGCCATGAATCAGTCGGTATAGAGGTGATGGCCGCGAATGTACCGCAGGCAACTGTCGGTCATTAGAAAGCGCGCGCTGTGCCCGGCCCGCAGCACCGCGCGGATGCGCGTGGCGGATACGTCGAGCGGCGGGATGGCCTGCCGCCACACCAGCCCGGCCGGCGCAGCTGCCAGTGCGGACGGGCTGTGCGCCTCGCGCCCGGCGACGAACTTCGCCAACACGGCGGGCAGGTCGGGTGAATTCGGCATCGGCGGACGCTGCATCACGACGACATGGGCGAGTTCGAACAGCGCCTGCCAGCGGTGCCAGGTCGGCAGCCCGCGGAACGCGTCCTCACCCACCAGCAGGCACAGCGGCCGGGCGCCGAGTTCCGCCCGCAGCTCGGTCAGCGTGTCGACGGTGTAGGACGGCCCGGCGCGGCCCAGCTCGCGCTCATCGACGCGGATACCGGGCACGCCGCGCACGGCAAGGCGCAGCAGCGCGAGCCGGTGCTCGGCGCTCGCCGCCGGCTGCGGGCGGTGCGGCGGCACGTGCGCCGGCACCAGGCGGACCTCGGCGAGATCGAGCGCGTCGCGCATCTCGATGGCGGCGCGCAGATGTCCCACGTGCACCGGGTCGAACGTGCCGCCGAGGATGCCGATCGGCCGACCCGCCGGCCGGCGCGCGCGCGTCGTCAGGCGCGCACCTCGCCGTTGCCGAGCACCACCCACTTCTGGCTGGTGAGGCCTTCGAGCCCGACCGGCCCGCGCGCGTGCAGCTTGTCGGTGCTGATGCCGATCTCGGCGCCGAGCCCGTACTCGAAGCCGTCGGCGAAGCGCGTGGAGGCGTTCACCATTACCGAGCTCGAATCGACCTCGCGCAGGAAGCGGTCGGCGCGGGCGACATCGCGCGTGACGATGGCGTCGGTGTGCGCCGAGCCGTAGCGGGCAATGTGCTCGATGGCCGCGTCGAGCCCGTCCACCACGCGCACGGCCAGGATCGGCGCCAGGTACTCGGCGTACCAGTCGTCCTCGCCGGCCGGCAGCATGTCCGGCACCTGCGCGCGGGCGCGCTCGCAGCCGCGCAGCTCGACGCCCTTGGCGCGCAGCTCGGCCGCGATGGCCGGCAACTGCCCCGCCTCGCCGGCCGCCACCAGCAGCGTTTCCATGGCGTTGCACACGCCGTAGCGGTGCGTCTTGGCATTCAGCACGATGCGCCGGGCCATGTCCGGGTCGGCGCCGTCGTCGATGTAGACGTGGCACACGCCGTCGAGGTGCTTGAGCACCGGCACGCGCGCCTGGCGCATCACCGCCTCGATGAGACCCTTGCCGCCACGCGGCACGATGATGTCGACGTACTCGGTGAGCCCCGCCAGCAGACCCACCGCGGCGCGGTCGGTGCGGTCCAGTACCTGCACGGCGGCGGCCGGGAGGCCGGCGGCTTCGAGCCCAGCCGCGATGCAGGCGGCAATCGCAAGGTTGCTGTGCACTGCCTCGGAACCGCCGCGCAGGATGCAGGCGTTGCCGGATTTAAGGCACAGCCCGGCCGCGTCGGCGGTCACGTTCGGCCGCGACTCGTAAATGATGCCGACCACGCCTAGCGGCACCCGCATGCGCCCGACGCGGATGCCGGTCGGGCGGGTGCGCAGGTCATCGACCGCACCGACCGGGTCCGGCAGTGCGGCGATCTGGCGCAGGCCATCGGCCATGCTCGCGATGCGCACCGGGTCCAGCGTCAGGCGGTCCAGCAGCGCCGCGTCTAGCCCGGCCGCGCGGCCGGCGGCGAGATCCTTCGCGTTGGCCACGAGCAGCGCAGCTTGGGACGCGTCGAGCGCATCGGCCGTGGCCAGCAGCGCAGCGTTCTTGGCCGCCGTGCCGGCGCGCGCCACCGCCCGTGCCGCCACGCGCGCGCGCTGGCCGAGTTGCTGTACGTAGGCTTCCAGTTCCACCGTTAGCTCCGGGTTGTTCTCGCCGCTGTGCCCGCTGCCCGCGCCGGGCCAGCCATGCGCCGCGCCAGCGTGGTCAGCGCCTGCCACGGCTCGACGCCGTTGCCGACGCCCTTGTTGGCGCGGTCCACCAGCGCCGCTTGCGCCAGCAGTCCCTGCCAGTACGCCGCCGGACGACGACCGCGGGCGCGTTCGATCAGCTCGCGCCGGCGCGGCGGCTGGCCGGCGGTGTTGCCGTCCACCAGGCGCTGCAGGTCCTGCGTCAGCTGCCACAGGGCCAGGATGGGCGTCTCGCCGGCGTCCTGCAGGTGCGCGAGCGCGCGGGTCAGGCGCCGCGCGTCGCCGCCCAGCACGGCGTCCGCCAGATCGCGCGTCGCGTAGCGCGTGCTGTCGCCCACCGCCGCCAGCACGCCATCGCGGTCCAGCGCGCCGCCCGGCGGCGCCAACAGGGCGAGCTTGTCGAGTTCCTGCGCCGCCGCCAGCAGGTTGCCTTCGGTAAGGTCAGCCAGCAGCGCCGCGGCCGGCTCGTCGAGCGTGAGGCCCATGCCGCGCGCCCGGCCGATCAACCAGCGCGGCAGTCCGGCCGTTTCCATCGCCCAGGCGTAGACCGCCACGCCCACCCGCTCGCAGGTGGCGAACCAGGCGCTGCTGCGCGCGCGCTTGTCGAGTGCATCGGCCGTGAGCAGCAGCACCACGTCCGGCGGCGGCGCGGCCAGGTACTCGATCAGCGCCGCGGCGCCGTCGTCACTCAGCTTGCCGCTGCCCAGGCGCAGCTCGATCAGCCGCCGCTGGGCGAACAGCGACAGGCTGGACGCCTCGCCGGCCAGCAGGTTCCAGTCGAAGCCGCGCTCGACCTCGTGCACCACCCGCTCGTCGTGGCCGGCCGCTCGCGCCGCGCGGCGCACGGCATCGGCGCCGTCCGCCACCAGCAGCGGCTCCTCGCCAGCCAGCAGGTACACCGGCGCCAGGCCCCGGCCCAGCGCCGCGGCGAGCTGCTCCGGCTTCAGCGGCACCGCGGCCTCACCCCAGGCGCGCCGCCAGGCGCCGCATGATCTGCTGCACCGCCTGGTCCTGCAGCTCCAGCCGGCCGGCGCTGGCCTCGCTCTGGCTGCCGAGCACGTTGGTTTCGTCGTAGGTCACGTCGCGCAGCAGCTCCACCGACTGCGGCGCCACCAGCACCGTGCCGTCGCGCCGGCGCAGCTCGAAACTCAGCGTGTAGCGCAGCTCGTGCTCGCGCACGCGGGCATCGGTGCCGACCGACAGCACGCGCGTGGCGAACTGCGGGTTCACGATACGCAGCACCGAATCGGCCGCCGTGGCGTCCTCCACCAGGCGCACGCCGCGCGAACCCAGCGTGCGCTGCAGGCGGTGGCGCAGGTCGTAGTCGTAGCCCGGCACCTCGATGAACACCGCGCCAATGGTGTCCGGCAACTGGTAGTTACCGCGCACGTGAAAGCCACAGCCGGCGAGCAGCAGCACCGCAGCCAGCAGCGGCAGGCGCAGCAATCGGTTCATCGAACGGTTCATGCAGATTCTCTGGAAAGCGTCAGACCACAATGTTGACCAGCTTGCCCGGCACCACGATCACCTTGCGGACCGTGGCGTCGCCGACGAAGCGCGCCACGTTCGGTTCCGCGAGCGCCGCGGCGCGGATGGCGTCCTCCCCGGCCGCCGCCGGCACGCGCACCGTGCCGCGCAGTTTGCCCGACACCTGCACCGCGAGCGTGATGGCGTCCGCCGCCAGCGCCGCCGGGTCCACCTGCGGCCAGGGCGCGCGCAGCAGCTCGCCGGCAAACCCAAGTTCCTGCCACAGGCCGTGCGTGATGTGCGGCACGATCGGCGACAGCAGGCGCAGCAGGATCGACAGCCCCTCCTCCACCAGCGCCCGGTAGCCAGCTCCGGCAGTGGTTCCTGCATCGGGCGGGACGGACAGGCGCGACAGCTCGTTCAGCATCTTCATGCCGGCCGACACCACGGTGTTGAACTGGTTCTTGCCGAAGTCGTAGCTCGCCTGCTGAAGACACGCATGAATCTCGCGCCGGGCGTCGCGCTGAGCGTCGTCGAGCGCCGTGAGATCGGCCGCGTCGGCGCCCTCGCGCCAGGCCGCGAAATCGGCCGCGAAACCCCACAGGCGTTTCAGGAAGCGGTTGGCGCCGGCCACGCCGTCGTCCGACCATTCGAGCGCCTGCTCCGGCGACGAGGCAAAGATGATGAACAGCCGCGCCGTGTCCGCGCCGTAGCGGTCGATCAGCGCCTGCGGGTCCACCGTGTTGCCCTTGGACTTGGACATCTTGGCGCCGTCCTTGAGCACCATGCCCTGCGTCAAAAGGCGCGTGAACGGCTCGCCGGCCGTGATCAGCCCTTCGTCGCGCATCAGCTTGGTGAAAAAGCGCGCATACAGCAGGTGCAGGATGGCGTGCTCGATGCCGCCCACGTACTGGTCCACCGGCAGCCAGGCATTGGCGCGGCCGTCCAGCATGGCGATGTCGAGGTCCGGGCAGGCAAAGCGCGCGAAGTACCAGGACGACTCGAAGAACGTGTCGAAGGTATCCGTCTCGCGCCGCGCCGCGCGCCCGCACTCCGGGCAGGCGACCTCGTAGAACTCCGGCATGCGCGTCAGCGGCGAGCCGCTGCCGTCCACCACCACGTCCTCCGGCAGGCGCACCGGCAGTTGGTCGTCCGGCACCGGCACCGCGCCGCAGGACTCGCAATGGATCACCGGAATCGGGCAGCCCCAGTAGCGCTGGCGCGACACGCCCCAGTCGCGCAGGCGGTACTGCACGCGCCGCGCGCCGAGGCCGCGCTGTTCGGCGAGATCCGCAATGGCGTCGAACGCGGCCTGGAATTCGAGCCCATCGTAGTCGCCGGAGTTGATCAGCCGGCCCTTGTCGGTGAAGGCGGCGTGCTCGACCAGGCTCTCGGCATCGCCGTCGAAATCGCCCGGCGCCACTACTGGAACTATGGGCAGCGCGTACTGGCGCGCGAATTCCCAGTCGCGCTGGTCGTGCCCCGGCACCGCCATGATGGCGCCCTCGCCGTACTCCATCAGCACGAAGTTGGCCACCCACACCGGCAGTTCCGCGCCGGTCAGCGGATGGCGCGCCCGCAGGCCCGAATCGACGCCGAGCTTGTCCTGCGTCTGCAGCGCCGCCTCGCTGGTCTCGCGCGGCTTCAGGTTCTCGATGGCCACGGCAAGATCAGGATCGGCCGCCGCCACCTGCTGCGCCAGCGGGTGCTCGGCGGCGACTGCCATGTAGGTGACGCCGAACAGCGTGTCCGGCCGCGTGGTGAACACCTTCAGCGCCCCGTAGCCCGGCACCTCGAAGGCGAGCTCCATGCCCACCGAGCGGCCGATCCAGTTGCGCTGCATGGTCTTGACCGGCTCCGGCCACTCCAGACCGTCGAGATCGGCCAGCAGCTCGTCCGCGTAGGCCGTGATGCGCAGGAACCACTGCGGAATCTCGCGCCGCTCCACCAGCGCGCCCGAGCGCCAGCCGCGGCCGTCGATCACCTGCTCGTTGGCCAGCACCGTCTGGTCGACCGGGTCCCAGTTGACCGCCGCCAGCTTGCGATACGCCAGGCCCTTCTTGAGCAGCCGCGTGAACAGCCACTGCTCCCAGCGGTAGTACTCCGGCCGGCAGGTGGCGATCTCGCGCCGCCAGTCGTAGGCGAAGCCCAGGCGCTGCAACTGCCCGCGCATGTGGGCGATGTTGTCGTAGGTCCAGCGCGACGGCGCGACGCCGCGCTGGATGGCGGCGTTCTCCGCCGGCATGCCGAAGGCGTCCCAGCCCATCGGCTGCAGCACGCGCCGGCCCTGCATCATCTGGTAGCGCGCCAGCACGTCGCCGATGGTGTAGTTGCGCACATGCCCCATGTGCAGAGCGCCCGACGGGTACGGGAACATCGACAGGCAGTAGAACTTCTCGCCCGGCCCGTCGTCCGCGGCGGCAAAGGCGTCGTGCTGCTGCCACCAGGCCTGGGCCTCAGCCTCGACCGCGGCGGCGTCGTACTGGCGATTCATCGGGGGCGAAAATCCGGCAAAAAAGGCGGGCGATTATAACGGGCGGGGCAAGCAGCCCAGGCGGCGACTGGAAAGCCGGGCCGGTCCAGCCTGCGGCGGCGCGCAGCGCGCGGCGGCGTTCGCCGCCAACCCCGACCACCGCGCCGCCTGTCACAGCGCATCCCGCGCGGGCCGGGTTGGGCGAGTAAAGCGGCCAGCGTGTTGGTCGCCGGCGTGCGCCTCACTTCATGCTCTTCCGGAGTTCCGCAAGAACGTGGTCGGCCGCGTCGACGCGGATCATGCCCTGGCGCGGGAACTCAAGATCGAGGATCACGTAAAACGTGACCGACAGGGTCGCGGCGAGAATCAGAAACGGAGGCCAGTGTCGGGGCCTGGTCGCGCAGGTGACGTAGCCGACAAGCAGCGCACTGATGAGGCTCAAGCCTGCAAGCAGGACAAAGATGATGCGCGGCGGATGATTCTCCGATGCCATGACGCGGGTGGTCGTGATGTCGAACATCTCATTCAAGGCGGGGAGCAGTACTTTCGCGGCATTCCCGGAGACATCTTGCTGGCTCGCAGAGACGGCCGTCGTCCAGATTTGCGCCTGCAAAGTCGCCGCATCGGACCGTCGTGCTTGAGTGGCCGTGGCGTCCTCAAGGTGCCGATAGCTCTCTACGCGGTCGTCAACATAACGACGAAACAACTGCCGCAAGTCCGGCTGCGCGGCGCTCGGCAGCAGGTCGACACGCAGGTAGGCCGTGCCGATGGCGTTGGCTTCTTGGGTGATCAAGTGTCGTCGGTCCTCAAATCGCGATGCAGCACCTGAGAACGTGAACGCCAACAGCAGGCCGAGCAAGCCAAAAACGGCGGCTTCGGCCGGGCCGGCACCCGCCGCCGCGCCGTCCGGGTCGCGCGTCAGTCGCCGTTTGCCGATGAACCTGCCCACCTCAAACAACATCAGCATGCCGAGAAACAAGCCGACCGCAGCAAGTGATGCGACGAATATCAGCGTCATATTCGATTGCCTTTAATTAAATACAACGAAGTCAGGGGCGATTATCGGCCCGCAGGATGTGTCGGCGGAGGAGGCGCATCGTTCGCGGCCATCCTCGATCGATGCGCTTCGTACCTCAGCGCATCTACGCGGGCTGCCGCGGTCATTCCCGACGAATCACGCACGGCGGCATCCGCCGCCCAGTCCGGCGGGTAAATACCAACCCGTACGTGGCGGTGAAATGAAGAATACGGCCAATCCGCCACGCGGTCCACGTGGCCGTGTTTCACCGGGTTGAAGTGGATGTAATCCACGTGCCGGGCGAGGTCGGTGTCGTCACGAATTTCGTGCTCCCAGAAACGGCGTTGCCAGATGCCTTTTTCGCGTTTGGCGAGTTTGCTTGCCGAGCGATTCGCCACCGCATCGAAACTGGCCGAGAACAGGCGTTTGATGGCGCCCCAGCGCCGGCCGAAATCGGCATCGCCGTCCGGCAGTTGCCAAATGGCGTGGAGGTGATCCGGTAGCACACAAATGGCGATGGTGTTGAACGGATGACGGGATTGTGTGATGCCGTTGGCGCGCCGCAACCGGTCGATGTGTTCCACCAGCAGACGGCTCCCGCGGTCAGCCAGCGTGACGGTGAAGAAGAACGTGCCGCCGGTGGCAAGGCTGCGCCGATAACGGGACATGTTTCGCCTCCGGAAAGTCGGTCGGCAGCCATCAGGGATAAGAGTTGTTTGTCAGTCTACACCTGCCGCACCCAAGGTAGGGTGGGCAAAGCGAAGCGTGCCCACGCGCAGAGAACGCGAATCACCGACCGTTATTAGCCGCGAGTCGTTGAACCCGCGTGGGCACGGCCTGACGGCCTTTGCCCACCCTACCGCTCGCTGTAGGCGCGCCGCAACCGGTCGATGTGGTCAACCAGCAGACGGCTCCCGCGGTCAGCCAGCGTGACGGTGAAGAAAAACGTGCCGCCGGTGGCAAGACTACGCCGGTAACGGGACATATTTCGCCTCCGGAAAGTCGGTCGGCAGCCATCAGGGATAAGAGTTGTTTGTTAGTCTACACCTGCCGCACCCAAGGTAGGGTGGGCAAAGCGAAGCGTGCCCACGCGGAGAGCGCGCAAATCACCGACCGTTATTGGCCGCGAGTCGTTGAACCCGCGTGGGCACGGCCTGGCGGCCTTTGCCCACCCTACGGCTCGCTTAAAACAAAACCTCATGCTTTCCACAATAGTTACATTTAAAAATATGACTTTCCGGTTTATTGGTGCTTTTGCCGCAGTGGCGGCAAACATAATCGCGCCGCGCGTCTGAACGAGCTGCGATTGCCTCCAGCGCTGAGGTGGTGATTGTGGGACGCGAACTAGGCGCCGCACGACTCAAATTAACGGCCGGCGGCCCGCCTGAGGCTTCAAGTTTGCGTCGTGGTGCAATGAGAGGTTTTCGCAGCCAAGTCTCCAGAAGCAGGTTGCCGCCAGCAGCCTCTGAAATGGCTTTCACCGCAATGGCGACATTGCAAGCAAACCATTCCTTTCCTTTGCGATACTCGGCGAGTCGCTTATGACAAACCTTCTCCACCTCAACAGGGTTAATAACAAGTGCATCATATTCAACAGCAAACGGGGTTGGCGTTCCGGTGCTCGCAAGCTCCTGGGCGCGAAGAGCGGGATCTTTGGTTGAATGCCCCACTTTTAATAGCCCTGGCATTGCTTCGTTCGTGATGACGTAAACCCAACCCCGAATTGCCATTTTTAAACTCCCTGAGCCACGCGTGCCATCGAGGAAAATTTCCCCACGACTAATGCGCAACCCGCTGCTCTGCTGGAATCGGCATCGCCTGTGACACCCATCACCCCACCCCCACGTCCACCGCATCCCCGCGCAACGCGCTTTCCCGTACTGCGTGTATCCGGTCCCGCACCTTGGCCGCCTGTTCGAATTCCAGGTTCTCGGCGTGGCGGTACATCTCCTGTTCCAGCTTGGCGATGAGCTGGCCGAGTTGTTTGGCGTTGAGTTTGCGGTAGTCGCCTTGCGGTTCGGCCACTTTTGCCTGCTGGCCGCGGCGGGTGGTGCCGGACTCGCTGCGGCCGATGTCGATGAGGTCGCCGATGGCCTTGGTGATGCTGCGCGGGGTGATGCCGTGCTCGGCGTTGTAGGCCATCTGTTTAGCGCGGCGGCGGTCGGTTTCCGCGAGGGCCCGCTGCATGGAGCCGGTGATGCTGTCTGCGTACAGGATGGCGCGGCCGTGCAGGTTGCGCGCGGCGCGGCCGATGGTCTGGATGAGCGACTGCTCGGAGCGCAGAAACCCTTCCTTGTCGGCGTCCAGGACGGCCACCAGCGCGACTTCCGGCATGTCCAGCCCCTCGCGCAGCAGGTTGATGCCGACCAGCACGTCGAAGGCGCCCAGGCGCAGGTCGCGGATGATCTCGACGCGCTCCACGGTTTCGATGTCCGCGTGCAGGTACCGCACACGCACGCCGTGCTCGGCGAGGTAGTCGGTCAAGTCCTCCGCCATGCGCTTGGTGAGCGTGGTGACCAGCACGCGCTGGTCGAGGGCGGCGCAGCGGTTGATTTCGGACAGCAGGTCGTCCACCTGCGTGGCGACGGGGCGGATTTCGACCTCCGGGTCCACGAGGCCCGTGGGCCGCACCACCTGGTCGATGATGGTGCTGGTGCGGCCAAGTTCGTACGGCCCCGGCGTGGCGGAGACGAAGATGGTCTGCGGCGCCAGGCGCTCCCATTCCTCGAACTTGAGCGGCCGGTTGTCGAGCGCCGACGGCAGGCGAAACCCGTAATCGACCAGCACTTCCTTGCGCGAGCGGTCGCCGCGGTACATGGCGCGCAACTGCGGCGTCATGACGTGCGATTCGTCCACCACCAGCAGCGCGTCGGCGGGCAGGTAATCGAACAGCGTCGGCGGCGGCTCGCCTGCGTTCCGACCCGACAGATACCGCGAGTAGTTTTCGATGCCGGAGCAGTAGCCGAGCTCCTGCAGCATTTCCATGTCGAAGCGGGTGCGCTCGTCGAGCCGCTGCGCCTCCAGCAGCTTGCCGGCGGCGCGCAGCGCGGCCAGACGCGGGCCAAGCTCGGCGCGAATGTGCTCCACGGCGGCGCGGATGGTGTCGCGCGGCGTCACGTAGTGCGACTTCGGATAAATGGTGAGCCGCGGCACGCGGCGCTGGATGCTGCCGGTGAGCGGGTCGAAGTAGGCCAGCGACTCGACCTCGTCGTCGAACAGCTCGATGCGCACGGCGTCGCTTTCCGAATCCGCCGGGAACACGTCGATCAGGTCGCCGCGCACGCGGTAGGTGCCGCGCGTGAGGTTGAGGTCGTTCCTCGTGTATTGCAGCTCGGCCAGGCGGCGCAGGATGGCGCGCTGGTCGATGCGCTCGCCGCGCGACAGGTGCAGCACCATGCTCAGGTACATGCGTGGGTCGCCGAGGCCGTAGATGGCCGACACGGACGCGACCACGATGACGTCCCGCCGCTCCAGCACCGCCTTGGTGGCGGACAGGCGCAGTTGCTCGATCTGCGCGTTGATGGAGGCGTCCTTTTCGATATAGGTGTCCGACGCCGGCACGTAGGCTTCCGGCTGGTAATAGTCGTAGTACGAGACGAAGTACTCGACCGCGTTGTTGGGGAAGAACTCCCGAAACTCGGCGTACAGCTGCGCGGCCAGCGTCTTGTTGTGCGCCAGCACCATGGTCGGGCGCTGCACGGCCTGGATGACGTTGGCAATGGTGAAGGTCTTGCCGGAGCCGGTGACGCCGAGCAGCACCTGCGCGTCCTCGCCGGCCTGCACGCCCTCGATGAGGCGAGCGATGGCCTGCGGCTGGTCGCCGGAGGGCTGGTAGGGACTGTGCAGTTCGAAGCGGTCCGACATGCGCGCGGCGGCTGACCTGAAACGGGCGAATGCGTATAGTAGCCGCCCTTTTTTCGTCGCCTGCCCGCCGGGGTATCTGCCGTGGAACTGAAGCTCGCCGCCCGCGTCGCCGCCATCAAGCCGTCCGCCACCATGGCCGTCACGGCCAAGGCCAAGGAGCTGCAGGCCGCCGGGCGCAAGGTGATTGGTCTGGGCGCCGGCGAGCCGGATTTCGACACGCCGCAGCACATCAAGGACGCTGCCAAGGCGGCCATCGACGCCGGCTTTACCAAGTACACGGCGGTGGAAGGCACGCCCGAGCTGCGCAAGGCGATTGTCGACAAGTTCGCGCGCGAGAACGGGCTCAGCTACCAGCCGGCGCAGATTCTGGTTTCCAGCGGCGGCAAGCAGAGCTTCTACAACCTCGCCCAGGTGCTGCTGGAAGAAGGCGACGAGGTGATCATCCCGGCGCCGTACTGGGTGTCGTACCCGGACATCGTGCTGCTGGCGGGCGCCACGCCGGTGGCGCTGGACACCAACCTCGACAGCCACTTCAAGATCACCCCGGCGCAGCTCGAAGCCGCCATCACGCCGCGCACCAAGCTGCTGGTGCTGAACAGCCCGTCGAACCCGACCGGCAGCGTGTATTCCGAGGCCGAGCTCAAGGCGCTGGCCGACGTGCTGCTGCGCCACCCGCAGGTGTGGATCGCCAGCGACGACATGTACGAGCACATCCGCTGGGACGGCACGCAGTTCAGGAACATCGTGAACGCGTGTCCTGAGCTGTACGAGCGCACCATGGTGCTGAACGGCGTGTCGAAGGCGTACTCGATGACCGGCTGGCGCATCGGCTACGCGGCGGGTGATGCGCGGGTCATCAGCGAGATGGCCAAGATCCAGTCGCAGAGCACGTCGAATCCGTGCTCGATCTCGCAGGTGGCCACGGTGGCCGCGCTGCAGGGCGACCAGTCCTTCATCCAGGACATGAACACCGCCTTCAAGCAGCGGCACGACTTTGTGGTGGCGGCGCTGAACGACATCCGCGGCATCCGCTGCGCGCCGGCCGACGGGGCGTTCTACTGCTTCTTCAGCGTCGAGGGCGCCATCGCCAACACGCCGGGCGTGAAGGATGACGTCGAGCTTGCCGCCTGGCTGATGGAAAAGGCCGAGGTCGCGCTGGTGCCGGGCAGCGCCTTCGGCGCGCCGGGCTATCTGCGCCTGTCGTTCGCCACCAGCATGGAGAACCTGCAGGAGGCCATGCGGCGGTTGAAGGCGGCGCTCGGCTGAGGGCCGCGCGCCGGGGGATTCGCGGCGAGGACGCCGCTCCCACAAGGGCACCGCTCCCAAAGGGTATCGCTGCGGCGGCGTTGAGGCTGTGGGAGGCCCGCCCTCGGGCCGAATGGCGGCCGCCGAACACCGGAAAAAACGCCACGCCGCACCCCGCAGCAGGCAACGGTCAAAACCGGTTGACCATGCCGGCGGCCCGCCAATAGACTACGCGCCCTTTCTTCCCCGGTAGCTCAGTCGGTAGAGCAAGTGACTGTTAATCACTGGGTCGGCGGTTCGAGCCCGTCCCGGGGAGCCATCTCTCAAATCCGCGCATGATCGACACCCTGCCCAAGGCCCTGATCGCCACCGTCATCGCCATCGTTGCGGTCGGTGCGGTGTTTGCGCTGATCGTCTGATTCGCCCGGCGGGCACACCGCTCGCCGCGCAACCCTCGTATCGACCTTTCCGCGGCCCGGGTTTGGTGCGCCAAACCGGGTTGGTTCCTCATCGCGGTGCGCGCCACACACGCGCAGACACCCGAAAATCCCGCACCAAACGGCCAAAGCGCACGCGTTGCGGGCACCGGGCCGGTTTGGCACAGCCCCTGCATTAGTCAAATCGGCGGGGGCCGGGAACTCTTCCCCTCCTCCTCCTGATGGTGACTGGCACACACCATTCCGGCCCCCGCCTCTTTTTCTGCTGCCACCCCCGCTTCCCTCGCAACGCTCCCGGACTCCAGCGGCTCGGCCCACCCGTGGCGCCGCCTTTCGTCCCGCGCGACCTCTTGCAGAGCTGCCGAGTGCCGGTTCGCTGACGTGGCCGCCTTGCCGCCACGGCCGCCCAGGCATTACAATGACGGGCAGTCACCGGAGGAAAGCGTGAAGACCACCGTCGCACGATTCGGTATCGCCAGTCACCAGATCCTTGATGAACACGGCCAGCCGCACGGCCCCGTGCCGCGCATCAACCCCAGCACGCTGCGCCGGCTGTACGGGCAGATGGTGCTGACGCGGCGTTTCGACGAGCGCGCCGTGCGTTTGCAGCGCACCGGGCAGCTCGGCACCTACGCATCGAGCCTTGGGCACGAGGCGCTGCACGTGGGCGTGGCCGATGCCATGCGCGCCGACGACGTGCTGCTGCCTACCTACCGCGAGGCCGGCGCGCTGCTGGTGCGCGGCGTGCCGATGGCGCAGTTGCTGGCCTACTGGGGCGGCGACGAGCGTGGCAGCGACTTTGCCGGCCCGCGCGGGGACTTTCCGTACTGCGTGCCGATCGCGACGCAATGCACGCACGCGGCGGGCGTGGCGAGCGCCATGCGCCTGCGGCAACAAAAACGGGTGGCGGTGTGCTTCGTCGGCGACGGCGGCACCTCCAAGGGCGATTTCTACGAGGCGCTGAACCTCGCCGGCGTGTGGCGGCTGCCGCTGGTGTTCGTCATCACCAACAACCAGTGGGCGATTTCGGTGCCGCTCGCCGAGCAGACGGCCTGCGCCACGCTGGCGCAGAAGGCCATCGCCGGCGGCGTGCCGGGCGAACAGGTGGACGGCAATGACATGCTAGCGGTGCGGCAGGTGATGGCCCGCGTGCTGGCGCGCGCCCGGCGCGGCGACGGCCCGAGCGTGATCGAGGGCCTGACCTATCGCCTCGGCGACCACACCACGTCCGACGACGCGCGCCGCTATCGCCCCGAGGCCGAGGTGTCCGCCGCCTGGCAGCGCGACCCGCTGCCGCGGCTGCGCGCCTACATGGCGCAGCAGGGCGCCTGGAGCGCCGCCGACGAGGAGCGGCTGATCGCCGACTGCAACGCGCAGGTGGAGGTGGCCGTTGCGGCGTACCTGGCGACCCCGCCGCCGGCGCCGACCGACATGTTCGATCACCTCTACGCGCAGTTGCCGGCGAGCCTTGCCGCGCAGCGGGCCGAGTTCGCCGGGGTCGCGCATGGCTGAGTGCACGCTGGTGGAGGCGGTGAACCTGGCGCTCGCCCGCGCGCTGGCGGACGACCCGAACGTGGTGGTGCTGGGCGAGGATGTCGGCGTCAACGGCGGCGTGTTCCGCGCCACCGTCGGTTTGCAGCAGCGCTTTGGCGAGCGCGTGATGGACACGCCGCTGGCCGAGAACCTGATCGCCGGCGTGGCGGTCGGCATGGCCGCCGAGGGTCTGCGGCCGGTGGCGGAAATCCAGTTCTCGGGCTTCATCTACCCGGCCATCGACCAGCTGGTGAACCACGCCAGCCGCCTGCGCAACCGCACCCGCGGCCGGCTCACCTGCCCGCTGGTGCTGCGCGCGCCCTGCGGCGGCGGCATCCACGCGCCCGAGCACCATTCCGAGAGCAACGAGGCCATGCTGGCGCACATCCCGGGCCTGCGGGTGGTGATCCCGTCCTCGCCGGCGCGCGCCTACGGCCTGCTGCTGGCGGCGATTCGCGACCCGGACCCGGTGGTGTTCCTGGAACCCTCGCGCATCTACCGCGCGTTTCGCGAGGAAGTGGCCGATACGGGCGAGGCGCTGCCGCTCGACGTGTGCTTCGTGCTGCGCGAGGGCACCGATCTGACGCTGGTGAGCTGGGGCGCGAGCGTGGTCGATTGCCTCGCCGTCGCCGACACGCTGGCCGAGCGCGGCGTCAGCGCCGAGGTGATCGACGTCGCCACCCTGCGCGAGCTCGACACCGGCACGTTGCTCGATTCGGTGGCCAAGACTGGCCGCTGCATGATCGTGCACGAGGCGCCGCTGCGCGGCGGCTTCGGCGCCGAGATCGCCGCGCTGCTGGCCGGGCCGGGTCTGATGTCGCTGCTGGCGCCGGTCGAGCGCGTGGCCGGTTACGACACCGTGATGCCGCTGGCGCGGCTCGAACACACCTACCTGCCGGGGCCGCAGCGCATCCTCGCCGCCGCCCGGCGCGTGCTGGAGCACTGAGCATGAACGAACCGGCCAAGGTGTTCGCGCTGCCCGATCTGGGTGAAGGACTGGCCGAGGCCGAACTGTTGTCCTGGCACGTCGGCCCCGGCGATCACGTGGTCGAGGGCCAGCCGCTGGCGTCGGTCGAGACCGACAAGGCGGTGGTGGAGGTGCCCTCGCCGCGCACGGGCGAGATCGCGCGCCTGTGCGCCGAAGCCGGCACGCGACTGGCCGTGGGTGCGCCGCTGGTGGAGTTCGTCGGCGGTGCGAGCGCCGATACCGGCACCGTGGTCGGTGCCGTCGCCGCCGGCACGGCGGTGGTGCACGAAACGCCGCAGAGCGTCGGCCGGCCGGCCGCCGGCATCCGCGCCACGCCGGCCGTGCGCGCGCTCGCCAAGCGCCTGAGTGTGGACCTCGGTTCCGTCACACCGACCGGCCCCAACGACACCATCACCAAGACGGACGTCGAGCGCGTGGCGCGCATCTATGCCGAAACCGGCCCGCTCGAAGCACTCGCCGGCCCGCGCCGGGCGATGGCCGTCAACATGGCCAAGACGCAGGCGGAGGTCGCCACCGCCGCGCTGTGCGACGACGCCGACGTCCACGCCTGGCCGGCCGGCGCCGATCCCATGACGCGCTTACTGCGCGCGATCGCCGCCGGCTGCCGGGCGGAGCCCGCACTGAACGCCTGGTTCGACAGCGAGGACATGGGCCGGCGCCTGCTGAAGAAAATCGACATCGGCATCGCCGTCGACAGCGCGGAGGGCCTGTTCGTGCCGGTGCTGCGCGACGCCGGCGCGCTCGACGGCGCGGGCCTTCGCGCCGGCGTGGATGCGCTGATGGCGGCCGTGCGCGCGCGCAGCCTCACGCCCGAGCAACTGCGCGGCGCCAGCATCATGCTGAGCAACTTCGGCCCGCTCGGCGGGCGCTACGCGGTGCCGCTGCTGGTGCCGCCGGTGGTGGCGATCCTGGGCGCGGGGCGTGCGTACGACGCGGTGCTCGCCGTCGCCGGCCAGCCGGCCGTGCGGCGCGTGCTGCCGCTGTCACTGAGCTTCGACCACCGCGTGGTCACCGGCGGCGAGGCGGCGCGCTTTCTGATGGCGGTGAAGGCGGATCTCGAACAGGCGGCCTGACTGCGCCGCGCGACGGCGGGTTCACCGCATAATCGCGTCCGCCCGCGTTCGCGAGCGGTTTTCAGTTTTCCGAGGGGAGCATGCCGACCACCCACCTGCCGACACGCCGGGCAAGCATCCGTTTGCGCGTGTTTTGGCTGTTGGCGGCAAGCGTGGGGATGATCTTGCTGAGCGGTTGCGGTGGGCTGCTGCCGCGCTCGCACCAGTCGGTCAACGTCACCTGGTCGAATTTCGCCGAGGCCAGGGCGGCGTTCGACCGCATCGAGCCGAACGCCACCACCGTCGCGGACCTGGCGGCGCTGGGCTTCGACCCGTACACGTCGCCGAACACGACCATCCTCACGTATCTGGACCTGATCAAGTACTTCATGCCGAACCCGTCCATCCGGCTGGAGGATCTGGATCCGGCGGTGCGGGACTGCATCAGTGCACGCGACGCCTGCCGAGGTTTTCGCATCACCGCCGGCGAGAAGCGCAGCAAGCGCCACGGCAACGTGTTCGCGGACCTGTTCAATTTTCGCCGCCGCGCCACGCAGTCCGGCTGGCAGTTCACGGCGCTGCTGCTGGCCCAGGACGAGCGCATCACCTACAAGCTGTGGGGTGGGCAGCCGAAGCTCGACGGCGAGACCGACCGGCGCAACCCGCTCGGACCGCTGCAGGGCATGGACGAGGTGTTGCCCGCCCTCGTCCAGTAGGCGCGACCTGCTTTACGCGCGTACCAGCAACACCTTGGCCCCGGCATGGCGGCCGAACTTGAGGTCCGCCAGCGCCGCGTTGGCCTCGGCGAGCGGATAGGTGCGCACGCGCGGGCGGATGCCGGCCCGCGCGGCAAGATCAAGGCAGGCCTGCACGTCGGCGCGCGTCACGTTGGCCACCGACTGGATGGCCTTTTCCTGCCACAGCTCCTGCGGGTAGTCGATGCCGGCCATCACGGCGGCATCGGCGGCTTCCTTGCGGATGGCGTTGATCACCAGCCGCCCGCCGGGGCGCAGGTTGCGCAGCGCCGCCCGCACCGGCGCCCAGGCCGGCGTGGTGTCGATGATGGCGTGCAGCGGTAGCGGTGTTTGCGCATCCGCGGCGCCGGCCCAGGTGGCGCCGAGTTCCAGCGCCAGCGCGCGCTCGGCGGCGTTGCGGGAGAACACGACCACCGGCGAGCGCGGCCAGCGCGCGCGGGCCATCTGCAGCACCAGATGACCGCTGGCGCCGAAGCCGGCGAGACCCAGCGCATCGCCGTCGTCTAGCGTGCACAAGGACAGCGCCCGGTAGCCGACCGCGCCCGCGCACAGCAGCGGCGCGGCTTCGGTGTCGCTGAGGCCGTCCGGCAGGCGGTGCACGAAGTCGGCCGGCACGGTGATGAACGGCGCGTAGCCGCCGTGGGCGTCGCGGCCGGTGGCGCGAAAGTCCGGGCACAGGTTCTCGCGCCCCTCGCGGCAGTACTCGCAGTGCCCGCAGGCGCTGAAAATCCATGCCACGCCCACCCGGTCGCCCGGCACGAGCGAGCTGCCGACCGGCGCCGACACCACCCGGCCGACCACCTGGTGGCCGGGGATCACCGGCAGCCGCGGCGGCGGCGTGCGGCCTTCGATCTCGTCGATCTCGGTGTGGCACACCCCGCAGCAGGTGACCTCGATCAGCACCTCGCCCGGTGCCGGCTGCGGGGCAGACAGTTCCACCGTGTCGAGCGCCGCCGCGCCGTCGACGAACTCGCCTACACGGCGCAGCAGCATGGCCTGCATGGCGCAGGGTAGGGGATCGCTACAACGACTTGCGCAGGCGCTCGTAGCCGCGGGCGATTTCCTCGCCGGCCAGCCTGGCGGCCGCCAGCACCTCGCGGGCGGTATCGCCGGTGACGCTGGCCGCCACGGCACCCTTCTCGCGCAGCTGTTCAAGCTGCTGTTCGAGCCGGCCCCACTCGTCCTGCGCCTCCAGGCGCGCGAGGTGAGCCTTCACGATCAGCTCATCGCGTTGCGTGGCGAGTGCATCCAGCAGTTTCTTGAGCTCTTCGGCGGTGTTCATGACGGTCTCCGTGGGGTCGATGCGGGCCATCTGCCATGGCCATACGGCGGCGATTGAACGGCCGCGCGCGATCTGGCGCACTGATCGGCCTCAAGCGACACCGTCGCGCGGCTGACGCGCGTCATGGCGCGGCGGGGGCAAATGCTGATTTCATCGCGCGTCCCACCTGCTACAGAGCCCGACACCATGCACCCCGAGCTGCCGTTTGCCGACGATCTGGGTCCCGCCCGCGTCATCCATGTGCACCAGCCGGCGCTGGGTCTGGCCGGCACCGTGGTGCTGGACAACCTGGCCTGCGGGCCGGCCATCGGCGGGCTGCGCATGGCGGTCGACGTCACCACCGCCGAGTGCGCCCGCCTGGCGCGGGCCATGACGCTCAAGAACGCCGCCGCCGGTCTGCCGCACGGTGGCGGCAAGTCGGTGCTGCGGGGTGATCCACGCCTGCCGCCGGCGGACAAGGAGCGCCTGATCCGCGCCTTCGCCGCCGCGCTGCGGCACGAGCAGGGCTACATCGTGGGCCCGGACATGGGCACCGACGAGACCTGCATGGCCTGGGTGAAGGACGAGATCGGCCGCGCGGCCGGGCTGCCGACGGCCCTCGGCGGCATTCCGCTCGACGAGATCGGCGCCACCGGCTGGGGGCTGTGCCACGCCGCCGAGGTGGCGCTTGCCCGGCTGGGTCGCCCGCTGGACGGAGCACGCATAGCGATCCAGGGGTTCGGCGCCGTCGGCCGGCACGCGGCGCGTTTTCTGACTGCCCGCGGCGCGCGGCTGGTGGCGGTGGGGGACTCGGCGGGCGCCATACACCAGCCGGCCGGCATCGATCTCGACCGCCTGCTCGCCATCAAGGACGGCGGCGGCAAGGTGACGGCTTGCCCAGGCGCGGAGGTCATCACGGCCGAACAGTTGATCGGCGTCGACTGCGACGTGTGGATTCCGGCCGCGCGGCCGGACGTGATCCACGCCGGCAATGTGGATCGGGTGCGCGCCGCGCTGCTGGTACAGGGCGCCAACATTCCCGTGACGCCCGATGCCGAACGAAGCCTGCACGCGCGCGGCGTGTGGGTGGTGCCGGACTTCATCGCCAACGCGGGCGGCGTGATCTGCGCCGCCTTCGAGCTGCGCGGGGCGACCGCCGGTGCCGCCATGGCGGCGGTGGAGGAGCGCATCCGCGCCAACACCACCGCCGTGCTGGAGAGGGCTCAGGCGGGCGGCGTCACGCCCCGGCAGGCGGCCGAGGCGCTGGCGCTGGAGCGCGTCCACGGCGCCATGCGCACGCGGCGCTGGGGGATTTACTGACACAACCAGCGCCGCACCCGCCGTGAGTACGGGTGCGGGTTATCGCCGGCAGGCGACGGTCAGGCGCCGAGCACGCCCTTCAGCCAGCGCGCCATGTCGCTGCGCACCTGGCGGCCCACGTCGAGCGCGCCCGCCATGGAGGCGAAGCCGTGGATCATGCCGTCGTAGCGGGCAAGCTCGGTCGGCACGCCGGCGTCGGCGAGGCGCTTGGCATACGCCTCGCCCTCGCTGCGCAGCACGTCGAATTCGGCCGTCACCACCAGCGCCGGCGGCAGGCGGCCGAGGTCTGTGGTCAGCAGCGGCGACACGCGCCAGTCCTGCGCCGTCGCGGCGTCGGCGAGGTAATGCCGGCGGAACCAGCCCATGGCGCCGGCAGTGAGACCATAACCCTCGCCACAGGCGGTGTAGGACTCGCCCTCCAGGCGCGACATGTCCGTAACCGGGTAAATGAGCAGCTGTCCCGCGAGCGGCACGCCGGAATCGCGCGCCGCGAGCGCGCTGATGGCCGCGAGGTTGCCCCCGGCGCTGTCGCCGCCCACGGCAAGACGCTTGGCATCGATGCCAAGGTCGGTGGCGTTGGCGCTCGCCCAGCGCGTGGCGGCGATGGCGTCGTCCGCCGCGGCCGGGAAGCGGTGCTCCGGCGCCAGGCGATAGTCCACGGCCAGCACGGCGCAACCCGACTGGGCGGCCAGATCCCGGCACAGGTCGTCGTGGCTGTCGAGATCGCCGATCACCCAGCCGCCGCCGTGGAAGAACACGAGGCCCGGCAGCACGCCGTCGGCGGCGGGCCGGTACAGGCGCGCCTTGAGGGCACCGCCCGGGCCGGGGATGGACAGATCGCGCACCGCCGGCAGCGGCGTGGCGGGGCCGGCCGTCATCTTCATCTGCATGCCGAAGCCGACGCGCACCTGCTCCGGCGTCAGCACCTCGATGGGCGGCGGATTCATGGCGGCCATCTGCGCCAGGTGCGCGGCCACCTGCGGGTGGACCTGCCCGGACAGCGGACGGGCTAGGGTGGCCGTGACGTCGGACATGGGGCGTTCTCCTCGTGGCTTGTGCGATTTCTGCGATTGCGGACAGCGGACGTTTTAGTCGACCCGGGTGCTTGCCGGCAAGACCGCGACGCGGGACCCCGCGCGGCCTATAGCCCCACCCGCGCGCCGGCACCGAGCAGCGTCGCGACGCCGAGCGCCGCGAAGATGGCCGCCGCGATGGCGTGCACCAGCTTCATCGGGATGCGCGCGGCGAGCCGGTCGCCGACGAACACCGCCGGCACGTCCGCAATCAGCATGCCCGCCGTGGTGCCGATGACCACCAGCAGCGGCGCCGCGTAGTGGGCGGCCATGGCGACGGTGGCGATCTGCGTCTTGTCGCCCATCTCGGCCAGAAAGAACGTGACCAGCGTGGCACCGAACACGCCAAGCCGCCCGGCGATGCGCGTTTCGTCCTCCTCGATTTCGTCCGGGATCAGCGTCCACACGGCCATGCCGAGGAACGACAGACCGAGCAGCCAGCGCAGCACCTGCGGGCTCACCGCGCTGGTGATCCAGGCGCCCAAAGCGCCCGCCAGGCCGTGATTCACGACCGTGGCGGCGAGGATGCCGAGCACGATGGGCAGCGGCTTCTTGAACCGCGCGGCGAGGATGAAGGCGAGCAGTTGCGTCTTGTCGCCGATTTCCGCGAGCGCAACGACGCCGGTCGAGACGAGCAGCGATTCCATTCCTATAAGAGCCTGGTAGGTAATGCAGAAGCAGAGCGTTGATGGACGCGGCCGGGCACGGCAGCCGGTCAGGCGTTCATGCGCGCCGACCGCCCGCAAACACGCCGGCCGGGTCGAGCTCCGCCTTGAGGCGCTGCTCGATGGCCGCCTGCGCGGCCGACGGCGGCTGAAACACGCCGCCTGCACGATCCCCGCCGCGCATCAGCGTGGCGTGGCCATGCGCCTTGGCAGCAGCCGCCCACACGTCGGCCGGCGCGGCATCGCTGCGCAGCCAGCGCTGGGCGCCGCCCCAGTCGAGGAGCCAGTCGCCGGGCAGGTCAAGCGGCGGCGCGGCCGGCGGCAGCGAGATGCGCCACAGCGGCGCCGCGCCGGCGAAGAACGGCAACTCCCAATCGCGCAGCGCGTGCCAGAAGGCGGCGCCGTCCGGCAGCTCCTCGCCGCCGATCTGCGCCCGCGCGGCGGCCACGCCCTCGGCGGTGCCGGACAGGCGCACGCGCAGCTGCCCGTCCACACGGCACAGGCCGGACAGCGGCCACGGCCGGCGTTGCAGATCGATCATCGCGCGCGCCGGGTCGGCGGGTTCCAGCACCAGCGTGAGTTCGGTTTGCGGCACCGGCAGCACGCGCAGCGACACGTCCAGCATCACGCCAAACGCGCCGAGCGAGCCCGCATACAGGCGCGCCAGGTCGTAGCCGGCCACGTTCTTGATGGTCTCGCCGCCGTAGCGCACCACCTGTCCGTGGCCGTTGATGGCGCGCACGCCGAGCACGAAGTCGCGCGCCGCGCCCGCCCACGGCCGGCGCGGGCCGGACAACCCGGCCGCGATGGCGCCGCCGAGCGTGCCGCGGCCGCCAAAGCGCGGCGGCTCGAAGCCGAGCATCTGGCCTTGCGCCGCCAGCACGGCGTCGAGTTCGGCCAGCGGCGTACCCGTGCGGGCAGTGATCACCATGTCGCCCGGCTCGTAGCCCAGCACGCCGCAGTGGGCGGTGACATCCAGCGGCTCGCCGCCCGCCGCGTCGCCATAGAAGGCCTTGCTGCCGTGCCCCACTGCGCGTAGCGGGCGGCGCGCATCGATGGCCGCGCGCACGGCGGCGGCGAGCGCCTCGGTGCAATCCTGATCCATGCTCAAAACCGTTCGAGTTCCGGGTGCGGCAACTGGCCGTGGTGCACGTGGCTGCCGCGGAGTTCCGCGCAGCGGGCGAGCGTCGGGATGGCCTTGCCGGGGTTCAGCAGGCCGGTCGGGTCGAACGCGCGCTTGACCGCGAAGTAATCCTCCAGCACCGGGTCGGCAAACTGCTTGCAGGCCTTGTCGATCTTCTCGGCGCCGATGCCGTGCTCGCCGGTGATGGTGCCGCCGAGCGCGAGGCACTCCTCCAGAATGCGGCCGGCGAGGCGCTCGGTGCGTTCCACTTCGTCCGGGATGGCGCCGTCGTACAGGATCAGCGGGTGCAGGTTGCCGTCGCCGGCGTGAAACGCCGTCGCCACGCGCTGGCCGTGCTCGGCGGCGAGTTCGCCGATGCGGCGCAGGATGCCCGGCAGGTGCCGGCGCGGCACGGTGGCGTCCACGATGTAGAAATCCGGCGACACGCGCCCCATGGCCGGAAACGCGCCCTTGCGCCCGGCCCACAGGCGCGTGCGCTCGTCGGCGTCGCGCGCCAGACGCAGGTCGTACCCATCACACGCCTTCATCAGCGCGGTGACGCGCTCGAGCTGCGCTTCCACCTCCGCCACCGCGCCGTCCAGCTCGCAAAACAACAGCGCGGCGGCATCCACCGGCAGGCCCATCTGGATGTAGCCTTCGACCACCTCGACCGCCACCTGGTCCATCATTTCGAGCGCCGACGGCACCACGCCCGCGGCCACGATGTCCATCACCGCCCGCCCGGCGCGCTCCCAGTCCGGAAATGCCGCCTGCAGCAGCACGATCGACTCCGGCACCGGCAGCAGCTTGAGCCGCGCCTCCACCACCACGCCGAGCATGCCTTCGGAGCCCGTCACCAGCGCGACCAGGTCGAAGCCCGGCCCGTCGAGCCCGCCGCCGCCGAGCGTGAGCAGCTCGCCGTCGAGGGTAACCAGCGTCACCTCCAGCAGGTTGTGCGTAGTCAGGCCGTACTTGACGCAGTGCACGCCGCCCGAGTTCTCGGCGATGTTGCCGCCGATGCTGGAGGCGAACTGCGACGACGGATCGGGCGCGTAGAAGAGGCCATGCGCCGCCGCGGCTTCCGAGACCGCCAGATTGCGCACGCCCGGCTGCACGCGGGCGATGCGGTTGTCGGGGTCGATTTCCAGAATGCGGTCGAAGCGCGTCATGGACAGCAGCACGCCGTCCTCGCGCGGCAATGCGCCGGCGGACAAGCCCGTGCCCGCACCGCGCGGCACCACCGGCACGCCGTGCTCCCTGCACAGCCGCAGCAGCGCCTGCACCTGCGGCACCGTTTCCGGCAGCGCCACCGCCAGCGGCAGCGCGCGGTAGTTGGTGAGCGCGTCGCACTCGTACACGCGCCGCTGGGACTCGTCCGTCAGCAGCGCGTCGGCCGGCAGCACCGCGCGCAGCGCGGCCAGCAGGGCGGCGTGATTGGCGGACAACGGTGCGGCGTGCATGGCTCCTCCGGGCGGCGCGGCAATGGTAGCCGCTGGCCGGCGGGCCGCACGCTTGGCTTATAGTTCGCGCCCGCGCAGCAGCCCGCCGACGCCACCATGTCCCGCAACACCGCCATCCTGCTCGTCACCTGCCCGGACCAGCGCGGCCTCGTCGCCGCCGTGGCCGAGTTCCTGTACCGCCACGGCGCCAACATCCTGCACGCCGACCAGCACGTCGACATCGCCGCCGGGCTGTTCTTCATGCGCGTGGAATGGGCGCTGGCCGGCTTCGACATGCCGCTCGCCGACTTCAAGACGGCGTTTACGCCGCTGGCCGAAAAGCACGCCCTGCAGTGGCGGCTGGAAGAATCCGACCGCCGCCAGCGCGTCGCCATCTTCGCCTCACGCTACGACCACTGCCTCGCCGACCTGCTGTACCGCCACCGCGCCGGCGAGCTGTACTGCGACATCCCGCTCGTGATCAGCAACCACGAGGACACGCGCGCGCTGGTCGAGTTCTACGACGTGCCGTTTCACCTGATCGAGGTGACGCCGGAGGGCAAGAGCACCGCCGAGGCGGCGCAGCTCGCGCTGCTGGAACAGCACGACGTGGACCTGCTGGTGCTGGCGCGCTACATGCAGATCCTGGGTCCGAAATTCGTGGCCCGCTACCCGGCGCGCATCATCAACATCCACCACTCCTTCCTGCCGGCTTTTCTGGGCGCCCGCCCCTACCACCGCGCGTTCGACCGCGGCGTGAAGATCATCGGCGCCACCAGCCACTACGTGACCGACACCCTGGACGAAGGCCCGATCATCGAGCAGGACGTGATCCGTGTGTCCCACCGCGACCAGGTCGAAAACCTGATCCAGAAAGGCCGCGACGTCGAAAAAATGGTGCTCTCGCGCGCCGTGCGCTGGCACCTCGAACACCGCATCCTCGCCTACGGCAACAAGACGGTGGTGTTTGACTGAGGCGGTGGGCGGGCTGTCCCGCCCCAGCTAGTTTTTTGGCTTCGGGAGTGCCCGCGCCGCATCCTCCAACGCGCGTACATTGGCCTGCGCCCCTTCGGCCTCCAGCAGCGCTCGCCGCCAGGCGGCGAACTGCTCGTATTGATCTTCCGCGTGGGCATCGGCCTGCGCTACATCGTGCGGGACGATGCGGCGCACAGCGCGCTGGCCGACGATTGCATCGAGCACCGGGGCAGCCGCGGGCAACCGGGGTACGTGTCGCACCTGGTCCTGGCGAAGCTGTTGTGGGTGCTGGAGCGCGGCTACGGCTACCCGCGGCAGATGCTGGGCGAGGTACTCCGCACGCCGCTCACGAGCGAGGAGATCAGGATTCAGGATGCGCCGCGGGTGCGGGCGGCGCTGAACGCCTTTTCGGCCGGCGCGGCCGACTTTGCCGATTGCCTGATCGGCATCCTGCACCAGCAGGCTGAGTGCGAAACGACGCTAACGTTCCACAAAAAGGCCGCCCGACTGACGACGCATCGCTTGCTGGAGTGAGCCATGGCCGACCAGGCGGGCCGCGTCGCCCGGTCAGCGCCTGGTCTGCCAGGAAATCTCGATCTTCCGGTGCTGCGCGATGCAGTCGCGCAGGTACAGGTTGATCAGGCTCTGGTACGGAACCCCGGCCTCTTCGGCCATCGCCTTGAAGTACTGGATCACGTCCTCGCCCAACCGCATCGTCACCGGCTTTTTCAGCTTGGCGGCGTAGGGATTCTTGCGGGACTTCATCTTTGCGAGGTCATATTCGGCTTTCATGGGCGGCTACCCTAATTTGACGGCGCCTCGCCGTACGGTTTCGCGGCGACGCTACAGGCGCGCGATCCGCTCCGCGAGCGCCTGCTCCCCGGCCTCCGGGCCGCGCACGTCGAGCCCCTCGGCCACCACTTCGGCGTAGCGGCAGTCGATGAACTCGCACAGCCAGCGCAGGTAGTTGGTCTGGAAGTTCACCTGCGGCAGGTCGGCATAGGCGTTGCCGCGGGTGGTGACGAGCGTCAGCGGCTTGCCGGCGCACAGGCCCTGCGGCCCCTGCGCGGTGTAGCGGAACAGCAGGCCCGGCTGCACGATGACGTCGAGGTAATGCTTGACGGGGTACGGCAGGCCGAAGTTCCACATCGGCGCGGCGATGGCCACCTCGTCCGCGGCCAGAAACTCGCGCGCCCACGGCGTGATGGCATCCCAGGCGCGCTGCTGCGTGGCGGCGAGTTGCGAGCCGGCGGCGACGCTGCCCTTGGCGAGCGCCACCGGCCCGTCGACCGGCGGCAGCTCGGTATTGACCAGGTCCACCTCGTTCACGTCCAGGGCGGGGTCGGTGGCACGCCGCCGGGCGAGCCAGGCGTCGAGCAGCCGCCGCGTGCGCGACAGCGGCCCCTTGGGCGTGAACGAGATCACCAGCAGCCGCGCCACGGGGTCAGTCCTTCGGCACGGTGAGCGCCAGGAACAGCGGGTTGCCGCGCCGCTGCACCAGCAGAGGCACCGCGCGCCCGGCCGGCAGCTTGTCCACCAGCGCCTTGAAGTCGGCAACGTCCTTCACGGCGCTGTCGCCAAGACGCAGGATCACGTCGCCGCGCGCGAGGCCCGCCCGTGCCGCCGGACCATCGCCCACGGCCATCACCAGCACGCCGCCCTTGGGTACGTCGAGCTGCTGGCGCTGCGCCGGGTCGAGATCCACTACCGCCAGCTTGAGCCGGCCGCCCTTGGCCTGCGCTGCCGGCTTGCCGGCCGGTGCGCTTGCGCCGTCGTCCGACAGGGCCGCGATCTTCACGTTGACGGTGCGCTCCTTGCCGTCGCGCAGCACGCGCAGCGCCGCCGAATCCCCGACGTTGGTGCTGCCGACCAGCGGCGGCAGGTCGCCGGCGTTGCCAAGTGTCTGGCCGTTGAAGCTCAGGATCACGTCACCGGCCTCGATGCCCGCCTTCGCCGCCGGGCTGTCCGCGGCCACGTTCGCCACCAGCGCGCCGCGCGCCTTGTCGAGCCCGAACGACTGGGCCAGCGCCGGTGTCACCGGCTGCACGGTGACGCCAAGGTAGCCGTGCGCGGCGTGGCCGGTGCTCTGAATCTGCTGCGCCACGCGCATGGCGACGTTGATCGGGATGGCGAACGACAGGCCCATGTAGCCGCCGGAGCGGCTGTAGATCTGCGAGTTGATGCCGATCACCTCGCCCTGGGTATTGAACAACGGCCCGCCAGAATTGCCCGGGTTGACCGCCGCGTCGGTCTGGATGAAGGGCACGTAGGCGTCGCTCGGCAGCGTGCGGCCGACGGCGCTCACGATGCCGGACGTGGCGGTGTGTTCGAGGCCGAACGGCGAGCCGATGGCGAGCACCCACTCGCCGACTTCCAGGCGATCCGAATTGCCGATCTTCACCGCCGGCAGGCCCTTGGCCTTGATGCGCAGCACCGCCACGTCGGTGCGCTCGTCTAGTCCCACCAGCTCCGCCGGCTCCTCGCGCTGGTCGGAGAGCTTGACCAGGATTTCGTCGGCGTCCTTCACCACGTGCGCGTTGGTCAGCACCGTGCCGTCAGACGAAATGATGAAGCCGGACCCGAGCGAGCGGGCCTGCGGCTGCTGACCGCCCGGCGGGGCGCCGAAAAAGCGCCGGAAGAATTCGCTGCGCGGGTCGTCCGGGTCCATCGGAAAGCCCGGGAACATCTCCTGCTGGCGTGCCTTCTGCGTGGTCGAGATGTTGACCACCGCCGGGCCCACGTCCTTGACCAGTTGCGTGAACTCCGGCAGCGCGGCGCGCACCGGGGCGACTACGGCCAGCAACAACACCGCACACAGGCAACGCGCAGCGAACATACAACCTCCATGACCAGGGCACGTGGCCCAAAAAACCGGAATCCGCCGTGGCACGGCGATCGGATTGTCGCGTGAGACCTGCCGCGAACGAAGTTAGTTCCGGCGCCGCCGGTCCGGGGGGACTGAACTTGCCGGCCGGCCGGCCGATATAGGGTCCATCTGTGGCTTTCGTGCGGGATCGACAATGGGTCGGCCGGAAAAAATTCGCCTGGGTGACTTGCTGGTCAAGGAAGGGCTGATCTCGGTCGGCGTGCTCGAATCGGCGCTCGCCGAGCAGAAGCGCACCGGCCGCCGGCTGGGTCATGTTCTGATCGATTCGCAGCTGGTCACCGAAGAGGCCATCGCGCGGGCGCTGTCGAATCAGCTCAGCCTGCCGTATGTCGACCTGAAGGTCGCGCCCATCGAGGCCAGCGCGCTGCGCCTGCTGGGGGAAAGTCAGGCGCGCCGCCTGCGGGTGATACCGCTCCGCCTCAGCGACGATCGCCTGACGGTCGGCATGACCGATCCGGGAGACCTGTTCGCCTACGACGAGCTCGTCCGCCTGACCGGCCGGCAGATCCAGATTGCCGTGGTGACCGAGGGCGACCTGCTCGGCGCTTACGACCGCCACTACCGCAACACGGAAGAAATCACCGGCTACACGCGCGAGCTGGAACAGTCACTCAAGGACGACGACGACGCGTTACTGGATGCGATAAGCGGCGAGGCCGGCGGCCTCGATGCGCCCGTGGCCCGTCTGGTGCAATCCGTGTTCGAGGACGCACTGCAGGTGAGGGCGTCCGACATTCATATCGAGCCGCATGAGCGCAAGCTGCGGATCCGGTTTCGTATCGATGGCGTGTTGCACAGCCAGACCGAGGCTGATCTGACCGTTGCCAGCGCGCTGGCGATGCGCCTGAAGATCATGTCCGGCCTCGACATCTCGGAAAAGCGTCTGCCGCAGGACGGCCGCTTTCAGATGACGGTAAAGGGCCGGGTACTGGACGTGCGCCTGTCGACGCTGCCGACGCAGTACGGCGAGTCGATGGCGATGCGCCTGCTCGCTGCCGACGGCGGCCTGGTCGATCTCGACAACATCGGTATGCCGCCGGCCATGCTGGCGCGCTACCGCGACATCATCGCCCGCCCCAATGGCCTGGTGCTGGTCACCGGCCCCACCGGCAGCGGCAAGACCACCACGCTGTACGCCTCCATGGCCGCGGTGAACAGCCCGGACCGCAAGCTGATCACGGTCGAGGATCCGGTCGAGTACCGCCTGCCGGGCCTGATGCAGGTGCAGGTCAACGACAAGATCGACATGAGCTTCGCCAGGGCGCTGCGCTCCATCCTGCGCCAGGATCCGGACGTCGTGCTGGTGGGCGAAATGCGCGATTCGGAAACAGCGCAGATCGGTCTTCGCGCCGCTGTGACGGGCCACCTTGTGTTCTCGAGCCTGCATACCAACGACGCCGTATCGACACCGGTGCGCCTGCTCGACATGGGCGCGCCGCGCTACATGGTGGCCACAGCGTTGCAGGCCGTCATTGCGCAGCGCCTGGTACGGCAGATCTGCTGGCACTGCCCGCAGCCGCATGCCGTCACCGCGACCGAGGCCGCGTGGCTTGGCCGGGTCGGCATTGAGGGCTCCGGGGCGCTGGCGTTTCACGCCGGCGCCGGCTGCCCGCAGTGCAATCACACCGGCTACCGCGGACGCCTTGGCGTGTACGAGATGCTGGAGATGACGCCCGCGCTCGCGGCCGCCGCCAACCAGGCCGATCCCGGCGAATTCCTGGCCGCGGCGCGCGCGGCCATGGCAGGGCAAACCCTCGCCCACAGCGCGCTCGCACTGGCGGCAGCCGGCAAGACGACGCTGGCCGAAGCCATCAGGATCAGCAACCAGACCGACGAGTGACGATGGCGCTGTTCATCTACCAGGCCCGCACCGCGCAAGGGGAGCTGCAGAAAGGCCGTTCCGAGGGTGCCACCTCGGCCGAGGTGGCCGACCACCTGCTCGCGGCCGGCCTGATTCCGCTCGACATTCGCGCCCTGCCGCAGCAGGCCGACCTCAGCCTCGGCGCCGTGCTCGGCGTGAACCGGGCGCGATCGGTCGGCCTCGTGGAACTGCAACTGTTCTCGCGCCAGTTGCACACGCTGCTGCGCGCGGGTGTGCCGGCGCTGCGCGCGCTGCGCAGCCTCGGCGAGTCGAGCGTCAACCCGACATTCGCGGACGTGCTGCGCGACGTCACGGACAGCCTCGGCCAGGGCCGCGAGCTGTCGGTCAGCCTGGCCCGACACCCGAAGATCTTCGACGGCTTTTACCTCGCGATGATCCGCGTCGGCGAGGCAACCGGCCGCCTCGATGAGGTGCTGGACCGCCTGGCCGTGCACCTGGAATTCGAACGGCGCTCGCGCGAGAAGGTCAAGGCAGCGGTGCGCTACCCGATCTTCGTCATCGTGGCGCTGCTGGTGGCGGTCGGCGTGATCAACCTGTTCGTGATTCCGGCCTTCGCCAAGGTCTACGCCGGCATGCAGGCCGACCTGCCGCTGATGACGCGCATCCTGATCGGCATGTCCGACTTCACGCGCAACAACTTCACTCTGCTGCTGGTCGGCGGCGCGGCGGCGGCGCTCGGCGTGCGGGCCTGGATGCGCAGTCCGTCCGGTAGCTACGCCTGGGACCGCCAGAAGCTGCGCCTGCCGATCGTCGGCAAGATTCTGCGCAAGGCTTCACTGGCGCGCTTTGCGCGCAGTTTCTCGCTCGCCATGCGTTCCGGGCTGCCCATCCTGCAGGTGCTGTCGGTGGTGTCGGCGGTGGCCGGCAACCGCTACTACGCCGACAAGATCGCCAGCATGCGAGACGGCACCGAGCGCGGCGAGCCACTGCTGCGCACGGCTACCCTGACCGGCATCTTCACGCCGGTGGTGCTGCAAATGCTTGCCGTCGGCGAGGAAACGGCGGAACTCGACGACCTGATGCAGGAAGTCGCCGTCATGTACGAACAGGAGGTCGAGTACGAGATCTCCACCCTGTCGCAGCAGATCGAGCCGATTCTGATCGTCGCCCTCGGCGCCATGGTGCTGGTGCTGGCGCTCGGCGTATTCCTGCCGATCTGGGATCTTGGCTCCAAGACTTTCGGCCACTGAGAAGCCCGGCCCCTCGCCACGCGGACCCCGGCGTGCAGCCCAGGTGGCAATCCTGACACACCCCCTCAAGGCCTTGCGCTACGCGCCGATACATTGCTTGCGCCAGCGCCTCCCCAAGCGCAGTGCGCAAGTAACGCCGTTGGAGTCACCGATGAACAAACGCCAAATTGCCGGCCTCTCGCACCAGAGCGGTTTCACGATGATCGAACTGATCGTGGTCATCGTCATCCTGGGCATTCTTTCCGCCGTGGCGCTGCCGCGCTTCACCAATCTTCAGCGCGACGCGCGGATTGCCAAATTGAACGCGGCGCGTGGCGCCGTGCAGGCGGCAGCCGCGATGATCCACGGCGCGGCCCTCACCCGAGGCGGCGTGGCGGATCCGGCCGCCTGCCCGGCGAATTTTGGCGTGGGCCCCGCCACCGCCAACAACACCACCAACGTGTGCACGGAATCCGGGCGCGTGCAGATCGTGAACGGCTACCCAACGGCCAACCTGAACGGCATCGCCAGCGCGGCGGGCTTGACGTCGGTCTTCCCGGCCACCGCTGCGGCACTCACGGCGGAGCAGATGTCCACCACCGGTGGTGGTGCGGCCGCCGGTTCGGTGCTGACCGTCCGCGTCAACGGCGGCACTGCACCCGCCACCTGCTCGTTCACGTACACCGCCCCGGCCGCCAACGCCGCCGCACTGGTCAGCGCCGTCACTACCACCGGTTGCTGACCCGGCAGGCTGCGGCGCGAGCCTGATTCGGCAACGCCATGGACCGCGGCTACACCCTGGCCGAACTGGTCGCGGTCCTCACGCTCGCCGGCATCCTCGCCGCCGTGGCCATGCCGCGCATGATCAATCGGGACGCGTTCAACACCCGGGGCGGCGCGGCAGAGGTCCGCGCGGCCCTGCGCTACGCACAGCGGGTGGCGATGGCGAAGAACCATGAGGTCTGCGTGGCTATCGCGCCGACGAGTGTGGCCTTGAACGTAAACCCAACCCCAACCCCGGGCGCCGCCTGCACAACGCCGGTCAGCCGCCCTGGGGCGGGCAACGCCTACGTCGTTACCCTGCCGGGCGGCGTGGGACTCGTGCCCGCGCTCGGCTTCCGGTTCGACGCCCTGGGCCGACCGGTACCCAACACGACCCTGAACCTCACCGTGGGCGGCACCGTGCCGATCGTCATCAGCCGCGAAACCGGCCGTGTGCAGTGAGCGTTCACAGCGCGGCGTGACGCTGATCGAACTGCTGGTGTTCATCGTGATCGTCGGCATCGCGGCCAGCACCATCGTGTCCGTGATGGGCAACCTCGGCCGCCAGTCGGCGGCCATCCTGCCCAACAAGCAGGCGCAGGCGATCGCGGCCGGCCTGATGGACGAGATCATGGCGCAGCCGTTCACCTTCTGCGATCCGAACGACCCCGCCGCCGCCACGGCGACCAGCGCCGCCGCCTGCGCGGCTCTGCCCGAAACCCTGGGCCCGGAGCCGGGCGAGACGCGCGGTGGCGCGTTGCCGTTCGACAACGTCAACGACTATGCCGGCTTTGGGCCGGCGCCCATCGCCTTTCCGGATGCCAGCGCGGTGGCCAACCTGCCAGGCTACGCCGCCCAGGTGACGGTGCAGGCAGCCGGTGCCATTGCCGGCGTGCCGGCCGCCGACACGCTGCTGGTGATGATCACCGTGACGCCCGCGAACACAGCGCCGGTGCGCCTGCGGGCGGTGCGGATCCGTCACGCGCCAACCACATGACTGCCGCCCGCCGCGCCACGCAGGGATTCACCCTGATCGAGCTGGTGGTCGTCATCACCGTGCTCGGCGTGCTCGCGGGCGCCTCGGCCGGCTTCCTGCGCGGCCCCATCACCAGCTACTTCGAGGCCGAGCGGCGCACCGACCTCGCCGCGGCGGGCGACCTGACCCTGGCCAAGCTGCGCCAGGACATCGCCCGCGCGGTGCCGAACAGCGCGCGCGTCATCAACGCCGGCGGGCGCTTCTGGCTGGAAGTCCTGCCCGTGCGCAGCCAGGGCCGGTACCGCGCCGCGGGCGCCGGTAACGTGCTGAGCTTCGGCGTGCCGGACACCGGCTTCGACGTGCTGGGCCCACCCGTACAGACGCAGGCCGGGGACTGGGTCGTCGTCAACAACCACCTGCCCGCGGCTGACGTCTGGGGCGGCACGAGCCGCGCCGCCTACACCGGCCCGCCGGGCCTCGCGGCCACCCTCCAGCACGCCGCCCACGTGTTTGCGGCGGATGCACCGGACCGGCACTTTCAGATCGCCACCAGCCCCGTCAGCTACGCCTGCGATCCGACCACCGGCACCCTGCGACGCTACAGCAACTACGGCAACCCGGGCGCGGCGCAGCCGACGGCGTTTGGCCCGGGCGCCCAGAACGACCTGGTGGCGACCGGCATCCAGCGCTGCCGGGCGGCCGAGTTCGTCGGTACACGGCGCCGGGCGCAGACAGTCGCCGTGGAGATCGGCTTTTTCGCCAACGGCGACCGGTTGACCCTCGCCGACACCATCCAGGTGGAAACCCCGCCATGAACCGGCCCCAAGCCCAGGGCGGCTTCGCGCTGATCGCCGCCATCGTCCTGATTACCGTGCTCGCGGCGCTGGCGGCGTGGGTGACATCGATGGTCAGCGCCCAGGCCGCGGGAGGCCTGCTGGAGCGCTCCGGCCGCGTGGTCGAGCTGGCGGCGCAGACCGGCCTCGAATGGGGCGCGCACCGTGTGCTGCGCAGTACACCCGCACCCGTATGCCCGGCGGCGACGGTGCTGCCCGCCCTGGCGGCCTACCCCGGCGTGCGCATCACCGTCACCTGCACGGCGTCGCCCACAACGGAGCCGTCCCTACCCGGACCGGGCACCATCACGGTGTACGCGATTACTGCCACCGCCACCGTGGGCGGTACTGCGGCCGGCCCTGATTACACGGAGCGAACACGCAGCGGCCTGTTCAGCCGCTGACCGCCGCGGTGCGCGGCTGCTGTATCGGTATACTCCGCGGCGTTTTTTTGGCAGGAGCTGCCGCACGCACGTGTTTTCCTGGCGCAGGACAAAACCAGTCGCCGGCCGCCTGGCCTTGCAAGTCGGCGGCTCACTGTCGCATGCCGAACTGACCTGGCATGACGGCCGGCCGTCCCTGAATGCGTGTGCCGACCACGTCGGCGAGGGCGGGTCAGTCAAGGCCTGGTCACGTTTCGCCCAGGCACCGGTACCCGTCAGCCTGGTGTTGGGGCCGGGCGAGTATCAGTTGCTGCCGATCGATGCGCCGCCGGTACCCCCGCAGGAGCTGACACTCGCCGTGCGGTGGCGAATCAAGGATCTCATCGAGGTGCCGCTTGACGACGTCACAGTCGATGTCATTCGGCTCGGCACCGGCAGCGCCGCCGTCGGCAACAAGCTCCTCGCCGTGGTGGCTCACAACGACGTGCTGCGGCGCTACCTGACGCTGGCCGAGCAGGCCGGCGTTGCGGTGGACGCGATCGACATCCCGGAGCTGGCCCAGCGCAACCTCGCGGCGCTGCTCGAAACGCCCGACCGGCCGCTGGCATTGCTGTCGCTGACCGCGCGCGGTGGATTGCTCACGGTGACGCGCAATGGCGAGCTGTGTTTTCACCGCCGCGTACAGTTCAATCAGGAAGGCCTGACCGGTCGGGACGGCGCCGACATCGAAGCGGCGCTTCAGGGGCTCGCGCTCGAACTGCAGCGCAGCCTCGATTACATCGACCGGCATCACAACGCCTGGCGGCTCGACCGCATCGTGCTTGCGCCGCCACCGGCCATGACCCACTTGCCCGACGCGTTGCGACAGCACCTCTATCTGCCGCTCGAAGTGGCCGATCTCGGCCCTGCGTTCGGCGGCGCGCTACCGGAACCGAACACGCTGTCCGCTTGCTGGTTTGCGCTCGGCGGGGCGCTGCGGCGCGAGTCGGTGGACCTGTGAGCATGCAGCAGATCAACCTGCTGAGCCCGCAGTTGCTGACGCCGCGGGTGCGCTTTTCGAGCCGCAATTTCATCCTTCTGCTGGGTGGCCTGCTGGCGCTCGGCCTGGTCGCCTACGCTTCGGTGGCGTGGCAGACCCACGCGCTGCGGGGTCAGATGCAAGCGGCGCAGACGGCGCGTGATGAAGTGCAAACGGCGCTCGACGCGCTCAACGAGCCCACCCCGGAGGGCCTGACGCCGGCTGATCAGCGCGCGCAGGCACTGGCCGCACTCAAGGCGCGGCTGGCCGACGTGCAGGCATTGCGCGACGCGCTCGGCGGCGGGCCGCAGGCGGTTGGGTTTTCCCCCCAGCTGCGGGCGCTCGCGGTGCAGGGACTGCCGGGCGTCTGGCTCACCGGCATCGAGTTCCGGCGCGATGGTTTCCGGCTCGACGGCCGCGCCCTTGAGGCGACAAGAATCCCCGACTACCTGGTCCTGCTGTCCAGCCGGCCAGCCTTGCATGGGCTCTCGATGACCGGCGTCAGCATCACCAAGTCGACCGACGAAGCCGAGGTCGACAAGCCGCTGCCGGGCGTTGCATTCACCATCAACCCAAGCGCGGGTCCGGCTCCGTGAGTCCGCTCCAGCAGCAATGGCAGGCGCTGTCGATGCGTATCGACAACCTGACGTTTCGTGAACGCCTGCTGGTATTCGGCGCCGTGGCGACCGTTCTGCTCGCCGTCCTGTACGTGGGCCTGATCGAGCCTTCGCTCAAGCAGCAGGAACTCATGCGCCAGACCGTCAGCGAGCTCAACGCCGAACTCGACCCGCTGCGCGAGCAGTTGGCGCAGGCCGAAAACGCCAACCAGGCCGGCCAGGACAGCGAGATGGCGCAAACCGCAGACGCCATCGCGGCGGTGGAGAAAGACATCGAAGCCCTGCAAAGGCGCATGCTCGGCCCCGGCGAGGCGACGGCCTTACTCAGGGCGCTCCTCGCCCAGCAGGCGCAACTGACCTTGCTGGAGCTGTTCACCGACGCCGCGAAACCCGCCGTGCCTGCCCCGCTGACCGATCCGGCCGGGCCGGCCGGGCCGACCGCGCCGCCGCACGCGGAGACATTCTTCAAACACGGCATCACGCTGCGCGTGGCGGGCAGCTATGCGGACCTCACGGCCTATCTTGGGCAGCTCGAACGAGTCGCCTGGACGGTGCGCTGGGAATCGGTGCGCCTCGATGCAACACACCACCCCCGCATCGAACTCACGCTGAAACTCGACAGCATCAGCCGGACGCCGGAATGGTCAGAGCTATAGCGCTCGGCGCCCTCATGGCCGGCGTGCTGCTGGGCGCACCCGCGGGGGCATTCGACCCGACCGCCCCGCCAGCACCGGCTGCCACCGCGCAGGCGGGTAGCGTTGGCGCGGCGGCGCAGCTCGCCTGGGTCCGCGTGGACGGCCTGCGATCGGTGGCGTGGTACGACGGCACCGTGGCGCGTCTTGGCGACACCGTCAGCGGCGGGCGTCTGGCGGCCATCCACGAGGACCACATTGTCCTTGTCGGCTCTTCGGGCACGCGCCGGGTTTATCTGCTCGACCCGCGCATGCGCGCACAACCATCGACAACCGCACGCTAGATGCGCCGGCAATCAGGGAGACCGTGGATGTACAAACGACTCGTCTTGGCGTCGGTGTTTCTGTCCGGGTGCGCCACGCCGTTCGGCGAGCGCGGCAAGCATGCCGTCAACGATGCGATGAAAGCGCCGCCCACGCCGCCCGCCGTCGCCGCGCCGGCGCCTGCGCCGACACCGACACCGGCCAGGCCCGCCATCCCGCAGCACCGCTTCAGCCTGACGGTCAACAACGCCCCGGCAGCCGAGGTGTTCATGGGCATCGTCACCGGCACGCCGTACAGCATGCTGGTGCACCCGGACGTTACCGGCACGCTGACGCTGAACCTCAAGAACGTCACCCTGCCGGAGGCGATGGAGGCGATCCGCGCGCTCTACGGATACGAGTACGAGGTGCACGGCACGCGCGTCATCGTGCCCTCGCCGGCCGAGCAGACGCGCATCTACCAGCTCAACTCGCTGGCCATGCAGCGCCTGGGCACGTCCGATATACGCGTGGTGTCCGGCTCGATCAGCATGACCGGCGGCGGCAGCCAGAACGACGACCCCGGCGCCTCGCGCTCGCTCGAAACCAGCAGCATCAAGACCTTGACCGACTCGCGCTACTGGAAGGAGATCAAGTCCGCGCTGACCGCCATCGTCGGCGAGCGCGGCACCGTGGTGGTGAGCCCGCAGTCGGGCACCGTGGTGGTCAAGGCGACTCCCGCCAACCTGCACACGGTCGAGAAGTTCCTGAGCCAGACCGAACTGATCGGCGCCCGTCAGGTGATGCTGGAAGCCAAGATTCTGGAAGTGAGCCTGAGCGACAGTTTCCAGTCCGGCATCAACTGGGCCACGCTGCAAAGCGACGGCAAGCTCGGCTTCGGCGTGAACGGCCTGAACCCGGACGGCAGCACGCTGGTGAACCCCCTCGGCAGCGTCGACCAGATGCTCACCGGCGCGGTGCCTGGGGCGGAGGGGGCCGTGTTCGGCCTGGCCTTCAACGACGGCAACTTCGGCGCCATCATCAACCTGATGAAAAGCCAGGGCACCGTGCACGTGCTGTCCAGCCCGCGCATCGCCGCCACCAACAACCAGAAAGCCGTGCTCAAGGTGGGCCGCGACGATTTCTTCGTGACCGAAGTCACCGGCGGCACCGTGGCCACGCTCGGCACGCCGGCCACGCCGCCCAACGTGGTGGTGCAGCCGTTCTTCTCCGGCATCGCGCTCGACGTGACGCCGCAGATCGACGACCACGACACCATCACCCTGCATGTACGCCCGTCGGTGAGCCTGGTGCGCGAGAACCGCAAGGAAATCGAGCTCGGCGACCTCGGCAGCTTCGTCCTGCCGCTGGCCTCCAGCAGCATCTCGGAAACCGACAGCGTGGTGCGCCTCAAGGACGGCCAGGTGGTCGCCATCGGCGGCCTGATGAGCCAGACCTACGACGACAGCAAGAACCGCCTGCCGCTGCTGGGCGACATCCCGGTGCTTGGGCAACTGTTCGGCAACACCAGCCAGGGCAGCGCCAAGCGCGAGCTGGTGGTGCTGATCAAGACCACGTTGATCCGCGACCCGCACGACTGGAACCCGGACCTCGAAGCCACCCAGCGACGGTTTCAGGACTACGACTTCCCGCCGCCGGGCCTGCATCCTTGACAGGCCGTTGAACAAGGGCTGGCCTGCCCTTGTTCAGATCGACTCGTCGCGGCACAGGGCCAATCGGCCCGGCATGCCGTCCTACTCGCCGCCCGCCTGCGCCAGCAGCGCCAGCAACGCCGCCTCGTCGAGCGTCGCGATGCCGAGCTCGGCCGCCTTGTCGGCCTTGCTGCCGGCGTTCTCGCCCACCGCCACGAAGTCGGTCTTCTTCGACACGCTGCCGGCCACCTTGGCGCCCAGATGTTGCAGGGCCTCGGTGAGCACATCGCGCGACTGCGAGAACGTGCCGGTGATGACGAAGGTCTTGCCGGCGAGCGGCTGCGCGCCCGGGCGCGCTTGGGCCGCCGGCCAGTGCACGCCGGCCGCGCGCAGGCGCTCGATCACCTCGCGGTTGTGCGCCTGCCCGAAGAAGCCGTGGATGCTCTGCGCCACCACCGGCCCCACGTCCGGCACCGCGGTGAGCGCCTCGACGTCGGCCGCGAGCAACGGGGCGAGATCGCCGTAGTGCGCCGCGAGCGCCGCCGCCGTGGCCTCGCCGACGTGGCGGATGCCGAGCGCGTAGATGAACCGCGCGAGCGTGGTCTGCTTGCTGGCCGCGATGGCGGCGGCGAGGTTGGAGGCCGATTTCTCGGCCATGCGTTCGAGGCTGGCCAGCGTCGCCGCGTCGAGGGCGTAAATATCGGCCACGCTGCGCACCAGGCAGCGGTCCACCAGTTGCTCGATCAGCCTGTCGCCGAGCCCGTCGATGTCCATCGCCCGGCGGCCGGCGAAGTGCGCGATGGCGCCCTTCACCTGCGCCGGGCAAAAAAGGCCGCCGGTGCAGCGCGACGCCGCCTCGCCCGCCAGGCGCACGATGTCCGACCCGCACACCGGGCACTGCGCCGGCATCTGGAACGGCCGCGCGTCGGCCGGGCGGCGCTCCGGCACCACGCCGACGATCTCCGGGATCACGTCGCCGGCGCGGCGCACGATCACGCTGTCGCCGATGCGCACGTCCTTGCGGCGCAGCTCGTCCTCGTTGTGCAGCGTGGCGTTGGTGACCGTGACGCCACCGACGAACACCGGCGCCAGGCGCGCCACTGGCGTCACCGCGCCGGTGCGGCCGATCTGCACCTCGATGTTGTCGAGCACGGTCACGGCCTCCTCGGCCGGGAACTTGTGCGCCAGCGCCCAGCGCGGCTCGCGCGACTTGAAGCCGAGCTGCTGCTGCAGCGCGCGCGCGTTGACCTTGTAGACCACCCCGTCGATGTCGAACGCCAGCGCCGCGCGCAGCGCCGCGATGCGCTGGTGGAACGCGATCAGCCCGTCCGCGCCGCGCACCACGCGCCGCTCGCCGTTCACCGGCACGCCGGCCGCGGCGAGCGCGTCCAGCAGCCCCGCATGCGTGTCCGGCAGCGGCCAGCCGCGCACCTCGCCCACGCCGTAGGCATAGAAGCTCAGCGGCCGCGCGGCGGCAATGCGCGCATCGAGCTGGCGCACGGCACCGGCGGCGGCGTTGCGCGGGTTCACGAAGGCTTTCTGCCCGGCGGCGAGCTGCTGTTGATTCAGCCGCTCGAAGGCGTCGCGCCGCATGTACACCTCGCCGCGCACGTCGACGAGTTCGGCGGCCACGCCGCGCAGGCGCAGCGGAACCTGGCCCACGGTGCGGATGGTGTGCGTCACGTCCTCGCCGGTTTCGCCATCGCCGCGCGTGGCCGCCTGCACCAGCAGGCCGCGCTCGTAGCGCAGGTTGATGGCGAGGCCGTCGAACTTCAGCTCGGCCGCGTACTCGACCGGCGGGTCGTCATCACTCAGTTCCAGCGCCCGGCGGACCCGCGCATCGAAGCGCTGCGCGGCGCCCTCGCCGGTGTCGCGCTCGGTCTCAATGGACAGCATCGGCACCGCGTGGCGGACCGGTTTCAACTGCGCAAGCGGCGCGCCCAGCACGCGCTGCGTGGGCGAATCCGCCCGCACCAGCGCGGGGAACGCCTCCTCCAGCGCCTGCAATTCCTGGAACAGCCGGTCGTACTCGGCGTCCGGGATGCTCGGCGCATCCAGCACGTAGTAGCGGTGGGCGTGCGCCTCGATGTCGCGCCGCAGCGCCTCGATGCGCGCGCTGGCCTTGGCCTGGTCCATGCCGTCGCCCGCCTGCTAGACGCCCGGCTTCTTCAGCCGGTCGATGAATTCCTGCTGCGTGTTGCTACGCGGGAAGGGCGCCTGCGGCACCGGCACGCCGAGAAACGCGCACAGCGGCGCCCAGCCGTCCTTCACGTCGTACTCCAGCAGGCGCGCGGGCTCGATCGCCGCCCGCACGGCGGCGTTGTGCGCGTCGTAGATCGACAGCACGTGCGCCTTGTCCTCGACCCGCCCGAACGTGCCGTGCAGGATCAGCTCGCGCGGCATCACCAGCTGCGCGTAGTGCGGGTCATCCGGCGGCGGCAACGGCCGGCGCTGCGCCGGGAAGATGGTGCTGCTGATGCTCTCGTACCACGCGTCGCGGTCGCGCACGGTGAGGATCACCCGCGCGGCCGGGTAATGCGCCGCAAGCTGGCGCCAGAAATGCGCGGGCGGCCAGTCCACGGCCGACGCGAAACCGCGCAGCAGGTCATCCCAGTCGGCGCCGCCGTCGCGAAACGCGTCCCGCCAGCGCTGCGCGTGGCCGGGGTGCGAGAACACATCGTTCATGTGGTAGCACGGGCCGAAGCCGAGCTGTTCCAGCGCGAGTTTCAGCGACAGTGTGCCGGTGCGGCCGAAGCCGGCACCGATGAGGGATAGCGTCATGGCGGGTGAGGGCGGTGGGGTTACTGGGCAGGGCGCGCATTGTGGCCCGGTTGGCGAGCCGTGGCTCCCGCGCGGCGCGCGGTCCGGATGACGATAACCGGGCTATGCTCGCCGGGCCCGCGTGTCACGGGCGCCCCCACACGGAGAATCCCCCATGAAGGTTGTGGCCCTCGTATACCCCGGCATGACGGCGCTGGATCTGGTCGGCCCGGTGCAGGCGTGGAGTTTTCTGCCCGGATTCGACATCCAGTACGTCTGGCGCACACCCGGCGCCGTTCGGTCCGACTGCGGCCTGAGTGTGGTCGCCACGCACGGCTTCGCCGACGCCTGGTCCGATCCCGACGTGCTGGTGACCGGCGGCGGCGGCAAGCCCACGCTGGACCTGCTGGGCGACGCCGAACTGGCGGCGTTTCTGGCCGACCGCGGCGCGCGCGCCCGGTGGGTGTGCAGCGTGTGCACCGGCGCGCTGTTGCTGGGCGCCGCCGGTCTGCTCAAGGGCTATCGGGCGGCGACGCACTGGAGCGCGCGCGATGCGCTGCCGGGCTTCGGCGCCGAAGCCAGTGACGATCGCATCTGCATCGACCGCAACCGCCTGACCGGCGGCGGCATTACCGCCGGCGTGGACTTCGGCATCGCCGTGGCCGGCCACTGGATGGGCGCCGAGACCGGCAAGGTGCTGGAGCTGGTCATGGAATACGCGCCGCAACCGCCCTACGGCACCGGCCGGCCGGATCTGGCCGACCCGCAGACCCTGGAGCGCGCGCAGGCCGCGCTCGCCGCCATGATGGCCGCCTGATCGCCCCGGCGCCGCCGCTCACGCGAGCAGCCGTTGCAGCCGTGCGATGGCGTCCGCGATGCGCTCGGCCGAGGTGGTGTAGGCAAAGCGCAGGTGGCTGCGCGCCGTGTGGCGGCCAAAGTCGAGGCCGGGCGTGGCGGCAATGCCGGCCTCGTCCAGCAGGCGCAGCGAGAAATCGAAGCTGTCCGCCGCGAAGCGCTCGCAGCCGGCGTAGATGTAGAACGCGCCCTGCGGCGTGACCGGGATGTCGAAACCCAGCTCGCGCAGCGCCGGCAGCAGCAGATCGCGCCGGGCGCGGAATTCGTCCCGCCGCGCGTCGAGCAGCGCGAGCGTGCCGGGCTCGAACGCCGCCAGCGCCGCGTACTGGGCCGGCGTCGGCGGCGAGATGAACAGGTTCTGCGCCAGCTTTTCCACGCTGCGCAGCAGCGCGTCCGGCACCACCAGCCAGCCCAGACGCCAGCCGGTCATGCCGAAGTACTTGGAAAAGCTGTTCACCACCACGGCGTCGGCATCACACGCCAGCGCCGTGCAGGTGTCCGCGCCGTAGATGAGGCCGTGGTAGATCTCGTCGGCGATCAGCGCCACGCCGCGCGCGCGCAGCAGCGCGGCGATCCGGGCGAGTTCCGCGCGGTCGATGACGGCGCCGGTCGGGTTGGCCGGCGAGGCCAGCAGCACGGCCCGCGTGCGGGGTGTGAGCGCCGCCTCGATCTGCACGGCGGTCGGCTGCCAGTTGCTGTCCGGGCCGACCGGCAAGTCCACCGGCACGGCGCCCGCAAGTTGCACGAAATGCCGGTTGCACGGGTAGCCGGGATCGGTGAGCAGTACCTCGTCGCCCGGCCCGACCAGCGCCCAAAGCGCCATTTGCAGCGCGCCCGAGGCGCCGACCGTGACGACGACCCGCCGCGGGTCCACCGCCACGCCGTGGCGCGTGCGGTAGAAGTCCGCGATCGCCTCGCGCAGCGCCGGCAGGCCGAGCGCCAGCGTGTAGTGCGTGTGGCCGTCGCGCAGCGCGCGGATGCCGGCCTCGACGATGGGTTCGGCGGTCGAGAAATCCGGCTCGCCGACTTCCATGTGCACGATGTCGCGCCCGGCGGCCGCGGCGGCCTGGGCGCGGCCCATGACTTCCATGACGTGAAATGGGGCGATGTCCGCCATGCGGTCGGCGGGTCGGAAGCGGTCAGTCATGCGGTGGCGGGGTTGGCGGCGGGGACCGCCGCAGTCTAGTCGAAGCGCTGCCGAGCGCCGCTGGCGCGCGGCGTGACGCCCTCTCCCCCGCCCCTCTCCCGCTTGCGGGAGAGGGGAGAAAACACGGCTGCCGCAAGCGATACCCCTCTCGCACGTGTGGCAGGGCGCAATACGCGCGATCGGGCCGGACTCTTCCCCTCTCCCACGCGTGGGAGAGGGTGGCCGAAGGCCGGGAGAGGGCGCGGACACCAAACCGGCCGGATCACTAAAATGCGCGTCATGCCCGCCGCCACCGCATCCCTCGCCGACACCCTCGACGCGCTCCTGCCGCAGACGCAGTGCGCACGCTGCGGCTACGCCGCCTGCCAGCCGTACGCGCAGGCGCTGGCCGCCGGCGAGTGCGACATCAACCGCTGCCCGCCGGGCGGGGACGCGGTCATCGCCGCGCTGGCGGCGGTGCTCGGCCGGCCGATGCGGGCGCTCGATCCGGCCTGCGGCGCCCCGCCGCCGTCGCAGCGGGCGTGGATCGATCCGGACGTCTGCATCGGCTGCACCAAGTGCATCCAGGCCTGCCCGGTGGACGCCATCGTCGGCGCCGCCAAGCGCCTGCACGGCGTGATCGCGGCCGAGTGCAACGGTTGCGGCCTGTGCGTGGCGCCGTGTCCGGTGGACTGCATCCACCTGCTGGCACAGCCGGAGCCGACCGGCGCCGAGCGCACCACCCGCGCGGCCGTGAACCGCCGCCGCTACGAGGCGCGCCAGCGGCGCCTCGCGGCGGAGCACGAGGCGCCGCCGCGCGCGCCTGCGACCGTGTCGCCCGGCCAGTCGCCCGACGTGCAGACCGCGCTCGCCCGGGCGCGCGCACTGCTGGCGGCGCGCGGCGCATGAACGCGACAAAGCGCCGGCAGATTTACGAGCGCCTGCGCGCGGCGATGCCGGCGCCGACCACCGAACTGCACTACAGCTCGCCGTTCGAGCTGCTGGTGGCGGTGATCCTGTCCGCGCAGGCCACCGACAAGAGCGTGAACCTCGCCACCGCCACGTTATTTCCGGTCGCGAACACGCCCGCCGCCGTGCTGGCGCTGGGCGTGGACGGCCTCAAGCGGCACATCCGCCACATCGGCCTGTTCAACAGCAAGGCCGAGAACGTGATCAAGGCCTGCCGGATTCTGGTCGACCAGTACGGCGGCGAGGTCCCGCGCGAGCGCAAGGCGCTGGAGGCACTGCCCGGCGTCGGGCGCAAGACCGCCAACGTGGTGCTGAACACGGCCTTCGGCGAGCCGACCATCGCCGTCGACACGCACATCTTTCGCGTCGCCAACCGCACCGGGCTCGCGCCGGGCAAGACGGTGCGGCAGGTGGAGGATCGTCTGCTGAAGGTCACCGAGCCCGAATTCCGCCACGACGCGCACCACTGGCTGATCCTGCACGGCCGCTACACGTGCACCGCACGCAAGCCGCGCTGCGGGCAGTGCCCGATCGCGGACCTGTGCGAGTGGCCGGACAAGGCCGCCGCCATCGCCGCGGCCAACACGAAGGCCGCCTGATGTTCGGGCAGGATCGCGACAGCCTGCGCCGCGCCTACGCCGAAGCCTGGCAGCGGCACCAGGACGGCCTGCCGCTGGACATGCAGCAGCAGCGCATCGCGAACGTGCTCACGCTGCACCCGGAGTACCAGGACTTCGTGCTGGCGCCGGACGCGGCGGCGCAGGAATTCGATGGTAGCGACGGGCGCACCAATCCGTACCTGCACATGGGCCTGCATCTGGCAGTGCGCGAACAGCTCGCGACGCGCCTGCCGCCGGAGGCCGTGCAGGCGCACGCGCGTCTTGCCAAACGTCTGGGGGACGCGCACGCCGCCGAGCACCGGCTGATCGACTGCCTGGCGCTCGAACTGTGGCAGGCGCAGCGCGCCGGCCGCGCGCCGGACATGGACGCTTACCGCGAGGCGCTGCGCGGGCTGTAGCGGTGCGTGTCAGGCCCGGCCTGGAGAACAGCCCGGGCGCCGAGTCACGGCATCAGCAGCAGCTTGCCCGTGGTGGCGCGGCTCGCGAGCAGTGTGTGCGCCAGCCCGGCCTCGGCCAGCGGCAGGCGGCGGTCGATGTGCAGACTGATGCGTCCGGCCGCCAGCCAGCCGAGCAGGTCGTGTGCCCGCGCGGCCAGTTCGTCGGCTTCGGCGATGTAGTCGAACAGGGTCGGCCGGGTCAGGAACAGCGAGCCCTTTTGCAGCAACAGCAGCGGGCTGATCGGCTCAACGGGGCCGCTCGACTGGCCGAACAACACCATGGTGCCGCGCCGGCGCAGCACGTCGAAGCCCTTCAGGAACGTGCTGGCGCCGACCGAGTCGTACACCGCGTGCACGCCCGCGCCGTCCGTCAGGCGCCGCGTCTCGGCCACGAAATCGTCAGTCGAGTACAGGATCACCTCGTCGGCGCCGCGCTCGCGCGCGATCTGCGCCTTGGCCTCGGTGGACACGGTGGCGATCACGCGCGCGCCACGCAGCTTCGCCATCTGCACCAGCATCTGCCCGGCGCCGCCGGCGGCGGCGTGGATGAGTACCGTGTCACCGGGCTGGATGGCATACACGCTGTGCGTGAGGCTGTGGGCGGTAAGCCCTTGCAACATGGCGGCGGCGGCGATGTCCAGCTCCAGCCCGTCCGGCACCGGCACCAGGCGGTCCTGCGGGATGCAGACCTGCTGCGCGTACGCGCCGCTGGCGTTCGGATACGCCACCCGATCGCCCGGCTTGAAGCGCGCAGCGCCAGGCCCGACGGCGTCCACCACGCCCGCGCCTTCGAGCCCCGGCACGAACGGCAGCGGCTGCGGATAGAAGCCGGTGCGGTGGTAGATGTCGATGAAGTTGACGCCGCAGGCGGCGTTGCGCACGCGCACCTCGCCGGCAGCCGGTTCGGGCAGCGGTCGCTCCACCAGGCGCAGGACTTCCGGCCCGCCCGGCGTGGCGACTTCGATGGCCTGCAGGGTGCTCATCGGCGGTTCAGGTCGTAGTACTCGCGGTTCGGTTCCATGCCGGTGGCGGCCGCCAGTCGATTGGTCATGTTGAAGAAGCCGGTGATCTCGGCCATGTCCCAGATGTCGCGCTCGCTGAAGCCCTGCTCGCGCAGCAGCTCGCGGTCGGTGTCGTCGATGGTCTCGGGCGCCTGCGTGAGGCGCTCGGCGAAGTCCAGCATGGCGCGCTGGCGGTCGGTGATTTTCGCGGCGCGGTAGTTCATGGCCAGCGTGTCGGCGAGCGGCGGGTCGCCGGTCAGCTTGCGCAGCGTGGCGCTGTGGCTCGCCAGGCAGTAGTGGCAACGGTTAAGCGACGACACCACCACGGCGATCATCTCGCGCTCGGCCTTGGTGAGACCGGACTCGCTCGCCATCAGGCCGTCGCGCATGGCGGTGAAGTTGGCGAGCCGGTCCGGCGCGTGCGCGTAGCCGCGCAGCACGTTCGGGACAAAGCCGAGCCGCTCCTTCGCCGTCTCGAACTGGGCCTTGAGTTCCGCCGGCGCGGGTTTCGGCTCCGGCAGATCGAGCGCCATGATCGTGTCCTTGGCCATCACTCCTCCGATTGCGCCCGCAGGGCGCGCTTGAAAACACGGGATTCCGGCGCCATCTTGTCGGCTGCTGCCCCACCCGATCAAGTGCCATGCGCCCGGCGCCGATTCTCGCCATCACGTTTGATCTCGACGATACGCTGTGGGCCATCGACCCCGTCATCGCGCGCGCCGAGCAATTGATGCACGCCTGGCTGGCCGAACACTACCCACGCCTGCCCGAGCGCTACTCGCCGGCCGACCTGCGCGCGCTGCGCGACGGCATCGTCCACGCGCGCCCGGAGCTTGCGCACGATCTCAGCGCCCTGCGCCGCGAATCGCTGGCGCAGGCGGCCGAGCACTGCGGCTATGGGCGGGACGCGGCCGACGGCGCCTTCGCCGTGATGTGGCAGGCGCGCAACGAGGTCGAGCTGTTCGCCGACGTGCTGCCGGTGCTGCACGCGCTCGCGCCGCGCTTCACGCTGGGCGCGCTCACCAACGGCAACGCCGACATCGCGCGCATTGGCCTCGACGGCCTGCTGCGGTTTTGCGTCACCGCGCGCGACACGGGCGTGGCCAAGCCGCACCCGGCGATCTTCGATGCCGCGAGCGCCGCTGCGGGCGTGCCGGCCGGGCAGGTGCTGCACGTGGGCGACGATCCCGCGCGCGACGTGCACGGCGCACGCGCGGCCGGCATGCGCACGGTGTGGGTCAACCGCGACGGCAAGGCATGGCCGGGCGGCGCCGCCGCGGACGCCGAGGTCAGCGACCTGCACGGCCTGTTCGCGCTGCTGGAACAGGGCGCGCTGTGAGCGCCCTGCGCGCCGGCCGCCGGTCCCTATAATCCGAGCCTCATCCTAAATTCCCAGCGAGTAAGCGCATGGCAGTCCGCAAGAAACGCATCTACAAGGTCATGTTCCACAGCCAGGGCAAGCTGTACGAATTGCACGCGACGGAAGTCAGTCAGGGCGGCATGTTCGGCTTTATCGAAGTCGGCGGTTTCGTGTTCGGCGAGAAAGGCGGACTGCTGATCGATCCGTCCGAGGAGCGCCTCAAGAGCGAGTTCGAGCACGTGAAGACGACGTTCATTCCGATGCACGCCGTGGTGCGCATCGACGAAGTGGACAAGGAAGGCGCAAACAAGATCAGCACACTGTCGGACGACGCCAAGGTGGCGTATCTGCCGTCGCCGATCTACACGCCCGGCGGGCGCGGCAAGGACTGATCCGCGCCTGCATGATCCACCCCGCCGGCGCGCTGACTGATCCGCGCCGCGGCACGCACAACATCCCGCGCACGCAAGATTCGACCACCGCGCGCGGCTTAATCGTCCTCGGTCTCCTTAAGCCGTTGCAGGGCGCGGCGCTCCCGCTTATCGGGCCGCCCCTTGCCGAGGTAGCCGCTGTGGCCGCTCAGGGCCCGCTCGGCCCGCAACGTCTCGCGCGCCGCCAGACTCGCCGCCCTTTCCTCGTACAGTGCCGGCACGTCTTGCGCCGACACGCGCTGCGCTGCATAGCCCCTGACAACCACCGTCATCGCCTCGCCGCCACGCAGCAGGCTGACCTCATCGCCCACCCGCAGCAGACGGGCGGGCTTCGCCGGCAAGCCGTTGACGCGCACCTTGCCACCAGTGACCGATTCGGTCGCCAGCGTGCGGGTGCGGCACAGCCGGCTCACCCACAGCCACTTGTCGACGCGCTGCGCCGCATCGGCGCCGGCCCGCTCGCTCACCGGCCAGCACCGTTCACGCGCGCCCGCCGACTGACACAAAAAAACGCCGCCGGGGCACTAAGCCGCAGCGGCGTCTTGATCAACACAGAGGCCGCCGGCAGCGGCTGCCTGGCCTCAGATGGCAAGCTGCTCGGCGGTCTTGCCCGACGCAATTGCGGCCTTGAACCACTTCGGCTTCGGGCCGCGGCCATTCCAGGTCTGGCTGGCGTTAGCCGGGTTGCGGTACTTGGCCGCAGCCGCGCTGCGCGAGCTGCGCTTCTTGGGCTCAGCGGCGACGATCTCGAAATCGATGCCGACCGACGCGGCCAGCTTGCGCATCTGCGCCACCACCTCGGCGCGCTTCTCGCGCTGACGCTTTTCGAGCGCGCTTTCCGCATCGACAATCAGCTGTTGCAGATCGTTAAGAGAGTAATTAGCAAGATTGACGGCCATAGCAAATGATCTCCGGGTACAAGAAACGAGCGCCGGGAACTATATCCAACAAAGACGCCTGTCACAATAGATCAACCGCGTGCCTGATTCCGGGACTGGCTTACTGCATTCAATGACAAGAACATCGCCACGTGAGATCCCGATCTTGCATCCGCGCGGGCAGCCTTTGAATCGGGAATTGCTTCCCGACACGAACCGTATTTCGCGTCGCCAGTGAATCACCGAACGCACCCGGTCTCATGGCCAATCACGCGTCACGGCGTCAGGTGTTTTGCCTCGCAGGTCGCCGGCCGGCCGCGGGCTCGATGCAACGCGCGTTGATCCCGCTGGCGGGATCGCAATTAGCGGATATGCCCGAGGATGCCGTCGAGTTCGTCGAGGCTGTTGTAGCGAATGACGAGCTTTCCGCCGCGGCGGCCGTGCTCGATGCTGACGGCAGCGCCGAGGCGCTCGGCGAGGTCTTTTTCGAGATGCCGCACGTCGGCGCTCGGCGCGCGTGCCGCAGGCGGCGCTTTCTCGCCGCGCAGGTGGCGGGCAACGATCTGCTCGGTCTGGCGCACGGACAGCGCCTGCGCCACCACGCGCTCGGCAAATGCGAGCTGGTCGGCAGCTTCGAGCGCGAGCAGCGCCCGCGCGTGGCCCATTTCGAGCCGGCGCTGTTCCACGAGTTCGCGCACCTTGGGCACGAGCTGGCGCAGGCGCAGCAGGTTGCTCACCGCCACGCGCGAGCGGCCGACGGCGCGTGCCACCTGCTCGTGGGTGAGGCCGAACTCGCGCGTCAGGCGCTCCAGCGCATCCGCCTCTTCCATGGCGTTCAGGTCCTGGCGCTGGATGTTCTCGATCAGTGCCACGGCGGCCGCCGCGTCGTCCGCGATGTCGCGCACGATGGCTGGGATTTCGTGCAGGCCGGCGAGCTGTGAGGCGCGCCAGCGCCGCTCGCCGGCGATGAGCTCGTAGCGCGACTCGCCGACGCTGCGCACCACCACCGGCTGCACCACGCCTTGGGCGCGGATGGAGTCGGCGAGCGCGGAGAGTTCTTCTTCGCCGATGTGGCGGCGCGGCTGGTAGCGGCCGCGTTCGATGTGCTCGACCGGCAGGCGCACCAGCCGCTCGCCGGCGGCGGCCGGCGCGGTGCTGCTCAGCAGCGCTTCGAGGCCGCGGCCGAGTCCGCGTTTCTGGCTCATCAGGTGGCCTTCAGGTGATGCCGGCGCAGCATCTCGCCGGCGAGCGTGAGAAAGGCCGTGGTGCCGACGCAGCCACGGTCGTAATCGAGCACCGGCTGGCCGTGCGACGGCGCCTCCGCCACGCGCACGTTGCGCGGAATGACGGTGCGGTACACGCGCTCGCCGAAATGGCTCTGGAGTTGTTCCGACACGTCGCGCGCGAGACGGCTGCGCGGGTCGAACATGCTGCGCAGCACGCCCTCCACGTGCAGGCCGGGGTTGGCGCTGGCGGCGATGTCGGCGATGGTGTCGAGCAGGTCCGACAAACCCTCCAGCGCGTAGTACTCGCACTGCATGGGGATCAGCACCGAGCCCGCGGCGGTGAGCGCGTTCACGGTCAGCATGTCGAGCGCGGGCGGGCAGTCGATCAGCACGTAGTGGTAGTCGTCAGCCACGGTGGCGAGCGCGTCCCGCAGGCGGAATTCGCGCCGGTCCACCTGCAGCAGCAGCACCTTGGCGGCGGTGAGATCCGCATTGGCCGGCAGCACGTCGTAGCCGGCCGGCACCGTGCGGCGAGCTTCCCCGAGCGATGCCTCGCCGGTCAGCACCTCCAGCGTGGACGGGCTCGCGGCCCGCTTGTCGATGCCGCTGCCGGTGGTGGCGTTGCCCTGCGGGTCGAGATCGATCAGCAGCACGCGCTGGCGCGCACGGGCGAGGCCGGCGGCCAGATTGACGGTGGTGGTGGTCTTGCCGACCCCGCCTTTCTGGTTGGCGATGGCAATGATGCGTGGCATGGAGGTCTTGATCGGCGGCGCGGGCGGCGACACTTTACCCGACCGCCCGCCGCGCCAGCAGGACCAGCGCGCGGTGGCCGCGGCCGGGCTGGGCGGCGAGTGGAATCGTTTCGACGTGCTCGAAATCGGCGGGTAGATCGGTGAGCTCCGCCGCCGCCGCCGGTCCTTTCAGCGCCAGTACGCGACCGCCGGGCGCGCATAAATGGCCCAGCAGCCGCAGCAGGCGCGGCAGCGGCGCAAACGCGCGGGCGATGACGACAGGGAAGGGCGCGGGTGGCCGAAAATCCTCCGCCCGCGCGCGGACGACCTCGACGTTGGCGGGACCCAGCTCCAGCGCCGCGTGCTGCACGAAGCGCGTCTTCTTGAGGTTGCTGTCGAGCAGCACGTGGCGCACGTCCGGCCGGGCGATGGCGAGCGGCAGGCCCGGAAAGCCGGCGCCGGTGCCGACGTCGAGCAGCGCGCCCGGCGGCAGGTGCGGCAGCACGGCGAGGCTGTCGATGAGATGCCCTGTCACCATCTCGGCCGGCGTGCGCAGGGCCGTCAGGTTGAAGTGGCGGTTCCAGGTTTCGAGCAGGCGCAGCAGCGCGAGGCACTGCTCGCGTGCGGTGGCCGGCAGGTCGATGCCGAGCGCGGCGAGGCCCTCGTCGAACAAGCCGCGCGCCGTTTGCCAGTCGGCCGACTCGGGCGAATCAGGCGGCATCGACGGCGCCGCGGCGGCGCTTCAGGTGCACCAGCAGCAGCGAGATGGCAGCGGGTGTGACGCCCGGCACGCGGCTCGCCTGGCCGACCGTGGCCGGCCTGGCGGCCGTGAGCTTCTGGCGCACCTCGTGCGACAGGCCGCGGATGGCGGCGTAGTCGAGATCGGCGGCCAGCGGCGTCGTCTCGTGGTGGCGCTGGCGTTCGATCTCGGCGCGCTGGCGCTCCAGATACCCGTCGTACTTGATGTCGATTTCGAGCTGCGCGGTGGCGTTGCCGTCGGCGTGCGGCTCGCCCACGCCCGGCAGGCGGTGCAGCGCGGCGTAATCGACGCCCGGCCGGCGCAGCAGGTCGAGCGCCGTCGCCTCGCGCGCCAGCGGCGCGCCGAGCAGGGCGTGTTCGGCCTCGCCCAGGTGCTGGGGGCGCAGCAGGATGGCGGCCAGCCGCGCCTTCTCGGCGGCGATGGCGTCCTGCTTGCGGCAGAACTGCGCCCAGCGGGCGTCATCGACGAGGCCGAGTTCGCGGCCGGTGGCGGTCAGGCGCTGGTCGGCGTTGTCCTCGCGCAGCCACAGGCGGTACTCGGCGCGGGACGTGAACATGCGGTACGGCTCGCGCGTGCCGCGGGTGGTCAGATCGTCGATCAGCACGCCCATATACGCCTCGTCGCGGCGCGGCCACCACGGTTCCTGCTCGCGGGCGCGGCGCGCGGCGTTGATGCCGGCGACCAGACCCTGCGCGGCGGCCTCCTCGTAGCCGGTGGTGCCGTTGATCTGCCCGGCGAAGAAAAGGTCACCGAGCGCCTGCGTCTCCAGCCACGGGTGCAGCGCGCGCGGGTCGCAAAAGTCGTACTCGATGGCGTAGCCGGGGCGCAGGATGTGCACGTGCTCGAAGCCGGCGATGGAGCGCACCAGGTCCACCTGCACGTCGAACGGCAGGCTGGTCGAGATGCCGTTCGGGTACACCTCGTGCGTGGCGAGGCCCTCGGGCTCGACAAAAATCTGGTGCGCCGCCTTGTCCGCAAAGCGCACCACCTTGTCCTCGATGGACGGGCAGTAGCGCGGCCCCACGCCCTCGATGGCGCCCGCGTACATGGGCGAGCGGTGCAGGTTGGCGCGGATGATGTCGTGCGTGCGCTCGCTGGTGTAGGTGAGGTGGCAGCTCACCTGCCGCGGGTGCAGGTCGGCGTGCCCCAGGTACGAGAACACCGGCGTTGGCGTGTCGCCGGGCTGCTCGGCAAGGCGTGCATAGTCGATGCTGCGGCCGTCGAGCCGCGGCGGCGTGCCGGTCTTGAGGCGGCCGACCGGCAGGTCGAGCTCACGCAGGCGGCGCGCCAGCGCCACGGCCGGCGCGTCACCGGCCCGCCCGCCGCCGTAGTGCTGCTCGCCGATGTGGATGACGCCACCCAGAAACGTGCCCGTGGTCAGCACCACCGCGCGGGCGGCGAACGTCAGCCCCATCTGCGTGGTGACGCCGCGCACCCGGCCGTGCTCGACCACCAGGTCTTCCACGTTCTGCTGGAACAGATACAGGTTCTGCTGCGCCTCCACCATGCCGCGCACGACCTGCCGATACAGCGTCCGGTCGGCCTGCGCGCGGGTGGCGCGCACCGCCGGTCCCTTGCTGCGGTTCAGCACGCGGAACTGGATGCCGGCGCGGTCCGCCGCCAGCGCCATGGCGCCGCCGAGCGCGTCGATCTCGCGCACCAGATGGCTCTTGCCGATGCCACCGATGGCCGGGTTGCAGGACATCTGGCCGATGGTTTCGAGGTTCTGCGTCAGCAGCAGCGTGGCGGCGCCGCTGCGCGCGGCGGCCAGCGCGGCCTCGACACCGGCGTGGCCGGCGCCGACCACGATCACGTCGAAGGGGCGGTCGAACTGCATGGGAATAACGGGAGGACAAGGCGAACTCGTTATGATAGGCGGCCCCCGCACCCGCTGTCAGGCCGACCCAGGCCGCCTTCCCGCATGACCACGCCCCGCAAACTGCACGTCAAGACCCTCGGCTGCCAGATGAACGTGTACGACTCGCAGCGCATCGCCGATGTGCTGGCGCAGTCGCACGGCCTTGCCGCCACCGACGATCCGGCCGAGGCCGACGTGCTGCTGCTGAACACCTGCTCCATCCGCGAGAAGGCGCAGGAGAAGGTGTTCTCGGAACTCGGCGCGTGGTGGCACGCCTACAAGCAGGCGCGGCCGGAGGTGATCATCGGCGTCGGCGGCTGCGTGGCGAGCCAGGAAGGCGAGCGGCTGCGCGCGCGGGCGCCGTACGTGGACCTGGTGTTCGGCCCGCAGACCATCCATCGCCTGCCGCTGCTGCTCAATCAGGCGCAGGGCCGGCGCGCGGCCGTGGACGTGAGCTTTCCGGAAATCGAGAAGTTTGATCACCTGCCGCTGCCGCGCGCCACCGGACCCACGGCCTTCGTGTCGATCATGGAAGGCTGCTCGAAGTACTGCAGCTTCTGCGTGGTGCCGTACACGCGCGGCGAGGAGTTCAGCCGCCCGCTGCTCGACGTGCTGACCGAGATCGCCGTCTATACGGAGCAGGGCGTGCGCGAGGTGACGCTGCTCGGGCAGAACGTGAACGCCTACCGCGGCGCGACGCCGCGCGGCGGGGTGGCGGATCTGGCCGAGCTGATCGGTCAGGCGGCGCAGATCGACGCGCTGGCGCGCATCCGCTTCACCACCTCGCACCCGGTCGAGTTCACCGACAGCCTGATCGTCGCCTACGCCGATCAACCCAAGCTCGCGCCGCACCTGCACCTGCCGGTGCAGAGCGGCTCGGACCGCATCCTGCGCGCCATGAAGCGCGGTCACACCGCGGCCGAGTACCTCGCCAAGATCGAGCGCGTGCGCGCCGCGCGGCCGGACCTGAGCCTCACCACGGACATCATCGTCGGCTTTCCGGGCGAGACCGAGGACGACTTTGCCGCCACGCTGGCGCTGGTGGAGGCGGCCGGCTTCGACGAGGCGTTCAGCTTCATCTACAGCGCCCGGCCCGGCACGCCGGCCGCGGCGCTGGCCGACGACACGCCGGCCGAGGTCAAGAAGGCGCGCCTGGCGCGTTTGCAGGCGCTGATTGAGCGCCAGTCCAAGGCCTACGCAGCGGCCCTCGTGGGCAGCGTGCAGACGGTGCTGGTGGAGGGTCCGGCCAAGCGTGGCGAGGGCCAGTTGCACGGCCGGCTCGGTAATAATCGGGTGGTAAACTTCGCTGGCCCGGAGCCACTCACAGGCCACTTGGTGGACATTCAGATCACCGCCGCTTCCGCTCATACCCTTCGCGGCGAGCCCGTCGGCTCGCGCCACGCCGCGTGACCCAGCCGGCCACCGCAGCCGCCGATTCGGCGGCTATCGAAGTCACCCTCCAGCCCGACGACAACGCCCGCCTCGCCAGCCTGTGCGGTCCGCTCGACGCGCACATCGGCCAGGTGGAACGCCACTTCGGCGTCGTCATCCGCCGCCACGGTCAGTCGTTTGCCATCAGCGGCGCGCCGGAGCCGGTCGCCGGTGCCGGCGCCGCGCTGCACAGCCTGTACGCCGAAACCGCGAGCGGCGAGGAACTGTCCGCCGCCAAGGTGCATTTGCTGGTGCGCGGCACGCACGCCGGCGACGCCGAGCCCACCGTTGCGGTCGGCCGGCGTTTGCAGGTGCGCGCGCGCGGCGGGCGGCAGGCGGACTACCTGCGCGCCATCCAGAACCACGACATCAACTTCGCGGTCGGCCCGGCCGGCACCGGCAAGACGTATCTGGCCGTCGCCTGCGCCGTGCAGGCGCTGCTGGAAGAACAGGTGCAGCGCCTGGTGCTGGTGCGCCCGGCGGTCGAGGCCGGCGAGAAGCTCGGTTTCCTGCCCGGTGATCTGGCGCAGAAGGTGGACCCGTATCTGCGGCCGATCTACGACGCGCTCTACGAGATGCTTAGCTTCGAGAAGGTGGGCAAGCTCATCGAGCGGCACGTGATCGAAATCGCCCCGCTCGCCTACATGCGCGGGCGCACGCTGAACGAGGCGTTCATCATTCTCGACGAGGCGCAGAACACCACGCCCGAGCAGATGAAGATGTTCCTGACGCGCATCGGCTTCGGCTCGACGGCGGTCATCACCGGCGACGTGACGCAGGTGGACCTGCCGGCCGGCAAGCCGTCGGGCTTGAAGCACGTGCTCGGCGTGCTGCAAGGCGTCGAGGGCATCTCGTTCAGTTTCTTCAGCTCCCGCGACGTGGTGCGCCACCCGCTGGTCGAGCGCATCGTCAATGCCTATGAGCGCGACGCTGAATCCACCGACCGAAGTTGACATCGACCGCGCCAGCGCCCTGCCGGCGCCGGACGATGACACGCTCATCGCCTGGGCCGCGGCGGCGCTGGATGCGCTCGGCCTGCACGGCGTGAGCGTCGCCGTGCGCCTGGTGGACGCGGACGAAGCCCAGGCGCTGAACCGCGACTACCGCGGCAAGGACTACGTGCCGAACGTGCTGTCGTTTCCGCTGGACGATGACTTCCCGCTGCCGCCCGGCGAGGCGCGCCCGCTCGGCGACATCGTGCTGTGCCTGCCGGTGATCGCCGCCGAGGCCGCCGAGTACGGCAAGACCTTCGCCCAGCGGCTCGCACACCTGCTGATCCACGGCGTGCTGCATCTGGCCGGCCACACGCACGACGACGAGCCCGAGCGCCTGGCGATGGAAGCGTGTGAGACCGCCATCATGGCCGGGCTCGGTTTTCCGGCGCCCTACGATGGCTAACGACGCGCATTTCGGACTCCTGCAGCGCATCGGTCACGCCCTGTTCGGCGAGCCGATCGACCGCGACTGGCTGATGCGGCACCTGAAGGACGCCGAGGCCGCCGCGGTGCTCGACGCCGGCACGCTCGCCATGATCGAGGGCGTGCTCACCATGGGCGAGCGCCAGGTGCGCGACATCATGGTGCCGCGCTCGCAGCTCATCACCATGCACCGCGACGACGACCTCGCCGCGCTGGTGCGGGTGGTGGTCGACAGCGGCCACTCGCGCTACCCGGTGATCGGCGACGACCGCGACGAGGTGGTCGGCATCCTGCTCGCCAAGGACTTGCTGGCCTACCTCGAACCCGGCCGGGAGTCAGCCTTTACGCTGCGCGACGTGCTGCGCCGGGCGGTTTTCGTGCCGGAGAGCAAGCGACTGAACGTGCTGCTGCGCGAGTTCCGGCAGACGCGCAACCACATGGCGATCGTGGTGGACGAGTACGGCGGCGTGGCGGGCCTGGTCACCATCGAGGACGTGCTGGAGCAGATCGTCGGCGAGATCGAGGACGAGTACGACTTCGACGAGGACGAGGCCGACATCCAGCCGGCCGAGGATGGCAGCGCGCTGGTGAGCGGGCTCGCCGCCATCGAGGACTTCAACGCGCACTTCGGGGCCGCGTTCAGCGACGAGGAATTCGACACCGTCGGCGGGCTGCTGGTGCAGCAGCTCGGCCACCTGCCGGAGGTCGGCGAGCGGGTCGCGTATGACGGGTTCGAGTTCGAGGTCACGGCCGCGGACGCGCGGCGCATCGCGCAGGTGCGCGTGCGCCGCAGCGTGATCGAGCCCGAGCCGGACGACGGCTGAGCCCATGCCGCCATCGAGCCGCCGCGCTGGCCCGCTGCTGGCGGCGCTGGCCGGCGGCGCCATGCCGCTGGCCTACGCGCCGTTCGGCTGGTGGCCGGTTGCCTGGCTCGCGCTGGCGGCGCTGTTCGCGCTCGGTCGTTTCGTTTCAACCCGTGAGGCGGCCGGTCGCGGCTTTGCGTTCGGGCTCGGCTGGTTCGGCGGCGGCGTGCACTGGATCTTCATCAGCTGCCACCGCTACGGGAACATGGACGTGGCGAGCGCCACCGCCTGCACGGCGCTGCTGGTGGCGTATCTGGCGCTGTTCCCGGCGCTCGCCCTGTACGCGGCACGGCGGCTCGGTGGCGCGTTTCTGCTGGCCGCGCCGGGTGCCTTCGGGCTCGCCGAATGGCTGCGTTCCTGGCTGCTGACGGGCTTTCCCTGGCTCGCGCCGGGCTACAGCCAGATCGACGGTCCGCTGGGCGCTTACGCGCCACTGGCCGGCGTGGCGGGCGTTGGGCTGGCGCTCACCGCCGCCGCGGCGGCACTCGTGGCGCTGGTCCAGTCGCCCCGCAAACCGGGGCCGGCGCTGCTCACGCTCGCCCTGATCGGCGGCGGCGCACTGTCGTTGCAAGGCCGCGACTGGAGCGAGCCCGCCGGCCCGGCGCTCGACGTCGCGCTGCTGCAGGGCAACGTCGAGCAGCAGATGAAGTGGGACCCCGCCCACTTCGAGGCGACGCTGGCGCAGTATCTCGAGCTCACCGCCGCGCAGCGCGATGCGGATGTCGTCATCTGGCCGGAGAACGCCATCCCGGCGCTGCCGAGCGAGGTGCCGGACGGCTATTTCGACGCCGTGCGCGCGGCGGCCGGCAGGTCTGCGGTGCTGATCGGCATGCCGACCGGCGCGCGCGACGGCCCCTACTACAACGCCATCGCGCAGATCACCGCGCCGGGCGGCGAGTACCGCAAGCGGCATCTGGTGCCGTTTGGGGAGTACGTGCCGCTGAAGCGCCAGATCGGCCCGCTGCTCGACGTGCTCGCGGTGCCGATGTCGGATTTTGCGAGCGGCGGGGCAGGGCAGGCGCTGCTCAAGGTCGCCGGCAACCCGGTCGCGGCGTCGGTCTGCTACGAGATTCTGTTCCCGCAGGAAGTACGCGCCGGCGCGGCCGCCGGCTGGCTGGTCAACGTCAGCAACGACGCCTGGTTCGGCGACTCCATCGCCCCACCGCAGCACCTCGACATCGCACGCATGCGCGCCCGCGAACTCGCCCGGCCGATCGCACGCGCCACCAACACCGGCATCACCGCGGTCATTGATGCACGTGGCCGCGTCACCGCCCGCGCCGCGCCGTTCACCGTCACCGCGCTGCGCGGGCAAATCGTGCCGCAGCGCGGATTGACGCCATTCGCGCGCTACGGCGAGGCGCCGGTCATCGTGCTGTGCGTGGCCCTGTGCGCGCTCGCCTGGCGGCGCACCCGGCAGAAAACAACACCCATCGCCGGGTGACCCGACGTCGCCGGGCCTCGATGCAGGTGAGCGCTCAGGCGCGCAGCAGCAGACACACGGCGTGGGCGGCAATCGCCTCCTCGCGCCCGACCGGCCCGAGGCCCTCGGTGGTGGTGGCTTTCACGCTCACGGCGCCGATGTCGAGCCCGAGATCGGCCGCGATGTTGGCGCGCATGGCGTCGCGGTGCGGGGCGAGTTTCGGCCGTTGCGCGAGCACCGTGACATCGACATTGGCCACGGCGTAACCGGCGGCCCGCACCAGCGCCACCACGCGGCGCAGCAGCACGCGGCTGTCGGCGCCGGCGTAGGCGGGATCGTTGTCCGGAAAATGCTGGCCGATGTCGCCGAGCGCCGCGGCACCGAGCAGGGCATCGGCCAGCGCGTGCAGCAGCACGTCGCCGTCGGAGTGAGCGATCGGCCCGCGGTCGTGGGTAATCTCGACACCGCCCAGCACCAGCCGGCGGCCGGTGGCGAGCGCGTGCAGGTCGTAGCCGTGACCGATGCGCATCAGACGCCCTCCCCTGCCTGCGCCGCCAGCAGGCACTCCCCGAGCGGCAGGTCCTGGGGCACGGTGATCTTGACGTTGTCTCGCCGGCCTGCGACGAGTCGCGGCCGATAACCGGCGTGTTCCATGGCCTGCGCCTCGTCGGTGGGTTCGCGGCCCGCCGCCAGCGCGTCGCTCAGTGCGGCGCGCAGGACATCCAGCCGGAACCGCTGGGGCGTCTGCACCGTCCACAGGCCATCACGCGGCACCGTTTGCGTGATTCGCCCCGCCGCATCGGCGCGCTTGACGGTGTCGGTGAGCGGCGTCGCCAGCAGGCAGCCGTCCGCATCGAGCGGTTCGTCGCACAGGCGCTCGATGTCGGCCGGGTGCAGCAGCGGGCGCACGGCGTCGTGCACCAGCACCGGCGTGTACGGCGCCGTGTGCCCGGCAAGATGCTCAAGCCCCGCCAGCACCGAGGCGGCGCGGCTGTCGCCGCCGGTGACGATGAGCAGCGGCTTGTCGGGCGCGTAGCCGAGCGTCGGCCAATACGGATCGTCCTCCCGCAGCGCCAGCACCAGGCCTGCCACGCGCGGCGATATCAACAGGCGATCGAGGGTGTGCAGCAGCACAGGCCGGCCGGCGAGCGGCAGGTATTGCTTGGGATATGCGGCGCCCATGCGGGCGCCGATGCCGGCAGCGGGCACGATGGCCCAGTGGTCGGCGACTGGCGTCGGCACCCTATTCGATGACGCGGATGAAGGTCTCGCCGGGCTTGATCATGCCAAGCTCGGTGCGCGCGCGGTCCTCGACGGCGGCCAGGCCGGTGCGCAGGTCGTCCACCTCGGCCTGCAACTGCGCGTTGCGCTCCGTGAGCTGGTCCACCTCGTCGCGCTCGCGCTCCACGCGCGTCTGCAAGTCGCCGAGGTCAAACAGGTTGCCCTGCGCCACCAGCAGGCGCTGCTGCAGGCCGAGCATGACCAGCAGCAGCGCGACCAGGCCGGCGCGGATGGCCATCAGCGGGCGAGCGATCCGAACACGCCAAGGCCCGGATAGCGCGCGGCGGCGCCGAGCTCCTGCTCGATGCGCAGCAGGCGGTTGTACTTGGCGACGCGGTCCGAGCGCGACAGCGAGCCGGTCTTGATCTGCCCGGCGCCGCTGCCGACGGCGATGTCGGCAATCGTCGTGTCCTCGGTCTCGCCGGAGCGGTGCGAGATGACCGCCGTGTAGCCCGCCGCGCGCGCCAGGCGCACGGCCTCCAGCGTCTCGGTGAGCGTGCCGATCTGGTTCACCTTGATGAGGATGGAGTTCGCGACGCCCGCGTCGATGCCCTTTTTCAGCGTGGCCGGGTTGGTCACGAACAGATCATCGCCCACCAGCTGCACGGACTTGCCGAGGCGCTCGGTGAGGCGCTTCCAGCCGTCCCAGTCGTCCTCGGCCTGGCCGTCCTCGATGGAGATCACCGGATAACGGCCGGCGAGGTCGGCCAGATACGCCACGAAATCGGCCGAGGTCAGGCTGCGCTTCTCGGATTCGAGCGCGTAGCGGCCGGCCTTGTAGAACTCCGTGCTCGCCACGTCGAGCGCCAGCAGCACTTCATCACCCGCCGCGTAGCCGGCGGCGCCGATGCTGTCGAGCACTATCTTCAGCGCGTCCTCGTTGGAAGCGAGATCCGGCGCGAAGCCGCCTTCGTCGCCGACGGCGGTGTTCAGACCGCGCTGGCGCAGCAGTTTTTTCAGCGCCTGAAAAATCTCGGCGCCGCAGCGCAGCGCCTCCGAGAAGCTCGGCCGGCCGGCCGGGATGACCATGAATTCCTGCAGGTCCACGCTGTTGTCGGCGTGGGCGCCGCCGTTCAGGATGTTCATCATCGGCACCGGCAGGCACATGTCGACGCCGCCGCACAGGGCATTCACGTGCCGGTACAGCGGCAGGCCGCGACTGGCCGCCGCGGCGTGCGCGGTGGCGAGCGACACCGCCAGGATGGCGTTGGCGCCGAGCGCGCTCTTGTTGTCGGTGCCGTCGAGATCCAGCATCACCGCATCCACGCGGTGCTGGTCCACGGCGTCCACGCCACGCACGGCCGGCAGGATGCGGTTTCGCACGTTGTCGACGGCCTTCAGCACGCCCTTGCCGCCGTAGCGACCCGCCTCGCCATCGCGCAGCTCCAGCGCCTCGCGCGAGCCGGTGGAGGCGCCCGACGGCACGGCCGCGCGGCCGAGCTGGCCGCCGTCGGTCAGCACGTCCACTTCCACCGTGGGGAAGCCGCGCGAGTCCAGAATCTCGCGGGCCTTGATGTCGACGATCTTGCTCATCGGGGTCTCAGTTGCCGGGGGCTTGCATGAGTGATTGCTCGGCGAAGCCGGCGGCCTTCACCGCGCGATCCAGCGTCACCAGCGTGTGCAGCAGGTTTTCCATGCGGTCGAGCGGCCAGGCGTTCGGCCCGTCCGACAGCGCGCGCGCGGGATCGGGGTGGGTTTCCATGAAAAGCCCCGCCACGCCGGCCGCGACTGCCGCCCGCGCCAGCACCGGCACGAACTCGCGCTGCCCGCCGGAGCGGTCGCCCTGCCCGCCCGGCAGTTGCACCGAGTGCGTGGCGTCGAACACCACCGGGCACCCAGTCTGCCGCATCACGGCGAGGCCCCGCATGTCGACCACCAGATTGTTGTAGCCGAAGCTCACGCCGCGCTCGCACACCAGCGTGCGCCCCGCGCCGCCGGCCGCATGGGCCTTGGCCACCACCTGCGCCATGTCACCGGGCGCGAGGAACTGGCCCTTCTTGATGTTGACGGGCTTGCCGCTGCCGGCGGCCGCTTCGATGAGATCGGTCTGCCGGCACAGGAACGCCGGCGTCTGCAGCACGTCCACCACCTCGGCGGCGGCCGCCACGTCGTCCGGCGTGTGCACGTCGGTCAGCACCGGCACGCCGACGGTCTCGCGGACCTCGGCCAGCAGCGCGAGCCCCGCCTCGCGGCCGGGGCCGCGAAAGGACTTGCCGGAGCTGCGGTTCGCCTTGTCAAACGAGGCCTTGAAGATGAACGGCACGCCCAGGCGCGCGCAGATGGCCTTCAGCGTGCTCGCCGTGTGCAGCACCAGATCGCGGCTTTCCGCCACGCAGGGACCGGCGATCAGGAACAGCGGTCGGTCGAGCCCGACTTCGAAACCGCACAGCTTCATGCGGACGCCGGCTGCGGCGCGCGCGCCGCGCGGTGGATGCGTGCCGCCTCGACGAAGCTGCCGAACAGCGGATGGCCGTCGCGCGGGTTCGACGTGAATTCCGGGTGGAACTGGCAGCCAATGAACCAGGGGTGCTCGGGGAGCTCGATCATCTCGACCAGGCCGTCCTGCTCGGAGCGGCCGGATACCGCCAGCCCCGCGCCTTGCAGCGCCGCCAGGAAATTCGGGTTCACCTCGTAGCGGTGGCGGTGGCGCTCGACCACACGCTCGGCGCCGTAGATGCGCCGCGCCAGCGTGTCCTCGCCGAGCACGCACGTTTGCCCGCCAAGACGCATGGTGCCGCCCATGTCGGCGCCCTGTGCGCGCTGCTCGCGCCGGCCGCTGGCGTCGGTCCATTCGGTGATCAACGCCACCACCGGCGCCGGGCTGTCCGGATTGAACTCGGTGCTGTGCGCGTCGGCGAGGCCCGCCGCGTCGCGGGCAAATTCGATTACCGCCACCTGCAGCCCAAGACAGATGCCCAGATACGGCAAGCCGCGCTCGCGGGCAAAGCGCACGGCGGCGATCTTGCCTTCGATGCCGCGCTCGCCGAAGCCGCCCGGCACCAGGATGGCGTCCATGCCGGCCAGCGCGCCGGCGCCGTCGTTCTGCAGCGCCTCGGCGTCCACGTAGTGCACGTTCACGCGCGTGCGGGTGTGCGCCGCGGCGTGGTCGAGCGCCTCGTTCAGCGACTTGTAGGAGTCCGCCAGATCGATGTACTTGCCGACCAGTGCGATGTCCACGGTCGCCGTCGGGTGCTCGAAGTCGTGGATGTAGCGGTCCCAGGCGTCCAGGCGCGAGGTGCCGACCGGCAGGTCGAGGCGCCGCACCACAAAATCGTCCAGGCCCTGGTCGTGGTAGTGGCGCGGGATCTTGTAGATGTTGTCGAGATCCTCGGCCGAGATCACCGCCTCGCGCGGCACGTTGGTGAACAGCGCGATCTTGCGCCGCTCCTCCTCCGGCAGCGGCTGCTCGGTGCGGCACAGCAGCACATCCGGCCGGATGCCGATGGCCTGCAACTCCTTCACGGAATGCTGCGTGGGTTTGGTCTTGATCTCGCCGCTCGCGCGCAAATACGGCACCAGCGTCAGGTGCATGTACAGCACGTCCTGATGCGGGCGCTCCAGCCCCATCTGGCGGATGGCCTCCAGGAACGGCAGCGATTCGATGTCGCCGACCGTGCCGCCGACCTCCACCATCGCCACGTCGGCATCGCCGGCGCCCTCGATGATGCAGCGCTTGATCTCGTCCGTGACGTGCGGGATCACCTGCACCGTGCGGCCGAGGTACTCGCCGCGGCGCTCCTTGCGCAGCACCTGCTCGTACACCTGACCGGCCGTGAAGTTGTTGGCGCGGCGCATCGGCATGCGCCCGAAGCGCTCGTAGTGGCCCAGATCAAGGTCGGTCTCGGCACCGTCGGCGGTGACGTACACCTCGCCGTGCTGGAACGGGCTCATCGTGCCCGGGTCGACGTTGAGGTAGGGATCGAGCTTCAGGAACGTGACGCGCAGGCCGCGCGACTCCAGCAACGCGCCGATGGACGCGGCGGCGATCCCCTTGCCGAGCGAGGAGACCACGCCACCGGTTACGAAAATGAATTTCGGCATGCGCGTGCGAGAAAAAAAGCGTGAAAAACAGCGCAAAAAGTACCAGAAGCGCCCTAGCCGGACAATCCGCGCCGCCGGCACGCGCGCAGCGCCGCGGCCGCTTCGGCCGGCGTGCCGCGGGGCGAGAAGCGGGCCGCGGCGTAGAGTTCGAGAAACCGCCGCGCCGCCGCCCGGCGCTGTGGCGGCCAGCTCTGCGGCAGGTGGTCAACGTAGTCGGTCGCCGTCCACTGCGCCCGCTCGGGCAGGCCGCTCACGCGCAGAAAACGCCGCCACAGGCGCTGCCATTCGCGGCTGTGGCCGATGCGCGGCGCCACCCGCCGCAGGCGCCGGTACTCGCGCACGAACAGGCCCACCAGCACGGCGAGCCCGGCCAGCAGCACCGCCTGCACCTGCGCGTCGGTGAGTGCGACGGTGTGCCACCAGGTGTCCAGGCGCGCCGCGAGGCGCTGCCAGGCGCGCTCGAACGCGCCGCCGCCGTAGTCCGCCAGAACGGCGTCGTAGTTGGCCGGCGTCGCGTCCAGCGTGTGCCAGCGACCGGCGGCGTCCTGCCATTCGGCCCAGGCGTGGGCGTCGCGCTCGCGCACCAGAAAGGCGCCGCCGCCGAGCGGTTCGGACACGAGATACCCGGTCACCAGCCGGCTTGGCACGCCGTTGGCGCGCAGTGCCAGCGCGGCCGCGGTGGCGTACCAGAAGCAGTGCGCCGGCCGGCGGTTGAGGAAGAAATCCCGAAACGGCGCCTGCCGGTCGAGCCGGTAATTGAGGCTGTAGCGGCGCCCGCGCAGTTCCGCGCCGATGCGGGCGGCCGTCTGCGCGGCATCCGGCCCGGCCAGTGCGGCGGCGGCGGCCTGCAGGTCGGCATCCCAGAACGCCGGCAGCGCGAGCGCCTGCGCCGGCGCCCGGGCCTGTGCGCCAGGCGGCGCGCCGGCGGCCTGCCAGCGCCGGTCGGCCCGGCCGGCGAACTGCGCGCGCAGCACGCCGGCGCCGTCGACGCCGAGACTCGCATCGGTGACGTCGAGGGTCTGCGTGCCGGCCGGCACGAACAGCAGGTCGTCGCGGCGCAGGCTGTGCGCGGCGAGCGACCAGGTCGGTTTGCCCGGCGCGAGGCGATAACGCTGCCCGGCCGGGGCCGACTCGCGCTCGATGCCCGGCCCGGCCGGGTCGACGCCCGTCCACTGGTAGCGGGCGTCGAGCGTCAGCAGGCGGTTGCCGATCAGGTACGGCGGCGGCGTGCCGCCGGCCACCCACAGCCGCAGCACCGGCCGGCGGTTCGGTTGCAGCAGGCCGCTGGCGTGCAACTGCGCGAGCGGCGAGAAGCCGGTGTCGCCGCGCGGCGCCGGCATCGCGCTGAACAGCGCGCCGAGCAGCGGCCGCTGCGCCGCGCGCAAGGCCGGCTCCACCACCGGCAGCACGAGCACCACCGGCAGCAGCCACGCCGCCCGGCGCAGCGCCTTCGCACCGAGGCGCGACACCAGCGGCGCCAGCACCGCGGCCAGCGCGGCTGCCCACGGCAGCGCCTGCGTGAGGATGTCCAGCGGCAGGCGGCGCGGAATCAGCACCGCGAGCGCCAGCGCCGTGGCGGCCAGCGTGTCGCCGGACGGATCGCCGGCGCGGCCGGGAGGCGCCGCCGCGCGCGTGCCGAGCAGCCACCACAGCAGCACCAGCATGGCCAGACACAGCCCGCCGAACACGGCGAAGTCCGCCGCCCAGGAGTCGGCCGGCACCCAGTCCGCCAGCGCCATGTAGCCGAGCAGACCGCCGCTCACGAAGGTGATGAACGCGAGGCCGGGCGTCGGCGCCAGCGGCCGGCGCCAGCCTAGCCAGGCCGGCAGCGGCGCCAGCACGGTCGCCACCGCAAACAGCGCCGCCAGCGCCGGCAGCTGCATCGACAGCAGCAGGTGCGCGCCGGCGGCGGCCACGGCGACGGCGAGCAGGCCATCGGCCGCGCGCATCAGGCGGCGATCTCGTGGTTGCCGGGGCCGGGCGGCAATGCATGCCCACCGCGGCCACCGAGGCGAAATGCCAGCACCAGCGCGCCCGCCGCCCGCCAGGCGGCGAGTGGCGTGGTGATCGCATCGCCCGCGTCCTCGGTCACCAGCACGTACAGCAGGCCGGGTTCGGGCAGGCCGGCAGGCAGGCGCGTTTCGTGCGCCGGCGGGCAGATGGCGACGGCGCGGTGCAGCGCCGCCTCGTCGGCCATGGGCTGCCAGTCGGCGCCGAGCGCCAGCAGCTTCAGGGGCAGCGCCTCGGCGCGGGCGTGGGCGGCGAGTTCCAGCACCAGTGCCAGGCGCCGGTCGAGCGCGGCGGGGTCGCGCGGGCGGCGCTGCCAGGGCGCGAAGCCCGCCACCGCGGTGTCGCAGACGATGGCGATGCCGTCCGCGCGCAGCTCGCTGCCGCCGCGGAACACGCGCGACATCAGCTCGCCGCGGCGGGCGCTGGCGCGGTGGTCAAGCCGCGTGGCGGGATCGCCCATCTGGTAGGCGCGGGTGTGCGTGTACTCGATGGCGCCGCTGGCACGCGCCGCGTGCACGCCGGTCTTGAGGCACCGCGCGGCGAGCTCGCGCAGCGGCGGCAGGCTCACCGCCAGCGGCGGCGGCAGCACCGGCAGCTCCAGCGGCAGCGCACCGCCGGCGGTCAGGCGGGTCAGGAACAGCGGCCAGGCGCTGTGCAGCGCCGCGCCCGGCAGCACCAGCAGGCTGCGGGCGCGCGGCGTGATGACGGTCTCGCACAGCCGGCTTTCGCCCACTGCCAGGCGCTCGACCAGCATGCTCGCGGCGGGTGCAGCGAGCCGCCAGCCGGGGCCGCGCCACTCGCGCAGCGACAGATCGTGCGCCGTGCGCCGGCCGACGTTGGTCAGTCGCAGTTGATTGCGGCACGGCTGGCCGGCGATCGCCACCGCGTGACCGGCCCGCTCGATCTGCACCCGAAAACTGCGCAGCCGCCCGGCGATGCCGGCGAGCGCAATCAGCACCAGCCCGGCCGCGGCGAACCCCAGCTCGAAGCCCGGGTTGCTGCGCCGGGCGAGCAGCAGCAACAGCACGCAGGTCAGCAGCACGGCGAGCCCCACCGGCGTCAGCCCGTCGCGCAGCGACCGCAGCGGTGCCCACCAGCCGCCGCGCCGCTCCGTGAAGCGCGGCACCAGACGCAGGTTCAGCACCCACACTGCAAGGCGCCACCAGTGCCGGGCGAGCGGCTCCTCGGGCACGCGCAGCGGGCGATCGGCGAATTCCTTCATGTCGGTTCGGCGGACATCACCGGCGCCGGGCGGCCCGCGCGAGCGTCAGCGCGGCAGCGGCACGGCGGCCGTGAGTTCGTCCAGCAGCGCGGCGGTGATGCGCCGGTCGTGCTCTCGGCCCTGGCGCGGCAGCAGGCGGTGATCCCACACCGCGTGCAGCAGCGCGCGCACGTCCTCCGCCTGCACCGCGCCGCGCCCGTGCAGCAGCGCCCGCGCGCGCGCGGCGTCGGCAAGGTGAATCGCCCCGCGCGGTGAGATGCCCAGGCGCACGCGCGGATCCTCACGTGTGGCCCGCGCCAGCGCCACGATGTACTCGGCAAGATCGGCGTGCAGAAACACCGCCCGCGCCTGTGCGCGCAGATGCAGCAGACCCGAGCGGTCCAGCACCGCCACCGGCGGCGGCGCGGCGCGGTAGTCGCCGAGCAGCGAGCTTTCCGCCGCGGCGTCCGGGTAGCCGAGCCGCGTCGCGATCAGGAAACGGTCGAGCTGCGCCTCCGGCAGCGGGTTGGTGCTGTCGAAATCGATCGGGTTCTGCGTGGCGATGACCGTGAACAGGGGCGACAGCGGGTGGCTCACGCCGTCGGCCGTGACCTGGCCTTCCTCCATGGCCTGCAGGAAGGCCGACTGGCTGCGCGTCGGCGCGCGGTTGATCTCGTCGGCCAGCAGCAGGTCGGTGAAGATCGGCCCCGGCACGAACTCGAAACGGCCGTCGCCCGGGTGGTACACGCTGCCGCCCAGCACGTCCGCCGGCAGCAGGTCGGACGTGAACTGCACGCGGTTGAATTCGACCCCGAGCGCCCGGGCGAGGCCCTTGGCGAGCGTGGTCTTGCCGACGCCCGGCACGTCCTCCAGCAACACGTGCCCGCCGGCCAGCATCGTCACCAGCAGCAGCTCCAGCACCACGCCGTCACCCAGCCACACTGCGGCCAGCTGCCCGCGCGCGGCGGCCAGCGTTGCGGCGGCGGCAGGCGCTTCGGTGTCGATTGCCACGGGTCGGACAAAGGCCATGGTCGTCAACTCTTGGTCATCACAGGGCTGCCCGGATTATCGGCCGCCCGGGCGGCTTATTGACCGGGCGCGGGCGGCGCTTCGGTTAGGGAAGCGCTGATTTATTCAGCGGTTCCTTTCGGGGCAGGATGCCCCGGCCTGAATCGAGGGCGTAAGCCCTTGATTCAGGGAGCGCCGTGCGGGCGTGTACCGCGCGGCAGCGAGCTGAAAAAGTCCAGGGACGGAATTTTTCAGCGCTTCCTTAGCAGCCGCACGGACCGATCTTGACGCCGCGCAAGCCTCGCCACGTGTGCCGCCCGCACCATGCCGCGCACGCCCGGACACCACAGTACAAAACTCACCGGAGGAGCCCGCGATGGCCGTCAGCCGCATCGGCTACATCAGCCTGTACGTCACGGACCTCGAAGCCGCCCGCCGCCACTATGTGGAGGTGGTCGGCCTGCGAGAAACCGACCGCGACCGCGCCGGGCGCCTTTATCTGCAGGCCGCCGACAATCAGGATCACCACTGCCTGGTCCTGACACAGGCGCCGAAAGCAGGCCTCGACCACGTCGCCTTCAAGGTGGGGGAGGTCGAGGATCTCGCCGAGGCCAAGGCGGCTATCACCGCCCGCGGCATCGCGGTACGGGGCGTGCCGGCCGGTGACGTGCTGGGCGCCGGTGCCGCCATCGCCTTCACGCTGCCGTCGGGGCAGGACATGCGCCTTGTGCATCACCTCGACAAGATCGGCTACGCGAGCGGCATGCGCAACCCGAATCCCGTGCCGCCGCACGGCAAGCCCGGCGCGCGGGTGACGCACCTCGACCACCTGCTGCTGGCCGGCGAGCGCCCGGCCGACACGGCGCAGTTCCTGATCGACGTGCTGGATTTCAATCTTTCCGAGCAGGTGGTGGCGCCGGACGGCAGCGTGATCGCCGCGTTCACCACCTGCGGGCACACCATGCACGATCTGGCCATCGCGCCTGGCCCGAACGGCCATTTGCACCACATCGCGTTCGGTCTCGAAAGCAGGAGCGACGTGATCGGCGCCGTCGACATCATGAAAGAGGCCGGCACCACGCTGATGGAATATGGCCCGAGCCGCCACGGCGTGTCGGGCGTCACGACCATCTATTTCTTCGACCCGGCCGGCAACCGCAACGAGGTCTACAACGGCGCCTACCAGGCCGGCGGCGTGCCGGGTCTGATTGCGCCCATCGTGTGGCAGGCGGCCGAGTTCCCGCGCGGCGCGTTCTATTACGAAAGCGTCGTGCCGGAGTCGTTCTTCGCAGAAACCACCTGAGGCACGGCCATGGCTCTCAAACACCGCGGCATCCACCGACTCGGCTACGTGCGACTAGCGCTCGCCGACGAGCGCCTGAAGCGCGCCGAGGCGTTCTACTGCGGGCAGTTCGGCCTGCTCGAATCGCGCCGCGGGCCGCGACGGCTGTACCTGCGTTGCTGGCACGAGCCGTTCGCCTGTTCGCTGGTGCTGGAGGAGGCGGCCGACAACCGCCTGGTCGAGATCGGCTTTCAGGTGCGCGATGAGGCCGATGTCGCCCGCATGGCCGACAAGGTCGCGGCGGCCGGCATTCCCGTGACGCACCACGCCGCCGGCGAGGAACTCGAAGGCCTCGGCGCCAGCATCGCGTTTGCGGTGCCCGGCGGCCCGCGCCTTCGCCTGTACGCCGACATGGCGCAGCCCGGTTACGTGACCGGCTACGACTCGCCGGACTGGGTCACGCCGCGGGCGCTGCGCGGCACTGCCGCGCCGTTTTTCCTGAACCACGCCGGCGTCTGCGTGAGCGACCCGCAGGCGGCGGTGGCGTTCCTGACCGGCGTGCTCGGTTTCGTGGTCTCGGAGCGCATCGAAGCCGCCGACGGGCGGCTGCTGTCGGCGCTGCTGTTTCGCATGTCGAAGGAAGTCGGCGGCCAGGAACTGGCGCTGTTTCCTGGGCCGGCCGGCGCGCTGCACCACATCGCGTTCACGCGCGAAGACCCGAACGACATCCTGGTGGCCGGCATGTACCTGCGCGAGGCCGGGGTGGACATCGACCGCTACGGCCCGACCCGCCAGTCCTACGGCAAGACCTTCTCGCTGCACTGCCGCGACCCGTTCGGGGTGCGCCTGGAGCTGTGCGCCGGGGGTCGCGTCACCGAAGTGCACAGCGAGTTCGAGCCGGTGGTCTGGGACGAGGCCGAACTCGGCAAGGCCCTGTCCTGGTACGACCGCGACCTGCAAGGCGCGTTCCTGGAGCCGTCACTCGCCGCGGATTGACCCGCCGTTGCCCGTCCACACAAGGCTACCGAACGGCCAGCCGGGCGCGGCCTGACTCCGATCAACACGCCCTGGCGTGATCGTTGCGACGATGCCACCTGTCGATCCAGCAACACAGGTGGACCCCATGCAGGCAGGTGCAGCCGAGTACAACGACACCGTCGTGCGGCAGTTCGCCGTGATGACGCTGGTGTGGGGCATCGTCGGCATGCTGGTGGGCGTCATCATCGCCGCGGAGCTGATCTGGCCCGATCTCAACATGGGCCTGCCGTACCTGAGCTACGGCCGCCTGCGCCCGCTGCACACCAACGCGGTGATCTTCGCCTTCGGCGGCTGCGCGCTGTTCGCCACCAGCTACTACGTGGTGCAGCGCACCTGCGGCGTGCGTCTGGCGTTCGACCGGCTGGCCGCCTTCACCTTCTGGGGCTGGCAGGCGGTAATCGTGGCCGCCGCCGTCACGCTGCCGCTGGGCCTGACCACCAGCAAGGAATACGCGGAGCTGGAGTGGCCCATCGACATCCTGATCGCGCTCGTCTGGCTCAGCTACGCGGCGGTGTTCTTCGGCACCATCGCCCGCCGCCGCATCCGCCACATCTACGTGGCGAACTGGTTCTACGGCGCCTTCATCCTGACCGTGACCGTGCTGCACGTGGTCAACAGCGCGGAAATCCCGGCCGGCTGGTTCAAGTCGTATCCCGTGTACAGCGGCGCCGTGGACGCCATGGTGCAGTGGTGGTACGGGCACAACGCGGTCGGCTTTTTCCTGACCGCCGGCTTCCTCGGCATGATGTATTACTTCGTGCCCAAGCAGGCGCAGCGGCCGGTGTACTCGTACCGCCTGTCGGTGGTGCACTTCTGGGCGCTGATCTCCACCTACATGTGGGCCGGCCCGCACCACCTGCACTACTCGGCGCTGCCGGAGTGGGCGCAGTCGCTCGGCATGGCGTTCTCGCTGATCCTGCTGGCGCCGTCCTGGGGCGGCATGATCAACGGCGTGATGACGCTGTCCGGCGCCTGGGACAAGCTGCGCACCGACCCCATCCTGCGCTTCATGATCGTGGCCATCTCGTTCTACGGCATGTCCACGTTCGAGGGGCCGATGATGTCGATCAAGACCGTCAACGCCCTCTCGCACAACACCGACTGGACCATCGGCCACGTGCACTCGGGCGGGCTCGGCTGGGTGGCGTTCATCTCGCTCGGCGCCATGTACGCGCTGATCCCCAAGCTGTTCGGCAAGGAGCGCGTGTACAGCACGCGCCTCGTCGAATGGCACTTCTGGGTGGCCACCATCGGCGTGGTGCTGTACGTGGCGTCCATGTGGATCGCCGGCGTGATGCAGGGCCTGATGTGGCGCGCCGTGAACCCGGACGGCACGCTCACCTACAGCTTCGTCGAGGCGCTGGCCGCCACCAAGCCGTACTACCTGGTGCGCTTCCTGGGCGGCGCGATGGTGCTGTCCGGCATGTTCATCATGGCCTACAACCTGTGGCGCACGGTGCGGCCACCGGCGGTTGTCGCAAAGCCCGCCGCCGCTGCCGCCTGAGGTCGTCGCCATGAACCATGAAGTCGTCGAAAAGAACCTCGGCCTGCTGGCGGTGCTGGTGGCCATCGTCATCAGCATCGGCGGGCTGGTGCAGATCGTGCCGCTGATGTTCTCGGCCAAGGTCACGCAGCCGGTGGACGGCGTGAAGCCCTACCCGGCGCTGGCGCTTGCCGGGCGCGACGTGTACGTGCGCGAGGGCTGCTACACCTGTCACACGCAGATGATCCGGCCGTTTCGCGCCGAAACCGAGCGCTATGGCCACTACTCGGTGGCCGGTGAATCGGTCTACGACCGGCCGTTCCAGTGGGGCAGCAAGCGCACCGGGCCGGATCTGGCGCGCGTCGGCGGTCGTTACAGCGACGACTGGCACCGCGTGCACCTGCTGAACCCGCGCGACGTGGTGCCCGAGTCGAACATGCCTGCCTTTGCCTGGCTGGAAAAGAACGCCGTGGACGGCAAGGCCGTGCAGCGGCACATGCGGGCGCTCCAGCGCATCGGCGATCCGTACACCGACGCGGACATCGAGGGCGCGCCGGCCGCCGTGGTCGGCAAGACCGAGCTCGACGCGCTGGTGTTCTACCTGCAGGGGCTCGGCAAGGCATTGCCGGCGGGAGGTGCGCGATGAGCATTGGTGTGTTCTGGGGATTGTTCACCGCGCTGGTCCTGGTGCTGTTTGTGGGCGGCGCGGTGTGGCTCTACACCCGCCCGCGCGACGCCTTCGACGCCGCCGCGCGGCTGCCGCTGCGCGATGACGATTCGCCCATTGGCAAGGAGGCTCGCCCGTGAGCACCGCCTGGAGCTGGTACGTCACCATCCTGTCGCTGGCCAACATCCTTGCCTGCGTGTGGCTGATCCGCTGGACCGCCAAGAAGCGCCCCGGCGAGGGCGCCGCATCCGACACCACCGGCCACGAGTGGGACGGGCTTCGGGAATACAACAACCCGATGCCTCGCTGGTGGCTTGGGCTGTTCTATCTCACCATCGTGTTCGCGCTGGTGTACCTGCTGCTGTACCCGGGGCTGGGCAACTTCAAGGGCCTGCTCGGCTGGACGCAGACCGGCGCCTACGAGGCGGAGGTGAAGCAGGTCGAGGAGGACGTGGCGCCGCTGTTCGCCAAATACGCCGCAACGCCGATTCCGGACCTCGCCGGCGATCCGGCCGCCATGGCGACCGGCCGGCGCCTGTTTGTGACCAATTGCGCCGTCTGCCACGGTGCCGACGGTCACGGCAGCCGTGGCTTCCCGAACCTCGCCGACAGCAGCTGGCAATGGGGCGGCAGCCCGGAGCAGATCGAGCAGACCATTACCAACGGTCGCCAGGCGGCGATGATTCCGTGGGGCGCGGCGCTCGGCGACGATGGCGTCACGGCCGTCGCGACCTACGTGCGCAGCCTGCGCGGGCACAGCGGCGATGCGGCCCGCGTGGCCGCCGGGCAGGAGAAGTTCCAGGCCCTGTGCGTGGCCTGCCACGGCCCGGACGCCAAGGGCAACCCCATGCTGGGCGCGCCGGATCTGACCGACGACTACTGGCTCTACGGCGGCAGCCAGGAGGCCGTCGAGACCAGCATCCGCAGCGGGCGCATGGGCATGATGCCGGCGCACAAGGACCTGCTGAGTGCCGAGCGCATCCACATGCTCGCCGCCTACGTATTTAGCCTGTCCCATGAACAGCCCTGACGACGGCTTCGTCATCGACGCCGGGCACGCCCGCCCGCACGGCTGGCTGCATCGACTCGGCGCCGTGTTGTGGCCGTCGTTCCTGATGGCCGGCGTGGCAACCGCGGCCTTCTTTGCCAACGTCGACCCGGAGGGCCTGCGCCTGGCGAGCTTCCCGCAGTGGGAAATCAGCCGCGAGGCGGGCTACACGGTCGGTTTTTTCATGTTCTGGGCCGTGACGGCCGCGTCGAGTTTCATCACCCTGATACTGACCGAGCCCGTGCGCCAGCGGGTCCGTTCGCCCCATGCCTGAGCCCGCCGCCGCCGAACCCGCCCTCTACGCGTCGCGCCCCAAGGCCTACCCGCGCGAAATCGCCGGCCGCTTCCAGCGCCTGCGTAAGCTCGCCGTGCTGGCGCTGCTGGGACTTTTCTACGGCATCCCGTGGCTGAACTGGGACGGTCGTCAGGCGGTGCTGTTCGACCTGCCGGCGCGCCAGTTCCACGTGTTCGGCCTGCTGTTCCTGCCGCAGGACTTCTTCTTTCTCGCGCTGCTGCTGATCTGCGCGGCGCTGGCCTTGTTCTTCTTCACCGCCGTGGCCGGGCGCCTGTGGTGCGGCTACGCCTGCCCGCAGACCGTGTGGACCGAGGTGTTCCTGTGGATGGAACGCTGGGTGGAGGGCGACCGCGCCCGGCGCATGCGCCTCGACAAGGCGCCGTGGACGACCGAAAAAGTCCTGCGCAAGACGGCCAAGCAGGCGCTGTGGATCGCCTTTTCCCTGTTCACCGGCTTCACCTTCGTCAGCTACTTCACGCCGCGCATCGAGCTGTGGCAGGAGCTGATCCGCTTCGATCTTGGCGGCTGGGAGCTGTTCTGGGGCCTGTTCTACGGCTTTGCGACTTACGGCAACGCCGGCTTCATGCGCGAGAACGTGTGCATCTACATGTGCCCCTACGCGCGCTTCCAAAGCGCCATGTTCGACCGCGACACGCTGATCATCACCTACGACCAGGCGCGCGGTGAGCCGCGCGGCGGACGTGCCCGCGGCGTCGACCCGCGCAGCCGGGGCCTCGGCGACTGCGTCGACTGCACGCTGTGCGTGCAGGTGTGCCCGACCGGCATCGACATCCGTGATGGCCTGCAGTACGAGTGCATCGGCTGCGCCGCCTGCATCGACGCCTGCGATTCGGTCATGGACCGCGTCGGCTACCCGCCGGGCCTCATCCGCTACACCACCGAAGCCGCCGTGCAGGGCGGCAAGACGCACGTGCTGCGCCCGCGCATAGTCATCTACGGCCTGCTGCTGCTGTCGCTGCTGGCGGCGCTCGGCACGGCGGTTGCGCTGCGCACGCCGCTGACGGCCGAGCTGATCGCCGACCGCGGCCGTCTGTACCGCGAGGTGGGCGACGATGAGATCGAGAACGTCTACACGCTGAAAGTGGTCAACAAATCGACCGCGCCGGAACGCTACCGCGCCGCCATCAGCGGCCTGCCGGGCGCGGTGCTGGAGACCGACCCCGCCGAATTCACCCTGCCGCCGGGCGGCGTGGCGGTGGTGCCGACGCGCATCCGCGTGCCGGAAGACGCGCTCGAACACCGCGTGAGCCGCCTCACGCTCACCGTCACCGCCGCCAGCGGCGCCGCCATTGCGCAGGACGTGCGCTTCCTCGGGCCGTCGCATGACTGAGCCGGCCAGCCTGCCGTGGTACCGCAACCGCTGGTTCTGGTTGGTGGCGGCGCCGCCTGTCGCGGCCGTGGTGGGCGGCCTGCTCACGGTGTGGATCGCCGTGCGCCATGCGGACTCGCTGGTGGTGGACGACTACGCGCGCATCGGCCGGGCTTTCGAGATGGACCAGTCGCGCGACCGGCGGGCGCGTGTACTCGGCGTCACCGCCACGCTGCGCCTCGACCGCGCCACCGGCGCCTTTGAGATCGCCGTGCGCGGCGTGCCGGCGGGGCCGCTCGACCTCACGCTGCTGCACCCGACTGACGCGAACGCCGATCGGAGGACCAGCGTCACGGCCGATGCCGATGATCGCTACGCCGGCCACGTCGGGCCGCTGGACGCGGCGCGGCGCGAGGTCGAAATCGCTTCGCCGCAGCAAGGCTGGCGCCTGCGCGGCGTGCTGCAGCCCGGCACCGATGGATTACGCCTGAGCCCGCCGTGACCGGCCAGTGCTTTCACTGCCACGAGCCGCTGCCGCCGGGCATTGATCTTCGCGTCCTGGTCGCGGGCGAGCCGCAGCCGGTGTGCTGCCGCGGCTGTCAGGCGGTGGCGGAACTCATCCTTGCCGGCCACGGCGACTATTACCGTTTTCGCACCGCCCCGGCGACGCGTCCCGCGGCGCCTCCCGACGGCACCGACGCCTGGGCCGCCTTCGACCGCCGAGAGGCGCAGGCCGCCTTCGTGCAGACGCTGCCGGACGGTCGCGCGCGCGCCGGCTTCGTGGTCGAGGGCCTGCGCTGCGCCGCCTGCGCCTGGCTGATCGAGCATCACCTGGCGCCGCTGGCCGGCGTGGACGAGGTGCGCGTGAGCCCGGCCACCGGCCGCGTGCAGCTCACCTGGCGGCCGGACCGGGTGCCGCTGTCGGCGCTGCTGGCGGCGCTGGCCGCGCTCGGCTACCGGCCGCATCCGCTGCCCGCCGCCGCCCGCGACGCGGCGGCCCGAGAGCGCCAGCGTGCGCTCAAGCAGTTACTCGTCGCCGGGCTCGGCATGATGCAGGTGTCGAGCTTCGCGTTCGCGTTTTACGTGGCCGGCGACAGTCTGGAGCCCGCCATGCGGGACTTCCTGCGCCTCATCAGCATGCTGGTGGCGCTGCCGGTGCTGCTGTACGCGGGCGCACCGTTCATTGCCGGCGCCGTGCGGGGCCTCAGGCACGGCCGGCCCGGCATGGACCTGCCGGTGGCGCTGGCGCTGGCGCTGGCCGGCGGGGCGAGTGTGTGGATCAGCTTCTTCGGCGGGCGCGAGGTCTATTTCGATTCGGTGGTGATGTTCGTGTTTTTTCTCAGCGTCAGCCGCTGGTTCGAGGCCGACGCGCGTGCCCGCGTGCGCAGCGTGGGCGAGGCACTGGCCGCCGCGCTGCCGGCGAGCGTGCTGCGTCTGACCGATGCAGGTCCGCAGCCGGTAGCGGTGAGCGAACTCGCCCCCGGCGACCGCGTGCTGGTCGGCAGCGGCGACGTCATCCCCGCCGACGGCGTGCTGGTGGAAGGCCGCAGCGAAGTCGACGAGGCGCTCCTCACCGGCGAGGCCGAGCCCCGCCCGCGCGCGGTGGGCGATGCGCTGATCGCCGGCGCCGTCAACCTCGGCGCGCCGGTCACGCTGGAGGTGCAGCACACCGGCGCCGCCACGCAGTTGTCGCAGATCGCGCACCTGCTGGAACGCGCGCAGGCCGAGCGCCCGCCGCTGGCGCTCGCTGCGGACCGCCTGGCGCAGGGCTTCATCACGCTAGTGCTGCTGGCGGCGGCGGCCACCGGCGCGTATTGGTGGCACGCCGCGCCCGCGCACTGGTTGCCGAACACGCTCGCCGTGCTGGTGGTGTCCTGCCCGTGCGCGCTGGCGCTTGCGACGCCCACAGCGTTTGCCGCCGCGGCGGCCGGGCTCGCCCGGCGTGGACTGCTGGTCACGCGCGGCGCGGCGCTGCAGAACCTGGCGCGCGCCGGCACGGCGTTGTTCGACAAGACCGGCACGCTCACCCAGGCGCGGGCGCAGATCGCCACCGCGCGCAGCCTGGACGGCCAGCCCATCGAGCAGCACCTCGCCACCGCCGCCGCGCTGGAACTGGGCGTGAGCCACCCGTATGCGCAAGCATTTACGCCGCACGCGGCGGGCCGCGTGGCGCAGCAGCGCGACACGGTGCCGGGCGCCGGCGTGCGCGGCGTGGTGGATGGCCAGCCGTGGCGGCTCGGCAGGCCGGATTTCGCCGGTGCGGACAACGCGCTGCCCGCTGATCTCGAACCCGGTAGCTGGATTGGTTTAGGTGACGGCCAGCGCCTCGTCGCGCTGTTTCGTCTGCACGACCCGCTGCGCGCCGATGCCGCCGACACACTGGCCGGCCTCGACCGGCGCGGCCTCCATACGGCCGTTCTCAGCGGCGATGCGGCGCCCGCGGTGGCCGAAGTCGCGGCGCGACTTGGCGTGACCGACTGGCAGGCCGGCCAGACGCCGCAGCACAAGCTCGCTGCCATCCGCGCGCGTCAGCAGCGCGGCGAGCGTGTACTGATGGTGGGCGACGGCATCAACGACGCGCCGGTGCTGGCCGGCGCCGACGTGTCGGTGGCCATGGGTGGGGGCGCCGCGCTGGCGCAGACGCAGGCCGACTGCCTGCTGCTCGGCGGGCATCTCGCGCCGCTGCTGGACGGCATCGACACCGCCCGGCGCACGCTCGCCGTGGTGCGGCAAAACCTCGCCTGGGCGGCGCTCTATAACCTGCTCGCCATGCCGGCCGCGGCGGCGGGCCTGGTCGCGCCGTGGCAGGCGGCGCTCGGCATGTCCCTGAGTTCGGCACTCGTGGTCGGCAACAGCCTTCGTCTGCTGCGCGCGCCGCGTGCTGCCGCCGCCCGATTGGCCGCTCCACAACTCGCCTGAGCCGCCATGGAGAGCCTGTTCATCCTCATCCCGATCACGCTGCTGCTGGTGGGCGTGGCGGTGGCGGTGTTCTTCTGGGCCATGCGCAGCGGCCAGTTCGACGACCTCGACAGCCCGGCCTGGCGCATCCTGGGTGACGACGATGACCAGCCCCGGCGCTGAACTCGGCTTTGCCGCCGCGCTGCTGGCGGGTCTCGCCAGCAGCGGGCACTGCCTTGGCATGTGCGGTGGCATCAGTGCGGCGCTCGCCGGCGGCGGCCGCGGGCCGGCGTGGCGCAGCGCCCTGCTGCTCAGCACCGGCCGCGTCGCCAGCTACAGCCTGGCCGGCGCCATCGCCGGCACGGGCGGCGCGCTGCTCGGCCGCGGGCTCGATCTGCTGCACCTGGGGCAAACGCTGCGGCTCGTCTTCGGCCTGCTGCTGGTGGCGGTGGGGCTCACGCTCGCGCTGCGCTGGCGCGGGCTGCTGCGCATCGAGGCGCTCGGCGGGCGCCTGTGGGCGCGCCTCGCCCCGGCGCTGAAGGATTTGCTGCCACCGCGCGGCCCGGCGCAGGCGCTGCTGGCCGGCGCGCTGTGGGGCTGGCTGCCGTGCGGGCTGGTGTACAGCATGCTGACGCTGGCGCTCGCGAGCGGCGATCCCGCCCGCGGCGCGCTGGTCATGGCCGGCTTCGGTCTTGGCACGCTGCCGGCTGTGGTCGGCGCCGGCAGCGCGGCGGCAGGCGCGCTGCGGCGACTGCGCGGTGGCGCAGGGCAGCGCGCAGCCGGTGTGCTGCTGGCGGTGTTCGGCGTGTGGACTGCGATCGGCGCCCTGCCACATGGCGAACATGCGGCGCACGCCACCCACGCGCCCGCAGCCGCAGCCGAGCATCACCACCACTAGGCGAGCGCTGATCTTTTCAGCGATCGCCGTCCGGGCAGGACGCCCCGGCCTGAATCAAGGGCATCAGCCATTGATTCAGGGAGCGCCACGCGGGTGTCACCCGCGTGGACGTGAGCTGAAACATTCCACGGACGGAACGTTTCAGCCTTTCCGTAGAATCTATCCGCCACCGGAGGAGGCCGCACCGCCAGCCCGACTGGCCGGAGGCCCACATGTCCACCCTGCGTGCCGTACTGCTTGATCTCGGCGGCGTGTTCTACGAAGCCGACCGCCCCATCCCGGGCGCCACCGAGGCGCTGGCGCGGTTGCGGGAAAGCGGCCTGCCGCTGCGCTTTGTCACCAACACCACGCGCCAGAGCCGCGCCGCCCTGCTGCGGGAACTCGCCGGGCGCGGCCTTGCGATTGCGCAAGACGAACTGTTCACGCCGGCCACCGCAGCGCGCGACCTGCTGGTCGGCCGTGGCCTGCGCCCGCTGCTGCTGATCCACCCGGATCTCGCGCCCGATTTCGCCGGCCTCGACACCGCCGAGCCGAACGCCGTGGTCGTCGGCGATGCCGGCGAGCATTTCCGCTACGCCACGCTGAACCAGGCATTCCGGCTCGTCCACGGCGGCGCGCCGCTGTTTGCGCTGGGGCGCAATCGCTACTTTCAGGAGGCGGACGGCCTGTCGCTCGACGCCGGGCCGTTCGTCGCCGCGCTGGAATACGCGAGCGGCCAGACGGCCGAACTGCTCGGCAAACCCGCGCCGGCCATCTTCCGCGCTGCGCTCGCCTCCACAGGCTGCGCGCCCGCCGACGCCGTGATGATCGGCGACGACGTCGACTCCGACGTCAATGGCGCCATCGATGCCGGGCTGCGCGGCATTCTGGTCAACACCGGCAAGTACCGGCCGGGCGACGAGTCGCGTCTCAAACCGGGCGGCGTGGTGGTCAACGACATCGGTGCGGCGACGACCGTGGCGCTGCGATAAGGCTCAGTCTTCGTGGCGCGTCCCCGGTAACGGCGTAACGCGGAATATGCTGCGCTGTCCCGCGGGCGTTTCACGGAGCTTTGCGCGCCCCGTTTCCGTTGGCATGATGCGATCGCAACGGCGCCAAACGCACACGCCTCGGCGCGACAACACGGCAGCACGCATCATGCACATGCAGCTCACAGCGATCATCGAACGTGAGGGGGATGGCTACGTCGCCTTGTGCCCCGAAATCGACATCGCGAGCCAGGGTGAATCGGTCGAGGAAGCCCGCGACAACCTGCGGGAGGCGCTGGAGCTGTTCTTCGAAACCGCGTCGCCGGAAGAAATCAGGCAGCGCACGCACGAAGAAGTGTTTGTGACACGCCTGGAAATCGCGATTGGGTAAGCTCCGAGTCCTTTCCGGGCAAGCGGTCTGCGCGATTCCGAGGGCGGCATGGTTTCAACGAGGTGCGCCGCCGCGGCAGCCACGTCGGTGCGCGACGACCGTGGCGCTGCGATAAGGCTCAGTCTTCGCCCGGTAACGGCGCAACACGGAAGGCCGAATACGCGGCGCTATTCCGCCCTTCGCGGGCTACGCGGGCTCACGGGCGGAATAGACCGATGAATCAAAGCGATCTCTATAACGTTGTGAAAGTGCCTCAGAAATTCCACTTAACCTTGAGTCTGATGGCACGGTAAGGCGAGCGCTGATATTGAAATGTGGATATCTGCCATGTATTTCAGGATGGAGATAAGCAGCCACCTCAACATCACTAGTTGATATATACCGACCAGCCCATTCTTCAATAATGTGTTTTAGTGCGAATGTTTTTGTCGTTGGGTTTTTAATTTTTTTCTGCGCATCAAGCCATTCGTAAGCCATGCGAATGCAGTCGTGGTGTTCATGGCGGCCGCCTTCATTGAGGCTGTACGTCACCTTTGCCTTTCCATACTCAATTTGATTATCGGTAAGCACAATGAGCTCCTTGTTACAGTTAACGTGTTAGTTAAGGTGCCCGCCAAGCAGGTTTTTTCCGCGCATAGGGCGGGTCGCGATCCCCTTCCGCGTTAGGCGGGCTATATCAGTCCCAATCTCGACAATTCCTCTCGGATTCGAGTCGCTGACCCTCGCGGTGTTGTGCCAATCCAAGATTTGTCCTTGATATTAAAATCAAAGTGATCCCACTTCTTGGTGCTCGGCATTTTGTTGGTAAATTCAGTGATGCATATCACGGTGACCTCCGAGTCGCCGGCGTTCCAAGTGATGGCCGCTTTCGTTCCATAGAGGTCGAACTCCTCCACATGGATTTTCTCTTTCTTAAAAACATCTAGCCATATTTCGTAGTCATCGGCGTATTGCTTTCTTTGAGGCTGGAGGTGGCTATTGCCCTTGCTCAATATGGGGATCAATTTTCGTATAAAAAATACCACCAAAATGACGGCAATGGCTGTCAGAAATAGGTTCACTTCCCTTCCCTCTCAACATTGACCATGCTTCGCAGGGCGTAGGGCGGATCGCGATCCGCCTTCCGAGTGGCCATTGGGCACAACTCTACCCCACACACGGAAGGCGGAATACGCCGCGCTATTCCGCCCTACGCCTACTGGCGTCGCGCCGTCCTCACCCCGGCCCCAGCATATCGGCCGGGCGGATCAGCCGGTCGAAGTCTTCCGCACTCAGCAATCCGAGTGCCACGACGGATTCCTTGAGCGTGAGGTTCTCGTGGTGGGCCTTCTTGGCGGCCTTGGCGGCGTTGTCGTAGCCGATGTGCGGGTTCAGCGCCGTGACCAGCATGAGGTTGCGGTCGAGGTACTCGGCAATCTGCGGTTTGTTGGCCACGGTGCCGGCGGCGCAGTGGTCGGCGAACGAGCGGCCGGCATCGGACAGCAGGCGCACGGACTGCAGCAGGTTGCGGATCATGAGCGGCTTGAAGACGTTGAGTTCCAGATGCCCGCTGGCGCCGCCGAAGTTGATGGCGACGTCGTTGCCGAACACTTGCGCGGCGACCATGGTGAGCGCTTCGGACTGGGTCGGGTTGACCTTGCCGGGCATGATGGAGCTGCCGGGTTCGTTTTCCGGCAGGTACAGCTCGCCGATGCCGCAGCGCGGGCCGGAGCCGAGCAGGCGAAAGTCGTTGGCGATCTTCATGCACGCGGCGGCGACGGTCTTGAGCATGCCGCTCATCAGCACGATGGCGTCGTGCGCGGCCAGCGCGGCGAACTTGTTGGGCGCGGACACGAACGGCAGGCCGGTGAGCTTGGCGATGTGCGCGGCGACGGTGTCGGCGAACTTCGGGTGGGTGTTGAGGCCGGTGCCAACGGCGGTGCCGCCAATGGCCAGCTGGTACAGCCGCGGCAGGGCGCTGCCCACGGCGTCGATGACGTCGTTGAGCTGATGCACGTAGCCGCTGAATTCCTGGCCGAGCGTGAGCGGCACGGCGTCCATCATGTGCGTGCGGCCCACCTTGATGATGGGCTCGAACTCGGCGGCCTTTCTGGCCAGCACGTCGCGCAGGTGCCGCAGCGCCGGCAGCAGGCGGTCGTGCACCTCGCGCGCGGCGGCGATGTGCATGGCGGTGGGGAAGGTGTCGTTCGACGACTGGCTCTTGTTGACGTCGTCGTTGGGGTGCACGGGCTTCTTGGAGCCGAGTTCGCCGCCCACCATCTCGATGGCGCGGTTGGCGATGACTTCGTTCACGTTCATGTTGCTCTGCGTGCCGGAGCCGGTCTGCCAGACCACCAGCGGGAAGTGGTCGTCGAGCTTTCCGGCGGCGACCTCGGCCGCGGCGCGGGCGACCAGATCCGCCTTGTCCTGCGGCATGAGGCCGAGTTCCGCGTTGGTGATGGCGGCGGCCTGCTTCAGGATGCCGAACGCGTGGACCACTTCCAGCGGCATGCGCTCGCGCTCGCCGCCGATGGCGAAGAACTTGAGGCTGCGCGCCGTCTGGGCGCCCCAGTAGCGGTCGCTCGGGACTTCGAGTTCGCCCATGGTGTCGCGTTCGATGCGAATAGACATTGCCGTGCTCCGCGGTGGCTGTGCGTGGAAAGGCGGCGATTTTACCGGGCCGGGGGGAAGGGCTTGGGGTGGGTTTGTGGGAGGCCCGCCCTCGGGCCGAAGGGGCGTGGCTGGAAGATTCGCGGCGGGGGCGCCGCTCCCACAGCACCGCTCCCACAAGGCCGCTCCGACAGGGGCTTGCTGTGGGAGGCCCGCCCTCGGGCCGAATGCCGGGGCGCAGACCATAGAATCTGCCGCGTGGCACGGACGGTGGGTCCGTGGCGGTTTGCCTTCGGCAGCGAAGGCCAGGCGGAGGGCGAAACGTGGATTTGGGCTTGAAGGACCGCGTGGCGGTGGTGTGCGGGGCGAGTCAGGGCATGGGGCGGGCGATTGCCCAGAGCCTTGCCGCCGAGGGCGCGCGGGTGCTGCTGGTGGCGAGGAGTGCGGACAAGCTGCAGGCGGCGCAGGTGGAGATCGCGGAGCACGTGCGCGGCGCGCAGCTCGCGACGCTGGCGCTCGACCTCACCCCGCCCGACAGTGCCGCGGCGGTGGTGGACGCCGCGCGCACGCACTGGGGCCGGCTCGATGTGCTGGTGACCAATACCGGTGGGCCGCCGCCGGGGCAGCCGCTCGACCTCGACGATGACAAGTTCATGCTGGCCTACCAGCAGAATTTCATGAACGTGGTGCGCCTGTGCCGGCACGCGGTGCCGCTGATGCGCGAGAACCAGTACGGGCGCATCGTGAATGTGCTGGCGCTGTCGGTGCGGCAGATCGAGGACAACCTGGTGCTCTCATCCACGTCGCGTCTGGGCGTGGTCGCCTACTCGCGGTATCTGGCCGAGCAGGTGGCCAACGACGGCATCACTGTCAACAGCGTGTTACCGGGCTCGATCCACACTGAGCGCCTGGGGCAGGTGGCCGCCAATCAGGCGCGGCATTTCGGGCGCGATCCGGACAAGGAGCTTGAACTGCGCGCCACGCGCGTGCCGATGCAGCGCCTGGGCCGGCCGGACGAGATGGGTGATCTGGTGGCGTTTCTGGCGTCCGAGCGGGCGGCGTTCCTCACCGGGCTCAACATTCCGGTGGACGGCGGGCAATTGCGGTCAGTGGTATGAGGCAAGACATGGATATCAACGCGATCGTCGAGGATTTCTGGGCGAGCCGCGCGCGCGGCGTGGCCTACCCGCCGCAGTGGTTCGACAAGCTCACGCTGGACCAGGCGTGCCGCGTGCAGCTCGGCCTGCTCGACAAGGCCGTCGCGGCGGGCGCGCGGCAGGTGGGCTGGAAGGTGGGCCTCACCGCCGCGGCCATCCGCGAGCAGTTTCGCGTGCACGAGCCGGTGTTCGGTTACCTGCTGGAGGAAGGCCGGCTCGACAGCGGCGTCGAGATCGATCTTTCCACCTGGCAGGGCACGGGCTTCGAGAATGAACTGTGCCTGCGGCTCGGCCAGGGGCTGCGCGGGCCGAACGTGACGACCGAGCAGGCGCGCGCCGCGGTGCGCAGCTGTCACCCGTCCATGGAGCTGGTGGAGAACCGCGGCGATTTCACCGCTCAGCTCGCCGTGGCGGTGGCCGACAACGTGCAGCAGCGGGCGTTCGTGATCGGCCCCGAGGTGGCGCTGGATGGCGCGATGAATCTCGCCGCCGTGCGCTGCGCGGTGGACATCAACGGCGCGGAGGTGGCGCAGGCGACCGGTGACGCCGTGATGGGCGACCCGTGCGCGTCGCTCGCCTGGCTCGCCAACAAGCTCGCCGAGTACGGACGCGGGCTCGAAGCCGGCCAGTACGTGATGAGCGGCTCGTTCACGCGGCAGTTCCCGCTGCGGTCGGGCGACGCGGCGCGCACGCGGTTCGAGGGCATCGGCGCGGTGGCCGTGAGCGCGCGGCCGGCGTAACACGGCCGTGACGTTTGGCACGGAGCCTGCTGCCGACCCGCTGCCCTCCCCACACGCGGAACGTTTGCGATGACGCACACCACCTTCACGCTGGAAGTCCAGCCGCGCATCCCGGCGCGCTTGCGCCGCCTGGAGGAGCTGGCTGGCGATCTCTACTACAGCTGGGACCGGCGCGTGCGGGCGCTGTTCGCGCGCCTCGACGGCGAGCTGTGGCGGGCCTGCGGGCACAACCCGAAAGTATTCCTGCGCCGCGTGTCGCAGCAGGCGCTGGACGAGGCCGCCCAGGACCGCGGCTATCTTGAGGAATACGGCCGCGCGCTGTCCGGCTACGACAGTTACCTGCAGGCACAGGCGAGCCCGCGCGTGGCGGCGCACTTCGACCCGCAGGCGGACCTGGTGGCGTATTTCTGCGCCGAGTACGGCCTGCACGAAAGCCTGCCGATCTACTCGGGCGGGCTTGGCATCCTGGCCGGCGACCACTGCAAGGCGGCAAGCGATCTCGGGCTGCCGTTCGTCGCCGTCGGCCTGCTGTATCGGCAGGGCTACTTCACGCAGGCCATAGACGGCCGCGGCCAGCAACAGGCGCTGTACCGGCCAAACCAGATCGATGACCTGCCGGTGACCATCGCGCTGGATGCGGGCGGCGTGCCGCTGCGCGTGCAGGCGGAGCTGCCCGGCCGGGCAGTGGGCCTGCACGTGTGGCGCGCCAAGGTGGGGCACATTGATCTTTACCTGCTCGATTCCGACTTGCCCGAGAACAACGAGTCGGACCGGGCGCTGACCTATCAGCTTTATGGCGGCGACCGCGAGTGGCGCCTGCAGCAGGAGATCGTGCTCGGCATCGGCGGCGTGCGGGCGCTGCGCGCGCTGGGTCTCGCGCCGACCGCCTGGCACATCAACGAAGGCCACGCCACGTTCCAGATTCTGGAGCGCTGCCGCGAGAAGGTGGCGCAGGGCATGACCTTCGCCGCGGCGCTGGAACGCGTGGCGGCGAACACCGTGTTCACCACCCACACGCCGGTGCCGGCCGGGCACGACATCTTCGACGCGACGCTGTTCGATCGCTATTTCACGAGCTTTGCGCCGACGCTCGGCATCGGCCTTGACGCCCTGCGGGCGCTGGGCACCTCGCCGCACAACGCGAGCGGCTTCAACATGACCGCGGCCTCACTGCGCGGGTCGCGCTTTCACAACGGCGTGAGCAAGATTCACGGCGAAGTGGCGTCGGTGATGGAGCAGTACATCTGGCCGGACGTCCCGCCGGACGAAAACCCGGTCGGGCACGTGACCAACGGCGTGCACGTGAGCACCTTCCTGGCCCAGGAATGGACCAACCTGCTCGACGTGCGCTTCGCCGACTGGCGCGGCTCGCTGACCGACTGCGCGTGGTGGGAAGCCCTGCGCGAGGTGCCCGATCATCGCTTCTGGAGCCTGCGGCAGGAGCTGAAGTCGCTGCTGCTGCAGGTGGCGCGGCGCCGGCTGATGCTGCAACACCGCCGGGCCGGGGTGTCGGACGCGCAACTGCGGCGCATCACCCAGCACCTCGGCAACGACAACGGCCACGTGCTGGTGCTGGGCTTCGGGCGGCGTTTTGCGACCTACAAGCGCGCCACGCTGCTGTTCCAGGACCCGGCGCGGCTGGCGCGGCTGCTTGGTGATCCGCAGCGGCCGGTGCTGATCATGTTCGCCGGCAAGGCGCACCCGAGCGACCAGCCGGGGCAGGACCTGATCCGGCAGATTCACGAGTTCTCGATGCGCCCGGAGTTCATCGGCCGCATCCTGCTGCTGGAGAACTACGACCTGAACCTCGCACGGCGTCTGGTGTCCGGCGTCGACGTGTGGCTGAACAACCCCATCTATCCGCTGGAAGCGAGCGGCACCTCCGGCATGAAGGCCGCCATGAACGGCGTGCTGAACTTGTCCGTGCTCGACGGCTGGTGGGCCGAGGGTTACGACGGCAGCAACGGCTGGGGCATCGTGCCGCACGGCGCCGACTTCGACCCGGCCTACCGCGACCGCGAGGAGGCGAACGACCTGTATGACCTGCTGGAACGGCAGGTGATCCCGCTGTACTTCGAGCGCGACGGCCACAGCTACTCGCCGCGCTGGGTGGAAATGGCCAAGGCATCGATGATCACCATCCTGCCGCGCTTCAACGCCGAGCGGCAGGTGCTGGACTACGTCGAGAAGTTCTACGCACCGGCGCGCGATCATCGCCGCCGCCTGGACGCCGCCGACGGCGCTGCCACGCTGGCGGCCTGGAAGCGGCGCGTCGTCGAGCGCTGGTCGGGCGTGGGTTTCGTGCCGCAGGCCGATATCGGCGCCGCCGCGAGCCGCCTGCTGCCGTTCGGCGACACGCTCGACGTGCAAGCCGTGCTGCGCCTGAACGGTCTCGCCACGCAGGACGTGGTGGTCGAATGCCTGCTCGGCGAAGCGCAGGACGACGGCAGCCTGGTGGTGCGCGAGACCCTGCCGCTGGAACCCGGCGCCAGCCTGCCGGGCGGCGAGGTGAGCTATCAGCTCGCCCTGCGCCCGCGACGAACGGGCCTGCAGCAGTACCGCATCCGCGCCTATCCGTACCACGAGTTGCTGGGGCACCGCTTCGAGCTCGGCTGCATGCGCTGGCTGTAGGTGCCCGCGCCACCGGCAGTGACGCGTGACACTGTCGCTGCGCCACCCGCCGGCTAAGGTCTGACGCTCCATCATCTGGCGGCGCCGTCCTTGGCCCCGCGCGGGGGCGTTACGTGGACAAGCCGGCTGGCATCACGCCGCTTGCGCTGGCCTACGGCGTCGGGCTCGGACTGGCGCTGTCAGCACCGGCCCTGCCGGCGGCGGGTAGCGCCTGGTTGCTCGCGGCGAGCGGTGGGGCCATTGCCCTCATTGGCCTGCTTCGGCGACGCGCCGTCTGGCTGTTGCTGGCAGCGGCCTGTGCCGGAGCCACCGCCGGCCTGCTGACCGCCGAGGAGACTCTGGGCCGGCGTCTGCCGCTGGCGCTCGAAGGCGCCGACGCCGTGCTGACGGGCGTCATCGCCGATCTTCCCCAGATGAACGCGCTGCGGGCGCGGTTTCCTGTCGACGTCGAGCGGCTCACGGTCGCCGGCCGGGCGGTGCCGGGCCCACGGCGCGTTCTGCTGTCCTGGTACGGCGCACGGCCGGCGCTGCGGGCGGGCGAGCGTTGGCAACTGCCGGTGCGTCTGAAGGCCCCGCGGGGCTTCGTGAATCCGTCCGGCTTCGATTACGAGCGCTGGCTGGCCGGCGCCGGCATCGACGCCACCGGCTACGTGACTTCCGCGCACGCGCAGCGCGTGCCGGCGGGCGCCGCGACAGCGCCGGTGCAGCGCCTGCGCCACGCCATCGCCGACCGGCTGGATCGGCACCTGCCGGCTGGCGATGCCGGCGGCGTGGTGCGCGGCCTTGCCATCGGTGTCGGCAACGCCGTCGGGCCGGCCACCTGGCGCACGCTGCGCGACACCGGCACCGCGCATCTGCTGGCGATCTCCGGCCTGCACGTGTCCCTGAGCGGACTTCTGGTGTATGCGCTGACACGCCGGCTGTGGCCGTGCTGGCCGGTGCTTGCCCGGCGCTGGCCGGCGCCATGGGCGGCCGCCGGGGCGGCGACGCTGGCCGTATTCGTCTACGCGGCGCTGGCCGGCTTTGCCGTGCCGGCGCGGCGCACGGCGCTGATGTTCAGCGTGGCGGCGCTCGGCGCGGCGAGCGGGCGCGTCACCTCGCCCGCCCGGCTGCTGGTGCTGGCCGGGTTGGTGGTGCTGCTGCTCGACCCGCTGGCGCTGCTGGCGAGCGGTTTCTGGCTGTCCTTTGGCGCGGTGGCGATCCTGCTGTGGCTGGCGCTCGGCCGCGCGCGGCCGCCGGACGACGATCCCTCCGCGCCGCCGGCAGGCTCTTTAAGGCGCGCCTGGCTTGGCGCGGAGCGCACCGCGCGCGGGGCGGTGCGCTTGCAGGTGGCCGTCGCGCTGGCGTTGACACCGCTGACACTCGGCTTCTTCGGGCTTTTGTCGCCAAGCGCGGTGCCGGCCAACCTTATCGCAGTGCCGCTGCTCGGCCTGGTGGCGGTGCCGCTCACGCTGCTCGGCGTGCTGGCGCTGCCGGCGCCTGCCGTGGCCGGTCCGCTGCTCTTTGCGGCGGAGCGGGTGTGCGCCGGCACGCTGTCGCTGCTCGGGTTATTGCAAGCGACGCTACCGGCACTTTTGTGGTCGCCGGTGCCCTGGCCGTTCTTGGCGGCCGCGGGCGTGGGCGTGCTGGTGTTGCTCGCGCCGCGCGGCCTGCCGGGGCGCTGGCTTGGCCTGCTGTGGTGTCTGCCGGCGCTGCTGTATAGGCCGGCGGTTCCAGACGAAGGCGTCTTCGCGGCTACGGTGCTCGACGTGGGACAAGGGCTCGCCGTGGTGGTGCGCACGCGCGCTCATGCGCTGGTTTACGACAGCGGGCCGCGCTTCAGTGACCGGTTCAGCGCCGGCGAGGCCATCGTGCTGCCGGAACTCGCGCGGCGCGGCGTGCGGCGGCTCGACCTGCTGCTGCTGTCGCACGGCGACGCCGACCACGCCGGCGCCGCCGACGACATTCTGGCGGGCGTCACGACAGACCGGGTACTGAGCGGTACGCCGGAGCAGATGGTCGGCGGCGGGCCAGTCGCGCCGTGCCAGAACGGCGAGCGCTGGACCTGGGACGGCGTGCTGTTCGAGCTGTTCGCGCCCGGCGCCGACGTCGGGGGCGCCGGTGACAACGACCGCTCCTGCGTGTTGCGCGTCCGGGACGCGGCGGGGCGCAGCCTGCTGCTGACCGGCGATATCGAGGTGCCGGCCCAGCGGCAGTGGCTGCGGTCAGGCGTCACGGCGCCGGTGGATGTGCTGCTGGCGCCGCACCACGGCAGCCGGGGCGCGCTGCACGCACCGCTGATTGCGCGCCTCCAGCCGCGCGAGGTGATTTTCTCGGCCGGCTACCGCAGCCGCTTCGGCCATCCGCATCGGGAAGTGACCAGCGCTTACCGGGCGGCCCGCGCGCGCCTTTGGAATACCGCGCAGGACGGCGCGGTGTCGATCGGCTCCGGCGCCGATGGCCTGGAACTCAGGGGCCAGCGCGCCCGCTATCCGCGCTGGTGGCGGGCCGGAGCACCGGAGGCCCCGTGATAGACTGCCGGCCCGCCATTGCGCGGGTTTTGGCTTCGCTTTCAACGCTCGATCGGGGATCTCGGCCGCCGTGTGGGAACTGCTGAAGGCCGGTGACTGGCCCGTCATCCCGTTGCTCCTGTGCTCCGTGGTGGCGCTCGGCATCGTGCTCGAACGCGCCTGGTCATTGCAGCGCCGCCGCGTGCTGCCGCCGGGCCTGCTCGCCGAGGTGCGAGGCTGGTGCCTGGCGGGCGAGGTGGATGCCGACCGGATCAACCGCCTGCGCGCGCACTCCCCGCTCGGGCGCATCCTGGCGGCGGTGCTCATGCACGGCGGCGAGGACCGCCAGCGCCAGCGCGAGAATGTCGAGGACACCGGCCGGCATCTCACGCTGGAGCTGGAGCGGTACCTGAACGCGCTCGGCACGCTCGCCACCATCGCGCCGCTGATCGGCCTGTTCGGCACCGTGATCGGCATGATCGAAACCTTCAACGCCATCAGCCTGGCCGGCATCGGCGCGCCGGAGAAGCTGGCGAGCGGCATCGCCATTGCGCTGGTCAACACGGCGTTCGGTCTGTTCGTGGCCATCCCGAGCTACATCTTTCACCGCTATTACCGCGGCCGGGTGGACGAGCTGGTGGCCGACCTCGAACGCCAGGCGGCGGAGCTGTCGGAGTCGCTGGCGCACCTGTCCGAGCGCCTGCAGCGCGAGCGCGCGGTGCGCCGGGCATGAATTTCCGCACCCGGCGCCGGCCGGACGACGTTGAACTGAACTTCGTGCCGCTGATCGACGTGCTGATCGTGCTGCTGATCTTCCTGATGGTGACCACCAGCTTCAGCCGCCTGAGTCGGCTCGACATCACCCTGCCGCAGGCGGCCAGCGACGCCACGCCGCCGCAGGACAACAGCATCGAGCTCGCCATCGCCGCCGACGGCAAGAGCGTACTTGGCGAACGCACGCTGGCGGCGGGCGATATGGCGGGCCTGGTCGCCGCGCTGCGGCAGGCTGCCGCCGGACGCCCCGAACCGGTGCTGGTGCTGTCCGTCGATCACCTGACGCCGCACGAGCGCGTCATCGCCGCCATGCAGGCGGCGCGCGAGGCCGGCATCGAGAGCCTCACCTTTGCCGTGGAGACGGCGGGCGCCACACCGTGACGACCACGTGGTGACCGACACCGTCGAGCGCGCCGCGCGCTGGCAGATTTACGCCCGCCTGCTGGGTTACGCCCGCCCGCACTGGCGCGTGTTTGCGCTGGCGCTGATCGGCATGATCGGCGGCGCGGCCACGGACCCCGCGTTTGCCGCGCTGATGAAGCCCATGCTCGACGGCAGCTTCGTCGAGCGCGACCCGCAGGTGATCCGCTGGCTGCCGGTGGTGCTGGTGGGCCTGTTCGTGCTGCGCCTGCTGTGCACCTTCGTGTCCGACTTCGGCATGAACTGGGTCGCCCGGCGCGTCATCAAGGACTTGCGCACGGCCATGTTCGACCACCTGCTGCGCCTGCCGGCGAGTTTTTACGACCGTCAGGCGGCCGGTGCGCTGATCTCGAAAATCACCTACGACGTCGAGGCCGTGGCCGGCGCCACCAGCGACGCGCTGACCACGCTGCTGAAGGACTCCGTGGCGGTGCTCGGCCTGCTCGGCTGGATGTTCTATCTGAACTGGAAGCTGGCGCTGATCTTCCTGGTGATCGGTCCGGGCATGGCGGCCTCGATCAGCGCAGTCTCGAAGCGCTTTCGGCGCCTGAGCGGTCACATCCAGGCGTCGATGGGCAACATCACCTCCGCCGCCGGCGAGGTGGTGGAGGGCCACCTCGTGACCAAGCTGTTCAACGGCCAGGAGCGCGAGTCGGCGAGCTTCGGGCGTCTTTCCGAACGCAACCGCCACCTGCACATGAAGTGGGTGTCCGTGGACGCGCTCGGCAATGGCGTGGTGCAGCTGCTGATCGCGCTCACCATGGCCGGCATCCTGTACGCGGCCACCACGTTTGCCAGCACCGAGCGCACCACGGTCGGCGGGTTCACGTCGTTCATCGTCGCCGTGACCATGCTGCAGGCGCCGGTCAAGCGCCTGACCAAGGTCAACGGCGTGCTGCAGAAGGGCATCACCGCCGCGCGCAGCGTGTTCGGGCTGATCGACGAGCAGGCCGAGCTGGACACGGGCACGCGGCGGCTGGAGCGCGCCCGGGGCGACGTGGTGTACGACAACGTCGAGTTCCGCTACGCGACCAGCCCGGCGCCGGTGCTGCGGGGCGTGTCGCTGCACGCGACGCCCGGGCAGCGGGTGGCGCTGGTGGGGCGATCGGGCTCCGGCAAGACCAGCCTCGTGAACCTGCTGCCGCGCTTCTACGACCCGAGCGCCGGGCGCATCCTGGTCGACGGTGTCGACATCCGCGATCTCACGCTCGCCTCGCTGCGCGACCAGATCTCGCTGGTCAGCCAGCAGGTGGTGCTGTTCAACGACACGGTCGGCGCCAACATCGCCTACGGCCGCCGCGGGGCGGTGAGCGAAGCCGACATCGTCCGCGCCGCCGAGCAGGCGCACGCCATGGAGTTCATCCGCGCCCTGCCGCAGGGGCTCGACAGCCTGGTCGGCGACAACGGCGTGCTGCTGTCGGGCGGCCAGCGCCAGCGCATCGCCATCGCCCGCGCGCTGCTCAAGGACGCGCCGATCCTGATCCTGGACGAGGCCACCTCGGCGCTCGACACCGAATCCGAGCGCCACATCCAGGCCGCGCTCGACGCACTGATGAGCCACCGCACGACACTCGTGATCGCGCACCGGCTGTCGACCATCGAAAACGCCGATCTCATCCTGGTGATGCAGGACGGGCGCATCGTCGAGCGCGGCACGCACGGCGAGCTGCTGCGCGCCGATGGCGCCTACGCGCGCCTGCACGCGATGCAGTTCCGGGATGTCCCGCTGGCGGTGTAACGCCGTCAGCGGCTGGCGGCGAGGATGTTCTGCGTGAAGTCGACCGCGTCCACGTAGAGCGCGGTCAGGTCAAGACCGGCCAGCTCCGCCACCGCGGGGTGCTCGAAATGGCCCTGCTCGTACTCGACCACGGCTTCGAGCAGGCGACCGAGCCCGCCCTCGCGGTGCAGGATCGCGCGCACCACAGGCTGACTGAGCGGCAAATCCTTCATTACCGCGGCCAGAGGCTGGTCAAGCAGCAGACCCGCAGTCGAGAACAGCCCCACCGTGAAGGCGGCATCCGGGTCCAGCTTGCGCTCGCGCGCCAGCAGCTCGCACAGACGCGCGCGAAGCAGGGTCAGACCCAGCAACTCGTGTGGTGGCGAGTCGCCCTCGTCCAGCAGCAACAGGGCTGCGATCTGGCCGATCTGCCGCTGTCCCAGCAGCACCACCGCCTGGCGCAGGGAATCGATGCGGCGGGACAGGTAAAACGTCGCCGAGTTGATGTAACGCAGCAGCCGGTGGCTGAGGCTCGCGTTGTGGCGCACCAGGTCGTACAGCTCGCGTGTCTGCAACGCAGGGTCCTGCAGGCGAGCGGCCAGACGCAGCGTGGCAGCGCGGTCGTCTGGGCCGCGGCTGCCGGTCATTGTTTTCGGTCGGGCCAGCCAGTAGCCCTGAAACAGCGTGAAGCCGAGATCTTGCGCGCGGGCGAATTGGCCCTCGGTTTCCACCTTTTCCGCCAGCAACTGCACGCCGAAACGGCGCAGCGCCTCGACCTGCGCCGGCAGATCGGCGTCGGCGATCGCCGGCAGGTCCACCTTCACGATGTCGGCGAGTGCCAGCAGCGGGTCGAGCGCCGGTTGGTACACCACGTCATCAAGCGCAATGCGGTAACCGCGCTCGCGCAGGTGGCCGAGCGCCGCCAGCACCGGCGGCTCCGGCGCTACGGTTTCCAGCACCTCGATCACCACCCGCTGCGGCGGCAGGGACAGCGGCAGCTCCGCCAGCAGGCTCGCGGTGTCCATGTTCAGGAAGGCGCGCTGCGGGCCAACCAGGCGCTCGAAGCCGATCGACATCAGCGCGTCCACCATCACCACGCTGGTCGCGTTCCGGTCGCCACGCTGCGCCGAATCGGTCTGGTCGTTGTGGCGATACAGCAGCGCGTAGGCGGCGACCTGACGCTGCTCGTCGAAAATCGCCTGCCGGCCGATGAAGACCTGTCGCGTGGTGACCGGGCTCGTCGTCGATCCAGCCGCCGCGCTGGCCGCCGCTCCCCGCATCCCGGGCGCCGGATCCTGACCCGCCGTCAATGCAGCACCGTGTCCTCGTCGACCGTCACGGTCGGCGTCGGCGAGGCATGGTGCAGGATCATCCGCCAGCCGGCCGGCGTGTGGCGGTAGATGTTGGTAGCCACCACCGGCGGCTGCTGGTCGTCCTCGCCGCGCAGGGCGAGCTGCTCATGCACCACGTGCATGGCCAGATCCCCGTCGCGGCGCTGCAGCACCGGCACGGTGCTGACGGTCAGATGCGGGCCGGCCGCGAACATGCGCCGCCAGGCGGCGAAGATGGCGCGGTGGCCGTGCAGCTCCGGCCACATCGGGTGCACGCACACCAAGTCCGGGCCGTCGTCCCACACGGCTTTCATCAGCTCGGTATTGGCCGATTCGAGCGCTTCGTAGAAGGCCGCCTCGGCGGCGGCCGGCGTGTCGAACTCGCGCGGGTTCATGGGGGTCCGGAATGGCCTCGTCTGCACGGTTGTCGGCGCCGACAGTTGGGGACTAAAGTGCGCGCCTTCAAGACCCAACCGGCGGTGCCGGATCAGACCGAGGAGGAACACTCATGCCCCGCACCCTATGGTATACGCGCTGCCCGGTGGCCACGGCGTCCGGCATCGCCTTCCAGCGCAAGTCCTTCGACGAGGAATTCGCCGGCTCCGATTTCGACGTGCGCAACATCAAGGAACTCGGCGCGGCGCAGGCCGACACGCATTTCGATCATCGCCTGGCGGACTCGTTCCGTGAGGGCGGCGCCATCCCGCCGCTGTGGGCGCGCACGCGCGGCGCGGACACGCTGGCGGTGGGCCTGACCTTCGTCGCCGACTCGCTGGCCACCTTCGTGCGGGCCGATGATCCGGCCCGGCGTGTGCAGGATCTGGCCGGCCGGCGCTTCGGCCTGCCGGTGCGCCCGAACATCCTGATCGATTTCATGAAGGTGAACGCCCACAAGGGCTTCTATTCCACCCTGCTCGCCAACGGCATGCAGGAGTCGGACGCCAAGTTCGTCGAGATGACCATCACCGACGACATGCACAGCACCATCAATGCCGACCTCAAGCAGGGCGACCGGCCGTCGCTGTACGACGCCGACGTCGACTACCTGCTGCGCGGCGAGGTGGACGCCATCTTCTGCAAGAACGCCGAAGTGGGCCTCATCGAGCGCCGCTACAAGGGCCGCATCCGCAAGGTCTACGACCTGATGACCGACCAGACCGATCGGGCCCACATGGTGAACGCCAACCCGCGCATCATCACCGTGAGCGCGGGTCTCGCCAAGGAAGCGCCAGAGGCGGTGGAGCGTTATCTGCAGGTGCTGGTGCGCACGGCCAACTGGGCGTCCACCCACCCGGCCGAGGCCACGGCCACCATGGCCAAGGAGCTTGGCGTGTCCGAGGACGACATCCGCAACACCTACGAGCCGGACTTCCACAAGAAGCTGTGGCCGTCGTTCGGCCCGGAGGTGCGGCGCCTGCTGCAGGTGCAGATCGACTTCATGCAAAGCCACGGCTACCTTGGGCAGGTGGACCTGGAGTCCTGGATGCAGCCGCGGTTTCTGGAGCAGGCGTACCGGCGCGAAGGGCTGCCGGCGGTCGCCTGATTGGCCATTCAGCAGCCCTGAACAACGCTTAGGAGGGGAGTGTGACTACAGCCTACTGGTGTGTGCTGGCTCTGGTGTTTTTCCCGCCCGTGCTGGGCGCGATGGCCAAGAGCGCCGGCTTCGACAACAGCAAGCCGCGCGAGGCGCTGGCGGCGGCGACCGGCTGGCGCAAGCGCGCCGACTGGGCGCAGTCGAACGCGCTGGAGAACTTCGCCCCGTTCGCGGCGGCAGTGATCATCGGTCACCAGCTCGGCCTTGCCCAGCCGACGCTCGACAAGCTGGCGCTGGCGTTCGTGGCGCTGCGCGTCTTGCACGCGATCTTCTACATCGCCAACCAGGCGACGCTGCGCTCGCTGTCGTACGTGGGCGGTCTTGCCTGCATCATCGCCATCTTCGTGATGGCGGCGTAAAGCCAAGACAACGCGCTGAAAAGCCGGCCGGGACCTGCGCGTCCCGGTCGGCTTTTTTTATTGGGCGCAGAGTTTGTGAAGAAATGCACGTCCTGTGCATTTCTTGCATCGCAAGTCCGGTACAGGCCCGGACTTGCCCGCCCGAATCAAGCCCTTGCGTGCTTGATTCGGGTCCGGCCATCCCTGGCCGGCCTGAGAGCTTGAAAAATTCACAAGCGCTCAGTCCTGCGCGGCTTCGAGCGCCGTCCAGCGTTCAAACGCCTGTTCGAGCGCGGCTTCCTGCTCGGCGAGGTCGCGCTGCGCCGCGCGTTGCTCCTCGACCGGCTGCTGGTAGAACTCGGGCGCGGCCATGCGCGCGTGCAGGGCGGCGATGCGGGTTTCGATCTTCTCGATGTCCTGCGGCAGGCGTTTCAGTTCCCGCTGTTCGGCGGAACTGAGGCGCGCGGCGGCGGTCGGCGCGGCGCTCGCCTGCTGGGCGGGTCTCGCCGCGGCCTTGGTGGCTGTCTTGGCAGGCGCGCCGTTGGCGGCGCAGCGCGCCTGGCGCAGCCAGTCGTCGTAATCGCCCACGTAGTGCCGAAAGCCGCGCTCGCCCTCGTGCACCAGCAGACCGTCGATGACTTCGTTCACGAAGGCGCGGTCGTGCGACACCAGGATCACCGTGCCGGGGTAGTCGAGAATCAGATCCTCCAGCAGCTCCAGCGTTTCGACGTCGAGATCGTTGGTCGGCTCGTCCAGCACCAGCACGTTGGAGGGCTTGGCGAACAGGCGCGCCAGCAGCAACCGGTTGCGCTCACCGCCGGATAACAGACGCGTGGCGGTGCGGGCACGGTCCGGCGTGAACAGGAACGCCTTCAGATACCCCAGCACGTGCAGGGAACGGCCGTCGAAGTCGATGCGGTCGGCGCCCTCGGCGATGTTCCAGGCGGCGTCCCGGTCCCCGTCGAGCTGCTCGCGGTTCTGGTCGAAGTAGGCGACCTCAAGGTTCTCGCCGTGCACCAGCGTGCCGCTGTCCGGCGCGCGCAGGCCGAGCAGCACATTCAGCAGCGTGGTCTTGCCGCAGCCGTTCGGGCCCATCACGCCCAGCACCTGGCCGCGTTGCAGCTTGAAGCTGAAATCGCGCAGCACGGTGGTGTCGGCGATGTGCGCCGATACGTTCTTCGCTTCCAGCACGCGCTTGCTCGACTGCTCGCCGAACTGCGCCTTGATGGCCGCGCGCTGCTGATACTTGCGCCGCCCGGCGGCCTGCTCGCGCAGGTCATCAAGCGCCCGCACGCGGCCCATGTTGCGCGTGGTGCGGGCCTTCACGCCGCGGCGGATCCAGGCTTCCTCCTCGGCGAGCTTCTTGTCGAAGTCGCGGTTCGCGGCCTGTTCGGCGGCGAGCGCGTCGAGCTTGCGGCGGCGGTAGTCGGCGTAGCGGCCCGGCCAGTTGTGCAGCGCGCCGCGGTCGACCTCGACGATGCGGGTCGCGATGCGGTCCAGGAACGCCCGGTCGTGGCTGATGAACACCAGCGTCAGTGCGGCGCCGAGCAGGAAGTCTTCGAGCCAGGTCACGCCGGCGATGTCGAGGTGGTTGGTCGGCTCGTCCAGCAGCAGCAGGTCGGGCGCCCCGACCAGCGCTTGGGCCAGCAGCACGCGCCGCTTCATGCCGCCCGACAGTTGCCGGAAGTCCATCTCGGGCGGCAGGCCCATGCGCGTCAGCAGCGCGTCGACTTCCACGCGCGCGGTCCATGCACCGGCCGCTTCCAGCGCGTGCTGCAGGCGATCGAGACGCTCGGCAGGCGCGTGGTCGGCCACGGCCGTGTGGTACGCGTCGAGCAGCCGGCCGCGCTCGCCGAGCCCCGCGCTCACCACCGCGTACACGCTGCCCGTGATGTCGGCCGGCACTTCCTGGGGCAACTGCGCCACGCGCAGGCTGTCCCGGCGCTCGATCTCGCCGCCGTCAGGTTCGAGCGCGCCGGCCAGCAGTCGCATCAGCGTCGACTTGCCGGCGCCGTTGCGCCCGACCAGGCACAGCCGCTCGCCCTCCTCGACCGTGAGGTTGACCTTGTCCAACACCGGCTCGCGGCTGTACTGGACGGTGATGTCGCGTAGGGTGATCAGCATGGCTTAACGGTCATTCGGGAGGGCTTGCGGGCCGGTCGGCGCTGCGTCAGCATGGACGGCACGGGGCACGGAATGCCCGGAAGCAAAATCAACAACATCAAATGGAGGAGAACGGATGGCGGCCTTTCCTTCGGAGTTTGCGGGCCTGGAGCCGCTGCGGGCGGACTGGGCCATCGGTGATGAGGCGGCGCGCAACCGCCAGCGTCTGGCCTCGTCCATGGCCGAGCTACAGACGTTCTACAACGCGCTGCTGCCGCGCATGGACGCCATTATCCAGCACCTCAACAGCCGGCCGCTCGACGCGCTCGCGCCGGGCGAACAGGCGCTGCTGAATCTCGCGCTGATGTTCATGGAGGTGGCGCCGGCGGTGGAGATTTACAAGCACCCCGACGTGCCCTGGGGCTTTGCCGCCGAGCGTTTCCACATCCTGCCGGCCTGACCGGACCTGCCAAGGAGGCCCCCATGAACAAGCCCGCCGATACGCTGCATCCCTACCTCGCGCAGTGGCCGGACCTTGGCACCGGCCCGGTGCCGGTGGCGCCGGTGGTCTCGCCCGAGTATTTCGAGCGCGAGCGCGAGGCCGTCTTCAAGAAAATCTGGCTGAACCTCGGCCGCGTCGAGGACATCCCGAACCCCGGCGATTACCTGGTCAGGGACGTCGCCATCCTGAAGGCATCGATCATCCTCGCGCGCGGCGACGACGGGCAGGTACGGGCGTTTCACAACGTCTGCCGCCACCGCGGCAACCAGGTGGCGCAGGGCCGCGGCAATTCCAAAGGCTTCGCCTGCGGCTTTCACGGCTGGACCTACGACACGGCCGGGCAGTGCGTGTTCGTGCCGGACGAGGAGGCGTTCTTCGATCTCGACCGCGCGCAGATGAACCTGCCGCCGGTGCGCTGCGAGACCTTCGCCGGGTTCATTTTCGTGACGGTCAATCCCGCCGCGGCGCCGCTCGCGCAGTACCTCGGCGGCTTCGGCGAGCAGATTCGTGACTTCCCGTTCCACACCATGCAGCGCATGCACACGCTGCAGGCCGACGTGAACTGCAACTGGAAGGTGTTCGTCGACGCCTTCCAGGAGTCCTATCACGGGCGCTTCGTGCACAAGCTGACCGCCACCGCCGCCGGCTGCACCGACGACGATCCCTACGCGCACCTGACCTCGGTGCGCCTGTTCGGTCCGCACCGGTCGGCCTCGGTGCCGTTCAACCCGGGCTACCAGCCCTCGCCGGCCGAGGCGCTGTCGTTCAAGTACGCGCAGTCGCTGTGGCTGCACGAGGGCAACGCCGGCACCCAGCGCGTGCCCGGCACCAACCCGCAGGGCCACCCGAACTGGCTGTTCGACATCAACGTGTGCTTTCCGAATTTCTTCGTGGACGTGTCCAGCAGCTGGTTCTTCACCTACCACTTCTGGCCGGTGGCGGTGGACCGCACGCACTGGGAATACAACTTCTACATGCTGCCGCCGGCCAACGCCGGCGAGCGCATCAGCCGCGAATTCTCGAAGCTGTACCTGCGCGACCTGCTGCGCGAGGACCTGTCGACCGTGGAGACGACGCAGGCGGGCCTCAGCTCCGGCGCCATCGAGCACATCATCCTGTCGGACCAGGAAGTGGCCGTGCGCCACCAGTACAAGGTGGTGGACGACATGGTGAACGGCCGCTGGCGCGGCTGACGGTCGTCTATCGGTGCACAGCAAGAAGGCCCCGCGGGGCCTTCTTGCTGTGGTCTCAAGCCCTCAGCGTGATGCCCGACACGCGCATGGACAAATCCACCGCCTCCACGTGCTTGGTGAGCGCGCCGACCGAGATGAAATCGACGCCGGTGTCGGCGATGGCGCGCAGTTGATCCAATGCCACGCCGCCGCTCGCCTCCAGCGTCGCCCGACCGGCGGCGATGGCCACGGCGTCCCGCATCATGTCCAGCGAAAAGTTGTCGAGCAGGACCTGCGGCGCGCCGGCGGCGAGCGCCTCGCGCAGTTGATCCAGCGTCTCGACTTCCACCTCGATTGGCGTGCCCGCCGGTGACTGCCGGCGGGCGGTTTGTACCGCCGCCGTCACCGAGCCCGCCGCGGCGATGTGGTTTTCCTTGATCAGGATGGCGTCGTAGAGCCCCTTGCGGTGGTTGTGGCCGCCGCCGCAGCGCACGGCGTACTTCTGCGCCAGCCGCAGGCCCGGAACCGTCTTGCGGGTGTCGAGCAGGCGCGTGCGCACATCGCCGAGCGCCGCCACGAAGCGCCGGGTGGCGGTGGCGGTGCCGGACAGCGTCTGCAGGAAGTTGAGCGCGCAGCGCTCGCCGGTGAGCAGTGCCCGCGCCGGGCCGGCGAGCTCGCACAGCACGTCGTTGGGGTTGACCGCGTCGCCGTCGGCCACGCGCCAGTCGATGCGGACGTCAGGATCGATCTGCCGGAACACGGCATCGAACCAGTCCCGCCCGCAAACCACCGCCGCGTCGCGGCTGATGACGCGTGCCGTGGCCTGCGCATCCGCGGGGATCAGGCCGGCGGTGAGATCACCCGCGCCGACGTCCTCGGCAAGGGCGGCGGTCACCTGCGCGGGCAGGGTAGCCAGTGTGTCGGAATCGGGGCGCATGGCCTGGCACGGGATGGCGGTCGGGAGACCATTATCGCCGCAGCAGGAATGAGCCGACGCCCAAAAGAAACCGCCCGGTGCGTCGGCGCCGGGCGGTCTGGTCTGCGATCGGATCGCCGCCGGGGCGGCGTCAGGTGCCGATCACGCCGCCGTCATCGCGGGTGATCACCACCACGCCCGAGCGCGGCTTGTGCACCGTGCCGAGTGCGCTCGCCGTGGTCGGACCGTTCACGCCGCTGTCCGGCCAGGTGGAGTTGTCGGTGGGGCTCACGCTCCAGTCCTCGCCGGGGTGCTGGATGCCGACGAACAGCGTGCGCCCGTCGGGCGTGCCGGTGACGCCGGTCACCTCGCAGTGGCGCGGGCTGGTGAGGAAGCGGCGTGTGTGCCCGGTCGACGGGTCCGCGCACATCATCACGTTGCCGCCGATGTTGACCCAGTCGCCCTTCGCGTCGCCGGCCTGGTCGGTCTGAATCCACAGCCGGCCGTCGCCGTCGAACCACAGCCCGTCCGGCGCGCCGTAGTCGTCGCCGTTGATGTTGCCCTTGTAGCCGTCGTGGCCGTCCGGCGTGTAGCTGCCGCCGAGCGTCTTGGTGGTCGCCTTGTCGCCGCACAGCACGAACACGTCCCAGGCAAACACGGTGGCCGCCGCGTCGCCGGCGCTCTCGCGCCAACGGATGATGTGGCCGAAATCGTTGTCCGGGCGCGGGTTGGCGGCGTCGACCGGCGGGTTGGCGCTGGCCGCCGCCGTGGTGCCATCGACCTTGTTGCTGGACGCTGGCGTGTTGCCGCGCCGGCTGTTGTTGGTCAGGGTGAGGTAAACCTCGCGCGTGGTCGGGTGCGCCGCGACCCACTCGGGGCGGTCCATCATGGTGGCGCCGACGCGGTCGGCGGCCTGGCGGCACTTGATCAGCACCTCGCCCTGGTCGGCGAAGCCGTTTTCCGGCGTCAGGCCGTTCTGCCCCCACACCAGCGGCAGCCACGTGCCGCTGCCGTCGGCGTCAAAGCGCGCCACGTACAGCGTGCCGGTGTCGAGCAGATCGCGGTTGGCGGCGCGGTTGCGCGGGTTGTACTTGCGGGCGCAGACGAACTTGTAGACGTACTCGTTGCGCTCGTCGTCGCCCATGTACACGGCCACCGTGTTGTCGGGACCGACCACCACGCCCGCGCTCTCGTGCTTGAAGCGCCCCAGCGCGGTGCGCTTCACCGGCGTGCTGTGCGGGTTGTAGGGATCGATCTCGACCACCCAGCCGAAGCGGTTCGCCTCGTTGCGGTGCTGGTTGATGTCGAAGCGCTCGTCCACCTCGTGCCAGCGGTAGTTGAAGCCGGCGGCGCTCAGACCATAGCGGGCCTCGTGCGCGGTGCGGCTGTAGCTGCCGTTGGCGCCGAAGTAGCCGTTGAAGTTCTCCTCGCAGGCCAGATACGTGCCCCACGGCGTTTGCCCGTGCGCGCAGTTGTTGAGGGTGCCCAGCACGCGCCGGCCGCTCGGGTCGGCGCCGGTGCGCAGCAGCGCGTGCCCGGCCGCAGGACCGCTGACCGCGCAGGGCGTGTTGCCGGTGATGCGGCGGTTGAAGCGCGAGGTCCGGTGTACGCGCCAAGTGCGGGCGATTTGTCTGACCTTGACCACATTCACGCCGTGGGCAGCTTGCTGGGCGCGCACCATGTCGAGCGTGAGCGGCGCCGAGGCGTAAGCCGAGGCTGGCGTGATGCCGTTGACCAACGGCGGGTCCACGTACTCGCTGTTGCTCACCAGTAGGCCGCGCTTGTTGCCAAGATGGCCCTTGCCCGCCCCCGGGAAGGGGAAGTAGTTCATGCCGTCGGTGTGCGCGCCGTAGGCCTGCAGCTGCGTCGCCTCGTCCATCGGGTCGGCCGGGTTCCACTGCGCGCCGGCCGTCAGCCGGTCACCCCAGGCCACCAGCACGCGGGCGCTGTAGCCGGCCGGCACGGTCACGGCGTCGGTCATCGGAACGACATTGGCGGGCACGGACGTGAAGCCGATGCCACCCACCGGTGCCGGCGCCGCCAGCGCGGGGTTGAACACGGCGTCCAGCAGCGAACCGCCGAACACGCCGGCCGCCGTGAGGCCGGCGGTGGTGGCCGCGGAGTGCTTCAGAAAGCCGCGCCGGCTCACCAGCCGTTGCGCGAGCACCTGCTCGAACGACGGGTTGGCGGCGGGATTGCTGGTCTCGTCGTGCGCGTCGTGGGCGCGGTCGGGGTGCAGGTCGCTACTCATTGCGAGAGGTCTCCGAAGTTGGGTGGCGTCGATCGCACTGCCGGCGGGGGGGGCTGGACGTCGCCGACCCCACCGGACGCGGCAGGACCATAGCGGCGGCATGTTGCAATCCGGTTGCGCCGGCCGCGTGGGCGCGGTCGAGGCGCGTCGCGTCGCGCGGCCAGCGTCCATGCTGGATTCGGCCGCCGCTGTGGGGCGCCTGGTGCGAGCGACAACCGCGTACCCGGGCAGCGTCACATTGGGCGTTTCAGATTTCTTTCAGACACCGCAGCCGGCGCGTCACCGCCCCGGCTGACCCAACACCGCCGCGCGGCCGGCCTTAAACGAACTGTCAAATTCGACGTTCACCATGCCGCGCTTTGGTCGTTCCTACACGTTGCGGCGGGAGAGGCTTGATGCGCGGACGGCATGCCGGTCGAAGGCTCGCTGTCGCGGCAATGGTGGCGCAGCAGGCGCCGCGGATGCTGGCCATCCTGCTCTTCGCGCTGGCCGCGTGGTCGGTGCACACCCTGTGGCAGGGTGCCCCGGCGCCGCAGGCCATGTCGGCCCCAACGGCGGTGCCCGCTGACCGTCCGCCGGCACTGGCGGCGGACGTGGGCGCGATCGTCGGTCGGCATCTGTTTGGCGATGCGGTGGCAAGCCAGACCAACACCCCCCCGCCGCCAACGCGCGCCGCGCTGGTGCTGGGCGGCATCTGGTACACGCCGGCCGGCGACGCCTACGCGCTGATCGGCGAGCCCGGCGCCGCGCAGCGGCCGTACCGCACCGGCGACCGCCTGCCGGGCGGCGTCGAACTCGCCGGCATAGAGGCCGACCGCGCGCTGCTGCGCCGCGACGGCAAGGTCGAGACGCTGGCGCTGCCGCGTGCCGCGGCCGTGCCCCAGCCCACCACCGCGCCGCCGGCGCGCTGAACCTGTCCCAATCGAGCCCGAAGGTGGCGATGAGCCGATCGACCCTGCGTATGCGTATAGCCGGCGCCCTGCTGGCACTGGTTTCCGGGGTGGCGAGCGCCGCCGAGCCGGTAACGCTGAACCTCAAGGACGCCGACATCCTGGCGCTGGTGGAGCTGGTGGCGGACGCCACCGGGCGCAACTTCATCGTCGACCCGCGCGTGAAGGGCACGGTGAACGTGATCTCGCCGCGCCCGCTCGACAAGGACGCGCTGTATCAGGTGTTTTTGTCGGTGCTGAAGGTGAACGGCTTCGTGGCCGTGCCGAGCGGCGACATGGTGAAGATCCTGCCGGACACCAGCGCTCGCACCGAGGCGAGCTTCGGCGCCGCACCGCCGGCGCAGGGCGACGAGCTGGCGACGCAGGTGGTGAAGGTGGACAACGTGCCGGCGGCGGCGCTGGTGCCGGTGCTGAGGCCACTGCTGTCCAAGGACGCGCACCTGGCCGCGGCGCCGGCCAGCAACACGTTGATCATGACCGACACCGCCGCCAACGTGGCGCGCCTGGCGCAGATCGTGCGCCGCATGGACCTGCCGGCGAGCGGCGATATCGAGACGGTGGTGCTGCAGCACGCCACCGCCAGCGAGGTGGTGCGCGTGCTGGAGACGTTGCAACAGCGCACCACCGGCGGCGAGGGGGGCAACGCGCGCGGGGCCTTCGTGGCGGACGAGCGCAGCAACAGCGTGCTGATCGGTGGCAGTCAGGGCACGCGCCTGGCGCTGCGGGCGGTGATCGCCAACCTCGACACGCCGCAGGCCGACCGCAGCGGCAACATCCACGTCGTCTACCTGCGCTACGCGAACGCCGAGGATCTGAAGGCGGTGCTCGAAGGCGTGCTCAATTCGTTGCAGAGGGTGCCGGCGGCGCAGGGCGAGACCGATCCTTCGGGCGGACTCTCGTCGGTACAGGCGGACCCCGGCACCAACGCGCTGATCGTGTCGGCACCGCCGAGTCTTTGGGCGTCCGTCGAGTCGGTGGTGAAGCAGCTCGACATCCCGCGCGCCCAGTTGCTCGTGGAAGCGGTGGTGGTGGAGGTGTCGAGCAGCCTCGCGCGCGAGCTTGGCGTGCAGTGGCGCGGCAGCGCCGGTTACAAGGACAACCGCGGCGTGATCGGCGGCACCAGTTTCGACGACACCCGCGCCGGCGCCGATCGGGTCAACCTGAACCCGTTCGGCGGGCTGGGGGACGGGCTCAATCTTGGCTTCCTGGACGGCACGCGCAGCGTGCTCGGCGCCAACGTGACCATGGGCGTGCTGCTGAAGGCGCTGGAGGCCGATTCCGGCACCAACGTCTTGTCCACGCCGTCGCTGGTGACGCTCGACAACCAGGAGGCGGAGATCATCGTCGGCCAGAACGTGCCGTTCATCACCGGCTCCTACAGCACGCCGGGCAACGTGGACAACGCGCCGTTCCAGACCATCCAGCGCGAGGACATCGGCCTGAAACTCAAGGTCAAGCCGCAGATCAACCAGGACGGCACGGTGCGCCTGCAGATCGAGCAGGAGGTGTCGTCGATCAGCGACGCCACGGTCGGCTCGGACATCATCACCAACAAGCGGGCGATTACCACCACCGCCGTGGTGCAGGACCAGCAGCTGGTGGTGCTGGGCGGCCTCATGGACCGCAGCCTCAGAAGCACCGACTCGCGGGTGCCGGTGCTGGGTTCGATCCCGCTCGTGGGCCGCCTGTTCCAGTACCGCTCCACCAGCGGTGGCAAGACCAACCTCATGGTGTTCATCCGCCCGCGGGTGCTGCGCGACGCCGAGATCACCGCCGCCGTGACGGGCGACAAGTACGACGCCATCCGCCGCCTGCAGCGCCTGGACGCGGCCGACCGCGACCTGCTGGCGCCGCCCGGCGCGGCGCCCATGCTGCCGGCGCTTGAGGAGATGATGCGTGGAGCCCAAGGCACCGCCCCCGCCGGTCGTTGACGCGCCGGCAGCGGCCACGCTGCCGTTCGCTTTCGCCAACCGCCACGGCGTGCTGCTGGTAGCGAACGAAGACGCGCCGACGCTGCTGCATCGACCGGGCGTGCAGGCCCGCACGCTGGCCGAGATGCAGCGCATGTTCGGCGCCCGGCTGCGGTTGCAAGCGCTGCCGGCAGACGCCTTCGAGGACGCGCTGCGCCGCGCCTACCAGGACGGCGGACGCGCCAGCGCGCAGGTCATCGACGACATCGGCGAGGACATGGACCTCGACGACCTGGCGCAGGCGCTTAACCAGCCGACTGATCTGCTCGACAGCGCCGACGACGCGCCCATCATCCGCCTGCTGAACGCGCTGCTGTCGGAGGCCATCCGCGAGGGCGCGTCGGACATCCACATCGAGCCGTTCGAGCAGCACCTGGTGGTGCGCTTTCGCGTGGACGGCGTGCTGCGCGAGGTGCTGCGCCCGCAGCCGGCGCTGGCGAGCCTCGTCATCTCGCGCGTCAAGGTGATGGCGCGCCTGGACATCGCCGAAAAGCGCCTGCCTCAGGACGGGCGCATCTCGTTGCGCGTGGCCGGGCACGCCGTGGACGTGCGCGTGTCGACCATCCCTTCGGCGCATGGCGAGCGGGTGGTGCTGCGCCTGCTGGACAAGCAGGCCGGCCGGCTCGATCTCGGGCATCTCGGTCTGGCGGACGACCTGCTGCGCCAGGTGGACGCACTGATCCACCGCCCGCACGGCATCCTGCTGGTCACCGGCCCCACCGGCTCCGGCAAGACCACGTCGCTGTACGCCATGCTGACGCGGCTGAACGACCGCTCGCGCAACATCCTCACCGTCGAGGACCCGGTTGAGTACCACCTCGACGGCATCGGCCAGGTACCGGTCAACCCGCGCATCGACATGAGTTTCGCGCGGGGTCTTCGCGCCATCCTGCGCCAGGATCCGGACGTGGTGATGGTGGGCGAGATACGCGATCTGGAGACCGCGCAGATCGCCGTGCAGGCCAGCCTCACCGGGCATCTGGTGCTCTCCACGTTGCACACCAACACCGCCGCCGGCGCCGTGACGCGCCTGCGCGACATGGGCATCGAGCCGTTTTTGCTGGCGTCGTCGCTGATCGGCGTGATCGCCCAGCGTCTGGTGCGGCGCCTTTGCCCGCAGTGCCGGCGGCCGTACGAGGCCACCGCCGCCGAGGCGGCGTTGCTCGGCGCGGATGCCGAGCAGCCGCCGACGCTTTACGCCGCGGCCGGCTGCACGCACTGCCACGGCAGCGGCTACCGCGGGCGCAGCGGCATCTACGACCTGGTCGTGGTCGACGACGCCCTGCGCGCCCTGATCCACGACGGCGCCAGCGAAGCCGCGCTAGAAGCCGAAGCCCGCCGCCACACCGCCAGCCTGTTCGACGACGGCCGCCGCCGCGTGCTGGCGGGCGACACCAGCCTCGACGAACTGCTGCGCGTGACGCAGCTGCAGTGATGCCGGCGTTCCAGTACACGGCGGCGCGCGCGGATGGCGGGAGCACGCGGGGTCTCATCGAGGCCGACTCGCCGCGCCAGGCGCGCGCCGAGCTGCGCCGCCAGGGCCTGCTGCCGCTCGATGTCGCCGAGGTGCGCGCGGGTGCGGCGCGCGACGGCTTCGCGCTGCGGCGCGACCACCTGCGCGGGCCCGAACTGGCCCTGCTCACGCGGCAGCTGGCGGTGATGGTCGACAGCGGCCTGCCGCTCGAAGAAACCCTGCGCTCGGTGGCCGAACAGGCGGAGTCACCGCGCCAGAAGCGCGTGCTGACCGCGGTGCGCAGCCGCGTGCTGGAGGGCCATTCGCTGAACGCCGCGCTCGCCGAGCACCCGCGCAGCTTTGCCGAGTTCTACCGCGCCGCGGTCAGCGCCGGCGAGGCGGCCGGGCGCATGGGCGTGGTGATGGACCGCCTGGCCGACTTCCTTGAACAGCGCCAGGCGCTGCAACAAAAGGTGCTGCTGGCGCTGTTCTACCCGGCCACGCTCACCGTGGTGTCGGCGGCGGTGGTGATTGGTCTGCTCACCTACGTGGTGCCGGAGATCGTGCAGGTGTTCGACCGCATGGGCCAGACGCTGCCGTGGATCACCCGCGCGCTGATCGCCGTCAGCGGTTTTCTGCGCACGTTTGGCCCGCTGCTGCTGCTGGCGCTGGCAGCGCTGCTGATCGGCACGCGACTGCTGCTGCGCGTGCCGGCGCTGCGGCTTCGTTTCGCCGCCGGCGTGCTGCGCGTGCCGCTGCTCGGCCGGCTGCTGCGGGGCCTCGACGAGGCGCGCTTCACCGGCACGCTCGGCACGCTGGTCAGCGCCGGCGTGAACCTGGTCGACGCGCTGCGCGTGGCCGCGCGCGTGGTCGGCAACCGGCATTTGCGCGGAGGTTTCGAGACCGCCGCCGAGCGCGTGCGCGAAGGCGCGGCGCTGAGTCAGGCGCTGCGCCGCGAGCGCCTGCTGCCGGCCATGAGTGTGCGTTTGATCGCCAGCGGCGAGGCCGGCGGCGAACTCGGCGCCATGCTGGAACGCGCCGCCACGCTGCAGGAGCGGGCGCTGCAGAACACCGTCGCGGTGTTGCTCGGCGTGTTCGAGCCGGCGCTGATTTTGACCATGGGCGGCGCGGTGCTGGTGATCGTGCTCGCCATCCTGATGCCGATTTTCGAACTCAACCAACTGGTGAAGTAATGCAGTCCAAGCAGGCGCAACAGCGCGGTTTCACCCTCATCGAGGTGATGGTGGTGGTGGTCATCCTCGGCATCCTGGCGGCTCTGGTGGTGCCCAAGATCATGGGCCGGCCGGACGAGGCGCGCGTGATCAAGGCGCGCCAGGACGTGCAGGCCGTCGAGGCGGCCCTGAACCTGTACCGCCTCGACAACCACGCCTACCCGGGCACGGACCAGGGCCTGAAGGCGCTGGTCGAGAAGCCCTCCGGCGAGCCCGCCGCGCCCAACTGGAAGGCCGGCGGTTACCTCGACCGCGTGCCGCAGGACCCGTGGGGCCGGCCGTACCAGTACCTGAACCCCGGCCTGCACGGCGAGATCGACATCTGGAGCTACGGTGCCGACGGCCAGGAAGGCGGCGAGGGCCTGAATGCCGATGTTGGCAACTGGGCCGAAGCGACGGGCGGCTGAACGGACGCAGGCCCGATGCTCCCCGCTGCCCGCCACGCGCGCGGTTTCACCCTGCTGGAACTGGTGGTGGTGCTGGCGCTGATCGGCGTGATTCTGGGCTTTGCGCGGCTGTCGCTGGGCGACGGCGGCGCCGCGGCGCGCCTGGAGCACGACGCCCGCACGCTGGCGGCGGCGCTGCGCCTGGCGCAGGAAGAAGCCGTGCTCGACGAGCGCGAGTTCGGCCTGCGGCTCGGCGCGGATGGCTATGCGTTCATGCGGCTTGTCGATCGGCGCTGGCAGCCGCTCAAGGATGCGCAGGCGCTGCGGCCGCGGCGCGTGGACGGTGAACGGCGGCTGACGTTGCGTATCGACGGTCAGGCGGTGCCGCTGCCAGACGCGCTGCAACAGGTGGACCGTCCGCAGGTGTTCCTGCTGTCCAGCGGCGAGGCGACGCCGTTTTGCGTGGCCGTCGCCGACCGCCGCGAGCGCGCCTGGCGGGTGTGCATGGCGAGCGACGGGGCGGTCGATGTCGCGCCGCCGGAGCGCGGCTGATGCGCGGCTTCACCCTGCTCGAAGTGCTGATCGCGCTGCTGGTGGTGTCGGTCACGCTGGCGGCCGCGAACGCCGCCATCGGCGGCACGGCGGCGCGCCAACGCGGACTGGAAGACCGCACCTTCGCTACCTGGGCCGCGCACAGCGCGCTCGCACAGTTGCGCCTGGACGGCTTTGCCGGGGAGAGCACCCAACTTGAGCGCACCGAGGCCGGCCGGCGCCTGCGGGTGAGCGTGACGGTGGAACCCGGCGACGACGTGCGGCAGGCGACGCTGACCGTGCGCCCGGCCGACGGCCCGGATCAGAGCAACGAAGTGCTCGCCACGGTGAGCGGTTTTTTGCCGCTGCCGGTTAAGGACGAGCCGGTGCCGTTTGCGCCGATGCCGGACGCCGCACCGGACGCGCCCGATGGCGCTGCGCCCGACAGCGCGCCGCCGCCGGAGCTGGCCCCGTGATTGCGCGCAGCCGCGGCTTCACGCTGCTGGAACTGCTGGTGGCGCTCGCCGTGTTCGCGGTGCTGGCGACACTCGCCTACGGCAGCCTCGGGCGATTGCTCGAAGCGCGCGACACGCTCGCCGCGCGCGCCGAGGCACTCGGCCGCCTGCAGCGCGTGCAGGCGCTGCTGGCGCGCGACTGCGGGGCGCTCGTGCAGCGGCCGGTGCGGGACGAGCTTGGCGATCCCGAGCCCGCGCTGCGCCGCGCGCCGGACGGCAGCCTCGAACTCACCCACGGCGCCTTTGCGAATCCTCTCGACCAGCCGCGGGCACAGGTGCAGCGCGTGCGCTGGCAGGTACGCGATGGCGTGCTGTACCGCGACGCCTGGCCGGTGCTGGACCGCGTGCCCGGCAGCCGACCACACGCGCAGCGGATGCTGGACGGCGTGCGGCGTTTCACGGTCGGCATCGAGGTTGGCACTGGGGGCGACAGTGGGGCCGGCACCGACAGCCGGGCCGTCAGCGTGCAGCTCGACGCGCCGCCGTTCGGCGCCGTCGAGTGGCTGTTTCTGGTGCCGGAGGACGCGTGAGCAGGTCTGCCCACACCCAGCGCGGCGTGGCGCTGCTGCTGGCGCTGCTGCTGACGGCGCTGGTCACCGTGCTGGCGGTGGCGGTGGCCGGCAGCGAGAGCTTTGCCATGCACCGCAGCGGCAATTTGCTGCGCCGGGCGCAGGTGGATGGGTATCTGTCGGGAGCCGAGATCGTCGCCGCCGAGCGCCTGCGGCCGCTGCTGCGCAATGCCGAGCAGCCGACGCCGGTCAAGATCGACCTGCCGTGGACGTTCAAGCCCGCGGGGCGCGCCACGCTCGGCGACGCGCAGGGCTGTTTCAACCTCAACGCCCTGTCGCCGCAGGCGGGCGACATTGCGCTCGCCGAGCAGCGCTTCCGGCGCCTGCTGGACCTGCTGGATCTGCCGGCCGACATCGCCGACCAGCTACTCGACTGGCTGGACGAGGACAGCGAGGCCCGCTTCGCCGGCGCCGAGGACGACGCCTACAGCCGTCGCAAGCCGCCCATGCGCGCCGCCAACGCGCCGCTGGCGGATGTGTCCGAGCTGCGCCTGCTGCCGGCGGCGGACGCCAAGGCCTACGCGGCGCTCGCGCCCGTGGTGTGCGCGCTGCCACCGGATGCGCCGCTCAACATCAACAGCGCGCCGCCGCTACTGCTGATGGCGCTGGTGGACGGCTTGCGGCAGGGACCGGCGCAGCAACTCGCGACTCGGGCGGCGCAGATGCCGTTTGCGAGCGTGGATGCGTTCCTCGCCGACAGCGCGCTCAGCGGCACACTGGTCGATGCGAGCGGCCTGACAGTGCGTTCGGCCTGGTTCACGCTGCGCGCCGAGGTGACGCTCGACGGCCTCACGCGCCAGCGCGACAGCCTGCTGCAAGCCCACGACGGCGCGCTGCGCGTGCGGCGCCGTCACGACGAGAGGATTGGCTGATGACGGCGCTTGCGGTGCGCTGGGATGGCGCGGACGCCTTTGACTGGCGCGACGGCGACGCGGTGCGGCAGGGCGACGCGGCCGCGCTGGCGCGGGCGGCGGGTGCGGTGCCGCTCTCCGTGCTGCTGGCGGCGCCGCAGGCGTGGGTGGGCGGGCAGATGCTGCCGCGCGTCGCCGGCCGGCGGCTCGCGCAGGTGGCGGCCTTCGCCATCGAGGACCAGCTGGCCGGTGAACTCGACGCTATGCAGGTGGCGGTTGGGCGCCGCGCCGGCGATGGAGTAACCGAATTTGCCGTGATGAACCGCGCCGCACTGGCCGACGCGCTCACACACCTGCGTAACGGTGGCCTGAACGTCGCGAGCCTGACACCGCTCGCCGCGGTGCTGCCGGGCGATGCTGCCACCGTGCTCGCCGAACCCGACTGGCTCACCGCGCGCCTGGGCGGCGAGGCCAGCCTGTGCGGGCCGGCGGCGGACGTGCTGCCGCTGCTCGCGGCGCTGGCGCCGGCGGGCCTCGACTGGTGGCAGACGCCGGGCGGTGCAACCCCGCCGCTTGAGCTGCCCGCAACCGTCCGCAGCGTGCCGGCGGTTGAGGCGCTGCGCCTGGCGGAGGCGGGCGTCGGAATCGACCTGCTACAGGGCGATTTCGCGCCCCCGCGCCCGGCCGGCGACTGGCGGCGCTGGCGACTTGCCGTTGGCCTCGCGGCGCTTTGGTTCGCGCTGCTGCTCGCCGGCGGGCTGATCGAAAGCCGCCGGCTGGACCAGCAGAACGCCGCCCTGCGGCAGGCATTGAACGCCGAGTTCACGCGCCTGTTCCCGGAAGAGGGTCGCCCGGTCAGCCTGCGCGCGCAGGCGCAGCGCCGCCTGGCGCTGCTGGAGCGCGGCGCCCGTGGCGGCGGTGCAGTGCTACCGCTGCTGACCGTGGCGGCGGCTGCATTGCCGGCGGGGCAGGCGTTGACCGGGCTCGATTACAAGGAGGGCCGCCTGACGCTCGATCTCGCACTGCCCGACCTGCCGGCCGTCGAGACGCTGCGCACGGCGCTCGCGGCGCAGGCCGGCGTGCGCGCCGAGTTGCCGGTGGCGGTGGCGGAAGGTGGCGTGGTGCGCACGCGCGTGGTGCTGCAAGCGCAGGAGCGTCGATGAGCGCGGTGGACAACCTCAAGGCCGGCTGGCGCCAGCGCTCGGCGCGCGAACGGCGTCTGCTGCTGCTGGCCGGCGGCGTGCTGATCGCGCTCGCCGGCCATGCGCTCGTGTGGTCGCCCTGGCAGGCGGCGCGGACGCGGCGTGCTGCGGACAACGCGCGCCTTGCGGCGGATCTCGCCTGGCTGCGCGGCCTTGCGCCGCAGGTGGACGCGCTGCGCGCGAGCCAGGGCAGCAGCGCACCGCAAGACGGCGCGCTGCCGGTGCGGATAGACGCCAGCCTGCGTGCGGCCGGCCTTGGCGAGCACCTGCAACGGCTCGAACCCGCCGCCGACGGCAGCGTGCGGCTGTGGCTTGACGACGCGCCGTTCGACGCGCTGGTTGGGTGGCTCGGCGCGCTGGCGCAGCAAGGTCTCGAAGCACGCACGCTCGGCATCGGGAGTGGCGCGAGCGCCGGCCGGGTCGATGCGCAGCTGCTGCTCGCGCAATAGCGATTGCGCCGCCCGTACGGCGGACGCTGCTGGTGCAGGCGCTGCCCGTTCGCGCGGGTGCTGTCGGCCCCGCGCCGACGCGGCCTTAGCCGAAAGTCCGCTCGTACGGAAAATCGCTGCCGAGTCTCGCGAGCCCGGCCTTGGCCCAGGCATCGATGTGCGCCTGCTGGGCGGGCGACAGCATCTCGCCTGAATTGCCCCGGCGGCCGCTGCGGATCATCTGCCCGCCGGGGCGGGCGAAGGGCGACACCTCGCCCGGGTAGAACTTGTGGTCGATGGCCTTCATGTGCTCGAACGAGCACAGCTCGCGCACACGCTCGATTTCGGCGTCCGTGAGCGTCACACCCATCAGGTCGGCCACCCGGCGGATGGTGCCGGTGGGGTCGTCCTGCAGGTCGTTGTAGGTGAGAAACAGCACGTTCGGCCGCTGGCGCCAGGCCCAGTAGCCGGCGGTGAACTCGTACCAGGGGTGGAACACCGCGTCCTCGGACGTGCAATGGCGCACCCAGGTGTCGACCGACGGGATCAGGCTGCCGAGCAGCATGGAGCCGAAGAAGTGATAGCCGGACACGATCACTTCCTTCGGGTCGCGCACCACGCAGATGTACCTGGCCTTGTCGTTGTAGGGCACGAACTGGGCGCGGGCGTGGGTCTTGATGACGCGAAGGCCCGAGCGCGAGCGCTGCTGCGGGCGCGGGTCGTTGAGCCAGACGGTGGTTTCCTGATCCGGGCAGTCCACCCACGGCACCACGTCCAGGATGTCCTCGAACTGCCCCTCGCCGTGCTCGGCGACCTGATAAGCAGTGTGCATGGCCCAGTTGGTGCCGCTCTTGAAGTACGAGCACACGAACACGTCGTGCCCGGTCGGCGTGTAGCCGGCAAAGGCCTTGTCGATGGCGGTGTCGAACATGCCGACCATCGGCTTGAAGAAGCGCCGGAACAGCGGGTACTCGAAGCCCAGCACCTTTGAGAGGTCGAATACCCGCCGCAGCAGCCAGGTGACCGGCCGCATCCGTCCGCGCAGGCGCGCCATGTTGGCGAGCGTGCGCCGGCGGCGCTCGGTGACGTCGGCGAATTCATAGCCGGGCGGGGCGGTGGTCGCCATCGATCGGTCTCCCTGTGTGTGCTTGCAGCTCAGGCGGGTGATGTGGCGATCAGCGCATCGAGTTCGGCCTTCAGACGCGGCAGGATCTGGTCGTAGCCGAAGGCGCCCAGCAGCTCGCCGCGGCGCTTGAAGTTGACCTGCTTCGGCCCGCACCACAGACCGAGGTCCGCGTCGTCCGTCTCGCCGGGGCCGTTCACGCGGCAGCCCATCACGGCGATGGTCAGGTGGTGGTCCTTGGCGTACGCGGTCAGCTCGCGCACCTGCTCGGCAAGGTCCACGAAGGCCTCGTTCTGCACCCGCGAGCAGCTCGGGCAGGAAATGATGTTGAGCCCCTTGCCGAAGTCCACCACCGAGCGCACGCGCCCGGCGGCGATGTCGGCGAGGATCTGCTGGCCGGCGGCGACTTCCTCGGCCTTGCGCGGGTTCGGCAGCGTCAGCGACACGCGGATGGTGTCGCCGATGCCGGCGCCGATGAGCTGCTCGAACGCAATGCGCGTCTTGATGATGCCGTCCGGCGGCAGGCCCGCTTCCGTCACCCCAAGATGCAGCGGCACGTCCGGGCGCTGGGCGGCGAAGCGCTTGTTCAGCTCCACCACCTTGGCCGGGTCGGAGTCCTTCAGCGACACGCAGTAGCGGGTGAAGCCGAGGCTGTCCAGCAGCTCGCAGTGCTCGAAGGCGCCGACCAGCATGGGCGAGACGGAATCGTCCGGCGCGAACTGCGCCGCCCGCTCCGGGTCCAGCGAGCCGGCGTTCACGCCCACGCGCAGCGCGCAGTCGTGCCGGGCGGCGATGTCGGCCAGATACCGCACCTTGTCCTGCCAGGGCTTGTGCTTCTCGTGGTGGTAGAGGTGGCCCGGGTTGTAGCGAATCTTGTCCACGTGCGGCGCCACCCGCTCGGCCATGCGGTAGTTCTCTTGCAGGTCCACGGACAGGTTGGCCTGCGTCTGCGCGCGGATGGCGGCCAGCGCGTCGGCGTCCTTCGGCGTATCGACGGCGATGCGCACCACGCCCGCACCGGCGGCAGCGAGGTCGTTCGCCTGCGCCACCGTGGCGGCGACGTCCTGCGTCTTGGTAGCGCACATGCTCTGCACGGCGATCGGGTGATCGGCGCCGATGGTGATGCTGCCGATGCGGACGGGGCGGGTGGGATAGCGGGCTATCGGCATGGCGGATTCGCGGGGGCGTGTCGGGGCGGCCAGTATACTGACCGGCGTTCACCGCCCCAGGAGCGCGCGTGCTCTACCGCTACCTCGCCGACAGTGCCGAGCACCGACGCGACTACATCGGCGTGGTGCCGCACAGCGCCGCGCTGGGGCTGGAAATCACGGCGGCGGATCTGAACCGCTGCGTGCTGCGCCTGCCGTTTCGGGCGGAACTCGCCGACCACCACGGCGGGCTTGCCAATGGCCCGGTGACGGCGTTGCTCGACAACGCCGGCGGCGTCGCCACGTTCTGCGCGCTGCACGCGCCGACCGACTACTCCACGCTCAGTCTGCGGGTCGAGTTCATCACCGCGCCGGCGGCCGGCGCCGACGTGTACGCGCGCGTCGAGTGCGTACGCGTGGTCGGCCGGCAGGCACACATCCGCGGCGTGGCGGACTGCGGCGGGCCGGACGCGCCGGGCGAGCCGTTCGCCACCGTGGCCGGGGTGTTCTTTCTGAAACCCGATGGCAAGCCGCTGCGCGACTTCGGGGCCCTGGGCAATGTCTGAGCGCGACGCGGCGCTGGCCGCCCTGCCCTACGCCGCCTACCTCGGCCTGCGGATGGACGACAGCGGCGCACTGTGGCTGCCGTTTCGGGCGGACCTGGTCGGCAACTACCACATCGGTGCCCTGCACGGCGGCGTGGTGGCGGCGGCGCTCGAATGCGCCGCCCTTGTTTGGCTGCGCCGCGAAACCGCGGCCGCGCCGCGCACCATCGACTTCACCATCGACTATCTGCGCCCGGCCGTGTCGCGCGACCTGCACCTCACCGTCACGCCCATCCGCGTTGGCCGCGCCGTGGCCACGGTGCGGGTCGAAGCCTGGCAGACGGACCCCGAGCGGCCGGTGGCAGCGGGGCATGGGAACTTCGGATTGAATGGCGGGTGACGGGGCAATGATTTTCGCGATCCATTCGGCCCGAGGGCGGGCCTCCCACAGCACAGTCTGATGCTGCGCGCGGTCATCTTCGACTTCGACGGCGTCGTCGCCGAGCGCGGATTTCGCGGCGCGCTGAAGGCGCTCGCGCAGCGGCGCGGCCTCGACTACCCGCCCCTGCCGGGGCTGGCGTTCCAGGCGTTGGTAGACAGCGGTTACGTCACCGGCCGCGGCGCCGAAGCGGACTGGTGGCGCTGCCTCGAAGCCGCGCTCGGGCCGCTCGGCGATTGCGCGCGCTTTCGCGCCGACGTGCTGGCGCTGTCCGAGGTGCGGCCGTGGCAACTCACGCTTGCCGCGGAGCTTGCGCGCGCCGGGTACGCCACGGCGGTGCTGTCCGACCACACCGACTGGCTCGACGACATCGAATCCGCCCAGCCCTTCGCCCACGCCTTCGGGCGGGTGTTCAACAGCTACTACCTTGGCGCCTGCAAGCGCGAGGCGGCGGCCTTCGCGGCGGTGGCCGATGCCATCGGCGTCGACCCGGCGCAGGCGGTGTTCATCGACGACAACCCGGACAACGTGGCCCGCGCCATGGCGCTCGGCATGACGGGCGTCGTCTACCGCGAACGGGCGGCGTTCCTGCGCGATCTCGGCGCCGCGCTCGGCCGGCCGGTCGGGGCGGTTGACTGAACGCGGTCGAGCGCGGCGAGTTCCGCCGCCGTCGCCGCGCGCCACTGGCCCGGCGCAAGCTCACCGAGCCGCAGCGGACCGATGGCCACGCGGATCAGGCGCAGCGTGGGGAGGTTCACGGCCGCCGTCATGCGCCGCACCTGCCGGTTGCGGCCCTCGGTGATCGTGAGTTCAATCCAGGCGGTTGGAATCAGCCGGCGCTCGCGGATGGGCGGCACGCGCGGCCACAGCCAGGCGGGCTCGGGCACCACGCGCGCCTGCGCCGGGCGGGTGGGACCGTCGTTCAGCACCACGCCGCGGCGCAGCGCGTCGAGCGCGGCCTCGTCCGGCATGCCTTCAACCTGGGCGAGATAGGTTTTCGGCAGCTTGAAGGCGGGATCGGCGATGCGCTGCTGCAAGCGCCCGTCGCCTGTCAGCAGCAACAGGCCCTCCGAGTCGCGGTCCAAGCGGCCGGCCGGGTACAGGCCGGGCAGCGGCAGCAGCTCGGCGAGCGTCGCCCGGCCGGCCGCGTCCGTGAACTGGCACAGCACGTCGTAAGGTTTGTTCAACAGCACCAGACGCGGCGCGGCCGCAGGAGTGGACGAATGCGACATGGGCTACGGGCACTGGCGTTCGCGGCGCCGCTGGCGGGACTGGTGCAGGCGGCGCCGCTGCGCAGCACGCTGGATGATCAGAAGGCGCTCGCCGTCACCGTCTACAACGGCGACCTCGCGCTGGTGAAGGATACGCGCGAGCTGACGCTGCCATCCGGCGAAAGCGTGCTGGAGCTGCGCGACGTGAGCGCGCAGATTCGGCCCGAAACCGCACTGCTGCGGGTGGCGAAGGGCAACCCGATCGCGCTGCTGGAACAGAACTTCGACTTTGATCTCCTCACGCCCGCCAAGCTGCTGGAGAAATACATTGGCCGCGAGGTGCGCGTGGTGCGCACCCACCCCACGACGGGCGCCGACAGCACCGAGACGGCCCGCGTGCTCGCCGCGGGCGAGGGCGTGGTGCTGAAGATCGGCGATCGCATCGAGACCGGCCTGCCGGGGCGCCTGGTGTTCGACGCCGTGCCGGACAACCTGCGCGACCGGCCGACGCTGGCGGTGACCGTCAACGGCGACGGCGCCGGACAGCGGGCATTGGAGCTGTCCTACCTCACCGGCGGCCTGACGTGGCAAGCCGATTACGTGGCCGAACTGGCGGCAAACGAAAAGGAGCTCGCCCTATCCGGCTGGGTGACGCTGACCAACCGCAGCGGCACCGCGTATCGCAACGCCCGCCTGCAACTGGTGGCCGGCGACGTGAACCGCGTGCAGCCGGCCCTGCAGCGCGACGTGATGGCGGCCGAGATGATGGCCAAGGCCGACGCCGGCGCCATGCGCGAGGAGTCCCTGCTCGATTACCACCTCTACACACTCGGCCGGCCGACCACGCTCGCCGACCAGCAGACCAAGCAGGTGGCGCTGCTCGCGGCGCCGGCCGTGCAGGTGCACAAGGAATATCGCCTCAGCGGCGCCGAGTACTACTACGGCGCGCAGATCGGCGAAGTCGACACCCCGCACAAGGTGGCCGTGCTGCTGCACGTCGACAACCGCAAGGCGGCCGGGCTCGGCCTGCCGCTGCCGGCCGGCGTGGTGCGCGTCTACCAGCGCGACTCGGCCGGCGGCGCGCAGTTCGTCGGCGAGGACCGCATCGACCACACGCCGCAGAACGAAACCGCGCGCATCAAGCTCGGCGACGCCTTTGACGTGACCGCCCGGCGCACGCAGACCGCCTTCAAGGTGCTGACGGTCGACACGGACCAGCGCCCGCAGTTCGAGAGCGCCTGGCGCCTCGACCTCAAGAACGCCCGCAAGACGCCGGTGACCGTGACCGTGGACGAGCCCATCCCCGGCGACTGGACCCTCATCGACAGCTCCCACCCGCACAAGAAGGCCGCCGCGCACACCGCCCGCTGGCGCGTGACAGTCCCCGCCGGCGGCGGTCAAACGCTCACCTACCGCGTGCGGGTGAAAATCTGACCGGTCGCCTCACAGGAGTGTGCTGCTGATGATTCGTTCTCTGCTGTTTGTCGCCGCGGCACTCGCCGCGGCCCCTGCCCTTGCCGACCTGACCGCCGTCTACGCCATGGCGGGCGGCGAGCAACTGCGCGTCGAGTACCGCGACGCCGGCAACTTTCGCATCGGCACCGACGCCGAGAACTACCAGCTCATGCTGAACGGGCGCCTGTACGCCGTGGCGCAAGGGCAGGTGATCGACGTCGAGAACGTCTCGCGGCAGATCCGCGCCGTGGGCGCCGACACCTTCCTCGCCGGCCTGCTCGGCGACGCCACCTCGGACGTGCCGACGGATGTCACCGTGCGCCCGCTCGGCCGGCAGGAAACCGTCGCCGGCTACACCGGCGCGGTGTACGAGGCGGTGGCGCGCACCTCGAACGGCGAGCAGCGCGCCGAGATGGTCGTCACCGACAACCCGGATCTGAAGGCCGTGCAGGACGCGCTGATGAAGGTGGCCAAGGACGCCGTGGCGGCGGTCGGCGCCGAATCGAGCGCCTACGCCCGCCCGCTGGAACAGGTGGAACAGCAGCGCCTGGGCGGCCTGCTGCGCTACGGCGAGGACCTGCGCCTGGTGTCGCTGGGCCACGAGCCCATCCCGGCGGGGCGAATTCAGCTTCCGTAACCCTCACGCCGGCCGTGTGGCGGGACACGGATTTGCGCGTCGCGCAAGCATTTGGCATGTGCGAATCTTGGCGAAGCCGCCCTGACCCATGGGCGGCACGATAAAGACACAGCCAGGAGGAGAACCATGCGCTTCATCATCTGCGGCGCCGGCGGTCTGGGCTCGGTCATCGGCGGCATGCTGGCGCGCGCCGGCGAGGACGTGACGCTGGTCGGCCGGCCCCGCCACATGGACGCCATCAAGGCCAGCGGCCTGCACATCACCGGCATCTACGGCGACTTCGTGGTGCGCGAGCACCTCACCTGCGTGACGCACCCCGACCAGGCGCCGGGCGAGTTCGACCTCATGATCCTGCTCACCAAGGGCAAGGACACCGAAACCGCGCTCGCCGAGGCCGCCTCGCTCAAGGACCGCGTGCGCATGGTCTGCTCGTTCCAGAACGGCATCGGCAAGGAAGAGCGCCTGCGCGACTGGGCCGGGCGCGACAAGGTGATCGGCGCGTCCACCATCGAGGGCGGCGTGCTGCTCGAACCCGGCCACGTGATGGCCGGCCTCACCACGCCCACCACCGCCTACTTTGGCGAACTTGACGGTGGCGTCACGCCGCGCATCGAGGCCGTCGTGGCGGCGTTCCAGAACGCCGGCTTCGGCACCAAGGCCATGCAGAACATCCGCCAGGTGCTGTGGGAAAAGCTGATGCAGATCGGCACCGCGTCCGGCTGGTCGGTGAGCACGCTCGGCCTGCCGCTGACCTTCCCGGACGGCCTGGAAGTGCGCGCCGGCGCGGTCAACTACATCCTGCTGGCGCGCGATTTCCTCAAGGTCTACAAGGCCATGGGCTACGCGCCGCAGAACTTCTACGCGCCGATGGGCCAGTTCCGCGAGTACGACAGCCTGCCCTTCGACGACGCGGTCGACCTGATGATGCAACTCGGCGTGCGCTTTCGGCAGCGCATGCAGGCCAGCGGCGAGACCGAGGGCCGCACCTCCATGCACCAGGACCTGCACCGCCGGCGCAAGATGGAAGTCGACATCATCCTCAAGCCGTATCTGGACAAGGCGGCGGAACTGGGCGTCGACGTACCGGTGCTGCAGTACGTGTACGGCGTGGCCAAGGTGCAGGATTCGGGGCTGGCGGATTGAGGGTCTGCCGGCCGCGTCGCGGCGTGCGCGGCTGCGAGTCGTCGCCTTGAAAAAATCCGGCTTTTCGTAGCGCCGCTACGATTGAGCCAACTTTATCCGTCCCATCAACAGCCACGAACCGATGACAAACGGCACACGGTGAGCTAGATTGCCAAGCGTGAAACCTTTCCGCTGGGGTGCCGAGAAAAATGCCGAGTTGCAGGCCGAACGTGGCATCAGCTTCGAGCAAGTCGTCGTAGCTGTGGAGGCCGGCGGCCTGCTCGATGTGGTGACCCACCCGAACCCGGCCAGATACCCCAACCAGCGGGTAATGGTGGTCGCCTGGGACGGCTACGCCTACCTGGTTCCGTTTGTCGAGGAAGGCGACCATTACTTCCTCAAGACCGTCATCCCGAGTCGCAAGGCGACACGCGACTTTCTGAACAAGGGTGAGCCCGATGTCGAATGACGCTCAGTACGAAGAAGAACTGCTGGCCGCCTACGAGGCCGGCAAGCTCAAGTCCGTTGCCACCCGGGGCGAGCTCTCGAAGCTACGCGCCGCGGCGCGGGCAACCGCCATCAAGGATCGGCGTGTCAACATCCGCCTGTCGGCCGGCGACCTGCAGGACATCCAGGTGCGGGCGCTGGAAGAAGGCATGCCGTACCAAACGCTCATCGCCAGCGTCCTGCACAAATACGTCACCGGCCGGCTCGAAGAACGCAAGGCCCCTGCGAGCGGCAGGGCACGTAGCCCGCGTAAGCCGGAATAGCGCAGCGTATTCCGCCCTCCGTGTTCGAGACAAAGTACCCGAAAGACAACACGGAACGCGGATCGCGATCCGCCCTACGCGCTAAATAGGGACAACGTCCACGACTCCTACAACTACCGCACCTTTGCAAAAATTTGGGTCGGATGAGATGCGCCTTCGATGTCGATCATCAATTCCGCCAACTGCCTACCCCGTACGTCGGCCTCCCCAGCATCAAACCTAAAGTAGCAGGCTTGACGGCTGTTCGACCGGGCCGCCCGCCAGTATGAAACGCCCTGATCGAGGCGCAAGGTCACTTTTTTGCCCGACGACCATTCCACATCAAGCAGCCGGCCATGGCCGGTCGTGGCTCCGTCAGCCACTTGTACCACTATGTCGATTCCGAGGTAACGAAAAGTCGCTTCCAATACTTGCTCACGGATGTTCATCTCCGACCAGTCCGACCAAATCATGTTCCGGGCCGTGTTTCCTGCGACACTGCGGCGATTCGTTGTGGTGATGTAACAATCACGAACCGCCCATCGTTCCTGCCCAACGATTTGGCGCAGTCCGTAAACCAATTCAGCGAGCAGGGCAACCGACAACGGCGTGAATAAATAGCGGTCACGATAGGCGATCGAAACGATGTCGGCATCGAGGTCATCCAAGACGTCTCGGACAGCAGGATGTTCGCCAGCGACGTGTCGCCAAAATCGACAACCGAAGCCCTGAAGGCCGCCGTCCAACTCGTGGTGGATTTCCATCTCTCGGTCACCCGAGTCAGTCCGCTCTGGCCGGATTAATTCTGCACGAAGAGCCTCACCCGACAAATGTAACCGTGCGCCATTTCTGGCTGTAACCAATGGCCCTTCACTTTTACCCCACCCGGGACTGAAGGCTATTGCCTGTTCGCTCACCACCCCCCAGCGAGATGATGGATCACTCGAAGTCTCGGCTATTAACCAGCCCTGTCCGCAACGCTGAGTTGCGGCGATGGCACGGATAGTGATGTTCGGCTGATCGGCGAGGCTTGCGAGCAGGTAGCGGTCCGCGTGATCTAGCTGGTCGACGGAAACGTCAGCCAGAATGATTTCCACGGCCACCCCATGACCCGCCAAACGGTAGGCGAGCTCGCGCAGAGAAGACGGGCCGACATCCCAGATGCTTGCATCCCCGCCTGTGTATAGGCGCACCCCTGGGGCACCTTGCCGAATAACTGCGTGCCAGATCGCCTCGGGCAGGCTCCGATATTCGGCGCGGGATGCTGGACCGAAATAGCTCAGCTCCGAAGGCAGGTGAAACTGATCCAGCCAACCCTTGGTAAGAACGGCGAGGGCGGCGTGCCGGTCCAGATCGTCTGCAGCAAAACGCTGGTCGAAATCGAGAACGCAACGCGGGCATGCACTATCGCAAGCCCCTGGACAGTCCAGCCGCTTGTGCGCCAAATGGAAAATGGAATCCAAGTGGCCCTCTACGCTGGAGGCATACCCCGCCGAACTGCGATCGTAAATTAAGATGGACCGGCGCACGGGCTCGTTCTCTGGCCGCACCGGTTTGGTCGTGCAACCCAATTCAGTGGCCAAAACTCCGATGGACTCGGCAAGGGCATCTCGCAACGCCACCGCCAGGGTCATGGCAGCGCGCTCGTCATCGAGCCAGATACCGGTCGCCGTCTTCAGCTGAAGTTCGAAAACGTCCGTCCAGGCTTCATGCCCGAGGGTGATACCGTATTTGATTTTCCAGTCGCTTTCGCTGCCCGCGCATGGCGCCCCACCCTCATCCTTGGCGCGGCGCAGTTTGTAATGCGGTCGTTCAAAGGCTTTCGGACGGCCGCCGTCTGGCAACATAGGCTCGGCGCGGCCGCATTGTAGACACAGGGCGTACCCCTGGCCGTGGATACCACGCGATTGGTGGAAAACATGGCCGCCCGAAGTCGAGCGGAATCGCCCCAATGCCGGGTTCACCAGAGGAAACCAGCCCCCCTTTGCATCGATCCACGGCGTTTCCACTGGAACAAAATGCTGACTGGTGATGTCGTTGCTCGGCTCCTTATAGAAATCTGCGGCAAAGCCGGCGGGCTGCAAAAATTCACGGATGTCCATATCCGCAACGCGGTCGCCGCACGCATCGCAACGGCGCGCCGCTTCCAAGCTGTAGCTGGAACCGCTGGCACCGCAATGCCGACAGCGCCAGGCATGACGGATGTCTTGGATTTCCCGTGCCTCCTGCTGGTCGGCGGGAACATGCCAGTTGAGGGTCACGCCGGCGGAGCGGTACACCAAGCCATCCATGACTACTTCCGAACCGGGCGCGTATTCTCGCAACGCCGTCATGAGATCGCGGCTGGCCAGCTCGCGGCGGCGGTAGCGGTTGTCCTCGCGGCTTTCCACATGTTGCTGCATGCGGCCACGCGTGAGATTGTCGAACGGGGCGATATGGGTAGGGAAACCATAGGCTGGCAAGTAGCCACGGGTAGCAAGCTCCCGCAGTAGGTACTCCCCGGACAGCCTTTGCTGGTGCAGTTTGACGGCGCGAACAGCCGGAGCCGCCTCGCCGCCCGGGCGAACTTCCTCGGCTTCCCGTTCCAATTGCTCCCACTCCCGCCGCCAGCCCAGAGATAGCGCATCCATTTCTTGCGCGGCAGTGTCCAGCAGGCGGTGCAGATCAACGCTATCGTGCAGGCTATAGCGCAATAGTTGGCGCAGTCCCCGTGCCAGTTCCGGGTCTCGCTGTTCGGAGTAGCTGCGACACCAGTCAGCATAGCGATTGGCCATGGGTGTGTCGCCTGAAAAAAACAGGCCACAGGTGAGCTTTGTTTGTTCCTGTCCACTCCCCGCCAGATGGGCTGCGAAGAACCGGGCCAGCAAGAGGGAATGCACATGCCGTTGCACGAGAATGCCGCTGTCCAGACTGACGCGGGGCGCGGGGAGTTGGGTATCGAAGGCCCAGCGAGAATTGGCGAACACGGACTGGTCGAGCGGATTCGACTTACACAAGGTCATGGCCACCGAACGGGCTTCCCTGCGCCGCCCTGCACGACCGGCACGCTGCAAGTAATTGGCCGGATGCGGCGGCACGTTGTTCATGCCGACGCTGGCGATACCGCCGATGTCGATTCCCATTTCCATCGTCGTGGAACAAGACAGCAGATTGATGTCGCCGACCTTGAACGCCTTCTCGTAACGTTCCAGGGTCTTTGAGTCCTGCTGTGCAGAGTGTTCGGCGGCCGTGAAATAAGGCGCCAGTTCAATGAGCCGGTCGTTCAAATCGGGCCACAGGCCTTGCTCACGAAGTTGGGCGATATCGGTTTGACCTGCCAGCCAGTCTCGGCCACGGCGGATGCGCTCCAGATCGTCACTGACGCCGCCGAAGGGCTCATCATAAAGGGGGATAGCGACCCGCCGGCAAAGGCGGGTGGTATCGGTCGCCCGGTCCGGCAGGTAAGGAGTATGCGTAAGCAGTGTGGTATCGAGAAACCGTCGGGTGACGGGACAGATCCAGGCATGGTCCATTGGTGCAAAAGCCAGGCTAGCGGGTTGCAATACACGGCCGTCACCGGTGAGCTGCAAGACTCCTGTTCCGATCAGTGCCGCCCAAGCGGCCTCGAGCACCGCATCTACCCTGTCCTCGCCCTGGGGCGCGCCAAGGTCCGCCTTCAGCACATGCGTGAGCAGGCGCACCAAGGTGGCGCGCAGGCCGCTTTGCCTGGCGCGGGGCCAGCGCCTCTGGCTGCGTCCTGTGTCCGGTTGGTCGCGCGGCACTAGCTGGCTTTGCGGGAAAGGCATACCAAGCCAGTTGCGCCAGGAGGCGGGTATGGCCAGCGAACCTCCGGCACGTACAAAGAAATCCAGGCTGATTTTCAGAAAATCCCGCCAGCTGTCGAGGTCGAAACCCGCTGCCTGGGTCACGGCCGGCGGCACCAGTTGGATGTTGTCCAGCGCGGGGTAGCGGACCGCCACCAGCCCCATGCTTTCCAAGTTGTTAAGGCGCTTCGGTCGCCGGCCGAATTCGCGCACCAGGAACATCCGCGCCAGTTCAACAGGGCCGCCTGGCTCATGGAAGATGCCGGGCGCCTGCCGGCGGTAATGCCCCAGCATGAGATCGAAGTCGCGGCCCTGGTTGGCCAGGTGCTGGGCCAAGTCGTTAAATGGGATGGGGATGGGGCGAGTGAGATCGTCGAGTCGTTTCCGCTTTTCGGCGATAAGCTCATCAAGTCTTGCGTTTGGCGTGGCCGGGAGATTTGCCGTCAAGATTTCGATTTCCTCACCCAGCCTTGCAGCCTCTTGACTCGCCTGCCCCCGTCCCTGTTGCAGCGCCAAGTGATACACGAGCCCGCGTACCCGGTTGCGCTCCGAATCCTGTTGCAGCTTAGCGGCTATGCGCGCGGTACCCTGGCGGCTGTCGTTGAAGGTGAGCAGGCGTCGGCCCCGGCAGGGGTGATCGGCAGGTTTTTCACCATCCGGCGCGTACTCCAGCAGGGTGGGCAGAATGCCGCCCAACAGAAAGGGCGCGCCCAGACGACTGGACTGGAACAGGGGGTACTTGGGGGTGTCATGGGCGCCGCAGACTGGGCAAAACAGCCCATCCCCTTCGTCTTCCCTCACCAGCAGCCGCACGGTATCAGAGGCGTGTTCTACGATCCGGCGGCTATGCCGTTCGATGTCTAGTGGCCCGACCTTGTCGAAGCTGCGGTTGACGATCAGCACCCTATGTTGGTGGCCGGTCATTTCCTCGTCTTCCGATTCCTCAAAGATTTCACCCGGTTCCATTTCGAGTTCGAATTCATCCAGTGCTGCCTGTGAGCGGTAATGGCCAAGCAGTCCCATGCTCTCGCCTGCCAGCAGATGCACGGCACCGCAATCCCCGCAGGTAACTATTTCGTAAGCCGGGCTGCCGCAATCACAGTGTTTGCGCGGTTCAAAGTAGATAGGGCCGAAGGGCCAGTCGGGGTCATCTAGGACGGTACCGGCTCTTTTCAGACAGCTCGGGTCGGCACAGGCCCATATGCCAGAAAGCGTTTGGTGGAAAAGGTGCGCTCGCAAAGGCAAAAACGCCGTGCCGTCATTGGCCCGAGTGCCGGAAACCAGGTCGAGCCAGCGCAGCGCTTCCTGCTGTTGCGCCAATGTAGGGATGGGATCACCCGGATACAAAAGATGGCAAATCTCAGAGAGCTTCGCCACCGACGGCGAGTTGGACATGCCGAGGAACAGATCGCGCAGGCGTCGCGCTTTGGCATGACGCACCAGCGCGCTATAACGGCCGGAGGACCGCTCCTGGTCCGAATCAATCGCTTCGAGTGCCGTCAGAGTCGAGGCAGCTTCCGTCGCATTGCCACCGAGAGTGGGCACTTGCCGCCGGCCCGACACCAGCCGCACCCGATCCAGCGCCACCCCTGCCACATCGGCGAGAAAACGCTTCAGCTTCTGCCCGGCCTCGCCTTCCGGATCGCCGATGGTGGCCGAAGTCGCGACAAAACGAACTTGCTCCGGTTTGACACCGAAGGCGAACAACACCCGCCGGATCAACAGGGCCGCTTCCGCCGCCTGCGAGCCGACATAGGTATGCGCCTCGTCCAGCACCACCCATTCCAGCTTGCCTTGCGAGTGGTCGAGGATGGATTTGTCCACCGTGCGCACCAGCATGTACTCCAGCATGGATGCGTTGGTGACTAGGATAGGCGGGGGCGAGGCACGGAGGGACTCGCGGTCACGGACTTCGTTGGGATGGTCGCGCTTCTCGTGGGCGGGTAGGGTTTCCGGAGTATTGCCGTTATACAAACAAAAACGGATATCGCCCCCAAAGCACTGCGTCCAGGCGCGCAACCGTTCCCGTTGACTGTTGATGAGGGCATTGAGCGGATACAGGAACAGGGCTCGCACGCCAATTTGAGGGCCACGCTGTTCCGCACGCTGGCGTATCAAGCGATCAATGATGGGAACCATATAGCATTCGGTCTTGCCAGAACCGGTACCGCTGGCGACAATCACGGACTGTGGTGTAGTTTGCGCGAGTACTTGCCAGGCTTGCAGTTGATGCAAATAGGGCTGCCGGTCACGTGGGAAACGGTAGTCCTCCCGCAATTCACCCGGTACGTTATCCATCGCCTGGACGAGTTCTTTCGTCAGCAAGGCGCCAGCCAGGTCGGCCATGCGCGGCTCCGCCCCCTGCCAGCCAAACACCGCCTCGAACGTGGGATCGCCGAGAAATGATCCCTGCTCGCCGTAGGGCCGACCGAATATCTCAACCAGATGCCGGCGCAGCGGTACGTTGGCGAAACCCAATCGACTGATCGCAGCCAGCTTGGAGCGTTCAGCCAGAACGGGCAGTAACTCGGAGAAGTAGGTTCGGCTCATCTTTTCCTCAACCATCCAGCACGCCAGCGGCCAGACAACGGGCAACGGTCAGGTTATAGGCTTCGTCGAACCACTCCGGATCAAAGGCACGATGCTCCCGCAAGGCGTGAATGCGATCGCGTTCGGCAAACCATCCATCGGTCTGGTTAATGCACACTTGAGCGGCGAGCAAGAGCGGCAAGTTGCCGACACCGTCGCAGTAGTGGAGATTTTGGGTACATAGAAATCGCGCGATTTCTTGTTGGGCTCGGGCTTGGCCAACGATCGCATTTAAGCCCGTCGGCCACTCGTCATTGGCGTGAGATCGACGCAACCGCATGAGCAGGCTGTCGGCGCCTTCAAACAGCCTGGAGTCTGCAGTACCGCCGAAATACCGAAGCGCGGGTAAATTTTTTTTGGCTTCCGGCATAAACTTTGAGCTTGCAATACCGAGAAAGTAGTGCAAGGCACCGTGCATCGCGGTCAGATCTTTGATCCGTGAGTTCAGATGCGCCTGGAAGAGATAATCCCCCGAATTGTCACCAAAACTCTTGCATTGGGTGTGCAAGCGTTCCATCGCTTGCGTCCACGCCGTGAAGGGGACAGTCTCCCACGCGAACGGCAACTCTCGATCAAATCGATCCAAAAAGCCCGCGGGCAGGGTACCAAAGCGAATCGCCAATGCCGCCATGCCCTTCGGAGATCGCGCGAACCGACGCCAAACATCCAGAGTTACAAGGGCCAAGTGACCGACCTGCCCAACCAGTTGTTCGACCTCAGTCCAGCAGGGATTCAGGAAATCGGCCGCAAGCTTTTCTATAGCATCATCCAACGCAGCTTCACGATCCTTCTGGTAGGCAATACCAATCGCCCGGGCCAATGGACTGTCAGACTGCGATTCGCCGGCAACCGTCCAAAGCGTAGGACGGAAACGTAAGCGCGCGTCCGGGCCAGGGTAGATCAGCCAACATCCTGGCTCACGAGCCTGTGTCGCAAATTCCCACGAGCCGGTGGGTACCCCCTCGGTGGTACGGGGACTCAGCCGAATTGCTTCGTCGCCAGGTCGCTCCAGACGTAAAGCCATCACAGGCAACGCTTGGATTTCTTCCGAGGTGAGCATTGCGAGGCCAGCGTCGTCAATCGCTGCGTTCGGGCCGTTTTTGTCCAGCTTAGCGGCATAGCGGGCCACATTGAGCCGCCAAGGTTCGCTGCCACCGACCCGTAGTTCGACTTGCACTCGGGCGTCCGGGCTGTCGTCGGCGGAAAGCACGTGCTGGATATCGGTTCCATAATCCCTCAGCCGAACTTCGATGCTGAGTGCACCCGGCAAAGTACGGAGCTTATGCCTGCGTAGATGATCGCCATGGCTGGACGCGACTTCCAGGGTCATGGGCGCATTACTCCCACCATCGAGCATCAATGCACGGACGCCGGCAAGCTGATCTGCAGCGAGTAGCGTGCCGGAGCGTAGTTCCGCGCCGCTGGCATCAAAAGCTCGTGCGCCTCGTCCGGGGAATGGCACGGCCAGCCGCACCGGGGTCAGGGTTTGGGGCCAGAAAAGCTCGATCTCGACCCTTTCTGGTGCTCGCTTGGCCGGTGCGACCCTAAGCGAGAGGACCAACGTATCATTTATACTCCGCGACTTATGTAGAACTCCGTCTGTAAGAACCCGTGCGGCTGCCGCCCCCCAATTGTCGAAAGTCACGTCGCCCGAGGTGGCATCATGACTCACTAGCGATAGCGCAGCACTCGCTGGCAGAGCGACCAAGCGGGCACGTTGTTTCACTTCGCCCGTGGCCGGATAACGGGCGGCGACAGGACCAATCGGCTGTATGTTGGTCGCCGCTGGCGCACCTATCACGCTCCAGCCAGGGTGTCTGTCTACCTTTTGGGCAACCCCGTCCGGGCTGATTCGATAGAGATTAGGTAGTCCTTTGAAAGCCATCGTCGGACTCCGGAAATTCAGCCAATAGCGCTGACCTCGCCATTCGTAACTTTCTTCTGGCGACGTGACTTGTCCTGTGCGTATCCGGCAAGAAAATCCTGTGTCGTCATGAAAATCGACCATGCCCTGAATGCGGAGTATCCGCCGATCGTGTAAAGCCAAGCGACCGCAATCTGACGCCGCGGCGCCTTCAACGCACTGAATGTGCCAACCCACCGGTAATGCAATCAGAGCTTCAGTTTCAGCGACGCCGCCGCTACCCTGGCGTAGGAAGCGAAATGATGATTCTTCCGTGGAAAACACCCAGGGTAAGTCCTCGTCAAGCGCCTCACCCTTTGGGAGCATCCCGGACCAGGCTCGGCCATCCGGTGCTGAAAGATGAAGCACATGCTCGTGAGCGCAGATTGCGCCGGAGTATCCCCAAGGCTTCCGTTCTACACGATAACCGTCACTCCCGGCCATGCGGCGGATTGTCGTAGCCAAGCGTTTGTCGCCAGCGATCAAAGCGAGTTCCCCCGCGCGAGGCAGGTCGTCAACCGTCACGTCAATGAGCTTGGCAAGCTGGCTAGCCTGGATGCTTTCCGGAAGAGCAACGTTGGATTGCAACAACCAAGCGCCACTCTCGTCAGCGATGAGCTTGCGCTCGACTGAAAGGCAGAGTGCGTGCCGTTCAATGCGCACATCGGCCGCATCTCGAACGAGTTGGTCAATCAAGCCCTGAGCATCGACATCCTCGATGGGCAGGGGAAACCGCTCCCGCCAGCCATTGACTTGTTGATCGAGCTTCGAAATCGCATCCGCACTGGACGTAAGATTCGCTTCGTCCTTCAGGCGCAAAATCGTCCAGGCGACATCGGCCAACAAGGTATAAATGGCCGCCTGCCGATAGCTTTGTGGCAAGCTGCTTTGCAGGCTTTCTACCCAGGTCAGGAGATCGGAATGCGTGACGCTGCTATTGCCGGCCTGCCTGAGGATCTGACTCAATAACTGGCCAATCTTTCCACGGGCTTGAACCAGCAACCGCAAAGGGAGGCCGCCCTGGACCGCGACAGCTCCAAGAAAGCGCAGGCCCCCTGTTTCTCTGACCTGCAAGCCCCATTCTTTAAATCCTAATAGAACACATTGGCTTCGTTGCAACTGATTCCATTCGTTGGGGTCTGCACCGATGTCGTATAAGATGGGTTCCCAAGACCAATGTGCGCCGTCGAATCGACGCCGCCACCACTCAGCGGCGTAAAGCACGAACAGGCTTGAGAACCCTGGCGAGCGGATGCCTTGCGACAGATTGAAGGGAGGCGGGCCGCTCAGGCATTCACGTAGCAATCGCTCTAGATCACTGAATTCCGCGGGCGTGAGGCGGTATTGGTAAAGGCTGCGCCCGTCTGGTCCGGCGAGCTGATGGCGAAGTAGCAGCTTACGTTCCCAGTCAGCGAATATTCCGACGTGATCGTACCCCGTCATGCGGGCCTCCCTCTAACCTGTTGTCCGCGTCAAACCTGAGGCCGTGCAAAAGGCCCGCTTGCCCTATATCGCTAATTCACCGGCCAGGTGGGCGCAACCTCACATTAGTCACGACATTAGTCACGGCGCCCACACCTACAACCGACGCGACGAGGTGGTCGATCTAAAACGCGGTGGCGAGACCACCGCATCAAGCAAGATGCCCGCCAAGCGCGCCGTCAAATTCCTGGCCGCACCCCCGTTAGGGCCACACATGCCGTCGCCGTGGGAGCTTCGAATCACCGCTTCTGCACCACGATCCGAAACCCCTCCCCCTCCCGCGTGGACTCCACCAGCACGTCGCCCGACTGCTGGCAGTAGGCCGCGAAGTCGTCCGGCGCCTTGGGGTCGGTGGCTATCACACAAAGGCGCTGGCCGGACTGCATGGTGTTCAAGGCGCGGCGGGCCTTGAGCACCGGCAGCGGGCACAGCAGACCGCTGGTGTCGAGTTCCTGCGTGGCGTGGGGGGCCGTATCGGTCATGGCGCGTGGGCGGTGGCGTAACTGCGGCTCAAGCATACTGTCTTAGTCGGCACCCATTGCCCTGCCCGAACGCCCGCCCATGTTGCGTCGCCTGATGTGCCTCTTGCTGTGCCTGTGCGTGCCGCGCGCGCAGGCGGAAATCGCCCTGCCCGAGATCGGCGATGCGGCCGGCGGGCTGCTGTCCGCGCAACTGGAGCAGCGCATCGGCGTCAGCTTCATGCGGCAGGTGCGCCAGAGCATGCCGGTGCTGGACGACGCGCTCGTGAACGGCTACCTGCAAGGGGTGGGCCAGCGCCTTGGCCGCAACAGCGGCGACGCGCAGCGCGGGTTCGATTTCTTTGTCGTAACCGACCCGACACTGAACGCCTTTGCCGGCCCAGGCGGCTACATCGGGGTGAACAGCGGGCTGATCCTGACCACGCGCACGGAGGACGAGCTGGCGTCCGTGCTCGGCCATGAAATTGCGCACGTCACGCAGCGCCACCTGCCGCGCGCGTTCGAGAACCAGCAGCGGATGACCATGCCGACCATCGCTGCCATGCTGGGCGCGATCATTCTCGGCGCCTATGGCGGCGGCGATGCCGGCGTGGCGGCCATCACCGCCGTGCAGGCGGGGGCGGTGCAGAACCAGATCGACTTCACCCGCCAGAACGAATCGGAAGCGGACCGCATCGGCATCCAGACGCTGTCGGCGGCTGGCTTCGACCCGAAGGCGATGGCGGATTTTTTCGACCGCATGCACCAGGCGACGCGCTTTTCGGCCGGCGAACAGATGCCGGCCTTCCTGCGCACGCACCCGGTCACGCTGGACCGCGTGTCGGAGTCGCGCGACCGGGCGCTGCGCCTGCCTGGCCGGCGCCTGCCGGACAACGGCGCCTTCCTGCACCTGCGCGAACGGGTGCGGGTGCTGACCGCCACCGGCCCCAACGACGCACTGCGCTACTACGAGCAAAACGCGATGCCCGACGAGCCGATGGCGGCGCGCGCCTGGCGCTATGGCGAGGCGCTGGCGCTGATGCGCGCCGGCCGGACCGAGCAGGCCGCCGCGCGGTTGACGGCGCTGAGTGCGAACGCCGGGGATTTTTTGCCCTACCGGGTGGCGCAGGTGGAACTGGCGATGGCGAACAACCAGCCGGCCGCCGCCAGCGCCCTGGCGCGCGAGGACCTGAAGCTGTACCCGGACAACCTCGCCCTGCAGCTGCTGCTCGCCGAGTCCGAGCTGCGTGCCGGGCACGCGGACGTCACGCGCGGCGTGCTCGCCGCCCGTGCGCACCAGGCGCAGCCCGCCCCGCCGGTGCTGGAGCTGCTGGCGCGCGCCGCCGAACAGCGCGGCGACAAGGTGGAGGCGTTTCAGATGCGCGCCGAGCACCACGTGCAGAACGGCCGCCTGGAGCTCGCCATGGAGCAGCTGCGCCGCGCCAGCAAGCTGCAGCCGATCGCCTTTGCGCAGCTCGCCACCATCGAGGCGCGCCTGCGCCAGTTGCAGGACGACCTGGAGTTCGAGCGGCAGTTCTTTGGCCGCCGCGCGCTGACGGTCAATTGATGCCCGCGCCGGCGGCACGCCATCGCCCAACAAAATCGCCCAACAAAAAAGGCCCGGACGCCAAGCGCCCGGGCCTTCATGTTTGGTGGAGCGGAGGAGGATCGAACTCCCGACCTTCGCATTGCGAACGCGACGCTCTCCCAGCTGAGCTACCGCCCCATCGTGCTTTGCTCCCCGTGGGCGGGGCCGCTGGAACAAGCCACGGCGCCGATTTTCGGGGGCGCGCAGTGTACCATGCTGCCCGCGCTGGCCAAGCCCGCCGGCGTGACTCGCGAGGAGGACTCACCGTGCGGACATTGACTCGCCTGCTGATCGCAACCCTGGCCCTTGGCACGCTCGGCGCACAGGCCGGCGCCCTCGAAGACGGCATCGCCGCGTTCGAGAAGCACGACTTCAACACCGCCGTGCGCCTGATCGAGCCGCTGGCCGACCAGGGCAACGTCGAGGCCGAGTACTTCATGGGCACGTTCTACATGTACGGCCACGGCGTGCCGATGGACCCGCCGCAGGCGACCACCTGGTTCAAGCGCGCCTACGGGCACTGGGAAACTCAGGCCCGCGCCGGCAACGCGCAGGCCATGGTCGAGATCGCCACCATGCTGACCTCCGGCCTTGGCGTGACGCGCGACGACAAGGCGGCCGCGGACTGGCTGCGCAAGGCCGGTGAACTCGGCAACGCGGAAGCGTGGGCGGAGCTCGGCGGCCTGTACGTGGAAGGCGCCGGCGTGCCGCGCGACATGGCGGAAGGCGAGCGGCTGCTGAAGAAAGCCGCCGCCGCCGGCAGCGCCCGCGCCACCGAGATGCTGCAAAAGCTCGCCGCGCGCACGCAGCCGGCGCAGACCAGCCTTTGAGCGAACCCGCCGACGGCGCAGAACGCCACACGCCGTAAACGCACGGCGTGATGCTGGTTGCGTACCTCGCCGTCGGCGCGCTGGCGGGGCTCATCGCCGGCATGCTGGGTCTTGGCGGCGGCGTGGTCATCGTGCCGGCGCTGGCGTTGGTGTTCCCGCTGCTGGGTATACCGCCCGCGGTGCTGATGCATCTGGCGATCGGCACGTCGCTCGCGGTGATCGTGCCGACGTCGATGTCGTCCACCTGGGCCCACTACAAGCGCGGCGCGGTCGATGGCCAACTGCTGCGCCTGCTGCTGCCGGGTCTGGTGCCGGGCGCGCTGCTCGGCGGCTGGCTGGCGGACAAGCTGCCGAGCGCGCTGCTGGCGCGCATCTTCGGCCTGTTTGTGATCGGTGTCGCGACGCAGATTTTCTTCAACGCCACCGCGCCCGGGCGCCGGCCGCTGCCGGGCAAAACCGGCCTGCTCGCGACGGGCAGCGTGATCGGCACCGCCTCGACGCTGCTCGGCATCGGCGGCGGTTCGCTGACGGTGCCGTTTCTGAACTACTGCCGGGTGGACATGCGCCGTGCGGTGGCGACGTCCTCGGCCTGCGGGCTGGTGCTGGGCGTGCTCGGCGCGGCGGCGTTTCTGTGGAACGGGCGCGACCACGCGGGCCTGCCGCCGGGCGCGGTCGGCTACCTCTATGTGCCCGCGTTCGTCGGTCTCGCGGCGGCGGCGGTGGCGACGGCGCCGCTTGGCGCGCGCCTGGCGCACAGCCTGCCGGTGCCGACACTCAAGCGCGTGTTCGCGGTGTTCCTCGCGCTCGCCGGGCTGCGCATGCTGGGCGTGCTGTCGTTCTAGAAACCCGTCCAACGTCGCCGTGGGAGCGGCGCCCCCGCCGCGAATGTCACGGTTAGAGCATTCGGCCCGAGGGCGGGCCTCCCACAAAAACTCGACCGGGTTTCAGTCGCGCCGGTAGGTGACGAAGCTGTACGCGTGGGCGTTTCGCGCGTCGGCTGGATGGTCCTCGCGCACCACCTCGTGCCAGTCGGCGCCCAGCGGCGGGAAGTGCGTGTCGCCCGGCAGGTCGGCGTGGATTTCCGTGAGTTCGATGCGCTGCGCGTCGGCCAGCACCTGCGCGAAGACCTCGGCGCCGCCAATGACCATGACCGGCCCGCCGTGCACGGCGGCGCGCGCGTAGGCAGCGGCGAGGCTCGCCACGACCTCGACGCCCGGCGGGGAGTAGTCGGCCTGGCGCGTCAGCACGATGTTGAGACGCTGCGGCAGCGGCCGGCCGATGGACTCGAACGTCGCCCGGCCCATGATCACGGCGTGCCCCAGCGTGAGGCGCTTGAAGTGCGCGAGATCCGCCGGCAGGTGCCACGGCAGTGCGCCGTCCGCGCCGATCACCCCACCGCGCGCGACCGCCACCACCAGCACGATCTCGGTCGCTGCCGTCACACGGCCACCGGCGCGCGGATGGCCGGGTACGGGTCGTAGGCCGTCAGCGCGAAATCGTCGTATTCGAGATCGAACAGCGAGGTTGTCTGCCGGCGGATGGCCAGCCGCGGCAGCGGTCGCGGCGTGCGCGCGAGCTGCTCGCGCGCCTGATCGAGATGATTCAGGTACAGGTGCGCATCGCCCAGCGTGTGCACGAACTCGCCGGGCTTCAGACCCGTCACGTGCGCCACCATCTGCGTCAGCAGCGCGTAGGACGCGATGTTGAACGGCACGCCCAGAAAAATGTCCGCGCTGCGCTGGTACAGCTGGCACGACAGGCGCCCGTCCGCCACGTAGAACTGGAACAGCACGTGGCACGGCGGCAGGCGCATGGCGTCCACCTGCGCCGGGTTCCAGGCGCTCACCAGCAGGCGGCGCGAGTCGGGATCACGGCGGATGCGCTCGACGACGCCGCCGATCTGGTCAATGTGGCCGCCGGCGTAGTCCGGCCAGGACCGCCACTGGTAGCCGTAGATCGGCCCGAGCTCGCCGCGCTCGTCGGCCCACTCGTCCCAGATGCTGACGCCGTGCGCGTGCAGGTAGGCGACGTTGGTGTCGCCGCGCAGGAACCACAGCAGCTCGTGGATGATGGATTTGACGTGCAGCTTCTTGGTGGTGAGCAGCGGGAAGCCGGCGCCAAGGTCATAGCGCGACTGCCAGCCGAACAGGCTCAGCGTGCCGGTGCCGGTGCGGTCGGCCTTGCGCGTGCCGCGCTCCAGCACGGCGCGCATCAGATCGAGATATTGCTGCATGAAGACGGGCGTGGGAGGTCCGAAGCGGGGCGCTAGAATACCGCCATGAACGCTCCCTACGATCCCCGCCAGCCGCGCCCGCACGACGTGGCCGTCGCCGTGAGCACCCAGTACCTGGCCGACCAGTCGGAGCCGGCGCGCGGCCGGTATGCGTTCGCCTACACGGTGACCATCAGCAACCGCGGCACGGTGCCGGCGCGGCTCGTATCGCGGCACTGGATCATCACCGACGCCGAGGACAACACGCAGGAAGTGCGGGGCCTGGGCGTGGTCGGCCAGCACCCACACCTGGCGCCCGGCGAGTCGTTCACTTACACCAGCGGCACCCTGCTGGACACGCCGACCGGCCTCATGCACGGCAGCTACCAGATGGTGGCGGACGACGGCGAGGAGTTCGACGCGCCGATTCCGCCGTTTCACCTGGCGGCGCCGCACAGCCTGCATTGACGTGGACATCGTGCTGAACGGCGAGCCGCGCGCGGTGCGGGCGGAGCTTTCACTGGCGGCGCTGCTGGACGAGCTTGGTCTTGCCGGCAAGCGTCTGGCCGTCGAGGTGAACCGCGACATCGTGCCGCGCGGCGAGCACGTGACGCGCGTGCTGCGCGACGGCGACCGGGTGGAAATCATCCACGCCATCGGCGGCGGCTGACGCCGTCGCCAACAGGACGGAGCGCGCCGCCCATTACTTGCGGCGGCGGGTGCCGCCAGGCCAACACGGCGGCTCATGCCGCCAGGATCAGCAACCATGACTGCACACGACGACCCGCTGCGCATCGGCGCACGCACCTTCACCTCCCGCCTGCTGGTCGGCACCGGCAAGTACAAGGATCTGGACGAAACCGACCGCGCCATCGCCATGAGCGGCGCCGAGATCGTCACCGTGGCGGTGCGGCGGGTGAACATCGGCCAGAACCCGGACGAGCCGAACCTTCTCGACGTGCTGCCGCCGGACCGCTACACCATCCTGCCGAACACCGCCGGCTGCCACACCGCCGACGAGGCGGTGCGCACCTGCCGCCTGGCGCGCGAGCTGCTGGACGGCCACAACCTGGTCAAGCTTGAAGTGCTGGCCGAGCACAAGACGCTGTACCCGGACGTGGTCGAGACGCTGGCGGCGGCGAAAACGCTGATCGCCGACGGCTTCGAGGTGATGGTCTACACCTCCGACGACCCCATCCTCGCCAGGCGCCTCGAAGACATGGGCTGCGTGGCGGTGATGCCGCTGGCGGCGCCGATCGGGTCGGGCCTGGGCATCCGCAACCCGTACAACCTGCGCCTGATCATCGAGCAGGCGGGCGTGCCGATTCTGGTCGACGCCGGCGTCGGCACGGCGAGCGACGCCGCGGTGGCCATGGAACTCGGCTGCGATGGCGTGCTGATGAACACCGCCATCGCTGGCGCCAAGGACCCGGTGCTGATGGCAAGCGCCATGCGCAAGGCCGTCGAGGCCGGCCGCGAGGCCTACCGGGCCGGCCGCATCCCGCGCAAGGCGTATGCGTCCGCCTCGTCGCCGCTCGAAGGGCTGATGTTTGACTGAGACGCCTTCGGCTGAAGCTCCCGCACCGCGGCGCGCCATCCGCAGCTTTGTGGTGCGCGCCGGGCGCATGACGCCGGCGCAGCGGCAGGCGCTTGATCGGCTGTGGCCGCGCTACGGCATCGACCTGCCGGACGGCGGGCTCGATCTGGACCACGCCTTCGGCCGCCGCGCGCCGCGCACGCTCGAAGTCGGCTTCGGCATGGGCGACGCCTTGCTCGATCTTGCAACGGCGCACCCGCAGCGCGACTTCGTCGGCGTGGAGGTCTACCCGCCCGGCATCGGCCGCTTTCTGCTGCGCGTCGAGCAGGCCGGGCTTCGCAACGTGCGCGTGGTGTGCGCGGACGCGGTCGAGGTGCTCGGCCGGCACCTGCCGCCCGGCAGTCTCGATGAACTGCTGGTGCTGTTCCCGGACCCGTGGCCGAAGAAGCGCCACCACAAGCGGCGCCTGGTGAACGCGGCGTTTCTTGCGCTCGCCGCGCGCGCGCTCGCGCCCGGCGGTCGGCTGCACATCGCCACCGACTGGGCGGATTACGCGCAGGCGATCGCGGAGCTGCTGGCTGACAATGCCGATTTCATCGCCGAACCGGGTACCGCCGCCCGCCCGCCGACCAAGTACGAGCGCCGCGGTGAGCGGTTGGGGCACGCGATCGTGGATTTCTGCCTGCGGCGACAGTAATTCGGCCCGAGGGCGCGCCTCCCACAAGCAACCCCGTGGGAACGGCGCCCTCGCCGCGAATGACGGTTGCTCAGTCCAGCAAGTGACTGACCATGCCGTCGGCGAGCTTCGGCTCGAACCAGGTGGACTTCGGCGGCATCACCTGCCCGGCGTCGGCCACTGCCATCAGGTCTTCGAGCGAAGTGGCGTACAGCGCGAACGCCACCGCCATCTCGCCGCTGTCGACGCGCCGTTCGAGCTCGCCCAAACCCCGAATGCCACCGACAAAGTCGATGCGCTTGTCGCGCCGCGGGTCGCTCACGCCCAGCACCGGCTCGATCAGCCAGTGGTGCAGCAGGCTCACGTCCAGCCGGCCGACCGGGTCGTCCGGCACCCGGCCGGGCTTGAGCGTCAGGCGGTACCACTGGCCGCGCAGGTACATGCCGAATTCGTTGGCCGTCGTCGGCCGTGCCTGGCCGGCGGTCGGCTGGCACTCGAAATGCTCACCGACGCGGGCCAGAAAGGCATCCGGCTCCAGGCCATTCAGGTCCGTCAGCAGACGGTTGTAGTCGAGGATCTTCACCTGGTCATGCGGGAAGCTCACGGCCAGAAAGAAGTGGTGCTCGGCATTGGGATCGCCGCCGCGCGCCGCGGCCACGCGGGATGCAGCGGCGCTGCGGTGGTGGCCGTCGGCGATGTAGAGCACGCCCTGCGCGTTCGCGGCGGCGGTGATGGCGGCGATGTCTGCCGGGGCATCGATCACCCACAGCGTATGGCGCACGCCGTCGGCGGCGGTGACGTCGGCCGCCGGCTGGCCGGCCGCGGCGCGCGCCAGCACGCCGTCCAGCGCCGCGTCGGCGCGGTGCACCAGAAACACCGGGCCGGTCTGCGCGTTGCTCGTGTCGACGTGCCGCACGCGGTCGTTTTCCTTGTCCGGGCGCGTGAACTCGTGGCGGCGTATGCGGTTCTCGTCATAGGCACTGACGGACGCCGCCACCACTACACCCAACTGCGCGCGCCCGTCCATCACCAGCCGGTAGGCGTAGTAGCAGGGCTCGGCGTCCTGCCGCAGCACGCCGTCGGCGATCAGCCGGCGCAGGTTCTCGGCGCCCTTGGCGTAGACGGCGTCCGCGTAGGGGTCGGTGTCCTCCAGCAGGTCCACCTCGGGCCGGGACACGTGCAGAAAGCTCAGCGGCCGGCCCGCCACCATGGCGCGCGCCTCGGCGGTATTCATCACGTCGTACGGCGGGGCGATCACCTCGCCGGCACGGCCGGCCGCCGGACGCAGGCCGCGGAACGGGCGTATCAGGGACATCGGATACCTCGATCGAAAAACAGAAAGCCCGGGGCTCCTGAACGGAACCCGGGGCGTGACTAGCCGCCGTCAGGCCGCCTGCTGCAGGGCGGCGATGCGCTCTTCGAGCGGCGGGTGCGACATGAACAGCCGCGACACGCCACGACCGTTGATGCCGAACGCGGCCATCTGATCCGGCAGGGCGGACGGCTGGTGCGCGGCCTGCAAGCGCTGCAGGGCGGCGATCATCTTGCCGCGCCCGGCCAGCGTGGCGCCGCCGCGGTCGGCGCGGAACTCGCGCTGGCGGCTGAACCACATCACGATCACGCTGGCGAGAATGCCGAACAGCACCTGCGCCACCATGCTGGCGACAAAAAAGCCGGCGCCGTGGCCCTCCTCGTTGCGAAACACCGCCCGGTCCACGAACTGCCCCACCAGGCGCGAGAACACGATCACGAACGTGTTCAGCACGCCCTGGATCAGCGTCAGCGTCACCATGTCGCCGTTGGCGACGTGGCTGACCTCGTGCCCCAGCACGGCTTCCGCCTCGTCGCGCGACATGCCGCGCAGCAGGCCGGTGCTGACCGCCACCAGGGCGTTGTTGCGGCTCATGCCGGTGGCGAACGCGTTCACGTCCGGCGCGTCATAGATGGCGACCTCCGGCATGCCGATGCCGGCGAGTTCCGCCTGCCGGCGCACCGTGTTGACCAGCCAGGTTTCGAGCTCGGTCTGCGGCTGTTCGATGACCTGCGCGCCGACCATGCGCTTGGCGGTCCACTTCGACATGGCGAGCGAGATGAACGCACCGCCCATGCCGAACACCGCCGCGAACACCAGCAGCGGCGCCATGCCGCCCTGTTCCGGGCGGATGCCCAGCAGCGGCATGATGATGCCGAGCGCCACACTGAGCACCAGCATCACCGCAAGATTGGTCAGCACGAACAGAAATACGCGTTTCATGGGCGCTCCTCGATCGACGTCCGCGGGGGTACGGAATGTCGCTCAAGATAGGGGCCGCGGGCGACGCATTCAAGTCGGTGCAGTGGGACCAGGGGCGCTCGCCCCCGCCTTGGCGCAGATCGTGATGGTTTGTCCACGAAAAGACCTTACCGAACGATCGTTTTCTGCTTTGCGAAAAAAATCGGGAGGGCCGAAGCACTCCCGATTGGAGGTTTAGAGGAGGAGAAACGACGTTCATTGCGAACGTCGGGGCGAATAGTAAAGTGCCGGTCAAAACGTTGTCAAGCAATCCATTCTGCAACTGCAAATTTCACGGAGTCCTGCCTTGACGTCGATCAAAGCGACATTGATGGTCGGCCCCGACCGCATTGCCTACGACTGCATTGCCGGCCGAGAACCGGGGGTCGTGTTCTGTGGCGGGTTCATGTCCGACATGACCGGCAGCAAGGCGAGCGCGCTTGCCGCGCACTGCGCTGCCCATGACCGCGCCTTCGTGCGCTTCGACTACTCGGGGCACGGCGCGTCGAACGGCCGCTTCGTCGACGGGACCATCGGCCGGTGGCGCGACCAGGCGCTCGCCGTGCTGGATAACGTCGCGGCGGGGCCGCAGGTCGTCGTCGGCTCCAGCATGGGCGGCTGGATCGCGCTGCTGCTGGCCTTGGCGCGGCCCGAGCGCGTGCGTGCGCTGGTGCTGCTGGCGCCCGCCCCGGACTTCACGCAGGCCATCTGGGACCAGGAACTCGACCCCGCCGAGCGCGAGCGTCTGCTTGCCGACGGCCGCATCGAGCGTCCGTCCGAGTACAGCGCCGAGCCGTACGTGATCACCCGCCAACTCATCGAGGATGGCCGCCGGCACCTGCTGCTGGATAAACCGATCGACATCCGCTGCCCGGTGCGCATCCTGCACGGCATGCGCGACAGCGACGTCGCCTGGCAGCGATCAATCACATTGGTGGAGCGCCTGTCCGGCACCGATGTCACACTCACGCTACTCAAGACCGGCGATCATCGCCTCTCCGGCGCGGCCGACCTGCAACGCCTGACGGCAGTCGTCGACGCGTTGTGCGAAAGCGGCTCCTAGCCCGCCACTACACCGCATTTCACCCCTTGAAGTCATGCGCCGATCGCTGCGGAATGTACTGATGACATGCGCCTGCCTGCTGGCGCCGATCAGTACTGCCCTGGCGGCCGATTACGTCGCCGCCATTGCCGCGATCAAACCGTCGATCGTCGGCATCGCCACCTACGCCGACAATCGCAGCCCGCGCCTGCGCGTCGTTGGCACCGGCTTCGCGGTCGGCAACGGCCTGCATGTGGTCACGAATGCCCACGTGGTGGCCGCCAGGCTGGCGCAGAACGAGCGCTGGGTGGTGGTGCGCCCGACAGGCACCGAAGGCGCCGAGGTCAGAGCGGTGCTGCGCACCACGCCCCGTCCGGAGCGCGACATCGCCTTGCTGCACGTAGCCGAGCCGGCCCTGCCGGCACTGCGGCTTGGGGACTCGGACGCGCTCTCGGACGGCCGGGAGATGGCCTTTACCGGCTTTCCGCTCGGCCTGATCATGGGCCTTTATCCGGTCACGCACCGGGCGTTCTTGGCCGGTGTGGTGCCGTTCAGCGTGCCGCCGCTGCGCGGCGCGCAGCTCACACCCGAGAGCATCAAGACCCGCCGGCAGGGCAATTTCGCGGTGTTTCAGCTCGACGCGACGGCCTTTCCGGGCAACAGCGGCAGCCCGCTGTACGACCCCGCCGACCGCAAGGTGTACGGCATCATCAACATGGTGCTGCGCGCCGGCGCCGGCACCAATCCGGCGGAAAAACCGAGCGGCATTACGTTTGCGGTGCCCGCCCGTCACATCGCGGAACTGCTCACCGCACAAGGCCTCACGCCGTGAAGACCTTCACGTACCTGCGCGGGGCGGCACCATGGCTGGTGATGGGGATCCTCTTTTACCTGTCGAGCCAGCCCGGCAATACCGACCACGCCGTCATCGACCTCGCCCCGAGCGCCTGGCACAACTCACTGCACGTCCCCGCCTACGCCGCACTGGCGGCGAGTTGGCACTGGGCGCAGCCGGACTGGCACGGGCGGCGTGCCATGCTGCGGGTGGCGCTGCTGTGCGTTGGCTTTGGCCTCACGGACGAGTGGCACCAGAGCCTCGTGCCTGCGCGCGAGTGCTCGACAGTCGATCTGCTACGCGACGCACTCGGGGCACTACTTGGCAGCTGGGCCTGGACCACCTTTCGCCAACAGTGGACCAGGCATGCCGTTCAACGCTGAGCCGGCCACCGCAGCAGACGGCGTGGATGCCTTCAGCTTCGGGCAGCGCCTCCCGATACCGCAACGACCGGCGGCTTGCACCAACCACTGCCGGCCTGGCGCGGGATAGGTTTGCCGACGCCGGCCCTCGCCACCACCATCAAGCACCCGCATGACACCTGACATCTCGATCATCGTGCCGGCGTACAACTCGGCGCGGTTTATTGCTGACACGCTGCGCACCGCGCAGGCCCAGCAGGGCGTACGCAGCGAAATCATCCTCGTCGACGGCGCCTCCCGGGACGACACGGTGGCCGTGGCGCATGCCGCCTGCCCGAACCTGAAGGTGATCAGCGAACCCGATCGCGGCGTGTCGGACGCGCGCAACAAGGGGCTGCGCCTGGCGCAGGCGGACTGGGTGGCGTTCCTGGATGCCGACGACGTGTGGCAGCCAGAGAAGCTCGCCCGGCAACTGGCCGTGGCGCGCAGCGTGCCGGACGTGGCGCTCGTGTTCTGCGACGCCTGGCAATTCCGCGGCGAGGAGCGGCTGCTCGATTCCTTTCTCGTCACGCGGGCCGATTTCCCCGACCTGCCGCGTCACGCCGTAGCCGGTGTCGAGCAGGGACAGGTGTTCGACACCGACATGGCGGCGGCGATCATGCGCACCAACTACGTCGTGACGACCTCCACGGCGATCGCGCACCGCGCACACGCGCTCGCCGTGGGTGGTTTCGATCCGACGCTGAAGGTCTGCGAGGACTATGAGTTCTGGCTGCGCCTGACCAAGGATCGGCGCGTAGGCGTGGTGGAGGCGCCGCTGGTCGGCTACCGCCACCACGGCAGCAGCCTGTCCGACGACCAGGAAGCGATGATTCGCGGCCGCATCGAGGTCGCCGAGCGGGTGTTCGCCGCCCCGCAACGCTATCCGGAAGGCGCCCCGGCGTTCTTTCACACCGAGCAGGCTCGGCGTTACGCGCAGCTTGGCCGCCGTGCGCTGCACGCGGCTGATCTTCGCCTCGCGCGACATCATTTCTGGAGCAGCCTGCGCGCCGCGCCGCGTCTGGGCACCGCCGCCCTGCTCGCCGCGAGTTGCACGGGCCGGGCCGGCAGCCGCTTCCTGCTGCGCGCCAAGCGCCTGAGCGGACTCGACCTTGACCGCTAGCGCGGGCGAGCCGCCGGCGGCGGATGCCCGCCGCGGCCTGCTGATGGTGGCGTTTCACTACCCGCCGGACAACAGCAGCACCGGCGTGCTGCGCAGCCTCAAGTTCACCCGCCACCTGCTGGACCTGGGCTGGCGTTCGCACGTGCTGACCGTCGATCCGGCCATCTATGCCCACCGTGACGCAGCGCTCGAAGCGCAGATTCCGCCGGCCGTCAGCGTCACCCGCCTGCCGTGCCGGGACGCCAAGCAGCGCTGGAGCATCGCCGGGCGCTACCCGGCCATCGTCGAGGTGCCGGACCGGTTCGGTTCCTGGCGCGGGCCGGCCATCCGCGCCGGGCGCTCGCTGATCGCCAAGGACGCCGTGCAGGCGATTTACTCAACCTACCCGGTGCCGAGCGCGCACATGATCGCGCTCGCGCTCAAGCGCCGCAGCGGCCTGCCGTGGCTTGCCGATTTCCGCGACCCGTGGGCCGGCGGTGGCGGGCGCGGCTGGCGGTACCGCGTCGACGCCTGGCTGGAGCGCCGCGTGGTCCAGGCCGCCGACCGCGTGCTCGCCAATACGGATGCCGCGCGCGACGACTTCGTCGCCCGCTACCCGGACGTGCCCGCCGAACGTTTCGTGACGCTGCCGAACGGCTACGACGAAACCGATTTTGCCGAGCTGCCAATGCCGGACCGCGAGCGGTTCCACATCGTCTACCCCGGCAGCATCAACCGCAGCAACCGCGACCCGACGCCGCTGCTGCAAGCGATCGGCGCGCTGCTGCGCGCCGGGCGCCTGCCGCGTGCGCAAACGCGCATCACGCTGCTCGGCTGCGGAGCCGCGGGCGCACAACCGTGGCTGCGCGAGCTGCTGACCGCCGAGGGTCTGACCGACCTCACGCAGGTTGTCCTGGAGCGGGTGCCCTATCGGGACAGCCTGCACCAGTTGGCCCGCGCCGGGCTGCTGGTGGTGCTCAACGAAGCCGCCGGCGACACACGCGAGGACCTCGCCTACGCGCGCCTCATGGTGCCGGCCAAGGTGTACGAGTACCTGCGCCTGGGGCGGCCCTTTCTGGTGCTGTGCGGCGCCGGTGCCGTCCCGCAACTGCTGGCGCGTACCGGCGGTGGCGCCGCCTGCGCGGCGGCGGATCAGGCGCGCATTCAGGCGCACATCGAGCAGGCATTCGTCGGCTGGCAGGCCGGCGACCGCGGCGCGGCGCCGAGCGACATCGTCAGCCAGTTCGAACGTCGGCAACTAAGCTCACGGCTGGCGCAGGCGCTGGACCAGGTCTGCGGCAGGGCGCCATGAGTCGATCGCCGGACCCCACTGCGGCCCTTGCCGGACCGGCCTGGCTGGACGCCTGGTTCGCGGCGTTTTCGTCCACCGGCGAGCGGATGGCGCTCGACACGGCCAGGTCGCTGTGGCTGCGCCGCGACCGCGGCCGCGTGCTCGGCCTGCCGCTGCGCGTGCTGCGCTCGCCCACCAACGAGCACACGCCCCGCTACGACTGGCCGGGCGACCTGTCGCCGGCCGCGCTGGCCGGCTGGCTCGCCGCCAGCCGGCGCGTCTACGCCTGGCACCTGCTGGAGCTCGACCTGCTGGCCGAGAACGCGAACGCGGTACGCCTGCTCGCCGGCCTGCCGAAACCCTGGCGACGGCTCGCGCTGCTGGCGCGCTGGGAAACGCCCGTGATCGACCTCGCGCAGGGCGCGGACGCCTACTTCGCTGGCCTGCCGCAGAAGCTGCGCGCCAACACCAACCGCGCCGAGAACGGCCTCGGCAAGGCGGGCGAACTGCGGGTGCGCGATCTGGCGCAGGACGACGACTGGCAGACCTCCCTGGACGCCTGCCTGGCGCTAGAAAGCGCCGGCTGGAAGGGCGAGGCAGGCGGTGCCATCGCGCGGCAGGATCGCACCCGCACGTTCTACCTCACCGTGCTGCGGCACTTTCAGGCGGCCGGCGCGCTGCGCCTGTACGGGCTCACGCTGGACGGCGAGCTGCTGGCCTTCAACCTGCTCCTGCGCGACGGGCCGGTCTGGTATGGCTTCAAGACCGGCTACGCCGAGGCCTGGGCCAGGCAAAGCCCCGGCAACGTGCTGTTTCGGCATGTGCTCAAAGCGCTGTTCGCCGACGGCGACGCGCATACGCTCGACATGCTGGACCCGGTCACCGACTGGAAACGCCGCTGGGCGAGCCGTGTTGAACCGCGATTGCGCCTGCGCCTGTACGCGCCCGGCTGGCGCGCAGGACTCGCCTATCATGGCGAACGCATCGCCCGCCGCCTGGCCCTTACGCCGGCAGGCCAGCGCCTGATTCGCCTCGTGAGGACACGACGTTGAACCTGAAAATCCTGATCGTGATCGTCGGCACCCTGGCTGGCACGGGGACTGTGGCGGCGCCAACGTTCAACAACAGTGGCCGCTGCACCGCCGGCTGCAACTACTTCGAGGGTGACAGCAAACATATCTGGGCGGTGGAGAACTATCACCTCGGCCCGGCCAAGGCGAAACTCGCCGACGGGCGAGTCGGGTACGCCATGAAAGACATCGAGTTCATGCTGCGGCACTTCCCGAATAACCCGAACGCGCTGATGCTGCTCGACGACGCTGCGAAGCGGCTAGAACAACCGAACATGCCTGCCCGTTACTTCAAGGAGGCCATCGCCGCCTATCCGGAGGAACCGATGACCTACGTCGTCCACGGCATGTTCCTGCAAAAACGCGGCAAGACGGCGGACGCCATCGGCCAGTACGAACGCGCCGTGTCGCTGAATCCGAACCTGCCGGACGCGCACTACAACCTCGGCCTCGCGCTGGTGCAGGCCAAGCGCTACGCCGAGGCCAACACGCACGCTGTGGCGGCCTATCGGCTGGGCCATCCGATGCCGGGCCTGCGCAATCAGCTCCAGCGGGTGGGCGCCTGGAACCCGGACGCGGCAGCGCCAGCCAGCCCGGCAAAGGCAGACGCGAGCGCCCCGGCCAAGGACGCCGCGGCAGCGCCTGCCACCCAGACCGAGGCGGCGCCGAAGCCTTGAGGACCGCCAGGCGCGCGCAGTGAGTGGGGGCGCCTTACCAGGCCTCGGCGTAGTACGCCCCGGGCGCGGTGCCGTCCACGACCGCCCGAATCCGCGCCACCACGTCGGCCGGCAGGCTGTCGCGCCACTTGTTGGCGGATTTCAGCGGATCCTTGAACACGCTGTAGTAGTTGTCCTTGTCGGCGCGGGTGCTGTTGGAGATGAAGCACTCGGTCTGCGCCGCCCATTCCAGGCCGACGAACTCGAACATGCGCCGTGTCATCGCCTGCGGCTCGCGACAGACGTTCTCGTACGGCATCGGCAGGCAGCGATCGGGCAGGTCCGGCGCCAGCGCCGCCTCGTTGTAGATCACCCACCGCCAGGCCAGCCGCTCGACCGGGTGCATGGCCTTGAACGCGGGCAGATCAAGGCCGCGGCGGCGCGCCGGCGCGGTCGCCGCCAGGATCTCGTACAGGCCAAAATCCTCGCTGGCGGGATCGGCGGCCGTGAACTTGCCGGCCGACTCGCCGCGCAACACGGACGCCACAAAGCCGGCCGGATGGCGCAACAGGTGGATAGCCCGCGCCGCTGGCAATGCGGCCAGCAGCCACCGCAACCGCCCGAGCGATTCGATAGACTTCCACACCGGCTGCACGGTCGGGCTGTGTCCGGCCCGGCCGACCCACGGCAGCGGACACTCGCCGGCCAGCCGCGCGAGCAGCTTGGCGCTCCACACCGACGCCAGGAACGCCCGATTCCCAACCGCGCCCCAGTACGCCTTGGCGAACACCGGTGTCGAGGCGCGCACCTTGGCCTCGCGGGCACCCGGCAGGGTCGCCACGAAGGCATCGATGCGCTGCCGGTCGGCCGGGTCGACCGCGCCCTCGGGGAACATCGGCAGCCAGTTCAGGCGCCCCCAGCTGTCCGGCTCGTGCAGGTAAAGCGTTTGTGGGTGGCTGTCGAAAATCTTGCCGATCCAGGTCGTGCCCGACCGCGGCAGGCCAAACAACAACACAACGGGCTTGGACATTGACGAGCAGTGCCGATGGCGACGGGTGCGGCATGGTAAACGCTGCCACTGACGGACCGGCATGAGCGCGGCATCAATGCCGAGACCGGCCGCCGTCACCACACGCTGGGTGCGCGACGCGCCCGGGTTCGCCGCGCTGCACGCCGACTGGAACCGCCTGTGCGACGCCCTGCCGCAGGCCACGGTGTTCCACCGCCACGAGTGGTTCGCAGCGGCCTGGCAGTGGCAGCGCCACAGCCACGCGCTCAACATCCTGGTGGTCGAGTCCGGCGGCGTGCCGATCGGCATCGCACCGCTGGCGAGCACGCGCCCGCCGAACCCGCGATTGCTCGAATTCCTGACCGTGCCGGACAGCCAGTGCTGCGACCTGCTGGCGGCACCGCCCGACCTGCCCGCCGTCGCCGCCGCGCTGGCGGATGCCCTGCGCGAGGCGGCGTCGCAGTGGGACGAGCTGCGCCTGCGGCTGCTGCCCGCCGCGTCGCCTGCCGTCCCCGCACTGCACGCCGCGCTGCACGCAGCCGGCCTTCGCCCGGCCCGCGAGGCCGGCGGCTCGAACCCCTGCATCGACCTGTCCGGCACCTGGCATGACTACTACGCCACCCGCAGCCGGCGCCTGAAGAAAGGCAACAACCTGATCGCGAACCACCTGCAAAAGGCCGGCGCGGTCAAGCTGCAGCACATCGCCGGCGCGATCGACCCCGCTGCCGCCGACCGCCTGCTGGACACGCTCGCCGACATCTCCGCCAGGAGCTGGAAACAGCGCACCGGCAACACGCTGGATCAGCCCGGCCCACGCGCGTTTTTGGCCGCGCTGACGCGCACTGCCGCGGCCCGGGGCTGGCTGTCCGTGTGGCTGCTGACGCTCGACGACGCGGTCATCGCCACCGAATACCAGCTCCGATTCGGCGGGCGCGTGCACGCGCTGCGCTCGGACTTCGACCCCGCCCACGACAGCCTGTCGCCCGGCACCTACCTCAACTGGAAGCTGCTTGAAGCCTCGTTCGGCGGCGAGCACGTGCAGTACCTGTTCGGCCCCGGCGACAATCCGTACAAGCAGCGCTGGGCGCAGGACGCGCTGGCGCTCGGCACGCTGCGCGCCTGGAGCCCGTCGCTGCGCGGGCGGTTGCGCCACCTGTGGTTTGCGCGCCTGCGCCCGCTGGCCAAGCGCCTGCTGCGCCGCCCCGCCCCGACTGCCCCCAAACCAAGCACCACCAACCCGGCCGACGACACATGACAGCCCTGTCCGGCAGCCTTGGCGACAGCGCCATTCACACCGCGAGCGCCCCGACCTACAGCGCGCCGGACCTGACCGTGGCGCTGCTGGGCCAGCCGCGCTGGGCCGGCCAGCCGATGCCCGTGGACGACGTCGCCGCGTGTCTCGCCGAGGCCTTTCGCAGCCGCGGCGAGACCGCACTGACCGATCTGCACGGCCGCTTTGCCGTGGCCGTCGTGCACCCGCACACGCAAGAAGCGTGGCTGGCCACGGACCGCTTCGGCATCGAGGGCCTGTACGTGCGGGCGGATCACCACGGCATCGCCTGGTCGACGCACCTGCACGCGCTGGCGGGCGGCGCCCGGCTCGACCCGCAGGCGCTCTACGACTACGTCTATTTCCACTGCATCCCGGCGCCACGAACTATCTACACCGGCGTCTACAAACTGCCCGCCGGGCACGTGCTGCGCTGGCGTCCGGGGCACGATCCGCAACTGGCCCGCTACTGGCGGCCCGACTTCGCCGAGGACGAGACTCCCGCCGACACGGCCACGCTGACCGAGGCACTGCGCACGCTGCTCCGGCAGGCGGTCGAGCGGGCCAGCCACGGCGCCGGCACGGTCGGCGCCTACCTCAGCGGCGGCCTCGACAGCTCCAGCGTGGTGGCCGCCGCCGCTGGCCTGCGCGACGCGCCGCTACCGACCTTCTCGATCGGCTTCGATGCCGACGGCTACGACGAGCTGCCGTTCGCGCGCGTGGTCGCCGCGCAGTTCGGCACCCGCGCGCATGAACACTACGTCACGCCACAGGACGTGCTCGATGCGCTGCCGGTGCTGGCGGCCGGCTACGAGCAGCCGTTCGGCAACGCGTCCGTCATTCCGGCCTACCAGTGCGCGCGCCTGGCGCGCGAGCACGGGGTGGATACGCTGCTGGCGGGCGACGGCGGCGACGAGGTCTTCGGCGGCAACGCGCGCTATGCGAAGCAGGGCCGCTTCGAGCGCTACGGGCGCGTGCCGCGCTGGCTGCGGCGCGGCCTGATCGAGCCGCTCGCCGTGCCGCTCGCGAACCGCGTGCCGGTGCTCGGCAAGCTCGGCAGTTACGTGAAACAGGCGCGCATCGCGCTGCCAGCGCGGCTGCAGACGTACAACCAGCTCGAACGGCTGGGGCCGCAGACGGTATTCAGCGGCGATTTTCTCGCCAGCATCGACCGCGACGAGCCGCTGCATGCGCTGCAAGCCGAATACGCCGCCGTCCCGGCGCAGCATTACGTGAACCGCCTGCTGGCGCTCGACGCCCGGTTCACGCTGGCCGACAACGACCTGCCGAAGGTGGTCGGCACGGCCGCGCTCGCCGGCGTGTCGGTGGCGTTTCCGATGCTGGACGAGGTGCTGGTCGCCTTCGGCTATCGCCTGCCGATCCCCCACAAGGTGCACGGCCAGGCGCTGCGGCCGCTGTTCCGGGCGGCCATGCAAGGCGTGCTGCCGCCGCAGACGCTCGCCAAGTCCAAGCACGGCTTCGGGCTGCCGTTTGGCGTGTGGCTCGGCAGCCACGGCGGCCTGCAGGAACTGGCCGACGACAGCCTGACCGCGCTGGGCACGCGCGGCTGGTTCGACGACGCCTTCCTGCGCCGCCTGCGGGACGAGCTGCACGGCACCCACCTCGCCTACTGGGGCGAGCTGGTGTGGGTGCTGGTGATGCTCGAACAGTGGCTGCGGCAGCACGCCGCCGCGCCGCCCGGCAGCGACTGCTAGACTCGGTTGCGGGTCTCGCCATCCGCCTTTTGCACCGAACCGACCATGCCCGGAACCGCGCTACGCCTGCTGCCTGCCAAACCGGCCCACGCCGCGGCCGTGGCACAACTGGTGCGGATCGGCCTGCCGGCAAGCCAGCATCCGCGGTGGGATGCCGCGCGCCTCGCCCGGCGCATCCGCAGCCCGAACAGCGCGCTGGTGCTGGCCGTGTCGGATCGCTACCTGACCGGCGCCGCCGTGGTCGATCTGCTCACCGACCAGGCGCAGCTCTCGCTGCTGGTGGTGCACCCGCAGTACCGGCGCATCGGCGTTGGCAGCGCGCTGCTGGGTTGGGTCGAGACCACCGCCAGCACCGCCGGCCTGTTCACGCTGCAACTGAAGCTTGAAGCCAGCAACGGCGCCGGGCGGGCGTTCTGCTTTGCGCACCAGTTTCGCGAGCGCGGCCGGCTGCCGTCGTTCTATGCCGATGGCACCGCCGCCGTGCGGCTGGTGCGGGACCTGCGGGTGAATTCCGAGCCCGCCTGAGCACGCCGTCATAGCCCCCCCCCGGAGGATCTGCCCATGCGCACACTGCTGACCCTGCTCGCCGCCTGCCTGCTGGCCACCGCGGCGCAGGCCGTGTCGCTCGCCGATCTGTCCGCGGGCGACGCCTCCGGCGGCCTGAAGGACGCCCTCACGCAGGGCGCCGGCAAGGCCGTCGGCCTGCTCGGCCGGCCAGATGGATTCCTGGACGATTCGCGGGTGCGCATCGGCCTGCCGGGCAAGCTGCGCAAGGCCGAAGGGCTGCTGCGCCAGCTCGGCCTCGGCAACCAGACCGACGAGCTGATCACCACCATGAATCGCGCCGCCGAGGCCGCCGTGCCGGCGGCCAGGCCGCTGCTGGTGGACGCCATCCGGCAGATGACCGTCAGCGACGCCCGGGCCATCCTGACCGGCGGCGACGATGCCGCCACGCGCTACTTCGAGCGCACCACGTCCGAGCCGCTGGGGGAGAAGTTCAAACCGATCGTCAGCCAGGCGATGGCGAAGCTGAACCTGAACCAGAAATTCCAGGCGCTGGCCGGCCAGGCCGGCCCGCTCGGCATGGTCAAGGACCCGAACGGGTACCTGGAGGACTACGTCACCCGTAAGACCATGGACGGGCTGTTCCTGATGATTGCGCAGGAAGAGAAGGCCATCCGCAAGAACCCGGCGAGCGCCGCCGGCAGCCTCGCCAGGAAGGTGTTCGGCGCGCTGTAAGACACCGCATCTGCGGGCGCGGGATCGCCCTTCAGGCCGCAGCGCCGCTGCGGCCGACGCCGTGGTAATCGAAGCCGCGCGCGGCCATCTGCGCCGGGTCGTAGACGTTGCGCAGGTCCACCACCACGCGCCCCGCCATACGCCGCGCCACCTCGTCGAGGTCGAGGCCGCGGTACTCGTTCCACTCGGTCATCAGTACCAGCGCGTCGGCGCCGTCTAGCGCGGCATACGGATCGGCCACGTACTCGACCGCGCTTGGCAACAGGCTGCGCGCTTCCGGCACGCCCTTCGGGTCGTGCGCGCGGATGCGCGCGCCGCGGTCCAGCAGCGGCGGCAGGATGGCCAGCGCCGGTGCCTCGCGCATGTCGTCGGTGTTCGGCTTGAAGGTCAGGCCCAGCACGGCGATGGTCTTGCCGGCCTCACTGCCGCCGAGCGCCTGACGGATCTTCAGCACCATGCGCGCCTTCTGCGCGGCGTTGACCTCGACCACCGCCTCCACGATGCGCGACGGCGTGCCGGCCTCCTGCGCCATGCGGATCAGCGCCAGCGTGTCCTTCGGAAAACACGAGCCGCCGTAGCCCGGCCCCGGGTGCAGGAACTTGCGCCCGATGCGGCCGTCGAGGCCAATGCCGCGCGCCACGTCGTGCACGTCGGCGCCGGCGTGCTCGCACAGCTGCGCCATCTCGTTGATGAAGCTGATCTTGGTGGCCAGGAACGCGTTCGCTGCGTACTTGATCAGCTCCGCCGTCTCGAGGCCGGTCACGACGATCGGCGTCTCGATCAGGTTCAGCGGCCGGTACAGCTCGCGCAGCAGCGCCTCGGCGCGCGGGCTTTCCACGCCCAGCACCACGCGGTCCGGGCGCATGAAATCGCCGATCGCCGCGCCCTCGCGCAGGAATTCCGGGTTCGACGCCACGTCGAAATCGGCGGTCGGACTCACCTCGTGCACGATGCGCCCGACCTGCCGCGCCGTGCCCACCGGCACGGTGGATTTGTCGACGATGACGGTGTAGCCGGTCAGGTGCTCGGCCACCTGCCGCGCCGCCGCGTAGACGTAGCTGAGATCGGCGTGGCCGTCGCCGTGCCGGCTCGGCGTGCCGACCGCGATGAACACCAGATCCGCCGCGCGCACCGCGGCCGGCAGGTCGGTGGTGAACTTCAGGCGCCCGGCGCTGGCGTTGCGCGCCACCAGCTCGTCGAGACCCGGCTCGTAGATGGGGATTTCGCCCCGCCGCAGGCGCTCGATCTTGCCCGGATCGATGTCCACGCACACCACGTCGGCGCCGAAATCCGCAAAGCAGGCGCCGGACACGAGGCCCACATAGCCGGTGCCAATCATCACCACGTTCATGCGTCAGCAAACTCCCTTGAACAAACCGACCACGCAGCCGGCGCGCATGATCGCATGCGCAGTTTGCCGAGCGCTGACGGCGACCGGCACGCCCACCAGGCTGCGTTAAATTAGCCGCGCACCGCCTGGAGCCGACATGACCGACGCCGGATTCGCCCGCCTGCGGGCTTACGAGAACGCGCTGTACCACTGCGCCACCTGCAACTACTGCGTGTCGGCAACGTGGTCCGAACGCGGCATCGACGGCGTGTGCGCCACGCTGCGCGGCCACACGCCGGCGGCGTCGCATTCCGGCAAGGGGTATCTGGCCACCGCCCGCGCGCTGCTGGAGGGCGAGGCGCTGGATCTGCCCACCGTCGCCGAGCGGGCGTACGCCTGCACCACCTGCGGCAACTGCGAGGCGGTGTGTCCGATCGGCATGCCGCCGACCACGGTGCTGAAGGCGCTGCGCGCCGAGTTGGCAGATCGCAAGCTTGCGCCCGGCGGCGCCGTCGCCATCCGCGACGCGGTGCTGCGCCAGCAAAACCCGTGGGCTGCGCCGGCCGTGCAGGGCACGGACTGGAGCCTCGGCCTCGATCCGCACCCGCGGCCGAACCTGTGGCTGCTGCCCGGCTGCGCCGCCGCGCACCGCCACCCGGCCGAGGCGCGCGCGGCGGCGCAGTTGCTCGGCGTGATCGGTTACGACGTGGCGTGGTCCACCGAGCCCACCTGCTGCGGCGCGCCGCTGTCGGCGCTCGGCTTTGTGGATGCGGCCGCCGGCCAGCACGCGGCGCTGGCAGCGGGCACACCCTCGCTTGCGCGCGCCGTGCTGGGCGGCGAGTGCCTGGCCGAACTGCGCGCCGCAGGACAGCCCGCCACGGCCGTGCTGGAGCTGCTGCACGCGGCGCTGCACGACGGCCGGCTCGAAGCCGCTGCGCGCGGCGACTCGCCGCCGCCCGCCGTGGTGGCCGTGCTGGACGGCTGCCATGTATCCAAGCCGCATCATGGCCTCGCCGATCTCGACGCCCCCCGCTTGCTGCGCGAGGTGCTCGCCAAGCTTGGCGTGCAGGTTTCGCAGGCCCCGGCCGCGCCGCGCTACGCGGTGTGCTGCGGCGCCGCCGGCGGCATGGCGCAGCTGCACCCGGCCTCGGCCGCGCGCATGGCGGCGGCGCATCTGGCCGGCATCGACGAATACGGCGCCGCGGCGCTGATCAGCGCCAGCCCGCTGTGCGCCGGGCATCTGTCCGACCACGCCGGCGGGCAGTTTCCGGTGTACGGCATCTGCGAGTTCATCGCCGCCCACTTTGCCGTCGCGGGGCCGGACCTGTGACCCGCTCGGTGAGCTGGCAGGACGCGATCAGCGCGCTGCTGCCGCCGGGGCTCGCCTGGCAGGAGCCGGTCGACACCCTCGCCTACCGGCGCGACACGTCCATCGTCACGCCCGGCCGGCCGGATCTGGTGGTGCGACCGCTCGACGCGCCGACGGTCGGCCGCGTGCTCGCCGCCGCCAGCCGGCTGAACGTGCCCGTGTACTCACGCGGCGCCGGTTCCATGTACGCCGGCGGCGTGAACCCGCAGGCCGGCGGACTGGTGCTGGATCTGGGCGGCCTCGACCGCGTGCTCGACATCGACACCGTCAAGGGCGTGGTGGTGCTGGAGCCCGGCGTCACGTTTGGCGCGCTGGCGGCGGCGCTCGAACCGTTCGGGCAGACCATCGGCATCGTGCCGTCCACCGGTGCTGCCGCCACCGTCGGCGGCGCGGTCAGCGCGCACGCGCTCGGCACCGGTTCACCGCGCTTTCAGAGCATGGGCGACGAGGTGGCCGGGCTCGAAGTGGCGCTCGCCGACGGCAGCTTCATCCGCACCGGCAGCGCCGCCGCGCACGACGCGGGGTTCTTTCATCGCTACGGCATCGGCCCGGATCTGACGGGCCTGTTCATCGGCGCCGACGGCACGCTTGGCGTGATCACCAAGATCGCGCTGTGGCTGCACCCACTGCCGGTGCACCGCGAAACCGGCTGCCTTGGCTTCGCCGACTATCCGTCCGCGGCGGCGTTTCTCGGCGAGCTGCAACGCAAGGCGCTGCTGGACAACGTCTGGTACGGCGCCGGTTACGACGCCATGGCGGTGCGCGGCCGGCTGCTGGGTGCCGATCCGGGCCTCGACCCGACCACCCTGCCGCGCTTCGTGCTGGGCATCGACTACGGCGGCGAGGCCGACGCCGTGGCGCGGGACCGCGCGCGCATCGAGGCGCTCGCCGCCCACTACGGCGGCCAGCCACAGCCGCGCTTCGACGAGGTGTATTTTCATAACCTGCGCCGGGACGAGCTGTACTGGTACTCGTACGCCGGGTACTTCGCCAAGTCGCGCTGCGCGATGGTGATGGCCTCGCTGCCCACCGACGCGCTGCCGGCGTTCCTGGACCAGGCGCAACGCTGGCGTGAGCGCCACCCGCAGTTCGCCTGGGCGAGCGCCACCGTGCTGTGCCGGCGCGGCCTGCACGGTGCGGTGCTGACCTTCTACGACGAGCAAAGCCAGTGGGCGGACGTGCAGCAGGTGGTGGCGGGCTGCACGGCGGAGCTGATGGCGATCGGCTGCGTGCCCTACAAGAGCGGCAAGCTGTGGGCCGCGCAGGTGAGCAAGCTCACCGAGTACCAGCGCGCCGTCGCGCGCATCAAGGCGGCGCTGGACCCGGCCGGCGTGCTGGCGCCCGGGAATCTGGGTCTCGGCGGCGGCCCGAGCGCTACTTGACCAGCAGCACCGGCCGATCGGCGAGGTGCAGCACCTCGCTCGCCACCGAGCCCAGCAGCGCGCCCTTGACGCCGCCCAGGCCGCGCGTGCCCATGACGATCTGGTCGCAACCGTGGCTCTCGGCGAACTCGGCGACGGTGGCGGCGACATCGCCCACCACCACGTGCGATTCGGCCGCCACGCCGTGTTGCGCGAGGAGCGCCTCCACGGGCTCAAGTGCGCCCCGCGCCTCGTCCCGGTAATAGCCGTCGAGCGCCTCCTGACTCAGAAACCGTCGCACGAGCCCCGAGGCGACCGGTGGCTGCACGTTCAGCACCAGCACTGTGGGCGGAGTGGTCAACTGCGCGCGCAGTGCGGCGACGTACTGGGCGGCGCGCAGCGCGTGCTCGGAGCCGTCGACGGCCAGTAGCAGTTTCATTGCGTGCGCTCCTTGTCAGATTCGCCCTGGGCGCTGGCGAGCGGCACCTCGTGCGCCGGCACCGCGTGCCGGGCCGCCAGCCACTTGCCGACCACCACCACCAGCACCGCGCCCAGCAGCGGCGCCACGCGGTGCGCGTACGGCACTGCCTGTTGCAGCCAGGCGTGCACAAAGCCGTCGGTCACCATCATCTCGGCGGCCACATAACCCAGCAATGCCGCGCCGATGACGATGATGACCGGGTAACGGTCCATCAACCGCAGCAGCACGGCGCTGCTGAAGATGATGAGCGGAATGCTGATGGCGAGCCCCAGGATCAGCAGCAGCGCGCTGCCCTTGGCCGCCGCCGCGATGCCGACCACGTTGTCGAGGCTCATCGCCACGTCGGCCACCAGGATGGTGCGCACGGCACCGGACAGCGTTGTGGCGGACGGCCCGTCGTGGCCACCCTCCGCCCCTTGCGGCCGCAGCAGGCTGACGCCGATCCATAGCAACAGCAGGCCGCCGGCGAGCTTGAGCCCGGGATAGGTGAGCAGCGCCGCCGCCACCAGCGCCAGCACCACGCGCATGGCGATCGCGGCACCGGTTCCGAGCAGCACCGCCCGGCGTCGCTGCTCCGGTGGCAGGCCGCGCGAGGCGAGCGCGATCACCACCGCGTTGTCGCCCGACAGCACGATGTCGATGCCGATGATTTGCAGCAGCGCGATCCAGAACGCGCCACCGGTGGGGATTTCGTGCATGGGTATGGCCGTCGCGAAGGGCCGCGCATTCTAACCGGCGCGCCTCGGGAGTATTGTTGCAGTACCGCGCGAGACCGCACGGGCACACACGCGGGGCGCAAGCCCCCAACGCGCGGCGCCAGACAGGTACCGCCCCACCCGGAGGAGACGACATGGCCGAATTCACCCGCAGCGAAGCGAAAGCCTGGGCCAAAAAACGCGTGCGCGATTTCTACGCCGCGCCGATCACGCCGCTGACCAAGGACTTCCAACTCGACGAAGCCGGCATCCGCGAGAACATCGAGGCCTACATCGAGTGGGGCGTCGATGGTCTGGTGGTCGGCGGCTTCGCCAACGAGACCTGGAACATGCGCCCGGAATGGTGGTATCGCCTGCACGAGATCACGGCCGACGCCGTACGCGGGCGGACGGACCTTTGGACCATCATCCTCGACCCCTGCGCCGAGGTGTGTCTGGACAAGCTCAAGCACGTCGAGAAGCTTGGCTTCTCTGGCGCCGAGCTGATGAACCCGATGACGCAGCTGCGCGGCGACGACGAGATATACAACTTCTTCAAGTACATCACCGACCGCAGCGACCTGGGCATCTGCCTCTACCGCACGCCAGTGTCAGGCAAGGTAATGGGGCTCGACCTGCTGAAGCGCCTGGTCGATATCCCGACCGTGGTGTGCACCAAGCAGGGCAACCTCAACCGCGCCGAGTCGCTGCTGCTGCGGCGCGAGCTGCGGGACGACTTCATCGTGTCGGACCCGACCGAGCACTTTTTCCTCGACGACCTGCGCGAAGGCGGCCAGGTGCTGTTCGCCGAGTTCTCGTACCTCATCTACGGGCGCAAGCGCTCGGTGCTGCGCTCGTATGTGCAGAAGGCCCGCGCCGGTGACTTCGAGGGCGCCTATCCCGAGTGGAAGAGCCTGCGGCCGATCTGGCACCTGTACGAGGACGAGTTCATGAACCCGCTCATCCGCACGGCGTCCTACGCGTCGTTGATGTCGGTGATCAAGATCTGGTGCGAGACGCTGGGCCTTAAGGCTGGGCCGATGAAGCCGCCGGTCGAGCACCTGCCGCCGGCCGACCGCGAGCGCCTGGTCGGGCGCATCAAGGAACTGGGACTGGTGTGAGACAAGGATGACGGCATCGGCGGCGGACAAGCGCCACGCCGCCGATGCGGCACACAAAAAAAGCCGGGGCATGCCCGGCTTTTTTTGTGTCAGCGAAGCCGACCTCAATCGGCCGTGGCGGATTCCCGCGCCGGCCGATCCACCAGCTCCACGTACGCCATCGGCGCCGCGTCGCCCGGCCGAAAGCCGCACTTGAGGATGCGCAAATACCCGCCGGGGCGCGCCGCGTAGCGCGGACCGAGTTCGCCGAACAGCTTGCTGACGGCGTCCTTGTCGCGCACGCGGGCGAACACCAGGCGCCGGTTGGCGACTGAGTCCACCTTGGCGCGCGTGATCAGCGGCTCGACCACCCGCCGCAGCTCCTTGGCCTTGGGCAGCGTGGTGCGGATCAGTTCCTGCTCGACCAGCGCGGCCGCCATGTTCTTGAACATGGCCGTGCGGTGGCTGCTGTTGCGGCCGAGCTTGCGGCCGGACTTTCTGTGTCGCATGTCTTAAACCTCGTCGGTGCCGCGGCGGCGCGTCAGGAAATCATCTCGGTCGGGCGCGGCAGGTTGGCCGGCGGCCAGTTCTCCAGACGCATACCGAGCGACAGGCCGTGGCGAGCCAGGATTTCCTTGATCTCGTTCAGCGATTTCTTGCCCAGATTCGGCGTGCGCAGCAGATCGGCCTCCGTGCGCTGGATCAGGTCGCCGATGAAATGGATGTTCTCGGCCTTCAGGCAGTTGGCCGAGCGCACGGTGAGTTCCAGCTCTTCTACCGGCTGCACCAGGATCGGGTCGATGTCGCCCACCGCCTCGCGGCTGCGACCGGCGGCGGCGCCGCCCTGCAGGTCGACGAACACGGCGAACTGCTCGTACAGGATGGTCGCGGAGCGGCGAATGGCCTCTTCCGGGTCGATGGTGCCGTTCGACTCGATGTCGATGATCAGCTTGTCAAGATCGGTGCGCTGTTCGACGCGGGCCGCCTCGACGCTGTAGCTCACCTGGCGCACCGGGCTGTACAGCGCATCCAGACGCAGCGCGCCGATCGGCGGCAGATCCTCGCCCTCGTCCGCCACGGCCGCCGGCTGGTAGCCGCGACCGGTGCGCACGGTCAGCGTCATGTCGAGCTTGCCGGACCCGATCAGCGTGGCCAGGTACACGTCCTTGTTCACGACCTCGACGTCGTGGCTGACTTCGATATCGGCGGCGGTGACCACGCCCGGGCCCTTCTTCAACAGGCGCACGGTGGCCTCGTCGCGCCCGCTCAGGCGCACCGCCACACCCTTCAGGTTCAGCAGCAGCTCGATCACGTCCTCCTGCATGCCTTCGAGCGTCGTGAACTCGTGCAGGGCGCCGTCGATCTGTACCTCGGTGATGGCCGCGCCGGGCAGCGAGGACAGCATCACCCGCCGCAGCGCGTTGCCCAGCGTGTGGCCGAAACCACGCTCCAGCGGCTCCAGGGTGACCTTGGAGTGCGTGGCCGACAGGCGCTCGACCTTGACCAGTTTGGGCTTCAGAAACTCGTGTACGGATGACTGCATGATGAACACGCTCGCTGCGTTGGCTGGTGCCGATGACTCACTGGCGACGGGCCGACCCGATCAGTCGCCCGCGCACGAACCGCGTCTTAAACGCGGCGCTTCTTGGGCGGACGGCAACCGTTGTGCGGAATCGGCGTCACGTCGGTAATGCTCAGAATCTTGAAGCCGCCATTGTTCAGCGACCGCACGGCGGAATCGCGACCCGGACCCGGACCGTTGACCACCACGTCCAGCGTCTTGACGCCGAATTCCTGCGCCTTGCTGCCGGCGCGGTCGGCGGCGACCTGCGCGGCGAACGGCGTCGACTTGCGCGAGCCCTTGAAGCCGCAGGAGCCTGCGGTCGCCCAGGACAGCGCGTTACCCTGCCGGTCGGTGATCGTGATGATGGTGTTGTTGAACGACGCGTGCACGTGCGCGACGCCCTCCGAAACGCTCTTCTTGACGCGCTTTCGCGTCTTGCTGGTGCCGGGCTTGGCCATGGCGCGATCCTATGGAATGACTGTGTGAATGATGGGCCGGCGCTTACTTGCGGATCGGCTTGCGCGGGCCCTTGCGGGTGCGCGCGTTGGTGCGCGTGCGCTGGCCGCGCACCGGCAGGCCGCGCCGGTGGCGCAGCCCCCGGTAGGTGCCCAGATCCATCAGGCGCTTGATGTTGATCTGCAGCTCGCGGCGCAGGTCGCCCTCGACCGTGAACTTGCCGACCTCGCGGCGCAGCGCCTCGATTTCCGCTTCGCTCAGATCCCGGATGCGGCGAGCCGGCTCGATCTGCGCCGCGGCGCAGATTTCCAGCGCCCGGGTGTCACCGACGCCATAGATCGACGTCAGCGCGACGCGCGTGTGCTTGTGGTCGGGAATGTTGATACCAGCAATACGAGCCATTTACCGAACTCCAGAAATCCTGTGCGGGCCGAGCCGACTCAGCCCTGCCGCTGCTTGTGCCGGGCTTCGACACAAATCACGCGAACGACGCCCTTGCGCCGGATGATCTTGCAGTTGCGGCAAAGCTTCTTCACCGATGCGCGAACTTTCACTGTCCTGACTCCAAATCGATGGAAACACTGAAAAACTCCATCCCTGGAACTTTTTCAGTTCGCCGCATCGCGGTACACGCCCGCGATGCGCTACCTGCATCGATGGCTTACGCCTTCGCTGCAGGCCGGGGCATCCTGCCCCGCTCGGGAAAGCGCCGGATAAATCTGCGCTTCCCTAGCGACCGCCGAACAAACCGCCGGCGCCGCGACCCTTCAAATTGGCCTTCTTCATCAGGCCCTCGTACTGGTGGCTCATGACGTGGGTCTGCACCTGCGCCATGAAATCCATGATCGTGACCACCACGATCAGCAGCGACGTGCCACCGAAGTAGAACGGCACGTTCCAGTACACGATCATGAACTCCGGCAGCAGGCACACCAGCACGATGTACGCCGCGCCGGCCACCGTCAGGCGCGTCACCACGCCGTCGATATACCGCGCCGTCTGCTCGCCGGGCCGCACGCCAGGCAACACCGCCTGCGAGCGCTTGAGGTTATCCGCCGTGTCCTTGGGGTTGAAGACCACCGCGGTGTAGAAAAAACAAAAGAACACGATGCCGGCCGCATACAGCAGCACATAAAGCGGCTGCCCCGGCGACAGTGCCGTGGTGACGTGCCGCAGCCACGACAGCGCGCCGTCGCCACTGCCCGCCCAGCTCGCCAGCGTGGACGGGAACAACAGGATGCTGGAGGCGAAGATGGCCGGGATCACGCCCGCCATGTTCAGCTTCAGCGGCAGGTGGCTGGTCTGCGCAGCGTACATGCGCTGACCCTGCTGGCGCTGGGCGTAATTGACGGTGATCCGCCGCTGGCCGCGCTCCACGAACACCACGAACGCCGTCACGCCAAGAATCACCAGCAGCAGCAGCAACACCACCGCGCCACCGAGCTCGCCGGTGCCGACCAGCTCCAGCGTCCCGCCGAAGGCACCCGGCAGGCCGGCCACGATGCCGGCAAAAATCAACAGCGAAATGCCGTTGCCGATGCCGCGCTCGGTCACCTGCTCGCCGAGCCATAGCAAAAACATGCTGCCGGCCACCAGCGTCGACACGGCAATCAACCGGAACGCAAGCCCGGGGTCGATCACCACGCTCATGCCGCCCGCGGTCTGGCTCTCCAGCGCGATCGCGATGCCGAGCGCCTGGAACAGCGCCAGCACCACGGTGCCGTAACGCGTGTACTGCGTCAGCTTGCGCCGCCCGGCGGCGCCTTCCTTGCGCAGTTCCTCCAGCGTCGGCAACACGCTGCTGAGCAGCTGCACGATGATCGAGGCCGAGATGTACGGCATCACGCCAAGCGCAAAGATCGACAACCGCTCCAGCGCCCCGCCCGAGAACATGTTGAACATGTCGAGCACGGTGCCGCGCTGCGCCTCGAACATCGCCGCCAACGCCTGCGGGTTGATGCCCGGCACCGGCACGTGCGCGCCTAGGCGAAACACCAGCAGCGCGCCGATGACGAACAGCATCCGCCGCCGCAGCTCGGCAAACTTGCCGAGCCCGCCGAGCGTGGCCGGGTTGGCGGCGCGCGTAGCCATCAGGCTTCTTCGATGCTCCCGCCGGCCTGCTCGATCACGGTGCGCGCGCCGGCCGTCACGGCCACGCCCTTCAGGCGCACCGGGCCCGACAGATCACCGGACACGATCACCTTGGCGCGCTTGGCCTCGCGCGGCACCACGCCGGCGAGCTTGAGCGCGTCAAGATCGATAACCTCGGCCTGCACCAGACGCAGCTCGGAGAGGCGCACCTCGGCGCAGTCGTCACGCGTGCGGGAGTTGAAACCGCGCTTCGGCAGGCGGCGCTGCAGCGGCATCTGGCCGCCTTCGAAACCCACCTTGTGGTAGCCGCCGGCGCGGGCGTGCTGACCCTTGTGACCGCGACCGGCGGTCTTGCCAAGGCCGGAGCCGATGCCGCGACCGAGCCGCCGGCGCGCCGTGCGCGAACCCTCGGCGGGCTTCAGGGTGTCAAGACGCATCAGACTTCCTCCACCTTGAGCAGGTAGCTCACCTTACGGATCATGCCGCGCACGGCCGGGGTGTCTTCCAGCTCGCGCTGGCTGCCGATGCGGCGCAGACCGAGGCCGGTCACGCAGGCGTCGTGCACGCGGCCGCGGCCGGAGCGGCTGCGGATCAGTGTCACGCGTACTTTCTTGGTGGTGCTCATACCAGCAGGTCTTCCACGTTGAGGCCACGGCGCATGGCGATGGCGTCCGGCGATTCCATGCCGACCAGGCCGGCGATGGTGGCCATGACCACGTTCACCGGGTTGCTGCTGCCGATGCACTTGGCGAGCACGTCGCGCACGCCGAGTGCCTCGAACACGGCGCGCATGGCGCCGCCGGCGATGATGCCGGTGCCTTCCGAGGCCGGCTGCATGTACACCTTGGCCGCACCGTGGCGGGCGGTGATCGGGTAGTACAGCGTGCCGCCATTCAGCGGCACGCGCACCATGTCGCGGCGCGCCGCGTCCATGGCCTTCTGGATCGCCACCGGCACCTCGCGGGCCTTGCCCTGGCCGAAGCCGACCCGGCCGTCGCCGTCGCCGACCACGGTCAGCGCCGCGAAGCCGAACTGCCGGCCGCCCTTGACCACCTTGGCCACGCGACGGACGTTGATCAGCTTCTGGACTTCGTTTGTTTCGTATGCCTGTTCAGCTCGCGCCATGACCAGCTCCTAGAATTGCAGGCCGGCTTCGCGGGCGGCGTCCGCCAAAGCCTTGACACGGCCGTGAAACATGAACCCGCTGCGGTCGAATGCGACCTTGTCGACGCCCGCCTGCTGCGCGCGCTCGGCGACGATGCGGCCGACGAGGCGTGCCGCATCGACATTGCCGGTGTGCCCGAGCTGCTCGGCGAGCGCTTTTTCAAGCGTGCTCGCCGCCGCCAGCACGCGCCCGCCCGAGGCGTCGATGACCTGTGCGTAGGTATGCCGCGGCGTGCGATGTATGCACAGCCGCACCACGCCCAGCTTGCGAATCTGTGCCCGCGTGGCGCGTCCGCGCCGCAGCCTCTTGACCTTCTTTTCCATTTCCCGCTTACCTGCTGCTGGCGTCCGTTACTTCTTCTTCTTGGTCTCTTTACGAGCCACGACTTCGTCGGAGTACCGGATGCCCTTGCCCTTGTACGGTTCCGGCGGACGGACCGCCCGAACATTCGCTGCGAACTGCCCGACCCGCTGGCGATCGGCGCCGCGCACCACCACCTGCGTCTGCGTCGGCGTCTCGACCTGCAAACCTTCCGGCACCGGCATGTCGACCGGGTGCGAGTAACCGACCGCGATGTTGAGCACCGGGCCCTTCATCGCCACGCGGTAGCCGACGCCGACCAGGTCCAGCGTGCGCGCGAAGCCCTCGCTGCACCCCTTGACCATGTTCGCGATCAGCGCCCGCGCCGTGCCGGCCTGCGCCCACGCCGACGGGGTTTCCTCGCGCACGCCGATGCGCAGCGTGCCGCTCTCGTTGGTGACCTCGACATCGCTGTGCAGCGCCTGCGAGAGGCTGCCCTTGGCGCCTTTCACCTGGATCTGCTGCGCCGACAGCGTGACTTCCACGCCCTTGGGCAGCGGGATGGGACTCTTGGCAACTCTAGACATGGGACTGATCCGTCAGGAAACCAGGCACAGCACTTCGCCGCCGACGCCGGCGCGACGCGCGGCACGGTCCGACATCACGCCCTGCGGGGTCGACACGATGGCAACGCCGTAGCCGCCCAGCACGCGCGGCAGCTCGTCCTTGCCGCGGTACATGCGAAGCCCCGGGCGGCTCGCCCGGCGCAGCGTGCGAATGGCGGGCTTGCCCTCGACGTACTTGAGGCTCACCGTCAGCACAAGCCGGCCTTCGGCGTCGGCCACGGCATAGCCGCTGATGAAGCCTTCGCTCTTGAGCACCTCGGCCACCGCCACCTTGAGGGTGGACGAAGGCATGACAACGTCCGCATAGCGACGCGCCTGGGCGTTACGCACCCGCGTCAGCATGTCGGCAATCGGGTCCATGATGGTCATATCGTGTCCCCGCCCTTACCAGCTGGCCTTGACCATGCCCGGCACATCGCCGCGCATGGACGCTTCGCGCAGCTTGTTGCGCCCGAGACCGAACTTCCGATACACGCCGTGCGCACGGCCGGTGGCCTTGCAGCGCTCGACCACGCGCACCGGGCTCGCGTCACGCGGCAGCTTCTGCAGCGCGAGCTGCGCCGCGTAGCGCTCCTCGTCGGACAGGTTCACGTTGACGGCGGCGGCCTTCAACTCGGCGCGGCGCGCGGCGTACTTGCGCACCAGCGCGGCGCGCCGGTCGTTACGGTTGATCACAGACTTCTTGGCCACGATACGGTGTCCTTTAGCCCCGGAAGGGGAAATTGAAGGCGGCCAGCAGCGCGCGGCCGTGCTCGTCGTTCTCGGCGGTGGTTGCGATCGACACGTCAAGCCCGCGAATCTTGTCGACCTTGTCGAAGTCGATCTCGGGAAAGATGATCTGCTCGCTGAGACCCATGTTGTAGTTGCCGCGGCCGTCGAAGCCGCGCGACGACAAACCACGGAAGTCACGGATGCGCGGCGCGGCGATGCTGATGAAGCGGTCGAGAAACTCGTACATGCGGTCGCGGCGCAGCGTCACCTTGCAGCCGATCGGCCAGCCTTCGCGAATCTTGAAGCTCGCCACGGCCTTGCGGGCCTTGGTCACCAGCGGCTTCTGACCGCTGAGCAGCGTCATGTCGGCGACGGCGGCGTCGAGCGCCTTCTTGTCGGCCGCCGCCTCGCCCACGCCCATGTTCAGCGTGATCTTCACGAGCCGCGGAATGGCCATCACGTTGTCGATGCCGAGCTCGCTCTGCAAGCGCGGCATGACGACCTGTTTGTAATGCTGTTCAAGCCTGGTCATGTGCATCGGCCGACCTCAGTCGACCACCTCGCCGTTGGATTTGGTGAACCGCACCTTGCGGCCGTCCTCAAGCACGCGAAAGCCGATGCGATCGGCGCGCTGCGTGGCCTTGTTGAAATAGGCCACGTTCGAGATGTGCAGCGGCATTTCCTTTTCGAGGATGCCGCCCTGCTGGCCGGCCATCGGGTTCGGCTTGACGTGCTTCTTGACGACGTTCACGCCCTCGACCACCACCTTGTCGTCGCCGGCCATGCGGACCACCTGGCCCCGCTTGCCCTTGTCACGACCGGTAATGACGATGACCTCGTCGCCTCGCTTGATCTTGCGCATCGGCAAACCCTCAGAGCACTTCCGGTGCCAGCGACACCAGACGCATGAACTGCTCGGTACGCAGCTCGCGCGTCACCGGGCCAAAGATGCGCGTGCCGATCGGCGCGCCCTGGTTGTTCAGCAGCACCACGGCGTTGCTGTCGAAGCGGATCTTCGAGCCGTCGCTGCGGCGCACGCCGTGCACGGTGCGCACGACCACGGCGCGGTAGACCTCGCCCTTCTTGACCTTGCCGCGCGGGATGGCGTCCTTGACGCTGACGCGGATCACGTCACCCACGCCCGCGTAGCGGCGCTTGGAGCCACCCAGCACCTTGATGCACATCACCCGTCGCGCGCCGCTGTTGTCCGCCACGTCGAGGTGGCTTTGCATCTGAATCATGTCCGTCTCCGCTTACCGGCCGCGCTCAAGCACCAACCCGCTCGATCACCTCGACCAGACGCCAGGTCTTGGTCTTGGAAATGGGCCGGCACTCCTCTATCCGCACCAGATCGCCGATCTGGCAGGCGTTGTCGGCATCGTGCGCGTGGAATTTCTTCGAGCGCCGCAGGTACTTCTTGTACAGCGGGTGCTGCTCGCGGGTTTCCACCAGCACGCTGATGGACTTGTCCATCTTGTCGCTGACCACCCGCCCCACCAGCGTGCGGCGACTTTGGGTTTCTTGCGTCATGCGCTTGCCTGCGAAGCCTGTTCTTGCATAAGGGTCTTGATGCGCGCCACGTCGCGCCGCAGCGCGCGAAAACGCGCCGGCTGCGCCAGCTGCCCGGTGGCGCGCTGCACGCGCAGATTGAGGTGCTCGCGGTGCAGCTCAATCAGCATCTTGTTCAGTTCCGCGGCCGACTTGCCGCGCAGTTCGGCCATCTTCATGCCGCAAGCCCCCGCTTCACGAAGGTGGTGCGCACGGCGAGCTTGGCCGCGGCCAGCGCCATGGCCTCACGCGCCACCGCCTCATCCACACCTTCCATCTCGTACAGCACCTTGCCGGGCTGGATCTCGGCCACCCAGTACTCGACGGCGCCCTTGCCCTTGCCCATGCGGACTTCGAGCGGCTTCTTCGAGATCGGCTTATCAGGGAACACCCGGATCCAGATCTTGCCGCCACGACGCACGTGGCGGCTGATGGCGCGGCGCGCCGCCTCAATCTGGCGGGCGGTAATCCGACCGCGGCTGACCGCCTTCAGGCCGTACTCGCCGAAGCTGACGGCATTACCGACCAGGGCCAGACCCCGATTACGGCCCTTGAACTGCTTGCGGAATTTGGTCCGCTTAGGCTGCAACATCGTGCTTCCCCTGTACCTCAGGCGCCGGAGCCGACGACGCCGTCCGCGCCGTCCGCACCGTCACCCTTGTAGATCCAAACCTTGACGCCGATGATCCCGTAGGTCGTCTTCGCTTCGGCGGTGCCATAGTCGATGTTGGCCTTGAAGGTGTGCAGCGGCACCCGGCCTTCGCGGTACCACTCGCTGCGCGCGATCTCGGCGCCGTTCAGGCGACCGGCCACGTTGATGCGGATGCCCTGCGCGTGCAGGCGCATGGCATTGCTCACCGCCCGGCGCATGGCGCGGCGGAACATGATGCGCCGCTCCAGCTGCTGGGCCACGCTCTCGGCCACGAGGTACGCGTCGAGCTCCGGGCGGCGAATCTCCTCGACGCTGATGTGCACCGGGATGCCCATCCGCTCGCCGACCAGGCGGCGCAGCTTCTCGATGTCGTCGCCCTTCTTGCCGATGACGATGCCGGGCCGCGCGGTGTGGATGATCACCCGGGCGTTCTGCGCCGGGCGCTCGATCTCGATGCGGCTCACCGACGCGTGCGCCAGGTGCTTGCGCAGCAGCGCCCGCACGGCGATGTCCGCGTTCAGGTTGTCGGCGAACGTGCGACCGTGGGCATACCAACGCGAGTTGTGGTCCTTGACCACGCCCAGGCGGATGCCGGTCGGATGAACTTTCTGTCCCATGGCTTAGCCCTTGGCCTTCTTCTGGTCGCTCACGACCACCTTGATGTGGCAGGTGCGCTTGGTGATGCGGTTGCCGCGGCCGCGGGCCCGGGCGTGGAAGCGCTTCATCGACGGCCCCTCGTCCACCAGGATGGCGGCGATGCGCAGCTCGTCCACGTCGGCGCCGTTGTTGTGCTCGGCGTTCGCGATGGCCGACTCGACCACCTTCCTGACCAGAAACGCCGCCTTCTTGGTGCTGTGCGCGAGCAGCACCAGCGCCTTGTCCACGGCAAGGCCACGCACCTGGTCGGCGACCAGGCGGCCCTTCTGCGCCGAGATGTGCGCGTTGCGCATGAGTGCAAAGGTTTCCATGGCGGCCTCAGCGCGTCTTGCGGTCGGCCACGTGGCCGCGGTACGTGCGCGTCGGCACGAACTCGCCGAGCTTGTGCCCGACCATGTTCTCGTTGATGAGCACCGGCACGTGCTGGCGGCCGTTGTGCACGGCGAGCGTGAGGCCGATCATGTCCGGCAGCACCGTGGAACGGCGCGACCAGGTCTTGATCGGTTTGCGGCTGCCGGCCGCCTGCTCCACCTTCTGCATCAGGTGCAGGTCGACGAACGGACCTTTCTTTACGGATCTTGGCACGAGGTTGGCTCCGTACTTGCCTTACTTGGCGCCGCGCCGGCGCACGATCTGGCCGGTGGTGCGCTTGTTCTTGCGGGTCTTGTAACCCTTGGTCGGCACACCCCACGGGGTGACCGGGTGGCGGCCGCCGGACGTGCGGCCTTCGCCGCCGCCGTGCGGATGGTCGACCGGGTTCATGGCAACGCCGCGCACGGTCGGGCGCACGCCGCGCCAGCGCTTGGCGCCGGCCTTGCCGAGCGAGCGCAGCGAATGCTCGCCGTTGCCCACCTCACCCAGCGTCGCCCGGCAGTCGGCCGGCACGCGGCGGATTTCGCCGGACTTCAGGCGCAGCGTCACCGCGTCGCCCTCGCGCGCCAGCAGCTGCACCGAGGTACCGGCGCTGCGCGCAATCTGCGCACCCTTGCCGACCTTCAGCTCGACGCAATGCACCGTGCTGCCGACCGGAATGTTGCGCAGCGGCAGCGTGTTGCCGGCCTCGATCGGCGCCTGCGCGCCCGACATCAGGGCCGCACCGGCCGAAACACCCTTGGGCGCGATGATGTAGCGACGCTCGCCGTCGGCGTACACCAGCAGCGCCAGGTGTGCGCTGCGGTTCGGGTCGTATTCCAGGCGCTCGACGCGGGCCGGAATGCCGTCCTTGTCGCGACGGAAATCGACCAGCCGGTAACGCTGCTTGTGACCACCGCCCTGATGGCGGGTGGTCACGCGGCCGTTACTGTTGCGCCCACCGGCGCGATGCTTGATCTCGACCAGCGGCGCGTAGGGGGCGCCCTTGTGCAGCTCGGGCGTGACCACGCTTACGACGAAGCGACGGCCCGGCGACGTTGGTTTTCTCTTGACGACTGCCATGTGCTTATCCAGCGATCCTGGGGTGCGCCTTACGCGACCCCGGTGAAGTCGATGTCGTGGCCTGGAGCCAACGTCACGTAGCTCTTCTTCCAGTCCTGACGGCGGCCGTTGCGCTTGGTCTTGCCCTTCACGCGCAGCGTGCGCACGGCCTCGACCTTCACCGAGAAGGCGTGCTCGACGGCGGCCCGGATCTCGTCCTTGCTGGCGGTAAGCGCCACGCGGAACACGATCTGGCGGTTCTTCTCGGCGACCCGCGTGCTCTTTTCGGAGATGTGCGGGGCGCGGATGATGTCAAAAAGTTTCGCTTCGTTCACTGCAGCCACTCCTCGACCGCGCGCGCCGCGTCGGCCGTCATCACCACGCGCTCGGCCCACACCAGCGCCAGCGGGTTCAGGTCCTGCACTTCGCAGGCTTCGACGCCGACCAGGTTCCGCGACGCGAGCGCGAGCTCCACCGACAGCTCGTCGACCACCAGCAGCAAATGCCCGGTTTGCAGGTCGAGCTGTGACAGGCGGCTCACGAGGTCGCGCGTCTTGAGGCTATCGAGCCCGAAGCCGTCCACCAGCTGCAACCGGCCGAGGCGACGCAGCTCGGAGAAAATGCTGCGCATGCCGGCGCGGTACATCTTCTTGTTGAGTTTTTGCGAGTAATTCTCGCCGCCGGCCGGGAACACCTTGCCACCCCCACGCCAGAGCGGGCTGCGGATGCTGCCGGCGCGCGCGCGGCCGCTGCCCTTCTGCTTCCAGGGCTTGCGACCGCCGCCACGCACTTCGCGCCGGGTCTTCTGCTTGGCGTCTGCCTGACGGGCGTTGGCCATGAAGGCCACCACCATCTGGTGCACCAGGCCCTCGTTGAAGGGCCGGTCGAACACGGTGTCGGCAAGCTCGATGTTGCCGCCGGTGCCGGTGACTGCGGTTACTGGCATTTCCATGTCACGCTCCCGCCTTCTTGACCTTCACCACGGGACGCACCACCAGCTCGCCACCCTGCGGGCCGGGCACGGCGCCCTTGACCAGCAGCAGGCCGCGCTCGGCGTCCACGCGCACCACTTCCAGGTTGATCTGCGTGCGCTGGGCGTTGCCGTAGTGGCCGGCCATCTTCTTGCCCGGGAACACGCGGCCCGGGGTCTGGTTCTGACCGATCGAGCCCGGCGCGCGGTGCGACAGCGAGTTGCCGTGCGTGGCATCGCCGCCGCCAAAGCCCCAGCGGCGCACGGTGCCGGTGAAGCCGCGACCGCGCGTCACGCCGGTGACGGACACCTTCTGGCCGGCCTCGAACTGATCGACGCCCAGCGTGTCGCCCACGGCGAACTCGCCGGCGCCTTCGCCCAGACGAAACTCGGTGAGGCTCTCACCCGGCTCGACGCCGGCCTTCGCGTAGTGGCCGGCGAGCGCCTTGTCCACCAGCGCCGCGCGCTTGCTGCCGCGCGTCACCTGCACGGCGCTGTAGCCGTCGACGTCCGGCGTGCGTACCTGCACCACGCGGTTGCCGGACACGTCGATGACGGTAACCGGCACGCCGGCGCCTTCCGCCGTGAAAATGCGTGTCATGCCGCATTTGCGGCCTACCAAACCAATGGCCATTGCCAGGTTCCCTTCTCTGTTATCGGTGCCGCGGGTCTCGGTGGTGACTGGCGCACCCCACACCCGCGGACTTACGGTCAACTCAACTGAGCTTGATGTGCACGTCCACGCCGGCGGCCAGGTCAAGATTCATCAGCGCGTCGACCGTCTTGTCGGTCGGGTCGATGATGTCCATCAGCCGCTTGTGGGTGCGGATCTCGAACTGGTCGCGCGAGTCCTTGTCCTTGTGCGGCGAGCGCAGCAGCGTGAAGCGCTCGATCTTCACCGGCAGCGGAATCGGCCCGTGCACGCGCGAACCGGTGCGCTTGGCGGTGTCGACGATCTCGCGGGCTGACTTGTCGATCAGCTGGTGCGAGAAGGACTTCAATCGAATGCGGATTTTCTGTCCGGCCATGATGTTTACTCGATCACCTTGACGACCACGCCGGCACCGACGGTGCGGCCGCCTTCGCGGATGGCGAAGCGCAGGCCGTCGTCCATCGCGATCGGCGTGATCAGCGACACCTGCAGGTTGACGTTGTCACCCGGCATCACCATCTCGGTGCCGGCCGGCAGCTCGCAGCTGCCGGTCACGTCCGTGGTGCGGAAGTAGAACTGCGGGCGGTAGCCCTTGAAGAACGGGGTGTGACGGCCGCCCTCTTCCTTCGACAGCACGTACACCTCGGCCTCGAACTTGGTGTGCGGGGTGATGGAACCCGGCTTGCACAGCACCTGCCCGCGCTCGACCTCGTCCCGCTTGGTGCCGCGCAGCAGCACGCCGACGTTGTCGCCCGCCTGGCCCTGGTCCAGCAGCTTGCGGAACATTTCAACACCGGTGCAGGTGGTCTTGACGGTCGGGCGCATGCCGACGATCTCGATTTCATCACCCACCTTGACGATGCCGCGCTCGACACGACCGGTCACGACGGTGCCGCGGCCGGAGATGGAGAACACGTCCTCGACCGGCATCAGGAAGGCGCCGTCGATGGCGCGCTCCGGCTGCGGGATGTAGCTGTCGAGCGCGTCCACCAGTTTTAGGATGGCCGGCACGCCGATGTCGCTCTGGTCGCCTTCAAGGGCCTTCAGTGCACTGCCGGTGATGATCGGGGTGTCGTCGCCCGGGAAGCCGTACTGGCTCAGCAGCTCGCGCACTTCCATTTCGACCAGTTCGAGCAGCTCGGGGTCGTCGACCATGTCGGCCTTGTTCAGGAACACGACGATGTACGGCACGCCGACCTGCCGCGCCAGCAGGATGTGCTCGCGGGTCTGCGGCATCGGGCCATCCGCCGCCGACACCACCAGGATGGCGCCGTCCATCTGCGCCGCACCGGTGATCATGTTCTTCACGTAGTCGGCGTGGCCGGGGCAGTCGACGTGCGCGTAGTGGCGGGCCGTCGACTCGTACTCGACGTGCGCGGTCGCAATGGTGATGCCGCGGGCACGCTCTTCCGGCGCGTTGTCGATCTGGTCGTAGGCCTTGAACTCGCCCCCGAACCGCTCCGCGCCGATCTTGGTCAGCGCCGCCGTCAGCGTCGTCTTCCCGTGATCCACGTGACCAATCGTCCCCACGTTCACGTGCGGCTTGGTGCGCTCAAATTTGGCCTTGGACATGACTCAAACCCTTTGCTTGTCGGACCCGTCGGACGGGCGTTATTGGTTGATAACCTTCTGGGCGACGCTGCTCGGCGCCTCCAGATACTTGCTGAATTCCATCGAATACGTGGCGCGACCCTGGGTGGCCGAGCGCAGGTCCGTGGCGTAGCCGAACATCTCGGCCAGCGGCACCTCGGCGCGCACCAGCTTGCCGGCCGGCGAGTCGTCCATGCCCTGGATCATGCCGCGCCGGCGGTTGAGGTCGCCGACCACGTCGCCCATGTAGTCCTCGGGCGTCACGACCTCGACCTTCATGATCGGTTCGAGCAGCACCGGGCTCGCCTTGCGGGCGCCTTCCTTGAAGGCCATGGAACCGGCGATCTTGAACGCCATTTCGTTCGAGTCGACGTCGTGGTACGAACCGTCGAACAGCGTGACCTTGACGTCCACCACCGGGTAGCCGGCCTGGATGCCGTTGCCGAGCGCCTCCTGAATACCCTTGTCGACGGCCGGAATGTACTCGCGCGGTACCACGCCGCCGACGATGCCGTTCTCGAACTGGTAGCCCAAGCCCGCCTCGCGCGGCTCGATGCGCAGCCACACGTGACCGAACTGGCCGCGGCCACCGGTCTGGCGCACGAAGCGGCCTTCCTGCTCCACCGCCTTGCGGATGGTTTCGCGGTAGGCCACCTGCGGGGCGCCGACGTTGGCCTCGACCTTGAACTCGCGCCGCATGCGGTCGACGATGATTTCAAGGTGCAGCTCACCCATGCCGGAGATGATGGTCTGGCCGGACTCCTCGTCGGTACGCACGCGGAACGACGGGTCTTCCTGCGCCAGCTTCTGGAGCGCGATGCCCATCTTTTCCTGGTCGCTCTTGGTCTTCGGCTCCACGGCCACCGAGATCACCGGCTCCGGGAACTCCATGCGCTCCAGCGTGATCACGGACTTCTCGCTGCACAGCGTGTCGCCCGTGGTGACGTCCTTCAGACCCACCGCGGCGGCGATGTCGCCGGCGCGCACTTCCTTGATCTCTTCGCGCGTGTTGGCGTGCATCTGCAGGATGCGGCCGATGCGCTCGCGCTTGCTCTTGACCGGGTTGTAGACGCTGTCGCCGGAGCTGAGCACGCCCGAGTAGACGCGGAAGAACGTGAGCGTGCCGACGAAGGGGTCGGTCGCGATCTTGAACGCCAGCGCGGAGAACGGCGCCTCGTCCTCGGCCTTGCGGCTGTCTTCCTGTTCGCGCTCGTCGGTGCCGCGCACCGGCGGCTTGTCGACGGGCGAGGGCATCAGCTCGACCACGGCGTCCAGCATGGCCTGGACGCCCTTGTTCTTGAACGCGGAGCCGCACAGCATCGGCACGATCTCGCCGCGCAGCACGCGCGTACGCAGGCCGCGGCGAATCTGTTCGTCCGACAGCTCGCCCTGTTCGAGGTAGAGCTCCATCAGCTCCTCGTCGGCCTCGGCGGCGGCTTCCACCATCTTTTCGCGGTAGGACTCGCAGGCGGCCTTCATGGCGTCCGGGATCGCCCGCGGCTCGTAGCTCATGCCCTGCGTGGCGTCGTCCCAGTAAATGGCGCGCATGCCGATCAGGTCGACCACACCCTCGAAGTTCTCTTCCGCACCGATCGGCAGCTGGATCGGAACCGGGTTCGCGCCAAGGCGGGTCTTGACCTGCTCGACCACGCGCAGGAAGTTGGCGCCGGCGCGGTCCATCTTGTTCACGAACGCCAGACGCGGCACGCCGTACTTGTTGGCCTGGCGCCACACGGTCTCCGACTGCGGCTCGACGCCGCCGACCGAGCAGAACACGGCGACTGCGCCGTCCAGCACGCGCAGCGAGCGCTCGACTTCAATGGTGAAGTCCACGTGGCCGGGCGTGTCGATGATGTTGATGCGGTGCTGCGGGAACTGCTTGTCCATGCCCTGCCAGAAGCAGGTGGTGGCCGCAGACGTGATGGTGATGCCGCGCTCCTGCTCCTGCTCCATCCAGTCCATGGTCGCGGCGCCGTCGTGCACCTCGCCCATCTTGTGCGACACGCCGGTATAGAAAAGGATGCGTTCCGTGGTGGTCGTCTTGCCGGCATCAATGTGGGCCATGATGCCGATATTGCGGTAACGCTCGATCGGGGTGGTGCGCACGACTGGATACTCTGTCGGGTCTGGAACGTGAACCGCTGCTTACCAGCGGTAGTGCGAGAAGGCCTTGTTGGCCTCCGCCATGCGGTGCGTGTCTTCGCGCTTCTTGACCGCCGCGCCGCGGTTCTCGGCGGCGTCGCCGATCTCGCCGGCCAGGCGCAGCGCCATCGACTTCTCGCCGCGCTTGCGGGCGGCGTCGATCAGCCAGCGCATGGCGAGCGCCTGCTGCCGGGACGGACGCACCTCGGTCGGCACCTGGTAGTTGGCGCCGCCGACGCGGCGGGACTTCACCTCGACCAGCGGGCCGATGTTGGTCAGCGCCTGACGCACCTTGTCCAGCGGGTCGGCGCCGGATTTCTCGCCCAGACGGTCGAGCGCGCCGTAGACGATCGCCTCGGCGACCGACTTCTTGCCGTCATCCATGATCACGTTGATCAGCTTGGCCAATACCTTGTCGCCGAACTTGGGGTCCGGCAGGATGTCGCGCTTGGCTGGTACTCGTCGTCTCGACATGGGCGAATCTCTGGCAAGTCAGGAAAGCTCACCCGGCGCGGGCCGGGGCTCGGCAAATCGATCAGCTCTTCGGCCGCTTGGCGCCGTACTTGGAACGGCCCTGGCGACGATCCTTCACACCCGTGGTGTCGAGCGTGCCGCGCACCGTGTGGTAGCGCACGCCGGGCAGGTCCTTGACGCGGCCGCCGCGGATCAGCACCACCGAGTGCTCCTGCAGGTTGTGGCCCTCACCGCCGATGTAGGTGGTGACCTCAAAGCCGTTGGTCAGGCGCACGCGCGCCACCTTGCGCAGCGCCGAGTTCGGCTTCTTCGGCGTGGTGGTGTAGACGCGGGTGCACACGCCACGCTTCTGCGGGCAGGCTTCGAGCGCCGGGACCGCGGACTTCTTGCGCGGCTGTACCCGCGGCTTGCGGACCAGCTGATTCATCGTCGCCATGGAAAATTCCTGGTCGCAAAAATAAATTGACAGGCGGGGCGTGGAGCCCCGGCCTGTCAGGGGAGCGGAATTCTAGGGATGGCCCCGGGCACTGTCAACCCGGAAAGGCCGTCATTTCGTCGTTTTTTGTCAGCCGTGGGCTCGGCTCGCCACAGCCGACGCACGGCGTCCTCAGACAGCGCGCGCGGGCGCCTGACGAGGCGACCGAGCGCGCCAACCGCCCGCCTTACGGCGCTGCGGCCTGCTGCTCCTGGGCGGCACCCTCGGCATCGGCCTCGGTCTGGTTCCACAGCTCGGCGAACTGCTCCAGCTCGCTCTGCGGGCCGCGCCGACGCTGCTCGTGGTAAGCGAAGCCGGTGCCGGCCGGAATGAGCCGTCCAACGATGACGTTCTCCTTCAGGCCCCGCAGGTCGTCGCGCTTGCCGTTGACGGCCGCCTCGGTGAGCACGCGCGTCGTCTCCTGGAACGACGCCGCCGAGATGAACGACTCGGTGGCCAGCGACGCCTTGGTGATGCCCAGCAGCACCGGCTCGTACCGCGCCGGCTGCTTGCCCTGGGCCACGAGAGCGGCATTGGCTTCCGCCACCGCGCCGCGCTCGGCCTGCTCGCCCTTGAGGAACTTCGAGTCCCCGGCGTCGGCGATCTCCACCCGGCGCAGCATCTGGCGCACGATCACTTCGATGTGCTTGTCGTTGATCTTCACGCCCTGCAGGCGGTAGACCTCCTGCACCTCGTTGACGATGTAGCGCGTCAGCTCCTCGACGCCCAGCAGGCGCAGGATGTCGTGCGGCACCGGGGCGCCGTCGGCAATCTGCTCGCCCCGGCTCACGTGCTCGCCCTCGAACACCGTGATGTGGTGGTACTTCGGAATCAGGTACTCGTGCTGCTGGCCCTGATCGTCGGTGATGATCAGGCGCTGCTTGCCCTTGGTCTCCTTGCCGAAGGACACGATGCCGGTCTGCTCGGCCATGATGGCCGGGTCCTTCGGCCGCCGCGCCTCGAACAGGTCGGCCACGCGCGGCAAGCCGCCCGTGATGTCGCGCGTCTTGGAGGTTTCCTGCGGGATACGCGCCAGCACCTCGCCGACGCCGATCTCGGCGCCCTTGACGGCGGTGATGATGGCGCCGGCCGGCAGGAAGTAACGCGCAGGGATATCGGTGCCCGGCAGCATCTGATCCTTGCCGGAGGCATCGACCAGCTTCACCATCGGGCGCAGGTCGCGCCCGACGGCGCCGCGCTGCTTGGCGTCAGTCACCACGATGTTGGACAGACCCGTCGCCTCGTCCACCTCGCTGACCGTGGTGACGCCTTCCTCGACGTCGCTCAGCTGCGCGAAGCCCGCCACCTCGGCGATGATCGGGTGGGTATGCGGATCCCAGGTGGCGACCACCTGACCCGCGTCGACCCGGTCGTCGTCGCCGGTGGTCACCACGGCGCCGTACGGCAGCTTGTGGCGCTCGCGCTCGCGGCCGTGCTCGTCGATGACCACCAGTTCGCCCGAGCGCGACACCGACACGCGGTTGCCGCTGGCCTGCGTGACCACCTTGACGTTGTCAAGACGAATGCTGCCGCGGGTGCGGACCTCGATGCTGGCCGCTTCCACCTGACGCGACACCGCGCCGCCGATGTGGAAGGTGCGCATCGTCAGCTGCGTGCCGGGCTCGCCGATCGACTGTGCGGCGATGACGCCCACCGCCTCGCCGATGTTGACCCGGTGCCCGCGCGCCAGATCGCGCCCGTAGCACTTGGAGCACACGCCAAAGCGCGTCTCGCAGGTGATGACCGAGCGCACCTTGACGGCGTCGACACCGGCCTGCTCGATCTGCGCGACCACCTCTTCGGTGAGCAGCGTGCCGGCCTCGACCAGCACGTCGTCCGAGCCCGGCAGCAGCACGTCCTGCGCCGCCGTGCGACCGAGGATGCGGTCGCGCAGCGGCTCGATCACGTCGCCACCCGCCAGCACGGCGCCCAGATGCACGCCGTCCTCGGTGCCGCAGTCCTCCTCGGTGATGACCAGGTCCTGCGCCACGTCCACCAGGCGGCGGGTGAGGTAGCCCGAGTTGGCGGTCTTGAGCGCCGTGTCGGCGAGACCCTTGCGCGCGCCGTGGGTCGAGATGAAGTACTGGATAACGTTCAGGCCCTCACGGAAATTCGCCGTGATGGGCGTCTCGATGATCGAGCCGTCGGGCTTCGCCATCAGGCCGCGCATGCCGGCCAGCTGGCGAATCTGCGCCGCGCTGCCGCGGGCGCCCGAGTCGGCCATGATGTAGATGGAGTTGAACGACGGCTGGCTCACGGTGTTGCCGGCGCGGTCGACCACCGACTCCTGGCCGAGCTTCGCCATCATGGCGGCGGCCACCTGCTCGTTGGCGTGCGACCAGATGTCGACCACCTTGTTGTAGCGCTCGCCGTCGGTCACCAGACCCGACACGTACTGCTCGGCGATTTCCTTCACCTCGCCTTCGGCGCGGGCAATGATGTCGGTCTTCTCGTCCGGCGTGACCATGTCGTCGACGCAGATCGACGCCCCCGAGCGGCTCGCGTACTGGTAGCCCGTGTACATGAGCTGGTCGGCGAACACCACCGTGGCCTTCAGGCCCACCTTGCGGTAGCAGTCGTTGATGAGGCGCGAGATGACCTTCTTGTCGAGCGGCCGGTTGACCAGCTCGAACGGCATGCCGGGCGGCAGCAGCTGCGACAGGATGGCGCGGCCGATGGTGGTTTCGAGCAGACGCGTGCGGGTTTCGGGCTGCCCGTCGGCGCCGAACGGCGCGTCGGTGATGCGCACCCGGATGCGCGCGTGCAGCTCCGCGGTGCCGGCGTCGTACGCGCGCTTGGCCTCGGCGGGGTCCGCGAACACGCGGCCTTCGCCGCGGGCGTTGATGCGATCGCGCGACATGTAATAAAGGCCCAGCACCACGTCCTGCGTCGGCACGATGACCGGGTCACCGTTGGCCGGCGACAGGATGTTGTTGGTGGACATCATCAGCGCGCGCGCTTCGAGCTGGGCTTCGAGCGACAGCGGCACGTGCACGGCCATCTGGTCGCCGTCGAAGTCGGCGTTGAACGCGGTGCACACCAGCGGGTGCAGCTGGATGGCCTTGCCTTCCACCAGCACCGGCTCGAACGCCTGGATGCCCAGACGATGCAGCGTCGGGGCGCGGTTCAGCAGCACCGGGTGCTCGCGGATGACCTCTTCCAGCAGGTCCCACACTTCCGGGCCGCCCTTCTCGACCAGCTTCTTGGCGGCCTTGATGGTGGTGGCCAGGCCGCGGCGTTCGAGCTTGCCGAACACGAACGGCTTGAACAGTTCGAGCGCCATCTTCTTCGGCAGGCCGCACTGGTGCAGCTTCAGCTGCGGGCCGACCACGATGACCGAACGGCCCGAGTAGTCGACGCGCTTGCCGAGCAGGTTCTGCCGGAAGCGGCCCTGCTTGCCCTTGATCATGTCGGCGAGCGACTTAAGCGGCCGCTTGTTGGTGCCGGTGATGGCACGACCGCGACGGCCGTTGTCGAGCAGCGCGTCGACCGACTCCTGCAGCATGCGCTTTTCGTTGCGCACGATGATCTCGGGCGCGTTCAGGTCCAGCAGGCGCTTCAGGCGGTTGTTGCGGTTGATGACGCGCCGGTACAGGTCATTGAGATCCGACGTCGCGAACCGGCCACCGTCGAGCGGCACCAGCGGGCGCAGTTCCGGTGGCAGCACCGGCAGCACGGTCAGCACCATCCACTCGGGACGGTTGCCGGACTCCTCGAACGACTCCAGCAGCTTCAGGCGCTTGACCAGCTTCTTGTGCTTGGTCTCGGAGCCGGTGCTGGCGATTTCTTCCCGCAGGCGCAGCGTCTCGGCCGGCAGGTCGAGCGCCTTCAGCAGCGCCAGCACCGCCTCGGCGCCCATGCGGGCGTCGAACTCGTCACCGTGCTGCTCGCGCGCCTCGTAGTACTCCTGATCGGTCATGAGCTTGCCGCGTTCGAGCGGCGTCATGCCGGGGTCGACCACCACGTAGGCCTCGAAGTACAGCACGCGTTCGATTTCGGACAGGCCCATGTCGAGCGCCATGCCCATGCGCGACGGCAGCGACTTCAGGAACCAGATGTGCGCGACCGGGCTCGCCAGCTCGATGTGGCCCATGCGCTCGCGGCGGGTCTTGGTCAGCGTCACCTCGACGCCGCACTTCTCGCAGATCACACCGCGGTGCTTCAGGCGCTTGTACTTGCCGCACAGGCACTCGTAGTCCTTGATGGGCCCGAAAATCTTGGCGCAGAACAGGCCGTCGCGCTCGGGCTTGAAGGTGCGGTAGTTGATGGTTTCCGGCTTCTTGACCTCGCCCCACGACCAGGAGCGGATCTTCTCCGGCGACGCCAGACCGATACCGAAGGCCTCGAAATCATCGATGCCGGTGGTCTGCTTCATCAGGTTCAGAAATTCTTTCACGATCGTATCCCCGCTTCAGGTGACCGAAAACCGCAGTTCGGTACTGCCTTATTCGCGCTCGAGTTCGATGTCGATGCCGAGCGACCGGATTTCCCGCACCAGCACGTTGAACGATTCCGGCATGCCGGCCTCGATGCGGTAGTCGCCGTCCACGATGTTCTTGTACATCTTGGTACGACCGTTCACGTCGTCGGACTTCACGGTCAGCATTTCCTGCAGCGTGTAGGCGGCACCGTAGGCTTCAAGCGCCCACACTTCCATTTCGCCGAAGCGCTGGCCGCCGAACTGCGCCTTGCCGCCGAGCGGCTGCTGCGTGACCAGGCTGTACGGGCCGGTGGAGCGGGCGTGCATCTTGTCGTCGACGAGGTGGTTCAGCTTCAGCATGTACATGTAGCCGACCGTCACCTGCCGGTCGAAGGCATCGCCCGTGCGCCCGTCGTACAGCGTGGTCTGGCCGCTTTCCGGCAGGCCCGCCAGGCGCAGCATGGCCTTGATGTCGGCCTCGCGGGCGCCGTCGAACACCGGCGTTGCCATCGGCACGCCGCCGCGCAGGTTCTGCGCGAGCTCCGTGACCTCGGCATCGTTGAAGGCCGCCAGGTCAACGCCGGCACCCTCGGACTCGTTGTAGATGCCGTGCAGCACGCTGCGCAGTTCCTTCGGCTTGCCGCCGGCATCCAGCACCTTGCCGATCTTGAGCCCGAGCGCCTTGGCCGCCCAGCCCAGGTGCGTTTCCAGCACCTGGCCCACGTTCATGCGCGACGGCACGCCGAGCGGGTTCAGGATCACGTCGACCGGCGTGCCATCGGCCATGTACGGCATGTCCTCGGCGGGCACGATCACGGAGATCACACCCTTGTTGCCGTGGCGGCCGGCCATCTTGTCGCCGGGCTGCACGCGGCGCTTCTGCGCCACGAACACCTTGACCATCTTCAGCACGCCGGGCGGCAGCTCCTCGCAGGTGGTCAGCGTCTTGCGCTTCTCGTCCTGCAGCTCGTCGAACTCCTTGCGCTTGCGCGCCAGCTGTTCGAGGATGCGCTCCACCTGCGCCGCCGCGTCGGCGTCCTTCAGGCCGATGTCGGCCCACTTCTCGCGCGGCAGGCCGGCCAGGTACTCGGCCGTGATGGCGGTGCCGGCCTTCAGCTTGTTCGGGCCGACCTGGGCTTCCTTGCCGACCAGCACGCGCTCGATGCGCGCGTAGGCGTCGTCGGCCGTGATGCGGAACTGGTCGTCGAAATCCTTCTTGACGCGCGCCAGCGCGTCCGCCTCGATGGCCCGGGTGCGCTCGTCCTTGGCAACGCCCTCGCGCGTGAACACGTGCACGTCGATGACGGTGCCGACCACGCCGGCCGACACGCGCAGCGAGGTGTCCTTCACGTCGGACGCCTTCTCGCCGAAGATCGCCCGCAGCAGCTTTTCTTCCGGCGTCATCTGGGTCTCGCCCTTGGGCGTGACCTTGCCGACCAGGATGTCGCCCGGGCGCACCTGGGCGCCGATGGCGATGATGCCGGACTCATCGAGGTTGGCCAGCGCCGCCTCGCCCACGTTCGGGATGTCGGCGGTGATTTCCTCTGGCCCGAGCTTCGTGTCGCGCGACACGCAGGTCAGTTCCTGGATGTGGATGGTGGTGAAGCGGTCTTCCTGCACCACCCGCTCGGAGATGATGATCGAGTCCTCGAAGTTGTAGCCGCTCCACGGCATGAACGCGACCAGCACGTTCTGGCCGAGTGCCAGTTCTCCGATGTCGGTGGACGAGCCGTCCGCCAGCACGTCGCCGCGCTCGATGCGGTCGCCGGCCGCCACGCGCGGGCGCTGGTTGATGCAGGTGTTCTGGTTCGAGCGCGTGTACTTGGTGAGGTTGTAGATGTCGACGCCCGACGCGCCGGCGCCGGCCTCGTCGTCGTTGGCGCGCACCACCACGCGCCCGGCGTCCACCGACTCCACCACGCCGCCGCGCAGCGCCACCACGGCGGTGCCGGAGTCGCTCGCCACGGTGCGCTCCATGCCGGTGCCGACCAGCGGCTTGTCGGCGCGCAGCGTCGGCACGGCCTGACGCTGCATGTTCGAGCCCATCAGCGCGCGGTTGGCGTCGTCGTGCTCAAGGAACGGAATCAGCGAGGCGGCCACGGACACGATCTGCCGCGGCGACACGTCCATGTACTGCACCCGCTCCGGGGTGGTCATGGTGAACTCGTTCTCGTGGCGGCAGGAGATCAGGTCGTCGACCAGGCGTCCCTTGGCGTCCACGCGGGTGCTTGCCTGCGCGATCACGTACTCGGGCTCGTCAAGCGCCGACATGTAGACCACCTCGTCGGTCACCAGACCGTCGCGCACCACCCGGTACGGCGTTTCGAGGAAGCCGTACTCGTTGGCGCGCGCGAACACGGCCAGCGAGTTGATCAGACCGATGTTCGGGCCTTCCGGCGTCTCGATGGGGCACACGCGCCCGTAGTGCGTGGCGTGCACGTCGCGCACCTCGAAGCCGGCGCGCTCGCGCGTGAGGCCGCCCGGACCCAGCGCCGAGATGCGCCGCTTGTGGGTGACCTCCGACAGCGGGTTCACCTGGTCCATGAACTGCGACAGCTGCGAGGAGCCGAAGAACTCCTTGATGACCGCCGACACGGGCTTCGCGTTGATCAGGTCCTGCGGCATCAGGCCTTCGGACTCGGCGAACGACAGTCGCTCGCGCACCGCCCGGTCGACACGCACGAGGCCGATGCGGAACTGGTTCTCGATCATCTCGCCCACGCAGCGCACGCGGCGGTTGCCGAGGTGGTCGCCGTCGTCGACGGTGCCGTCGCCGTTCTTGATGTCGATGAGGCGCTTGAGCACCGCCACGATGTCGTCCGGCGACAGCACGCCGGCGCCGGTGATCTCGCTGCGGCCGACGCCGCGGTTGAACTTCATGCGGCCGACCGCGGACAGGTCGTACAGCTCGCTGCTGAAGAACAGGTTGTTGAACAGCGTGTCGGCGGCATCGCGCGTCGGCGGCTCGCCCGGGCGCATGATGTGATAGATCTCGACCAGCGCGTCCTGCCGGCCGGTGGTGTGATCCACGCGCAGCGTGTCCGAGATGTAGGCGCCACGGTCGACGTCGTTCACGTACAGCACCGACAGCTCACGCACACCGGCCGCGCGCAGCTTGTCCAGCAGCGGCGCGTCTATGACGGCGTTGGCCTCGGCCAGAATCTCGCCGCTGCCGGCGTCCACCACGGCCTTGGCCAGCACCTTGCCGTGCACGTAGTCGGCCGGCACGGTCAGCTCGCGCGTGCCGGCGGTTTCGAGCTGCTTCGCCTGGCGCGCCGAGATGCGCTTGCCGGCGGACACGATGACCTTGCCCTTGGCATCCAAGATGTCGAACGTGACCAGCTGGTTGCGCATGCGCTCGGGGACTACATCAAGCGTGATCTCGTCGCCCGACAGACGCAGCGTGTCGGTCTCGAAGAACATGCCGAGGATGTCCTCGACGCTGTAATTGAGCGCCCGCAGCAGCACCGTGGCCGGAATCTTGCGCCGGCGGTCGATGCGCACGTAAACGAGGTCCTTCGGGTCGAACTCAAAGTCGAGCCAGGAGCCGCGGTAGGGAATGATGCGCGCCGAGAACAGCACCTTGCCCGACGAGTGCGTCTTGCCCTTGTCGTGCGTGTAGAACACCCCCGGCGAGCGGTGCAGCTGGGAGACGATGACGCGCTCGGTGCCGTTGATCACGAAGGTGCCGGTGTCGGTCATCAGGGGGATTTCCCCCATGTAGACCTCCTGCTCGCGCACGTCCTTGACCACGCGGTTCTTGCCGGCCTTGTCGTAGATGGCCAGGCGCACCCGGGCGCGCAGCGGCGCCGCGTAGGTCATGCCGCGCACCTGGCAGTCGAGCACGTCGAACGGGGAGCGACCCAGGCGGTATTCGACGAATTCGAGCGCCGCCGCGCCGGTGCTGGACTGGATCGGGAACACCGAGCGGAACGCCGCCTGCAGGCCGACGTCCTCGCGCCGCTCCGCGGGCACGTCCGTTTGCAGGAAGCGCCGGTACGAATCGAGCTGCATCTGCAGCAGGTTCGGCACTTCCAGCACTTCCGGCCGGCGGCCGAAATTCTTGCGGATACGCTTTTTCTCGGCGAATGAGTAAGCCATGGATCGCAGCCCCCAGGAACCGTTCAGATGTCGCTCGTCAGCGGGCCCGGCAACGTCACGCGCAGCCGGCCGCCAGCACGCAAAGCGGCCAAAAAATCAGACAAAAGAAGACCCCGACGCGTTCCAGCCGACCATCGAAGCCGGCCACGCGCGCCTGGGGTCTTCCCTTGGCTTGCGGCTGACCCCGGTCGGCGAGCGACCGTTGGCCAGCGGCACGAAGCACCCGACCGGAAACCCGGCCGGGCGCAGCGTGGCGAGGATTACTTGACCTCGGCAGTCGCGCCGGCTTCGGTCAGCTCCTTCACCACCGACTCGGCCTCGGCCTTCGGCACGCCGGTCTTGATGGTGGCCGGCACGGCCTCCACCAGGTCCTTGGCTTCCTTCAGGCCCAGCCCGGTCAGGCCGCGCACCACCTTGATGACGTTGACCTTGTTGTCGCCGAAGCTCGACATGACGACGTCGAACTCGGTGCGCTCCTCGGCAGCCGGGCCGGCTTCCGCCGCCACCGCCACCGGCGCCGCCGCGAAGGCGGCCGCGCTGACACCGAACTTCTCTTCCATCATGCCGATGAGGTCGACGATCTCCATCACTGTCATGTTGGAAATCGCGTCGAGAATTTCTTCTTTGGAAACCGCCATGGTCCTGACTCCTGGGAACGAAAACTAAAAAAGTTAAGAAATGCGCAGCGAATGTCCGCCGCGGCTTCAGCCCTGCTTCTGGTCGCGTACCGCCGCCACCGTGCGTACCAGCTTGCTGTGCGGCGCCGCCAGCGTGCGCACGAACTTGGCGATCGGCGCCTGCATGACGCCCATCAACTGGGCGATGGCCTCGTCACGGGTCGGCAGCTTGGCCACCGCGTCGAGGTCCTCCGGACGCAGCAGCCGGCCGGCCACCGCCACCAGACGCACTTCCGTCTTCGGGTTGGCCTTCCGGAAGTCGCGCACCATGCGCGCCGCCGCGCCGGGCTCGCCCCGCGAGAAGGCCACCATCAGCGGCCCGCGGGCCGCCTCGCGCACGCACTCGAAGCCGGTGCCCTCGACCGCCCGCCGCAGCAGGGTGTTCTTGACCACCTTCAGATACACATCCGCCTTGCGCGCTTCGCGCCGCAGGCCGGTCACCTGGGCGACCGTGAGGCCGCTCAGTTCAAGTCCCACCAGCACCGGCGCGTTGGCCGCCACGGCGGCCACTTCGCTCACGATTGCCTGTTTTGTTTCGAGAATGCTCGCCACGGCCAGATTCCTTTGTTGACTGCCAATGTTGACGGCAACGAGCCGGCTTACTGGCCGAGACTCGTGAGATCAACCGACAGGCCAGGGCCCATGGTCGACGACACCGTCACCTTGCGCAGGTAGGTGCCCTTGGACGTCGCGGGCTTGAGCTTGTGCACGTCGGCCAGCACCGCCGCGAGGTTCTCCTGCAGCGCCTCGACCGTGAACGACGCCCGCCCGATCACGCAGTGCACGATGCCCGCCTTGTCAGTACGAAACCGCACCTGGCCCTTCTTGGCGTTGTTGACGGCGGTCGCGACGTCCGGCGTCACGGTACCGACCTTCGGGTTCGGCATGAGGCCACGTGGGCCGAGCAGCTGACCCAGCGTGCCGACCACGCGCATGGCGTCCGGCGCAGCAATCACCACGCTGAAGTCGATGTCGCCACCGCGCATGCGCTCGGCGAGATCCTCCATGCCGACCGCGTCGGCACCGGCCGCGGTGGCGGCCTCGGCGGCCTGACCCTGCGCGAACACGGCCACGCGCGCCTTCTTGCCGGTGCCGTGCGGCAGCACGGTGGCGCCGCGCACCACCTGGTCCGACTTGCGCGGGTCGACGCCGAGGTTCAGCGCCACGTCGAGCGACTCGTCGAACTTGGCGGTCGCCACTTCCTTCAGCAGCCCGAGGGCATCGCCCAGCGGCAACAGACGGCGCCCGGCGAGGCGCGCGTCGATGTCACGACGTCGCTTGCTGGTCGCCATGTCAGACGCCCTCCACGTTGAGGCCCATGCTGCGCGCGCTGCCGGCAATGGTGCGCAGCGCCGCTTCGAGATCCGCCGCCGTCAGATCAGGCTCCTTGGCGCGCACGATTTCTTCGAGCTGCGCGCGCGTCACCGATCCCACCTTGGTGGTGTTGGGGTTCGAGCTGCCCTTGCCGATGCCCGCCGCCTTGCGCAGCAGCACGGACGCCGGGGTCGTCTTCTTGATGAAGGTGAAGCTGCGGTCCTCGTAGACCGTGATCACCACCGGCACCGGCAGGCCGGGCTCCAGGGAGGCCGTGTCGGCGTTGAACGCCTTGCAGAACTCCATGATGTTCACGCCGCGCTGACCGAGCGCCGGGCCGACCGGCGGGCTCGGGTTGGCCTGACCGGCCTTCACCTGCAGCTTGATGTATGCCGTGACTTTCTTTGCCATCTCAAATGTCCAGTTGACGGGTCAAACGCCTCTCGGCTCCCCGCTGCCGTCCCGCAAGGCGGGCGGCTAGGCTTTCTCGACCTGGGAGAAATCCAGTTCGACCGGGGTGGAGCGGCCGAAAATCATGACCGATACGTTCAATCGGTTCTTCTCGTAGTTGACGTGTTCCACCACACCGTTGAAATCGTTGAACGGGCCATCGGCCACGCGCACCATCTCGCCCACCTCGAACAGCACCTTCGGGCGCGGCTTGTCCTGGCCCTCGCGCACGCGGTTGAGGATCTCGTCGGCCTCGCGCTCGGTGATAGGCGCCGGCTTGTCGGCGGTGCCGCCGATGAAACCGAGCACCCGCGGCACGCTGCGCACCAGATGCCAGGTCTCCTCGTCCATCTCCATCTGCACCAGCACGTAGCCGGGGAAGAACTTGCGCTCGCTGGACCGCTTCTGGCCGTCCTTCATCTCGACCACTTCCTCGGTCGGGACCAGGATGTCGCCGAAGCGGTCTTCGAGACCGGCGCGCGCGACCCGCTCCTTCAGCGTGCGCTGCACGGTCTTCTCGTAACCCGAGTAGGCGTGCACCACGTACCAGCGCATGGCCATCGATCAGCCTCCAAGACCCATGAAGCCGCCGATCGCGAGGTTGATCAGCCAGTCAAAAAACCACAGCATGAGGCCAACCACCACCGCCGCTGCAAACACCACACCGGTGGTCTGCAGCGTCTCGCGGCGCGTCGGCCACACCACGCGCCGAAGCTCGGCGCGCGAATCCTTCAAGAAACCCCAAAGCTGCATTCCGGGGCCGCTGCGCGCGCCGATCAGCAGCGCCAACAGCACCCCCGCCAGCACGGCCACCACGCGCACCACCTGCGCCTGGTCCGACAAGACGTAAAAGCCGGCAATGCCGGCTACCAGCACCGCCCCGGCCAGGGCCAGCTTCAATCGATCCGCAAAGCCTTGCTTGGCGACCGGCGCATTGACTGCCATTTCGTGAGCCTTACAAAAGCCTTGCTTCAAACCTGAGCCGGGAATGGCAGGCCAGGAGGGAATCGAACCCCCAACCTGCGGTTTTGGAGACCGCCGCTCTACCGATTGAGCTACTGGCCTGTACCCTGCAACCCCCGGCGTGCCGCTGTCGGCCTAACCTTACTCGATCACCTTGACGACCACGCCGGCACCGACGGTGCGGCCGCCTTCGCGGATGGCGAAGCGCAGGCCGTCGTCCATCGCGATCGGCGTGATCAGCGACACCTGCAGGTTGACGTTGTCACCCGGCATCACCATCTCGGTGCCGGCCGGCAGCTCGCAGCTGCCGGTCACGTCCGTGGTGCGGAAGTAGAACTGCGGGCGGTAGCCCTTGAAGAACGGGGTGTGACGGCCGCCCTCTTCCTTCGACAGCACGTACACCTCGGCCTCGAACTTGGTGTGCGGGGTGATGGAACCCGGCTTGCACAGCACCTGCCCGCGCTCGACCTCGTCCCGCTTGGTGCCGCGCAGCAGCACGCCGACGTTGTCGCCCGCCTGGCCCTGGTCCAGCAGCTTGCGGAACATTTCAACACCGGTGCAGGTGGTCTTGACGGTCGGGCGCATGCCGACGATCTCGATTTCATCACCCACCTTGACGATGCCGCGCTCGACACGACCGGTCACGACGGTGCCGCGGCCGGAGATGGAGAACACGTCCTCGACCGGCATCAGGAAGGCGCCGTCGATGGCGCGCTCCGGCTGCGGGATGTAGCTGTCGAGCGCGTCCACCAGTTTTAGGATGGCCGGCACGCCGATGTCGCTCTGGTCGCCTTCAAGGGCCTTCAGTGCACTGCCGGTGATGATCGGGGTGTCGTCGCCCGGGAAGCCGTACTGGCTCAGCAGCTCGCGCACTTCCATTTCGACCAGTTCGAGCAGCTCGGGGTCGTCGACCATGTCGGCCTTGTTCAGGAACACGACGATGTACGGCACGCCGACCTGCCGCGCCAGCAGGATGTGCTCGCGGGTCTGCGGCATCGGGCCATCCGCCGCCGACACCACCAGGATGGCGCCGTCCATCTGCGCCGCACCGGTGATCATGTTCTTCACGTAGTCGGCGTGGCCGGGGCAGTCGACGTGCGCGTAGTGGCGGGCCGTCGACTCGTACTCGACGTGCGCGGTCGCAATGGTGATGCCGCGGGCACGCTCTTCCGGCGCGTTGTCGATCTGGTCGTAGGCCTTGAACTCGCCCCCGAACCGCTCCGCGCCGATCTTGGTCAGCGCCGCCGTCAGCGTCGTCTTCCCATGATCCACGTGACCAATCGTCCCCACGTTCACGTGCGGCTTGGTGCGCTCAAATTTGGCCTTGGACATGCCCTAACCTCGTCTGGACTTGAACGGATGCCGACCCTGCGGCGCTGAAAAACCAACTGGTGCTCACGACTGGAATCGAACCAGCGACCTCTTCCTTACCAAGGAAGTGCTCTACCGACTGAGCTACGTGAGCGCGTTCGTCCCCGATAACAATGGAGCGGGTGATGGGAATCGAACCCACGCTATCAGCTTGGAAGGCTGAAGTTCTACCATTGAACTACACCCGCACCGGCACCTCACCGGCGCCGAAAATCGCCGTCAAAACAGCCACTCACGGGACAATCCAAATGGTGGAGGGGGGAGGATTCGAACCTCCGAAGGCTGAGCCGTCAGATTTACAGTCTGATCCCTTTGACCGCTCGGGAACCCCTCCCAGGGTAAAGAGCCGCGCATTATCTTGACCAACGGCAGCGGCGTCAACGGGGACAAGCCGGCGTCGACCGCACACCCCGGCGCGACCACGGGGGGCAGCCGAGCGCGACGCAGGCCGAAAAAGTGGAGCGGGTGAAGGGAA
>NZ_JBFWOM010000002.1:142388-286575 GCF_050250495.1 Immundisolibacter sp. | reverse complement strand
AGGAACGACCGAAGAAAGCACTCGGCGGGCTGACGCCCACCGCGTATGCCCGGCAGCTGGCGGCCAGAGCGATACCATCCACCCAAGGGCTCTGAACCGGACCGCTACTCACGAAGGGGTAACGTCGAGGCCGGGGTGGACGGCCGTCTAGAGCACTCGAAAGACAAAAAAAAGCCCGGACGAGCCGGGCTTTTGAATCGAAGCGGCGTCTTAGTAACGCGGGCCGCGGTTGTAACCGCCGCCACCGCCACCCGGACGCGGGCCGCGCGAGCTGTCACGCTCCAGGGCCACGTTGACCTTCAGCGGGCGCCCGCCAACGTCACGACCGTTCAGCTCCAGCGCCTTCTCGGCCGATTGTTGGGTGGCGAAGGTGATGAACGCGAAGCCCTTCGGGCGACCCGTCTCACGGTCCATGATCAGGGCCAGATCGGTGATCTGCCCGTACTCGGAGAACATCGCACGAAGCTGATCTTCGGTGCACGAGTAGGGGAAGTTACCAACGTACAGTTTGTTTTGAGCCATACACAAACACTCCAGGGTTTCTAAGGATTCCCGGCCCGAAGGACGGGGTCGGCGGATGCCGATTCAGCAGACGGCGACAGCGCCGACACATCCCCTTGCGCGAACCTCGAAGCGAGTTTGCGCAGGTTCTTTTGTTGTTGTTCGACCAGGATCGTCAGCGAGTGCTGACGTTCGTAAAACGGATTCAAGGGCAGGGTCACGGAAGAGGAGCCTGATTGGCGGGCAGTCAGCGTTCAGCCAGATGCACGTCAGCCCACCGACCGGCAACGCGCACGGCGCCGGACGAATGCAGCAGAAAATGATTCGGGTGAACGCACCGACGGCGCGTTGGGGCGCGGAACCACGGCGGGTTCGCTCAGCGGATGGGCGGCCACGGGGCACGCAGACCGGGGGCAATCAAGCAACAAACGCACACTCTGTGACCAGGACCAGCAAGCACTACGGGCGGCAGCATACCGCGTTTTTTGCGTATGTGTACGGCCACGCCGACCGGCGGACGACGCGGCCGTTATCGACCTCACCAGGGGTGCACTTGAACCGGCATGCTGCGGTAGCCACGGATGATGTTGGATTTGGCGCGCACCGCCTCGCCGACGACCTCCACCATGCGAAAGCGTTTCATGATTTCTTCCCACGACACGCGCAGTTGCATCTCGGCCAGGCGATTGCCCATGCAGCGGTGAATGCCAAAGCCGAACGACAGGTGATGGCGGGCGTTCTCGCGGTCGATCTTGAAGCTCATCGGGTCGTCGATGACCTCGTCATCCCGGTTGCCGGATACGTACCACATCACCACCTTGTCGCCCTTGCGGACGTGCTTGCCGAGCAGGTCGGTGTCTTCCTTGGCGCGCCGGCGCATGCTGAGAATCGGCGTCTGCCAGCGGATGATCTCGGACACCATGTTCGGAATGAGGCTGGTGTCGCGCCGCAGCTTGTCGTACTCGGCCGGATTCTGGTTCAGTGCCAGCACGCCGCCGGTGATCGAGTTACGCGTGGTGTCGTTGCCGCCGATGATCAGCAGGATGATGTTGCCGAGGTACTCCATCGGCGAGTCGATGATGTTCCGGGTGCGCTCGGAGTGCGCCAGCATGGAGATCAGGTCGTTGCCCGGCGTGCCGTTGACGCGCTCGTGCCACAGCCGCACGAAGTACTCGCCGCACTCGGCAAGCGCCCGGTTGCGTTCCTCAGGCGTGAACCGGTCGTCGCCGGTGAGGTCGGACGCGGTCGCGGCGTCCGACCAGTAGGTGAGCTTGCGCCGTTCCTCGAACGGGAAGTCGAACAGCGTGGCCAGCATCTGCGTGGTCAGGTTGATCGACACGTGCTCGACCCAGTCGAAGGTCTCGCCGACCGGCAGGTCGTCCAGGATCCGCCCCGCGCGCTCGCGGATCACCGATTCGAGCTTGGCAAGATTCATCGGCGCCACCACCGGCTGCACCGCCGCCCGCTGCACGTCGTGCTTGGGCGGGTCCATCTGGATGAAGCTCTGGAACGGAATTTCTTCCGGCAGGTCGGCGATGGTGATGGTGGGTTCGGAGGAGAACAGCTGGTGGTTCTTCTCCACGTGCGCGATGTCGTTGAACTTGGTCACCGACCAGAACGGGCCGTACTCGCTGTCGGCACAGTAGTGGATCGGGTCGTCACGCCGCAGGCGTTCGAAGAAGCCCCACTGCGCGTCGTGCTCGTAGAGTTCGCCCTGGCTGACGTCGATCTGGTCGAGCGGAATCCGCGACGGATCCTGCTCGATCATGCGCAAGGTCTTGACGGTGTCCAGCATGATGGTCCCTCATCAGTGGTGGTTGTCGATGCCCGCCGCGAAACCGGGGCGGGCTCCAAACTTCAGTGCGCGGGGTGTGCCCGCACCGGCAACGAGCGGTACCCGCGGATCATGTTCGAGCGGTTGCGAACCGCCGGGCCGACGACTTCCAGCGTATGGAAGCGCTTCAGGATTTCTTCCCACACCACGCGCAGCTGCATCTCGGCCAGGCGATTGCCCATGCAGCGGTGGATGCCGAAGCCGAACGACAGGTGATGGCGCGCGTTCTCGCGGTCGATCTTGAAGCGCATCGCGTCGTCGATGACCGCCTCGTCGCGGTTGCCGGACAGGTACCACATGACGACCTTGTCGCCCTTGCGGATGCGCTTGCCGCTGAGCTCGGTGTCCTCCCGCACGCGGCGGCTCATGCTCGACACCGGCGTCTGCCAGCGGATGATCTCGGACACCATGTTCGGGATCAGCGCCGGATTGCTGCGCAGCTTGTCGTACTCGGCGGGGTTTTCATTCAGCGCCAGCACGCCGCCGGTGATGGAGTTACGCGTGGTGTCGTTGCCGCCGATGATCAACAGGATCAGGTTGCCGAGGTAGTCGACCGGCGAGGACACCATGTCGCGCGTCTTTTCCGCGTGCGCCAGCATGGAGATCAGGTCGTTTCCGGGCGGCCCGCTGGCGCGCTCGTGCCACAGCGCGGTGAAGGTTTGCAGGCACTCCTGGAGCCCTGCGGCGCGCACTTCCTCGGAGACGAAATCCCCGCCGGCCAGCTGCGGGGCGCCGGCTGCAATATCCGACCACCAGGTCAGCTTGCGGCGCTGCTCGAACGGAAAGTCGAACAGCGTGGCCAGCATCTGCGCCGTCAGCTCGATCGACAGGCGGTCCACAAGGTCGAAGGTCTCGCCGACCGGCAGCTCGTCCAGAATCCGGCCGGCGCGCTCGCGGATGATCGGTTCGAGCTTGGCAAGATTCATCGGCGCCACCACCGGCTGCACCGCGGCGCGCTGCTCGTCGTGCACGGGCGGATCGCGCTGGATGAAGCTCTGGAAGGGCAGTTCTTCCTGCGGCTCGCTGATGGTGACGGTGGGTTCGGAGGAGAAGATCTGGTGGTTCTTCTCCACGTGCATGATGTCGTTGAACCGGGTGACCGACCAGTACGGGCCGTACTCGCTGTCGGCGCAGTAATGCACCGGGTCCTCCCGGCGCAGGCGCTCGAAAAAGCCCCACTGCGCATCGTGCTCGTACAGCTCCGCCTGGCTCACGTCGATCTTGTCGAGCGGAACGGTGTGCGGATCGACATCGAGCATCCGCAAACGCTTGACGGAATCCAACATGACTCTCCTCCTCCGTGAGTGAGATCGAAACCAGGGGCTTGACCGGCCTACATCTGGAACGCGGGTAGCTGCACGACCAGGCCTTCGAGCGCGTCGCCGACCGTGATCTGGCAGGACAGGCGGGACGTCGGCGTGCGCTCTGGGGTCGGATTCAGCATCTCGGCCTCTTCCGGACCCGGACCGCCAAGGCGGGCGTACCAGTCGGGGCTCAGAATCACGTGGCAGGTGGCGCACAGGCACTTGCCGCCGCAGTCGGCGTCGATCCCCGGCACCGCGTTCTGCACCGCTGCCTGCATCAGCGAGCGGTCGTTGCGGGCCTGCACCTCGTGGCGGGTGCCGTCGGCTTCGATAAAGGTGATGGTGGTCATCGTGCGCCTCCTTGCGCTGTGGGAACGGCTCGGGCCGATTATAGGTACGAATCGCTATTTAAGTAACCGTTCGTTTGGGTTTGTGCTGCGCCTACGCCCACATGTGAACGTGCCAACCGGTCGGGACTTTGCTGGCGGCGCCGCGCCGGCGTTGCCAGCCAGCCGCAGCCGGCGCCGGGGCAGGATCGCCCCGGCGCGGACGCGCAGCCCTAGCCCATCTTGGCCATCGCTTCCTGGGCTTTCTGCTGATAGCGCTGCGCCGCCGGGCGGCTCATGCAGCGGCCCACCCAGGCGCCGATGTTGCCGTAGGGCGAGAGGTCGTACTTGAGCAGCGCCGCCAGCCCGAGCACCGAGCACACGTTCAGATCGGCCACGTTGAAGTCGCCGCCGAGCAGGCAGGCGCGGCCGGCGAGGTGGTCATTCAGAACGTTCATTGGCGCGCCGAGCGCGGTCTTCGCCTGCTCGATGGCGGCCGCGCTGCGCTGGGCCTCCGGCAGGAACAGCATGTGCATCAGCATGGTGACCAGGTGCGGTTCCACCTCGGTCATGGCCCACAGGCTCCACTGCGCCACCTGGCCGTGCGCCTGCACGCCGGCCGGCCACAGGGTGCCGGTCTTCTCGGCGAGGTACTGGTTGATGGCCAGCGACTCCCAGATGATGTAGCCGTTGTCGTCCAGCACCGGCACGTGGCCGTTCGGGTTCAGCTTGAGCATTTCCGGCGTGCGGCTTTCTCCGCGCGGGCTCGTGCCGACGTGGTCGTAAGGCTGGCCGATTTCTTCCAGCATCCAGATGCAGCGACCGGCGCGGCTGTAAGCGGCTCCGTAGAGTTTCATGGCGTTTCTCCTCGGGTGGTGAGCGGGTACCGGCCGCGGCCGGCGCTCGAATCATAGGCCCTGGACGGGCTCAAATCGGTGTCGGCCGCGACGGGCGGTCAGCGTGCCGCGATACCGCGCAGCAGGATGTCCATCATCTGCGCGCTGTAGCGGTTAGGGTCGTGCGCGAAATCGATGTCCTTGAAATAGCCCAGCAACGGCCGGGTCTGCGCATAAAACACATTGCCGGCGTTGATCAGCACCGCCACCAGGGCTGGGCTCAGGTCCGCCCGCAGTTGCCCGGCGGTCTGGCCGGCATGGATCAGTTCCACCAGCCGGTGAAAACTGGCCGCAAAGTCGTCGCGCACCGGCTGGATGTCGGCGTCGGCACCATCGCTGGTCAGCGCCCGCAGAACCAGCCGGCTCGACATCGGATCCTCGATGTAATCGCACAGCCGTTGCCTGGCGTAGGCGGTCAACCGACCGACGGCATCGTCCTCGCGTCGCGCGGCCGAGTCGATGGCGTCGCTGAAGGATTGGCAGGCATCGCGCAGTACCTGCTGGTACAGCGCCGCCTTGCTCTTGAAGTGGTGAAAGATGTTGGCCTTGCTCACGCCAGCCCGCTCGGCAATGGCGCTGATGGAGGCCGCGTCGTAACCCAGGCTCGAAAAGACTTCCGCCGCCGCCCGGAGGACTCGGTGGGCGGCGGCGGCGCAAGGTTTGGGAGGGGGGGTCATTGTCGTTATCAACGTAACTGCCCGGGGTCAGGGGTGGACCGATCGGTCAGTCGGCGCCATCTTAACCGCGCTCGATGACCGCCGCAAGACACAGCGTGCACAAATCCGCATGGAATGATCAGGATGCCGCGAGTGGATTTCGCAGCACGCCGATGCCGTCTATTTCAACCCGCACCTCGTCGCCGGGCTGCATCCACAGCGGCGGCTTGCGCGCGGCGCCGACGCCGCTCGGCGTGCCGGTCAGGATCACGCAGCCGGGTTCGAGCGTGCAGTCGGCGGACAGGAACTCGATCAGCGTCGGCACGTCGAAAATCATGTCGCTGGTATTGGCCGACTGCACGGTCCGGCCGTTCAGCACGGTACGGATGTCGAGCGCGTTCGGGTTCGGAATCTCGTCGGCGGTGACCAGCACCGGCCCCAGCGGGCAGAAGGTATCGAACGACTTGCCGCGGCAGAACTGCCCGCCGCCCCACTCCATCTGCCAGTCACGCGCCGACACGTCGTTGGCGCAGGTGTAGCCGAGCACGTAATCGAGCGCGTCGGCCGCGCGCACGTTTTTGGCGCGCCGGCCGATCACCACCGCGAGCTCGCACTCGTAATCCACCTTGTGGCTTGGCGCGTGGGTCGGGATGAGGATGGGCTGGTCGGGGTGGTGCAGCGCCGCCTGCGCCTTGATGAACAACACCGGGTACTGCGGAATTGCGGCGCCGGTTTCCTCGGCATGCTTGCGGTAGTTGAGGCCGATGCAGTAGATCGTCGGCGGCGCGATCGGCGCGAGGCGCTTCGCGCCGGCCGGCGCCAGCGTGTCCGTGGCGCGCCAGGTGCCGAACAGGTCGCCTTCGATCAGCCGCAGCGTGCCATCCGGCTGTTCCAGTGCGTGGCGAGGTCCGGCGGCGGTTTCGATGCGGGCAATGCGGGCCATGCGCTGTTTCCTCTCCTCGGGCCGGCTTTGTGACGGGAGTGTAATGGGATTGCTGTCGGCGAGGCCGACCCTCCGGGTAAGCCGTTGCCCCCCGGATCTGCTGCACAAGACGGTGCGCAAACGGTTGCTGCTCGGGCGCGGCGACGCGGCGCGCCTAGGTCATCTCGCCGTGGGTCGCCTCGTTCTGGCGGCGGGCGACACTCAGCAATGCGATCAGACGCTGACGGACGGCGTCGGCCGTGTCGGCGCGGGCTTCGAACGGCAGGCGCAGCGGCGCGCCGTCGGCGAGCAGATCGACGCCCTCGGGATCCGCACCGACCAGCACCGCCTCGTGCGCGTCGCGGTTGAAGAAATATCGGCAATACGCGCGCACGGCATCGGCGTGGTCGCGGTTCATGTGCTCCGCGATGCCGGCTTCGACCGGCGCCAGCGGGTTGGCGAGATCGACATCGGCCGGCTCGATCCAGCCGATCTTGCCGAAGCCGCCGATGAACCGCAGGCGCACCGCCCGCAGCGCATAGAAGCCGAAATCGTGCGTGCCGGCGTAGGCGCGCGCGGCCGGAAAGTAGCGGTAGTAGCGCTCGCCGGCCGCGGCGGCGGCATCCTGCGTCAGCGCGCGGGCCTCGGCGAGGAAGGTCAGCCGCGGGCCGGCCTGCGGGTCGTCGGCGTCGGCCGGGTCGAACACGGTCAGCGACACGCGCGGGTCGGCGGCAATGTTCTTGGTGTGCTCGGCGAGCGTGCTGATGTAGATCACGGGCTCGCCTGCGGCGCTGAGCACGTAGGGCGTGATCGAGCCGAACGGGTAACCCGGCAGGCTTTGCGACTGGGTGGCCAGCACGCCGTAGCGGTGGGCGCGCAGGAACTCACTTGCGGTGCGTTTCTCGGACATCAGGCTTCCAGGATTTCCGGCAGCGCGGTCACGTCGACTTCAACCTCGACGCTATGCGTCTCGCCGCCGCCGTAGATCACGCCCTTCAGCGGCGCGACGTCGCTGTAGTCGCGGCCCCAGGCGGTGATCACGTGCCGGTCGGCCGGCTGCAGGTTGTTGGTGGGATCCCAATCCTGCCAGCCGGCGCCCGGCAGGTACACCTGCAGCCAGGCATGCGAGGCATCGGCGCCCTGCAACTTGGCCTGACCCGGCGGCGGGAGGGTTTCGAGGTAGCCGCTCACGTAACGCGCCGCGAGGCCGTGGCTGCGCAGGCAGCCGATCGCCAGATGCGCGAAGTCCTGACACACGCCGCGGCGGTTTTGCAGCACCTCGCCGAGCGGCGTTGCGATGTCGGTGGCGGCCGGGTCGTAGACGAACTCGCCGTGGATGCGTGCCATCAGCTCCGCCGCGGCGTCGGCGAGCGGCCGACCGGGGGTGAAGCTCGGCGCCGCGTAGTCGCGCAGCGCGTCGGCGGCGCGCACCAGCGGCGAGTCGAGGCAGAACTGCGCCGCGTCGAGCACGTCAGGATCGATCGGCGCCGCGAACCAGTCGGCCGCCGTCTGCCAGTCGAGGCCGTCACCGAAGCTCAGCGGGCGGCGCGTCGGCAGCAGCTGCACCTCGCTCACCGCGGTGATGGTGACCACGTGGTGCGGGTCGGCGATCGAGAAGTAGCTGGCGGTATTGCCGAAAAAATCCTGCCGGTCGCGGTAGTCCTGACACGGCGGGTCGATGGCGAGGCTTGCCCCGCGCACGGTCTGGCCGGTGAAGCTGCGCGGCAACAAATGCGCCTCGTTGTAACTCGCGGCCACGGACTGCGCGTAGCGGTAGCGCGTGGTGTGGACGATGCGGTAGTTCATGGCGGGTCGACCGGCAGCGTCAGCAGCGCGTGCGGGGCCACCGGCGGCTGGAAGTAGTCGGTGCTCAGGCTGTCCGACAGCGCCCGCAGCAGATGGTCGCCGCGCGCCAGAAACTGATCGAGCGCCGCGCGGTCGAGTTGCCCGTCCGCCGTCAGGCGATCGATGTCGAGCAGGCGAAGGCGCGTGCTGGCGTCGAGCGCAAGGCGCGCCGCGGCGTCGAGCCGCGGGCCTGTGCCCGCCCTGGGCAGCGCCGCCAGGTGGCGCTCGATGTCGTCCAGCTGCATCGCCAAGCCACGCGGCGCGCGGCGGTCGAGCAACAGGCGCTCGATCAGCTCACGCGCCGACTCGCGTGCCGGTGCCTGCTGCCCGTGCGCCTGCGCTCCGCCGACAAAGGCGAACAGCGTCTCGCGAAGGCGCAGCAGGTCATCCGCGTCGGTCACGTCGGCCAGCAGACCGCGCAGCACACAGGTGAGGTTCTGCCCACGCTCGATGCAGCGGCCAAGTTCCAGGAAGCGCCAGCCGTCGTCCTGTTCCATGTCGGTGCCGAACGCGCCCGACAGCGCCAGCAGACGCGTCAGCAGCGTGCGCGCACAGGCGCTCGACTGCTCGGGCGCGGCGCCCGGCGCGAGCGTGCCCAGCGGCACCGTCAGGTCCACCAGCACGTGCAGCGCGTCGTCGGTCAGGTGCTCGCGTACCGCCTCGGCGGCGCGCGTCAACGCGTGCAGGTCGAAGGCCACGCTGCCGGGACGGTTCGCGTCAAGGAGCAGCGAGGACAGCTGCTCGGCCAGCGGCGGGGCCGACGCCACCGCGCGCAGGTGGCTGTCGGTCAGGTCAGCGAGGGCGTGCAGCGGCGTTTCGCTGGCATCCGGCTGACCCACGGTGTCGGCCGTATCACCGAGCGCGTCGAACACGCTGCGCAGCAGGCGCAGGCTGGCCTGCGCCCGCTCCAGGTACCGGCCGAGCCAGTACAGATTCTCCGCCGCGCGCCGCGACAGTCCGCCGACGTTCGCCACTGCCGCGATCGGCGCCACATAGGCGACTTCCGCCTCGGGCTCGCTCGCCAGCACCCACACGTCCTTGCCCATGGCGCCGGCCTGGTTGCTGATGAAGCGCGTGTCGGCGCGCGGCGCCACGCGCGCAAAGCCGCCCGGCAGCACGCGGTAGCCGTCGTTGCCGGCGGTCAGGAACGCGCGCAGCAGCACCGGGCGCATGGCGAGCGCGCGGCCGGTGAAGGACGGTGCTGGCTGGGGCGGGATGACCGCCTGCGCCACGAATTCCAGCGGTCGCTCGCGAATGCGGTCACGCCAGGTGTCAATCTGCGCCCGGTCGAGGTCAGCGCCGAACACCGAGCGCTCGCCGACGCGCCGTTGCAGGCGCTTGATGACCAGCCGCGGCAGGTCATCAAGCACCCGATCGAGATGCTGCGGATCACCGCACCAGAAGCTTTCCACGCTCGGCAGGCGAAGATCCTCGCCAAGAAAATGCCGCGCCAGCGCCGGCAGGTACGCGCCGAGCGCCGGGTTTTCCAGTACGCCGCTGCCGATCGGGTTGATCACGCTCACCTGCCGGCGGCGCGCGGCCTCCAGCAGGCCCGGTACGCCGAGTACCGAATCCGGGCGCAGTTCCAGCGGGTCGCACCAGGCGTCATCGACGCGCCGCCACAGCACGTCCACCGGCCGCAGGCCGTCGAGCGCGCGCCGCTGCAAACGCCCGCCGCGCATCACCAGGTCCGCTCCCTCGACCAGTTGCAGGCCGAGCGTCTCCGCCAGCAGCGCCTGCTCGTAGTAGGTCTCGTTGCGCGTGCCGGGCGTCAGCAGCGCGAGCGCCGGATCGCGCCGCGCCGCGGCCGGCGCGGCGGCAGCGAGATTCGCCCGCAGCGCGCGCAGGAAGGGTTCGTGACGGTGCGCCTGCGCTTCACGATAAAGACTCGGCAGCACGCGGGCAGTGACGCGGCGGTTTTCGAGCGCGTAGCCGAGACCCGACGGCGCCTGCGTGCGGTCCGCCAGCACCCACGTGCGCCCGTCGCGGTCGCGGACCAGATCGGCCGCGTACAGCGGCAACTGGTGCGCGAATGGCAGGCGGATGTCCTGGCAGGCGCGCAGGAAACCACCGTGCCCGAACACGAGTGCCGGCGGCAGCAGGCCGCGACGCAGCACCTCGCGCGGGCCGTACAGATCGCTCAGCAGCAGGTTCAGCAGCTCGGCGCGCTGCGCAAGCCCGGCCTCGATGGCCGCCCACTCGTCGCTTGCGAGCAACAGCGGAGCGACGTCGAGCGGCCACGGCTGGCGCTCGCCATCGGCGCGGTACACGTTGTAGCTGGCGCCGGATTCGTGGAGCAGGCGGCGTGCCTCGCCGGCGCGGCCGGCGAGCGCGGCCGGGCCGAGCGCCCGCAGCGCCGCGGTCAGCCGCTGCCAGTGCGGCTGTGCGTCGGCGCTGTCGGACACGGACGGCGGGCGATCGTCCGGCGCCATCGGGTCGGGTTGGTGCATGACACGAATTGTCGCCGTCAGGCCGGTCGCCAGCGCAAGTCGAGCGTGTGCGGGTAGTCGGCGTTTACCGCCTCGGCGGGCGGAGCGAGCGGCGGCGGCACGCTGCCCTGCGGCAGGAAGCGGCCGAGCGCGGACACCGGCGGCGGCGGCGTGATCACGCCCGGCGTGTGGCCGTAGTTCCAGAACCGCATGATGCGCCGGCCCTCCGCCTCGTAGGCGTTGACCGGGAACGTCGCGTAGTTGCGCCCGCCGGGGTGCGCCACGTGGTACGTGCAGCCGCCAATGGCCCGACCGTTCCAGGTGTCGATGAGGTCGAACACCAGCGGCGAGTGCGGCGCGATGGTCGGGTGGAGCGCCGACGGCGGGTTCCAGGCCCGGTAGCGCACGCCGGCCACGAACTCGCCGCGCGTGCCGGTGGCGGTGAGCGGAACCTGACGGCCGTTGCAGGCGACCACGTAGCGCCCGTCGGCAGCACCCGTGAGGCGCACCTGCAGGCGCTCGACCGACGAGTCGACGAAGCGCGCGGTGCCGCCGGACGTGGTCTCCTCGCCCATCACGTGCCAGGGTTCGAGCGCCGTGCGCAGGTCGAGCGTGAGATCGTCCACCTGCACGCTGCCCAGATGCGGGAAGCGAAACTCGACGAACGGCGCCAGCCAGTCGTCCTGGAACGCGTAGCCCGCCTCGCGCAGCTGCGCCAGCACCTCACGCAGATCGGCCGCCACGTAGTGCGGCAGCATGAAGCGGTCGTGCAGGCTGCTGCCCCAGCGCGTCAGCGGCTGGCGGTAGGGCGTCTTCCAGAAACGCGCCACGAGCGCGCGCAGCAGCAGCGACTGGAACAGCGACATCTGCGCATGCGGCGGCATCTCGAAGGCGCGCAGTTCGAGCAGCCCCAGCCGCCCGCTGGCGCTGCCGGGCGCGTACAGCTTGTCGATGCAGAACTCGGCCCGGTGCGTGTTGCCGGTGATGTCGACCAGCAGGTTGCGCAGCAGGCGGTCCACCAGCCACGGCGCCGGCACCTCGCCCTGTGGCATCTGCTGGAACGCGATGTCGAGCTCGTACAGGCTCTCGTGACGCGCTTCATCCACGCGCGGCGCCTGGCTGGTCGGGCCGATGAACAGGCCCGAGAACAGGAACGACAGACCCGGATGGTGCTGCCAGTAGGTGAGCAGGCTGCGCAGCAGGTCCGGCCGGCGCAGCAGCGGGCTGTCGGCCGGCGTGGGTCCACCGAGTGTGATGTGGTTGCCGCCGCCGGTGCCGGTGTGGCGACCATCCAGCATGAATTTTTCGGTGCCAAGCCGCGCCTGCCGGGCGAGTTCGTACAGCGTGGTGGTGGTCTCGACCAGCTCGTCCCAACTGCCCTGCGGGTGGATGTTGACCTCGATCACGCCCGGGTCCGGCGTCACCAGCAGCCGTTCGAGGCGCAGATCCCGCGGCGGCTCGTAGCCTTCCAGCACGACGGGCAGGCCACAGGCCGCGGCGCTCGCCTCGATGACCGCCAGCAGCTCGGCGTAGTGTTCGAGCTCCCCCAGCGGCGGCAGGAACAGGTGCAGCCGCCCCTCGCGCGGCTCGATGCACAGCGCGGTGTGGATGACCGCCGCGTCGCCGTGGTCGTCGCCGAGATACGTCGGCTCCGCCGGCTGCGGCGCAAACGCGCTGTAGCGGCGTGCCACCTCGCCGTAGGGATCGCCGAGCGGCGGGCGCGGCTCGAACAGTTGCGGCGGCTGCGGCAGTTCGCGCTGCGCCTGCTCCGGCAGGCTGTCGAGCGGCAGGCGAAAGCCGAGCGGCGAGTCGCCCGGCAGCAGATACAAATGATCCCGCCGCAGCGGCCACGGGCCCGAGCGCCAGCCGCCGCGCGACCAGTCCCAATGCAGCGGCAGCACCAGCCCGGACGGCGTGCCGAGGCCGCGCTCGAGCAGTTGCGCGAGGCGGCGGCGCTCGGGTGAGGACTTCAGATCAGCCTTAAGCGGATCGACGTCGGCCGGAAGCTGGCCTTCCTGCCACAGGTAGTGAAACGTGTCCTCGTAGGCGGCGATCCAGTGCCGCGCCGGCACGCCAAGATGCCCGGCAAGCGCGTCGGCAAGGCGCTGGGCGGCCGGCAGGTCGTGCCCGTAGTCGCGGTCAAAGTCCGCCAGCAGCGCGGGCTCGCGCCACAGCGGCGCGCCGTCCTTGCGCCAGAAGCAGCCAAGCGCCCAGCGCGGCAGCGGCTCGCCCGGGTACCACTTGCCCTGACCGAAGTGCAGCACGCCACCCGGCGCGTAGCGTTGCCACAGGCGGCGCATCAGGTCGCGCGAGCGCTCGCGCTTGTGGGGGCCGTCGGCGGCCACCGTCCACTCGGCGCCGTCCATGTCGTCCACGGACACGAAGGTCGGCTCGCCGCCCTGCGTCAGGCGCACGTCGTGGGCGACCAGATCGCTGTCCACCTGCCGGCCGAGCGCCAGCATGGTCGCCCACTGGTGCTCGCTGTACGGCTTGGTGACGCGCGGGTCCTCGTGGATACGCGTCACCGTGTTGTGGAAGTCGAATTCCACCTCGCACTCGTCGGTCGCGCCTTCCACCGGCGCCGCGCTCCCCGGCTCCGCCGTGCAGGCGAGCGGGATGTGGCCCTCGCCGGCGAACAGGCCGGAGGTCGGATCGAGCCCCAACCAGCCGGCGCCCGGCACGTACACCTCGGCCCAGGCGTGCAGGTCCGTGAAGTCCTGCTCCGGACCCGATGGGCCGTCCAGCGACTTCTGGTCCGGCGCGAGCTGCACGAGATACCCCGACACGAAACGCGCCGCGAGACCCAGGCGACGCAGGATCTGCACCAGCAGCCAGCCGCTGTCGCGGCACGAGCCGATGCGCCGGGCGAGCGTCTGCTCGCAGGTCTGCACGCCGGGCTCCATGCGCACGCTGTAGGCGATGTCGCGCTGCAGGCGCTGGTTCAGATCCACCAGAAAATCGACAATCGCCTGCGGGCGGCGATCGACCGCCGCGAGCCAGGCATCGAGCAGCGGGCTGCGTTCGGTGGCGACCCGATACGGCGCCAGCTCCGCCGCCAGCGCGGGCGGGTAGGCGAACGGGTACCTCTCGGCGTACTCCTCGACGAAGAAGTCGAACGGGTTGATGGTGGCGAGCTCGGCGATCACCTCCACCGTGATGGCAAGCCGCCGCGCGGGCTTCGGGAACACCAGGCGCGCCAGGTAGTTTCCGAACGCATCCTGCTGCCAGTTGATGAAGTGGTCGGCCGGCTCCACCCGCAGGCTGTAAGCGCTGATGGGCGTGCGGCTGTGCGGCGCCGGGCGCAGGCGCAGCACGTGCGGATGGAGGGTGACCGGCCGGTCGAAGGCGTACTCGGTGTGGTGCTCGAGGGCGACGCGGATGGCCATGCCTTACGCCGCCTCGGCCGGCGCCGGGAACCAGGTGCTGGCGATGGCGCCGTGCAGGTGGCCGAGTTCGAGCTGCAGGTCGTCGAGGAAGCCGTGCAGCTCGGCCCGGTCGATGGCCTTGGGATCGGTCTCGGTCAGCATGCGGCTGATGCGCGCCACGGCCGTGAGCGCCGCCTCGGCGCGCGGCAGACGGCCGAGCGCGGCGGCGAGCTCGTCCACGCAGTAGCGCACCGCGCGCGGGAACTGCGCATCGCGCAGCAGGAAGGTCGCCACGTCGAGCCCGTTCACCGCCGCCCGCACGTGGCGGCGGTACATCTGATACGCCGACAGCGACCGCAGCACGTTGATCCACAGCGTGGACAGCAGCGCGCTGCTGCTGCCGTCGTGCTCCTGCAAGGTGGCGACACCGACGTCGAGGATGCGCGTGGTCATGTCGGCGCGCTCAAGGTTCCGCCCCAGGCGCACGAAGTCGTAGGCCGCGTCGTGGCTCATGGTGCCGGCGAACAGGCCCGACAGGCGCTGGCAGCCGACCGTGACCTGCGTCAGGTAGTCGTGCCGCTGACTGCGGTTCACGCCGCCGGTGGCGTGCTCGCGGGCATAGATGTGCAGCTCGTTCACCGCCTCCCAGGCCTCGGACGGGAACAGATCGCGCGTGGTGCGCACGTTCTCGCGCGCGCCGGCGAGTGCCGCCAGCACCGACGATGGATTGGCGGTGTCGGTGAGCAGAAAGCGCACCACGCTGCGCTCGTCGGCCTGCGCGTAGCTGGCCGCGAACGCCTCCTCGCTGCCGGTAATGCCGATCAGCGTGTGCCAGCCGACGGTGTGGCCCCGCGGCAGGTCGAGCAGCAGGTTGGCGTACACGCCGACCAGACGCGCGGTGTTCTCCGCCCGTTCGAGATAACGCGCGGTCCAGTACACGCGCTCGGCGACGCGGGACAGCATCAGGCGTCCCTGCCGGCGGCATCGCCGTCCACGATGCCATCCACAATCCACGTGTCCTTGCTGCCGCCGCCCTGGGATGAGTTCACCACCAGCGAGCCACGGCGCAGCGCTACGCGCGTGAGGCCGCCGGCCGTCACGTGCGTCTTGTCCGCCTGCAGGATGAACGGGCGCAGGTCCACGTGGCGCGGTTCGAGGCTGCCGTCGCACAGCGTCGGCACGGTCGAAAGATCCAGCGTCGGCTGGGCGATGTAGTTGCGCGGGTCGGCCTTCAGGCGCGCCGCGAACTCCGCGCGCTCCTTGCGGCTCGCCTGCGGACCGATCAGCAGACCATATCCGCCGGATTCGTTGGCCGGCTTCACCACCAGTTCGTCCAGGTGCGCCAGCACGTACTCCAGCGACTTTGGCTCGTGGCACAGATACGTCGGCACGTTCGGGATGATCGGGTCCTCGGCTAAGTAGTAGCGGATCATGTCCGGCACGTAGGCGTACACCACCTTGTCGTCCGCCACGCCGGCGCCGGGCGCGTTGGCGAGTGCCACCTTGCCGCGCGTCCAGGCGCGCATCAGGCCCGGCACGCCGAGCTGCGAGTCGGCGCGGAACACCTCCGGGTCCAGGAACAGGTCGTCCACGCGGCGGTAGATCACGTCCACCCGCGACAGGCCCTCGATGGTGCGCATGTACACGCAGTCGTCGTCGCCGACCACAAGATCGCCGCCCTCCACCAGCTCGGCGCCCATGCGCTGGGCCAGAAACGCGTGCTCGAAATACGCCGAGTTGTAGATGCCCGGCGTCAGCACCGCCACCTGCGGGTAGTCGAGCGGCCGCGGCGAAATCGCCGCAAGCGTGTCGAACAACTGCGTCGGGTAGGCGTCCACCGGCGCGATGGCCTGGTTCTCGAACAGCTCCGGGAACACGCGCTTCATCACCACGCGGTTCTCCAGCATGTACGACACGCCGGACGGCACGCGCAGGTTGTCCTCCAGCACGTACACGGTGCCGTCGGCGTCGCGCACCAGATCACTGCCGCAGATGTGCGCCCACACGCCGTAGGCCGGGCGCACGCCGACGCACTGCGGGCGGAAGTTGGCGGACTTGGCTAGCACGTCAGCCGGGAAGACCTTGTTCTTGATGATCTTCTGGTCGCCGTAGATGTCGTCGATGAAGTGGTTGAGCGCCGTCAGGCGCTGCGCGAGGCCGCGCTCGATGCGCGCCCACTCCGCGGCCGGAATCACGCGCGGGATGATGTCGAACGGCCAGGCGCGGTCGATGTTCTGGCCTTCCGAGTAGACCGTGAAGGTGATGCCCATCTCGACGATGGCGAGCTCCGCGGCCGCCTTGCGCGCGGCCAGATCGCTGTCCGACAGCGCCCGCAGGTACTGCGTGAGGCCCCGCGCCGCCGCGCGCGGCTGGCCGGCGGCGGCGATCAACTCGTCGAAGTGGCTGCCGGGGTCGTACTGGTTCCAGTCGATGCGCATCTGATGACGTCCGATCGGGGTGACGTTCTGGGGCGCCGCCGGGCGCCCGGACCTGCGAAAAACCGGCGCTGCATTGGCCATGTCGGATGCTCCGGTGCTTGTCTGGACACCGGTTGGCGACGCACGCATCGTGCCACGGGCGATCGGGTCGCGGGGATCGCACCCCTGTGGGAGCGGCACCGGCGCTCCCTCTCCCGGCCTCGCGGCCACCCTCTCCCGCACGCGGGAGAGGGGAAGAATCGCGCTTCGCCCCACTCCGATCCCCTCTCCCGCAAGCGGGAGAGGGGCAGGGGAGAGGGTCCGGCAGCTTGCGAGACAGGGGGCAAGTCCACGCGTCCCTATCGCCCCCGGTTCACCAGATACACCCCGCCGATCACCGCCGCGCCGCCCGCGGCCAGCATGGCGGTGAGCGGCTCGCCCAGAAACAGCGTGCCCGCGGCCACCGACACCAGCGGCACCAGAAAGGTGTTGCCGGCCATGCGCGAGGCCTCGCCGGCCGCCACCAGCGCCAGCCACAGCGTCCAGGACAGCGACAGCCCCACCGCCGCGCCGTACGCCAGCACCAGCATGAAGGTCGGCGTCCAGGCAATCTCGGACCAGCGCTCGCCGAGCGCCGCGCCGCCCAGCAGGATGCACACGCCGCCGAACAGAAACGGCAGCGCGATGAACCACAGGATCGACCCCGGCGCCGCGCGCTTGAAAGCCACCGTGCCGACCGCCCACGCCGCCGCGGCACCCGCGCCGTAAGCGAGCCCGGCCGGCGACAGCACCCCGTCCACGCCGTGCACCATGATGGCCGCGACGCCGCCGAAGCCCAGCAACAGGCCGGCCAACTTGGTGCGCGTGAGCCGCTCGCCGAGCCACAGGTGGGCGAGCCCGGCGATGAAGATCGGCTGCAGGTACAGCACCACCGACGCGATGCCCGCCGGCAGGAACTGCACCGACAGCGTCGAGAGCGCGAAGAACAGCAGCACGTTGAACAGGGCACTTACCAGCAGCGCCGGCCAGGTGCCGGCTACATCTGGCTGCTCGCCGCGCCGCGCCGCCACCAGCGCCAGCAGCAGCCCGCCCCCGACGGCCCGCAGCCCGGCGAACAGCAGTGGTGGGCAATAGGCGAGGCCGACCTTCTGGATCGGGTAGCCGACGCCCCAGATCAGGATCAGCGCGGCGAGCGACAGGTGCGGGTGACGGGCGATGACGGAACGCGACACGCGGCTTGCTCCTGTGGGTTGTGGCGCGGTTGTGGGGCCGGATTGTGCGTGCGCCCCGCTCATCGACAGGCGGATTCGCGGCGGGGGCGCCGCTCCCACAGCCTTCGGCGGACGTTGGTCGCTGGCTGTGGGAGGCCCGCCCCCGGGCCGAATGGTGGCGGCACAAAAAAATTGCCCGTGCCCGGCAGTGTCTCAGGATTCAGGACGGTGGCCGTGCATCCTGCGCCACGCCCTGTTTGGTTACCCCGGGAGACCCGTCATGGCCCTGTCGCTGCACCCCACCCGCTGGCTCGCTCATTGGCCGCGCTGGCGGGCGAACGCCCCGCCCTTGCCGCCGCTCGAACTGCCGCTCGCCGGCTTACGGCACCACCGCGCCGCGGCCATCTGGCCGTTCCTGAAGCCCGGTCTCGAACTGCGCCTGCGCCGCGAAGCGTGGAACCACCACGACCCGCAGGCGGTAGCCGTCTACTACCGGCAGGAGAAGCTCGGCTACCTGCCGCGCACCGATAACGCCACCATCGCCCGCTGGCTGGACCAGGGTCGCGCGTTGCGGGCGAGCATCGCCGCGCTGGGAGCGGATGCGGAGCGGGGCGGGCGTGTGCTGCTGCGGGTACAACTGTTGCAAAGGACACACCCTGTCACGTGATGCACGACCCCGAGCACCTATCATCGGCGGCCGTTGAATCCGCTCAGGAGCATTCATGCGTCTGCTTGTCACCGGAGGCGCCGGCTACATCGGCAGCCACGTCACCCGCCAACTGGTCGAAGCCGGCCACGACGTGACCGTCTACGACAACCTGTCCACGGGCTTTCGCTGGGCGACGCTCGGCGTGCCGCTGGTCGAGGCGGACCTCGCCGACACGGCGCGCCTTGATGCCACCCTCGCAGCCGGGCGTTTCGAGGCGGTGCTGCACTTCGCGGCCCACATCGTGGTGCCGGAGTCGGTTGCCGAGCCGCTGAAGTACTACGCCAACAACACCCGCAACACGCTGGGGCTGTTGCAGGCACTCACGCGCCACGGCGTGCGCCGGCTGGTGTTCTCGTCCACCGCCGCCGTGTACGGGAACCCGGAGCACATCCCGGTGGCGGAAACCGCGCCGCAGGCGCCGATCAACCCCTACGGCAGCTCCAAGCTGATGAGCGAGTGGATGATTCGGGATCTGGCCGCCACCGGCGCGCTCGATCACGTGACGCTGCGCTACTTCAACGTGGCGGGCGCCGATCCGGGCGGGCGTCTCGGACAGGCCACGCCGGCGGCGACGCACCTGATCAAGGTGGCGTGCGAGCTTGCCTGCGGCAAACGGGAGCGCATCGACGTGTTCGGCACCGATTACCCGACGCCGGACGGCACCTGCGTGCGCGACTACATTCACATTGAGGATCTGGCCCGCGCGCACGTGCTGGCGTTGGAGCATCTGGCGTCGGGCGGCGCGTCGCTGACGCTGAACTGCGGCTACGGCCACGGTTACAGCGTGCGCGAGGTGCTGGCGGCGGTAGCGCGCGAACTCGGCCGTCCGCTGGCGGTGCAGGACGCGCCGCGCCGCGCCGGTGACCCGGCCGCGCTGGTGGCGGACAGCACGCGTATCCGCGCCGCGCTCGGCTGGGCGCCGCGGCACGACGATCTTGACCTCATCGTGCGCACGGCGCTCGCCTTCGAGCGCACGCTGCCGCGGCTTGGTTGAGGCCAGCCTGCGGCGGGGTTGGTTTGGTGGTGGGCTGCGCGTTCGGTTGCGGCAGCCCCCTCAGCCGCCCTCGTGCTCGCGCATCATCTGCTCGAGCTCGCGCCGCAGCAGGGCGGGTTCGCCCAGGTTCACCTCTATCAGATGGCGCAGTGCACTCATGCTGTCGAGGTCGATGCCGGTGCACTGCCAGCCGAGCGCGTGGGCATCCTGGTGGCGCAGCATGCCCACCATCTGAATGGTGTCGCCGTCGTCCAGGCGAAACGTCAGCGTGCAGCGCTCGCCGATCTCGCCTTCCCAGCCACGCGGACGGCTCACCAGAGCGCCTGCCAGAGAAAGATCAATCGCCTGACAGGCCCAGTTGCGTCCCCGGCTCGCGAACTCCGCGTGCACGTGCAGGCTGATGCGGGTGTAGCGGCGACGCTCGATCATGTGGGTGGACTCCAGCACGGTGAGAACTCCGGCAAGTCAGGCACGACGCAGCAGCACGCGCAGGGCGCCGCTGCCGCCGTCACGCGGGCCGGCGCTGCGTAGCGCGAGCACCGCGGGATGCCCCTTTAACGACGCGATCGCGAGTGGCTTGAGCACCGGCAGGTCGCCCACCGCGCGCCCGCCCTTGCCGTGGATGACGCGCACGCGCTCGCAGCCGGCCGCGAGGCAGTCGGCAATGAAGCGTTGCAAGGCCGGCGCGGCCTGCGCGGCGGTGAGGCCGTGCAGGTCGAGCTCGGCCTCGGGCTCGAACCGCTCGCCATCAAGGCGGCGCAGCAACCGGTTCGGCACGCCCGGCAGCGCCATGCGCACCGTCGCGTGGGCGTCGATCAGCGGCAGTTCGGCGGGCGTGGGTGCTGGTGCTGACGGCGGGGCAGGGCGGCGGCGCGAAGGCGGGGTAGATGGCCGCGGGGGTTGGCCTGTTTGGCGCGTCGGCCGCAGCGGCTGCACTGGCCCGACGGCGGCGCGGAACTCGGCGCCGGGGTCGTCTGCCGGCGGCGCAGCCTGGGGCGGCGCCGCGGCGAGTTGAAAAAGGGCAGGGACGCCCTTTTTCAACGACTGCCTACGCTTCGAGCCCATCGAGGTAACGCTCGGCGTCGAGCGCCGCCATGCAGCCAGAACCAGCAGACGTGATGGCCTGCCGGTACACGTGGTCCGCGACGTCGCCGGCGGCGAACACACCGGGCACGCTGGTGGCGGTGGCGTTGCCGTCGCTGCCGCCGCGCACGGTCAGATACCCGCCGCGCATTTCGAGCTGGCCGGCAAAGATGTCCGTGTTCGGGCTGTGGCCGATGGCGATGAACACGCCGCTGACGGCAACATCCCGCGCGCCGCTGCCGTCGGTGGCGGCAAGCCGCACGCCGGTGACGCCGCTGTCGTCGCCCAACACTTCGTCCAGCGTGTGGTTCCAGGCGAGTTCCACCTTGCCCTCGGCGGCGCGCTGCATCAGACGGTCGATGAGAATCTTCTCGGCGCGCAGGCGGTCGCGGCGGTGCACCAGCGTCACCTTGCTCGCGATGTTGGTGAGGTAAAGCGCTTCCTCCACCGCCGTGTTGCCGCCGCCGATCACGGCGACCTCCTGCCCGCGGTAGAAAAACCCGTCGCAGGTGGCGCAAGCCGACACGCCGCGGCCCTTGAAGGCGTCCTCGGACGGCAGACCCAGATACCGCGCCGACGCGCCGGTGGCGACGATCAGCGCATCGCAGGTGTAACTGCCGCTGTCGCCGTGCAGCACGAACGGCCGCCGGCCAAGCTCCACCCGACCGATGTGGTCGAACACGATCTCGGTGCCGAAGCGCTCGGCGTGGCGCTGCATGCGCGCCATCAGTTCCGGGCCCTGCACGCCGGCATCATCCCCGGGCCAGTTGTCAACGTCGGTGGTCGTCATCAGCTGACCGCCCTGGGCGATGCCCGTGATGAGCACCGGCTTCAGGTTGGCGCGGGCCGCGTACACGGCGGCGGTGTAACCGGCGGGACCGGAGCCCAGGATCAGCAAACGGCAGTGGCGGGGGGCGGCGTCGGTCATGTCGGCGTTCGGCTAGGTTGGGAGGGCGCGATTATCCCGCGCTGCGCCGCCCGCCCGAAACCGGCCCGTTCCGCCCCGGGCAAAGCCGGGCCGCCTGATAAAATCGAGGCCACCCCCTTCTGCCCCTGGTCCGCGCATGGCCCGTGCCCGTCGTCAGCAACTGCCGCCCGAACCCAAGCGCTGGCGCCTGCCGGCCGGTCTGCGCGAAACGGTGGTGCTGCTGCTGCTGGCGAGCGCGGCCTTTTTGCTGCTGGCGCTGCTGAGCTTCGACGCCCGCGACCCGAGCTGGAGCCACAGCGGCGAAGGGCCGCGCATCCACAACGCCGGCGGCCGCATCGGCGCCAACTGGGCCGGCCTGCTGTATTACTTCTTCGGCTACCCGGCGGTGCTGATTCCGCTGCTGCTGCTGTGGTTCGCCTGGCGCGTGCACCGCGCCGGTGACGCGGGCGTGCCGATTCGCGCCCGCGGCGTGGTGTTCCGCCTGCTGGGCCTGCTGCTGGCCATGGTCTGCGGCGCCGCGCTGGCGCAGATCTATTTGCCGCACGGCGCGCTGCCCAACGGCCCCGGCGGTGGGCTTGGCCTTGAACTCGGCAAGGTGGCGGCCGGCAGCCTCAACACGGCCGGCGCCACGCTGTTCCTGCTCGCGGCCGGCCTGTCCGGCATCACCTGGGTGACCGGGGTGTCGTGGCTGAAGCTCACGGAAGTGCTCGGCGTGGCCGTGGTGGGCGGCGTGGCAGTGGCCGGTCGGGGCCTTCGCACCTATGCGGACGCCGTGGCCGGCAAGCGCGCGCGCGAGGACCGGCGCGAGTCGGTCGACCGCCACCGCGTGAAGGACGCGGCGCGCCCGCCGCCGCGCATCGAGCCCGTGCTGCGGCCGGTCGAGATCGTCGACCGCGTGGAGGCCGAGCGGCAGGTGGAGCTGTTTGAGCCGGCGCCGAACATCGCCCCCACGCTGCCGCCGCTGAGTCTGCTGGACGACAGCGAGACCAAGGTGGTGGGACTGTCGGCCGAGGCGCTGCAGGCGCTCTCCCGGCGGCTGGAACTGAAGCTCGAAGAATTCGGCATCGAGGCGCGCGTGGTGGAGGTGCACCCGGGCCCCGTGGTAACCCGCTTCGAGCTCGATCTGGCGGCCGGCGTGAAGGTGAGTCAGGTCACGGGGCTCGCCAAGGATCTTGCCCGCTCGCTGTCGGTGATCAGCGTGCGCGTGGTCGAGGTCATCCCCGGCAAGTCCACCATCGGCATCGAGATTCCCAACGAGCAGCGCGAGCTGATCCGCTTCGCGCAGACGCTGCGCTCGCGCGCCTACGACGATTCCAGCTCGCCGCTCACGCTGGCGCTCGGCAAGGATATCCAGGGCATCGCCACGGTGGCGGATCTGGCCAAGATGCCGCACCTGCTGGTGTCCGGCACCACCGGCTCCGGCAAGTCGGTGGCGGTCAACGCCATGGTGCTGAGCCTGCTGTTCAAGGCGACGCCGGACGACGTGCGCCTGATCATGATCGACCCCAAGATGCTGGAGCTGTCGGTCTACGAGGGCATCCCGCACCTGCTGTGCCCGGTCGTGACCGACATGAACGACGCGCACAACGCGCTGCGCTGGTCGGTGGCCGAGATGGAGCGCCGCTACAAGCGCATGGCGGCGCTGGGCGTGCGCAACATCGCCGGCTACAACCGCAAGGTGCGCGACGCGGCCGACGCCGGCACGCCGATTCCAGACCCGATCACGCCGGCCACCGAGGACGGCGAGCCCATCCACTGCGAGCCGCTGCCGTACCTGGTCGTCATCGTCGACGAGTTCGCCGACATGATGATGGTGGTCGGCAAGAAGGTGGAGCAGCTCATCGCGCGCCTGGCGCAGAAGGCGCGCGCCGCCGGTGTGCACCTCATCCTCGCCACGCAGCGGCCGTCGGTGGACGTGATCACCGGTCTTATCAAGGCCAACATCCCGGCGCGCATCGCGTTCCAGGTGTCGTCCAAGATCGACTCGCGCACCATCCTCGACCAGATGGGCGCCGAGGCCCTGCTCGGCCACGGCGACATGCTGTACCTGCCGCCCGGCACCTCCATCCCGACCCGCGTGCACGGCGCCTTCGTGTCGGATGAAGAAGTCCACCGCGTGGTGGCGCATCTGAAATCCACCGGCCGGCCGGACTACCGCGAGGAGATCCTGCGCGGCGACTTCGGCGACGACGGCGGCGAGGCCGGCGGCGCGCCGTTCGCCACCGGCGAGCCCGGCGAGGGCACGGACGAGCTGTACGACAAGGCGGTGTTCCTGGTCACCAGCAGCCGCCGGGCGTCAGTGTCGGCGGTGCAGCGGCATTTGCGGATTGGCTACAACCGCGCCGCGCGCCTGGTCGAGGACATGGAGCGCGCCGGCATCGTCGGGCCGCTGCGGTCCAACGGCCAGCGCGAGGTGCTGGCCGAAGCCCCGCCCGGAGGCTGAGTCATGCGTGCGCTGATCGCCCTCGTTCTCGTGCTGCTGGCCGGCCCGCTCGCGGCGGCCGGCGTGGACGCGCTGGAACGCTTCTATGCCGACACGCGCACGCTCGCCGGGCGCTTCACGCAGACGGTGCGCGACGGGAGCGGCACCGTCACCGAGGAAAGCCGCGGCACGTTCGCCATCGAGCGGCCGGGCCGCTTTCGCTGGGATTACGAGACGCCGTACGAACAAACCATCGTCGCCGACGGCCGCGAGCTGTGGGTGTACGAGCCCGACCTCGACCAGGCCACCGTGCGGCCGATCGACGAGCAGACCGCCGACGCGCCGGGCCTGCTGCTGTCGGGCGCGCGTTTTCCGAGCGAGCTGTTCGACGTGAGCACTGGCAAGGACGGCTGGCTCACGCTGACGCCACGCCGCAAGGACAGCGGCCTTGGCGACGTGCGCCTGCAACTGGCCGACGGCAGCGTGCGCACGCTGGAGCTGGCGGATGGCCTTGGCCAGACCACGCGCATCGAGTTCGAGGACACCCAGCGCAACGGCCCGATCCCGGCCGCGCGCTTTCACTTCACGCCGCCGGCCGGCATCGACGTGATCCGCGGCCTGCCGCAAGCGTCCGGGCGATAGGACATGCTGAAAGATTCCATTCATGGAATTTTTCAGCTCGCTGCCGCGCGGTACAGGCCCGCGCTGCGCTCCCTGAATCCAGGGTCTAGGCCCTGGATTCAGTCCGGGGCATCCTGCCCCGGACGGGCGCCGTCGAGTTAATCGGCACTTCGCCAGGCGCGCACATGGCCGACGACCTGTTCGACTCCGCCCCCGCCGCCGGCCGGCCGCTCGCCGATCGCCTGCGCCCGCGCACGCTGGACGAGGTGCTCGGCCAGCAGCATTTACTCGCGCCCGGCAAGCCGCTGCGCGTCGCGATAGAAGCCGACCTGCCGCGCTCGATGATCTTCTGGGGCCCGCCCGGCACCGGCAAGACCACGCTCGCGCGCGTGCTGGCCGCGCAGACGCGGGCCGAGTTCATCACCCTGTCGGCGGTGCTCGCCGGCATCAAGGAAATCCGCGAGGCGGTCGAGCGCGCCCGCCACGCCGTCGCCGCCGGGCGGCGGGCGATCCTGTTCGTGGACGAGGTGCACCGCTGGAACCGCGCCCAGCAGGACGCGCTGCTGCCGCACGTGGAGGACGGCACGGTCACGCTGATCGGCGCCACCACCGAGAACCCGTCGTTCGAGCTCAACAACGCGCTGCTGTCCCGCGCGCGGGTGTACGTGCTGCGCCCGCTCACCGAGGCCGACATGCTCGGCCTGATCGAGCGCGCGCTCACCGACAGCGAGCGGGGGTTGGGCTCGCTCAAGCTCAGCTTCCCGCCGGAACTGCGCACCACGCTCGCCGCCATGGCCGACGGCGACGCGCGCCGCCTGCTGGGCCTGCTGGAGCTGGCCGCCGACATTGCGCCGGACGGCGTCATCGACGAGGCGGTGCTCAGGGAACTCGCCGGCGAGAGCTGGCGGCGCTTCGACAAGGGCGGCGAGGCGTTCTACGACCAGATCTCGGCGCTGCACAAGGCGGTGCGTGGCTCGGCACCGGACGCCGCGCTGTACTGGCTGGCGCGCATGCTGGACGGCGGCTGCGAGCCGCTGTACCTCGCCCGGCGCGTGCTGCGCATGGCCAGCGAGGACGTGGGCCTCGCCGACCCGCGCGCGCTCACGCTGGCGCTCGACGCCTGCGACACCTACGAGCGCCTCGGCTCGCCGGAGGGGGAACTCGCCATCGCCGAGGTCGTGACGTATCTCGCCTGCGCGCCCAAGAGCAACGCCGTCTATACCGCGTTTGCAGAAGCGATGGCGGACGCGCGCCGGTTCGGCTCCCTGCCGCCGCCGCTGCACATCCGAAACGCGCCGACCAAACTCATGAAGCAACTCGGCTACGGCAAGGGCTACCGCTACGCGCACGACGAGGCGGGTGCTTACGCCGCAGGCGAGCGCTACTTCCCGGACGACATGCCGGATCGGCGCTACTACCAGCCGAGCGGGCGCGGCCTGGAACGACGCCTTGCCGAGCACCTGGCGGAGCTGCGCGCGCGCGACCGCGAGGCCGGCGAGCAGTGAATGGCGCGGTGCTCGCGGCGGTCGCCATCGGCGGGGCACTTGGCTCGGTGGCGCGGTATCTCGCCGTCAACGGCATGGCGGCGTGGCTCGGCCGGGCGTTTCCCTACGGCACGCTTGCCGTCAACGTGGTGGGCTCGTTCCTGATGGGCGTGGCCCTCGCGCTGCTGGTGCAGCGCGGCTGGCTTGGCGAGCCGTGGCGGGCCGGGCTCATGGCGGGCGTGCTCGGCGGCTTCACCACGTTTTCCGCCTTTGCCGGCGAGACGCTGGTGCTGGCCCAGCAGCGCCCGGCCGCGGCCGTACTCAACATCGGCCTGCACGTGGCGCTGTGTCTTGCCGCCGTGTGGGCTGGTGCGCGCGTGGCGGGATGAGGGTTGGGTGGGCCGTGCCATTGGTAAGAAGCGTCACTTGTCTCCGAGGCGGTGCCCACGCGGGTTCGATGACTTTCGGGAGGAAACACTCGATGACGCATTTTCTCTCCCCGAGGGCACGCGTCGCTTTGCCCACCCTATGTCTCGCTGGAGATTTAGACTGATGTTTACCCGCTTGCGACTCAAGAATTTCAAAGCGTGGCGCGATACTGGCGACTTGGCGCTCAAGCCCGTGACCATGCTGCTAGGCACCAATTCGTCAGGCAAATCCTCTTTGATCCAGAGCCTGCTGCTGCTCAAGCAGACCGTGCAGTCGCCCGATCGCACGGTGCACCTGAATCTGGGTGGGGATGAGGTCAACGACCTTTTCAATTTCGGCAGCTTTGACGACTTGCTGAATCAATCAGCCGACTCGCTTCGACAATTCACGATTGCTTTCGATTTTGAGCGCGCTGAGCCCGAGCGAATCAAAGAAGGCAAATTCGAGTGCAGCTACGGCCAGACTTCATCCGGCAGTGTGGTCGTGCAGACCCTGAAACTGCAGACGGATAAACGACTCTTTCAGGCCGTGCGCCGTGAAAAGGGCGCGTTTTCTATCCTGGTGGACGAAGAATCGCAGCCGCGCATGAAGGGCCGGGATTGCGCGCCGGAGCGTTCGATCGCGCTCTCTGCCGATGTCATTGCACGGCTGGACAAGGACGGGCCACTGGCCGAGGACTTGAGCCTCGCCATCCGCCGCGAGCTGGAGAGCATCAGCTATCTGGGGCCACTGCGCCGCAAGCCGGAACGCGATTATCCGTGGAACAAGACCAAGCCCGGCGACGTGGGCAGCGACGGCCGTGCCGCCATCGATGCACTGCTGGCCAGTGCGTTGCTGAAAGGCGAGGAGCAGAACGTCGTGGTGGAGGGTGTCTCCAAATGGCTCAAGCGCATGAAGGTGGCCGAAAGGCTGGAGGTGCGCCAGCAGGGGCGATCAAACCGCTATGAATTGGTGATCCACCGTGATGGCGTGGCCTGCAACCTGCGCGACGTGGGCATTGGCGTGTCGCAGGTACTGCCGGTACTGGTGGTGGCCTACTTTGCGCCCAAGGGCAGCACGATCATCCTGGAAGAACCTGAGATTCACCTGCATCCACTGGCCCAATCGGTACTCGCCGAATTGTTCGTCGAGGTTAGTCGACAGCGCCGGGTGCAGTTTGTCGTGGAGACGCACTCGGAACATCTGTTCCGGCGCATGCAGACCCTGGTGGCCAGGCAGAAAGTGTCCACGGATAATGTGGCGCTCTATTTCGTCGAGCGCGAGGGCACGTCGGCTCACCTTCGGACGCTGGCGCTGGACGACTTTGGTCGCCTTCCCGACTGGCCGCCCGGATTCTTCGGCGACGCCATGGGTGAGACGCGCGAGCAGGCGCGCCTGATGTTCGAGCGCCAGAAAAAGAGTGCGCCGTGAAGGCGCGTTACGTGGTGGACACCAATGTCCTGATCGCCGCCAGCGCGGCGGACCCGATTCACCCGAAGGATATTGACGCGACCCCGGCAGACCCCGGTTTGCGCAAGGTGATCTGGGAGTGGCTGTACGCCTTCGAGCAAGGCCCGTCGCGGATGGTGCTGGATTTGGGCGGTCGCATTTACGACGAATACATCAACAATCGAAATCTTGACTTCAATGCCTACGGCATTCAGGTCGTCATGCACAAATGGAGCACGGCGGCGGTGGACGGAGTAGAGGTTGTCTACGACAACGATGGTCATGGTGTCTTGCCGGCAACGCTCGCTTCTGTTGTCCATGATCTTGCAGACCGAAAAATGGTAGCGGCGGCGTTGGCTGCGCATGAAGCTTTTGGGGAGGGTTGCATTGCCTTTGCCGGCGATACCGATTGGCATGATTGGGAACGCGCACTGGCCGCGCATCAGGTGCAACTGGAGCCAATCATCGAGGCTTGGTCACGGCAGAAACATGCCGAAAAACGGCATCGTTGAACGGGCGACATGACCGACTTCTTCCGCTTTCCCCACACCCCGCACCTGGCGTGGCTCGGCCCGGGCGTGCCGCGCGACGACAAGGTGCTCGCGCCGGCCGAGGCACAGGCGCTGCTGGCGGGTGAAGTGGTGGTGGAGGAGAAGCTCGACGGCGCAAACCTGGGGCTATCGCTGGCGCCGGATGGCAGGCTGCGCGCCCAGAACCGCGGGCAGTATCTGTACGAACCCCATGCCGGCCAGTTCGCGCGGCTGCCGGCCTGGCTGGCGCAGCACGAGGCCAGCCTGCGCGAGGTGCTGATGCCGGAGCTGATCCTGTTCGGCGAATGGTGTGCCTATACCCACAGCATTCCCTACACCGCGTTGCCGGACTGGTTCATCGGCTTCGACGTCTATGATCGGGCCAGCCAACGCTTCTGGAGCCTGGCGCGGCGCAACGCGTTGTTGCAGCGGAGCGGCATCCCGGCGGTGCCCGAAGTCGCGCAAGGCCGGCTGACGCTGGCGACGGTGAAGCGGCTGCTTGAAGAAACGCCATCGGCCTGCGGTGCGCCGCGCGTCGAAGGCTTAGTGCTGCGCCGCGACGTCGGGGACTGGTGTGCGGCGCGGGCCAAGCTGGTGCGCGCCGATTTCGTCCAGGCGATCGACACCCACTGGAGCCGCCGCGCGCCGGCGCACAACCGGCTGGCGGCGCATCCGGCATGAGCGGTCTCTCGCCGATCCTGCTCGCCAAGCGAGCAGTAGGGTGGGCAAAGGCCGCAAGGCCGTGCCCACGCGGGTTCGATGAATCTCGCTAGCTAACGCGCGATGACGCATTTACTCTCCGAGTGGGCACGCTTCGCTTCGCCCACCTAACGCTCGCTGCAACCTTGCCGAAAATCCGATTTATACCAAGGCGCCTGCGTGAAAATGTCGCCTTACTTCTGGCTCAGAAACTCCTCCGCCTCAATGCATGCCTGTTTGAGAATCGCCCGCAACGTCCCTTCCGGCATGTCGCCGGGATGGTTGGGAATGGTGGTGTAGCGGTGGGTGGCAGGATTGAACCAGATTTCGTGGCTACCGGCTGCCTGGCGGTCGAACTCGAATCCCAGCGTTTTTAGCCGCTTAACAATCTCGCGGTAGCGAAAGCCTGCGAGCCGCCCCATTTAACCGCTGACCACCAGCGGATAGTCAAAAGAGTCTCCTGTTTCTCGAAGCTCGGGTGGGTCGTGACGTTCGACCTGTGCCTCAAGCAGTTTCTTGGCAACGTCGCGGGCAATCTCCAGGGTTTCGATAACAGTGCGGCCCTGGGCTACCAAGCCTGGAATGTCGTCCGATGTCGCCAGATAGACGCCTTCCGGCAAATGCTCGATGTGCAAATTGACGATCTGTTCCATACATTTCCGTAGGGTGTCGTTGGCGCTTCGCTTCAGCAAAAAATATAGCATTGGCGAGCCGCCCGATCGCCTGGGCCGCACAGCCCGCTATGGCAAGCCCGCCGTAGGGCGGACCGCGATCCGCCTTCCACGTGATCTCTTGGTTGCAGTTGATAACACGTCACTCAGGCGTCTGACGCGCCCGCTACCTCATCCCGCAGTACGCGCTTGAGCACCTTGCCGGAGGGGTTGCGCGGCAGCGCGCCGCGCAGCACGAAGCGGTCCGGCACCTTAAAGGCGGCGAGGCGCGCGCGGCAGTGCGCGCGCAGCGTGTCCTCGGCCAGGCGCGCGCCGTCGCGCAGCACCACCAGCGCCACCGGCCGCTCGCCCCAGCGCGCGTCGGGCACGCCGATGACGGCGCACTCGGCGACCTCGGGCAGCTCGTGGATGACGCGCTCGACTTCCGACGAGGCGATGTTCTCGCCGCCGGAAATGATCATGTCCTTGCGCCGGTCGGTGAGGTACAGAAAGCCGTCTGCGTCCACGTGGCCGACGTCGCCGGTGCGGAAAAAGCCGTCGGCGAAAAAGCTCTCGGCGTTCTTCTGCGGCGCGTTCCAGTAGCCCGGCATCACCTTCGGGCCGCGCAGGCACACCTCGCCGTCGCTGCCGGGCGGCAGGTCGGCGCCGTTCTCATCGCGGATGCGCAGCTCCACGTGCGCCGTGGCGCGGCCGGTGGAGCCGATCTTGGCGATCTCCCAGCCGGCTTCCATGATCGTGTCGCCGCCGCAGGTTTCGGTCAGCCCGTAGCCGTCCACGTAGCGCGCGCCGGTGAAGTACTCCGAGAACGCGCGGATGCGCGACTCGGGCGTCTTCTCACCGCCGCCGACGCACCAGCGCAGGCTGGAGACGTCGTAGCGATCGCGGCCCTCCAGCGCCAGCACGCGGCCGGTCATCACGGGCGCCATCCAGGAGCAGTTGAGGCGCTCGGCGGCGATGGCGGCCACGGTCGCCTCGGGGTCGAACTCGCGGTGCACGTACAGCAGGCCGCCCTGCCACAGCACGTTGATGCCCGGCAGGTCCATGCCGCCGACGTGGTACAGCGGCCCGACGACGTTGGCGCGGCTTTCCGGCGTGATGCCGAGCGCCAGCACGTGGTCCATGTTCTTCCAGTAGAAGTTGGCGTAGGTGTGCTGCACGCCCTTCGGGTGCGCGGTGGTGCCGGAGGTGTACATGAGGCGCATCAAATCCTGCGGCCCGCGCACCACGCCGGGCGGCGCTTCTTCCGTGCCGAGAACGCGCGGGTCGCGCTGCGCGTCGCGGCCGAACACCAGCACCGCGTCGGTGCCGCCGACGCTGCCGGTGAGTTCCTCGTCCACGCACAGCAGGCGCGTGTTCGAGTCACCGACGATGTAGGCCACCTCCGCCTGCGACAGGCGGAAGTTGATGGGCAGCAGCACGGCGCCCAGATACGACGTGGCGAACGCGATGTCGAGGTAGGCCGCGCTGTTTTTCATCAGCACCGCCACCACGTCGCCGGCGCCGACGCCGCGTGCCGCGAACAGCGCCGCCAGCGCGCGCAGCCGCTGAGCCAGTTCCCCGTACGTGATGCGCGCGCCCTCGTACAGCACCGCCTCGCGCTGCGGGCTGACGCGGGCGTGGTAGTCGATGAAGGCGCTCAGGTTGACCATCGGCTGTACCTCCTCAATACCCCCGCGGCAGCCCCAGATCGTGCGTCGCGATGAAGTTCAGCACCATCTCCTCGGCCACCGGCGCGAACTTGAACAGCCGCGCGTCGCGCCACAGGCGCTCCAGGTGCGACTCGCGCGCGTAGCCCATGCCGCCGAGCGTCTGCATGGCGTGCTCGATGGCGGACATGGCCGCCTGGGCGGCGATCAGCTTGGCGGTGTTGGCTTCCGATCCGTACTGGCGGCCCTGGTCGCACAGCCAGGCGGCCTTGAGGTTCATCAGGCGCGCCGTCTGCAACTGCGCGTGTGCCTGCGCCAGCGGGAACTGCACGCCCTGGTAGGCGCCGATCGGCGTACCGCGGAACACCTTGCGCACCTGCGCGTACTCCACGGCCTGGCGGATGGCCATGTCGCCGGCGCCGATCAGCGCCGCGGTGGTCACGATGCGCTCGGTGTTCAGCACCTCCAGCAGCTCGAACCAGCCGCCGTGCAGCGTGCCGACGAGTTCATGCGGCTCGATGCGCACGTCGTCAAAAAACACGCTGCACGAGGACAGCGTGTTGGTGCCGAGCTTCTCGATCAGCGCAAACGACAGCCCCGGCCGGTCGATGTCGATCATGAACATCGTCAGCCCTTCGGTGCGGCGGGCGACCTCCTCCACCTTTTTGGTGCGCGCCACCACCAGCATCTTGTGGCCTTCCTTGACGCCGGTGATCCAGATCTTCTGGCCCGACAGCCGCCAGCCGTCGCCGTCGGCGCGCGCGAAGCTGCGCAGCTCCAGCGTGTTCGAGCCGGCGTCGGGCTCCGTGAGCGCCATGCAGAAGTTCATGCGCCCCGCGGTCAGCGCCGGCAGCATCTCGGCCTGCTGGCGTTCACTGCCGAAGCGCGACAGCGACACGCCGCCGAAGATGGGGTTGATCATGAACAACTGCCCCAGCGTGGCGCCGCCGCCGGTGGCCGCCAGATGCTCCACGATCAGCGCCATCTCCTGCATGCCAAGGCCGCTGCCGCCGTGCGATTCCGACAGCGCCACGCCGCACAGGCCCGCATCACAGATGGCCTGCCACAGTTCCTGCGGGAAGGCCTTGGCGCGGTCCTTCTCCAGCCAGTAATCCGGGCCGAAGTCGGCGCCGACGCGGTCGGCGGTGTCGCAGATCATGCGCTGCTCGTCGGTGAGGTCGAAATTCACGGTGCGCCTTCTCGATAAAAGCGAAAGGGGAGATTTACAGCAGCACGCGACGCGGATCTTCCAGCGCGGCGTGCAAGCGAGTGAGGTAGGCCGCCACGTCGGCCGCCGACCAGGCGGCGGCATCGGCGCGCAGCGACAGTGTCATGCCGCCATCGGTCACGCTGCCGAGCCCAAGCGCGAGTTCGCAGCCAATCGGTCGGGCCGGCGCCCACACGCGCAGCGGGCCGCGCCCGGCACTGGCGAACCGCAGCGTCGCGTGCGGCGCTGCGGACACGGCGGCCTGCATGGCCGAGCGCCACGCGGTATAGCCCTGCGCCGCCAGCGCGGCCAGCACCGGCGCGCCGTCGCCGGCGGCGCACAGCGCCTGCGGGCGCAGCGCCGGCAACACCCGCGCGGCGAGATAAAGCGCCAGGCTGCCGATGCCGCCCTGACCGGCCGACAGCCGGGCGCGCCACTCCAGCAGCGCCACGGCGGGCACGTCGGCGAGCAGAAAGTGTTCAGCCGCCGCCGCGGCGAGGCCGCCGGCAGCCGCCGCCGGGGGCGTGGCGACTAGTTGCGGCGCCGCGGATTGCGGCACGTCCGCCGCGCGGATGCGCCCGCCGGGGCCGCTGCCCGCGATGCCGGCGAGCGGCACGTCGCGCTCGTGTGCCAGGCGCCGCGCGTACGGCGTGGCAACGATGCGTCCGCCGGGCGTCGCCGGCGTCGCGGTCGGTTTGGGCGAGGCTGGCTCGGCCGCTTGGGCGTCGGCGGCAGCAGAGGGCGACGGCATCGCCGGCGCCGGCTGCGCGTCGGTCGCGCCTGCCGGAGCGCTCGCGGAAGCCATCTGCCCGTCCACCAGTTCCCACTGCGCCAGCGCCGCGCCCACCGGCACCGTCCGCCCGGCCTCGACGAGTACCGCCGTGAGCCGCCCGGCGGCTGGCGCTTCCACCTCGTTGGCGATCTTGTCGGTTTCGATCACCACCAGCACGTCGCCGGCGGCAAACGGTTCGCCCGGCGCGCGGCGCCACTCGGCGACCTGCCCTTCGGTCATGGTCAGCCCGAGCTTGGGCATGGCGAGCGTCTGCGACATGCGCGCCTACTCGCCGCGGAACTGCGCCGGGCGCTTTTCCAGAAACGCGCGGCAGCCCTCGTGCGCGTCGGCGCTGTCGAGCACCAGGCTGATCACCGCCTGCTCGTGCGCCAGCGCCGCCGGCAGCGGCATGTCGGCGCCGTGCAGCAGGTTGCGCTTGAGCAGCTTCAGCGTCAGCGGCGACTTGGCGGCGATGCGCGCGGCGAGCGCCAGCGCCTCGTCCATCAGTTGCGCGGCTGGCACCACGCGGTTCGCCAATCCCAATCCCACAGCCGTTGCGGCGTCGATGCGGTCGCCGGTGAACATCAGCTCGCGCGCCCGGCAGGCCGGAATCTGCCGCAGTAGACGCTGGCTGCCGCCGGCACCGGGGAACAGGCCAAGGTTGATCTCCGGCAGCGCAAGCTGGGCGCTGTCCGCCAGCAGGCGGATGTCCGTGCACAGCAGCAGTTCCGTGCCGCCGCCGAGTGCGAAGCCGTTCACCGCCGCGATGGTCGGCTTGTCGCAGGTCTCCACGCGCCGGAACAGGCGATGGATCACCTCCGCGAACTGCTGGTAGTGCGCCAGACCCTGCCGGGAGTCGAGATCGGCAATGTCGCCGCCGGCCACGAAGGCCCGCTCGCCGGCGCCGGTGATGACGATCACGTGCACCGCGGGGTCCGCCTCCAGTGCGCCGAAGGCCTGCTCGAAGGCGTGCATGGTCGGCACGTCGAGCGCGTTCAGCACGCGTGGGCGGTTGATGGTGAGCACGGCGACGGCGCCGTGCAGTTCGGTCAGGATCGGGGCGTCCGACATGGGGTGTCCTCGGGGTGGATCAAGCCAGCACGCGTTCGGCGGCGGCGATCAGATCGCCGCTCTGCGGCCGGTATTCGGTTTCGAGCGAGGGCGCGAACGGCACCGGCATGAACGGCGCGCCGACGCGCAGGATGGGCGCGTCGAGTTCGTCGAAGCCGATCTCGCCCATGCGCGCGGCGATCTCCGCCCCCGGGCCGTAGGCCGTGACCGCCTCGTGGAACACCACCAGGCGATGCGTGCGGGCGAGCGACGCCAGCACCGCGGCCTCGTCCCAGGGCTGGAGCGAGCGCAGGTCGATCACCTCGGCCTCGATACCGCGCTCGGCGAGTTGCTGCGCGGCGGTGAGCGCCTCGTGCAGCGCCGCGCCCCAGGTGACGATGGTCAAGTCCCGCCCCGGCCGGGCCACGGCCGCGCGGCCGATCGGCACCGCCGCCGGCGGCGCGGCGATCTCGCCGCTGCGTGCGTACAGCGCCTTGTGCTCGATGAAGATCACCGGGTCGGGGTCGTCGATGGCGCTGCGCAGCAGGCCATAGGCATCGGCCACCGTGGCCGGGCAGACCACTTTCAGCCCCGGCACGTGCGCCAGCCAGCCCTCCAGGCACTGCGAGTGCTGCGGCCCGGCCGCCAGCCCGCCGCCGTGCGGCGTGCGCAGCACCATCGGCACGCTGGTCTGCCCGCCGAACATGAAGCGCGCCTTGGCCGCCTGGTTCACCAGCGCGTCCATGCCGAGCGTGATGAAGTCCATGAACATGATCTCGACCACGGGCTTCAGGCCCCCCATGGCCGCGCCGACCGCCGCCGACAGCAGCGTCGCCTCGCTGATCGGCGTGTCGCGCACGCGAAGTGGGCCGAAGGCGTCCAGCAGGCCGCGTGTGACGCCAAAGCTGCCGCCGGCGATGGCGATGTCCTCACCGAACACCACCACGTTCGGGTCGGCGGTCATGGCGTCGTTCAGGGCCTGGCCGATGGCCTTGCCGTAGCGCAGTTCAGGCATCGTCAGGCGCCCTGGGTATAAACGTCGGCCGCTGCGGCGGCGAACTGCGGATGCGCGCCGCTGCGCGCAGTCTCGACGGCGGCGGCAAGTTCCTGCTCGACCTCGGCGTCGATCGCGTCGATGGCCGCGGCCGTCACGCGCGCCGCGCGCAGGCGCTGCCGGCCGGCGTCGAGCGGGTCGGTGAGTTCCCGCGTGCCGGCGCGGTAGCGCTGCGGGTCGCCTTCGTAGTGGCCGCGCACGCGGTCGGTGATGCACTCCAGCATGCGCGGGCCGTCGCCGGCTGTCTGCGACCGCAGGCGCGTGGCGGCGTCCAGCACCCCCAGCACGTCGTTGCCGTCCACCTGCTCGCCGCCGATGCCGAACGTGGCCGCAAGATCGAGCGGCTTGGCGGCGAACTGCCGCTCGGCCGGCGAGAACTCCGACCAGCCGTTGTTCTCGCACACGAACAGCAGCGGCAGCCGCCACAGCGCGGCGATGTTGAGCGACTCGTGCAGCACGCCCTCGGCAAGCGCGCCGTCACCAAAAAACGCCACCGCCACGCCGCCCGTGCCGCGCACCTGGTGCGCGAGCGCGCTGCCAACGGCGAGCGGAATGCCGGCGCCGACGATGCCGTTCGCGCCCAGCATGCCGATCCGCATGTCCGCCACGTGCATGGAGCCGCCGCGGCCACGGCACAGGCCCGTGTCGCGGCCCATGATCTCCGCGAACAGACCCGCAAGATCCACGCCGCGCGCCAGACAATGCCCATGGCCGCGGTGATTGGAGGCGATGGTGTCGGCCGGTTGCAGTGCGGCCATCACGCCGGCCGCGACCGCCTCCTGACCGATGCTGAGGTGAATGAACCCCGGCACTTCGCCGGCCGCGAACAGCTCCGACAGGCGCTGCTCGGCGCTGCGGATGCGGCGCATGGTGCGGTAAAGATCGAGCCGCGCGGCGCGATCGGCGGTGGGTGATTTTCCTGGCGCGGTCGGCCTTCGCGCGGGTGAGCCTGAAGGCGCCCGAGACCCACGTCGAACCACAAGCTCACTCCCTGGCTTTGCTGACCCGCGGCGGGTGCGCGCGGGGCGCACATGGTAACTGGCGCGCCGGGCAAATCCGGTCAGGGCCACGAGGCCGGCCGCCAGTCGCAGCGGCCCCGCCGACGCGCTGCATCGAGCCGGCATTCATGCCAGGCGTAGTGCGCATCCGGCGGACACGACCCGGTTGGGTCGGAATCTATCGCGTGCAGTCCGCGCTGCGATACGAAGTGCGTCACGCGCGTCACCTGCTCGCCACGGGCGTGGCAGGTGACGAGTTGGCCGACACCCTGCCGATGCCGCGTCAGCCCATAGCCGAACGGCAACATATCAACCGTGCCCACCGCTGTGTAACCGCCATCTCGGCGGGAGAGAAACAGCTCCAGGCTACACAGCTTGTTGCCGCAGCTATCCGAGGTGGCGAGCGCGAGGTCGGCACGGCCGTCGTAGTCGAAATCCCGCTCGATGCGCAGCAGCGATTCGGCCTCAGCAAGCGCCGCCGCGACCACGGTCGCGACCGGATCGTGAACGATGGACGTCGGGGCAGCGGTGCCGATCGAGCTCACCACCAGCCAAGCCGGCAATGCCCACAAGACCGAGCGAAGCCCCATCACACGCCGCCCGGTGCGCGCGGCCCGGCGCCATCGGCCGACGCGGGCGGGGGGGCGAAACCGGCCGCGATGTAGATCCCCGCCCAGCCGGCGGCGGTGGCGGCGAGCAGTTCCAGTCCTGCCCCGATCGGTACCGCCATGCAAGCCGCTACGACCAGGCCGATGCCGAACGCGGTAGCGGCGACCAGCCGTCGGTGCGCGGGCGCCACCAAGGCCGCACCGAGCACCACCGAGAACGCCGCAAGGCCGGCGCAGAGCACGAACACGGCACGCGTGGCGGCGGGGTGCCAGTCAGCCGTGCAGTGTCCGGACACCACAAGCGCCGGTGGACAGAAGCTATCGAGCGTCGACAGCAGCAACAGGCCCAGCACGAACACCGCCTGCCAGGCGAGCACCGCCGCCGGGACCACGCCCGCCCAGCGCAGATAGCGGATCGCCACCCAAAGACGAGTCGCCGGCTTCATGCCGGATCGCCGGCCAGGCAATGGGCAAGATCGGTCAGCCCCTGCAGCGCCGCCAGCTCGGCCGCCGTCCGACCCGCAAAGCCGGGCGCTCCGGTTCCGCGGAGGCATCGATTTGCGCCCGCCGAGGTGAGCGCCCTGGCCACCGCGTCGTGGCCGTTGACCACCGCCAGCATCAAGGCCGACAGGCCGTACTTGGCGGTAATGTCGAGCGCGGCGCCGGCCGCGACCAGCGCCTGCACCGCGGCCAGATGACCGTGCCGGGCGGCCAGCATCAGAGCCGACTGCCCGTGCCGGTCGAGTCGATCCACCACGGCCCCCTGCGCCAGCAGGGCGCGCAGGGCGTCGGCATCCCCCGACCGGGCGGCGTGGTGCCACTGCATAGTCATGTGCCCTCCAAGGCGCGCGGCAGCCGTGGACGCACGGCGCCATCGAATCAGCGGCGAGCGAACACGCTCACGCCAACCGCAACGCACAGTCCGTAGACCGCCGCGAAACACCATTCCGCGGGCCCGGAATGACCGAGCGACTCAATGCCGGTCGCGGCCTCGAATCGGCCCCACAGCGGCCAAGCCAGCAGCGTCGCCACCAGTGCAATCGGCAGCGCGCCAACCGCGATACCGATCAGACGACGGATCAGGCGCATGGCTCACAGGGCGTTCGCGCGCCGCGGCATGGCTCAGCCCGCCAGCGCCGCCATGCGCTCGCGCTGCGCGCGAAGCGTGCCGAGCTGATCGGCGAATTCCGCCAGGCGAGCCCGCTCGGTGGCGACCACGTCGGCGGGCGCCTTGTCGACGAAGGCCGGGTTGGCGAGCTTCGCCTCGGCGCGCGTGATGAGCTGTTCGAGCTTGGCGATTTCCTTGCCCAGGCGCTCGACTTCCGCCGCGGCATCGACGAGGCCCGCGAGCGGCAGGCGCACGGCAAGCTCGCCGACCAGCGCCACGGCGGCTTGCGGCGCGTCGGCCGCGTCCACCCAGCCGAGACTTGCCAGGCGCGCCAGGCGCTGCAGCAGGCCCTCGTGCGGCGCGAGCCGTGCGCGCGCCGCGGCATCGCCACTCAGCAGCAGCGGCACCGGCTGGCCGGGCGGCAGGTTCAGTTCCGCCCGCAGGTTGCGCACGGCGCGGATGATGTCCTTCAGCCACTCGATATCGGCCACCGCCTGGGCATCGACGGTGAACTCGCCTGCCTTGGGCCAGGCGGCGTGCATCACGGTGTCGCCCTTGACGCCGGCGCGCGGCGCCACCTGCTGCCAGATTTCTTCGGTGATGAACGGGATTAGCGGGTGCGCCACGCGCAGCAGCGTTTCCAGCACGCGCAGCAGCGTGTGGCGCACGCCGCGGGCGAGCGCCGGATCGGCCGCGGCGTCGTTCAGCACCGGCTTGGCGAGCTCGATGTACCAGTCGCAGTAGTCCTCCCACACGAACTGGTACAGCGCGCTTGCGACGTAGTCGAGCCGATAGTCGGCGATGGCCTGGTCGATGTCGGCCACGGTGGCGGCCAGACGCGCCTCGATCCAGCGTTCGGCGGGGCCGACGCGCCGCTCGCCATCCAACGACACGCCGTCGGTGTTCATCAGCACGAAGCGGGCGGCGTTCCACAGCTTGGTGCAGAAGTTCCGGTAGCCCTCGCAGCGGGCGAGATCGAACTTGATGTCCCGCCCCAGCGTGGCCTGCGAGGCAAACGTGAAGCGCAGCGCGTCCGTGCCGTAGGCCGGGATGCCCTGCGGGAACTGCTTGCGCGTGGCCTGTTCGATCTTTTTGGCCATCTGCGGCTGCATGAGACCCGCGGTGCGCTTCCCGACCAGGGTCTCGACGTCCACGCCGTCGATGATGTCGAGCGGGTCCAGCACGTTGCCCTTGGACTTGCTCATCTTCTGGCCTTCGTGGTCGCGCACCAGGCCGTGCACGTACACGGTGCGAAACGGCACGTCGCCGGCGAACGGCAGGCCCATCATGACCATGCGCGCCACCCAGAAGAAGATGATGTCGAAGCCCGTCACCAGCACGTCGGTGGGGTAGTAGCGCGCGAGTTCCGGCGTCTGTTCCGGCCAGCCGAGCGTCGAGAACGGCCACAGCGCGGAGCTGAACCAGGTGTCGAGCACGTCCGTGTCCTGGCTGTCCGGCGCGATGTCGCTGCCGGCGGCGCGGGCCCTTGTTTGTGCTTCCTCGAAGGTACTCGCGACCCACGCGCGGCCCGCCGCGTCGTACCACGCCGGAATGCGGTGCCCCCACCAGATCTGCCGGCTGATGCACCAGTCCTGGATGTTCTCCAGCCACTGCGCGTAAGTCTTCTCCCAGTTGTCCGGGATGAGACGAATGCGGCCCGAGCGCACGGCGTCTAGCGCCGGGCGGGTGATGGCGGCCATGCCGCCGGGGCGGCCGTCCGGCTGCACCTCGCGCGTGAGATCCACGTACCACTGGTCGGTCAGATACGGCTCGACCACGGCGCCGGTGCGATCCCCGCGCGGCACCACCAGCGTGTGGTCCTTGACCGAGTCCAGCAGGTCGGCGGCTTCGAGGTCGGCGACGATGCGCTTGCGGGCTTCGTAACGGTCGAGGCCGCGGTAGGCGGCCGGCGCCTCGTCGTTGATGCGCGCGTCGGGCGTCATCACGTTGATCTTGGGCAGGCCGTGGCGCTCGCCGACGGCGAAGTCGTTGAAGTCGTGCGCCGGGGTGATCTTGACGCAGCCGGTGCCGAAGCTCGGGTCGACGTACTCGTCCGCGATGACCGAAATCTCCCGATCGCACAGCGGCAGGCGCACGGTGTTGCCGATCAGGTGCCGGTAGCGCGCGTCGTCCGGGTGCACGGCGACGGCGCTGTCACCCAGCAGCGTTTCCGGGCGCGTGGTGGCAACCGTGAGATGCCCGCTGCCGTCCGCGAGCGGGTAGCGGATGTGCCACAGGTGGCCGCGTTCCTCCTCGCTTACCACCTCCAGGTCCGAGATAGCGGTTTGCAGCACCGGGTCCCAGTTGACGAGGCGCTTGCCGCGGTAAATGAGGCCCTGCTCGTGCAGGCGCACGAAGGTTTCCGTCACCGCGGCGGAGAGACCCGCGTCCATGGTGAAGCGCTCGCGCGACCAGTCGCAGGAGGCACCGAGTCGCCGCAGCTGGCGGGTGATGGTGCCGCCGGACTCGGCCTTCCACTGCCACACGCGGTCCAGAAACGCCTCGCGGCCGAGGTCGTGGCGGGGCTGGCCCTGGGCGGCGAGCTGGCGCTCGACCACCATTTGCGTGGCGATGCCGGCGTGGTCGGTGCCCACCTGCCACAGCGTGTCCCGGCCGCTCATGCGCGCGTGGCGGATCAGCAGGTCCATCACCGTGTTGTTGAAGGCATGCCCCATGTGCAGGCTGCCGGTCACGTTCGGCGGCGGGATCACGATGCAGTACGGCTCGCCCTGGCCGCTTGGCTTGAAATGGCCGGCGCTTTCCCAGTGCTGGTACCAGCGCTGCTCGATGGCCTTGGGGTCGTAGGTCTTGTCCATGGGGCGGCGCCGGCGGGCGGCGCAGGGTCAGGGCTTGGGGATTGCGCCCGCCAGCAGTTCGCTGAGACGCGTGTCGAGTTCTTCGCGCAGCGCCGCGCGCAGGCGCTGTTCGGTGGCCGCCAGCTCCAGTGCCAGGCGCTGTTCAAGGCCGGCGCCGATCTCCGCCAGCAACTCGCGCAGCAGCGCTTGCGCGTCGGCGTCGGGCGGCTCGATCACCGCCGCGGCCGCCTTGGCGACTGCCGCGGTGATCAGCGGTTCCGTTCTCCCGGGCCGGGCGACTGGCTCGGGTACCGTCGTGGACTGCGGCGTGGACTCGGCCCAGGGCAGCGGCAGGTCGAGATCGGCGCCTTCTTCGGGTTCCGAATCCGGCGCCGGGGACGTGGGCGCGGCGGGGGAGGGCGGCGCTGCGGGCGGGGAAGGGAACTCGACGCCGCGGTTGCGGTCCTCGAAATCGATGTCGAACACAAAGTCCCTGCCGACGGACGTCGCATCGGTCGTCGTCGGGTTGGCGGACCGCAAGCGCCCCGGCACCACGATATCGGTCAGCACCGGGATGTCGTCGTCGGCCGGTTCCGGCTCGCGGATGTCATCGCTCATGCTGAGCCTCCGAGCGTGTGTTGACGGAGCTTGTAGCCGCGCTCACGGTAAAAGCGGTAGCGTGCCCGCGCCCGCTCGCGGGCGGGCTCCTCGGCCGGCACCAGTTCCAGCACGCGCCGGAAGCCGCTGAAGAAATGCGGCACCTCGTCGGTGAGCGTGAGCAGCACCTCGCCGGGTTGCGCGGGCGGCTGCCAGCCGATCCACACCGGCGCGCGGCCGGCGCTGCCGACCAGCCGGTGCGGCACGAAGGAGCCGGCGCTGAACGACCACAGGCGCTCGTCGAGCGCGCGCGCCGCGGCTTCGTCCGCCACGTGCACGTGCACTTCCGCGCCGCGTCGCACCACCGTCTCCAGCAGCCGGCAGGTGAACAGCGCCGCATCGGGCGGCGCGGCGCCGTCCAGCACGTAGAAGTCGATCTCCGCCATCAGGCGCCGACGCGGTCCAGCAGGTACTGCACCAGCAGGCCCACCGGCCGGCCGGTGGCCGACTTGTCCTTGCCGGACTTCCAGGCCGTGCCGGCGATGTCCAGATGCGCCCAGCGCAGCTTTTCCGTGAAGGCGGACAGGAACGCCGCCGCGGTAATGGTGCCGGCTTCGCGCCCGGCCACATTCGGCAGGTCCGCGAACGGGCTCTTGAGCTGCTCCTTGTAGTCGTCCCACAGCGGCAGCTGCCAGGCGCGGTCGTGCGCCGTGCGGCCGGCGGCGAGCAGCGCGTCGATCAGCTTCTGGTCGTTGCCGAGCAGGCCGTGCGCGTGGCCGCCGAGCGCGACCACGCAGGCGCCGGTGAGCGTGGCGATGTCGACGATCACGTCCGGCTTGAAGCGCTCGGCGTAGGTGAGCGCGTCGCACAGCAGCAGCCGGCCTTCGGCGTCGGTATTCAGAATCTCGACCGTCTTGCCGGCCATGGTCTTGACGATGTCGCCGGGCTTCACGGCCTTGCCATCCGGCAGGTTCTCGCTCGCCGGGATCACGCCGATGAGGTTGATCGGCAGGTCGAGTTCGGCGGCGGCCTTGAGCGTGCCGAGCACGGACGCGGCGCCGCACATGTCGAACTTCATCTCGTCCATGCCGGCGCCGGGCTTGATGGAGATGCCGCCCGAGTCGAAGGTGACGCCCTTGCCGACCAGCACCACCGGCGGCGCCTTTGCCTTGCCGCGCAGGTGTTTCACGACGATCAGCTTCGGCGGCTCGCGCGTGCCTTGCGCCACCGCCAGCAGCGCGCCCATGCCGAGCGCGCGCATCTGTGGCTCGTCCAGCACCTCGATGTCGAGCTTGTGCGCCTTGGCGAGCGCCTGCGCCTGATCGGCCAGATACGTCGGCGTGCAGATATTGGCCGGATGGTTGCCGAGATCCCGCGTCAGCGTCACCCCGGCGGCGATGGCCATACCCTGCCGCAGCGCAGCGTCGAGCGCCTTCGTGGACTTCCCGCCGCAGCCGAAGGCGAGGGTTTTCAGGTGCCGCTTGCCGGGCTCGCGCTTGTACTCGTTGAAGCGGTAAAGCGCGTGGTCGGCCGCCGCTACCGCGGCGCGCACGCGCCAGGCCTCGTCGTGGCCAGCGACGGCGAGTTCCGTCAGGTACAACGCCGCGTCAGCCGCGTGCAGCTTGCCGACCGCGGCGGCGGCGGTCGCCACGATGCGCTGGTAGGCGCCCTCGTGCAGCTCACCGGCCTTGCCGCAGCCGACCAGCAGCACCCGCTCGGCCTTCACGCCCGGCAGGCCGCGCAGCAGCAGCGTGTCGCCCGGTTTGCCGGGCATGTCGCCCGCCTTCACGGCGGCGGTGATGGCGCCGCCGCTGGCCTTGTCGAGCAGCTTGGCGGAAGGCGTCAGGGCGTGCGACGCGAACACGCCGACCGCCACGCAGCCGCCGGGCTGGGAAGCGGCGGGCAGGCGGGTGAGCTCGAAATGCATGACAGGGCGCTCCAGGCGAGGTTCCGGTTACTGCAACAGTCCGCTAGAACGGAATGTCGTCCTCGAAGTCGCCCCCGAAGTCGTCCGCCGGCGGCTTGCCGCCGCCCGGGCGTCCAGCCGGCGCGCCGCCGCCCCAGGCGGGCTCTTCCGCGGCAGCCTGCCGGCCGCCACCGAAACCGCCGCCCTCGCCGCGGCCCTCACCACCGCCCAGCATCTGCATGTCCGATGCGACGACCTCGGTGCTGTAGCGCTCCTGGCCGTCCTTGTCCTGGTACTTGCGGGTTTGCAGGCGGCCCTCGATGTACACCGTGCGGCCCTTCTTGAGGTACTCGCCGGCAATTTCGGCGGTCTTGCCGAACAGCACCACGCTGTGCCACTCGGTCGCCTCTTTCTTCTCGCCGGTCTGCTTGTCGCGCCACGACTCGGTGGTCGCGATGCGCAGATTGGCCACGGCCGAGCCGCCCGCCGTGTAGCGCACCTCGGGATCGCGCCCGAGGTTGCCGATCAGAATTACCTTGTTGATGCCGCGCGCCATGACCGCCTCCGTAACGTCAAAACCATCAAGCCCTTACCCCGGCCACGCGCTGCAGGCACGCGGGATCGAAGCGCTGCCCGTCCACCCGCAAGTAGGCCACACCTTCATCCGGAATCACCACCGCCTCGGCTACTCCGGCCAGCGCCGAGAGCTCGTCCGTCAGCGTGCGGGCGCGCTCGGGGCCGATGCCGGCCACGTCGATTACCCGCGTTTGCAGATGCGCCGGCGCACGCAGGCCGACCGACAGCGCGAACCACACGACGCACAGCACAAGACCGGCCAGCAGCACGCCCTGCGTGCCGTGCTGGCCGCGCAGCCAGCCGGCGCCGGCGCCGCCGATGAAGGCGCCCAGAAACTGCGCCGTCGAGTACACGCCCATGGCCGCGCCGCGGCCGGCCATCGGCGCCAGGCGCGACATCATGGACGGCAGCGTGGCTTCGAGCACGTTGAAGGCGATCAGGAACGCGAGCAGCCCGGCCGCGACGCCAATCAGCGCGTGGCTGCCGGCGAGCAGTACCGCAATCCCGACGCCGAGCAGCGCCACCATGGCGACGAACACCGGCTTCAGCCGCGCCCGCCGCTCGGCGTGCACGATCAGCGGCACCATGGCGACGATGGACAGCACCACCGTCGGCAGGTACAGCCACAGGTGCTGCGCCGGCGGCAGATGGAGCTGATCGCGCAGCAGCGGCGGCAGCACCACGAAGGTGCCGGTCATCAGCATGTGCAGCGCCAGAATGCTGAAATCGAGCCGCAGCAAATGCGGGTCGGCGAGCGCCCGGCGCAGCTCGCCGCGCGGCCGGCCGGCACTGCGCGACACCACCGGCGTCGGCACCTGCCACCACAGCAGGCCGATCATCACCAGCGCCAGCACGGCGATCATCAGAAAGATGCCCGGCACGCTGAGCCAGGTCGCCAGCACCGGCCCCAGCGGCAGCGACACCAGATACGCGCCGCCAATGCTGATGCCGATCGCCGCCATGCCCTTGCTGCGCTGTTCCGGGCGCAGCAGATCCGCCAGCAGCGCCATGATCGGCGCCGCCACGGCGCCCGCGCCCTGCAAGGCGCGCCCGGCGATGATCACCGCCACGCTGTGCGCGGCCGCCGCCAGCAGGCTGCCGCCGGCAAACAGCAACAGGCCAAACGTGATGACCGGTTTGCGCCCGAAGCGGTCCGACGCGCTGCCGAAGGGGATGCCGAACAGCGCCTGCGTGAGGCCATACATGCCGAGCGCGAGGCCAATCATGGCCGGCGTGGCGCCGGGCAGCGTCTCCGCGTACAGCGCCAGCACCGGCAGCAGCAGGAACAGGCCCAGCATGCGCAGGATGTAGATGGCCGACAGGGTGCCGGTAACGCGCCGTTCGCTGGGGGTCATGCAGGCGGGAATGGAAGCGGGTTGGCCGAGTGGCCGGGCCGGCATTATCCGGCCCCGCCCGCCACCCTCACAAGGACAGGCCCGGACCGCCTTTGCGCCGGCCCCGAGCCGGCCCGTACCATGGCACGTTTGCCCGCCACCGCAGTGCAGGGTCCATGAGCAGCAGTCCCGACGGCCACGCCGCCATCCGCATCCGCGGCGCGCGCACGCACAACCTGAAGAACATCGACCTCGATCTGCCGCGCGACCGGCTGACGGTGATCACCGGCCCGTCCGGCTCCGGCAAGTCCTCGCTGGCCTTCGACACGCTGTACGCCGAGGGCCAGCGGCGGTACGTGGAATCGCTCTCGGCGTACGCGCGGCAGTTCCTGTCGGTGATGGAAAAGCCGGACGTCGACCACATCGAGGGCCTGTCGCCGGCCATCTCCATCGAGCAGAAGTCGACCTCCCACAACCCGCGCTCGACGGTCGGCACCATCACCGAGATTTACGACTACCTGCGCCTGCTGTTCGCCCGCGTGGGCGAGCCGCAGTGCCCGGAGCACGGCGTGGTGCTGCGCGCGCAGACCGTGAGCCAGATGGTCGACGCGCTGCTGGCGCTGCCCGAGGACACGCGCGTGATGCTGCTGGCGCCTGTGGTCGCAGCGCGCAAGGGCGAGCACGCGCAGTTGCTGGAGGGCCTGCGCGGGCGCGGCTACGTGCGCGCGCGCATCGACGGCACGCTCACGGAGCTCGACGCCGCACCCGCGCTGGACGGCAAGCGCAAGCACGACATCGAGGTGGTGGTGGACCGCCTGCGCGTACGGCCGGACGCGCAAAGCCGGCTCGCCGATTCGGTGGAAGCCGCGCTCGGTCTTGGCGACGGCCTGCTGCGGGTGGCGTTTCTGGACGAACCCCGCGACGAGCTGCTGTTCTCGGCGCGCTTCGCCTGCCCGCACTGCGGCTATTCGGTGGCGGAGCTCGAACCGCGCCTGTTCTCGTTCAACAACCCGGCCGGCGCCTGCCCGGAGTGCGACGGGCTCGGCGTCGCGCAGTTCTTCGACCCGCTGCGCATCGTCGCCCACCCGCGCCAGAGCCTCGCCGCCGGCGCCATTCCCGGCTGGGACCGGCGCAACGCCTACTACATGCACATCCTGGAGGGCCTTGCCCGGCACTACGGCTTCGACGTGGAAACGCCGTTCGAGGACCTTGCCGAGATGCACCAGCAGGTGCTGCTGTACGGCAGCGGCGAGGAGGCGATCACCTTCACCTACGGCGGCGCGGATGGCCGCGGCCGGCGCAAGCGCCACCCGTTCGAGGGCGTGGTCAACAACTTCGCCCGCCGTTATCGGGAAACCGACTCGAACGCCGTGCGCGAGCACCTGTCGCGTTTTCTCGGCAACCGGCCGTGCACGGCCTGCGGCGGCAGCCGCCTGCGGCGCGAAGCACGGCACGTGTTCGTGGCCGGCCGCAACGTACCGGACCTGGTCGAGCTGCCGGTCGGGCAGGCGCAGGCGTTCTTCGCCGGGCTCGACCTGCCGGGCGCGCGCGGCACCATCGCCCAGAAGATCCTGCGCGAGATCGAGGCGCGGCTCGGCTTTCTGGTCAACGTCGGCCTCGATTACCTCACGCTGTCGCGCTCGGCGGACACGCTGTCCGGCGGCGAAGCGCAGCGCATCCGGCTGGCGAGCCAGATCGGCGCGGGTCTGGTCGGCGTGCTGTACGTGCTGGACGAGCCCTCCATCGGCCTGCACCAGCGCGACAACCAGCGCCTGCTGTCGACGCTCACGTATTTGCGCGATCTCGGCAACACGGTGATCGTGATCGAGCACGACGAGGACGCCATGCGGCTTGCCGACCATCTGGTCGACATCGGCCCCGGCGCCGGCGAGCACGGCGGGTATGTGATCGCCGAGGGCACACCGGAGCAGGTGGCTGCGAATCCGGAGTCGGTGACCGGCCAGTACCTCGCCGGCAAGCGCACCATCGCCCTGCCATCAACGCGCACGCCGGTGGACCCCGAGCGCGTGCTGCGCATCGAGGGCGCCAGCGGCAACAACCTCCGGGACGTGACGGTCGACATCCCGCTGGGGCTGTTCACCTGCGTCACCGGCGTCTCCGGGTCCGGCAAGTCCACGCTGATCAACGAAACGCTGTCGAAGGCCGTGTCGCAGAAACTCAACCAGGCGCGCGACGAGCCCGCGCCGTACCGGGCGCTGCACGGGCTCGACCAGATCGACAAGATCGTCAACATCGACCAGAGCCCGATCGGCCGCACGCCGCGCTCGAACCCCGCCACCTACACCGGCCTTTTCACGCCCATCCGCGAGCTGCTGGCCGGCACGCCGGAAGCCCGCGCGCGCGCCTACGGGCCGGGGCGCTTCAGCTTCAACGTGGCCGGCGGGCGCTGCGAGGCCTGCCAGGGCGACGGCATGCTGAAGGTGGAAATGCACTTTCTGGCCGATATCTACGTGCCGTGTGACGTCTGTCACGGCCAGCGCTACAACCGCGAGACGCTGGAGATTCACTACAAGGGTCGAAACATCCACCAGATCCTGGACATGACGGTCGAGCAGGCGGGCGAGTTCTTCAGCGCGGTGCCGATGGTCAAGCGCAAGCTCGACACGCTGGACGCCGTCGGTCTCGGCTACATCCGCCTGGGCCAGGCCGCCACCACGCTGTCCGGTGGCGAGGCGCAGCGCGTGAAACTGTCGCGCGAGCTGTCCAAGCGAGACACCGGCCGCACGCTGTACATCCTGGATGAACCCACCACCGGCCTGCACTTCCAGGACATCGAGCTGCTGCTCGGCGTGCTGACGCGCCTGCGCGACGATGGCAACACGCTGGTGGTGATCGAGCACAACCTCGACGTGATCAAGACCGCCGACTGGGTGATTGATCTGGGCCCCGAGGGCGGCAGCGGCGGTGGCGAGATCATCGCCTGCGGCACGCCAGAAGAACTCGCGCTGGAAGCGCGTTCCCACACCGGGCGCTTTCTGGCGCCACTGCTCAAGCGCCAGGGACAGGCGACGCGCGAGCGCCAGCGCGCGTGAGCGCAGGCCCGCTCACGTCATCGCAGCGCGGGCTCGTCTACGCCAGCGCGTTCTTCGGCATCACCACGGAATCCCTGATCGGCATGCTGCTGCCGCTGTGGGCGCTGGCGCGCGGGCTGCCGCCGGCGCAGCTCGGCATCGCGGTGGCGCTGGCGTCGCTGAGTCCCCTGCTGCTCGCGGTGCCGGCGGGCGCGCTGTGCGACCGCTATGGCGACCGGCAGGTGATGCTGTGGGCGGGGCTCGGTGCCGGCGTGACGGCGGCGCTGTATCCGCTGGCCGGTGGTTTTCTCGCCGCCTGCGGCCTGCAACTGCTGGGCGGGCTCGCGCGCAGCATGAGCTGGCTGTCGGCGCAGTCCTACGCCATCCGCGCCACGCCGCCCGGCGAGCGCAACACCTTCATGGGCCGCTTCTCGTTCGCCGGCAGCGTCGGCATGTTGCTGGCGCCCCTGGCGGCGGGCGCGCTGGTGGACTGGCTCGGCCTCACGGCGGGTTTTTTGCTGATGGCCGTTTGGGGTGGGCTGTTGGCGGCAGTGGCGTTGCCGCTGCCGGATCGGCGCGACGGCGCGGCCGAGGGCACGCTGTGGCAGGTGACCGGCGGGGCCTACCGGCAGGCGCTGCCGCTGCTGGCGCAGGCGTCGCTGATGATCGTGATGCTGCTGACGCTGCTGCGGCTGTCGGCGGCGGCCATCAACGCGTCGTTCTACCCGGTGCACCTCGATCAGGCCGGGTTCTCGCCGGCTGGCATCGGCCTCATGTTCGCGTGCATCAATGGCGCCATCTCGGTCGGCTCGCTCGGCGCGGCGGCGGTGATCCGGCGCAGCTCGGTCACGCGGCTGCTGTTCGGGTCGATCGCGCTGTCCATCGTGGCCATCAGCGCGGTGCCGTTTGTGGTGTCACCTCTGGCTGTGGGGCTGCTGAGCGCTCTGCATGGTCTTGGCCTTGGCTTGAGCCTCCCGACACTGCTGTCCGCCATCGGCCGGCAGACGGCGCCCGGCCAGCGCGGCCTCGTCATCGGCCTTCGCACGCTGTTCAATCGTCTGGGCTATTTCGCCGTGCCGGTGTTGCTGGGTGGCCTGGTGCACGCGCTCGGCCTGCGCGGCGCCTTCGTCGTCAGCGGCTGCCTGATACTGGTGCCGCTCGCCGGCACCTACGCGTACCTGCGGCACCGGCGACTCACCTACGATTGAGCCCCGTCGCCGGCCGGCCGATGTCAGTCACCCAAAGGAGAAACCCATGACCACCGTACTCGGAGCCCCGCTGTCGCCGTTCGTGCGCAAGGTGCGCGTCGCGCTCGCCGAGAAGAATCTGCCCTACGACCTCAAGCCGGTGTTCCCGGGCAGCGACGAGCCCGAGTTCCGGGCACTCAGTCCGCTCGGCAAGATTCCGGCGTTCAAGGATGATCGGGTCGGTCTCGCCGACTCCAGCGTCATCTGCGCCTACCTTGAAAAGCGCTACCCGAGCCCGGCACTGCTGCCGGCCGATCCGGCCGCCTACGCGACCGTGCTGTGGTTCGAGGAATACGCCGACAGCAAGCTGTTTCACGTCTGCACCGAGGGCGTGTTCTTCGAGCGCATCGTCAAGGCCATGCGCAGCGCGCCGGCGGATGAGGCCAAGGTGGCCGCGGCGCTCAAGGAGCTGCCGACGGTCTGCGGCTACCTCGAACAGCAGCTCGCCGCGGGCCGCTTCGGCGGCAGCACATTCACGCTGGCGGACATTGCCATCGCCACGCAGTTCGTGAACCTGCAGCACGGCGGCGAGCAGATCGACGGCAATGCCTTCCCCAAGCTCGCCGCGTTCGTCACCCGCACGCTGGCGCGGCCGAGCTTTGCCGACTGCGTGGCGCAGGAGCGCCAGGTGTTGTCGGGTAAACACTGAGCCGGTTCAGAACGCGCGCCACAACTGCCAGGCCGCCACCGTGCGGTACGGCCGCCAGCGCTCGGCGCGTTCGAGCGCGGCGGCCGGCGACGGCAGTTCGGGCAGGTCATCGAGGCGCTGGATGCCGCGTCGCAGGCCAAGGTCACCCGGCGCGAACACGTCGAGCCGGCCGAGGCCAAACATCAGAAACATGTGCGCCGTCCACGGCCCAACGCCGGGCAGGACGGTCAGCGCACCGATGACGGCTGCCTCCTCGGCGGCCGCGAGCGCCGCCAGATCAAGGCCACCCTCGTGCACGGCCCGCGCCACGGCATGCGCCGCGCGGACCTTGGCGGCGGACAGTCCGCAGCCGCGCAGCGTGTCGGCATCGAGCGCCAGCAGCGCCCGTGCCGTCGGCGGCTCGCCGGTCAGCGCATATAGGCGCTGCGCGATGCTGGCCGCGGCGCGCGCGGAAAGCTGCTGGCCGATCAGGGCCCGCAGCAGCGCCGTGAAGGGCTCGCGCCGGTAGCGTTCCGGCGCCAGCGGGCCGTGCTGCGCGAGCAGCGCGGCGAACGGTGGGTCCGCAGTCGCAAGGTAAGCTTCCGCCTCGCGCAGCGCGTCTGCGAACGCATCGGGAGTCCACGTCATGGTCATCGAGCAAATCTACTCCGACAACCCGTACCGCAACTTTCACTACCTGATCGGCTGCCCGGACACCGGCGAGGCGCTGGCCGTCGATCCGCTGGAGGTCGATCTGGTCCTCGCCCGCGCCGCCGAGCGGGGCTGGCGCATCACTCAGGTGCTGAACACCCACGAGCACCCGGACCACATCGGCGGCAACGAGAAGATCATCGCCGCCACCGGCGCCAGGCTACTGGCCCACGCCGGCGCCAAGGGACGCATCCCGGGAATCGACCGGGGCCTCAAGGCCGGCGACGTGATCCCGATCGGCAAGACCGGCGAGCTCGAAGTGCTCGACACCCCCGGCCACACCATGAGCCACGTGTGCCTGTTCTGCCGCGGCGACCGGCCGGGCCTGATCAGCGGCGACACGCTGTTCAACGCCGGCGCCGGCAACTGCCACGGCGGCGGCCACCCGGAGCACCTTTACAACACCTTCGCCGAGCAGCTTTCCAGACTGCCGGACGCCACCGTGCTGTACCCCGGCCACGACTACATCGCCAACAACCTGCGCTTCACGCTGGACCGCGAGCCCGGCAACGCCAAGGCGGGCGCGCTGCTCACGCAGATCGACAACCAGGACCCGCACCACGCGCGCCTGACCACGCTCGGCGAGGAAAAGGACGTCAACGCGTTCTTTCGCCTCACCAACCCGACCGTCATCGCTCGCCTGCGCGAGTCCTTCCCGGACCTGCCCGAGCAGCCGTCGCCGAAGGACGTGTTCCTGCGCCTGCGGGAGCTGCGCAACAGCTGGTGAGACACCGTGTGCACCAGCAGGCGCTTGGGGCGAAGGATTCCGCGTAGTAAGCCTTCATTTGCGGCAGCGTGCACGTACCGGGCGCCTTGTCGATCAAGGCCGCGCACGATTGCGCATGTGGAGTAGATAAAGCGCGTCATGCCCACGACAACGTTCCGATTACTACCCGCTGGGAAGCGTCTGATTAGGGATACGGATGCATTTCAGCGCATGCTGCCGGAATCAATGAAATTTGAGAGAAAAAAGGATACGGACTATCTGGAGGTCCAGACCGAAATCGAGGAAGACGAACGCGCCAAATTCATGGTAACCCGTGAGCTTGATCGCCTGTTTTTTCTAACGAGCGTCCGCATTGAAGCGGAAATTTGCACGCGTATGAAGACCTCGGCCGTACGGACTGGATGGTCTATCCACGGGCCAATTCCGGCCGGTACCGAGCGCCAAACATGGACCTACGAGCTGGGGTTACAGCTACGACTTTGGGCGCTTGCCAGTGAGGTACTGGACCCACTCTCAAAGATTATTCTTCTGTATCAGATTATTGAACTTTCACAACCCGTATTCCCACGATACGCAACGGCCAAACAACCACCCGACCCTCTCACGGAATGCAAGTTCCTGAGGCATCTGGTCACCCATGCGGGCAATGTGGAAAACGAGGAACTCAAGAGGTACTGCGATTACCTTGACTTGCCGGCAGTGATGCTTGACCGTTCGGATCCCGCTTACGTCGATCTTCTAAATTCAAGACTGCCGATTCTGGAAACCGAAGCCCAAAAGATTATCCGAAATGTACTGTAATCCGGTGCAGCTTGCTCTTCACTCGCCGCGTGGTCCTCTGCTGATCGCCCGATCTGCCCTTGGCGCTGGGGTGGGCGCCAGCCAGCGGTTCCGCCGCGCCCCGGCGCGGAATTACCAGGCCGTCCAGCCGCCGTCGCTGGTGATGATCTCGCCGGTCATGAACGACGACGCCTCGCTCGCCAGGAATACGCACAGGCCGGCCAGCTCCGCCGGTTCGCCGGTGCGGCGCATCGGCGTGCGGGCGACGATGCCGCCGAGAAATGCTTCGAGCGCCTGCGGCGACCAGGCGCCGACCGATTTGCGCCCAAGCCCGGTGCCCAGATGCCAGCCGGGCGCGATGGCGTTGAAGCGAATGCCGTCCGCCGCGTACTCCACCGCCGCCTGGCGGGTAAAGCCGACCACCGCCCCCTTCGAAGCGGAGTAGTTCGCCGCCACGGCGGGCAGCTCGGCGCTCACGCCCACCAGCGCCGCCACGGACGCGAGGTTGATGACCGAGCCGCGCCCGGTGCGCAGCATCAGCGGCAGGCAGGCGCGCGTCACCAGAAACACGCCGCGCGTGTTGATGGCGTGCAGGCGGTCCCAGTCCGCCACCGGCAGCTCGTGAATGCGCGCCGTGCGCGTGGCGATGCCGGCGTTGTTGACCAGCACGTCGAGCCGGCCCTCGGCCTCCAACTCGCGCGCCAGCGCCGCGACCGACTGTTCGTCGCTCACGTCCACTGCCAGCGCCGCCGCGCCGCCGCCGGCCGCGGTGATGAGGCCGGCCGTCTCCTGCGCCGCGGCGAGTTCCACGTCCGCGCAGCACACGCGCGCCCCGGCCGCCGCCAGCGCCTGCGCGAACACGCGCCCCAGTCCGCCGCCGGCGCCGGTCACCAGCGCCACGCGGCCATCCAGGCGGAACATGTCGAGACTGATGCTCATGGGTCCGCCCCGCTAGTGCGCCGTGAAGCCGCCGTCCACCGGAATGATCGCGCCGGTGATGAAGCTCGCCTCGTCGGACGACAGGAACGCCACCAGGTTGGCGATCTCCACCGGCTGCGCGCCGCGGCCGAGCGGCGTCATCGCCGTCGCCATCTCAACGAACTGCGCGCCGATGCGGTCCACCATCGGCGTCAGCACCAGGCCCGGGCACACCGCGTTGGCGCGGATGCCCTGCTGCGCGTAGGTGACGGCGAGCGTGCGCGTGAGCGAGATCACCGCGCCCTTGGAGGCGCTGTACGAATGCAGGCCCGGCCCGCCGATCAGCCCGCCGACCGATGCGGTGCAGGTGATCACCCCGCCGCCGCCGCGCAACATGCTGTGGATGGCGTGCTTGGCGACCAGGAACACGCCGCGCGTGTTGACCGCCTGGATGCGCTCCCAGTCGTCCAGGCTCAGCGCATCCACGTTGCCGTCGTGGCCTTCCGTGCCGGCGTTGTTGAACAGGATGCGCAGCGGGCCGTGCGCCTGCTCGGCGCGGGTGACGGTGGCGAGCACGCTCGCCTCGTCGGTCACGTCGCAGCGGGAGGCAAAGGCTTGCCCGCCGGCGGCCTCGATCTGCGCCAGCGTCTCCCCGTTGCCGGCCTCGTCCACGTCCGCCAGACACACGCGGGCGCCCTCACTCGCGAGGCGCAGCGCCGTGGCCCGGCCGATGCCATTGGCGGCGCCGGTGACCAGCGCGCTGCGTGCCTCGAAACGTCCTTGCATGGCGTCCTCCTGCCTATCGTGCGTTGTTGTATCGCCGAAGCGAACGACTGTTCAGCCGGCGGGACTATAGCGGAGCGGGGTGGATCGGCAGCCTCCCGACGATGGAGCAGAAACGGCGCCAACCAGCGGCGTGGCTTGACAGACCGGCTTCCAGCAAAATAGCGCCACCCTCGTTGTACCTTTGAGGATCGCCCGCATGAAAAGCATCAAGCTCTCCCGCAAAGGTCAGGTGGTCATCCCGAAAGCATTCCGGAGCCTCCACCACTGGGAGCCCGGCCTCGAATTGATGGTGATCGACACCGGCGACGGGCTGCTTCTGAAGCCCAAGGCTCCCTTTGCGCCATCGGAACTCGCCGAGGTATCTGGCATGTTCAAGGGCAAGGTCAGCCCTAGAACCGATCAGCAAATCAAGACCGCCCTGGCCGAAGATGTGTGCAGCTCGTTGTAGGGCGGATCGCGATCCGCCTTCCGGGGGCTGTGCGGATGGTCGTAGGATGTGCCGACGAAGGAGGCGCATCTGTCGCGGCCAACCTCGATCGATGCGCTTCGTGCCTCAGCGCATCCTACGGCGGGCTGCGGCTCGCTTGGAAAAAGCACAATCAGTAAGGTAGTTCATGTCGCAGCCGTTCTTAAGCGCAAACCCGACAACTGACCAGATGCGGGCACTCGTGAAGTACCTGAGCACGTACCGCGATGGCAGCGGTAACATCAGCGAGAACGACCCCGATAAGAGCACGCGAGCCGATTCACGCCAGATCGAGCGGTGCTTCGCAGAACTGTTCAGCGTGAAGCCGCCAGAAAGCAAGTCGTACTATGACTTCGCGGTCGAAATCAACAAGGGTGGAGGTGTGGTGATCAGCGCCGCTTCGGTGAAGTCGAAGGAAGCCGGGAATCTTCGAGATTTCCGTGACCCGAAGAAGCGAAAGACGCTTCGCGCGTATTTGGAGATTGCGAACGCGAACGCCAAAGACTGGAAGCTTTGCCATGACATGGGTCTTACCGAAAATGACTTCCGGGCGCACAAACATGCATCCAAGTTCGGTGAGGCAATTCTTCAGCGACAGACCGAAGAACGCGCTGCCGCCGTGGCAAAGTTTGAGAAGCACCGCAAGCACTCCGCGCTTCGCGTCGTGGATGACAAGGCGAGCGTGTTCCTGTCAGTGATGTACTCGCCGATGGACAAGAACTACCAGCGTGACTACCTCGTTTCATCGTTTCCGATCATCCTTCCGACGCCGGCACGATGGGAATTCCGAAGCAAGGCGCTGGTGGGTCTCGACAAGGGTCATGGCGTTATCTACGAGTGGTACGCGCTTTCAGGAAGCCAATTCAAGTATTACCCATTGATCAACGACCGCACATACGGCTCGGACTTGTTCCAGTTGATCAAGCCGGCGCAGGAGTCATTGCATCAGAAAGCGGTTCGCATGTTCGGCCACACGTAGGTCGCACCCCGCTCGCGAGGGACGGAAAACTCACGTTTTGAACCAGAGCACTTCCATGCGCTCGGCCTGCTTCTCGACCTTCGGCGGCTTTATCATGATTTTCTTCCAGTCGTGGAGGTGCTTGTCGTAGACCGAGTTCTCGTAGCCCGATAGCACCGCCGGCCCCGGATGGGAGTTAAGGACGTCTAGCATTTCAAGGTGTTCGTCCACGCTCATTTCGTGCGCGTACATCTTCTGAGTCCGCGTTTCCATGAGGTAGGGCGGGTCCGCATAGATCAGAGAATCTTTCGTTGCGAACCGACGCATGACTTCCAAGGCAGGCCGGTTCTCAATTTCGGCGTCCTTGAGCCGTATTGCCATTTCGGCTAGATCGGAAGGCACGCGCTGCCAGCGTACCGACATGCCGCGCGCGGGTTGCTTCGATCCGCGATTTTTCCAGCCGGTCTTTTTGGCAAGGTCCGATGCGTGCGCTTGCCATATCCGAGTGACGAAACGCCGCGCATCTTCTAAAGCATCGCCAGTTTGGATGTGACTCTGGTCGTACTCGTCGCGGCTCCACGGTGTGGTCTCAAGGGCGAAAAGGAAATCGTCGGTCCGATCACGCAGAACGCGGAAGAAGTTGACCACGAGACTGTTCATGTCGTTGATCAACTCGTGCGGGCTCACCGGCTTGGAGAAGAACACGGCACCGGAGCCGAAGTAGGGCTCGACATAGTGAAAGTGGTTCCCGAACAGGTTCGCGATCTCCCGGGCGAGCGACCACTTGCTGCCTGGATACCGAAGGGCCGCGGAGCGCTGCTTCGGCGGCTGCATCGTCTCGCCGTCGAAAAAGTCCTGGGAGTTCGCCATGTTCTTTTCCATGCCTCCGTTCACTATTGATGTTTAAATGTACACTAATATAGGAGCCTCGCGCCGCTTTGTCAGTGCAGGCGATGCAAAACGAGGGCGCTCATTGGAGCATGCGATGGCATCCCCGGCGTAGGGCGGATCGCGATCCGCTGTTCGCGGTCGCCAGATCGAACAAGAGATTCTTGCGGACCGAGCGTCCCGATCACCCTACAACACCTCGCGCCAACGTCTGCCCCTCCAACGCCGCCCACTCCGCGTCATCGAACAACCTCGATCGGCTGTGAAACCGCATGCCCTCCGGCCCCTCCAGCGAGAACATGCCGCCGCGGCCGGGGATGGCGTCGATGATGATCTGGGTGTGTTTCCAGTATTCGTACTGGGCGGCGCCAATGTAGAACGGTTGGCCGCCGATGTCGCCGAGGTACACGTCCTGAGCGCCGATGATGAGGTCGCCGCGTGGGTAGCACATGGGCGAGCTACCGTCGCAGCAGCAGCCTGATTGATGAAACATCAGCTCGCCGTGGCGGGCCTTGAGGCGCTCGATGAGGGCGAGCGCCGCATCGGTGGCCACCACGCGGGCGGGGGCTTCCGTTTCAATCGGCATCAAAAAAATCCCAATGCCTGCTCGCTGTAGCTGACCAGGACGTTCTTGGTCTGCTGGTAGTGGGCCAGCATCATCTTGTGGCATTCGCGGCCGATGCCGGACTGCTTGTAGCCGCCGAAGGCCGCGTGCGCCGGGTACAGGTGGTAGGCGTTGACCCACACGCGGCCGGACTGGATGGCGCGCGCCATGCGGTGGCAGACGTTCTGCTCGCGCGACCACACGGCGGCGCCGAGGCCGTACAGCGTGTCGTTGGCGATGGCGAGGGCTTCTTCCTCGTCCTTGAAGGTGGCGACGGAGACCACGGGGCCGAAGATTTCCTCCTGAAAGATCCGCATGCGGTTGTGGCCCTTGAAGACCGTCGGCTCCACGTAATAGCCGCCGGAAAGTTCCCCATCCAGCGTGCGCTGCGCGCCGCCTGTTAGTACCTGCGCGCCTTCCTGCCGGCCGATGGCGATGTAGGAGAGGATTTTTTCGAGCTGCTCGGGCGAGGACTGGGCGCCGACCATGGTGTCGGTGTCGAGCGGGTCGCCGCCGCGGATGGCGGCCACGCGCTTGAGCGCCCGCTCCATGAAGCGGTCGTAGAGCGATTCCTGGATCAGCGCGCGCGACGGGCAGGTGCAGACCTCGCCCTGGTTGAGCGCGAACATGGCGAAGCCTTCGAGCGCCTTGTCGAAAAAGGCATCGTCGCGGGCGCCGATGTCGTCGAAAAAAATGTTGGGCGACTTGCCGCCGAGCTCCAGCGTCACCGGGATCAGATTGGCGGACGCGTACTGCATGATCAGCCGCCCGGTGGTGGTCTCGCCGGTAAAGGCGATCTTGGCGATGCGCGGGCTCGACGCCAGCGGCTTGCCGGCCTCGACGCCAAAGCCGTTGACCACGTTCACCACGCCCGGCGGCAGCAGGTCCTGCAGCAGTTCCATCAGCACCAGGATCGACACCGGCGTCTGTTCGGCGGGCTTGAGCACCACGCAGTTGCCGGCGGCGAGTGCCGGGGCGAGCTTCCACGTGGCCATCAGCAGCGGGAAGTTCCACGGGATGATCTGCCCGACCACGCCGAGCGGCTCGTGAAAGTGGTAGGCCACGGTGTCGGCGTCGATCTGCGACAGCGCGCCTTCCTGCGCGCGCAGCACGCCGGCGAAGTAGCGCCAGTGGTCCACCGCCAGCGGCAGGTCGGCCGCCAGGCTCTCGCGGATGGGCTTGCCGTTGTCCCAGGTCTCGGCCACGGCGAGCGCTTCGAGGTTCTGCTCCATGCGGTCGGCGATCTTCAGCAGCAGCGCCGCGCGCTCGGCGGGGGCGGTCTTGCCCCAGGCCGTCTTGGCGGCGTGGGCGGCGTCGAGCGCGCGCTCGATGTCGGCGGCGTTCGAGCGCGGAATCTCGCAGTAGGTTTTGCCGGTGACGGGCGTGAGGTTCTCGAAGTACTCGCCGGACGCGGGCGGTACCCACTGCCCGCCGATGAAGTTGGCGTAGCGGGGCTTCAGCGTGACCTTGGCACCCTCGGTGCCGGGGGCGGCGTAACGCATGGCGGATTCCTCCTTCGCTATGGGTATGCTGTGCGCGGCCATCATACCGGCGCCAACACCCCCACCGGAGGCACCATGAAACGCCTGCTGACCGCCCTGTTCTTGTTGATTGCACCGGCCTTTGCGACGGCCGCGGAGCCGCCGGAAATCGGCGCCGCGGCACCGGCCTTCAGCCTGCCGGACCAGGCCGGCAAGACGCACGCGCTGGCCGACTACGCCGGCCGCTGGCTGGTGCTGTATTTCTATCCCAAGGACGACACGCCGGGCTGCACTACGGAGGCGTGCAACTTCCGCGACGACATCGCGCGCATCCGCAAGCTGGGCGCGGAAGTCGTCGGCGTGAGCGTGGACGACGTGGCCTCGCACGCCGCGTTTGCCAAGAAGCACAGCCTGCCGTTCCCGCTGCTGGCGGACGAGGGCGGCGCGGTGGCGGCGTCCTACGGGTCGCTGCGCGATCTGATGGTGATGAAGATGGCCAAGCGCGTGACCTTCATCATCGATCCCAAGGGCCGCGTCGCGCAGCGCTATCTCGAGGTCGACCCCAAGGCCCACGCGGCCGAGGTGGTGGCGGATCTGGAACGCCTGCGGAAAGCCGCCAACTGACGCCGACGTAGGTGACGGCGAGGCAGGGATGCCTCGCGCGGCGGGCTGCCACGGGGCAGCAAGCCCTCTTGCAACGGACTGCTAAGCTTTGCCACCCCGGCATTCGCCGGAAATCCAACGCCAGACGATCGCCCGAGGAGACGACGATGCACGGCCTGATGATGAACTACCCGCTGACGCTGACCTCCATCCTGCGGCGGGCCAAGGACCTGTTCGCGGACGGCGAGATCGCCACGCGCGAGCCAGGCGGCGTGCACCGCTATACCTACGGCGATTTCTACGACCGCGTGCTGCGCCTGATGGGGGCGCTGAAGGCCGCCGGCGTGAAGCCCGGCGACCGCGTGGCGACCTTCGCCTGGAACCGCTACCAGCACCTTGAGCTGTACTTCGCCGTGCCATGCCTGGGCGCGGTGCTGCACACGCTGAACATTCGCCTGTCGACCGACCAGCTCACGTATCTGGTGAACCACGCCGAGGACCGGTTCATCTTTGTCGACGAGTCGCTGGCCGGGCAGCTCGCGCCGCTGCAGGAGCACTGCAAGGGCGTGGAGCGGTTCGTCGTGATGCGCGAGGGCGGCAGCGAGAGCTTCGGCCTGCGCGGCGAGATGGAGTACGAGGATTTCCTCGCCACCGGCACGCCGGTGACGGAACTGCCGGAGCTCGACGAGAACACCGCCTGCGCCATCTGCTACACGTCCGGCACCACCGGCAACCCCAAGGGCGCGCTGTACACGCACCGGGCGCTGTACCTGCACAGCATGGCCGTGGGGCAGGTGGACGTGATGGGCTTCTCGCAGCAGGACAGCGCGCTGGTGTTCGTGCCCATGTTCCACGTCAATGCGTGGGGGCTGCCGTTCGCGGGCGTGATGTTCGGCGGCAAGCTGGTGTTCCCGGGCAGGAACCCGCAGGCCGCGGACGTGGTGGACCTGATCCGCGGGGAGGAAGTGACGTTTGCCGCCGGCGTGCCGACCATCTGGATGATGGTCGACCAGCATTTGCAGCAGCACGGCGGGGGTCTTGGCGTGTTGCAACGCATTGCCTGCGGTGGCTCGGCCGTGCCGTCGGCACTGATGCGCACCTTCGACGAGCGTTACGGCGTGCCCATCGTGCAGCTGTGGGGCATGACCGAGCTGTCGCCGCTCGGCACCGTGTCGCGCAGCAAGCGGCGGCTGCGTAACGCCCCGGTTGAGGAGACCTACCCGGCGCGTCTGAAAGCCGGCATTCCGGTGCCGGGCATCGAGATGCGCATCGAGGGGCCGAACGGCGAAATCCTGCCGCGCGACGGCGAGAGCATCGGCGAGCTCGTGGTGCGCGGGCCGTGGGTGATCAGCAACTATTTCAAGATGGAGGGCTCCGGCAAGTCCTTCACGCCGGACGGCTGGTTCAAGACCGGCGACGTGGCGGCGCTGGACGCCGACGGCTACATGCGCATCGCGGATCGGGTGAAAGATCTGATCAAGTCCGGCGGCGAGTGGATTTCGAGCGTGGACATGGAAAACGCGCTCATGGCCCACCCGGCGGTGGCCGAAGCCGCCGTGGTGGCGCGCCCGGACCCGAAGTGGGACGAGCGGCCGGTGGCGTTTCTGGTGCCGCGGCCGGGCCGCGAGGGCGAGCTCACGCCGCAGGCCGTGCAGGACTATCTGGCCGCCAACGGCGACTTCGCCAAGTGGCAGATTCCGTACACCGAAGACGTGCACCTGATCGACGCCATCCCGCGCACGTCGGTCGGCAAGTTCGACAAGAAGGTGCTGCGCCGGCAGTGGGAGTAGGGCGGGTCAGTCGCCGCTCAGCAGGTAGGCCGCCGTCAGGTTGTCGTACAGCGCGCAGCCGGTGCTGATGAACAGCCGCCACTCGCCCATCGCGGCGCGCGGCGGCTGGGCGAGCAGCGCCAGTAGGTCGGGCGGCGCGGTATCGGCAATCAGGCGGCGCTCGCGCCAGGCGCGCAGGTCGCCGTAGTTCACGGCGTCGGCGGAATCCACCCACAGCGTGGCGCGGCCGGCCCAGGCGTCGGCGAGTTCGCGCTGGCCGGCGGCATCCGCCCCCAGACTCAGCAGCAGCGGCGGCGCGTGCGGCGGCGGGGCGCAGAAGGCGTGTTCGCTGGTGGTGGCGAGCAGCCAGGCATCACTGGCGGGGTCGGCCGACGGCGCCGCACGACATGGCAAGCCGGCGTCGCGCAGCGCCGCTGCGGTGTCCACCGCGCGGCCGGTGTCCATATCGATCAGGTCGATCCGCGTCAGCGGCAGTGCGGCGGCGCAGTAAAGCGCCGCGTAGTAGCCCACCCGGCCGGCACCGACGATGGCGATGCGCCGCGCTTGCGGAGCCAGGGCTGCCAGCGCCAGCGCCGCCACGAGTCCCGTGCGCGCCGACGACAGCAGACAGGCCTCCAAGCGCTCGATCACGCACTGCTCGGCGGGGTCCAGCACCAGCAGCTCGCCGACCGTGATCTGCCCTGGCAGCAATCGCTGGGCGCGGTTGGTGCCGACGATCTTGACTGTCTTGAGCACGCCGCCCGGCCCGCGCCGCACGCAGGGCATCAGGCGAAAATCGCCGCCGCCCCGGTCATCCCGCTGGTCATCCAGCGGATCGTCCAGGACGAGTTTTGGCGGCATCTGCACCTGCGCGCGGCCGGCGGCGAGGTCGGCGAGACAGTCCCGCGCAAACGCGAGGTAGCCGGCCGGATCGGCGGTGAGGCGCCGGTGGACGGTGGCTTCGTCCCAGTGCCGGCAGGGCACCGCGCCCGGCAGCAGCGCCGCCGGCAGCGGCGCGCAACCGTCACCCATCCAGCTTCATCACGCGCCGCGCGTTGCCGGACAGCATCGCCTGCTTCTGCGCCGGCGGCACGGCCAGCGCCGCGATGCTGAACAGCGTGTCGCGGGTGAAATCCTCGCCGCCGGTGCCGTCAAACGGCGCGTCGGTGCCGAACAGCAACCGCTCGGGGCCGAGGAATTCGTAGGCCGCGGCGAGGCCGCCGACCGCGCCCATCAGCGCCGTGTCGCCGTAGAACAGGCGGAAATACTCGTTGGCCGGGCGGGCCAGTTTCTCGGCCGCGGCGCGGATTTCCGGCATGTTCGGCTTGCCGTAGATGGCGTCGATGCGCGCCGAGAAGGCCGGCGCCATGGCCGCCGCGTGGTGGGTGATGATCTTGATGTCCGGGTGGCGGTCGAACAGGCCGTCGAACACCAGGCGCGTCATGGCGGCCGTGGTCTCGTACGGCCATCCGAACACCTGCCAGATCCAGTACTTCGAGTGATCCTCGCCGCGGTAGTCGGGCTGGTTGCCGCCGCGCGCCGGGTGTAGCCACACGGGGTAGTCGTGCTGCGCCATCACGGCGAAGAAATCGCGGAACTCCGGCCGGTCGAGCGGCACGCCGGCGGCGGACGAGTAGATCAGCACGCCCTTCATGCCAAGCTGCGTGAGGCAGCGCTCGGCCTCGCGCGCCATGTGCGCCGGGTTGTTCATGGCGACGATGCCGACCGGGATGAAGCGCCCCGGGTGCTGCGCCGCCATGGCGACGATCTCGTCATTGGCGAGGCACGCGAGTTCCGCCGCTGTGGCGGGATCGCCGATGGCGATTTCGAGCGGCGGCGAGGACAGCGTGATCACCTGCGCGTCCACGCCGTGGCGGTCCATCACGGCCAAACGCGCCGGCAAGTCGGCGAGCTGTGGCATGGATTCGAGCAGGCCGCCGAGGTAATCCGGGCCGGTCATTTTTTGCTTCAGCGCGGTGAAGAACCGCGGCGGCATGACGTGGGTGAAGCAGTCGATTTTCATGTTGTGTCTCCTCGTGTTCTGTGAGTTGCCGCAAGATTCCTTCCGTGGAATTTTTCGGCTCGCTGCGTCGCGGTACCCGCCCGCGACGCGCTCCATCGATCAAGCACTAGCTGTGCTTGATCGATGCGCAGGCCATCCTTGGCCTGCCCGGCGCCAGACGGTGGCCAGCCACGGTTGCCGATGGCGCGGCTGCCCGGCCGGCCGATAGTAATGCTCGATCTCGACAAAGCCGGCGGCGGTGACGTAGGCCCGCCAGCCGTCTAGCGAGTGGTACACGCCGTAGCGCTCGCCCTGCCAGCCGGCCTCATCCTCGCCGCGCGGGTTGCTGGCGAACAGCACGCCGCCAGGCTTGAGCGTGGCGTACAGCGCGCGCAGCACCGCCGGCAAATGCGGGGCCGGCACGTGGAACAGCGACGCATTGGCGAACACGCCGTCGAAGTGCGCGTCAGGTAAATCGAGCGCCACGAAATCCTGCTGCCACACCTCGCAGCCCGAGTGCGTCCGCGCCATGGCGCAGAACTCGGCGGAGCCGTCGAGGCCGATGACGCAGTGCCCAAGCGCCGTGAACGCGATCAGATCGCGCCCCGGCCCGCAGCCGAAGTCGAGCAGCGTGAACGGCGGCTCGCCCGCGATGTGCCGCAGCAGCGCCTCGCGGTTCTGGCTCACGTCGTGGTCACGCGTGCCGTCCCAGAAGGCCTGCGCGTGGCGGTCGTAGTGGCCGAGCGTGCGGCGGCTGGTGGTGGGGGCTTGGTCCGGCATGGCGGGGGCTGGCGTCGCGGCGGGCGGTGAATGTACCTTGCCGGCACGTACCGGCGCCCCGAGCGCCAGGCGAATAAGAACGACAGGAGGAGGAGCGAGCCATGAGCGAGCCGAACCGGCCCTACACCGCCGCGGAATACCTCGACAGCCTGCGCGACGGGCGCGAGGTGTGGATCTACGGCGAGCGCGTCAAGGACGTCACCACGCACCCGGCGTTTCGGAACCCGGCGCGCATGCTGGCGCGGCTTTACGACGCGCTAAACGACCCCACCCAGAACATCGCCGTGCCGACCGACACCGGCAACGGCGGCATCACGCACCCGTTCTTCAAGGTGTCCCGCACGCGCGAGGAACTGATCGCCGCGCGTGACGCCATCGTCGCCTGGGCACGTCTGACCTACGGCTGGATGGGCCGCTCGCCGGACTACAAGGCGAGCTTCATGGTCACGCTCGGGTTCAACCCGGACTACTACGCGCCGTACCAGGACAACGCCCGCCGCTGGTACCGGATGAATCAGGAACGCTGCCCGTTCCTGAACCACGCCATCGTCAATCCGCCCATCGACCGCCAGCGCCCGCCGGAAGAAGTCGCCGACGTGTACGTGCACTGCGAGCGGGAAACCGACGCGGGCATCATCGTGTCCGGCGCCAAGGTGGTGGCGACCGGCTCGGCACTCACGCACTACAACTTTCTCGGCCAGTACGGCCCGACGCCGACCGGCGACCCGCGCTACGCCATCTCCGGCATGGTGAAGATGGACGCGCCGGGCGTGAAGCTGCTCTGCCGCCCGTCCTACGCCTACCAGGCGGAGGTGATGGGCAGCCCGTTCGACTACCCGCTGTCCAGCCGCCTGGACGAGAACGACGCCATCCTGGTGCTGGACAAGGTGCTGATCCCCTGGGAGGACCTGTTCATCTACGGCGACTGCGACAAGGCGGCGCAGTTCCTGCCGGCGTCCGGCTGGGCCAACCGTTTCGCCTTTCACGGCTGCACGCGTCTGGCGGTGAAGTTCGACTTCATCACCGGGCTGCTGATGAAGGCGGTGGAGCTCACCGGCAGCCGCGACTTTCGCGGCGTGCAGGTGGCGATCGGCGAGGCCATCGCCTGGCGCCATCTGTTCTGGTCGTTGTCGGATGCCATGTGCGGCATGCCGGAGCCGGGCCCGAACGGCGCCGTGCAGCCGAACGTGCAGGGCGCGCTCGCGTACCGGGTGATCGCCACCATGGCCTACCCGCGCCTGAAGGAACTGGTCGAGAACGCGGTCGCCAGCGGGCTCATCTACCTCAACTCCCACGCCATCGACTTCAAGGTGCCGGAGCTGCGCGGCTACATCGACAAGTACATCCGCGGCTCCTACGGCCACGACGCCGAGGACCGTGTGAAGACCATGCGCCTGCTGTGGGACGCCATCGGCACCGAGTTCGGCAGCCGGCACGAGCTGTACGAGCGCAACTACGCCGGCAACCACGAGAACATCCGCCTGGAGAACCTGTGGATCGGCCAGGCGCGCGGGCTCGACAAGGAGCTGATGGCGTTCGCCGAGCGCTGCATGGGCGAGTACGACCTCGACGGCTGGACGGTGGGTGACCTCGTCAACCCGACCGACGTGAACCGCTTCATGGGCAAGCGCTGACCGGGCCGCCGGCGTGGGTGGTTCGCTGGTTCCCGGCCGCAGGCTGCGCATGGGCGTTACACACGTGGTGGCGTGCGCCGCACTGGCGTGCGCGTTCGCGGGCCGGCCCGTGGCGGCGGCGCCGAACCTGCTGGTCATCATCGCGGACGATCTGGGCGGCTACTCGGACCTGTCCGCCTTCGGCAGCGAGATACGCACGCCGCACCTCGACGCGCTGGCGCGCAGCGGGCTCGTGTTCAACAGCTTCTACGTGGCGCCAACCTGCTCGCCGACGCGCGCCATGCTGTTCACCGGCGCCGATGCGCACCTGGCCGGGCTCGGCACCATGGACGAGCTGCGTTACGCCTCGCCGGTGCCACCCGGCACGCCAGGCTACGAGGGCTACCTCAACTTCGACGTCGTAACCATTGCCGACGTGCTTCGCGGCGCGGGCTACCGGACCTACCTGTCCGGCAAGTGGCATCTGGGCTACAGCGACGCCAACAACCCCGCCACGCGCGGCTTCGAGCGCAGCTTTGCGCTGCTGGACGGCGCCGCCTCGCATGTCGATCAGGCCGGCATCAAGTCGGACGTGCCGACGGCGCGTTACTGCGAGGATGGGCGCGCGGTCGACCTGCCGGCCGAGTTCAGGTACAGCTCGGATTTCTATGCCGACAAGCTGCTGTCGTATCTGTCGCAGCACGACGCGGCCCGCGCGCCGTTCTTCGCCGTGCTGGCGTTTACCGCGCCGCACTGGCCGCTGCAAGCGCCGCAGGACGAGATCGACGCCTACCGCGGCGTGTACGACGCCGGCTGGGAGGCGGTCCGCGCCCGCCGCGTGGAGAACATGAAACGCCTCGGCCTGATCGACGGCGACAGCATCGACGACGGCCACGAGGCCGGCTGGCGGCGCTGGGCGGATCTGGACCCCGCCACGCAGGAGCGCGAGGCGCGGCTCATGGAAATCTACGCCGCCATGGTCACGCGGCTCGACCGCAACGTCGGCCGGGTGCTGGAGCATCTGCGCGCCACCGGCCTCGACCGCAGCACCTACGTCATGTTCCTGTCCGACAACGGGCCGGAGGGCAACGACCCGCGCGCCGTGCGCGGCATCGGCGGCTGGGTGGACTCGGCGCGTTTCGACAGCCGCGACGAGAACCTCGGCAAGCTCGATTCGTTCGTGTGGCTGGGCCCCGAGTGGGCGCACGTGAGCGCCACGCCCTACCGGTTGCTGAAAGGCTTTCCGAGCGAAGGCGGCATGCGCGTGCCGCTGCTGGTGCGCCGCCCGGTGACGGGCACGGACGGGTCCGGCACGGTGGCGCAGGTGTTCAACGTCACGGACCTCACCGCCACGCTGGCGGCGCTCGGTGGTGTCGAGCACTGGCCCGCGGAGCGCGACGGCCGCGCCATCGCGGCGCTGGCCGGCACGCCGATCGAGCCGATCCTGGGCAAGCCCGCCCGTGCCGACGCCGACAAGGTGGTGGCGCGCGAGCTGTTCGGGCGAAGGTCCCTGCGCCGTGGCGACTGGAAAATTCTGTGGATCGAGCCGCCCAAGGGCGCCGGGCGCTGGCAGCTTTACAACCTCGCGCTGGACCCTGCGGAGGCGAACGATCTGGCCGCCGCCGAGCCGCAGCGCGTGGCCGAACTCGCGGCGCTGTGGGAACGCTACGTGGCGAAAAACAACATCCGCGCCGGCGGTGCCGGCGGCTATGGCAACTGACCGGCGGGCGCTGGCCATCGCGCTGTGCGTGTTCGGCGTCGTCGCGCGCGCGGCGGGCGCCATCTGCACCGACTCATCGCCGTCCGACATGGTCTGGGTGGCCGGCGGCCGGTTCACGATGGGCGGCGAGTTGGCCAGCGCCGATGCCGCCGCGCCGCGGCCGGTGGCCGTGCGCGGTTTCTGGCTCGGCCGGCACGAAGTGAGCAACCGCGAATTCGCGCGCTTCGCCGAGGCCACAGGCTACGTCACGGCGGCCGAACAGGCCGGCGCCGACACGCAAACGCGCGGCTCGTTCGTGTTCCGGCAACTGGAGCGCCTCACGCTCGATTCGACCTGGTGGCGGCTTGAGCCCAGCGCCAACTGGCGCCAGCCGCGCGGCGCGGGCTCGGACTGGTCGGCCATCCCGGATCACCCAGTCGTGCACGTGACGCGCGCCGACGCACTCGCCTACGCGCGCTGGGCCGGCGGCACGCTGCCGACCGAGGCGCAGTGGGAGTACGCCGCCAAGGTCGGCCAACGCGGCGCCAACACGCACGTCGCCAACACCTGGCAGGGCGAGTTCCCGCTGCACGACAGCGCCGCCGACGGCCACGCCGGCACCGCGCCGGTTGGCTCCTACCCGCCCGATGCGCTGGGTCTTGCCGACATGCTCGGCAACGTGTGGGAGCTCACGCGCACTGTGGACACGAGCGGCCAACGCGCCGTGATCAAGGGCGGCTCCTTCCTGTGCAACGCGCGCTTCTGCAACAGCGCGCGGCCCGACGCCCGCCAGTGGCAGGACGTGGAGACGTCGGCATCGCACGTCGGATTTCGGCTGGCGCGGGAGCGCTGTCCTTAATGTTTGAGGGATGCACGGCAGACACTTCGCCGGCCCGGCTTACACGCGCGCCTTGCGGTTAACCCCCCGTTGGCGGCGGCAGCAAGGGCGCCGGGTCGATCGGCGTGCCGCGCAGGCGAATCTCGAAGTGCAGCAGGCCGCCGCCGTCGCCGGGGCTGCCCATGCTGGCGATGGGCTGGCCCTGCGTGACGGCGGCGCCCTCGGCGACATCGATGCGCTGCAGGTGCCCGTAGGCGGAAAGGTAATCCGGCGTGTGCTTCACGATGAGCAGGTTGCCGTATTGGCGCAGGCCGTTACCAGCGTAGACCACCGTGCCGGCGGCGGCGGCACGGATTGGTTGGCCAAGCTGACCCGCAATGTCGAGCCCCTTGTTGCCGCCGTGGGCGTTGTCATAACCGCGCACGGTGCGGCCTGATGTCGGCCATGCCCAGCCGCCCGGCGGCGCGTCCGGAAGGCCGGCGGTCTGTCCGCCGCCGCTGCCGGGCAGGCGCAGGCTCTGGCCGGGGTAGATCGTGTACGGCGCCCGGATGCCGTTGAGGCGCGCCAGGGTCTCGTAGTCGGTGCCATGGCGGCGGGCGATGGCGGCCAGTGTCTCGCCGCGCTGCACCTGATGCACCGCCGCGTCTGACGCCACACCCGCGGGTGGTGGCGCTGTCGGGCGCGCGGGGCGCCCGGCGCAGCCGCCGAGCGTGAGGGCGAGGCCGAGCGCGACGGCCGCGGCCGCCGCCGGGCCGATCCACACCAGTCGCGCGGACGAAGGAGACTCAGCTGCGCCCGCGGCGCAGGGGCACGAAGTGCGCATCCCCCAGGCGTTCCTCGTGCAGGCCGTCCGCGGTGCGCGTGAAGCGCCGCAGCGCCTGTTCGCGGGCGCCGACCGGCGCGATCAGGCGCCCACCCTCGGCCAGTTGCTCGAACAGCTTCGGCGACAGCGTGGCCGCGGCGGCGGTGACGAGAATGCCGTCGTACGGCCCCTTGTCCGGCAGGCCCTGGCCGCCGTCGCCGACCACCAGCGCCACGTTGCGCACGCCAATGTCGCGCAGGATGCGGCGCGTGCGGGCGGCGAGTGCGGCGATGCGCTCGATGCTGACGACTTCCGGCACCAGCGCCGCCAGCACGGCGGTCTGGTAGCCGGATCCGGTGCCGATTTCGAGCACCCGGCGCAGCGGCGGGCCCTGCAGCAGCGCCGTGGTCATCTGCGCCACGGTGAGCGGCTGCGAGATGGTCTGGCCGTGGCCGATGGGCAGCGACACGTTGTCGTAGGCGCGGCTCGCCAGCGCTTCCTCGACGAACAGGTGCCGCGGCACCTGGCGCATCACGTCCAGCACGCGCGCGTCGAGCGGCGCGAGCTGCTCCAGCGTCTCGACCAGCCGATCGCGCGTGCGCTGCGAGGTCATGCCGATGCCGGCGGCGTGGCGACCGGGGTCGGTGCTAAACGAGTGGCTCATTGCAGGGAAAACCGGCGGTCTTGGCAGCAAAACGGGGCAAGCCCCCGGTGGAGCTTGCCCCGTGTGGAATTGGTCGGGACGAGAGGATTTGAACCTCCGACCACTTGACCCCCAGTCAAGTGCGCTACCAGGCTGCGCCACGCCCCGAAAAAGCCGTTCGATGCGGTGCCGCGCATCAGACCTTCAAAATCGCCAGAACCTCTTCGAGTTCCTGCCGCATCTGGCGCACCAGTTGCGCCGTGCGGTCCGTGTCCTGGCGGCCGGTTTCACCGCTCAGGCGCAGTCGCGCGCCGCTGATGGTGAAGCCCTGTTCATACAGCAGGCTGCGAATCTGCCGGATCAGAATCACGTCCTGCCGCTGGTAATAACGCCGGTTGCCGGTGCGCTTGGCCGGCGTCAGTTCCGGGAATTCCTGCTCCCAGTAGCGCAGCACGTGCGGGCGCACCGCGCACAGTTCGCTGACCTCACCGATGCTGAAATAGCGCTTGCCCGGAATGGCGGGCAGCTGGTCATTCTGCGACGGTTCCAGCATAGGTATCGACGCGGCGCTTGAGCTGCTGACCGGGCTTGAACGTTACCACACGGCGTGCGGTGATAGGAATTTCCTGGCCGGTCTTTGGGTTGCGGCCGGGGCGCTGGCTCTTCTGGCGCAGGTTGAAATTGCCGAAGCCGGACAGCTTCACGCCCTCGCCGCGGCCGAGCGCGGCGCGCATGTGATCGAAAAACGACTCCACGATCTGCCGCGCCTCGCGCTTGTTCACGCCAAGCTCGCTGCACAGCCGTTCGGCCATCTCGGCCTTGGTCAGGGTGTGGCTCATGTCAGTCCCGCAGGTGTGCCTGGTGGGCTTCGGCCAGCGCGTGCAGCACGCGGGTGATCAGCGGATCCACGTCGGCATCGGTGAGTGTGCGTTCGGTCGCCGCAAGGGTAATGCCAAGCGCCACGCTCTTGCAGCCCGCCGGTACCCCCGCGCCTTGATACACATCGAAAACCAGGATGTCCTGCACGGGCGCTTCGGCAAAAGCGCTGCGGGCCGTGGCGAGGATGTCCGCCACCTGCACTGATTGCGGCAGCACCACCGCAATGTCGCGCCGCACGGACGGAAAACGCGACACCTCGGCATAGGCGGGGACGCGGCCGGCACTGAGCGCGGCAAGTTCGATCTCGAACAGCAGAGGCGAATCGTCGAGACCGAGTTCGGTTTCAAGCTGGGGGTGCAGGCGCCCGAGCCAGCCAATGGCTTGGCCACCCCGCCGCAGGCAAGCGCTCTGGCCCGGATGCAGCGCCGGGTGCTCGGCGGGCTCGACGGTGAAGTCGCCCGCGCAACCGGTGCTCGCCAGCAGGGCCTCGACGTCGGCCTTGAGGTCGAAGAAGTCGACCAGCGTCGCCGAAACACCCCACTGCTCGGGACTGCGCGGACCGGCGATGAGGCCGGCGACAGCACCGGCCTGATCCAGCCCGCTGGCGGTCTCGATGAACCGCAGCCCGACCTCGAACAGCCGCACCCGCGCCGCCTGACGATTGGCGTTGTGTGCGTAGGCCTGCAACAGGCCCGGCCACAGGCTGGTGCGCATCACGGCCAGTTCCGCTGAAAGCGGGTTGGCGAGCGCCAGCGGCTTGCGGGCGGGGTCTACCAGAGCCTGCAACTTCGGCTCGACGAAACTGTAGGTAATCGCCTCCTGGTAGCCGCGATCGACCAACGCCAGCGTCAGGCGCTGCCGCGACACGCGGTCATCGCTCGCAGACGGGAAGTTGCCGCGCGGCGCCGGGCGCACGGCCGGCAGCGTCTCGTAACCGCGCACGCGCGCGAGTTCTTCGATGAGGTCTTCCTCGATGGCGAGATCGAAACGCCGGCTGGGTGGGGTGACCTGCCAGATGCCAGCGGCCTCCTGTGTCAGCGCGCAACCGAGTCGGCTCAGGATCGATTCGATTTCATCGTCGGCGAGCGCGCAGCCCAGCACCTGCGCCACGCGCGCCGCGCGCAGGCGGATGGCCGGCGCGGCGGGCAGGTCCGCCTCGGAACACGCCTCGACCACCGGCCCCGGCACGCCGCCGCACAGATCGATCAGCAACTGCGTGGCGCGCTCGATCGCCAGGCGCTGCACGTGCGGGTCGACCCCGCGCTCGAAGCGCTGCGAGGCATCGGTCTGCAAACCGAGTCGCCGCGCCCGCCCGGCCATCGCCCGCGGCGCGAAGAACGCGCTTTCCAGCAGCACGCTGCGCGTGGCGTCGCCCACCGCGGACTCGGCGCCGCCCATGATGCCGGCCGCCGCCAGTGGCCGCGCGGCGTCGCAGATCAGCAGCAGGTCGGGATCGGCCTCGATGTCCTGGCCGTTCAGCAGGCGCAGTTTTTCGCCGGCGTTAGCCTGTCGGACGACGATTTCGGTGCCGACGCGATCCAGATCGAACGCGTGCAGCGGCTGGCCGAGTTCGAGCAGCACGAGGTTGGTGATGTCGACCACCGGCCCCAGGCTGCGCAGGCCGGCGCGGCGCAGGCGCTCCTGCAGCCACAGCGGGCTTGGCGCCTGCACGTTGACGTTGTCGACCACCCGGCACAGGTAACGCGGGCAGGCAGCGGGCGCGTCGAGACGCACGGCGAGCTGCCGGTCGCTCGCCGCCGGCACGGGCCGAGTGTCCGGCGCCGTGAGCGGCGTGTCGGTCAGCGCCGCAAGCTCGCGCGCGAGGCCGGACAGACCCAGGCAATCGCCGCGGTTCGGCGTGAGCTCGACCTCGATGACCTGGTCGTCGAGTTGCAGGTAATCCCGCAGCGGCGTGCCGATCGGCGCGTCGTCCGGCAACTCCAGCAGACCGGCCTGCCCCTCGCCGAGACCGAGCTCCTGCGACGAACACAGCATCCCCTCGGACGGCTCGCCGCGAATCTTGCTTTTCTTGATGTGCAGTCCGCCCGGCAGCCGGGCACCGACGCCCGCCAGCGGCACGCACAGGTCCGGCCGCGCGTTCGGCGCGCCGCAGACGATGCCGATCAGCGGCTCGCCGATCGCGGCCTCGACCTCGCACAGGCGCAGGCGATCGGCGTCCGGGTGCGGGCGGGTGCTGACGATGCGCGCGACCACGACATCATCGAACGCCCCCGCCACGGGCTCGATGGCACCGACCTCGATGCCGGCCATGGTCAGGCGCTCGGCAATGCCGGCGGTGTCGAGCGGCGGGTTGCACCACTCGCGTAGCCAGGATTCGCTGACTCGCATAAGACGGCCGCCTAGTTGAACTGGCGCAGAAAGCGCAGGTCGTTGTCGAAAAACAGGCGCAGGTCGCCGATGCGGTACTGCAGCATGGCCAGGCGCTCCACGCCCATGCCGAAGGCAAAGCCGGTGTAGCGCTCCGCATCCACGCCGACGTTGCGCAGCACGTTCGGGTGCACCATGCCGCAGCCGAGCACCTCCAGCCAGCCGGTGTGCTTGCACACGCGGCAGCCGGCGCCGTCGCAGATCACGCAGCCGATGTCGGCCTCCGCCGATGGCTCCGTGAACGGAAAGAACGACGGCCGGAAGCGGATCGGCAAGTCCTCGCGCCCGAAGAACTGGCGCAGGAACTCGATCAGGATGCCCTTCAGGTGCGCGAAGCTGACGCCCTCGTCCACCATCAGCCCTTCCACCTGATGGAACATCGGCGTGTGGGTGAGGTCGGAGTCGCGCCGGTAGACGCGGCCCGGCGCGATCAGCTGCACCGGCGGGCGGCTGCGCTCCAGCGTGCGGATCTGCACCGGCGAGGTGTGCGTGCGCAGCAACAGGCCCGACGGCAGGTAGAACGTGTCGTGCATGGCCCGCGCCGGGTGATCGGCCGGGATGTTGAGGGCACCGAAGTTGTGGAAATCGTCCTCGATCTCCGGCCCTTCCTCGACGTCGAAACCGATGCCGCGGAACAGCGCCTCGATGCGCGCAAGCGTGCGCGTGACCGGATGCAGTCCGCCCGGCTGCTCGCCGCGGCCGGGCAGGGTGACGTCGACGCGCTCGGTCTCCAGCCGCGCGATCAGCGCCGCCTCGCGCAGCACCGTGCGCCGCGACTCGACGGCGGCTTCGAGCGCCTGCTTCGCGACGTTCACCGCCTTGCCGAACTCGCGCCGCTCGTCGGGCGGCAGTTGCGGCAGGCCGCGCAGCAGCTCGGTCACGGCGCCCTTCTGGCCCAGATACGCCACGCGCAACTGCTCCAGCGCGGCCTCGTCGTGACAGGCCGCGATGGCACGCCTGGCGTCTTCGGCAAGCTGCTGCGGGTCTTGGGTCATGATCTCGTCGACACAAAAAAAGGGCAGACCAGGCTGCCCTTTGTTCGGCGCACGAAGCGCTAGGCGGGCGTCAGCTCGCCAGCGCCGCGCGTGCCTGCTCGGCCAGCGCGCCGAAGGCGGCGGCGTCATGGATGGCCAGGTCCGCCAGCATCTTGCGGTCCACCTCGATGCCGGCCTTGTGCAGGCCGTTCATGAACACGCTGTAGGACAGGCCGCACTCGCGGGCGCCGGCGTTGATGCGCACGATCCACAGCGCGCGGAACTGGCGCTTGCGCTGACGGCGGTCGCGGTAGGCGTACTGACCGGCCTTGATGACGGCCTGGTTGGCGACGCGGAACACGCGGCTGCGGGCACCGTAGTAACCCTTGGCCTGGTTCAGGACCTTCTTGTGGCGGGCGTGGGCGATGACGCCGCGTTTGACTCTTGGCATGGCTCGGGACTCGTGAAAACAGCGCGATCAGGCGTGCGGCAGCATCTGGCGCACGGCCGGCGTGTCGGACGCGCACACCAGCGTGGTGCCATTCAGGCCGCGCTTACGCTTGGAACTCTTCTTGGTGAGGATGTGGCGCAGGTGCGAGTGGCTGCACTTGAACGCCCCCGAGCCGGTTTTCTTGAACCGCTTGGCGGCGCCGCGGTTGGTTTTCAGCTTGGGCACGGTTGATTACTCCTGAATACTGCCTGTGGGCAGCACCCAGGCTGCCCTCGAACGGCCGCGCTTACTTGCGCGGGCTCATCACCATCACCATCTGGCGGCCTTCGAGCCGCGGGTACTGCTCGACCACCGCCACACCCTTGAGGTCGTCCTCAAGGCGCTGCAACAACTCGCGGCCCAGCTCCTGGTGCGCCATTTCGCGACCGCGAAAGCGCAGCGTGATCTTGGCCTTGTCGCCTTCCTCGAAGAACCGCAGCAGGTTGCGCAACTTGACCTGGTAGTCGCCGTCGTCGGTCTGGGGCCGGAACTTGACCTCCTTGACCTGGATCTGCTTCTGATTCCGCTTGGCGACCTGCTGCTTCTTGCTCTCCGTGTACAGGAACTTGCCGAAGTCCATGACGCGGCACACCGGCGGGTCGGCGGTAGGGGATATCTCCACCAGGTCGAGCCCTGCCTCGTCGGCCGCTTGCAGTGCCTGCAGGCGACTGACCACGCCGACCTGCTCGCCCTCGGCTCCGATCAGACGTACCGACGGGGCGGAAATTTCCCCGTTGACGCGGAGTTTTTTCTCTTTCGCGATGTCTCAGCACTCCATAACGCTAATGGCCGCGGTTTGCGGCTTCGGCGGCAAGCGCATCCGCCACCTCTGCCAGCGGCCGGCTGCCCTTGTCCTCGCCCGAGCGCGTACGCACGGCCACAGACAAATCAGCGCATTCCCTCTCGCCGACGACCAGCAAGTAAGGAACGCGCTGAAGGGTATGCTCGCGGATTTTATAGCCGATCTTCTCGTTCCTCAAGTCGGCCTGCACGCGAAGGCCGCGCTGGCGCAGCGTGTCGGCGACCTGCGTGGCGTAATCGGCGTGCGCGTCGGTGATGTTGAGCACCACCGCCTGCGTCGGCGCCAGCCACAGCGGTAGCGTGCCGGAGTAGTGCTCGATCAGGATGCCGATGAAGCGCTCCAGCGAGCCCACGATGGCGCGGTGCAGCATCACCGGGTGCTGGCGCTGGCTGTGCTCGTCCACGTACTCGGCACCCAGGCGCTCGGGCATCATGAAGTCCACCTGCATGGTGCCGAGCTGCCAGGCGCGGCCGATGGCGTCCTTGAGGTGGTACTCGATCTTCGGGCCGTAGAAGGCGCCCTCGCCGGGCAATTCCTCCCAGGCCACGCCGCAGGCGGACAGCGCCGCGCGCAGGGCGGCTTCCGCCTTGTCCCACACGGCGTCTTCACCAAGACGCTTTTCCGGCCGCAGCGCGATCTTGACCGCGATGTCGGTGAAACCGAAGTCGGCGTACACGGCTAGCGCCTGGCGATGAAACGCCGTCACCTCGACTTCGATCTGCTCCGGCGTGCAGAAGATGTGCCCATCGTCCTGCGTGAAGGCGCGCACACGCATGATGCCGTGCAGCGCCCCGGACGGCTCGTTGCGGTGGCAGCCGCCGAACTCGCCGTAGCGGATCGGCAGTTCGCGGTAACTGTGCAGGCCGGACTTGAAGATCTGCACGTGGCCCGGGCAGTTCATCGGTTTGAGCGCGTAGTCGCGCTTTTCCGACTCGGTGAAGAACATGTTCTCCTGGTAGTTGTCCCAGTGGCCCGACGCCTTCCACAGGGACACGTCCAGAATCTGCGGGCAGCGCACCTCCTGGTAGCCGGAGCGCTGGTACACCGCGCGCATGTACTGCTCCACGGTCTGCCACAGCGCCCAGCCCTTGGGGTGCCAGAACACCATGCCGGGGGCTTCGTCCTGCTGGTGGAACAGGTGCTGTTGGCGGCCGATGCGGCGGTGGTCGCGCTTCTCGGCCTCCTCCAGCTGGTGCAGGTAGGCGTCAAGGTCTTCCTTCTTCGCCCAGGCGGTGCCGTAGATGCGCTGCAACATCTCGTTGCGCGAATCGCCACGCCAGTAGGCGCCCGCCACGCGCATCAGCTTGAACACCTTGAGCTTGCCGGTGGACGGCACGTGCGGGCCGCGGCACAGATCGATGAAATCGCCCTCGCGGTACAGCGACACGTCCTCGCCCTGCGGAATGGCGGCGATCAGCTCGGCCTTGTACTTCTCGCCCTGGCTCTCGAAGAACCGCACCGCCTCGTCGCGCGCCCACACCTCGCGGCTGACCGGGATGTCGCGTTTGGCGAGTTCCGCCATGCGTTTTTCCATAGCGGTGAGATCGTCCGGCGTGAACGGCCGGCTGTAGGCAAAGTCGTAGTAGAAGCCGTTGTCGATGACGGGACCGATCGTCACCTGCGCCTGCGGGAACAGCTCTTTCACGGCGTAGGCCAGCAGATGCGCGGTCGAGTGGCGGATGATTTCGACGCCGTCCGCGTCGCGCTCGGTGACGATGGCGAGCTCGGCGTCGGCGTCGATCACATGGGACGTATCGACCAGCCGGCCGTCCACCTTGCCGGCCAGCGCCGCGCGTGCGAGTCCGGCGCCGATGTCGCCCGCCACCGTCGCCACGCTGACCGGCTGCGGGTAGCTGCGGATGGAGCCGTCGGGCAGGCGAATGTCGGGCACAGGGCCTCCGGATCGGAATAACGAACGCCCCGCATCGGGAGCGAGATGAACAGGCCGCGCGGCACGCTGGCGCCGCGGGGCGCGCAGATTACCATGCACCATCGGCGCCCCTTTCGCCCGCAAACCGACCGCAGGACCCGCTATGACCGACGCGCAGGCCAACCTCGACCGCTTCAACGCCATGGCCGCCGAATGGGACGACAACCCGATGCGCGCCGGCATCGCCCGCGCCGTGGCGGCGGCGATCGCGGACACGCTGCCGCTGCGTGCGGACATGCAGGCGCTGGAATACGGCTGCGGCACGGGCCTGGTGAGTGTGCTGCTGGCGCCGCGGCTTGGCCACATCGTGGCCGCCGATGTGGCGGCGGCCATGCTGGACGTGCTCGACGCCAAGTGCCACGCAGCGGGTCTCGCGCACATCGAGACCCGCCGCCTCGACCTCACCGCGGACCCGCTGCCGGCCGAGCGCTTCGACATCATCTTCAGCAGCATGACGCTGCACCACATCGAGGACGTGCCGGCCGTACTGCAAAGCCTGGCTGGCCTGCTCAAACCGGGTGGCTGGCTGGCGCTCGCCGATCTCGATCGCGAGGACGGCGGCTTTCACGGCGGGCCGATGCCGGGCGTGTTTCACCTGGGCTTCGAGCGCGCGTGGGTGATGGACCGTCTGCGCACTCTCGGGCTCGCCGACGTGGCCGCTGGCACCGCCCACACGGTGCACAGGGCCGCGCCCGGTGGCGACGCCGCGTACCCGATATTCCTGATCAGCGCACGCCGGCCCGTTTGAGGCGCCGCTGCCGCCAGTAGCGCCACAGGCCGAGCAGGCTGATGGCGAGCCAGAAGATCTCGATGATGACCGACGACAGGTTGAAGTTGACGGTCAGCGACACCAGCAGCAGCACGGCGCCCACGGCGTTGCAGGCGGAGAAGGCCGGCCCCTGGCTGTCGAGCCTGCCGAGCTGCAAACCGAGATACGCACCCAGTACCAGCAGCACGCCTACATTGCCGACCGCGTCGGCCCAGGTGTAAGTCACGGGTTTTCCTTTGGATCGAGCCGGCGGCGCAGATGCTCGCCCAGCACACTGATGGCGTAAATGACCGCCACCAGCGCCGCGCCCGGCAGCAGCAGGTAATGGGGCGCGACCAGCAGGTAGCGCGCGCCCTCGCGGATCAGACCGCCCCAAGACGCCTGCGGCGGCTGCACACCGAGCCCGAGAAACGACAGGCCCGCCTCGGCGGTGATCGCGCCGGCGCCGGCCAATACAGCCTCCACCAGCAGCGGCGCCGCCAGCAGCGGCAGCAGATGCCGGCCGAGAATGCGCGCGTGCCCGCAGCCGAGTGCGATCGCGGCCGCCACATGATCGCTGCGGCGCAGCGACAGCACCTGCGCGCGGGTGAGGCGCGCGAAGCCCACCCAGCCGACGGCGACGAGCGCGATCACCACATTGTCGATGCCGGGCCCTAGCAAGCCTGCCAGCAGCAGCGCCAGCAGCAGGCCCGGGAAGGCCAGCGTGAGATCCGTCGCCGCGCGCAGCATGCGATCAGCCGCGCCGCCAAGATAGCCGCCGACGAGTCCGGCGCCGACGCCGAGCAGCGCCTGTCCCGCCACCACCAGCATCATCACTTCGAGCGACACCCGCGCGCCGGCCAGCAGGCGATCGAGCAGCGGCCGGCCGAGTTCGTCGCAGCCCAGCCACGCGCCGGGCGCCAGGGCGGGTGGCGCCAGGACGCGTTCGAGCTGCACCGCATCCGGTGCCAGCGGCAGCCACGGCGCGAGCACCGACAGCGCCAGCCACAGGCCGAGCACGGCCACGGCGCCCTTCACGGCCGGCGCACGCGCGGGTCGATCCAGCCGTAGGCAAGATCGGTGAGGCCGTTCACCAGCACGTAAATCAAGGCAATCAGCAGCACGCAGCCCTGCAGCAGCGGGTAGTCGCGGGCGTTGATTGCCTCGACCGTGAGCGCGCCGACGCCGGGCCAGGCGAACACGGTCTCGGCGATCACCGCCCCACCGAGCAGCGCGCCAAGTTGCAGGCCGAACAGCGTCGTCACCGGCAGGAGCGCGTTGCGCACGCCGTGCTTCCACAAGACCTGCGAAGGCGTAAGGCCCTTGGCGCGGGCGGTGCGCACGTGCTCGGCGGCGAGCGTTTCGGTGAGATTGGCGGCCAGTTGTCGTGCGAGCCCGGCAGCAAGGCCGAGCGCCAGCGTGAGCGCCGGCAGCGCCAGCGAGTCAATCCCCGCCCGCCCGGCCACCGGCAGCCAGCCCAGATGCACCGCGAACAGCAGCACCAGCAGCGGCCCGAACCAGAAACCCGGCAGCGCCAGCGCCAGCAGCGTGAGCGCAGCGGCGAGCCGCCCGCCCAGCGCGTCCCGCCGCACCGCCATCAGCACGCCGAGCGGCAGTGCCAGCGCCACCGCCAGCGCGAGTGCGGCGGCGGTGAGTTCCAGCGTGGCCGGCAGGCGCGCGGCGATGAGGTCCGTCACCGGCGCGTGGTGGCGCAGTGATTCGCCAAGATCGAGCCTGACCAGCGCGCCGAGGTACTCGCCAAGCTGCGCCGGCAGCGGCCGATCGAGGCCGAGACTCGCACGCAGCGCGGCGCGATCGGCGCCGCTCGCCCGTTCGCCGAGCAGCACCTCGACCGGATCGCCGGGCAGCACGCGCACCAGCAGGAACACCGTCACCAGCACCGCCAGCACGGTGCCTGCGGTGGTGGCCAGACGCCGCAGCGGATTCACTCCGTCAGATCCACCGGCGTGCCGGCGGGCGTGAGGTCGTACAGGCGTAGCAGGTCGGCGTTGCGCATGCGCACGCAGCCCTTCGAGCCCGGCACGCCAAGCTCGGTGCTGTCCGGTGTGCCGTGGATGTAGATGTAACGGCGCTGCGTGTCGACCGTGCCGAGGCGATTGCGCCCCGGCTCGCAGCCGCACAGCCACAGGATGCGCGTCAGGATCCAGTCGCGCCCCGGGTGCGCGGCGGCGAGCTGCGGGCTGTACACCTCGCCGGTCCAGCGCCGGCCAACGAATACGGCGCCGACCGGCGCCCCGGCGCCGATGCGGGCGCGGATGCGGTGCAGGCCGCGCGGGGTTTGAAAGCTGCCCATCTGTTCGCCGACGCCGGCCGCGCCCGTGGACACGGGCGCTTCCAGCAGCACGCGGCCGTGGTCGCGCAGCGTCAGCCACTGGCGGGCAAGGTCAATGCGGATGTCGGGCATCGGGCGGGTCGGTTCGGTCCAGGGCGTCCCAGGCGCCGTCCGGGCGCAGCGCGTAGCCGCGCACGCCGGCACGCACGGCGGCGACATTATCCTCGTACCACAGCGGCACATAGGGCAGCTTGGCGTGGATGCGCCGCTGCGCGTCCTGGTACAGCGCGGTTTGCCGGGGGGGCACGGCGCCTGTCGCGGCGTCGAGCAGCGCATCGACCGTGGGATCGGCAAAGCGCCCGCGGTTGGCGCCGGCCGGCGGCACGGATGCGCTGTGGAAGAGCTGCCGCAGCACGTCCGGCTGCGTCACGCCCACCCAGGCGAGCGAGTACATCTGGAACCGCCCGCCGCGCACGGCGTCGAAAAAGCTGCCCCATTCGGTGCTCTGCACGCGCACGCGGATGCCGACCGCGGCGAGCTGCGCCTGCAGCGCCGTGGCGATGCGCACGCGCAGCGGGTCGGTGGAGGTCCGGTAGGTGAGGCGCGGGTTTTCGATGCCGGCCTCGGCAAGCAGCCGCCGCGCGAGGTCCGGGTCGTGCCGGTATTCGGGCAGCTCGGCGGCGGCGTAATGTCCCGGCGGCAGTACGCTGCCGGCCGGCCGCGCCGCGCCGCCCAGCAGGTGCCGAAACAGCGCTTCGCGATCGATGCCGTGCGCCACCGCGCGGCGCAGGCGCAGGTCGCCCGTCAGCGGATCGGCCAGGTTGAAGCCGAGGTAGTGGTAGCTGCTGCCGGGCGCGCGCAGCACGGACACGGCGGATTGCTGTTCGAGATATGCCACCAGTTCCGGCGGCAGGTCGTTCTGCAGCAGGTCGAGCTCGCCACGCAGCAGCTTCAGCACCCGCGTGGTGGGGTCCGGCACCAGCAGGAATTCCACCGCAAGGCCGTCGCGACGGCGCGTGAGTACCACCCGGTCGGCGGCGAGCGATTCGAGCGCGAAGGGCCCGCTGCCGTCGTAATGACATGGCCGCCCTTCATCCGACGCCGGGCGGGCGCAGCGCGCGGGCACGATGCCCTGCGTGAGGCGCGCCGGGAACAGCGGATCGGCGGCGCTGAGCGTGAAATCGACGGTGCCGTCATCGACCGCCGTCACCGCTGCAAGGGGCCCAAGCTCACCCCGCAGCGGCGAGGCGGCGCCGGCATCGAGCACTGCGCGGTACGTCGCCGCGACATCGGCAGCCGTCAGCGGTGCGCCATCCGCAAAGCGCGGCCGCGGCGCGCGCAGCGTGAAGCGCCAGTGCAGCGCGTCGAGCTGCCGCCAGTCCGCCGCCGCCGGCTGCGGCCGGTAGGCGGCGTCGAGCTCCACCAGGCGCGAATACAACAGCCGGCCGATGCGCGCGGAGGCGGCGTCCGCGGCGCGGCGCGGATCGACATCCAGCACCGGCTGCGCCAGGCCCACGCGCAACACAGTCTGTGGCGTCTCCTGCCGCGCGCAGGCCGCCAGCATGCACGCGCCGAACAGCGCGACGCACCGCCACGCGCCGCGTTGACGCCCCGGCTGGCGGGCCGCCATCATGCCGATCGCTGCCCCCGCCAAGCGCGCTACGAGGAGACCCATGAGCACCATCCGTGAGACCGCCGAATCGCTCGGCGTGGACCGCATCCGCCGCCACATTTTCCTGTGTGCCGACGCCAGCGAGGCCAAGTGCTGCGCCCGCGAGGTCGGCCTCGAATCGTGGAATTTCCTCAAAAAGCGCCTCAACGAGCTCAAGCTCACCGGCGACGGCGGCGTGTACCGCAGCAAGGCCGGGTGCCTGCGCATCTGCGAGCAGGGGCCGGTGGCGGTGGTCTACCCGGAAGGCGCCTGGTACCACTCCTGCTCGCCGCAGGTGCTGGAGACGATTATCCAGGAGCACCTGGTCGGCGGCCGCGTGGTCGAGGAAAACCTCATCATCGAACACAAGCTGCCGGACTGACGCGCCCATGCCCGAGCCGCTCGCGTTCGAGATCATTCCGGTCACGCCGCTGCAGCAGAACTGCACGTTGTTGATGTGCACGGCCACCGGCGCCGCGGCGCTGGTCGATCCGGGCGGCGACGTGGCGGACATCGTCGCCGCCGTGGACCGGCACGGCGCGCGGGTGGAAAAGATTTTTCTCACCCACGGGCATCTGGACCACGTCGGCGGTACGCCGGTGCTGAAGGAGCACTACGGCGTGCCGGTGGAAGGCCCACACCGGGATGACGCGTTCTGGATCGACGGCCTGCCCATGCAGGCGCAGATGTTCGGCTTTCCGCCGCTGCCGGCTTTCACGCCGGACCGCTGGCTCGCGGGCGGCGACACGGTGCGCTTCGGCGCGGTGGAACTCGCCGTGCGGCACTGCCCCGGCCACACGCCGGGGCACGTGGTGTTCTTTCACGAACCGAGCCGCCTCGCGCTGGTGGGCGACGTGCTGTTCGCGGGCTCCATCGGTCGAACGGACCTGCCGCGCGGCAACCATGCGGACCTGCTGCGCGCCATTCGCGAGCAGCTGTGGCCGCTCGGCAACGACGTGCGCTTCGTGCCCGGCCACGGGCCGATGTCCACCTTCGGCGCCGAACGGCGCGGCAATCCATTCGTCGCGGATGCGTTGTTGGGGCGGGGTTGAGGCCGTCGGCACGCCAGCCATCCGCCGGCGTGTCCGCGCGCGGGTCAGGATCACATCGTCGCGAGGCGCCGTTGAGTCGTGAAACTCGCCTGATCGCCGTTCTCGGCGTACTGCTGGTGCTGCTGACGGTGTCCGGCCTCGACCCTCACGACCGCCTCACCTGGCTCATGGAGGTCGCGCCCATCCTGATCGCCTTGCCGGTGCTGCTGGCGACCTGGCGCCGCTTTCCGCTGACCTCGTTGCTGTACGCGCTGCTGTTCGTGCACGCGGCCATCCTCATGGCGGGCGCGGCGTACACCTACGCCCGCGTGCCGTTCGGGTTCTGGCTCCAAGACCTGTTCGAGCTGGCCCGCAATCCCTACGACAAGATCGGCCACTTCGCGCAGGGATTTGTGCCGGCGCTGGTGGCGCGCGAGATCCTGCTGCGTGGGCACTACGTTCGCACGCGGAGGATGCTGGGCTTTCTTGTGCTGTGCGTGGTGCTGGCGATCAGCGCGAGCTACGAACTCATCGAATGGCTGGCGGCGGTGCTGCTGGGGCAGGGCGCGGATGCCTTTCTCGGCACCCAGGGCGACCCGTGGGACACGCAATCCGACATGGCCTTCGCGCTGGTGGGGGCGGCGTGTGCGCTCGTCGGCCTGTCGCGCCTGCACGACCGGCAGCTCGAACACGTGGGACAACCCCCCGCGCCATCACAGGCGGACTCCCGGCACCCACGCTGACGTCATTGCCGCCCGAGCGCGCTTTGGGCGCCGAATGGCGAGCTGCGCACAGCCCGTGCACAGCGCCTTGACCGCCCGGTCGGCGGGCGGAATGATGGGGGCAGGCCCGCCGCTACACGGATGCTCCGGCTCGCCATTCATTCATCAAAAACGCAGTCCGGCGAGGAGAAACCCCCATGCACGATTTACTGATCCACGGCGGCAGCGTCGTCGACGGCACCGGCGCCCCCGCGCGGCACGCGGACGTGGCCATTCAGGGCGATCGCATCGCCGCCATCGGCGACAACCTCGGCGCGGCGCGCGACACGCTGGACGCCAGCGGCCTTGTGGTGTCGCCGGGCTTCATCGACCCGCACACGCATTACGACGCGCAGTGGTGCTGGGACCCGCTGCTCAGCAGCAGCGCCTGGCACGGCGTCACCTCGGTCGTGATGGGCAACTGCGGGGTCGGCATTGCGCCCTGCCGGCCGGCGGCGCGCGACATCGCCATGATGGATCTGGTCAACGTCGAGGCCATGCCGGCCGACGTGCTGCGCGCCGGCATCCGCTGGCAGTGGGAGACGTTTCGCGAGTTCATGGCGGCGGTGAGCGGCGGCGGGGTCGGGCTCAACGTCGGCTTTCTGCTGCCGCTGGCGGCGCTGCGCCACTACGTGATGGGCGAGGACTCCGGCGCGCGCGGCGCCAATGCCGCCGAGATCGCGCAGATGGCGGCGCACCTTCGGGACGCCATGCAGGCCGGCGCGCTCGGTTTCAGCACCACGGTGCTGGCGCAGCACATCGGCCACGGTGGCAAGCCGCTCGCGGCGCGTCTGGCGAGCCGGGATGAACTGAAGGCCCTGTGCCACGTGCTGCGCGCCTTGGGCCGCGGCACCATCCAGATCGCCATGGGCGGCGTCGGTGGCGCGCTCAACGCCGAGCAACAAGACCTGCTGCGGTTTTTGCTGGAGGAAAGCCAGCGCCCGCTGACCTGGACCTTTTTGCTGGTGCCGGTCGGCAATCCCGAGCGGGCGCTCCAGACGCTGGAGGAAACCGACTGGCTGACGCAGATGGGCGCGGTGCCGCAGGTGTCCTGCCGGCCGTTCCTGACGCAGCTCGAACTCGGCAATCCGTTCATCTTTGCCGACCGCAAGACCTTCGGGCCCTTGTTCAACACCGGGCCCGAGCGCCTCGCCGCCGCCTACCGCGACCGGGCGTTTCGCGACACGCTGCGGGCGGAGCTGCTGCAACCGGGCGCGTTCCAGAGCGACTGGACGCGGCTCGAAGTGCAGCAGGTGGAGGATGCCGCGCTGCGCCCGCTGGTCGGCCGCACGGTGGCCCAGATCGCCGCCGAGCGCGGTCAGGACGGGCTCGATACCTTCCTCGACATCGCGCTCGCCGACAAGCTCGCGGCGCGCTTCCTGTACACCATCTCCAACATCGATCTCGATGTCGTCGCGAAGATCATCAACGACCCGCGCACGCTGATCGGCGCGTCGGACGGCGGCGCGCACGTGGACCAGATCTGCGACGTCGGCTACGCCACCTGGCTGCTCGGCACCTGGGTGCGGGAGCGCGGCGCGATGACGCTCGAACGCGCCGTGCAGCGCCTCACCGCCGACCCGGCGCGGGTGTTCGGTATCGCCGAGCGCGGCCGGCTGGCGGCGGGCTACAAGGCCGACATCGCCATGTTCGATCCCGCGACGGTGGGTTCGGACCGCCTGGCGCGGGCGGTGTTCGACCTGCCGGGCGGCGCGCGGCGCCTCGTGTCGGACGCGCGCGGCATTGCCGCCACGGTGGTCAACGGCCGGGTGCTGATGCGCGCCGGCGATGCCGGCAGCACGCGCGTCGGCGCGCAGCTGCAGGCCGCCTGAGGCGTGCTGGCGCTTGGCCTGACCGAAACGCTGGCGCTCGCCGCGCTGGCGGTGGCGGCAGGCCAGGGGCTGCGGCGCACGCTGCCGGTGCTGGCGCGTTACGACCTGCCGGCGCCGGTGCTGGGCGGGCTGCTGGTGGCGCTCGCGGTGAGCCTGTTGCGGCGGGACGGGCAGGATGTGGTGCGCTTCGACACCACGTTGCAGGCGCCGCTGATGATCGCGTTCTTCACCACCGTCGGCTTTGGCGCCAGCCTGCGCCTGCTGCGCGTGGGCGGCGTGCAGGTGGCGTGGTTCCTCGGCATCGCCACCGTGGCCGCGCTGGCGCAGAACCTGCTCGGCGCAGGCCTCGCCACGGCCATGGGTCTGCCGCCGCTGCTCGGCGTGCTGGCCGGTTCGGTCACGCTTACCGGCGGGCCGGCCACGGGGCTGGCGTTCGCGCCGCTGTTCGAGCAGGCCGGCGTCAGCGGCGCGACGGTCATTGCCGTATCGGCGGCCATGACCGGCATCGTCATGGGCGGGCTGTTCGGCGGACCCGTGGCCGGACGCATCATCGCCCGGCGCGGCTTGCGCTCGGCGGGTGCGCGTGCGGCGGTGGCGCCGGTGCCGGGCGGGTCCGCGCACGCCACCGACACCGGCGCCGCGCTGCTGCGGGCGGTGATCCTGATCCTGCTCGCCATGTGGCTCGGCGGCTACCTGTCGCGCGGCTTCTCGTCGCTCGGCGTCACGCTGCCGGCCTACATCGGCGCCATGCTGGCGGCGGCGGTGCTGCGCAATCTCGGCGACCGCCAGCCTCTGCTGCACGTGCCGATCCAGGCGGTGGAGGACGTCGGCGCCGTGGCGCTGTCGCTGTTCATCGCCATGGCGCTGATGACGCTGAAACTGTGGGAGCTGGTCGATCTCGCCCTGCCGCTGCTGGTGCTGCTGACCGCGCAGGCGCTGCTGCTGGTGGGGCTGTGCCGGCTGGTGTTCCGGCTCATGGGCGGTGATTTCGACGCCGCCGTGATGGCCGGCGGCTTTTACGGCTTCATGATGGGCACCACGGCCAACGCGGTCGCCAACATGCAGACGCTGACCGACCGCTACGGCCCGGCGCCGCGGGCGTTTCTGGTGGTGCCCTTGGTCGGCGCGTTTTTCATCGACTTCGTGAACGCGCTGCTGATCACGGTGTTCCTGAACGTGCTCGGCTGACGGCCACCGCCGATCACCCCTGGGCCTGCCCGCATTCCCGGCAGAACCGCCCGTGCACGTGCGTGGCCTTGCCACAGTGCGCGCACGGCGCGAACTGCCCGTAGCCGCAGGCCGGGCAGAACGCGCTGCCCGGCGGCAGCGCAAGACCACAGTCCTGACACTGGCCGCGGGCGATGCGCCGGGCGAGCAGCTTGTCGCGCGCGAACAGCTTGTTCTGCACCACGTAAATCAGCGCGAGGCTGCCGCCAACGGCGAGCGCGATGGCGAGGTAGTTCCACAGCGCGACCAGGTGCAGCGACTCCAGCAGCGCGATCAGGTGCCGCAGGAAACGCCGCGGCAGGATGTCGTACACCAGTTGCAGCAGCCGGCACAGCGCCGGGATGAACGCCACCACCAGCAGGTGCGCCGACACCAGCGTCTGCACCGGCCGCGCGCGGCGGATGCTGGCGGCGTTCCAGAACCAGAACACGCCCAGCAGTGGCGCCAGGAACAGCGCCTCCCAGCCCACACGCCGCGCCGGGTACCAGGTGTCGAGCGCGCGCAGATCGGCGCGCAGGCGCTCGCGGTCGGCCGGCTGCACGGCGTCGATGCGCTGCCACAGCGCCTGCACGCGTGGTTGCTGTTCGATGCCGGCTTCGATCTGCGTGAGGCGGCCGGTGGCCTCGTCGAGCGCGGCGGTCTTGGCCTTGATGTCCTGGCCCAGCTGACCCGTTTGTGCCGGCGCGCCTTCCTTGGCAATCTTCTCCAGCAGCGCCGTGTCGTAGTTGCCCTTGAGACGCTCGGTCTGCGTGCGAAGGTCTGCGCCCTGTCGGCGCAGCGCGCGCGCATCGTCGAACTGCTGGGCGAGCGCGGCGTCCGCCAGCACGACGTCGAGCGCGTTCACGACGGGCGCGCAGACGGGGTGTGGCAGCTCCCTGGAGTCCGCCATCTGCCATGTGGACCGCGCCACGTGCGCGGCCACCACATCGCCGAGCTGTTCGAGCCGTCCGGCGGGCGTCCATTGCCGGTCGAGCACGATGTCGCGACAGCGCATCGGCACCGCCTCTTCGGGCTGCGTGAGCTGCGCCGTGTGGCGGGCGAGCCCGTCGAAGATCGAGCTCAGCACGAAGGCATCGAGCAGCAGCACGATGAGCAGCGCCGCGCGGCTGAGCGGCTGGCGGTTCAGTTGCGTCAGATGCCCGCGCATAGAGCCCAGATAGCGGCGCAGCTGCATGGTTGATCCTCCCGTTTGATGGCGACCCGCAGCGCCGAGCGGCTGCGGCCGATGCGCATGCTAGACCGTCGGCTGGTTCAAACCTTATGCGGGCTGCCTGCGCCGTACACTGCTCGGCAGGGGATGTTGTTGGGGGGCGACGCGATGATTTACCTGCGCTACTACTTTGCAAACGTGCTGACCGCGGTCGGCATCGGCGGATTTTTGCTGGGCGGCGGTTACGTCTGGCTTGGCGCCGCCACCATCCTGGCGGTCCTGTTCGGCGACCTGCTGCTCGGGCGCGACCAGCGGCCGCGCGAAGGGGAGCCTTCGCCGCTGGCCGACCTGCCGCTGTACCTGCATGTGCCGCTGACGGTGGGCCTGTATCTGGCCATGGCCTGGCGGGTGGGGCAGGGTCTGGGCGCGCACAGCGCGGTCGGCCTCGCCGCGATACTCGCCGGCGGCATGCTGACGCTAGGCTGGTTGTCCGCCATCCCGAACGTGCCGGTGGCCCATGAGCTCGGCCACCGGCAGGGAGCGCTTCCGCAGTTTCTGGCCGATCTGCTGGCCGTGTTCTTTGGCGATCCGAGCCGCTGGGTGAGCCACAACCTCGGCCACCACATCAAGGTGTCGACCGCCGACGACACCGACACGCCGCGGCGCGGCGAGACGGTCTACCGCTTCGTGTGGCGCGCCACGACCGGTGCGCTGCATGAAGCCCTCGCCGCCGAGCGGACACGCCTTGAGCGCAGCGAACGCGGCCAGTGGTCGGTGCGCCATCGTCTGGTGCGCGGAATGCTCATGGCTGCGGCCGCGGCCTTACCGGTCGTGGCCCTTGGCGGCTTCGGTGCGCTGGCGCTGGCCGTGGCCGGCGTGGTGGTGGCCAAGGTCATTACCGAGGGGCTCAATTACCTCCAGCACTACGGCCTGATCCGCATCCCCGGCACCCCGGTGGAAGATCGTCACGCCTGGAATCACCTGTGGACCGTGACGCGTGCGGTGGCGGTGGAGATCACCACCCACTCGCAACATCACCAGAACAGCGACGTGACGTTCACGCGCCTGGAGCCGCGCACCAACGCGCCGCAGATGCCGGGCGCCGCGCTGTGTTTTGTGGCCGCGTTCATGCCGCCACTGTGGGAGCGTTACATCGCAAAACCGCGGCTGCGTGACTGGGATCTGCACCAGGCCAACGCCGCCGAGCAAGCCCTGGCGCGTGCGGCCAACCGGCTGGCCGGCTGGCCCGACTGGCTGGCGTAGGGCTGATCGGGCTCGCGCCGCCGCTCACTCGGCCAGCGCTTCCAGCACCGCGGCGGGCGTCAGCACCGTTGGCAGCAGGCGCGGCGTGCCGCCGGGCGGGTAGTACACGTACAGCGGCACGCCGCTGCGGCCGAAGCCGGCCAGTGCCTGCGTGATGGCGGGGTCGTAGCGCGTCCAGTCGGCTTCAAGCGCGGCGACGCCAAGCGCCGCAAAGCGCCCCGCGACCGCGTCCGTGTCGAGCGCCACCTGCTTGTTCACCTGACAGCTGATGCACCAGGCGGCGGTGAAGTCGACAAACACCGGCCGGCCTTCGGCGCGCAGTTCATCCACGCGCTGCGCCGACCAGGGCTGCCAGTCGATGCGCGCGGTTGCCGTTGCGTCTCGGGCCGGCGTCGCTGCCATCGCCGCTGGCCGCATGGCGGCGGCAAAGCCGAGCACCGCCGCCACGCCAAGCCCGACCAGCACCACAGCGCCCGGCAGCCAGCGCCGCTGCGGCCCGCGCTGCAAGTGCCCGGCTCCCCAGGCCGCAAAGCCGACGCCAAGCGCCGCCAGCAGCAGCAGGCCGACCGCGTCCACACCCGACTGCCGACCGAGCACCCATGTGAGCCACACCGCCGTCGCGAACAGTGGAAACGCGAGCCCCTGGCGCAGCGTCACCATCCACGCGCCCGGCCGCGGCAGGCGCGCCAGCAGGCCCGGCATCTGCGCCAGCAGCAGGTACGGCGCCGCCATGCCGAGCCCGAGCGCGGTGAAGATGGCAAGCGCCTCGGCGGCCGGGCGGGCCAACGCAAAGCCGAGCGCCGCGCCCATGAACGGCGCCGTGCAGGGCGTCGCCACCAGCACCGCCAGCACGCCGGTCAGGAACGAGCCCGGATAGCCGGCCGGCTGCGGCGCGCTGCCGGCGAGACGCGACAGCCCGAGTCCCACCTCGAACGCGCCCATCAGGTTCAGCCCCACCGCCGTCAGCAGCAGCGCCATGGCGGCGACGAAGCCCGGCGACTGCAACTGAAAGCCCCAGCCGACGCCGCCGCCGGCCGCGCGCAGCGCGAGCAGCAGCCCCGCCAGCAGCCAGAAACTCGCGAGCACGCCAGCAAGGAACGCTAACCCGTGCCGCCGCACGCGGCCGGGATCGCCGTGCGCGAGCTGGATGAAGCTCAGCACCTTCACCGACAGCACCGGGAACACGCACGGCATCAGGTTAAGGATCAGCCCGCCGAGCACGGCGAGGCCGGCGGCGAGCGCGAGGCCCACGCCGGCCGTGGTCTTGCCCGGCGACGACACGGGCTCCCCCGTCGGTGGGGCGGCGTCGAGCACCCGCACCGGCACGTCGACCGCGAGCGCCGGCACCTGCCCCGCTGCGTCCCAGCCGCGCGGGTCGACCAGCACGCCGGTCAGGCGCTCGACGGGTGCCTTGCCCGCCGTGAGCGTGAGGCGCAGCCGATCGCCGACGCGCTCCAGCGTCTGCCCGGCCGAGTGTTTGAACTGGCCCTCGCGGTCCGGGAAGAACTGCGCCCCGCTGCTGTCCCGCGCGGCCGGCCAGTCGAGATAGACGTGGGTTCCGAACCGCGCCGCGTTAACCGGCACAGGTAGCTGACGCGGCAGGCGCGCGCGGGCGGCGGCGATGGCGCGCTGCCCGGCGGGGTCAGGCTCGGCCCGGTCCAGCACCGGCAGGTCGAGCGCGAGTTCCGCCTGCTCGGGCAGGCACAGATCCTTGCAGACGAGGTAGTGCACCGTGCCGCGCAGGCCGACCGTGCCGGACGGGTGCACGGGCGGTGTCACCGTCACCGGCAGCAGCACGGCGTCTTCGTAGCCGTAGGTCACCACCGGCGGTGCGGACACCTGCTTGGGATATGGCCACTCGATGGCGCCCGCCGCAAAGCCGGCCGGCAACTGCCAGTCGATGCGCGGTGCCTGGCCGGAATCGCCGGGGTTCTGCCAGTAGATGTGCCAGCCGCGGTCGAGTTCGAAGCGCACGCCGAGCGCAAACGGCTGCCCCGGCAGCACGCCGCGCATGTCGGCCAGCAGCGCAACGCGAGCGTGCGGCGGCTCCTGGGCGGGCGCGAGCGCGGGCAGCAGCAGGCCCAGTGGCAGGCCCAGCAGCGCAAGCCAGGCGTGGACGAGTCGGCGGATCACGCGATCACCATGGTCTCGGGTGAGAGTTGTGGGAGGCCCGCCCACGGGCCGAAGCGGGCGGGCATTCGCGCAGGTGGCGGCGCTCCCACAGGAACGCTGCGCTCAGCGATCCACATGGCCAAGGTCGCGCCCGGGCGCCACGCAGTCGCGCACGCGTTGCTTGAGTTCCTTGATGTCCGGAAAGCGCCCCTCGGCGGCGCGCGACCAGACAAGCTGGTTGTCGACCGCGACGTCGAACACGCCGCCGCGGCCGGGGCGCAGCGCAACTTCGGCGAGCTCGTCCTCGAAGCTCGACAGCAGCTCCTGCGCCATCCAGGCGGCGCGCAGCAGCCAGTGGCACTGGGTGCAGTAGGTGATGGCGACGCGGTGCGTCATGGGGTTCCGCTCCGCGCGGTTGGGTTCGTGAAAGCGCTGTTGAGCCGGATGCCGGCAACGGCCCGATAATGGCCGCACTTCGTCGCCGACCAGGACATCTCGTGACCACTGCAAGCAGCCATCGCACGCCGATTCTGGCGGTGTTTTGCGACTTCGAGAACGTGGCGCTCGGCGTGCGCGACGCCAAGTATGACCAGTTCGACATCCGCCGGGTTCTGGAGCGCCTGCTGCTGAAAGGCCCGATCGTGGTCAAGAAGGCCTACTGCGACTGGGAGCGCTACAAGAAATTCAAGCCGGCCATGCACGAGGCGGCGTTCGAGATGATCGAAATTCCGCACCTGCGCATGTCCGGCAAGAACTCGGCCGACATCCGCCTGGTCGTGGACGCGCTCGACCTGTGCTACACCAAAAGTCATGTCAACACCTTCGTGATCGTGTCAGGCGATTCGGACTTCTCGCCGCTGGTGTCCAAGCTGCGCGAGAACAACAAGGAGGTCATCGGCGTCGGCGTGGCGAGTTCCACGTCCGACCTGCTGATCGCCAACTGCGACGAGTTCATCTACTACGACGACCTGGTGCGCGCCGATCCGGTCAAGAAACCGGCGCGCCGACGCAGCACCAAGCCCAAGGCGGAGCCCGCCAAGCCCGAGGCAGCGAAGGTAGAGCCGGCCGCGCCCATTGCCGCCGAAGCCACCGCCGACACGCTGGCCGAGGAGCCGAAGCGCAAGTCCCGCTCGCGCGGCGGGCGGCGCAAGCGTGGTGAAGCCGCGGCGGAGGTCGGCGAGAGCACGCTTGAAGCGGGGATCGCTCCCGATGCCGGCACCGACCTTGCGGCCGACGCGCCGGCCGAGCCCGAATCGCCCGCCGCGGATGGTGACGAACCGGCCATCGGCCGCGCCGACAAGGGTCTGCGGCTGATCATGGAAACCATCGCCGCGCTGGTCGAGGACCGCGGCGAGGAACAGAAAATCTGGGGCTCGATGGTCAAGCAGACGCTGCGCCGGCGCCGGCCGGGCTTCAACGAGCGCTTTCACGGTTTCCGCGGTTTCAACGAGATGCTGGAGGAAGCCGCGGCGCGCGGCTGGCTGACCCTTGAGCGCGACAGCAAGTCCGGCGGCTACATACTGCACCCGGTCGAGGGCGGTTACGTGCCGTTGCCGGTCGAGGACGAGGACGCCGACGAAGCGGGCGTCGAGGCGGTGCTGGAGTGACGCCCTGGCGGGCCGATCGGCTAGGCCCGGTCGTGCCGCGCCATCTCAGGCAGCAAGTTTCACGCTGACCGCGAGATCGCCGATCAGGTGCGTCATGAAACCTGAGCCCGGCGCGCGGATGGCGGCCAGATAATCCTGCGCTGCCGCGTGGTCCACATTGTCCGCCAGCACCAGCGCATTGTCGGCGAGGCACGGTTCGAGCAGGCGAAGCAGCGGCAGATACAGGCTCTTCCAGCCGTCGAGCAGCAGCAGGTCGATCGGCCCCGGCAGGTCGGCCAGCGTGTGCAGGGCGTCGCCTTCCAGCAGCGTCACGCATTCGGCTACGCCGGCTTCGGCGAGATTGGCGCGCAACGCCCGGCACTTGTCCGGGTGCGCCTCGGTGGTGACGAGATGCCCGCCGCCGTCGCGCGCGGCGGCCGCCAGATACAGCGTGCTCACGCCATACGAGGCGCCAAACTCCACCAGCTGCCGTGCCCGCGTGGCGCGCGCCAGCAGATACAGCAGCCGGCCTTCGTCCGGCGACACGGCCAGATAAAACTCCCCCGTGCGCACCAGGCCCTCGTCGTTCGGCAGCCGGCCGGCGGCCTGCGCGGCGCGGCGCGCCGTCCAGCGGTCGGCATCGTGCGCCGCTTCCTCATGCAGGCGCTCCAGCACGGCGGCGAGGCGGGGTTCCTGCAAGGTCATGGTTGCCTCCTCGATGAGAGCGGACAGCGCGGCGGTCATGGCGCGCCTTCGAGTACCGCCCGGTCGCGCGTCACCGCCTGCACGATGAAATCGTTGAACGCCTTGATGCGCGCCGTGTTGCGCAGGTCGGGGTGCGTCAGCAGCCACAGATCCAACGCCATGTCGTCGCCGAGGTTGAACAGCCGCCGCAGCCGCGGGCTCTGGTCGCCGACGTAGGTGGGCAGTGCCGCCAGACCCAGCCCCGCGCACGCCGCCTCGCGCTGCACCAGCAGGTTGTTGCTGAGAAACACGATCTCGCCGTCGCGGGCGAGTTCCCGCGCCCAGCCGAACGACAGGCCGGCGACCACCTGGTCCGAAAACGCGATGAAGCGGTGGCCGGGCAGCTGCGTCACCGATGCCGGCACGCCGTATCGCTGCGCGTAGGCGTCCGACGCATAAAGCGCCCAACGCAGCCGCGCGAGCTTGCGCGCGATCAGGTGTTCCGGCGGCCGCAGGCCCGGCCGGATGGCCACGTCCGCCTCGCGCTTGCTGAGGTCGTAGACCTGATAGCCCACCACGAGTTCGACCACGATCTCCGGGTAGCGCTCGCAGAAATCGACGATGGCGCGTGTGAGGTACGCGTCCGCGACCGCCTCGGTGGTGGTCACGCGCACGCTGCCGCGCAGCTGCACCTCGCGGCCGACGATGTGGCGCTCAATGTCCGCGATGTCGGCTTCCACCCGCCGCGCCGACTCCAGCATGTCCTCGCCCGCCGCCGTCAGCACGTAGCCGCGCGGCAGGCGCTCGAACAGGCGGACGTTCAGGTCGTCCTCGATGGCGTTCAGGCGCCGGAACACCGTGGAGTGATTCACGTGCAGCTGCCGAGCAGCGCCAGCGAGGCTGCCGTGATCGGCGATGGCGAGAAAAATCCGCACGTCGTCCCAGTTCATGGAGATTGCATTTATGCAAATAGATTTTGTCGGAATCTGGAATTTACTTTCGAATATTCAAAATTCATAGTGGCGCCCATGCTGGCTTGCCTGCCAGCTTTCCATCCCGCCCATGGAGGGCCATGCCATGACGACTCCCCGTGATTTCAACACCCTCGGCGTGCTGGGCACGCTGCTGATCGCCGCCTCCGTGGTGGTTCTGCTGGCGCCGCTGGCGCTGCCGGCCGCCGGCGCGCAGGTCGAGCTACGTACCTTCGTGCTGCAGCTGTTGGGGACCGTGAGTTTGCTGAGCCGTGCCCTGTGGGCGCTGGTCTCGGCGAGTGAACAGACCGCCCGGGCCCCGGCCGCGGCACGTAAGACTAGCTCCGGCAATACGGCGCGCACGGCGGTGCATCAGCCGACCGGTGTCGCCGGCGCCGCGGCCTGAGCAGGCCGGAGCCCATTGCCCGTCGGCGGCGACTGTCGCCGGCGGGCATTCTTCAATAAGGCCCCGGCGGCCCTTACAGGCGCGGCAACAGCGCCGGCGCCAGCAGCACGTAGAGCACCGTCGTCACGGTCAGTGACGCGGTGAACAGCTCAGAGTCGAGCTTGAAACGCTCGCTGATGGCGATGCCCACCGCCACCGACGGCGCCACGGCCACCAGCATGGTGGCGGTGGCGAGTTCGCCCGACAGGCCGACCAGAGGCACGGCGAGCAGCCCCGCGGCAAGCCCGAGCCCGAGGCGAATCACCAGCACCGGCGCCAGCACGTCAAGGCGCGTGAGCCCGCGCAGCGTGAACGTGCTGCCAACCACGAACAGCAGCATCGGCACCGTGGCCTGACCCAGCACCACGAAGGTCTGCACCAGGCCGCGCGGCAGTGCGATGCCGCTGGTGTTGACCGCGAGCGCGGCCACGGTGGCCCAGAACGGCGGCATGCGCAGCACCACGAGCGCACTGCGCCAGCCGACCGCCGCGCCACCGAACCACGCCGCCAGCGCCACGCCAAGCGACCAGAACACCACCACCGTCGCGAACATGTCGTACAGCAGCGGCACACGCGCGGCCGATGGCCCGAGTAGCGAATCGACCACCGGCAGCGCGGCGCCAAGACCATTGCCGAATGCCGCCGCCAGAATCGCCGCGCCGGCCTGCGGACGCGTCAGCCGGCCCGCCCGCAGCATGGCACCGAATACCAGAAGACTCGCGCCGAGGCCCACCGCGATCACCAGTAATCCCGCCAGCGGCACGCGCAGCAGCGTCCGGTCCGGATGCGCGGTGAGAAATACGCCAAGAATCATCGCCGGGGCCAGCAGATTCACCACCAGCGTGTTCAGAACTTGCCGCACTTGACCGATCGGGATGCCGCCCGGTTGCAGATGTCGCCACGCCGTACCAACGGCGAGGATCAGAATCATGGGCAGCAGGCGCTCGTACATTGGTCACCGCTCGACAGGTCCAGCGACGCTGACCTAAATATGGATTCCCGAGATCGGGCGCGTGCGCGCCGGTGAGTCTTGCAATCGCTGCAGCGCGCAGCGCCTAGATGGCTTCGATCGAAATGCCATCCTGCGGCAGGTTGCGACGGACTTCCTCGGCCTTGGCACGGCTGGAGAACGTGAGCGCCATGTCGATCCACGGCACCCAGCACACCGGCTCGGCGCTGTTCAGGTACGACTCGCGGTCCGTAGTAAGCCGCTCACGCTCGAAGATCTCGCCGCTTTCCCGATCCAGAAACTTGCCTTTGGAAAGCGTCTTCTTGGTCTGTTTGACGATCAGATAGGGCATGGCTGACCAGATTGATAGTTCCCGACTGAGAAACAATAGCGGCACAGTGCGAGAAGGGTTTGCGAGTTTGGTCGAGAATCCATTACCGCACACGATGCGCCGGAAGCGGTTTTCCTTTTCATGTTCACGCAACCAGTGCTTTGCCGCCTCGAGAATGCGCATCCGCATCGCTCTGTCCCGGATACGAACGGGGAAAGCTATGGAATTCGACGGACCGCGCCCGCGAAGTCTAGCACCCGGCCGCCGCTGTGCCGCCCCGGAACCGGCCACGGCGGCGGTCCCAGCCCTTTGCCGGCGGTGGACTAGAATGCCGGGCCGACCTGCCCGAGACAGACATCATGACCCGCAACCGCAGTGTCTTCCTGCTCGCCCTGGCAGTGCTGTTGAATGGACGAGCCGCCGCCGTCGAGCCCGCCGCGACTGCGAGCACAACGGCTGCGGCCGACGTCGATCCGGTCCGCGCGCTGCGCGCGCTGCAACGTGAACACGACGCACTCGTGGCGCAGCAGCCAGCGCTGCAGGAGTCGGTTGCCAAAGCCGCCGCGCTGGCGGACCAGAATCGGCAGCTCGATCAGCAGCTGCAGAACGTGCAGGCCCAGCTCGACGGGCTGCGCGAGGAGAACGCCGGCCTGCGCACCGACGAGCGGCGCCGGTGGTTCGTCAACGGCGCGGCGGTGCTGGGCTGCGGCCTGCTGTTGGGTTTGCTGTTGCCGTTGCTGCGCGGGCGACGGCGTCGCGGTTACGGCGGGTTTCGCTGATCCCGGGCGGCTAGGCGCCCACCCCACCCTCTGCTAAGGTACCGGCGCCGCCGAAGCGCGGCGTCCTCCAACACGATTTTCCCAATGGCCGCGAGCCCCCCGTTTCGGCTCAAGGGCAGCCTGGTCACGCTGTCCATCCTGAAGCCGCTCAGTACCGATTTGTCCGAAATCGAGGCCGGTCTCGCGGCGCGGGTGGCGCAGGCGCCGGCCTTGTTCGACCGGGCGCCGCTGCTGATCGATCTGGCCGACCTCACAGACCCGGCGGCGCTCGACCTGCCGGGCCTTCGCGCGCTGATCGCCGGCCTCGGCTTCGTGCCGGTGGCGGTGCGAGGCGGCGGCGATGCGTTGGCGACCGAAGCCGCGGCGCTGGGCTTGGGCGTGCTCGGCGAGGCGCGGCTGCCGGTGGATGCCGAGCCCGCCCCGCCGCCGGCCCCGGACGAGCCACCGCTGAGCGCGGCAGACATTGCGGAAGCGACCCCCGGCAGTCCGCCTGAGCCCGCGCCGACGCGGCTCGTGACGCAGCCGGTGCGCTCGGGCCAGCAGGTGTACTCGCGCGGCGATCTGATCGTCATGGCGCCGGTCAGCCCGGGTGCCGAGCTGCTGGCGGAAGGCCACATCCACGTCTACGGCCCGCTGCGCGGGCGGGCGCTGGCGGGGCTGCGTGGCGACACCACGGCGCGCATCTACTGCCGCGCGCTTGATGCGGAACTGGTCGCCGTGGCCGGCTGTTTTCAGGTGGCGGACGACATTGACCCTGCGCTGCGTGGCCGGCCGGCGCAGGTTTATCTCAGCGGCGAAGACCTGGTGACTGCCGCGCTGTAGGCGGCTACACCGGGCATACGAGGAGCACTCTTTTGGCACGCATCATCGTCACCACCTCAGGCAAGGGCGGGGTCGGCAAGACCACCACCAGCGCCGCGTTCGGCACCGGCCTGGCGCTGCGCGGGCACAAGACCGTGCTGATCGACTTCGACGTCGGGCTGCGCAATCTCGACCTCATCATGGGCGTCGAGCGGCGCGTGGTGTACGACTTCGTGAATGTCATCCACGGCGAGGCGCAGCTGAATCAGGCGCTGATCCGCGACAAGCGCGTGGAGGGCCTGGCCATCCTCGCCGCGTCCCAGACGCGCGACAAGGACGCGCTCACGCTGGAGGGCGTCGGCCGCGTGCTGGACGATCTTGCCAAGGAGTTCGACTATATCCTGTGCGACTCGCCGGCCGGCATCGAAAAGGGCGCGCATCTGGCCATGTACTTCGCCGACGAGGCGCTGGTGGTGACCAACCCGGAAGTCTCGTCGGTGCGAGATTCGGACCGCATCCTGGGACTGCTGTCCAGCAAGACGCGGGCGGCGGAACAAGGCGGCCGCGTGCGCGAGCACCTGATCGTGACGCGCTACTCGCCAAAGCGCGTCGGCAAGGGCGAGATGCTGTCGCTCGACGACGTCGGCGACATCCTCGGCATTCCGCTGCTCGGCGTGATTCCGGAATCGCCGACCGTGCTCGCGGCGTCGAACGCCGGCACGCCTGTGATTCTGGAGCAGGCCAGCGACGCGGCGCAGGCGTACAGCGACACGGTGGCGCGGTTTCTTGGCGAGGAAAAGCCGCTGCGCTTCATCACCGAGGAGCGCGGCATCCTGCGGCGGCTGTTCGGAGCGCGCGCATGAGGATCATCGAATTCCTGCGCAGCAGCCGCAAAAGCAGCGCCTCCACGGCCAAGGAGCGCCTGCAGATCGTGGTCGCCCACCAGCGGCGCGAGCAGTCGCGCCCGGCCTATTTCGCCAATTTGCAGCGCGATCTGCTGGAAGTGGTGCGCCGCTACGTGACGGTGGAGGACAGCGCGGTCAAGGTGGACGTGGACCACCAGGGCGACTGCGACATCCTGGAACTCAACATCACGCTGCCGGACCAGCCGGCCGCCAGCGCCCGCGGCTGAGCGGGCCGTCAGCCGCCGGCGGCCAGCGCCGGCACGCCGAACGCGGCGTGCAGCCATAGCGCCACGTGATCGGCGATCGGGCCTTGCGCGGCGGCGGTAGGGTGGATGCCGTCGTCCTGGAACAGGTCCGGCGCGTGCGCGATCGGTTCCAGCAGGAAGTCGAGCAGCGGCACGCCAGCGTCGGCGGCGACTTTCCTGAACATGTCGCGGAACTGGCGCGTGTAGACGGGGCCAAAGTTCGGCGGAATCTGCATGCCGATGAGGCCCACCCGCGCGCCGGCCTGTTCGGCGGCGTCGATCATGGCGCGCAGGTTGTCGGCGGTGGCGGCGAGCGGCTGACCGCGCAGCGCGTCGTTGGCACCAAGCTCGATCAGTACCAGCGCCGGGCGCTCGCGTTGCAGCAGCGCCGGCAGGCGCGCCCGGCCACCGGCGCTGGTGTCGCCGCTGATGGCCGCGTTGACCACGGACCAGTCCGGCGCGCGCTCGGCCATGCGCCCGGCCAGCAACGCCGGCCAGGCGGCACCGTTCGGCAATCCATAGCCCGCCGACAGGCTGTCGCCGATCACCAGAATCGAACCCGCCGGCGGCGCGCTGGCCGCCCGCAGGCCGCCAGCCAGCAACAGGAGCAGCACGCAAGTGATACGTGCCCAGGGAGTCGCCAAGTGGGTGTCCTCGCCGCAGGGAAGGCTCGACATCCTACAGCCGGTCGATCTCACCATTGCGGCCGGTGAGCGCTGCGCCATCGTCGGCCCTTCGGGCAGCGGCAAGACGACGCTGCTGGCGCTGCTGGCGGGGCTTGACGTGCCGTCGGCCGGTCGCCTGTGGCTGGCGGAGCAGGAGCTGACCGCGCTCGACGAGGACGCCCGCGCGGCGCTGCGCCGCGAGCAGGTCGGGTTCGTGTTCCAGAACTTTCAGTTGCTCGGGAACCTGAGTGCGCTCGACAACGTGGCGCTGCCGCTCGAACTGCGCGGCGACGCCGACGCCCGCGCCCGGGCGCGTGAGATGCTGGCGCGGGTCGGGCTCGCCGAGCGCGCCCGCCACTACCCGCCGACGCTGTCCGGCGGCGAGCAGCAGCGCGTGGCGCTGGCGCGCGCCTTCGTCGGCCGCCCGCAGGTGCTGTTCGCCGACGAGCCGACCGGCAGCCTCGACCGCGCGAGCGCCGAAGCGGTGCTGGCGCTGATGTTCGAGCTGAACCGCGCCGCCGGCACCACGCTGGTGGTCGTCACGCACGACGACGCGCTCGCCGCTCGTGTCGACCGCCGCCTGCTGCTGCGCGCCGGGCGCCTCACCGACCATGACTGAGCTGCGCACCGCCGCCCGCCTGTTGCACGGCGAGCTGCGCCGCCCGGACCCGCTGCTGTGGGCCATGCTGCTGGCGGTCGCGATAGGCGTCGCGGCGCTCGCCAGCGTGAGCGGGTTTGCGCAACGCGTGCAGGCCGGCATCGACGCCCGCGCCGCGACGCTGCTGGGTGGCTCCGTGCGCGTCGCCGCGCAGCGCGACCTGCGCCCGGTGGCGGACAGCCTGCCGGTGGCGCTCAAGCCCGCCGCGGTGCTGGTCGAGCTGCCCACCATGGCAGCGGTCGGCGAGCGGCTGCGGCTGGTGGAACTGAAGGCGGTGGATGCCGCCTACCCGCTGCTCGGCGAGCTGCGCATCGCGGACCGCGGCGTCCAGAAGGCGCCGGCTCCCGGCACGGTGTGGGCGGAGCCGGTGCTGCTCGCGCAGCTCGGCGTCGCCGTCGGGCAGGCGCTCGACCTGGGCCATGCGTCGTTCACCGTGGCGGGTGTCATCGAGCACGAGCCGGACCGCGTGGCCGGCGCCTTCAGCATCGGCCCGCGGGTGCTGCTGAACCTCGCCGACCTGCCGGCCACGCGCCTGGTGTCCCCGCAAAGCCGCATCCGCAGCCGCCTGCTCTACGCGCCGCCGCCCGGTGAGGCGGCCCAGCTGATCAAGGCACTGGCGCGCGCCCTGCCGGACGGGCTCACGGTCGAGACCGCCGACGAGGGCCTCGACGAAACGCGCAACCTCACCCGTCAGGCGGCGGACTTTCTGCGCCTGGTCGCGCTCGCCGGCGTGGTGCTGGCCGCCGCCGCGGTGGTGCTCGCCGCCTCAAACCTCACCGAGAAGCGCCTGTCCGCCGCCGCGGCGCTGAAGGCGCTCGGCGCCAGCCGGCGCCTCGTGCTGCTCGCCTACGCGGGCCTGGTGGCGACGGTGGCGCTGCTGGGCGGGCTGCTCGGCGCGGCGGCCGGGACCGGCCTCGAACGCCTGCTGCCGGTGCTGCTGCGCGGTCTCGTACCGACCGATCTGCCGCCCGCCGATGCCGGCCTGCTGCCGGTGGCGCTGGGTCTTGCGCTGCTGGTGGCGCTCGCCGTAGCCACGCCGCCGCTGCTGCGCCTGGGCGCGACACCCCCCGCCGCCGTGCTGCGCGCGCCGAGCGAGGGCGAGGTCGAGCGCGGCTTCGCGCGCACGGAAACCGCAGGTCTCGCCATCGCGCTGCTGCTGTGCGGCGCCGTGTATGGCTGGCTTGGCGCCAGCGCCATGCGCGGGCTGCTCGGTCTTGGCGTGCTGCTCGGCGCGGCGCTGCTGTTCGGCGTCGGTGCGCGCCTCCTGGCGCGCGCCGCGCGGCGCGCATCGGTGCGGGGGCCGTTCGCCTGGCGTTACGCGGCGGCGGCGTTCGGCCGCGCGCCGGCGCACACCGTGCTCGCGGTGGCGGCGCTCGGCTTTGGCGTGCTCGCCATCGTCACGCCAGCGCTGGTCGAGGCCGACCTGCTCAAGCAGTGGCAGATGCGCGTGCCGCCGGACGCGCCGAACCGCTTCCTGATCGACGTGCAGCCCGACCAGCGCGACGCGGTGGCGCAGGTGCTGGCCGCGGGCGGCGCCCAGGGCGTGGACCTGCGCCCGATGGTGCGGGCGCGGCTGGTCGCCGTCGACGGCCAGCCGCCGCCGCCACCCAAGACCGAACGCGCACGGCGTTTTCTGGAGCGCGAGAACAACCTCACCTGGCGCGCCGAGCCCGAACCCGGCAACCGTCTGGTGGCCGGGCGGTGGTGGACGGCGGATGCCACCGAACCGCAGATCTCGCTGGAGCAGGAATGGGCCGCCGAGGTCGGCGTCGGGCTGGGCGACACGCTCACGTTCGACATCGGCGGCCAGCCGGTCACCGGCACCGTCACCTCGCTGCGCGAGGTGAACTGGGAGAGTCTGCGCAGCAATTTCTTCGTGGTGTTCGCGCCGGGCGCGCTGGGCGAGGCGCCGGCTACCTACGTCACCGCCTACCGTATCGACCCGGCGCGCGCCGACGCCCTGCTGCACGCGCTGGTGCAGCCGTTTCCGAATCTGACCGTGATCGACCTCGAAGCCATGACCGCGACGTTGCAGGACATGGTGGCGCAACTGTCCCGCGCGACGGGATTTCTGGCCGTGTTCACGCTGCTGGCGGGGCTTGCCGTACTGCTGGCGGCGGTGCTCGCCGAGCGCAGCCGCCTGCTCACGGAAGCGGCCGTGCTGCGCACGCTCGGCGCCAGCCGCCGGCAGCTCGGCGCCGTCTACAACCTGCGCTTCGCCCTGCTCGGCGGCGCCGCGGCGCTGCTCGGCTGTGGGGCGGCAGTGGCCGCCGGGGCGTTTGCCTGCCTGCGCTATCTCGACATTCCCTACCGACCGAATGCGCTGGCGCTGCTGGCGACGGTGCTGCTGGCCACCGGTCTGGTCACCCTCACCGGCCGGTTGGGGGCGCGGCGCGTGCTGGCCACGCCACCCGCGCAGAGCCTGCGCGGCGAGTGAGCTTCGTCAGGGGGCCGTCTTCAGCCACCTTTCGACGTCGGCCGGATCGGCACGACCGGCCAGGCGCGCGCGTTCCCTGCCATCAGGGCCGATGATGACGGTGTAGGGCAGGGCGCCCACGGTGTTGCCCAGGCGCCGGGCGATGTCCATGGCGTCGAGATCACCGACCAGGCTCGGGTAGTTCATGTTCATGCGCGCGGCCATCTTCTGCGCCGCGGCGGCGTCCTCCACCGCCACGCCGAGAAACTGCACGCCGTGTGTGCCGTAGCGGCTTTGCAGCGCGATGAAGTCCGGAATCTCTTCGAGGCACGGCCCGCACCAGCTCGCCCAGAAATTGAGCACCACCGTCTTGCCGGCGAACTCCGACAGCCGCCGCGTCCGGCCGTCGAGGTCGGGCAGCGCAAAGTCCTCGACCTGGGTTCCATCGCTGACCGCCTCCAGCATGGGGCCGGGCAGCAGGTAGGTACGCACGGCCATGCCGGCCGCGAGCGCCAGCAGCAGTACGGTGGCGATGCCGAATCGCTTGCGAAAACTCATGCGGGGGCTCAGGGCAGTTGCAGGTGGAGGCGGACCGGCGCGTAGCAGAGGCGGCCCTCGGCGCAGCCCTGGTAGCGCAGGTCGATGCCGGCGCCCGGGCGGGCGGGGATGCCGAGCGCGATGCGCTGCGGGCCGCGCAGGACGGTGACCCGGCCGAACTCGGCATCGTCGTACGGCTCTCCCGCCGGTAGCGCCGGGGCGAGCGCGGCGCCGTCGGCGCCCGTCACGGCCAGCCGGTCGCGGTACAGGTAATGGCCCGGGGCGATAGTGAACCGCAGCTCCAGCATGCCATCAGTGCCGGCCACAAGCTCGGGCGCGAAGGCCTGCTGCGGGCTTAACACCTGCGGCGAGCCGCCCAGCAGTTCGGCGATGTCGGCCCGCACGCCGGGGGCCAACGACAGGCCAGCCAGCACCGCCAGAGCCACCCGCAACGCCCTACCCACCGCGCGCCTCCAGCCAGGCGAGGTACGCCGGGTTGCCGGCCAGCACCGGCAGCGCCAACAGTTCCGGGACGTCGTAGGGATGCAGCGCCAGCAGGCGCTGTTCGAGCGCCGGGTAGTCGGCCGCGCGGGCCTTGATGAGCAGCACGCACTCGTCGGCGTGTTCGATCGCGCCCTGCCAGCGGTACACCGAGCGCGCACCCGGCAGCGCGGTGACGCAGGCGGCGAGCCGCTCCTCGACCAGCGCGGTGGCGATGCGCTCGGCGGTGGCGGCATCGGGGCAGGCCGACAGCAGCAGGCGGTACGGCGGGGTGTCGGTGGTCATGAGGCGAGTCGGTGGAGCGGGCCTTGAAAGCGTCCTTAGCGGCCCCATGTTGCGCCTGCCCGGTCGGCGAGGCCATTGACGCGCCCCCTTGACGCGACAAGGTCAGCGCCTATCATTTGGCACTCTTCGCACGAGAGTGCTAAACGATTCCGGCAGCCGCCTCGGCGGTCTGGTGCCGGCCGGTTTGTTCGCGCAAATCCATTACTGGAGGCTTGAAATGAACATTCGTCCCCTTCACGACCGCGTCGTGATCAAGCGCATGGAAGAGGAACGCAAGAGCCCGGGCGGCATTGTACTGCCCGACTCCGCCACCGAAAAACCGGTCCAGGGCGAGGTGCTCGCGGTTGGTCCCGGCAAGATTCTGGACAACGGCGAAGTGCGCCACCTGCAGGTCAAGGTCGGCGACCGCGTGCTGTTCGGCAAGTACTCGGGCACCGAGGTCAAGCTCGGCGACCAGGAAGTGCTGGTCATGCGCGAGGACGACCTGATGGGCGTCGTCGAGAACTGAGCGCGCGCTCCCCACAAGACATTCACTGAGGAATTGCAGCAATGGCAGCCAAACAGGTGCATTTCGGGTCCGACGCCCGCACCGCGATGATGAAGGGCGTCAACGTTCTGGCCAACGCGGTCAAGGTCACGCTGGGTCCCAAGGGCCGCAACGCGGTGCTGGAGAAGTCCTTCGGCGCCCCGACCATCACCAAGGACGGCGTGTCCGTGGCCAAGGAAATCGAGCTGGCCGACAAGCTCGAGAACATGGGCGCGCAGATGGTGAAAGAGGTGGCCTCGCACACCTCCGACGAGGCCGGTGACGGCACCACCACCGCCACCGTGCTGGCGCAGTCGATCGCCGTCGAGGGCATGAAGGCGGTCGCCGCCGGCATGAACCCGATGGATCTGAAGCGTGGTCTGGACAAGGCCGTCGCCGCCGCCGTCGAGGAAATCAAGAAGCTGTCGAAGCCCTGCACGGATCGCAAGTCGATCGCGCAGGTCGGCACCATCTCCGCCAACTCCGACACCTCGGTCGGCGAGATCATCGCCGACGCCATGGACAAGGTCGGCAAGCAGGGCGTGATCACGGTCGAGGAAGGCCAGAGCCTGGAGAACCAGCTCGACCTGGTCGAGGGCATGCAGTTCGACCGCGGCTATCTGTCGCCGTATTTCATCAACAACCAGCAGTCCATGAACGTGGAGCTGGACAACCCGCTGATCCTGCTCTACGACAAAAAGATCTCGAACATCCGCGAGATGCTGCCGGTGCTGGAAGCGGTCGCCAAGTCCGGCCGCAGCCTGCTGGTGGTGGCCGAGGACGTCGAGGGCGAGGCGCTGGCCACGCTGGTGGTCAACAACATCCGCGGCATCGTGAAGGTGTGCGCCGTGAAGGCGCCGGGCTTCGGTGACCGTCGCAAGGCGATGCTGGAAGACATGGCCATCCTGACCGGCGGCACCGTGATCGCCGAAGAGACCGGCATGACGCTGGAGAAGGCCACCCTGGAAGACCTCGGTCAGGCCAAGAAGGTGCAGGTGGACAAGGACAACACCACCCTCATCGACGGCGCCGGCAAGGCCGACGACATCCAGGCCCGCATCAAGCAGATCAACCGTCAGATCGAGGACACCTCCTCCGATTACGACAAGGAGAAGCTGCAGGAACGCGCCGCCAAGCTGTCCGGCGGTGTGGCGGTGATCAAGGTCGGTGCCGCCACCGAAGTCGAGATGAAGGAAAAGAAGGCCCGCGTGGAAGACGCCCTGCACGCCACCCGTGCGGCGGTGGAAGAAGGCGTGGTGCCGGGCGGCGGCGTGGCGCTGGTGCGCGCGGCGGCCAAGATTCGCGACGTCAAGGGCATCAACGAGGACCAGAACGTCGGCGTGCGCATCGCGCTGCGGGCCATGGACGAGCCGCTGCGCCAGATCGTCGCCAACGCCGGTGAGGAGCCGTCGGTGGTGCTGGACAAGGTCCGCACCAACGGCGAGGCCAACTTCGGCTACAACGCCGGCTCCGGCGAGTACGGCGACATGGTGGCCATGGGCATCCTGGACCCGGCCAAGGTGACGCGCGTGGCGCTGCAGAACGCCGCCTCGATTGCGGGTCTCCTGATCACCACCGAGTGTGCGGTGGCGGAAGCCCCGGAGAAGAAGGAAGCGGCCGGTGGCGGCATGCCGGGTGGCATGGGCGGCATGGGTGGCATGGGCGGTATGGACATGATGTAAAGCGGATAGACAGTCCGCTTGCAGTCCGAAACCCCGGGTGCCCACAAGGCGCCCGGGGTTTTTTATTGCCGCTGCGCGTGTCTCCGTGGGACGCTTGCGATCACACACCGGTGGCCGCAGAGCTGCCAACGACAGGAGGAGAAAACCATGAGCAAACCCACCCTCGCCGTCACCATCGGCGACCCCTGCGGCGTGGGGCCGGAAATTCTCGCCAAGGCCGTGGCGACCGGCCAGCCGCAGCGGCTGGCGCGCCTTGCATTTATCGGCAGCGCCGAGAGCATGCGACGTGGCGTCAAGGTGGCCGGCGCGGATTTAAGAGTCGAGCCGGTCGCCTCGGTGGACGCGGTGCGGGACGATCCGCGCGTGATCAGCATTCTGGACGACGGCGAGCTCGACCCGGCCGAGATGGTTTACGGCCAGGAGCGCGCCGCCTGCGGTGCCGCTGTCGGGCGTTGGATCGGCCAGGCGCAGGCGCTGGCCACGTCGGGCCAGGTGGCTGGGCTCGTGATGGGGCCGATCAATTCCGAGGCCATGGCCGCCGCCGGCGCGCTCGGTGCGCTCATGAACGCCAAGCCCGGCGAGCGCCTGCTGACGCTGTTCTCGGGGCCGCTGCGCATCACGCACATCTTCGATCACGTGTACCTGCGCGACGTGTGCGCTGGCCTCACGGCCGATCTCGTGGGGCGCTCGATTCGCTTGACGCACGACACGCTGCGCGGCTGGGGCGTGGCGAACCCGCGCATCGGCGTGGCGGGCCTGAACCCGCACGCCCACGGCCCGGAGGAGGACGCCGCCATCGCGCCCGGCGTCGCGCAGGCGCGCGCGGACGGCATCGACGTTGCGGGTCCCATTTCGCCGGACACCGTGTTCCGGCACTGCATCGACGGCCGCTACGACGTGGTGGTCGCCATGTGCCACGACCAGGGCCACATCGCGCTCAAGACCTGGGGCTTCGAGGGTAACTGCGGCGGCTTCATCGGCATGCCGTACCTGTTCATGACGGTCGGCCACGGCACCGCCTTCGACATTGCCGGCACGGGGCAAGCGAGCCACGCCATGATGCTGGCGGCGCTCAACCAGTGCGCGCAGTTCGCCGCCGGCAAGGGTTTTGCCGCGGCCTGATCGGGCAGCAAGCACCTCTGTAAGAAATCCGCGCGTGCCGCGTCTATTGCCTGGCGACCGGTGCGGACCACCGCACCGTGTCGCCCGTCGTCGGCGGCATCGGGCCGCTGGCGATCCCCCAACAGAGGTAAGGCAACCATGGCACGCAACCATTCAACCCTGTCCCTGGCCGGCACCGGCCTTGCCGCGGCGTTCGGCCTGGCGCTCACGCTCGCCACGGCGCCGGCCGAGGCGGCGACCGAGCAGGAGAAATGCTTCGGCGTGGCGCTGAAGGGCAAGAACGACTGCGCCGCCGGCCCCGGCACCACCTGCGCCGGCACCTCGGTGCGCGATCATCAGGGCAATGCCTGGAAGGCGGTGCCCAAGGGCACGTGCGAGAAGACCGCCTCGCCGAGCTCGCCCACCGGCTTCGGCCAGCTCGCCGAGTTCGCCGAGAAATAGGCGGGCGGCATCGACGGGCGGGGCCGGGTGCCGTCGTGGCGGCGTCACTGTCAATGAAGGCGAGGCGCCTGGCGTCCGCCTGCCCGTCGGCCCCCGGCGCGGGTGTCGGCCTCAAGCCCCAGCATTTCCGCGACATCCTCGACGCCCGCCCGGCGCTTGGCTTCTTCGAGGTGCACGCCGAGAACTACCTCGGCGCCGGCGGCCCGTTTCATCACTACCTCGGGCGCATCGCGGAGCACTATCCGCTGTCGGTGCATGGCGTTGGCCTGTCGATCGGCGGGGATCAGCTGAATCTCACGCACCTCGATCGCCTGGCAACGCTGCTGGCGCGCTACGAGCCGCAGTGGTTCTCGGAACACCTCGCCTGGTCGCGCCACGGCTCGGTGTGCCTGAACGACCTGCTGCCGGTGGTCTACGACGAGCGAACGCTGGCGCGGGTGTGTGCGCACGTGGATCGCGTCCAGGACCGACTACAGAGGCGTCTGCTGCTGGAGAACCCGGCCACGTATCTCGAAAGCCGCGCCTCGACCCTGCCGGAAGCCACGTTCATCGCCAAGGTGGTGCGCCGCACCGGCTGCGGGCTGCTGCTCGACATGAACAATCTGTACGTGTCCTGTGTCAACCACGGCCGCGATGCGTTAGCCGAACTCGCCGCCCTGCCACTGCACGCGGTCGGCGAGATTCACCTCGCGGGCCACGCCGTGGACATTGATGCCGCTGGCGACCCACTGCTGATCGACACCCACGGCGCGCCGGTGGCGCGCGCCGTCTGGAATCTTTACGAGCAGGCGATAGGACTCACTGGCCCGGTGCCGACGCTGATCGAGCGCGACCACGACGTGCCCGGCTTCGACGCGCTGCTGGCCGAGGCACGCCAGGCCGAGCGCGTCCTGCACGCCGCCGGACGCGGGACTCGGACGCTGCCGGCATGAACGATCAGGCCGCCTTCGCCCGCGCGCTGCTCGACCCGGACCTGCCGGCGCCGGCGGATCTGCGCACCTGCAACGGGTCGGACCCGACCGCGCGGCTCGCCGTGTATCGCAACAACGTGGTGATGTCGCTGCTCGGCGTGCTGGCGGACACGTTTCCGGTGACGCGCGAGCTGGTGGGCGACGGGTTCTTTCGCGCCATGGGCCGCGATTTCGTACGCGCGCAACCGCCGACCGGGCCCGTGATGGCCGAGTACGGCGCGGGCTTTCCGGACTTCATCCGCGACTTCGATCCTGCTCAGGCCGTGCCTTGTCTGCCGGACGTGGCGCGTCTCGAATGGCTGCGCCTGGTGGCGCTGCACGCTGCCGATGCGACGCCGTTGGCGGCTGTGCAGATCGCCGCGCGCCTGGCCGCCGCGCCCGATTTGCCTCGCTGGCGGCTGCGGCTGCACCCCTCGTTCGCGGTGCTGCGCGCGGACTGCGCTGCGGTGTCGATCTGGGCGGCACACCAGGGCGCGGGTGAGCTCGCAGCGATCGACCCGCGCACGCCTGAAACCGCCTGGGTGCTGCGCCGCGATCTTGACGTGCATGTGATCCCGGTCGTGGCTGCGGCCGGCGTCTTTTCCGCGGCACTGCTCGCTGACCAGCCCCTTGGGGCAGCGCTGGACCTGGTGGCCGCCGAGGGCCTCACGCTCGACCTGCCGGCCACGCTGGCCGCACTGATCCGCAGCGGTGCGCTCGTCGCCATCGAAGCTACGGAGATTGCCAATGAATGACATCACTGCACGGCCGCTCGCCGCGCCGATCCGCACGCTCACCTGCGTCAACACGCTGCTGTCGCGCATCCCGGACAGCCTGATCGCGCTGCTCGGCCGCTTTTCCATCGCCGCCGTGTTCTGGCTGTCCGGCCAGACCAAGGTCGAGGGGTTCGCCGTCGACCTGGTGCAGGGCACGCTTCAGCTCGGCTGGCCGAGGTTGTCCGACAGCGCCGTGTTCCTGTTCGAAAACGAATACGCCCTGCCGCTGATCCCGCCGGTGTGGGCGGCCACTGCCGCGGCCGTGGCCGAGCACGTGCTGCCGGTCCTGATCCTGCTGGGTCTCGCCACGCGCCTGTCGGCGCTGGGGTTGCTGGGGATGACGCTGGTGATTCAGCTGTTCGTGTACCCGGGCGCCTACCCGACCCACGGCGTGTGGGCGACGGTGCTGCTTTATCTTGCCGCCAGAGGGCCGGGAGCGCTGTCGATCGACCACTGGCTGGCGGCCCGCTGCCGGCGACCCGTCCGCTGACGGGCGACGTTCACCGCGGCGGTGCGTCGTCCTGATCCGAGGTGATGCGGTCGTCGCGGGCCGCGTAGCGCCGTGCGGCGGCGCGCAGCACGTCGAGCTGGCGGTCAAAGCGCCGACAGGCGCTGCACATGGCCCAATGCAGCCGCAGCCCCAGACGCTCGGCCAGCGTGAGGTCACGCTCGCGCGCCTCGGACATCAGCGCCGTGCTTTCCCGGCAATTGAGCATCACGGGTTCCCCCCGAACCAGCCGCTGTGCAGGCACTCGCGCAAGCGCAGGCGCGCGCGGTGCAGGATGACGTGCAGATTGGTCCGCGTGAGGCCGGCGATCGCGCAAATCTCGTCGCTGCCCAGGCCGAGATGCTCGCGCATCATGAAAAACCGGCCCTGACGCGCCGGCAGGGCGTCCAGGCACGCCGTAAACACCTGCCAAAAGCGCTCGTTCTCGAAACTGCGCTGCGGATCGGCCCACTCGGCAGGTCGCCGTTCGACGCGCCAGTGACCGCTCTGGTCGAACAGACGATCCAGCCACTCGCTGTCGTCATCATCCGTCTCCGGCGCGTCGCCGGGCTGTACCCAGCGCCGCCGATCGCGCAGCGCGTCGACGATCTTGTGCTTGACGATGGCGAACAGCCAGGTCTTGAACGCCGCCTGGCCGCGGAATGCACTGGCGTGCTTGAGCGCACTCAGCAGCGATTCCTGCACCACGTCCTGCGCCAGGTCGTCGTCACGCAGCTGCAGGCGGGCGAAGTTCAGCATCTGCCGGCGCAGGGTTTCCAGAAACTGCGGTTCGCCGAGACTGGCGGGTGCGTCGCTCGGCGGGGCATCGGGCTGCTGCATGGCGGTGTCGGTTCCTGGAGCAATCCGCTCAAGGCCGCTGGCGGGCCTGTGCCAGGTCCGCGATGCGGCGATTCTCAGCGCGCAGGGCGGCGTTGTTGCCGGCCAGAGAATCCGAGCGGGCGGCGAGTGCCGCGGCCTGCTCGAACTCGCCGTTCTTAAGGCGCAGCCAAGCCAGCTTGTGCCACAGCAGCGGGTCCTGCGGGCGGATGCGCAGCGCCCGTTCGAGCTGCGCCGCGGCCTGCGCCACGTCGCCCGCGGCGGCCTGCCGGTCGGCAAGTGCCAGCAGCGAATCGGTGGCCGGCGGCTGCGGCGCGGGCGTGGCGGCCGCAGGCGGCGCGGACGGCGGCGGGCCGGGACGGATTACCGCCGGCGGCGGCACCGGCCGGGGCAAGGGCTGCGCCGGGGGCACGGGCGTCGGCGGTGCCGGGCGCACCGGCGGCGGTTCGGGTGCCGGCGGCTCCGGGCGTGGCGGCGGGGCGCTGACGCAGCCGGCCAAGCCGGCCAGCACGAGCGCGGTCAGCGCCAGCCGGTAGCGCACGGGCCTGCGGTCAATCAGAACAGTCTGCGCAGCCAGCGCCATGGTTCATCGTCCGTGTGGTCGGGTTGGGGCAGCGGGGCGCCGTCGCAGGGCACCGCGCCGGGCGGCGCGCCGCCGTCCAGAATCGGCAGGCCAAAACCCCCAGGGCACTGTGCCGCCGGCAGCCAAGGGCCATCCGGCGCCTGCACCCAGTGGATACCAGGCGGCTGTGCCAGGGTAAGCGGCACTGCCGGCAGGCGGCCGATCAGGTCGGCCCACACGCGCATGGCGCCACTTGCGCCGTACAGGCCGGTCTCGCTGTTGTCGTCCATGCCCACCCACACGGCGGCCACCGTGTTTCCGGTGAAACCGGCGAACCAGGAATCGCGGCTGTCGTTGGTGGTGCCGGTCTTGCCGGCCACGTTAAGGCCCGGCAGCACCCGCCCGAGGCCGCGCGCGGTGCCGTTTCGCACCACCTCCTGCAGGGCCGTGTTGACCAGGAATACCGCCGCCGGGTCGAGCTTCTGCTCCACCGACAGCGGGTAGCTCGCGAGCGGCTTGCCGTCCTTGTCGGTGACCGCGTGGATGCTGCGAAGGTGCAAGCGAAAGCCATTGGCGGCCAGCGTGAGGTACATGCGCGTGACCTCGAACGGCGTGAGCTCGACCGCGCCCAGCATCACCGCCGGCACCTCGGGCAGGTCGCGTGTCACGCCGAGCGCGCCGAGCGTCTTGACCACGTCCTTGACGCCTACCTGCAGGCCGAGCCCCACGGTGGCGCTGTTGCGCGACTCGGCGAGACCCCGCAGCAGCGGAATGCGCCCGGCGTAGTCGTTGCCGGCGTTGCGCGGCTGCCAGCTGTTGCCGGCCGGCAGGCGCACCGACATGCGCAGGTCGTCGAGCGGGCTTGCGAGGTTGAAACGCCCTGGCTGCGACAGGGCGGCGAGATACGTGGCTGGCTTGGCCAGTGAGCCGATCTGTCGGCGCGCGTCGAGCGCCCGGTTGTAGCCATCGAAGCGCGGGTCGCGGTCGCCGACCACGGCCAGCACCTCGCCGGTGGCGACGTCGGCTGCTACGGCCGCCATTTGCAGTTTCGGCAGCCGCCGCTGTTTGGCGAGCGCGTCGCCCTGCGTGGTCACCGCCGCCTCGGCGGCTACCTGCACCGCCGGATCCATGGTGGCGAAGATGCGCAGGCCCTCGTTGCGCAGCACGTCCTCAGGGTAATCGCGCTGCAATTGCCGGCGCACCATGTCCAGAAAGGCCGGGTAGCGGGCCATGGTGAGGGCGCTTCGCTGCGCCACGCGCAGCGGCTTGGCCTGCTCGGCAGCCACCTGTTCGGGGGTCAGATGCCCCTGCTCGCCGAGCAGGCGCAGGGCGAGGTTGCGCCGCGCCGTGGCGCGCTCGGGGTGACGCCGCGGGTCGTAGTACGACGGCGCCTGCACCATGCCCGCCAGCAGCGCCAGTTGCCCGGTATCGAGCTCGCTCAAGGGGCGGCCGAAGTACAGCATCGCGCCCTGCGCCACGCCGTGCACGCCGCGCGCCCCGACCTGCCCCAGGAACACCTCGTTCAGGTACGACTCCAGGATGTCGTCCTTGCTGTAATGGGTTTCCAGCAGCACCGCCATGATGGCTTCCGTGAGCTTGCGCCACACGGTGCGGTCGGCGGTGAGGAAGTAGTTCTTGACCAGCTGCTGCGTGAGCGTGCTGCCGCCCTGCACCACCGCCCCGGCGCGCAGGTCTGCCCACAGGGCGCGGGCGATGGCCCGCCCCGACACGCCGTGGTGGCTGTAAAAATCGCGATCCTCCAGCGTCAGCAGCGCCTGGATCAGCGCCGGTGGCACCTCCGGCAGGCGCACCAGCAGGCGGTCCTCGTTGCTGGCGGGATAGAAACCGCCGATGAACTCCGGCTCCAGGCGCAGCAGCGGCAACTCGCCCTCGTCGCCGTAGATGCCCGCCACCTGCCGGCCATCGAAGCGGACGTCCACCTTGCGCGGCGGCTCCGCGCCGTCCCAGAACTGAAACCCGCGCGTGTAGACCAGCACACGCGGCCCGCGCACCGCGTAGGTGCCGACGCCGGTTGGCTCGCCCTGTTGGTACCCCAACCGGTCGAGTGCCTCGACCAGCCGCGGCGGGTCGAGCGGCAGGCCGGTATAGAGCTCCAGCGGCCGGGCGAATACGCGCGCCGGCAACGCCCAGCGCTGGCCCTCGAACTTGTCGCGGATGACCCGGTCGAGGTGCACCGCGTACAGCGCCAGCCCCGCGACACCGATCAACACCAGCGGCAGCAGCCAGCCGAGCCAGCGGCGGCGTGACGGGCGGGAGCGCGGCTTTCGGGGCATCGGCAAGGGGGAGGGCGGCGGCGGTCGTAACGTACTAGTCTATCCCGCGGACCGATTTGGACGTCCCGGCGCGGGTCGCCGCCCGGCCGTCACTGCGAGGAGAAACAACCATGTTCGACCCCGACCGTTTTGTCGCCGCCTGCCAGGACGCGTTGCACGACGCCAACCCGGCCGCCACTATCGCCGCCCTGCTGACCGACGCGCTGCGTGAACCGCAGGCGCTGGCGGACGCCTTCGCCGCGGGCGCCGACAAGCCGGGCGTGGTGCCGCTGTACCGGTCGGACGCGCTCACCGTGGCGCACGTGATCAGCGCCCCCGGCAGCCGCAGCCCGATCCACAACCACCGCATGTGGGGCGTGATCGGCATCTACGCCGGGCAGGAGGACAACCACCTGTACCGGCGCGACGCCGACGGACTCGCAGACGATGGCCTGAAGAGTCTGCGCGCCGGCGACGTGTTCATCATGGACCCGGAGCTGATCCACGCCGTGGCCAACCCGCGCGGGGACCTCAACGGCGGCCTGCACGTGTACGGTGGCGACTTGATGGCCCGCCCCGGCCGCAGCCTGTGGGACCCGGACAGCGGCGCCGAGCAGGCCTACGCCTTCGAGCGGGTGCTGGAGTACACGGCGCGCCTGAGTAGCTGACTGGCCCCGCACGCCGCGGGGCCGGTGGCGGTCACACCCCCATGATCTTGCGGTAGCCCTTCCAGAAGCCGCGCATGCCGACCTCGGTCAGCGTGCTGTCGATGTCGGCGATGTCGCGCCCGCCCATCTCGACGATCGACGCCGCGTCGCCGTCGCGCACGATGGCGTTCTGCACCAGCTCGCACACGTCGCCGTCTTCCATCGAGATCAACCCGGCCGGGCCGATCAGGTTGATCTGCTTCACGCGCATGGCGCGCTCGGCGGGCGTGTCGTCCACGTAGCCGAAGTAGGTCCACACCAGTTCGAAGGCGTTTGGGCCGTGGGTGACGATCTGCCGCGTGGCGAGTGTGTTGGCGATCTGCTGCGCGACCAGGTTCGGGAAGATCACGTGGATGCACAGCGTGTCGCCGTCGGCGAACTCCGGCCAGCCCTTGAGCACGCTCGGGTCGGCCAGCGCGTAGTTCTCCTGGTAGGAGCGCCCGCCTTCCTTCTTGTAGCCCTCGATGCGGCCCTCGTCGCTGCCGGCGCGCGAGTGGATGCAGTTGTGCATGCCCTCGTAGCCGCCCATCTCGGTGCCGCAGATTTGTGACGCCCGGTACAGGCCGAAGGTGGCGTGGAACAGGTGCAGCAGGCTCGCGTGATAGGGGTCGTGCGTGTTGTCGGCGTACAGCTTCCAGTTGCTGTGCACGAACTGGCGGTGGTAGCCCAGCACCTCGACCGGCCGGTTGAACATGCGCCGGTGGTAGTCCGCCATGCGCGCGCCGAAGTAGTCCTCGACCGACGGCATGTCGTCGGCGAAGCTCGCGAAGATGCAGTCGCCGAACACCTCGACGTTCAGCTTGCGCAGCCCGTGCTGCTTCATGTCGAAATCGGCCGGGTAGCCGCCCTTGCCGCCAAGACCCTTGCGGAACGGCACGCCAATCAGGTCGCCCTTGGCGTCGTACGCCCACTGGTGATAAACGCAGGTCAGCGTGTCCGCGTTGCCGCGCAAGTCGCGGCACACCAGCGCGCCGCGGTGCGCGCAGCGGTTCACCAGCACGTGGAAGGCGCCGTCGCCGTCGCGCGTCACGATCACCGGCGTGTCGCCGACAAAGGTGGTCTTGTAGTCGCCGGCGTTCGGCAGTTCCGCGGTCAGTGCCACGTAGTTCCAGGTGCGGCCGCGGAAGATGCGCTCCTGTTCCAGCGCGTAGATGGCCGGATCCTGGTACACGCGGTACGGCACGCGGGTGAAGCCTTCAGTCGGCCAGACGAGATCCACGGCGGGCGGGGTGAGCGGTGCGTTCATGGCGACCTCCGGGTCGGGGCGGCGCTCAGGCCGCGAAGCGGAAATTCATGGTGCGGTCGTTGTAGTACAGGCCGGACAGCTGCACCACCAGCGTCAGGATGTCGGTCTTGCCGTCGTTGAAGTGGCCGTGCCAGAGGTTCGGTGGCGTCAGCGATACCTGCCCCGGCCGCCAGTCGACGCGCACCGGGTCCACGATGGCGCCGTCCCGGAGCGTCTGCCCGAGCAGCGAGTAGCTCGCCTCGTTGCCCTCGATCACGTAGGTGATGGCCGCCGCGGCGTGGCCGTGCACGGTGTTGGCGGCGCCGGGCGCGAGGCGGTTCAGGTGCGCGAACAGGTTCGGCGTCGCGAGCTTCTCGCGCTCGATGCCGGTGTGCGCCAGGAACACGCCGGAGGCGGTAATGCCCTGGGCCTTTGTTTCTTCCAGCTTGGCCGCCAGCAGCGCCGCCGGCCAGTGCGTGAAGGCGATGCGCGGCGTCGGCCGCACCTGCCAGCCCATGTAGCGCGCCATGGGGCTGTCGTCCACGTAGTAAAAGCGCAGACCCTCGGCGCCGCCGTGGGCCGTGGCGCCGACGCTGCCCGGCACGGCGAGGATGTCGCCCGCCGCCACCGTCGCCGTCTCGCCACCGACGCGGAACTCGCCCGCGCCTTCCAGCACCAGCACGATGACGCCGCCCGCGGCGTCGCCGACCGGCACGCTGGCGCCGGCTTTCACGGCGTGCGTGCCGGCCAGCATGGCCGGCAGCGTCGCCGGGTACGGCAGGCCAAGTTCGGCGGAAAGATCGATCGGCCCGTCCTGTGGCGCCATCACGGCCGGTGGCAGCACCTTCTCGATGGGCTTCGGCAGCGCCGCGCCCATGAAGTCGCGCTCGGTCAGGTACAGCGCGCGGGAGGCAGCGGGTGTGCCCGCCGGAGCAGGCGCGGCGTGGCGGTAATCGATGGCGTGGCTCATGGTTGTCTCCTCCTGCGCAGTGTTTTGGTGATTCTGCCGGCCCGCGCTCAGCGCACGACGCCAGGCGGTGCCTCGATGCTGGCCACGGTCTTGGGCAGGCGTACCGGGGTGCCGTCCTCGCCAAGATCGCTCGCGATTCGCCTGGCGGTGGCGGTCGCCGCGGCGCGCGAGGGGTACGGCCCCGCCAGCACCTGATACTGACCGTCGCGTTCGATGCGCCGGGCCGGGATTGGCGGGCCCTGGTGGGTGAGCATGCCCACCAGGCGGCGGGCGTTGTTCTCGGACTTGAAGTGGCCAAGATCCACGTACCAGTCGCCTGCGCCCTGCGGCGCCACGTGCGGGCTCGGCAACAGCGGTGCCGCCGGCAGCGCGGCGAGGTAGGCGTCCGGCGCCGGCGCACCGGCTTCGATCGGCAGCGGGTAGCCGCGGTGTTGGCCGGCCGCCGACTGCGCGCGGTCGAGATCGACCAATGCGGCGTCCTGCAATTGATGGCGGGCGATGGCGGCCTCGATGGCGCGGGTGACAGCGCGTTCCTGCTGCGCGGCGGGCTGGGGCTTCACGGCGGTGTGTGCTTCGAGCACCAGTCCCTCGCGGCTGCGCCCCACCAGGTAGGGCTGATCGACCACCGTCACCGGCGTGCCCACCGGCACGGCGTCGAACAGCGGCGCGATGTCCTCCGGGTACAGCTGCATGCAGCCGTGCGACACGCGCATGCCGATGCCGGCGGGCTTGCTGGTGCCGTGGATGAGGATGCTGCTCCACCCCAGACGCAGCGCGTGCGTGCCGAGCGGATTGTCCGGCCCGGGCGGCACCACGGCCGGCAGCGGGTCGCCCTTGGCGGCGTGCTCGCGGCGGATGGACGCGGGCACAGTCCACGCCGGGGCGGCGTGCTTCCTGGCCACCTTCGTTTCGCCGAGCGGCGTCGCCCAGCCCTCGCGGCCGATGCCGATGGGGTGCGTCACCACCGTACGCGGTTGGTCATTCGCGGCGGGTGGAAAGTAGTAAAGGCGTCTTGCCGCGAGATTGATCACCAGCCCCTCGCGCGGTGCATCCGGCAGCACGTGCGCCATCGGCAGCAGCACGCGCTGGCCGACCGGCGGCGTCCACGGATCAACGCCGGGATTGGCCGCCAGGATCTCGTCGTAGCCGAGGTCGTAGGCGCGGGCGATGTCGAGCAGGGTTTCCTCGCCCTGGATGGTCGTGTAGCGCAGGCGGCCGACCACGTCCGTGTCGTTGCCCAGCTCGAAGGTGTTGAGTGCAAACGGCTCGGGCGGCGGCGGGGCCGGGGCGAGCCGTGGGCGCTCGCGACCCCAGCCGGCGCAGCCGGCGAGCGTGACCAGCAACAGCCCAAGACCGAACGCACGGGCGAAGGCGGCGAGCCCCTTCACGCGCCACGCCCCAGCAGGCGGTGCAGCAGCGCCTCGTACACGTCGGCGAGCTGGTCGATCTCGGCCGCCGGCGTGCACTCGTCGATCTTGTGGATGCTGGCGTTGCGAAGGCCGAGTTCCACCACCTCGGCGCCGGTCGGTGCGATGAAGCGCCCGTCCGACGTGCCGCCGCCCGTGGACAGCGCGGGCTCCACGCCCAGCACCGCGCCGAGCGCGCCGCGGACCTGGTCCACCAGGCGCCCGCCGTGGGTGAGAAACGGCTGCGCGCCGAGCGTCCACTGCACCTCGCAGCGCGCGCCACCGGCGGCCAGGATGGCCTCGAAGCGCGCTTTCAGCGCCTCCGCACCCGGCCGCGGCGGAAAGCGGAAGTTGCAGTCGATGACGAGCTCGCCGGGAATGACATTGCCGGCGCCGGTGCCGCCGTGGATGTTGGAGATCTGGAAGCTCACGGGCGGGAATGCCCCGTCCGGGAAGGTCGCCCCGTCACCGCCCCAGTCCTGCGCACACAGCGCGGCGAGTGTGGGCGCGAAGGCGTGGATGGGGTTCAGAGCACGCTCGGGGTAGGCGACATGGCCTTGAACGCCAACTACCCGCACGCGCGCCGTGAGCGAGCCGCGCCGGCCGATGCGCAGCACGTCGCCCAGGCGCTGGTCGCTGGAGGGCTCGCCGACCAGGCACCAGTCGATGCGTTCATTACGCGCGCCGAGCGCATCCATGACCTTCACAGTCCCGTCCACGGCGTCGCCTTCCTCGTCGCTGGTGACGAGAAAGCCGATCGAGCCGGCCGGCTCCGGGCAGGCGGCGAGAAACCGCTCAACCGCCACCACCATGGCGGCGAGTGCGCCCTTCATGTCCGCCGCGCCGCGGCCGATCAGCAGGCCATCGCGCACTTCGGCGGCGAACGGGTCGCAGCTCCAGGCGTTGCGGTCGCCGATCGGCACCACGTCCGTGTGCCCGGCGAACACGAACAGCGGCCCGGCCGCGCCGCGCCGCGCCCACAGGTTGTCCACGTCGCCAAACCGCATCGGCTCCAGCGCAAAGCCGAGTGCCGCCAGTCGCTCGCCGAGCAGCGCCTGGCAGCCGGCGTCGTCCGGCGTGAGCGAGGGCCGGCGGATCAGCGCGCGGGCAAGGTCGAGCGCCGCGCTCATGCGGCATCCCCAAGCAGCGTTTGCCACACGTCTGGCACGAAACCGGCCGTGACCGCGCCGCCGATCTCCACCACCGGGCGGCGGATCAGCGTCGGCTGCGCCAGGAGCAGCGGGATCAGCGTTGCCTCGTCGTCCGCCGCGCGCTGCTGGTCGGCGTCGAGCTTGCGCCAGGTGGTGCCGCTGCGGTTCAGCAAGCGCGCGGCGCCGAGGGCATGCAGCCAGCGGGTCAGGCGCTCAGCGTCGACGCCGTCGCGGCGCAGGTCGTGAAAGGCGATGTCCACGCCGCGCGCGGCGAACCAGGCGCGGGATTTCTTCACCGTGTCGCAGTTCGGGATGCCGTACAGGGTCATGCGTCAGTCGCGCTGGCGGCCCGGGCCATGCTGGAAATCGTCACGCCGGTTGACGGTCGGGAAGGCCGCATCCGGCACCGGCACGCCGAGGAACGCGCACAGCGGCGCCCAGCCGTCCGCCACGTCGTAGGTCAGCAGGCGGGCGGCCGGCACGCTGCGCTGCACCTCGGCATTGTGCTCGGCATAGCGCGCGAGCACGTGCGCCTTGTCGTGCGGCCGGTTGTCGAAATGCCGCTCGACGATGATGTCCTTGGCCATGATGCGCTGGCCGCGGGCGGCGAGGTCGTTCTCCGGCAGCGGTTGCTCCAGCGCCTTGAAGATGGTGTTGCTGATGCTGTCGTACCAGCGCTCCGGATCGCGCACGGTGAGGATCACTTTCGCGTCCGGAAAATCCCGCACCAGCTCGCGCCAGAACCACACCGACGGCCAGTCCACGGTGGACCGAAAGCCGCCCAGCAGCGCGTCCCAGCCGACCGGCTCGCCGCGCGCGCGGGCCTGCCAGCGCTCGGCATCGCCCGGCCGCGAGAACAGCTCCAGCATGTGGTGGCAGGGCCCGAAGCCGAGCTGCTCCAGAGCCAGCTTGAGGCTGGCGGTGCCGGTGCGGCCAAGGCCGACGCCGAGCACCGCGAGCTGCGGCATGTCGCTCATGGCCTCTGCCTCCACTCGCGCAGTTCGATGGCGTTGCCGTCCGGGTCGTTGATCTCGGTGCGGATGAAGGCTGGCGTTTCGAGCGGCCCCCAGCTTGGCGTCACGCCGTGCGCGGACAGCGCCGCCAGCGTCTGCAGCATGTCGCCGACCTCGAAGGCCATCAGGCGGTAGCCGATGCGCTCGCCGGTGCGGGCCTGTGCCTGCGCCTGCGGGGAGCGGATCAGCTCGACGGCCGAGTCGCCGAGCTTGATGTAGGCGATTTCGCTGATGCCGGGGACGTCCACGGCGTAGCGCTGGGCGAGGCTTCCGCCGAGCACGCGGGTGTAGAAGTCGAGGCTGCGCTCGAAATCGCTGGGAATGAGTTCGACGTGGTCGAGTCGTTTCAGCATGCCGAGCTCCTCCATCGGTCGGCTGAGGGCCGCAGAGTATCGCACCCCCTTTGTGCGGCCCGTGACGGGCGCCCGCCCGGCCACGGCGCGCTGCTCGTTCAGCGCGGGCCGATCAATGCCTGCTCGATGGCGTCCCACACCTGCGCCTGGATGGCGGGCGCCTCCTGCAGCAACTCGTGCCGGGCGCCGGCGATGCAACTCACGTCTGCGGCCGGCAGTCGCCGTGCGAAGGCCACCGCCGCGCGGCTGTCCACGATCCGGTCCTGACCGGCCAGCAGCACGCGGATCGGTGTGTCGATCGCCTCCGCCACGCCGGGCAGAAGCAGGCGGTCCAGCGAGCGAAAGGCGGCCGCCAGCCAGTACCAGTCCACGCGGCCGAAGGCGAGCCCGGGATCCTGCTCGATACGCTGGCGCAGGCGCTCATAGTGGTCGCGGTCGGAGGTGAGCGGGTTGACGGCGAACGGGATCGTGAGTGGCGTGTAGCGGCGCCGGCCCGGCAGCCAGCGGCGCCCGTGACCCAGGGCAATCATCAGCCGCGCCAGGCGGCGCGCCAGCCACAACGGCCAACGCCCGGTGCGGATGCCGATCATCGGCGCGCACAGCAGCGCCCGGTTCGCCGCCCGTGGATGCCGGTGCAGGTAACGCAGCGCCAGGTGCGCGCCCATGGAATGCGCCAGCAGGCGCGGTGGCTCGCCGCGCGGCAGGGCGGCGAACACCGCGTCGAGATCGTTGAGGTGGCGCTCGAAAACGTCCGCAGTGGCTTCTTCACCGGTCGAAGAGTGCCCCTGGCCGCGCCAGTCGAAGCTCCACACCTCGAACCCGCGCGCGGCAAGGCCGGCGGCGACTTCGGTGTACTTCTCAAGAAACTCCGACAGCCCCTGCAGCAGCAGCACGCGCCCGCGCGGCGTCGGCGGCCGCCAGTGTCCAAGGCGCAGGCGCGCGCCGTCGTCGGCGGTGAGCCAGTCGATGCGAAGTGCGGGCTCGGTGGGGGCGTTCATCGGCAGTGAGCGGGCGTCGGGCCGGCTGGCCGCGGTGGCAAAATGCGCCACCGCCCCGCCGGCCCTGCGCCATGGATTCTACGTTCCCCGCCGAACCACTCCTGCGCGCCGCGACGCTCGATGTCGACCTCGGCGCCGTGGCCGCCAATTACCGCTGGTTCGTGCGCGCAGCCGAGGGTGCGATCTGCGCCGCCTGCGTCAAGGCGGACGCCTACGGCCTGGGCCTCACGCCGGTGGCGAGCACGCTGTGGCAGGCCGGATGTCGCGAGTTCTTCGTCGCCAGTGTCGGCGAGGGCGCGGCACTGCGCGCCGTGTTGCCGCAGGCCGTGATCTACGTTCTTAACGGCTACCTGCCACCGGAGCTGCCCACCCTGCGCGCCGCGCATCTTGTGCCGGTGCTGAACGATCCGTCGCAGGTGGCCACCTTCGAGGCCGATTTTCCGCCGGGCGCGCCGGCGGCGCTGCAGATCGACAGCGGCATGACGCGTCTTGGCCTCGACATCGGCGACCTGTCGGCACTCGGCGCGCGCTGGCGCCAGCCGGGCGCCATCGCGCTGCTGCTGTCGCACCTTGCCTGCGCGGAAGATCCCGCCCACCCGCTCAATCGCCAACAACTGGACCGCTTCGCCGGTGCCTGGCAGGCGCTCGGCCGGCCGCGGGCGAGTCTTGCCAACTCCTCGGGCGCGCTGCTCGGCCCGGACTGGCGCTTCGACCTGATCCGCCCGGGCGCCGGCCTGTACGGCCTGAACCCGCAACCCCACAGCCCGAACCCCCTGCGCCCGGTGGTGCGGCTGACGGCGCCGGTGCTGCAGGTGCGCGATATCCGCGAGGACACCAGCGTCGGTTACGGCGCGAGCTACCGCATGACGGCGCCCGGCCGTATCGCCACCGTCGCCTGCGGTTATGCCGATGGCTACCCGCGCGCCGCCAGCAACCACGCCGCGGCGGTCGTCGACGGTCAGCGCGTGCCGCTGATCGGCCGCCTGTCGATGGATCTGTTGATGCTGGACGTGAGCGCGCTGCCGGCCGGCACACCACAACCGGGCGACACAGTCGAGTTGCTGGGCGCCGGGTATGACGTGGACGCACTCGCGGCGGCCGCCGGCACCATCGGCTACGAGCTGCTGACGCACCTCGGGCGGCTGAGTCGACGGCGCTACCATGACGCGCCCGGCCGGTAACCGACCACCAAAACCTGCAAGAGGAAGCCATGCAACTGAGTCGCTACGCCATCGGCAGCGCCGGCGAGGAGGCCTTCGGGTTCTGTCAGGCGGTGCGCCGCGGTGCGCACGTGGCCGTCTCCGGCAGCACCGGACGTGACGTGGACGGCCGCATCGTGCCGGGCGGCGCGTACGCGCAGACGCGGCAGGCCATCGAGAACCTGCAAACGGCGCTCGCCGCGCTCGGCGGCGGACTCGCGGACGTGATCCGCACGCGCGTGTTCGTGGTGGACATGAGCGAGTGGGAGGCGGTGGCCCGCGCGCACTGCGAGGCGTTTGCCGAGCATCCGCCGGCCAGCAGCCTGATCGGGGTGAATGCCCTGTTCGAGCCGGACATCCTGGTCGAGATCGAGGCCGACGCCATCATCGCCGACGGCGCCTGAGCAGCCGGCCGGCGGCTACGCCCCGGCCTTGCCGCCGCCGCGCTGGGCGGCCAGTTCGGCGTGCTTGTCCTTGCAGGTGCCGTCGATGAAAGCCTCGGTCAGCCGCCAGGCGTCGTCGTCGGTGTGCTGCACCGGCGGGTGCTTGCAGAAGAACGCCGACGGCGCGTACAGCACGCCGCCCTCGCCACGGGTCAGCGCCAGCTTGCAGCAGCGGATCATGTCGATGGCGACGCCGGCCGAGTTCGGCGAGTCCTCCACCGACAGCCGCAGCTCCAGGTTGAACGGCACGTCGCCGAACATGCGCCCCTCGATGCGCAGGAAACACACCTTGTTGTCGTTCTGCCACGGCACGTAGTCGGACGGGCCGACGTGGATGTTCTCGTCGGCGATGCGCTGCGCCGCGACCGACTGCACGGCCTCGGTCTTGGAGCGTTTCTTGGATTTCAGGCGCGCCCTGTTCAGCATGTTCAGGAAATCGGTATTGCCGCCGGTGTTGAGCTGGTAGGTGCGGTCCACGGTCACGCCGCGCTTGCGGCACAGGTCGGTCAGCGTCCGGTGCGTGATGGTGGCGCCAAGCTGTGCCTTGATGTCGTCGCCGATGAGCGGCAGGCCCGCCGCCTCGAAGCGCCGCGCCCACGCGGGGTCGCTCGCGATGAACACCGGCATGTTGTTGACGAAGCCACAACCGGCTTCGAGCGCGCATTCGGCGTAGAAACGCGTCGCCTGCTCGGAGCCGACCGGCAGGTAGTTCAGAACCATTTCGGCGCGCGCCTGCCGCAGCACGCGCACCACCTGCGCCTGATCCGGCTGCGGCGCGTCGGCCGGCAGGAAGGTGCGTGCGTCCGGGTAGTCCGCCATGTGTTCGGCGTAGCCGTCCAGCACGCGCCCCATGCGCACGCTGACGCCGGTGGCCGGCACGTCCGGGCAGAACACGGTGGTGCAATTGGGCGGCGCGAAGATCGCGTCGGCGACGTCGAGCCCCACCTTGCGGCGGTCGATGTCGAACGCCGCCACGACCTCGATGTCGCCGGGCGCGTAGCCGCCGATGTCCCAGTGCATCAGGCCGATGGCGTCCTCGGGATCACGCCCGTGGTAGTACCGGATGCCCTGCAGCAGGGAGCTGGCGCAATTCCCGACGCCGACGATCGCAATCCTGATCTTGTCCCGCATCTGGGCCTCGTCATGGGAAAGTCACGCAGTGCAGGCACCACCTTGCCCGGTGCCGGCCGATGCCGCCTTGACGCAAACCTATTCTGTGCGATGCGCTGTCGCGGGACCAAGCCTGGCGGCGGCCTCCTGTGCGATCAGCACGCCGATGGGCAGCCAGAAATAGAACCAGATCGCCCGCGGGGCGTTCAGCAGCCGATCGCCGTCGGTCAGCATGCACAGCAGGGCGAACAGCAACACCAGCAGCCACACCGGCTCGCCGCGCGCCGCGCCGCGCCAGCCCTGACGCAGCGCCAGAGCACTCATCACCAGCAGCATGGCGAGCGCCGGCAGGCCGCCGTACAGCCCCGTGGCCAGATACACGTTGTGGGGGTGCAGGAAGGTTATCGACTCCGCCGCCGGCCCCGCCGGCGTGACCCGCGTGGTCTCGTCCGTGAGCAGGCCTTCGCCGAGCCATGGGGCCTCGGCGATGCGCACGGCATAGTTTTGCCAGATGGCGAAGCGGTACGAATCACCCCGGCCCACCGCCTGACGGGCGGCGTCGCCGTCAACCAGCAGCCCGCCGATCAAAGCCATGCCGACGCCGAACACGGCAAGCAGGCGCCACTGCCGCCGCAGAACCAGGCCGAGCCCGATGCACACCAGCGTGGCAACCAGGGGCGTGCGACTGCCGGTCAGCGCGATGCCGCCGAGCAGCACCCCGGCGCACGCCACCCAGGCGACTCGCCGCCAGCGCTCCGGGCTGGCCGGCAGCAGGTGAAACAGCAGCGCCAGCAACGCGGTCCCGTTCATCGTGGCCGCTTCGTTGGCGTTGTAGACGGCGGTGGCGAATTGCAGTCGCGCGGGCCACGGCGCATGCGCATAGAACATCGCGGCGGAATACACGGTGGCGAGCACCGCGGCGAGCACCGCGGCGCGCAGCCATTTCTCGAAAGTCCCGGGCCGTCGTGCACTGGCACAGGCCAGCACTGCGAGGTACACGGCAACATAAGGCAGGCTCTTGGCCTCGCCGAGCCAGTCCCGCAGCGTGAAATCGGCCGACCAGAACCCGCTCACAGTCAGCCAGCAAAGCAGGGTCATCGCTGCGCGCCATACGGGACTTGCGGCCAGCCAGCGCCAGTCGGCGCCGCGCAGCAGGAACAGCGCCGGCGCCAGCACCAGCGCGTAGTAGACGTTGTTCAGCGCTTTGCTGGACGGCATCAGAAAGAAGCCGGCCAGGAACATCCCCAGGGTGACGGCAAGCTGCTGTGGGCCGCGCGCTCGAAGCGCAGCCCAACGGCCGACAGTGTTCATGGCGACGTGCCGGTTGCCGCGCGCACCCGGGCCTGCAGGCGCTGCACCAACTGCTGCGCCGAAAACTGCGACTGCCAGCGGGCGTGCAGCGCGGCCCCCATCGTCTGGCGCAGGTCGGCGTCTTCGACCATCCGGCGCATCGCGTCGCCCAGCGCCCCGACATCGTCCGCCGGCACCAGCAGCGCCTGGTCGCCAACGACCTCCGGAATGCCACCGACGGCCGAGGCGATCACCGGCCGGCCAGCAGCCATTGCCTCCGCGATGGCAAGCCCGAACGCTTCGTTTCGCGACGGGAACACGCAAACATCGAACGCAACCAGCATGGCGCGCGCATCCGGGCGCCAGCCGCAGAACGCAACCTGTGCCTCGACGCCAAGCTCACGGGACAGGGCTCGCAGGCTCTGTTCCTCGGGCCCACTGCCGATCAGCGCCAGGCCGAGGCGCGATATCTCGCGAGCCAACGGGGCAAAGGCACGCAGCAACACGTCGTAGCCCTTGACCCGCACCAGGCGCCCGACCGAACCGAGCCAGAACCGCTGTGGGTCAAGATCGAGCGCCGCGAGGGCCTGCGCCCGATCGGCGGGCGGCGGGTCGGATACGGCATTCGGGAGCGCCTCGATGCGTCGGCCCGCGAATGCCGGGAAGCGCCGCGACAGGTCGGCACCGACCGCATCAGAAACGCCGATCAGGGTCAATGGAGCCCGCACAGCGCGCTCGATAGTCCGTCGCCGGTGACCTTCGAACTGCCCGATCTCATGCACCACGCCAAACACGTGCCGCGTCATGCCCAACCGGTGCAGTGCCAACGCCAGCGTGAGCGCCTTGAAGCGATGTGCCACCACAAGGTCGAAACGCGGCTGCGTGCGGCACCAGCGCCACAGGCGCCACAGCGCCGGCAGGCGCAGGCCTTCCAGCGAACTCGGTGGCAGGTTCAGAAACACCGCATGGCCGGCCAGTTGCCGCGCCAGATCGGGGTCGGGCGCGCCGCACAGGAAGACCGCGCGGCTCTCGAACGGCGGCTCGTCGAGTGCCCGCGCGTACAGGACGAACAGTTCGCGCAGAGACGACGTGTTGGGGTACAGGTGCAGCACGCGCACCGGTCCGCCGGTGGTCGGCATCAAGCCCCGCTGCGGCCGTAGTGGTCCTGAAAGCGGACGATGTCGTCCTCGCCGAGATAGCTGCCCGACTGCACCTCGATGATCTCAAGATCGATGCGGCCGGGGTTCTCCAGGCGGTGCGCGGTGCCGATCGGGATGTACGTCGACTGGTCTTCGGCCAGCAGGCGCACGTCCTCGCCGCAGGTGACGCGCGCCGTGCCCTTGACCACCACCCAGTGCTCGGCGCGGTGGTGATGCATCTGCAGCGACAGGCTCGCGCCCGGCTTCACCACGATGCGCTTGACCTGAAAGCGCCCGCTCTGCACCAGGCCCTCGTAGGAACCCCACGGCCGGAACACCTGCCGGTGCACCAGCGGCTCGTCGCGGCGCTGAGCCTTCAGGCGCTCGACCAGGCGCTTCACGTCCTGCGCGTGGGCACGGTCGGCGACCAGCACGGCATCAGCCGTCTCGACGATGACCAGATCCTTCACGCCGAGCGCCGCCACCAGCCGCCCCTCGCTGCGGATGAGGCTGCCGGAGACCTTGTCGACCAGCACGTCGCCCGAGATCACATTGCCGGCGGCGTCCCTCGGCTGCACGTCGAGCAGCGCGTCCCAGGAGCCGATATCGCTCCAGCCGGCATCCAGCGCCACCACCGCGGCGCGATCCGTGCGTTCCATGACCGCGTAGTCAATGGAGTCGCTCGGTGACGCCAGGAACGCCTCGCGACCCACGCGCACGAAGTCGAGGTCCGCACGCACCTCTTCGAAAGCGGCCTGGCAGGCCGTGGCGATGGCGGGCGCATGGCGCTTGAGTTCGCCGAGGTAGCTGCCGGCGCCCAGCAGGAACATGCCGCCGTTCCACAGGTACTCGCCACTGGCCAGGTACTGCGCGGCGCGCCCGGCGTCCGGTTTTTCGACAAAGGCCGCCACCTGCCGCGCGGCGCCGGCGTCGAGCGCCGCGCCAGTGCGGATATAGCCGTAGCCGGTTTCCGGCCGTGTCGGCTGCACGCCGAACGTGACCAGTCCGCCGGCCTGCGCGGCCGCGACGCCCGCCTGCACCGCGCGGCGGAAGGCCGCGTCGTCGGCGATCACGTGGTCGGACGGCAACACCAGCAGCAGCGCATCGTCGCCGTGGCGGGCCTGCACGTGCAGCGCCGCCAGTGCGACCGCAGGCGCGGTGTTGCGGCCGGCAGGTTCGAGCAGGATCTCGGCGCCCTGCACGTTGGCGGCGCGCAGTTGCTCGGCGACCAGAAAGCGGTGCTCCTCGTTGCACACCACCAGCGGCGGTGCGAGGTCCGGCAGGCCTGTCAGCCGCAGCACGGTTTGCTGCAACAGGCTGTGCTCGCCGGCCAGCGGCAGGAACTGTTTGGGATAAAGCTCGCGCGACAGCGGCCACAGGCGCGTGCCGGCGCCGCCGGACAGGATGACGGGGATGATGCTCAAGGCCGTGACCGTGCTGAGGGGAAGGGAAATTCAGGCGAAGAGCCGGTGGGTGTGCTGTGTCTGGCCGGGCGCGCATTGCCTCGGCGGTGAACGGTAGCGGTTAAAAGATACACCCTCAAGGGCGCGCCCTCGGTGCGCAGGGCGGCGCCACGCCGGCCGCCGTGCCGCGCTCAGCGCTCGGCGAGCCCGAGCGCCCGCCACAGCGCGGCGGTCGGCTCTGCACGGTTCAGGGTGTAGAAGTGCAGCCCCGGCGCGCCGCCGTCGAGCAGGCGCCGGCACAGCGCGAGCGTCACGTCGACGCCGAACGCGCGCAGGCCGTCGAGGTCGTCGTCGAAATCCTCCAGCCGGCGCGCCAGCCAGCGCGGAATCTCCGCCCCGCAGGCGGCCGAGAAACGCGCCAGCTGCGTGTAGTTGGTGATCGGCATCACGCCCGGGATGATCGGCACCGCGACGCCGGCCGCCGTGGCCGCCTCGCAGAAACGAAAATACGCGTCGGCGTTGAAGAAGTACTGCGTGATGGCGCCATCCGCCCCGGCGCGCACCTTGCGCACGAAGGCGTCGAGATCGGCGCGCGCGCCGCGCGCCTGCGGGTGCACCTCGGGATAGGCCGCGACTTCGAGATGAAACCAGTCGCCGGTCTCGCGGCGAATGAAGGCGACCAGATCGCTCGCGTAGCGGAACTCGCCCGGCGTGTCGCCCATGCCGGACGGCAGGTCGCCGCGCAGCGCCACCAGGCGCCGGATGCCGAGCGCCCGGTACGCCTCCAGCAGCTCGCGCAGACTCGCCGCGGTGGCGCCGATGCACGAGATGTGCGGCGCCACCGGCACCTCGCCGCCCTGTTGCAGGGCGGCGACGGTGTCGAGCGTGAGATCGCGCGTGCTGCCGCCGGCGCCGAAGGTGACCGACACGTAGTCCGGCCGCAGCGCCAGCAGCGCCTCACGGGCTTCCGCGAAGCGCGCGGCGGCATCGTCGCTGCGCGGCGGGAAGAACTCGAAGCTGAAACTGCCGGCGCGGCTCACGGCGGGCCTCAGTAGCGGTAGTGATCGGGCTTGAACGGCCCGTCTTGCGAGAGACCGAGGTAGGCCGACTGCTTGTCCGTGAGGCGCGTCACCTTGGCGCCGATGCGGCCCAGGTGCAGCGAGGCGACCTTCTCGTCCAGGTGCTTCGGCAGCACGTATACCTGCCGGTCGTAGCGCTCGCCGTGGACGTGCAGCTCGATCTGCGCCAGCACCTGGTTGGTGAAGCTGTTCGACATCACGAAGCTCGGGTGGCCGGTGGCGCAGCCGAGGTTCACCAGCCGGCCCTCGGCCAGCAGGATCAGGCGCTTGCCGTCCGGGAAGATGATGTGGTCGACCTGCGGCTTGATGTTCTCCCACGTGTAGCGCCGCAGCGAGGCAACGTCGATCTCGGAATCGAAGTGCCCGATGTTGCACACGATGGCCTGCGTCTTCATGGCCGCCATGTGGTCGTGGGTGATCACGTCCACGTTGCCGGTGGCGGTGACGAAGATGTCGGCCAGCGGCGCCGCCTCGTCCATGGTCACCACGCGGTAGCCTTCCATGGCCGCCTGCAGCGCGCAGATCGGGTCGATCTCGGTGATCCACACGCTGGCGCCGAGTCCGCGCAGCGACTGCGCGCAGCCCTTGCCGACGTCGCCGTAGCCGGCGACCACGGCGATCTTGCCGGCGATCATCACGTCCGTGGCGCGCTTGATGCCGTCCACCAGCGACTCGCGGCAGCCGTACAGGTTGTCGAACTTGCTCTTGGTGACCGAGTCGTTGACGTTGATGGCCGGGAACGGCAGCCGGCCTTCCGCCGCCATCTGGTACAGGCGCTTGACGCCGGTGGTGGTCTCTTCCGTGACGCCGCGGATGCCGGCGAGCTGGCGGCTGTACCAGGTCGCATCGACCGCCAGGCGCTCGCGGATGGACGCGTAGAGCGCGACCTCTTCCTCGTTCTCGGGCTTGGCGATGACGGACGCGTCCTGCTCGGCGCGCGCGCCCAGGATCAGCAGCAGCGTCGCGTCGCCGCCGTCATCGAGAATCATGTTGGCGCCGTCGGCGAAATCGAAGATGCGGTGCGTGTAGGCCCAGTACTCGGCGAGCGTCTCGCCCTTGACGGCGAACACCGGCGTGCCGACGGCGGCGATGGCCGCGGCGGCGTGGTCCTGGGTCGAGAAGATGTTGCAGGACGCCCAGCGCACCTGCGCGCCGAGTGCCTGCAGGGTCTCGATCAGCACCGCGGTCTGGATGGTCATGTGCAGCGAGCCGGCGATGCGCGCGCCGGCCAGCGGGCGGCTCGCGGCGTGCTCGGCGCGGATCGCCATCAGGCCGGGCATTTCGCTCTCGGCGATGGCGATTTCCTTGCGGCCCCAGTCGGCCAGCGCGAGGTCGGCGACCAGGAAGTCGTGCGGTTGCTGAATGGCGTTCACGCGGTCACTCCTTGAGTGTGGGCAACCGGTGCGTATCGGGAAGGCGACGCTCGCACCGGCCGTGGGTCACGGGGTAACGAGCGCGGTTGGACGACCTGAGCCTGGCGGGCTGATCCCGTTGCAGCGCTCCTCAGGTGGCGGCGATTCTAGCAGCCACTGCACGCGGAGCCAGTGCCCGATGGTTCAGAGCGCGCTGGTAACCTTGGCGCCATCCCGCCCGCCGCCCGCCGAGCCCGTGCCCGCCGCCCCGACCCACCGCTTCGTCGACCGTCTCAGCGCCGTGCCGGCTGCGGCCTGGGATGCGCTTGAGGCGCACGGCAACCCGTTCCTGCGGCACGCCTTCCTGCTGGCGCTGGAAGAAACCGGCTGCGTCGGTGGACGCTCCGGCTGGGCGAGCCAGCACCTGCTGATCGAACAGGATGGCCGTCTGCTGGCCGCGGCGCCCGTGTATGCGAAGGATCACTCCTACGGCGAGTACGTGTTCGACTGGGCCTGGGCCAACGCCTACCAGCGGGCCGGGCTGCGTTATTACCCCAAGCTGGTGGTGGCGGTGCCGTTCACGCCGGTGACCGGGCCGCGCCTGCTCATCGCGCCGGGCGCGGACGAGGCGGGGCTGATCGCGCTCGCCGGCCGGGCGCTCATCGAGCGCGCCAGGGCACTGCGCGCGTCGTCCGTGCACTGGCTGTTCACGCCGGATCGGCAGACCGCCGCGCTGCAGGGCCCGCACTGGCTGCGCCGCAGCGGCTACCAGTTCCATTGGGAGAACCGCGGCTACCAAAGCTTCGACGACTACCTCGCCGCGCTCACCGCCGAGAAGCGCAAGAAGGTGCGTCGCGAGCGTCGGCAGGTGGCCGAAGCCGGCATCGCGCTGCGCGTGGTGTCGGGCACCGACGCCGGCGAGGCGGAGTGGAACGCCATGTATGGCTTTTACCGCGCCACGGTGGCGCGGCACGGGGCGATTCCGTATCTGACCGAAGCGTTCTTCCGGCGCCTGGGCGCGGCACTGCCGGATGCGGTGGTGCTGCTGCTCGCCGAGCGCGGCGGGCGCTACGTGGCGGGGGCGCTGAATCTCCAGGGCGGCAACGCGCTGTACGGCCGCTACTGGGGCTGCCACGCGGACTACCACAGCCTGCACTTCGAGACCTGCTACTACCGCGCCATCGAGTACTGCATCGACTCAGGATTCGCCCGCTTCGAGGCCGGCGCGCAGGGCGAGCACAAGCTGAGCCGCGGCTTTCTGCCGGTCGAGACGCACTCGCTGCACTGGCTGGCCGAGCCGCGCTTCGCCGATGCCGTCGCGGACTACCTGACGCAGGAAACGGGCGAAGTCGACCGCTACCGCGAGCTGCTGGCGGAGCACTCGCCGTTTCGCCGCGAGCAGCCTTGAGCGCACCGCGCCTGTTCTGGGTGGCGCAGCGCCGCTGGCGCACCGGCTGGCCGCCGGTCGAGTTCGCACTCGACGAGCCGAACGGTCTCATCGCCGCCGGTGGCGATCTCGAACCCGCGACGCTGATCGACGCCTACCGGCGTGGCCTGTTCCCGTGGTTCGGGCCGCAAGACCCGATCCTGTGGTGGTGCCCCGAGCCGCGCGCCGTGCTGTGGCCGCAGGATTTCGTGCCCTCGCGCAGTCTTGCCAAGCGCCTTCGCCGACGCGAGTTCGCAGTGCGCTTCGACACCGCGTTCGACGCCGTGGTCGCCGCCTGCGCAGCGCCGCGGCCGGGCGCGAACGGCACCTGGATCACGCCCGCCATGCTGGACGCCTACGGCGCGCTGCACCGCCTCGGCTACGCGCACAGCGTCGAGGCCTGGCAGGACGGCGAACTCGTCGGCGGCCTGTACGGCGTGGCGCTGGGGCAGGTGTTTTTCGGCGAGTCGATGTTCGCGCGGCGCACGGACGCGTCGAAGGTCGCCTTCGCGCATCTGGTGCGGGTCTTGCTGCGTCAGGACTGCCGGCTGATCGACTGTCAGGTCGCCTCAGCCCATCTCGCGAGCCTCGGCGCCGTGGACATGCCGCGCGCCGAGTTCTTAACATGCGTGGACGCGCTCGCCCGAGCACCCGATCCACGCGGACCCTGGCACGGCGATGATGATCTTTAACACCCGCTTCGGGCGGCTGTTCTTCTTCTCGACCGAACCGCAGGCGTGCAGCTACCTGCCCGATCGCGAGGCGGTGATGCTGTTCGCCGACCCGAACAAGGTCATCGACACCGAGACCTACGCGCGCCTGATCGACTACGGCTTTCGCCGCAGCGGCGACAACGTCTACCGCCCGCACTGCCGCGGCTGCCAGGCCTGCGTGCCGGTGCGCATCCCGGTGGCGGATTTCGTGCCGAGCCGCGCCCAGCGCCGCACCTGGCAGCGCAATCAGGACCTCGCCGTCACCATCGCGCGCACTGACTTCGGGCCGGAGCACCTCGACCTCTACCACCGCTACCAGATCGCCCGCCACGAGGGCCGCGGCGGGGTGCGCGACTCGCGCGAGCAGCTCGAATTCCTGCGCAGCCGCTTCATCAATACCAGCAGCCTCGAATACCGACTGGACGGTCGGCTGGTGATGGTGAGCGTGATCGACCAGCTGCCGCAGGGCCTGTCGGCCGTGTATACGTTCTACGAGGCGGACGACGCGGAGATCGCCAAACGCAGCCTCGGCACCTACGGCGTGCTGCGGCAGGTCGAGGAATGCCGCGACCGCAAGCTGCCGTGGCTGTACCTCGGCTACTGGATCGCCGAGTCCGACAAGATGGCCTACAAGAGCCGCTACCGACCGCTGCACGCCTACCGCGATGGCCGCTGGGAGCTGCTGCCGACGGATTGCCCGGGCGACGGGTCTGCCGGCTGAGTCACTGGCGCCTCAGCGCAGGGACCGAAAGCAGCTCCGCAGCTCGTCCACAAACACCACCGGCTGCTCCAGCGCGGCGAAATGGCCGCCCCGTTCGAGCTCGTTCCAGTGGATGAGCTGCGGGTACTGCCGCTGCGCCCACCGCCGCGAGGCGAGGAAGATTTCCTTCGGGTACAGGCTGATGCCGGTCGGCAACTCGACGGTGCTGCGTGGCAGGCTGTTGAAGCTCTCCCAGTACAGGCGCGCTGATGAGGCCGCGCTCGCCGTGCCCCAGTACAGCATGATGTTGTCGAGCAGTTCCTCGCGGCCGATGGCGTTCTCCGGATGGCCATCGCAGTCCATCCAGGCCTGGAACTTCTCGACGATCCACGCCGCCTGCCCGGCCGGCGAGTCGGTTAGGCCGTAGCCGAGCGTCTGCGGGCGCGTGCTCTGCTGCTTGGAGTAGCCGCTGTCGTGGTCGGCGTAGTGCTGCATGGCGGCGAGTGCACGCTGTTCGAGCGGCGTCGGGGCGTCCAGCGTCGCCGGGTCCGGCGCCACGATCGGCATGTTCACGTGGATGGCGCGGCAGTGGCCGAGGTTCTGCTGGCCGATGACGGTGGTCACCGCCGACCCCCAGTCGCCGCCCTGCGCGAAGTACTGCGCGTAGCCCAGACGCAGCATCAGCCGGTCCCAGATCTGCGCGATCTTCTCGACGCCCCAGCCGGTGCCGGTCGGCTTGCCGGAGAAGCCGTAACCGGGCAGGGCGGGGCAGACCACGTGAAACGCGTCCTCGGCGCGCCCGCCGTGGGCCACCGGTTCCACCAGCGGCTCGATCACCTTGTGGAACTCGACGATCGAACCCGGCCAGCCGTGCGTGATCAGCAGCGGTTGCGCCTTTGGGTGCGGCGAGCGCTGGTGGATGAAGTGGATCGTGAGGCCGTCGAACTCGGTCGTGAACTGGGCAAAGCGGTTCAGGCGCCGCTCGCGCGCCCGCCAGTCGTAGTCGTGACGCCAGGTGCGGCACAGCTCCTGCACGTAGGCCAGCGGCGCGCCCTGCGACCAGTCGGCGACGGTTTCGCGCTCCGGCCAGCGGGTGTGGTCGAGGCGCCGGTGCAGGTCGGCGATGACGGTGTCGTCAATGTGGATCTCGAACGGCGTGACGGTGTCGCTCATGACGGTCTCCTTCCCGATGCGGCGCAGCTTAACCGCTCGCCGCCGCCCCGGTCGGACCGCGGCGGTGCGGTACAGTCGCCGGATGCCTGCCGCCTCGCCACCATCCACTCCTCGCATCGCCACGCGCCGGGGGTGGGCGCCGTGAGCCGGGCCGTTTCGCCGCGCCAGGCCTGGCTGCTGCTGGGCGGGCTGGTGCTGTTGTGGGGCGGCAACTGGCCGGTGATGAAGCTCGGCCTTGAGCACGCACCGCCGCTCACCTTCGCCGCGCTGCGCATGCTCACCTGCGTGGTCACCATGTTTGCGGTGGCCGGGGCGCTCGGCGAACTGCGCTGGCCGCCACGGCGCGACTGGCCGTATCTCGCCAGCGCCGGCGTGCTGCAGATGGGCGTCTACATCGCCATGCTGACCTACGGCATGCAGTACGTGCCGGCCGGGCGCGCGTCGATCCTCGCCTACACCATGCCGGTGTGGGTGGTGCCGGGCGCCATCCTGTGGCTCGGCGAACGCCTCGACGCCTGGAAGGCGGCCGGCTTTCTGCTCGGTATCGGCGGCCTGCTGGTGCTGTTCAACCCGGCCTCGTTCGATTGGGGCGACCCGCGGGTGTTGCTGGGCAACGGCCTGATTCTCGGCGGCGCCGCCATCGGCGGTCTGGTGATGCTGCACATCCGCGGGCGTACCTGGGGTGCCTCGCCGCTGGCGCTGGCGCCGTGGCAGTTCACGGTCGCCAGCGCGGTGGTGGTGCCGCTGGCGTTGTGGGCCGAGCCCGGCGCGCGCATTGATTGGGATCGCGAACTGCTCGCCGTGGTCGCCTATAACGGGCCGCTGGCGACCGCGCTTGGCCTGTGGGCGTACGTGGTGATCAGCCGGGCGCTGCCGTCCATCACCGCCGCCATGGGCCTGCTGGCGGTGCCGGTGCTGGGCCTGCTGCTGTCGGCGCTGACGCTGGGTGAGCCGATCACGCCCGCCAACGCCACCGGCCTTGCCATGATTGTGGCGAGCGTAGCCGCCACCTCGCTCGGCGAGCGCCGACGACCATCGACACCCCGCGCAGCGCCCTGAGCCGGACCGCCCAGGCGACGGTATCCTGTCGGCCGCTGCCGCATCGACGGCACGTGCCGGCGCGTCCCCCGGGCCACGCGGCAATAACCAGACAACCGCCACCGGCGGCACCAGGGAGGGTTCAGTGAAGGTTCTGAGCAAAGCGCTCGCGGCAGGCCTGGTCCTGGCCGCGGCAGCGCCGGGCACGCGCGCGTCCGGCATCTACTCCGAGGGTATCGGCGCGCGGGCGCTCGGCATGGGTGGCGCATTCGTCGCCGTGGCGGACGATTCGACCGCCGTGTTCTGGAACCCGGCCGGACTCGCGCAGCTGGAGGGCCGCGGCGTGAACCTCGGCCTGTACTCGATGAGCACGTGGATGAAGCACGGCAACGGCATGGGCGCGCACAACGCCGGCAGCGACTTCGCGCCGGAAATGGGCGACGTGTTCGCCAAGCTGTACCCGTCCGAGCCGCACCACCTCGACCGCACGAAGGTGTTCTGGCCGAGCGCCGCCACGGCGCCGGAGTTCACCGGCCACTGGAACCGCGGCCGCTATACGCTGGGCTTCGGCGCCTTCACGCTGGGCGGCGCGTACTCGGACTACGAGGGCGAGGGCGTTGACCCGGTCAGCGGTGCCACGGTCGGGGGCAGCGTCTACTCGCTGTTCGGGCTGGTGGATTTCAACAGCTCGATCGGCATCCGCGTCACCGAGCAGCTGTACCTGGGTTTTGGGGTCGACCTGCTGGTCGGCTACATCAACGCCGAAATCGACAAGGACTACCTCGGCTCCGCCGAGCCGACGCTGCCGGACTACCGGCTCGACGTGCACTCGGACGCCATCGGCGCCGGGCTGCAGGGCGTGTTCGGCGTGCTGTACAAGGTTCACCCGCGGGTGAACATCGGCGCGGTGTACCGCTCCGGCGCCAAGATCAAGCTCGACGGCAACACGCAGGCCAGCCTGTACTTTCCGGACGGCAACCCTCTGAACGATCTCGACGAGGAGTCCGACCAGTACCACCGCTTCCGCTTCCCGCCGTCGTGGGCGCTCGGGCTCGCCTGGCGGCCGACCGACCGGCTGCAACTGAGCTTCGACTGGAACCGCGTCGACTGGACCAAGTTCTATTGGCCGCCAGGGCGGGTGAAGTACGACCGCCAAGGCGCGCTGCTGCGGTCCGTGAACAACGACCCCGGCTGGTTTCCAGCCGACTCCTACCGCATGGGCGTCGAGTACCGCCTGAGCCCGGAGTGGACCTGGCGCGCCGGGTACTACAAGGAAACCACGGGCGGTTTTCCGGAAGAAGCCGAGAACATCACCTACACCGTCAGCGGCGACATGCAGATCGTCAACACCGGCGTGAGCTACCGGTGGCGGAACTGGACCGGTGATTTCCTGGTCGGGACCATGTGGGGCGCCACCAGCGACGACATGGAGCATCACTGCCTTACCTTCGCCGCCAACTTCCGGCGCAGCTTCGGGCGCTAGCGGTTATCGGGGAGTCCGTCTGAGCGGGCGCCGCGACGGCGCCCGCTCAGACCTTGAACAGATCCTGACGCGGGTCGAGCGGCAGTTCGGCGGCCAGTCGGCGATACAGCTCGCGCGCCGCCTCGGTGCGCGCGGGCGGCGTCACCAGCTTGAGCACCACGTACTGATCGCCCGGCGCGGGCTTGGCCGGCAGGCCGCGGCCACGCAGGCGCAGCCTGTCGCCGCTCTGCGATCCGGCGGGGATGGTCAGTTCCACCGGGCCACCCAGGGTCGGCACCTTCACCGTCGCGCCGAGCGCCGCTTCCCACGGCGTCACCGGCAGGTCGAGGTACAGATCGGCACCCTCCAGGCGATACAGCCGGTGCGGCGCGAAGTCGATTTCGAGATATAGATCCGCCCCGTGGCCGCCCTGACCGGCCAGACGTATGCGCTGACCGGCGCGCACGCCCTTGGGGATGCGCACTTCGAGCGTGCGCGTGCGCCCGTCCGCCTGACTCAGGTTCACGGTGCGGGTACTGCCGTGGAAGGCGTCTTCGAGCGTGATGCGAATCTGCGCATGTTGGTCTTCGCGGCCGGCTGGGCGTCGTGGGCCGCGCTCATCGCCGAAGCCGCGCCCGAACAGGCTGTCGAAGAAATCGCTGAAACCGCCGCCGCCGGCACCACTGCGAAACTCGAAGCCGCTGCCCCAGCCCGGCGGCGGCGTGAAACCCTGGCCAGCCTGCCAGTTGCTGCCGAGCTGGTCGTAGGCGGCGCGCTTGTCGGCGTCCTTGAGAACCTCGTAGGCCTCGGCCACGTCCTTGAAGCGGTTCTCGGCGTTCGCTTCCTTGCTCACGTCCGGGTGGTACTTGCGCGCCAGCTTGCGGTAGGCGCGCTTGATGTCATCCGCGCTGGCGTCGCGGGCCACCCCGAGGGTCTTGTAGTAGTCCTTGTATTCCATCGCCGTCTGGACGTTTGAAGCACCCGCCCGCCGTTGGCGCATCGGCCGACGGCGGGCGGTCCCAGTGTAGTGGCCTCGATCAGCCCGCGCTGATCGGAATGCGGCGCGCCATCACCTTGGCGAGCTTGGGGATCGACACCTCCAGCACGCCGTCCTCGGCCCGTGCCGCCACCTGCTCCACGTCCACCGATTCCGGCACGCTGAAGCGGCGCACAAAGCGCCCACGGGCGCGCTCCACGCGCCGGTAGCCGGCGGTTTGATCGGCCGGAATGGCCGGCCGCTCGCCGCGGATGGTCAGCACCCCCTGTTCGAGGTTGATGTCGACCGCGTCCGGCTTCACGCCGGGCAGGTCCACCGTCACCACGTAGCGGTCGGCGTCCTCGCGCACGTCGACGGCCGGCAGCCAGTCGCCGCCACCAAGGTTGGCCGCGCCATCCTCGCGCAGGGGACTTGCGCTGATCAGGCGCTCCATCTCGCGCTGCAGGTCGTTCAACAATCCAAACGGCTGTTGCCTTGCGATGCTCATCGCATACCTCCTGTCGGTTGCTGCGGGTTTCGGAAATCCCCGCTTCGCCGATGAAGGTAGGGTTCGGGTGCCGGTTTTCAAGGGAAGCGCCGTACTGTGCAGCGCGTCCCGCTAATCCTGGCAGGCAAGCCCTTCTTCAACCGCCTGTCAGATGCCGAACAGCACGCCAAGGCCGATGTAGGAGATGCGGTCCTCGTAGAACTGTCCGTGCGGCGAGTTGCCGTGGAAGCCCTCCACCGACAGGCGCAGGTAGTGGTCCGAGCGTGGCGCGTCGAACTGCATGCCGGCCTTGAGGCTGCTGTCGAGGTCCCAGTCGTGCTCCTGGTAGGACTTCAGATCGACCCCCACGAACGGGCGCCCGCGCAGGCCAGGGGCCAGCGTGGCCGGCTGGGCGCCGAAGTATTCGACGCCGGCGTGCGCCATCAACCGGTCCAGGTCCGCCGGCTCGCGATTCAACAGCACCTCACCGCCGCCGTACACCCGAAACGGCGCAAAGTCGTAGGCCAGCAGCGCCTCCAGCGACTCGAAGCTGAGGTTGACCCGCTCCGGCGCGGCGCTGAGCAGGAACTCGTCGCCGAGATGCGAGCTCTGGTGGTACAGGCGCAGGCGGCCGCTGGTGTTGCCGTCGCGCCAGGTGAGCGGAATGCCGACCGTGTAGTCGGCGTTGATCAGGTCGAAGGATTCCGCCTCCAGGTTGAACAGGCCGAACAGGCCGCCTGAAATGCCGACGTTCCAGCCGTTGCCGGCGGCGTCGATTTCGCCATAAACGGGAAAGTTGGCGCCGTAGCCGACCTCGGCCAGCCACAGCGTTTCGGGGCCCGTGTCGTAGTGGCGGGGCGACACGAAAAAGCGCGGCTCCTTCGGGTCCGCGAGCGACGGCCGGAACAGCTCCGGTGTCGGAAACCAGCGTCCCTCGACAGGTTCGGCGGCGTCCGTCGGCTGTGCGAGATGCACCCGCCGCACGCCGTCGATGCCCTCAAGCGCGTTCTGCGCGGCGCTGGTGTCGGCGTGCTCGCGCGCATCGAGCCGCACCCGGCCGTCAGTGACGGTGAGCTCATAGCTGCCGGCGGCCCAGCCGAGGCGCTGCTCCAGCACTGCCGCGGCGTAACCGGCGAGGTAGGCGTCGTCCGGCGGGGTGGCGGTGGCCTGCGCCGCGCCGCACACGGCCAGCGCCAGGCCAGTTGTCATCCACTGTCGCATCCGCATGAGGTTCTCCTTGTTCGGGCCAGGTTCGGCCACCTCTGTCCACAGACCGCGCCGAGGATGCCCCGGTTCCCGCAGCAGACGCCATGCCAGTCGCCGCCCGCAACACGGCGTTCACGCCGCGCTCCTACAATCGGCGCATGAACAACGCCGACTTCGTCGCCCGCGATCTGGCCGTGCTGTGGCACCCCTGCACGCAGATGCAGGACCACGAGTGGCTGCCGCTGGTGCCGATCCGCCGCGGCGCCGGCGTGTGGCTGGAGGACTTCGACGGCCGCCGGTATCTGGACGCCGTCAGCTCCTGGTGGGTGAACCTGTTCGGGCACGCCAACGCGCGCATCTCGGCCGCCGTGGCGGCGCAGGCGGCTGAGCTCGAACACGTCATCTTCGGCGGCTTCTCCCACGAGCCCGCGCTGCTGCTGGCCGAGGGGCTGGTCGCGCTCACGCCGTCCACGCTCACGCGCTGTTTTCTGGCCGACAACGGGTCGAGCGCGGTCGAGGTGGCCATCAAGATGAGCTACCACTACTGGCGCAACGTCGGCATCACCGGCAAGTCGCGCGTGGTGAACCTGACCGGCGCGTATCACGGCGAGACGCTCGGTGCGCTCGGCGTCGGTGATGTCGGCCTGTACCGCGACGCCTACGCCGAGCTGCTGCGCGCGCCGATCACCGCGCCCTCGCCGGACGCCTACGACCGCGAGCCCGGCGAGAGCTGGGCGGACGTCGCCGCGCGGCGTCTTGCAGACATGCAGGCGCTGCTGGAGCGGCACGCCGACGAGGTATGCGCCGTCATCGTGGAGCCGCTGGTGCAGTGCGCGGGCGGCATGCGCATGCACCACCCGAGCTACCTCACCGGCCTTCGGGCGCTGTGCGACCGGTATCAGGTGCACCTGATCGCGGACGAGATCGCCGTCGGCTTCGGGCGCACGGGCACGCTGTTCGCCTGCGAGCAGGCCGGCATCGCGGCCGATTTTCTGTGCCTGTCGAAGGGCCTGACGGGCGGCTACCTGCCGCTCGCCGCGGTGCTGACGACGGACGCCGTGTACGACGCGTTCTACGCCGACTACGCAAGCCAGCGGGCGTTCCTGCACTCGCACAGCTACAGCGGCAACCCGCTCGGCTGCGCGGCGGCGCTGGCGACGCTCGGCATCTTTGCGGACGAACCGGTGCTGGAGCGCAACCGCACGCTCGCCGCCGCCATGGCGCGGCAGACGGCGCATCTTGCCGACCACCCGCACGTGGCCGACGTCCGACAGACGGGCATGATCCTCGCCATCGAGCTCGTGCAGGATAAGGTCACCCGCACGCCCTACCCGTGGCAGGAGCGGCGCGGCCTTCGTGTCTACCAGCACGCGCTCGCCGCAGGCGTGCTGCTGCGCCCGCTCGGCAATGTTGTGTACTTCATGCCGCCGTATGTCATCAGCGAAGACGAGATTGCGCTCATGGCGCGCGTGGCGAGCGCCGGCATCGATGTTGCTGTGGCCTGACGCGCCGCACTCGCCATCAACCGAATCGTGTTCCAACACCCCCGACCCGCCATGACAAGCACCGACTTCACCGCCGCCTGGGCACGCGTCGCCGCCGAGCGCACGCGTCTTGCCGACTGCCGCATGACCGATCTGTTCGCCGCCGACCCGACGCGCGTGGCGCGCTACACGCGCGACGTGGCCGGCCTGCACGTGGATCTCTCGAAACATCTGCTCGACGATGCGGCGCTAGCCGCGCTGCTGGCGCTGGCCGACGCCGCCGAGCTGCCGCGCTGGCGGGCCGCGCTGTTCGCCGGCGAGCCGATCAACCACACCGAGAACCGCCCGGCGCTGCACACGGCGCTGCGCGACACGAGCCAGACGCCCATCATCGTGAACGGGCAGGACGTGACGCCCGGCGTCGCCGCCATGCACCGGCAGATCGCCGACATCGCCGAGGCCGTGCGCAGCGGCGCCCGCACCGGCGCCACTGGACAGCGCTTCACGCAGGTCGTGAACCTTGGCATCGGCGGTTCGTACTGGGGGCCGGCGCTGGCGCTCGAAGCCCTGCACGCCTACGCCGCGCCGGACATCCGCATCGATTTCGTCTCGACGGTCGATCCGGCGCCGCTCAAACGCCTGCTGAACCACTGCGACCCCGAGCGCACGCTGTTCCTGGTGTCGTCCAAGAGCTTCGGCACCGCCGAGACGCTGTACAACCACCGCGCGGCGCGGGCCTACATGCGCGCGCGGCTTGGGGAGGGCGCCGACCGGCACTTCATCGCCATCACCGCCAGCGCCGACAAGGCGCGCGCGCTCGGCTTTGCCGAGGACAGCATCGTCACCTTTCCGGAATGGGTCGGCGGGCGCTATTCGCTGTGGTCGGCCATCGGCCTGCCGGCGGCGATCGGCCTTGGCGCCGAGCGCTTCCAGCAGCTGCTGGCCGGCGCGGCGGCCATGGATCGGCACTTCGAGGACGCTGCACCGGCGCAGAACCTGCCGCTGCTGCTGGGGTTGCTGGACGTCTGGTACGCGAGCTTCTGGGGCTTCGGCAGCCGCGCGCTGCTGCCCTACGACCAGGGCCTGCGCCTGCTGCCGACCTACGTGCAGCAGCTCGCCATGGAAAGCGACGGCAAGGGCGTGGACCGCGATGGTCAACCACTCGCCTACGCCACCTGCCCGGTCATCTGGGGCGGCAACGGCAACGACGGCGAGCACACGTTCTACCAACTGCTGCACCAGGGGCCGGCCACCATCCCGGCCGAGTTTCTGGTGTGCACGGCGCCGGTGGCGGAAGTGCCCGGCCATCGCCAGCGCCTCGTCGCGCACTGCCTGGCGCAGGCCGAGGCCTTGCTGGGCGGCGTCGACGTGCCGGCCAACCCGCACGCCCGCTGCCCGGGCAACCGGCCGAGCACGCTGTTCCTGCTGCCCGGCATGACGCCGCAATTGCTGGGTGCGCTGCTCGCCTGCCACGAGCACCGCACGTTCACGAGCGGCGTCGCGTGGCGCATCAACCCGTTCGATCAGTTCGGCGTCGAACTCGGCAAGCGCCTCGCCGGCACGCTGGAGCGGGAGCTGAACGGCGAGGCCGTGCCCGGCACCGAGCATGATCCGTCAACCGCGGCGCTGCTGGCCCGCGTCCGCGACGCCTGAAGTGACGCGTTCCGCCGCGCCCTCAGTGCGCGGCGTGGCCGAGCAGCCAGTGGCTGAGCACGATGGTGCCGATGCCGGCGCCGATCAGCGCCACCTGCGCCGCGGTGGCGGCGGGCTCGGGGCGGCGGTGCAGGTCCGGGATCAGGTCGGCGACGGCGATGTAGATGAAGCTCGCCGCCGCCAGCGTGAGCACATACGGCAGCACGCCCTGCGCCGATTCAAGCGCGAAGTACGCGACCACGCCGCCGAGCAGTGTCGGCAGGTTGGTCAGCAGGTTGTAGAGCATCGCCTTTCCGCGCGAGTAGCCGCTGTGCACCAGCACCGCCACGTCGCCGATTTCCTGCGGAATCTCGTGCGCCACGATGGCGAGCGCCGTCAGCACGCCGAGGCGCGTGTCGGTAAGGAACGCCGCCGCGATCAGCACGCCGTCGATCAGGTTGTGCACGCTGTCGCCGACCAGCACCAGCGCGCCGGTGGCGCGCCACGGCCGCGCCGTGGCAAGCGGCGCGTGGCTGCCGTGGGCGGCGCAGGTGTCGGTGTGGCAGTGCCGCCACAGCACGAATTTTTCGAGCACAAAGAACAGCAGGATGCCGCCGAGCAGCACGCCCGTGATTTGCTGGGGGCCGGTCTGCGGGTACTCGAACGCCTCCGGCAGCAGGCCGAGGAACGCCGCCGCCAGCATGGCGCCGACGGCGTAGCTCACCAATGACGGCAGCAGGCGCTCGCGCAGGCGATCCGGCAGCAGCAGCAGCGTGCCGGCCGCGGCGGCGCTGGTGGCGCCGCCGAGCAGCGTGAAAAGCACGATCCACAGCAGGGTCATCGGGCAGGTCCGGCGTGAAGGGTCGGCGATTCTAGCCGCAGGCGCGGCAGTGACCGTTCGGTCAAGCCTGATTGGCGGTCATGGCACAATCGGCGCCCGCCGTGCGCCCGGCTTCGGGCAGCCCATCCCCCTTGTCGGAGGACACCCCATGACCCCGAATGACCTTAACTCGCTGCTGATCGACCGCCCGCAGGACGGCCTGTTCGAGGTCAGCCGCAAGCTGTTCACGGACCAGGAGCTGTTCGATCTGGAGATGAAATACATCTTCGAGGGCACCTGGATCTACCTGTGCCACGAAAGCCAGATTGCCAAGCCGCACGACCACTTCGCCACCCACATTGGCCGCCAGCCGGTGATCGTGAGCCGCGATGGCGACGGCAAGCTGCACTGCTTCGTAAATGCCTGCGCGCACCGCGGCGCCACGCTGTGCCGCACGGCCAAGAGCAACAGCAAGTTCCTGACCTGCCCCTACCACGGCTGGGTGTACGACTCGGCCGGCCGCAACGTGGAGATCAAGGACCGCGCGACCGGCGCCTACCCGCCGGTGTTCGAACGCGACAGCCATGACCTCAAACACATCGCGCGGCTCGAAAGCTACAAGGGCTTCGTGTTCGGCAGCCTGAACCCCGACGTGCCGCCGCTGCGGGAGCATCTCGCCGACGCCGGGCCGTTCGTGGACATGCTGGACGCCATGTCGCCCGAGGGCGCGGAGGTCATCAAGGGCTACTCGACCTACCAGTACCGCGGCAACTGGAAGATGCAGGCCGAGAACGGCATCGACGGTTACCACTTCACCACCATCCACGCCAACTACGTCGGCGTGATCGCGCGGCGCATGAAGGCGTCCGCCGCCGGCAAGGACGACAAGGTCAAGGTGGCCTACGACGAGTCCATGATGAAGGGCTTCAAGAGCGGCTGCTACGACCTGCAGCGCGG
>NZ_JBFWOM010000002.1:0-142288 GCF_050250495.1 Immundisolibacter sp. | reverse complement strand
ACTACGTCGGCGTGATCGCGCGGCGCATGAAGGCGTCCGCCGCCGGCAAGGACGACAAGGTCAAGGTGGCCTACGACGAGTCCATGATGAAGGGCTTCAAGAGCGGCTGCTACGACCTGCAGCGCGGCCACGCGCTGATCTGGATCGACTTCCCCATGCCGCAGAACCGCCCGCTGTGGCAGGCCAAGGACGAGGTGGAGCAGCGCGTCGGCGGCGCCATGGCCGAATGGATGTTGAAGCGCCAGCGCAACCTGCTGATCTACCCGAACGTGCAGCTCATGGAGCAGGCGTCGTCGCAGATCCGCGTGTTCCGCCCGATCTCGCCGGAGCTCACCGAGGTCAAGATCTACTGCATCGCCGCCAAGGGCGAGTCGGCCGTGATGCGGGAGCGGCGCATCCGACAGTACGAGGACTTCTTCAACGCCACCGGCATGGCGACGCCGGATGACCTCGCCATCTTCGAGGCCTGCCAGGAAGGCTACAAGGCGCGCATCGTGGAGTGGCAGCAGGGCTACGACCGCGGCCTTGAACACATCACCCGCGGGCCGGACCAGTTTGCGAAGGAGCTTGGCATTCACCCCAGCACCAGCGGCCCGGATGCCACCGACGAGACGCTGTACCACGGCCAGTACCGCGAGTGGATGCGCCTGATGCAGGACGGCATCGCCCGCGAGCAGGGCATTGCCCCGGCGCGACGCGCCGCGAGTGCCTAGTCGTATGCAGAAAAATTCCGTCCCTGGAATTTTTCGGCTCGCGGTGGTGCGGTACACGCCCGCACCACGCTCCGTTGATCCGGGACTTCGCCCGGATCAACGCTGGGGCATCCTGCCCCAGACGGCGGGCGCCGACGCGCCAGCCCGCTGGGCGCTTCCGAGGTCCACACCATGAGCGATTGCCTGTTCTGCAAGATGGTGGCCGGCGACATCAAGCCGGACGTGCTGTACAGCGACGAGCACGTGCTGGCCATCCGCGACATCAACCCGCAGGCGCCGTTTCACGCGCTGGTGCTGCCGCGCGAGCACATCGCGACGCTGAACGACCTGACGCCGGCCCACGCGGCGGTGGTCGGTCACATGTACCTGGCGGCGCGGGAGCTGGCCGGGCAGCACGGCTTCGCGGCCGACGGCTACCGCACAGTCGTCAACTGCAACCGTCTGGCCGGCCAGACCGTCTATCACATCCACCTGCACGTGCTGGCCGGCCGCGCCATGCACTGGCCGCCCGGCTGAGCGCTGCGCCCTCCCGCCAGACCATCTGGCTCATCTCTTGCATTGCGTAAGCCGGCCGCGACGCTGCGGCCATTCGGACTGATCCAGCGACGCACGGTTGCGTCGGTATAACGACAACGAGGTCGTACCTGCCCTTGCGGCGGGTGCGGCCTTTTTTTTGTGCCCGCGGTTGCTGGGCACGCTCAACGCAGGGATGACACGCATGCACGCCCATACCGTTCTGATCCGCGCCGGTGCCTTGCTGGGCGCCGGTCTGCTGGCGGGTAACGCCGCCGCCCACGCCATCGACGACGCGCTGTTTCCGCTCACCGACTCGCTGCTGCAGGGCAGGGTCAGCCTCGACGTGCGCTACCGCTTCGAGACCGTCGACCAGGACCGACCCGCCAGCATCCTGGACGAGGCGAATGCCCAAACCGTGCGCACGCGTCTTGGCTGGCGCACCGGTTTGTTCCACGGCTTCTTCGCCTACGGCGAGGCCGAGAACGTGTCGGTGGTCGGCGAGGAGGACTACAACAACACCTACAACGGCGAGACCAGCTTCCCGGTGGTGGCGGACCCGGACGGCACCGAGGTCAATCAGGCTTACCTCGGTTACCTCGGCCTGAAGGGCAACACGTTCCGCTATGGTCGGCAGGCGTTTTTCTTCGACAACCACCGCTTTGTCGGCGACGTCGGCTGGCGGCAGAACCAGCAGACCTTCGACAGCTTTTTCTACGAGAACAAGATGCTGCCCGGCGTGACCGGCAGCTACGCCTACGTCTACAACGTGAACCGCGTGTTCGGTGAGGACACGCCGAACTCGGCGTTTGCCAACGACGGCGACTTCAGCACCGACGGGCACCTGGTGAACCTGCAGTGGAAGCTGAACCCGGTCACCACGCTGACCGGCTACGCGTACCTGCTGGACTTCGACGACTTCGACGCGGAATCGACCGCCACCTACGGCCTGCGCGCCGCGGGCGAAATCCCGCTGCCGTCGCTGAAGCTGCCGACGCTGCCGGGAGCGCCGGGCTCGGCCATCCTCTACACCGCCGAGTACGCGCGCCAGAGCGACTACGCCGACAACCCCGGCAGCTTTGATCTCGACTATGGCCTGCTCGAAGGCGGGGTGCGCCTGTTCGGGGTGAACTTCAAGGTCGCCTACGAGCTGCTGGAGGGCGGCGCCGTGAATGGCACCCGCGCCCTGCAGACACCGCTTGCCACGCTGCACGCCTTCAACGGCTGGGCGGACCAGTTCCTGCGCACGCCGGCGGCGGGCCTGAAGGACACCTACGTCACCGTGGGTGGGCCGGTGCCGGGTCTCGCGGTGGACTGGCTGGTGCGCTACGACAGCTACGAGTCCGACGCCGGCAGCACCGACTACGGCAGCGAATGGGGCGTGATGCTCAGCAAGACCTTCGCCGAGAAGTACACGGTCGGCGTGAAGTACGCGGACTACAGCACCGACGCGCCGGCCTTCATCGCCGGCCGGCCGGACACGAGCGACGTCAGCAAGGGCTGGCTGTGGCTGCAGATCAAGATCTGACGCGCGGCTGACGCGCTGTGAGCAGGCGCGCCGGCACCCACGGGTGCTGGCCGCCTTTTTGCGTTCTCCGGCGGCGTGCTTTCCGGGGAAGGCCGATCGACCGGCGTCGCCGACGCCTTGCAGGAGGAGTGGGATGGATTTTCAGGATTTCCGCCGCAGCGGCCACTGGCCGACGCTGCTGGCGGCGTTTTTGTATTTCGACTTCAGCTTCATGGTGTGGGTGGTGCTGGGGCCGCTGTCGCTGTACATCGCGCAGGACGTGGCGCTCGACGTGTCGCAGAAGTTCACCGTCGTCGCCATCCCGGTGCTGTTCGGCGCGCTGCTGCGCATCCCGCTCGGCATGCTGTCGGACCACATCGGGCCCAAGCGCACGGGCCTGATGGCGCAGGTCATCGTGATGGCGACGCTGGCCTACGGCTGGCTGGTCGGCCTGCATTCCATCCTGGCGCTGGAAGTGTTCGGCGTGCTGCTCGGCATGGCCGGCGCGAGCTTCGCCGTCGCGCTGCCGCAGGCGTCCCGCTGGTACCCGCCGCGCTACCAGGGCATCGTGCTCGGCATTGCCGGCGCCGGCAACATGGGCGTGGTGCTGGATTCGCTGTTCGTGCCGTGGGCGGCCGAGGCGTGGGGCTGGCAGGCGGTGTTCGGCCTGCTGCTGATCCCGATGGTGAGCGTGTTCGTCCTGTACGCGCTGATGGCCAAGGACGCACCGGAACAGCGCGTGCCGGCCTCGCTCGCCAACTACAAGGCCGTGCTGGGCGACCGCGATACGTGGTGGTTCATGTTTTTCTACTCGATCACGTTTGGCGGCTTCGTCGGGCTCGGCAACGCGCTGCCGCTGTACTTCACCACCTGGTACCACGTGTCCGGCGTGGCGGCGGGCCTGATGGTGGCGCTGGTGGTATTCGCGGGTTCCATGTTCCGGCCGGTCGGTGGCTGGCTGGCGGATCGCGTGGGCGGCATCCGTTCGCTGCAGGTGCTGTTCTGCGTGGTGGCGGTCAGCTACGTGGTGGTCGGCCTGCTGCCGCAGGGGCCGGCGCCGGCAATGGACGCCGTAGCGAATGCAAAGGTGGCCGGCTGGGGCATCCACGAACTGCCGGGCATCGCCTGGGCGGCGGTGGCGGCGTTCTTTGTCGGGGCGATGGCGCTCGGCATGGGCAACGGCTCGGTTTTCCAGTTGGTGCCGCTGCGCTTTCGGCGCGAGATCGGCGTGGTCACGGGTCTGGTCGGCGCAGCCGGCGGCGTCGGCGGTTTCTTTCTTGCCAAGACGCTCGGCTGGTCGCGCGCCGCGACGGGCGGTTTCGGCATGGGCTTTTACGTGTTCGCCGGCCTGGCGCTGGTCGGTCTGATCGGCCTTGCGGCGGTCAAGACCCGCTGGCGCACCACCTGGGGCGCGGTGGCACAGGCGCGCGTGTGAGCGGCGACGCGCCATGAGTGGCGCCACACGATGAGTGGAGAACGTCTCGACGTCGGGGTCGGCCTTGCAAGCGAGACCGGCCGGCGTGCGCACAACGAGGATTTTGTCGCCGCCGATCGCCCGGCCGGCAGCCGCGGCCAGCACGAGTTCGCGGCCGCCGTTGCGGACGGCGTCGGCGGCGGGCCCGGCGGGCGGCTGGCGTCCGAAACCGCCGTGCGGGCGTTTCTGGACGGTTATCTCAGTCTGCCGGCGACGCTCGGCGCCGAGCGTGCCGGGGCGCGTTCTCTGCAGGCCGTCAATCGCTGGCTGCACGGCCTTGGGCGGCAAAGCGCTGATCTGCGCGGCATGGCGACCACGTTCAGCGCATTGCTGCTGCGCGGGCGCGAGGCGCATGTCCTGCATGTGGGCGACAGCCGCGTGTACCGCCTGCGCGAGGGGCGCGTGCAGCGCCTCACCACCGACCACGCGCACGATCACCCGGACCTGCGGCACGTGCTGTACCGGGCGGTGGCCCTGGAGGACAGCGTGCACGCCGACGCGAGCCGCCACGCGCTGCGCGTGCACGATCGGTTTTTGTTGTGCACCGATGGCGTGCACGGCGTGCTGCCGGACCGGCGCCTGCTGGAACTCCTCGCCGAGCGCGCCGACCCGCAGACCAGCGCGGCGCGGGTAGTTGCCGCCGCGCTCGATGCCGGCAGCCGCGACAACACCACGGCGCTGGTGCTGGACGTGCTGGCGCTGCCGCCGCTCGACCAGACCGGGCTCGAAGCCACGCTGGCCGCGCTGCCGCTGCTGCCGCTGCCGAAGCCGGGCGACGTGGTCGACGGCTTCGAGCTGCTGGAGCAGGTGTCGGACGGCCGCTACAGCCGCCTGTTCCGCGCCCGGGACGGGCACGACGGCCGCGAGGTGGCGCTGAAATTCCCGCACCCGCGCCTGGAGGGGGAGGGCATCTACCGGCGCGCGTTTTTGCGCGAGGCGGCGGTCGCCGCGCAGGTGCGCAGTGCCCACGTAGCCGAAGTGATCGAGCTGCCGCCCGAGCGCCAGACGCGCCTGTATTCGGTGATGCCCTTCTACGTGGGCGAGACGCTGGAGCAGCGCCTGAAGCGCCACCCGGTGTCACTCGCGGACGGCATCGCCATCGCAAGCCAGCTCGGCCGGGCGGTGGACGCGCTGCACCGCCGGCGCGTGGTGCACCGCGACATCAAGCCGGACAACGTGCTGCTGCTGAAAGCCGGCGGTCTTCGGCTGCTCGACCTTGGCGTCGCGCGCCTGCCGGGCATCGAGACGGCGCCGGACGAGGACATCCCCGGCACACCGAGTTATCTCGCGCCCGAGATGTTCGACGGCAACGCCGGCGACGAGCGCACCGACGTGTACGCGCTCGGCGTCACGCTGTACCGGATGTTCAGCGGCCATTACCCGTACGGCGAGACCGAGGCCTTCGCCCGGCCGCGCTTCGGTCGCCGCCAGCCGCTGGCGCACTACCGGCCGGACCTGCCGGCGTGGCTCGACGCGGTGCTCGCACGCGCCACGGCGGTGCAGGCCGACGATCGCTACGCCCACGTCGCGGACCTGGTGAGCGATCTTGAAGCCGGGTTCGCGGGCGCCGCCGGCACCGCGCCGCAGCGCCGCCAGCCGCTGTACGCCCGCAATCCGCTGCGGTTCTGGCAGGGCCTGTCGCTGCTGCTGCTGATCGCGCTGCTGATTTCACTGGCGCTCGGAGGCTGACTGGCACGCCGCGTGCTCTGACGAAACCAGTTCCGGCGGCGGCAATGCAGTCGTCGCCGGAACCCACATCACCGGCCCGGGGCGCCAGCGACGGCGCGCCGGCCAGGGGCAACGGAGCCCACCGTCACACGCCGTGACGGTGGGCTTTTTTTTTGGCTTGGACACTCACGGAGCGCGCGCATGGACGACGTCGACAAGAACCTCAGCCCGGCCAACGTCGAGGCGCCGGTCAACCCCGCCCGCCGCAGCCTGCTGCGCGGCGCGCTCGCCACCACCGGCGCCGCGGCGCTGCTGAACCTGGTGCCGGCGCCGATCCGCAGCGCCGCCTGGGCGGCCGGCTCGGACGCGCCGGAAAAGCCCGACCTGAAGATCGGCTTCATCCCGCTGACCGACTGCGCGCCGGTCGTGATGGCGGCGCTCAAGGGCTTCGACAAGAAGTACGGCCTGACCATCACGCCCACCAAGGAAGCGTCCTGGGCCGCCGTGCGCGACAAGCTGATGTACGGCGAGATCGACGCCGCGCACGTGCTGTACGGCCTCGTCTACGGCGTGCAGCTCGGCACGCGCGGGCCGCAGAAGGACATGGCGGTGCTGATGACGCTCAACAACAACGGGCAGGCCATCACGCTCTCGAATGACCTCAAGGCCGCCGGCGTCACCGACGGCGCCGCGCTGAAGAAACTGGTGGACGGCAAGGCGCGCGACTACACCTTCGCGCAGACCTTCCCCACCGGTACGCACGCCATGTGGCTGTACTACTGGCTGGCCGCCAACGGCATCCACCCGTTCAAGGACGTCAAGAACATCGTGGTGCCGCCGCCGCAGATGGTGGCCAACATGCGCGTCGGCAACATGGACGGCTTCTGCGTGGGCGAGCCGTGGAACGCGCGTGCGATTGCCGACGACATCGGCTTCACGGCCGTCACCACGCAGGACATCTGGCCCGATCACCCCGAAAAGGTGCTGGGCACCACGGCCGAGTTCGTGGCCCAGTACCCGAACACCGCCCGCGCGCTGACCGCCGCGGTGCTCGACGCCGCCCGCTGGTGCGACGCGCAGGAAAACCGCCCGGAGATGGCGGACACCGTCGCCGCCAAGTCCTACGTCAACTGCCCGGTGGACATCATCAAGGGCCGCATCCTTGGCGAGTACGAGAACGGCCTCGGCAAGACCTGGACGGACGCGAAGCCAATGCGCTTTTTCCGCGACGGCGAGGTCACCTACCCGTGGCTGTCGGACGGCATGTGGTTCCTCACCCAGCACCGCCGCTGGGGCCTGATGGACAAGGACCCGGACTACCTGGCCGTGGCCAAGGCCGTGAACCGCATCGACGTGTACGCGCAGGCCGCCGCCGCGGCAGGGGTGGCGGTGCCCAAGGACACGCTGCGCAGCTCGACGCTGATCGACGGCACCGTTTGGAACGGCGCCGACCCGGCCGCCTACGCGGCGTCCTTCGCCCTCAAGGTGTAAGCCATGGCCAGCGTGATTGCCTTTCCCGCCGCGTCGCTGGAGGCGCCAATGACCGCGACCGAGCCTGTGGCGCCCGCGCCCGTGACCACCGACGCCGCACCGCCTGCGGCGAGCACCGAACCCGCACGGCGCGCGGCCCCGGCCTGGCTGCGCGCCAGCGGGCCGAACCCGCGTGCGCGCGCGTTTGCACAGCGCGCCGTGGCGGTGCTGGCCGGGTTACTGGTGCTGGTACTGCTGTGGTCTGCGCTGGCCGCCAACACGCGCCTGCCGGGGCCGGGTGCCACCTGGACCTCCGCGGTCGAGCTGTTCAGCGACCCGTTCTACCGGAACTCGCCGAACGACCAGGGCATCGGCTGGAACGTGCTGGCGTCGTTGAAACGCGTCGGGCTCGGCTTCGGCGCCGCGGCGCTGGTCGGCATCCCGATCGGCTTTGCGATCGGCCGGTTCCGGTTCCTCGGCGCCGCGGCGGGGCCGGTCATCAGCCTGCTGCGGCCGGTGTCGCCGCTCGCCTGGCTGCCGATCGGCCTGCTGCTGTTCAAGTCGGCGGAGCCGTCGGCCATCTTTGCCATCTTCATTTGCAGCATCTGGCCGATGATCATCAACACCGCGTCCGGCGTGCAGCAGGTGCCGCGCGAGTACCTCGACGTGGCGCGCGTGCTGCGCCTGTCCGAGTGGACGGTGTTCCGGCGCATCCTGCTGCCGTCGAGCCTGCCGCAGGTGCTGACCGGCGTGCGCCTGTCGGTGGGCGTGGCGTGGCTGGTGATCGTCGCCGCCGAGATGCTGACCGGCGGCGTCGGCATCGGCTTTTGGGTGTGGGACGAGTGGAACAACCTCAACGTCGAACACATCCTCATCGCCATCTTCGTCATCGGCGCGGTGGGTCTGCTGCTGGAGCAGGCGCTGTTGCTGATCGCGCGACGTTTGCCGTGACCGGAGCATTCCAATGAACGAATCGAAATTCCTTACCGTCGAGAAAGTGGACGTCACTTTCGATACGCCCAAGGGCCCGCTCACCGTGCTGGAGGGCGCGAGCTTCGACGTGGCGCGCGGCGAGGTGGTGGCGCTGATCGGCCACTCCGGCTGCGGCAAGTCCACGCTGCTGAACGTGATCGCCGGCCTCAACCGCGCCAGCCGCGGCGGCGTCACGCTGGAGGGCCGCGAGGTGACCGAGCCCGGCCCGGACCGCGCCATGGTGTTCCAGACCCACGCGCTGCTGCCGTGGCTCTCCGCCTACGACAACGTGCGCCTGGCGGTGGACCGCGTGTTCGGCAAGACCAAGACCCGCGCCGAGCGCCACGACTGGACCATGGAGCACCTCGACGAGGTCCACATGGCGCACGCCGCCGACCGCAAGCCCGGCGAAATCTCGGGCGGCATGCGCCAGCGCGTCGGCATCGCCCGGGCGCTCGCCATGCAGCCGAAGGTGCTGCTGATGGACGAGCCCTTCGGCGCACTCGACGCGCTCACCCGCGCGTCACTCCAGGACTCGCTGCTGGAAATCCAGACCGCGCTCGGCATGACCGTCATCATCGTCACCCATGACGTGGACGAAGCCGTGCTGCTGTCGGACAAGGTCGTCATGCTCACCAACGGCCCGCACGCCCACGTCGGCGAAATCATCCACGTGCCGCTGCCGCGCCCGCGCGACCGCCTGGCACTGGCGGAAGACCCGGCCTTCATACACTGCCGCGCCGAGCTGCTGCGCTTTCTGCACAGCGCGCACCCGGCCAAGGCGGCGTAAGCGCACAGCCGCGAGGGTTCCAGCCCATCCGGCCCCGCCCGGTGCGGTCCGGGCGAGGGCGGGGTCGCGATGCGTGTTGGGTTGCGTTCCGCGCGGGCGTGCCGACGCCGGTCGGGCGGACTCTTTACACGCTGCAGCCGCGCCTGCCTCGCCTTATGATTGACAACTTGTAGCCGTGCGGCTACGGTCGCTTCGTGATCGAAGTCCGGAAAACCGACGTTTTCGCCCAATGGCTCGATGCCTTGCGCGACATCCAGGCACGGGCGCGAGTCCAAACCAGAATCGAGCGTCTGGCGAGTGGAAATCCTGGCGACAGTGAGCCTGTTGGCGAAGGTGTCTCCGAGTTGCGAATCAACTACGGTCCCGGTTACCGGGTGTATTTCAAGCAGCACGGGCGTGGGCTGATCATTCTTCTGGCCGGCGGTGACAAGAGCAGTCAGGCCAAGGACATCAAGGCAGCCCTGCGTCTCGCGCGAAACCTTTCGGAGTAACCACCATGGCCAAGACCGCTACCACTCGCTACGATGTTGCAGAACACCTCCGCACCCCGGAAGAAATGGCTGCCTATCTCGAAGCTTGCCTGGAAGAAGCGGATGGCGATGCCGCCTTTATCGCAAAGGCGCTCGGCGACATCGCCCGCGCCAAAGGCATGGCGCAGGTTGCCCGAGATGCCGGGCTTTCCCGGGAAAGCCTCTACAAGGCGCTTTCCGGGGAACGTAGCCCTGGCTTTGACACGATCCTCAAGGTGATTGGTGCGCTTGGTTTGAAACTGCATGCCGAGGCCGGTTCACCTGATAGCGCGCCAACCCCATAGCGTGCGGACTGTGATCCGCCTTCCGCGTTAAGTGCATTACGCAGGCTTGGAAAGACATGGAAGGAGGCATGTGCTGCATCGTCCCATGCGTGCTGTAGGGTGGGCAAAGCGCAGCGTGCCCACGCGGAAAAAAGTGAATCACCGCCCGCGAGCTGGCGCGTGCCGATAAAGCTGCGTGGGCACGGCCTAACGGCCTTTGCCCACCCTACGGCTCGCTGATGGATGAGTTAGCCGCACCCTCAATTTTGCTCTGAACATAGTTTACAAAGGCTGAGCACGACACTAAAAAGAACATGGCTTCATCATAGGTCACGGAGTCTGCCTCAAGAAGCGCATGACGTATGCCCCCTTCATCCGAGGTGTACCCGTACAGATTGCTGAACGCGGCCTTAAGCGCCGGATGAATGTCATCAAGTTTTTTGAGCAGTTGCCCAAGCGTACCGCGCTCATCTCCAAGAGCCGATGAAACAGCACTTTCGACAGAGGAGATTGATTATTTAATTGAGTTTCTATAGTCGGGATTTGTTCTGGATGACAATAAATCGAGCGACCGCCGAATGTGTGACCTAACTCCCTCTTTATCCGAGTAGGCGGCTTTTTCAATTTCCGCGATTTGTTCTTCCTCCGTGATTCTAGTAATTTTACCGGATACGAACCGATAAGCAGACATTTCTCGTTGAAGCACGCTGTTGCATGATTCAGCGAAACTTTCTGGGAATCCGCGTATCTCACAATGGTCGTGAACGAACTCGATAAAGTCATACACCTCATTCCACGGACACGAAAAGTAGTACGTCCGAAGTTTGTTGCTGATGTACCGCCAATTGTCATTAAGCGTGTCAATAGGTTCTTTGAAGTGAAGCAGCCACAATCTCTGACAGAGCGTCTTTATTGGTTTATTCCGATCGATGACTAACGCATACTGGTGACTGGCGTTCTCAACGCCTTGAAAAGCCATTATGTCTAAGATGCTCCAAAGGCCATTTCTTAGCGGTTCATCCATCGATTCGAGTTGAATTGCATTTCGAATCGCCTTATATCCGTATCGTTCAGAAAAGGTCATGGGATGCCTTAGTGGCTAACGTGAAATAGACACCTTGACAGGTTTATATCCCGTCGCGGCACAGGTGTATATCACCCGGGAAATGCTCATAACCTCTTCACCTTGGATGCTTATTGAAATTCATAGGGGACACACGCTGCTACAGAACACCCCTGTGCCGCGAGGCCACAAGCTTGTCGATCAGGGTGGTGACCTAACTCGTGTCAAGCATTACAGCATCCGCGAGGAGACACAATACGTGCAGCGAGCGTCGCGTCGGCAGCGCGCGGGATGCCCGAGTGAGGCGGATTGCCGTGCGGTACGCCACTCTCCGTTAGGCGCGCGGGCCACCTTGCCGGCCCGGGCGCCGCTGGCATGTCTCTTTCTCACCCAGAAACAGGCCACCGCCGCGCGGAGCGCCCAGTTTCCAGATTTGCAAATGAGCGGTCGGCGTCGTTGTGGGCGCTGCCGCCATGGGGCTTACCCGCCCGCAGTCAACGCCCCATCCGCCAGCACCAGCCGCCGATCAAGCAGACGGGCGAGGTCCGGGTTGTGGGTGACCACCACCAGCCCGCCGGCGCGCTCGCGGCAGACTTCCACCAGTTGCTGAAATACCTGTTCGGCGGTGTGCGGGTCGAGGTTGCCGGTCGGCTCGTCGGCTAGGATGCAGCGCGGTTGGGTGACGAGCGCGCGGCCGATGGCGACGCGTTGGCGTTCGCCGCCGGATAGCTGGCCTGGTTTGTGGTGGCCGCGTGCAGCGAGACCGAGGCGCGCCAGCATGGCATCGGCCGCCTTTCCGGCCTCACTCGGCGCCATGCCGCCGATCAGCAGCGGCATGGCGATGTTCTCGCGCGCGGTGAACTCGTCGAGCAGGTGGTGGAACTGGTAAACGAAGCCGAGCGAGCGGTTGCGCAGGCGCGAGCGCTCGCGCTCGCCAAGGCCGGTCAGGCTCTGGCCGTCGATCCACACCTCGCCCTCGCTCGCGGCATCGAGGCCACCCAGCAGGTGCAGCAGGGTGCTCTTGCCGGCGCCGGACGTGCCCATGATGGCGACGCTCTCGCCGGCCGCCACGCGCAGGTCCACGCCGTGCAGCACGGTGAGTGCGCCGCCGGCGTCGGCGTAGGTCTTGCCAAGGCCGCGGGCCTGCAGCACGGCGGTCGGGTTACTCATAGCGCAGCGCCTCGGCAGGATCGGTGCGGGCGGCGCGCCAGGCCGGGTACAGCGTGGCCAGCAGCGACAGCACGAGCGCGAGCCCGGTGATGTTGGCCACGTCCGCGGCGTCCAGCCGCGACGGCAGGCTGGAGATGTAATACACGTCGGTCGGCCACAGGCTGACGTGCAGGGTGCGTTCCAGCCACGGCACCAGCGTGGCGATGTTGAGCGCCAGCGCCACGCCGCCGACGAGGCCCAGCAGTGTGCCGACCACGCCGATGACGGCGCCCTGCACCACGAACACGCCCATCACGCTGCCGGGCGTGGCGCCCATGGTGCGCAGGATGGCGATGTCGGCGCGCTTGTCGGCCACCATCATCACCAGCGTGGAGATGATGTTGAACGCCGCCACGCCCACGATGAGCGACAGGATGATGAACATCACCGTCTTTTCGGTGCGCACGGCGCGAAAGAAATTGACGTGCTGGCGCGTCCAGTCGCTGACGGCGAAGTACGGCATGCGCTCGGCGAGCCGCGCCGCCACGGTCGGCGCGCGCATGAGATCCGTCAGGCGCAGGCGCACGCCGCTGACGGCGTCACCCAGGCGCACCAGGCGCTGCGCGTCCGGCAGGGCGATCAGCGCGAGCGCGCTGTCGTACTCGAACATGCCGGCCGAGAAGTAGCCGAGCACGGTGAAGCGCTTCATGCGCGGCAGCACGCCGGCCGGCGTGGCGCTGGCCTCCGGGATCAGCACCGTCACCTTGTCGCCGGGCTTGGCGCCGAGCGCGTTGCCAAGATCGCGCCCGAGGATGATGCCGAACTCGCCGGGCGTGAGCGCCGCCAGCGTGGTGCCGGTGGTGTTCAGCGTGAGTTCGGCGACCGTCGGCTCCTGGGCCGGGTCGATGCCGCGCAGCAGCACGCCGCTGGCGTTGCCGGCAAACGAGATCATGGCCTCGGTTTCCACGTAGGGCGCGCTCGCCAGCACCTCGCCCTCGCCCGACACCAGCTTCTGCACGTCCTGCCAGCGGCGCAGGGCGCCGCCGTCGCCGCTGACCGTGACGTGCGCCACCATGCCGAGGATGCGCGAGCGCAGCTCCTGCTCGAAGCCGTTCATCACCGAAATCACGGTGATCAGCGCCATCACGCCCAGCGCGATGCCGGCCATCGACACCAGGCTGATGAAGGAGATGAAGTGGTTGCGGCGCTTGGCGCGCGTGTAGCGCAGGCCGATGAAGATTTCGTAAGGCTTGAACATGGCTCAGCCGGGGTCGGGGGCGGCGTATTGTCGGTCTGGATCGCGCACGAAACCGCAGCGCGAAGGCAAATCGGCAGCGAGGCAGCGCTCGATCGGCACGCGGCCGCCGGGCAGGTCGAGGAACAGCGCCGGCTGGGCCGTGCCGTCCATGAAGGCGGCGAGCGTCGCCTCGTCGGCCGGCCGGCCGTCGGCATCGCACACCCGGTCGGCGAAGTAGCCAAGGCTCGCCTCGTCCACCCGCCCGGCGCCGAGCGCCGTCAGCAGCGTGAGCGCGCCGGCTTCGTCGAGACACGCCGCCTGCACCGCGCCGGCCGGCTCGCCGGTGTGGGCTTCGAGCGCGCCATCGGGCGCGGCGTGCAGCGCGTAGGGCGCGTAGTCGAGCCGCACGTAGACCACCTGCTGGCCGTTTTGCACGCAGTAGCGGCCGGCCGCGTCACGAAAGTAATGGCGGTTCAGGTGCGCGCGCAGCGCCGGGTGCTCGACCGCCGCGTCGCGGATCAGCCACGCGCCGCGCGCGGTCAGGCGCAGCCAGCCGGCGATGGGCTGGCCGGCGGACCACGCGGGCGTCAGGCCGTCGGTCACCGCAGGCGCACGCGCTGGCCGTGCAGCGGCACGGTCGCCTGCCAATTGAAACGCTCCTGCAGGCGCAGCCGCAGCGCGTCGGCAGCGGTCTGCTCGCCGTGGGTGACGAACACCTGCCGCGGCGCCGGCAGGCCATCCAGCCAGCGCAGCACGTCCTGCCAGTCGGCGTGCGCGGACAGGCTGCCGATGCTCGCGACTTCGGCCTTCACCGCGATGTAGCGACCGTGGACTTTCACCTCGCGCGCACCCGCCTGCAGCGCCGCGCCGCGCGTGCCGCCGGCCTGGTAGCCGGCCAGCAGGATGGTGTTGTGCGGGTTGCCGGCGCGGGCCTTGAGGTGATGCAGCACCCGCCCGCCGGTGAGCATGCCGCTCGCGGAGATGATGACCATCGGTTGCGCGCGGGCGTTCAGCGCGATCGAGTCCTCGCGCTCGTGCACGTAGGTGGCGGTGGCGCACACGGCGCGCGCCTGGGCCGCCGTCAGGCGATGCTCGCGCGTGTAGCGGCACAGGATCTCGCTGGCGTCGATCGCCATCGGGCTGTCGAGAAACACCGGCAGGTCCGGGATGCCGCCCTGCTGTTTGAGGCGGTGGATATAGAACAGCAGCTCCTGCGCCCGCCCGACGGCAAAGGACGGGATCAGCACCATGCCGCCGCGCGCCGCGGTGCGCGTGATGACGTCGCCGAGTTCCTGCCCGGGGTCGCTGTCCGGGTGCAGGCGGTCGCCGTAGGTGGACTCGACGATCAGGTAATCCACCGGCGGCGGCGGCGCGGGGTCGACCATGATCGGGTCGTCGTAACGGCCAAGATCGCCGCTGAACAGCAGCCGCCGGCCGCCGGCCTCGATTTCCACGCTCGCCGCGCCCAGGATGTGCCCGGCCGGTTGAAAGCGTGCCCGCACGCCGGCGCAGGGCTCGAACCACTCGCCAAAGCCGGCGCGCTCCAGCGCCGGCAGCGCGTCGATGGCGTCCTGCTTGTCGTACAGCGGCAGGGCTGGGCGGTGCTTGGAGTAGCCCTTGCGGTTGGCGTACTCGGCGTCCTGCTCCTGCAAATGCCCGCTGTCCGGCAGCAGGATGTCGCACAGCGCCGCCGTGCCCGGCGTGCACCACACGCGCCCGCCGTAGCCGTTTTTCACCAGCAGCGGCAGGTAGCCGCTGTGGTCGATGTGCGCGTGGGTGAGCAGCACGGCGTCGAGCGTGCCCGGCTTCACCGGCAGCGGTGCCCAGTTCTGCAGGCGCAGCTGCTTGTAGCCCTGGAACAGACCGCAGTCGATCAGCAGGCGCCGCTCGCCCACCTCCAGCAGATATTTCGAGCCGGTGACGGTGCCGGCGGCGCCAAGAAAGCTGAGGTGCACGCCGCTCAGTCCTGCCCGGCCAACAGGCGCTGCACGTAGTCCGCGACGCCCCGCTCCACTGCCGTGAACTCGCCCGCGTAGCCGGCACCGCGAAGCGCAGTCAGATCCGCCTGCGTGTAGCTCTGGTAGCGCTCGGCGAGCCCCGGCGGGAAGTCGACGTAACGCAGCGCCCCTGCGCCGACCAGCGCGGGCAGATCGAGCGCCGGCTCACCCGCCGCGGCGCGGCAAGTGTTGATCACCGCCTGCGCCACGCGGTTGAAGCTCGCCGCCTCGCCGCTGCCGAGGTTGAACACGCCGCTTGCCGGGTTATCGAGGAAATGCAGCACCACGCGCGCGATGTCGTCCACCGCCACGAAGTCCCGCCGCTGCTCGCCATCCGCATAGCCGCCGCTGCCGCAGAACAACTGCACGCGGCCGTGCTCGCGATACTGCAGAAAGAACTGCCGCGCCACCGAGGCCATGCGGCCCTTGTGCGCCTCGCCGGGGCCGTAGACGTTGAAGTAGCGAAAGCCCGTCACCGGCGCCGTCAGACTCCCCAGCCGGCGGCGCAGGTACTCGTCGAACAGCAGCTTGGAATAACCGTAGACGTTCAGAGGTCTTTCGTTAACCGGCTGCTCGGCGAACACCTCGCTCGCCCCGTACACCGCCGCCGAGGACGCGTACAGCAGCGGCGCGCGCACCGCCTGGCAGTGCTCCAGCACCGCCTTCGAGTAGGCGTAGTTGTTGTCCATCATGTAGCGGCCGTCGAGCTCCATGGTGTCGGAGCAGGCGCCCTGGTGCAGCACGGCGGTCACGCGCGGCAGGCTGCCGGACTCCAGCCGCCGCAGGAACTCACGCTTGTCCTGATAGTCGGCGATGGTGCAGCCGGTGAGGTTGCGGAACTTGGCGGAGTTCGTTTCGAGGTTGTCCACCACCAGGATGTCGGTCACGCCGCGCGCGTTCAGCGCCCGCACCAGATTGCTGCCGACGAAGCCGGCGCCGCCGGTCACTACATACACGCCGAGTCCTCCTTGGCCAGTTCGGCCGCCACTTCCTGCACGCTCGCCGTCGCCGTGCCGAGCTTGCCGACGACGATGCCGGCGGCGAGATTTGCCAGATGCACCGCCGCCGCGTCGTCCAGTTCCGCCGCAAACGCCAGCGCCAGCGCCGCGACCACGGTGTCGCCGGCGCCCGACACGTCGAACACCTCGCGCGCCCGCGCCGGGTCGTGCAGGGCCGGCGCGCCGGCGCGAAACAGCGTCATGCCCTGCTCGCTGCGCGTCACCAGCAGGCGCTCCACGCGCAGGCGCGCCAGCCAGTCGGCCGCCTTGGCGTGCAGTTCGTCCTCGCGCGCCCAGGGGCCGGCCACGGTGGCGAACTCGCCGCGATTGGGCGTGAGCAGAGTAGCGCCCCGATAGCGCTCGTAATCGTGCCCCTTGGGGTCGACGATCACTGGCCGCGCCGCGGCGCGCGCCCGTTCGATCAGGGTCGAGGCGGCGCCGAGCGTGCCCTTGCCGTAATCCGACAGCACCACCACCTGCGCCCAGTCCAGAGCATCGGCAAACGCCGCTTCGATCTGCGCCAGCGCCGCCGCCGCGGGGCGCGCCTCGAAATCCAGCCTGATCAACTGCTGGCTGCGCGAGAGCACGCGCAGCTTGAGCGTGGTCGGCAGCGCCGGGTCGCGCAGCAGTTGAGCGTCGATATGCGTTTCCGCGAGCAGCGCGTCGATACGCGCGGCGGCCTCATCCACGCCGGTGACGGCCAGCAGGCGCGCCTGGCCGCCCAGCGCCACCACGTTGCGCGCCACGTTGGCCGCGCCACCCAGACGCTCCTCGCTGCCGCCGACCGCCACCACCGGCACCGGCGCCTCGGGCGAGATGCGCTCGACGGCGCCGAACCAGTAGCGGTCCAGCATGGCGTCGCCCACCACCAGCACGCGCTGGCCGGCGAGGCGCGGCAGATGCTCCGGCAGGAGTGCGCGTAACACGGTTCAGCCGCCCTTGAGGCTGGTCACGATGCCCTGCAGCGTCGCGAGGGGATCGGCTGCGGCGGTGATCGGCCGGCCGATGACGAGGTAATCGGCACCGGCATCGAGCGCCGCGGCCGGCGCGAGCGTGCGCCGCTGGTCATCGGGCGCGTCGCCGGGGCTGCGGATGCCCGGCGTGACCAGCACGAACTCGCGCCCGAGCGCCGTGCGCAGCGGGCCGATTTCGAGCGGCGAACAGACCACGCCGTCGAGGCCAGCATCGGCGCAGGCCGTCGCCAGGCGCAGCACCTGCGTCGCCGGATCGGCCGCCACGCCGACGGCGGCGAGTTCCGCCGCATCCATGCTGGTCAGTACGGTCACGCCGACCAGAATCGGCGGTCGGCTGGCCGACGCGACGGCATCGGCCGCCGCCGCCAGCATGCGCGGGCCACCGCCGGCGTGCACGTTGATCATCCACACGCCAAGCGCCGCCGCGCTGCGGCAGGCACCGGCCACGGTGTTCGGAATGTCGTGGAACTTGAGGTCGAGAAACACCTCGAAGCCCTGCTTCTGGAACGCCTCCACCGCCGCCGGCCCGGCCGCGGTGAACAGCTCCATGCCGACCTTGAGGCGGCACAGCGCGGGGTCAAGACGCATCGCCAGCGCCTGCGCCGAGGCGAGGTCCGGGCGGTCGATGGCAACGACGACGGGGCGGGTCGGAACGGACAAGGGGCGGGCGGTCATGCGGGCGGGCACTCAGTGATTCGACGGCAAGTCCGGCGCCTGCACCAGCGCCTGAAGCTCGCCCTCAAGCCGCCGGTGGCGCGCGCGCAGGTGCCGCAGTTCGCGCCCGCTGCGCCAGCGGCGCGGCAGGCTGGCGAGCCAGCCCATCAGCATGCCAATGGCAACCACTGCCAGCAGCAAGTAGGCAAGCCGCAACTCGCCACTGCCGATGAGGAAATTGACCCGCACCGGCTGCGGGTTGACGCTGGCAAATAGCCCCGCCACCACCGCCACCAGGACAAGCATCAGCAATCGAAGCCTGCGCATCGATGCACCTCCACAAACGAAAAACGGCGTGGCAATCGCCACGCCGTTTGAAGACACTGCCATCCGAGCGGTAGCGGGCCGGCGCCAGGGCCGGCCGTGCTACGGGCGCTCAACGGCCGCGGTCGCCCAGCTGCTCCTTGAGCAGGTCGCCGAGGCTGGTGGTGCCGGTGGTGTTGGTGGACCGGTAGTCCTCCACCACCTCGGCCTCGTCCTTCAGCTCCTGCGCGCGCACCGACAGCTGGATGCTGCGCGTCTTGCTGTCGATGGCGATGATCATCGCCTCGACCTCGTCGCCCACCTTCAGCACCTCGGTGGCGTCCTTGGTCTTGTCCTGCGAGGCGTCGGTGCCCTTCATGGTGGCCTCGATGCCGTCCGCCAGCTGCAACTGCACCAGTTTCGGCTCGACCTGCGTCACCTTGGCCATGACACGCGTGCCGCGCGGGTTGGCTTCCACGTAGTCGGACCAGGCGTCGCCCTCGACCTGCTTCATGCCGAGCGAGATGCGCTCGCGCTCCGGGTCCACCAGCATGACCACGGCGTTCACCAGGTCGCCCTTCTTGAGGTCGCGGATGGCTTCCTCGCCGGGCTTGTCCCAGGAGATGTCGGTCAGGTGCACCAGGCCGTCGATGCCGCCGTCGAGCTCTACGAACACGCCAAAATCGGTAATCGACTTGATGCGCCCGCTGACCTTGTCGCCCTTGCGGTGCAGCGCAGCGAATTCTTCCCACGGGTTCATGCGGCACTGCTTCATGCCGAGCGAGATGCGCCGACGCTCGCTGTCCACGTCGAGGATCATCACCTCGGTCTGGTCGCCCGGCTGCACCACCTTCGAGGGCTGCACGTTGCGGTTGGTCCAGTCCATCTCGGACATGTGGACCAGGCCCTCGACGCCGTCCTCGATCTCGACGAAGCAGCCGTAGTCGGTCACGTTGGTGACGGTGCCGACCATGCGCGTACCGACCGGATAGCGGCGCGCGATGTTGACCCACGGGTCTTCCTGCAGCTGCTTCAGGCCCAGCGATACGCGCACGCGCTCGCGGTCGAACTTCAGCACCTTCACGTCGAGCTCGTCGCCGACCTTTACCACCTCGCTCGGGTGACGCACGCGCTTCCACGCCATGTCGGTCACGTGCAGCAGGCCGTCGATGCCGCCGAGATCCACAAACGCGCCGTAGTCGGTGAGGTTCTTGACCACGCCGTGGCGGATCTGTCCTTCTTCCAGGCTCTCGATCAGCGTGCGGCGTTCCTCGACGTAGCTGTCCTCCATCACGGCGCGGCGCGACACGACCACGTTGTTGCGCTTGCGGTCGAGCTTGATGACCTTGAACTCGATCTCGCGGCCTTCCAGGTGCGTCACGTCGCGCACCGGGCGGATGTCGACCAGCGAGCCCGGCAGGAACGCCCGCACGTCGCCGACCATGACCGTGAAGCCACCCTTGACCTTGTCGGTGATGACGCCGGTGATCGCCTCGGCCTTCTCGAAGGCGTCTTCGAGCACGATCCACTGCTTGTTCAGGCGCGCTTCCTCGCGCGACAGCACGGTCTCGCCGTAGCCGTCCTCGATCGCCTTCAGCGCCACCTCGACGATGTCGCCGATGGCGCATTCGAGTTCACCGCGTTCGTTGCGGAACTCCTGGATCGGGATCAGCGCCTCGGACTTGAGGCTGGCGTTGACGGTGACGAAGTTGTTGTCCATGTCGACCACGGTCGCGCGGACCACGGCACCGGGCTGCAACTTGCGGTTCGACAGGCTCTGTTCGAGCAGGGCGGCAAAGGATTCGGACATAAGGGTTATGGACTACGGCGTGGCGGCTCCGCGAACCGCTTTGATGGGTAACTGCGCTGTCTTGCGGCGGCCGGGTGGCCACGAAACGGAAAACGCCGGCGCGCCCGGATTCTCAACGAACCGGGCGGTCACCGACCGCGAGACCGCGCTCCTCAAGCTGCCCGACGATGCGGGCACATACTTCCTCCACCGTGAGACCGCTGCTGTCGATGAGGACAGCGTCGTCCGCCGGGCGGAGCGGGGCGGCGGCACGCGAGGCATCCTGCGCGTCACGCCGCCGCAAATCATCCAAAATGGCCGCAAGACTAGCATCGACGCCGGCCTCGCTCAACTGACGCCAGCGCCGCTGCGCGCGCTGCTCGGCGCTGGCGGTGAGGAAAATCTTCAGCGCCGCGTCCGGAAACACCACCGTGCCCATGTCGCGCCCCTCCGCCACCAGCCCCGGCGGGCGGGCGAAATCGCGCTGCAGCGGCAGCAGCGCCGCGCGCAGCGGTGCGTGCACGGCAAGGCGCGAGGCCGCGCGCGCGGTGGGTTCTTCGCGGATGGCGGTGGTCACGTCCGCGCCGTCGAGCCACACCTGCAACGCGTCCGCGAGGCGGAATTCGATCTTCAGCTGCGCCACTGCGCGCGCCAGCGCGTCGCCATCGTCGAGGTCGAGGCCGTCGCGCGCCGCTGCCACCGCAACCAGCCGATACAGCGCGCCGCTGTCGAGGTAGTGCCAGCCAAGCGTCCGAGCCAGGTGCAGGCTGACCGTGCCCTTGCCGGCGCCGCCCGGGCCGTCGATAGCAAGAACGGGCGCGTCGCTCACGACGCGCGGATACCGAGGCCCAGGCCGCGCATCAGATCGACGTAGCCCGGAAACGAGGTGCCGACGTTCACGCAGTCGCGTATCTGCACCGGCCCGTCGGCGCGCAGCGCGGCGAGGCTGAAGGCCATCGCGATGCGGTGATCGCCATGGCTTTCCACTACGCCGCCGCGGAACTGGCCACCCTGGATGCGCAGCCCGTCCGGCAGCACGCCTACGGCGATGCCGAGCGCGGCAAGGCCGTTCGCGATGGCCGCGATGCGGTCGCTCTCCTTCACGCGCAGCTCCTCGGCGCCGGTGATGAGCGTCTCGCCCGTGGCGCAGGCCGCCGCCACGGCAATGGCCGGGAACTCGTCGATGGCAAGCGGCACCAGCTCCGGCGGCACCGCGATGCCGCGCAGTGCCGACGCCCGCACGCGGAGATCCGCCACCGGTTCCGCGCCCGCCTCGCGCGGATTGAGCAATGCAATGTCGGCGCCCATGGCGCGCAGGATGTCGAGGATGCCGGTGCGCGTCGGGTTGATGCCGACGTTCTCGATCAGCGCCTCGCCGCCGTCGGCGATCAGCGCCGCCACCAGCGGGAAGGCGGCGGACGAGATGTCGCCCGGAATGGCGAACGAGGCGGCTTTCAGCGGCGCCGCGCCGCCTTCGACGCACACCCGCGCGCCGTCGCGGGAAACCGCACGACCAAACGCGCTCAGCATGCGCTCGGTGTGATCGCGCGTCGGCGCGGGCTCGGTGACGCAGGTGCGACCGGCAGCGTAGAGGCCGGCCAGCAGCAGGCAGGACTTGACCTGCGCGCTCGCCATCGGCAGCGCGTAGTCGATGCCGTGCAGCGACTCGACCGGGCTCAGCGCGAGCGGCGGGGTGTCGCCCTCGGCGGCGCTGATGTCTGCGCCCATCTGCCGCAACGGCCCGATCACGCGGCGCATCGGCCGGCGCGACAGGGACTCGTCGCCGACCAGCGTGACACCGAACCGCTGACCGGCCATCAGACCCGCCAACAGGCGCATGCCGGTGCCGGCGTTGCCCATGTCGAGCGGACCCGGGGGGGGCTTGAGGCCGTGCAGGCCAACGCCGCGCACCGTGAGTACGCCGTCGCGCGGGCCGTCGATGGCGACCCCCATGGCGCGGAAGGCCGCCGCAGTCGCCAGCGTGTCAGCACCCGCGAGAAAGCCCTCGAAACGGCTCTCGCCATCAGCCAGCGCCGCCAGCATCACGGCGCGGTGCGAGATCGACTTGTCGCCGGGAACGCGGCAGGTGCCGGCGATGCGTCCGCCCGGCGAAACATGAAAATCCACAGCAGAACCTCAGACCGGGGGGAGCCGGCGGTGCGCCGCCTGCGCGGCCCCAAACAGCTTTTCAAGACGCTTGCCGTCGCCGGCGTCGACCGCCGCGGCGAGCTCGCCCAGGCGCTCCATATAGCGCCGCAACGCAAGACTGAGCTGCGCGCGATTGGCGAGCGCCACGTCGCGCCACATCACGGGGTCGCTGCCGGCCAGGCGCGTCATGCCGCGAAAGCCGCTGCCGATCAGTTGCGCGAGCGCATCGTCGCCGGCGTCGGCGAACTGTTCCATCAATGTGTAGGCCAGCATCTGCGGCAGGTGGCTGGTGAGCGCCAGCGCCGCGTCGTGGCGCTCGGGCGTCAGTTCCAGCACGCGCGCGCCGACTTCCTGCCACAGCGCCGCGACGCGCGCCGTAGCGGCGGGGTCGGTGTCGGCGGTCGGCGTCAGCACCACCGTGCGGCCGGCAAACAGGCCTTCGACGCTGGCGGCGAAGCCCGACTGCTCGGTGCCGGCAATCGGATGCCCCGGCACGAACTGCGTCGGCAAGCGCCCGCCGCAGGCGGCGGCGACGTCGCGCACCACCGATGCCTTGGTGCTGCCCACATCCGTGACCACCGCCGTTGCCGGCAGGTGCGGGCGGATGCGCGCGTACAGCTCGCGCAGCGAACCGACCGGCACGCCCAGCACCACCACGTCGGCGATTGCGAGCGCCGGCGCCCAGTCGTCCGCCACCGCATCGACGATGCCGAGTTCGATCGCCGGGGCCAGCTTCGCGGCATCGCGCCCGCAGGCGGTGACGCGATGGCCGACGCGGCGCAGATCGCGCGCCAACGAGCCGCCGATCAGCCCGAGCCCGATGACGACAACCTCAGCCATCAGGCGGCGAGCGCGTTCGGCAGCGCCGTCAGCAGCCGCTGCATCTGCTCCGGCGTGCCGATGGTGATGCGAAGGTGCCGCGGCATACCATAAGGCGCGAGCGGGCGCACGATGATGCCGGCGCGCAGCAGCGCCTCGTACACGGGCCCGGCCGGGCGGCCAACGTCGACGGCGATGAAGTTGCCGACCGACGGGATGAAATCGAGCCCGAGCCGCCGGCAGGCGTCGGCGAGCTGCGTGAGACCCTGCGCGTTGAGCTGCCGGGCGCGCTCGACGTGCGCGTGGTCGGCCAGCGCGGCGACGCCAGCGGCGAGCGCCAGGTTGTTGACCGCGAACGGCTCGCGCAGGCGGTTCAGCAGGTCCGCCATCTCGACGCTCGCCACGCCGTAACCCAGGCGCAGGCCGGCGAGGCCGTAAATCTTGGAAAACGTGCGCGATACGATCAGGTTCGGAAACCGCTTGAGCCACGCGAGACCATTCGGGTAGTCCGGCTCGCTCACGTACTCGCAGTACGCCTCGTCCAGCACCACCACCACGTGCGCGGGCAGCGATTCCAGGAACGCCAGCAACTCGGCCGCGCGGTGCCAGGTACCGGTGGGGTTGTTGGGGTTGGCGATGAAGACGACGCGCGTGCGCTCGGTGACGGCCGCGCGCATGGCCGGCAGATCGGCGCCCCAGTCCCGCGCCGGCACCGTCACCACCCGCCCGCCGGCGCTGACCGCCTCGGTGGTGAAGATGGCGAACGCGAACTCGGCCACCACCACCTCGTCGCCGGGGTTCAGGAACGCCCGCGCCACCAGTTGCAGCACCTCGTTCGAGCCGTTGCCGAGCACCAGCTGATCGGCGCCGACCGCGAGCGCCGCCGACAGCGCCTGCTTGAGCGCGAAGCCGTGGCTGTCCGGGTACAGCTCGACCTCGTTCAGCGCTTCGCGCGCCGCGGCCAGCCCCAGCGGACTCGGCCCCAGCGGGTTTTCGTTGGAAGCCAGCTTGATGGCACCCGTGATGCCGTACTCGCGCTCCAGCTCCGTCAGCGGCTTGCCGGGCTGATACGGCTGTAGCGCGCGCACGCCGGGCGTGGCGAGATCGCGGATGGAAAAACTCATGCGGCGTCTCCGCTGGCGCGCGGGTAGGCGCCCAGCACCTTGCACAGCGTGGCCACCTCGCGCAGCTCGGCCAGCACCTGCTGCACCGGCGCGTCCTGCGTGTGGCCCTCGATGTCCACGAAAAACACGTACTGCCAGCGCCCGGTGCGGGCCGGGCGCGATTCGATGCGCGTCATCGACACGCCGTGCCGGCGCAGCGGTTCCAGCAGCGCGGCGAGCGCGCCCGGCCGGTTGCCGGTGGACAGCAGCAGCGAGGTCTTGTCGCGCCCGGACGGCTGGGTGTCCTGCTGGCCGATGACCAGAAACCGCGTGGTGTTCCCGGGCTCGTCCTCGATGTTGGCAGCCAGACGCGGCAGCTCGTACAGCCGCCCGGCCGACTCGCCGGCAATCGCCGCCGCGCCCGTCTCGCCGGCCGCGCGGCGCGCCGCCTCGGCATTGCTGCTGACGGCTTCCGTGCGCACACCCGGCAGGTGCGCCGCGAGCCAGCGCCGGCACTGCGCGAGCGACTGGGCGTGCGAGTAGACGACCGTGATCGCGCCAAGCTGCGCCGCGCGGCTCAGCAGCTGCTGATGCACGGCGAGCTCCACCTCGCCGCAGACCTTGAGCGGCGAGGTCGCGAACATGTCGAGCGTGTGCGTGACGGCGCCTTCGGTCGAGTTTTCGATCGGCACCACGCCGTAGTCGGCGGCGCCGGCGTCCACCTCGCGGAACACCTGTTCGATGGTGGCCTGCGGCAGGCTCGCAACCGACTGGCCGAACTGCTTGTGCGTGGCGTCCTGCGAGAAGGTGCCGGGCGGGCCGAGGTAGGCCACCGTGAGCGGCCGTTCGAGCGCGAGACACGCCGACATGATCTCGCGAAAGATGTGCGTCACCGCGTCCGCCGGCAGCGGCCCCGGGTTGTCGGCGGCCACGCGGCGCAGCACCTGCGCCTCGCGCTCGGGGCGGTAAAACGCCGTCTCGCCGGCGGCCTGCTTGACCTCCGCCACCTGCTGGGCGCAGCGCGCCCGCTCGGACAGCAGGCGCAGCAGGTCAGCGTCGATGGCGTCGATGCGACGGCGGATCTCGCCGAGGCGGTCGTCCTTGCTCATGCCTGCCCCCCGCCCGGCCTGCCGTCAGGGGCAGCGCACCGACAGCACGCCCGCGATGGCGCGAATCTTCCCCAGCACCTCGGCCGGCACCGGCCGGTCGACATCCACCAGCGTGTAGGCGAGCTCGCCCTTGGACTTGTTGATCATGTCGATGATGTTCAGGCCCGCGTCGGCCAGCGCGGTGGTGATCTGGCCCACCATGTTCGGCACGTTGGCGTTGGCGACCGCCAGGCGCACGCCCTCCTCGGCGCGCGGCATCACCACCCACGGGAAGTTCACCGCGTTGGTGATGTTGCCGTTCTCAAGGTAGTCGCGCACCTGGTCGGCCACCATCACGGCGCAGTTTTCCTCCGCTTCCGTGGTCGAGGCGCCAAGGTGCGGCAGGGCGATGACGCGCGGGTGGCCGATCAGGCCGGGCTTCGGGAAATCGCTCACGTAGTAGTGCACCTGCCCGGTCTCCAGCGCCGCGGCCACGGCGTCGGTGTCGACGATGCCGGCGCGGGCGAAGTTCAGCACCGTGAGTCCCGGCCGCGCCAGGCGCAGCGTGTCGGCGTTGGCCAGACCGCGGGTGTGGTCGTTCAGCGGCACGTGGAAGGTGATGAAGTCGGCGCGGCTGAACACCGCCTCGACGCTGGTCGCACGCTCCACCTGCGCGGACAGCTGCCAGGCGCCCTCGACAGTGATGCCGGGGTCGAAGCCGATCACCTTCATGCCGAGCGCGAGTGCCGCGTTCGCCACCTGCCGGCCGATGGCGCCGAGGCCCACCACGCCCAGCGTGCGGCCCGGCAGCTCGAAGCCGGCGAACTGCTTCTTGCCGGCCTCGACCGCGTGCTCCACGGTTTCGTGGTCACCGGTCAACGCCTGCGTGTAGGACCAGGCCTGGCAGATGTTGCGCGCCGCCAGCAGCAGGCCGGCAATCACCAGCTCCTTGACCGCATTGGCGTTGGCGCCCGGCGTGTTGAACACCGGGATGCCGCGCGCCGACAGCGCCGCCACCGGGATGTTGTTGACACCCGCCCCGGCGCGGCCGACGGCCTGCAGCGAGGCCGGCACGGCCATGCTGTGCAGGTCCGCCGAGCGCAGCAGGATGGCGTCCGGGTCGGCCAGGTCCTTGCCGGTCTGGTAGCGGTCCGCCGGCAGGCGCGACAGGCCGACCTTCGAGATGTTGTTCAGGGTCAGGATGCGGTACATGGCAGGTGGGTCTCTTGGAAACTTCTGCAAAACGCCATCTCTGGCATTTTGCAGTTCGCTGCTGCGCGGTACACGCCCGCGCTGCGCTCCATGATGCAATGACTCCGTCGTCGCATCATGCCGGGGCCTCCTGCCCCGGACGGGAAGCTCTGAATTATTCAGAGCTTCCCTGGCCGGTCCTCATCAGCCGTTCCGACGCTCGAAGTCGACCATGAAGTCGACCAGCGCCTTGACGCCGGCCAGCGGCATGGCGTTGTAGATGCTGGCGCGCATGCCGCCGACGCTGCGGTGGCCCTTGAGTTGCACGAGGCCTGCCTTCTTGGCTTCGGCGAGGAACGCGGTGTCGAGCTCGGCGTTGGCGAGCGTGAACGGAATGTTCATGCGCGAGCGGCTGGCCGGCTCGGTCGGGCAGTTGTAGAAACCGCTGCGGTCGAGCAGGCCGTACAGCAGGTCGGCCTTCTCGACGTTGGCTTTCTCGACCGCCGGCAGGCCACCCAGGTTCAGCAAGTGCTTGAACACCAGGCCGGCCACGTAGATGGCAAACGTCGGCGGCGTGTTGTAGGCGGAGTCGTTCTCGGCGTGGATGGCGTAGTCGAGCATCGTCGGCGCGCCCTCGCGGCAGCGGCCGATCAGGTCGTCCCGCACGATCACCAGCGTGAGGCCCGCCGGGCCGATGTTCTTCTGCGCGCCGGCGTAGATGAGGCCGTAGCGGCTCACGTCCACCGGGCGCGACAGGATGTTGCTCGACGCGTCGTTCACCAGCGGCACGGCGCCCGTGTCCGGCGTGTAGGGGTACTCGGTGCCGAAGATGGTGTTGTTGCCGGTGATGTGCACGTAGGCCGCGCCGGGGTCGAGCTTCAGCTCCGCGTGGGTCGGGATGCGGTTGAAGTTGGTCTCGGCGCTGGTCGCCGCCACGTTGACGGTGCCGTAGCGCTTGGCCTCCGACGCCGCCTTCTTGGCCCACGATCCGGTCAGCACGTAGTCGGCCTTGCCGCCCACCGGCAGCAGGTTCAGCGGCACCATCGAGAACTGCAGGCTCGCGCCGCCCTGCAGGAACAGCACCTTGTAGTTGGCCGGGATGCCCATCAGCGCGCGCAGATCCGCTTCCGCCTGGCCCTGAATCTCGATGAATTCCTTGCCGCGATGGCTCATCTCCATCACCGACATGCCGCTGCCGTGCCAGTCGAGCAGCTCGTCCCGCACCTGCACGAGCACCGGCTCCGGCAACACCGCCGGACCGGCGCTGAAGTTGTATACGCGTGCCATCGTCGTCTCCATGTCCAGGCCGCCGGTCAGGCGACCGCCGCCATCAATCCTGAGTGGGGTCTTCGCCCGCAGCGTCGTCCGGCGCCGCGTCGGCATCCGGGTCACTGGTCAATTCGTCGGCATCGGCGCCATCGATCGCCACCGCCTCGTCATCGGCATCGGACGTTTCTTCCGGCGCCACCACGGCGAGACCCGCCAGTTGCTCGCCCTCGCCGACGCCCATCAGCGTCACGCCCTGCGTGTTGCGCCCGAGCAGCGAGATGCTGGCGACCTTGGTGCGGATGGCGGTGCCGGCGTTGGTGACCAGCATCACCTCGGCGTCGGCCGCCACCTGCACGGCGCCCACCACCTGGCCGTTGCGGGCCGTGGTCTGGATGGAAATCACGCCCATGCCGCCACGTCCGCGCAGCGGGTAGTCGGCCAGCGGCGTGCGCTTGCCGTAGCCGTTGGCGGTGACGGTGAGGATGTCGCCGCCGGCCTGCGCCACCACCATGCCGATCACGGCCTGGTCGCCCCGCACGTTCATGCCGCGCACGCCGCGCGCGTCGCGGCCCATGGCGCGCACGTCGCCCTCGTCGAAGCGCAGCACCTTGCCGTCGTCGGTGAACAGCAGCACGTGGTCGTGGCCGCCGGTGAGCGCCACGTCGACCAGCGCGTCGCCGTCCAGAATGTCGAGCGCGATGATGCCGGCACTGCGCGGGCGCGAGTAATCAGCCAGCGCCGTCTTCTTGATCAGACCCCGGCGGGTCGCAAACACCACGTAGCGGTCGGCCGCGAACTCGCGCACCGCAAGCACCGCGCTCACCTTCTCGCCCTCGCCGAGCGGCAGCAGGTTCACGATTGGCCGCCCGCGGCTGCCGGAGCCGGCCATCGGCAGCTCGTAGACCTTCAGCCAGTACACCTTGCCGGCGCTGGAGAAGCACAGCAGCGTGTCGTGGCTGCTGGCGACGAACAGCCGCTCGATGAAGTCCTCTTCCTTGACGCGCGCCGCCGACCGGCCGCGGCCGCCGCGGTGCTGGGCGCGGTACTCGCTGACCGGCTGCGACTTGACGTAGCCCTGGTGCGAGAAGGTGACCACCACGTCCTGCTCGGCGATCAGATCCTCGGACGTGAGGTCGAGGCGGTTCGCCATGATCTCGGTGCGGCGCTTGTCGCCGTACTGGTCGCGGATTTCCAGCAGCTCGCGGCGGATCTCGGACAGCAGGCGCGTCTCGCTGCCGAGGATGTCGAGCAGATCGATGATCTGCGCCACCAGTTCCCCGTACTCGTCGACGATCTTGTCGCGTTCGAGCCCCGTCAGGCGCTGCAAGCGCATGTCGAGGATGGCCTGCGCCTGCCGGTCGCTCAGGTAATACGCGCCGTCGATCAGGCCGCGGCCGGTTTCGGTCGGGCGCTGCGCGTCCGCGCCGAGCGCGCGGGCCAGCATCTCGCCGACGAAGCCCGGCGCAAAGCCTTCTGCCGTCAGCTTGGCGCGTGCCTCGTCGGTGGTCTGCGACCCGCGGATCAGCGCGATCACGCGCTCGATGTTGGCGAGCGCAACCGCCAGGCCTTCCAGGATGTGCAGCCGCTCGCGCGCCTTGCGCAGCGCGAACAGGCTGCGCCGGCTCACCACCTCGCGGCGGTGGCGGATGAAGGCGTCCAGCACCTCGTGCAGCGTGAGCTGGCGCGGCTGGCCGTCCACCAGCGCCACCATGTTGATGCCGAACACCGATTGCAGCTGCGTCTGCTGGTACAGGTGGTTCAGCACCACCTCCGGCACCTCGCCGCGGCGCAGCTCGATCACCGCCCGCATGCCGTCCTTGTCGGACTCGTCGCGGATCTCGGTGATGCCCTCGATGCGCTTTTCCTTGACCAGCTCGGCGACCTTCTCCAGCAGGTGCGCCTTGTTGACCTGGTACGGCAGCTCGACGATCACCAGGCTCGCCTTGCCGGTCTTCCTGTCTTCCTCGATTTCGACCCGGGCGCGCAGGTAAATCTTGCCGCGGCCGGTGGCGTAGGCCTCGCGGATGCCGGCGGCGCCGTTGATGCTGGCGGCGGTCGGGAAGTCCGGCCCCGGCACGTGCGCCATCAGGCCGTCGAGATCGATGGCCGGGTCGTCGATCATCGCCACGCAGGCGTTCACGACCTCGGTGAGGTTGTGCGGCGGGATGTTGGTGGCCATGCCGACCGCGATGCCGGTGGCGCCGTTGACCAGCAGATTTGGCAGGCGCGACGGCAGCACCGCCGGCTCGCGCTCCTTGCCGTCGTAGTTCGGCACGAAATCGACCGTTTCCATGTCGATGTCGGCCAGCAGTTCGCTCGCGATGCGCGACAGGCGCGATTCGGTGTAGCGCATGGCGGCCGGCGAGTCGCCGTCCACCGAGCCGAAGTTGCCCTGGCCGTCGATCAGCGGGTAGCGCAGCGAGAACGGCTGCGCCATGCGCACCAGCGTGTCGTAGATGGCCGAGTCGCCGTGCGGGTGGTACTTACCCATCACGTCGCCGACCACGCGGGCGGATTTGACGTGCGCCCGGTTCCAGTGGTGCCCGGACTCGTGCATGGCGTACAGCACGCGCCGGTGCACCGGCTTCAGGCCGTCCTTCACGTCCGGCAGCGCGCGCCCGACGATCACGCTCATGGAGTAATCGAGGTAGGAGCGCTTGAGCTCGTCCTCGATGTTCGCGGCAATAACTTCGCGGGCGAAGTCGGTCATGCTGTCGCCAAACTCGGGAATAAGGACGGGGGTCCGGCGGGCGGGCCGCCGTGACTGCGGGCGGTGATTACGATGTCCGCAGGACGTGGGCGCGGGCCGCAAAGCCCGGCGCCACAGGCGTGGGGAGGGCGCTGCAACGCGCCGCGAAGTCTAGCACAGGGACGGGGTACGCCCCGGCTGGCGGCGGCCCGCTGGGCGGGCGCTTGCGGTCAGCGCAGGTAGTTGAACAGCGACAGGTTCGACAGGCGGCTGAAGGTCTCCTGCACCGCCTGTAGACCGGTGAGGTTCTTGGCAAGGCGCGTGGACGCCTCGGCGTAGTCGAGATCCTGCACGTCCGACAGCGCCTTCTGGATTTGTAGCGTGGCGCCGGCGCTCGCGTCGGCGGCCACCTCGGCCGCCTTCATGCGCCAACCGATGTCTGCGCGCACGGTTTGCACATGCGCCATCTGCTGGTCGAGCGCTTCGAGCGCCCGGTTCAGGCGGTTGGCCTGGCCGGCAACCGCCTGTGGTGTGCCATCCGGCAGCGCCAGCGCGCTGGCGATCTCGGTCATTACGCTGAACACGTCCTGGCGACCGGCCGGGCGCACGCTGAGTGTGTCGCCATCGGCGGGCACGCCGGCGGTTGCCAGCGTGACGCCATTGAAGACCACGCTTGCGCCCGGGTTGAAGCTGCCGCTCGCCACAGGGCCGCTGGTGACGCCGGTGACGGCGTAGCTCATGGCGCCGCTTGGGGCGACGGTAAAGGTGACGGTGTAGTCGTCCGGCACCAGGCTGCCGGACAAGGCCGTGCTGCCGACCAGCAGCGTGCCGGCGTTGGCTGCGCCGGCCGTCGTGAGGAAATCACCGTTGCCGGCGCGCGCGCCGGCGAACACCGTCGAACCAGCATCGGCGATGGCAACACGGTTGCCGGGGCCGATTTCGAGCGTCCGCTGCCCGGCGTCGCCGACGTAGGTGACGGTGCCCGCCGCTTGCGTGAACGGCGGCGTGTCCACGCTGTAGCCGGCGAACAGGTGTTCCCCGTCGGCGCCGCGGCTGTTGGCAATCGCCAGCAGCTGACCGCGCAGCGCCAGCACTTCGGCGACGATGCCGGTGCGCGAGTGCACTGACTGCGTGGAGGACACGCCCTGCAGGGTGAGCTCGCGCACCCGCTGCAGCACATCGCCCACGCTGATCAGCGCGCCTTCCTCGGCAGCCATGGCGGCGTTGGCCCGGTTGATGGTGGCGTCAAAGGAGGCGCCGGCGGCGAGCGCGGCGTTGAAGCGGCTCACGTTGGCTGCCCCGGCCGGGTCGTCGACCGGATTTTCCAGTTTGAGGCCATTGCCGAGCTGGTGCTGCACCTGCGCGATCAGGCTTTCGCGGCGCTGCATGCTGGCTAGACTGCGGGCATAAAAATCGGCTGTCGACAGACGCATCATCAGTTGGCCACCGCGTTCAGAAGGCTGGAGAAGATTACGTTGGTGATCGCGATCACCTGCGCCGCCGCCTGGTAGGCCTGCTGCAGCTGCACCAGGTTGGCGGCTTCCTCGTCGAGATTGACGCCGGCCACCGCCGCGCGTGCTGCGCTGGCCTGGTCGACCAGCACCTGCCGCGCGTCGGCACCGATGCGCGCCTGCTGGCCGGCGCTGCCCACTCGCGCCAGCAGGCCACCGTAGCTCACGAGCGCGCTCGCCCGGCCGCCTTCGAGCGCCTGCAGGGATTCCTGCCCGGCGAGCGCCTGGGCGTTTCGGCCGTCGCCGGTGCCGCCCACGTTCGGCTCCACGCGGAACACGTCACCGGCCGCCGGTACGCCGTCCAGGCGCACGCTCCAGCCGTTGTAGGCCAGCGTGGCGCCGGTGGCGGGGTTATAGACAAGGCCGGTCGCTGGCAGGCCGGCGCCGACGCCGGTGACGTCGAAGGTAGTCGCCGACGTGAAGGTGACGGTGACCGGGTTCAGCAGGTCGCCGGGCGGGGAGGGCAGGGCCACAGCGCCGGGCGCGCCCAGCTGCCCGGTGCCGAGGTTGGCAGCCGCGGCGGCGCCTCGCACCGGACCCGCCAGCGCGAGGCGCGCCGGGTCACTGACCGCGAGCTTGAACCGCTGGGCTGCATCGCCGGTGGGGTCGATGAGGTAACTGTCGCCGACCGCAAGCGCGCCCGAGCTGAGACCGAGCGTCACGCCATCCACGGTCTCGGGCGTGGCCGGGAAGCTCGCGAGCGCGAACACCTTGCCGTCGGTGAGGCGGGTCAGCGTGTAGCCGCCCGTGTCGCGCGCCAGCCGGTAGCGGCTGTCGGACAGGCCGGCCAGGTCCGTGATGCTGGCGGCAACAACCCCGGTGCCGGTGTTGTTGCCGCTCGGCAGCACGCGCGGCACGGTGGACAAATCGGTCCACAGTGCGCCGCCGAGCTGGCCGTAGGCGTCCATACCCAGCGCGTGCTGCTGGTTGGCGGTCATGGCGAGGCTGGTAACGACCCGGCCGACCGAGGCGCGCGCCGGGTCCAGCACCTGGCGGCGAAAATCGAGCAGGCCGCCGAGTTCCCCGCCGCTCATCTGCTCGGTGACTGAGCCTGTACCGCTGGAACTGCTGAAGTAGATCTCCGGCCGAGCAGCATCGTAGGCGCCGCCACCGACCGACAGGGTGAACGCCTGCGTGCCGTTTACCAGCGCCTGGCCGGTGCCGACCAGCACGTTCAGCGTGCCGTCCGGCTGCGCTACGGTCTGCACGGCGATCTTGCCGGCCAGTTGCGTGATCAGCCGGTCGCGGTTGTCGAGCAGGTCGTTCGGCGGCGCCGTGCCGGCGCTGGCGATGCGCCCGTTGACGTCGGCAATCTGCCTCGCAATTGCGCTGATCTCGCCCACCGTGGCGCTGATGCGGCCGTTGATTTCCCGATCCAGCGAGCCGAAGGTGCCATCCAGCGTGCGCACGCGGGCCGCCAGCGTTTCCATGCTGGACAAAGCCGCCTGGCGCGTGGCGGCGTCCTGGGGTGCCGATGCCACCGCGCGCAGGGCGCCGTAGTAGTCAGACAGCGCGCCCTGCAGGCTGGACGATGCGTCCGACAGCGGTGCGCCGAGGCGCGTGCTCAGGTCCGCCACCGTTTGCAGGCTCTTCTGCGTCGCCGTCTGGCCCCACAACTCGGCGTTGACGAAGCCGTCGTAGGCGCGGCGCACGGTGGCCACCTCCACGCCGTTGCCGTGGTAGCTGCCGGAGAGGAACTGCGCCGAGGCCGGCGTCAGCTCCGCCCGCTGGCGGCTGTAGCCGTCGGTGGCGACGTTGGCGATGTTGTGCGAGGTGACGTCGATCTGGCGCTGGAAGGCCAGCAGGCCCGACACGCCGATGTTCAGCGAATTCATGCCTGTGCTCCGTTGGAGGCCGCGCCGCCGAGGTCGGCCAGCAGCGGGCTGCCCAGCACGCCCAGAATCTTGCGGGCGTAGGCGGGGTCGGTGGCGTAGCCGGCGGCCTGCAGGCCGTGCGCGAAGTCCGCCGCGTTGCCGGCCGCCAGCGCCTGCCGGTAGCGCGGGTTCTCGGTCAGAAACCGCGCGTAGTCGTCGAAGGCCTCGGCGTAGGAACCGTAGGCGCGGAAGTCGGCCGTCTCGCGCTGGAGCGCGCCGTCGCGAAATTCGAGCGTCGGCACGCGCGCCACGGCGCCGCCCCAGCCGTGCGACTTGATGCCGAACAGGTTGTAGCTCGGCCGGCCGTCGGCGGTGCGCGCCACGCGCTCGCCCCAGCCGGTTTCAAGCGCCGCCTGGGCGAGGATGACCCGCCCGTCGATGCCGAGCGCCTGCCCCGCGCGCTGCGCGTGCGGCCACAGCTCGGTGACGAAGGCGCTTTGCGAGTCGAAGTCGGCCGCCGCGGTGCCGCCGCCCACAACGCCGGCGCGGCTGATCGGCGGCAGGCCGGCCAGACCGCGCGGCAGGCCGAGCGCGGCGGCGGACGGGCTCGGTGGCGCGGCGCTGCCGCCGACCGCGCCGGCGATGGCGTTGCCAAAGCCGAGCCCGCCGTGCTGGCTCAGTTCCACCGCCAGCTGGCGGTGCAGCAGGTCGCGGTACATCTCGGCCTGCGGGCCGTCCAGAAGACCCTGTCCCAGGCCGCTGCTGCGCATGGTCTTCAGCAGCTCACCGAGGAACAGCGCCTCGGCCTGCTGGGCGATCTGCGGCGCGGCGGCGGTGGCATCCGCCCGCGCCGCGCGCTTCAGGTCGGCAAGACCGTTCGGGTCGGTGTAGACGGCGGCGGGCAGCATCAGATCACCACCAGCTCCGCGTGCAGCGCACCCGCCTCGCGCAGCGCCTCCAGGATCGCCACCAGGTCCGACGGGCCGGCGCCGACGCGGTTCACGGCCTCCACCACCTGCGCCAGCGTCACTGCGGGGCCGAACAGGAACATCGGTTTCTTGTCTTCCGCGACTTCGATTTCGGTGCGCGGCGTGACCACCGTCTCGCCGCGCGAGAACGGTGCCGGCTGGCTCACGTCGGCGCGCTCGGCAATCGTGACCGTGAGGCTGCCGTGCGACACCGCGGCCGGCGACACGCGCACCTCGCCGCCCATCACCACGGTGCCGGTGCGGGTGTTGATGACCACCCGCGCCGGTGCGTCGGCCGGGTCGACGGCGATGTTCTCGACGATCGACACGAAGGCCACGCGCTGCTGGGCGTCCTGCGGCGCGCGCACGTCGATGGCGGCGGCGTCGCGGCTGACCGCGGTGCCCTCGCCAAAGCTGCGGTTGATGGCCTGCGTGATGCGGTTGGCGGTGGTGAAATCCGCCCGGTTCAGTTGCAGCGTGAGCGGGCCGCCATCCGCGAACGGGCTCGCCACCTCGCGCTCCACCGTGGCGCCGGCCGGGATCAGGCCGGCGCTCGGCACGTTGACGCTGATCTTGGAGCCATCCGCGCCCGACACGCCAAGGCCGCCCACCGCCACCGAGCCCTGCGCCATGGCGTACACCTGCCCGTCGGCGCCCTTCAGCGGCGACAGCAGCAGGCTGCCGCCGCGCAGGCTCTTGGCGTTGCCGAGCGAGGACACGGTCACATCAATGGTCTGGCCGGTGCGCGCGAACGGCGGCAGCGTGGCGTGCACCACCACCGCGGCGACGTTCTTCAGCTGCGGGTTCACGTTCGGCGGCACCACCACGCCGAACTGCGCCAGCATGTTGCGGATGCTCTGGATGGTGAACGGCGTCTGGCTGGTCTGGTCGCCGGTGCCGTCGAGGCCCACTACCAGGCCGTAGCCGATCAACTGGTTGTTGCGCACGCCGGCGATGCCGGCCAGATCCTTGATACGTTCGGCGCTGGCCGGGGTTACCACCAGCACGAGCAGGGCGATCAGCAGGCGCTTCATGGTCGGCGTCCTTCAGAAGGGGAAGATGGCACTGGCGAAGAAGCGCGCCAGCCAGCCCATGACGTTGGCGTCGTTGATGGCGCCCTTGCCGGTGTAGGCGATGCGCGCGTCGGCGACTTGCGTGGACAGCACGGTGTTGTCCGGGCGGATGTCGGCCGGGCGCACGATGCCGGATATCTGCACGTACTCCTCGCCCTGGTTCAGCTTCAGCCACTTCTCGCCGCGCACCATGAGGTTGCCGTTCGGCTGCACCTGCGCCACCGTCACCGTGACGCGGCCGGTCAGGCTATTGCTCTGGCTGCTGTTGCCGGTGCCGGAGAAATCGCGCTCGGCTTCGAGGCTGGTGCCAAGGCCGTTGCCGCTGTGGCTTTCCAGCGGCAGGAAACCCGGCGTGCCGAACTGCACCGGCGAGCCGAGCAGCGTGGGGTTGGTGATGTCGGTCGAGTTGTTCTTGCTGGTGGCGGTCTTGGCGGCCTTGCTGGCGCTGGTTTCCTCCACCAGCACCACGGTCAGCACGTCGCCTGGCCGGCGCGGCTTGACGTCCTCGAACAGGTACAGCGTGTTGCCCGGCTGGTAGCTCGCCTGGTAGATGCCGCCGCTCGGGCGCGCCGGCGGCGGGGGTGTCGCTTCCGGGTAGGTGGCGGCGAAGTCCGGGTCCGGCTTGTGCTCCAGGCCGGCGCAGCCAGCGAGCAGCAGCAGGGCGCCGAACGCCAGGATGGAGCGGGTCATGGCGGTCACCGTCACAGGTTGTTGGTGACGAACTGCAGCATCTGATCGGCGCTCTGGATGGCCTTCGAGTTCATCTCGTAGGCGCGCTGCGTCTCGATCATGTTCACCAGCTCCTCGGCGATGTTGACGTTGGAGCTTTCGACCGACCCCTGCGTCAGCGTGCCAAGGCCGTTCAGGCCCGGCGTGCCGGTCTGCGGCGCGCCGCTCGCGCCGGATTCGAGCAGCAGGTTCTGGCCGATGGGTTGCAGGCCGGCCGGGTTGATGAAGTTGGTGAGCTGCACGCTGCCGATCTGCGTCGCCGCGTTCGAGCCCGGCAACAGCGCCGACACCGTGCCGTCCGAGCCGATGGTGACGCTGAGCGCGCCCTCCGGCACGCTGATGGCCGGCTGCACCTGGTAGCCGGTGGCGGTGACGAGCTGGCCGTCCTGGTTCACCTGGAAGCTGCCGTCGCGCGTGTAGGCGAGGCTGCCGTCCGGCATCAGGATCTGAAAGAACCCCTTGCCCTGCACGGCCATGTCGAACGTGTTGCCGGTGTTCGTGAGCTTGCCCTGGGTGTGCAGCTTCTCCGTCGCGACCACGCGCACGCCGGTGCCGATGGAAAAGCCGCTCGGCAGCTGCGTGTCCTGCGTGGAGCTGGCGCCCACCTGCGAGATGTTCTGGTAGAGCAGGTCCTCGAACACCGCCCGCTCGCGCTTGAAGCCGGTGGTGTTGACGTTGGCGATGTTGTTCGACACCACCTCCATGCGCGTCTGCTGCGCGTCGAGGCCGGTCTTGGCGATCCACAGGGCCTGGTTCATGGGTGCGATTTCCTCGGCGTTAACCGTTGAGTGACAACAACCGACTGCTGGCCTGGTCGGTCTTCTCGGCGGACTGCATCAGGCGCACCTGCAGTTCGTACTGACGGCTGGTCTCGATCATCTGCACCATGGCGCCGACGGCGCTCACGTTGCTGGTTTCGAGCGCCTGCGGCGTGACGCCGACGGCGGCATCGGCGGGCAGTGGCGCGCCATCGGCGGTGCGCAGCGTGCCGTCGCCGCCCTTGCGCATGCCATCCGCGGGCATGGTCACGAGCTTGATGCGCCCGACCACCACCTGCGCCTCTGGTCCCTGCCCGTCCGGCACCACCGACACGGTGCCGTCGCGGCCGATGCTGACGCTCTCGTACGGCGGCAGCAGCAGCGGCCCGCCGTCGCCCAGCACCGGCAAGCCGGCGGCCGTCTCCAGCACACCGCTGGCCGCCACGCGCAGGTTGCCGGCGCGCGTGTATGCCTCGCTGCCATCGGCCGCCTGCACGGCGATCGCGCCCTCGCCATCCACCGCCACGTCGAGCTCCCGCCCGGTGTGCTGCAAGGCACCGGCGCTGGCATCGAGGCCGGCGCCGGTGACCGGCGCGTACACGCGGCTGTCCCAGCCGGCGCCCTGCAACAGCGCCGCGCGGCTCGCCAGCAGGTCGGCCTTGAAACCGGCCGTGCTGGCGTTCGCCAGGTTGTTGGCGGCGACGGCCTGCGCGGTTTCGAGCCGCGCGGCGGTGGCCGATGCGATGAAGACGAGGCGATCCATGGCCTATCAGCGCATGTTCATCAGCGCCTGGGTGGTCCGCTCTTCGGTCTGGATCACCTGCGCGTTGGCCTGAAAATTACGCTGCGCCAGGATCAGCTTGACCAGTTCCTCGGTCAGGTTGACGTTGGAGTCTTCGAGCGCGCCGGCCTGGATGGTGCCAAGCCGCGCCGAACCGCCGGTGCCGACCAGCGGAATGCCCGACGCGTAGGTCTCGATCCAGGCGTTGTTGCCGGCCTGGCGCAGGCCCTGCGGATTCGAGAAGTTGGCCATCGCCACCACGCCCTGCAGACGCGACTGGCCGTTGGTGTAACGGGCGAACACCTGCCCGGTCTCGTCGATCTGGATGGTCGCCAGACGCCCCGTGGTGAAGCCGTCCTGGTCGAGCGCGTTCACGCTGTAGGTGTCGCCAAACTGCGTGGACGGCGTGGACCCGGCGTAATCAAGCGTCACCGCTAGAGGGGCAGCGCCGGGTATGGGGGTGGAGGCGTAGGCAACCTGCCCGCTCGCCGGCGTCGCGATCTTGCCGTCCGTGCCGAAGGTCAGCGTGCCGCCGCCCGTCGGGAGAATTTCGGCGCCGTCCACTACCAGATGCGTGTCGTAGGTGTTGGCGGCGGTCTTGACGAAGTACAGCACCGAGTCGTGGACCCCGCCGAGCGAGTCGTAGAAGGTGACCGAGCTCGAGTTGGTGTAGCTGCCGGCGACGTTAGGGTCGAACGGCGTTACTGCCACCACCGGCGCGGTGGCGCGCAGATTCACGCCCACCGTGAGGATGCTGGTTGAGTTTGGCGCGACGTCGGAGGTGTCGATCTGCAGCGGCATTGGTGAGCCGGCCGGTTGATTGGCGGCGTCCACCGCGAACGACATCAGCTTCTGGCCGGCGCTGTTGGTGACGAAGCCCGACCGATCCACGCCGAAGGCGCCTGCGCGCGTGTAGACCTGACCGCCGTTGTCGTCCAGCAGGAAGAAGCCGCCGCCAGAGATGGCAAGGTCGAAGTTGTTGTTGGTGGACTTGACGTTGCCCTGGTCGAAAATCTGGTTCACGGCTGCGGTGCGCACGCCGCGGCTCACCGCGAGCGATGACACGCCAAGGTTCGAGCCGGAGTAGACGTCGGCGAACTCCGCCCGCGACTGCTTGAAGCCGTTGGTGTTGACGTTCGCGATGTTGTTGCTCGCGATGTCGAGCTGCGTGGTGGCGGCGTTCAGGCCGCTGATAGCCGTTTCGAAAGCCATGTCTGTCTCCTGTGAAAGGCTTGTGATCGCTTGATCGAGGGGTCGCTTACATCACCTGCTTGACGGCACCGAGATCGGTGACGCCGTAGCCGTCCAGAACCAGCTTTGTTGCCTGCCCGTCGCTGCCGAGCAGCACGCTGTCGACACGCGCCGCAGCCAGCGTAGGGATCGACTCGCCCGTGCCGGGATCGGCGTACACGCGGTACTGCCCGGGCGCGGCGCCGGTGCCGTCCGGCAGGCTGCCGTCCCAGGCAAAGCGCACCAGGCCAGCGGGCTGCGGGCCCAGCGTGACCTGCCGCACCAGGCGGCCGGCGCTGTCGTAGATGCTGATCTTCAGATCCGCCGCGTCGGCCGGCAGGTTGACCGCGCCCTTGAGTGCGCCGCCCAGCGGCAGCAGCGTCGATCCGCCGTCCAGCAGCACCTCGCGTCCGACCAGTTGCGATGCCTGCGCGGTGCGACTCGACGACAGGCTGCTCGACAGGTCGGTCAGCGCCTGCTTGATGTCGGCGACGCCGCTGACCATGCTCAGCTGCGCCATCTGCGCCACCATCTCGTTGGCTTCCATGGGCTTGCTGGGGTCCTGGTACTTCAGCTGCGTCGACAGCAGCGTCATGAAGTCTTCCTGGTTCAGCACCGTGCGCCGCTCCTTGGAGGGCGTCAGCGTGTCGGTGCTGCGAAGGCCAGCGGCGGCGAGTGCGTCGGTGGTGTTCATGCGCCTTCTCCGAGTCGCAGCGTGCGCTGGATCAGTTCCTGCACGGTGCCGAGCGCCTGCGCGGCGCTCTCGTAGGAGCGCGAGGCGGAAATCATGTCCGCCATCTGTTCCACCGGCCGCACGTTGCTGTAGTAGACGTAGCCCTGCGCGTCGGCCAGCGGGTGGCCCGGCTGGTACTCGGCGCGCGGCGGCTCCTGGCTCACCGACACGTCCTTCACCTGCACGCCAACCGCCGCGCCGTCGCGCTGGGCCTGGTCGAGCACGGCCGAGAACACCGGCACGCGCGCCCGGTAGGCGGCGTCCGCGCTGCCGGCGGCCTGATCGGCGTTGGCGAGGTTGCTCGCCACGGTGTTGAGGCGCACGGTCTGCGCGGCGAGCGCCGAGCCGAGCGTGCCGAACATCCGAAAGTCGCTCATGGTTCGTTACTCCCCGCGCAGGGCCGTCATCAGGCCGCGGATGCGGCCGTTCAGGAACGTGAGGCTCGCCAGATACCGGTTCGAGTTCTCGCTGAACGCCGCCTGCTCGGTGGCCACGTCCACCGTGTTGCCGTCCAGCGCCGGTTGCAGCGGCGTGCGGTACAGCGCGCGGGTGCCCTGCCCGGCATCCAGCCCGCCGACATGGTTCGCCTGCGTCGTCACGAGCGGCCCGGCTTCACCCTGGGCGCTGGCGAGCGCCTGCCGGAAGTCGATGTCGCGCGCCTTAAAGCCGGGGGTGTCGGCGTTGGCCAGATTGGCCGCCAGCAGCTGCGAGCGCTCGGCGCGCAGTTGCAGCGCCGTGGCGTGGCTGCCGAAAGCCTGGTCGATGAGGTTTGCCATGCCGAACTCCGCGGCGGATTGCGTCTGAATCGGCCTTAAGCACGGGCCGGGCCAGAAACAAGCAATGCCTTATTTCATGCGGTTTTTTCGACTTTTCTCGGCTTGCGGCAGTGGTCCGCCAGACCGTCTGGCAAGCCCTTGCCGGTCGTCCGGCGACGGTTTGCCGGCGCAGGGCCGCGCTCGACGGTCAGGGCGCCGCGTCCGATGGCTGAATAGTCGGGTATGGGCGGGTGTCGGCGGGCAGTGGCACGGCGCGTGCTGATAGACCTGCCGCATGAATGGCGTGTGCGGTGCCTTGGCCGCCGCGTCGCCGTTACCGGCCACACTTCCGAGCTTGTCCCTATGCAGCCCAATACCTTAATAGTCAAAACGTTTCTGGCCGCGTGCCTGCTGTGCTGCGCGATAGGCGTGTCAGCCACGCAGGCACCCGACACGCTGGTGCAGGCCGCCCGCGGCGCTGCATTGGCAGCCGCTCGCGAGGCTGGCGTCAATAATTCGACGGCGAGCGTCGCCAGGCCCGACCCGCGCCTTCGCCTCGCCGACTGCCCGGCGCCGCTCGACGCTCGCCTGACCGGCCAGACGCGCCTGCCGGGGCGGGCGGTGGTACGCGTCAGTTGCCCGGCGGCGCCGGGCTGGTCCGTGCACCTGCCGGTCACGGTGCAGGCGAGCGGCGCGGTGCTGGTGGCGGCCCGGCCGCTGCCGCGCGGCCACCGCATGCAAGCCTCGGACCTGCGCCGGCAGACCACGGAGCTTGGCGCGCTTGCCGGGCAGTACCTCGTGGACGATGCCGCTGCCGTGGGCCAGTCGCTGCGGCGCAGCGTCGGCGCCGGCGAGCGCCTTACGCCCGCGGTGCTGCAAGCACCCGTGCTGGTGCGCCGCGGCGAGCCGGTGACGGTGCAGTTGCAAAGCCCCGCTTTTGCCATCCGCACCACCGGCAAGGCGATGGCGAACGGCGCCGAGGGCGACCGGATTGGTGTCGAAAACGCGACCACCCGGCGGGTGGTGCAGGGCACGGTCACCGGCGAGGGCAAGGTCACGGTGGAATTTTGACGAGCCGGCCGGGATCCGGCGCAGTACGTCCCGCTTCGGATGCCGTGATGGCGTGCACGGCGTGGTAGGCGGCGGAGCACATAAGCCGTTGATTCAGCAGATATGCAGGGTGACCAAGGCGGGTCGCGCCAAGAAATCAGCACGGAGCGCTAAAGTTCCCGTCCAAGGTTGACGATAAGCGCGCATCCACCGCGTTTTGAAGCGGTTTCTGCCAAGAGCGACAGCCATGGAAATCAAGTCCACTTCGCACACGCCCGACGTTGCCCGCATCGACACCGGCGCCGCCCGCGCCGAGCCGCAGCTGCGCAGCCCGTCGGGCGAGGTGCCGGCCAACGGCGATTCGGTCAAGCTGACCGACAGCGCCCGTCAGTTGAATGACCTGCAGGGCGCCGTGGCGGCTACGCCGGCCGTGAATGCCGATCGCGTCGCGGCGCTGCGCGAGGCAATTGCCAACGGTACCTACGTGATCGACCCGCAGCGCATCGCCGACGGCCTGCTGGCGCAGGACCGCGCGGCGCTCGGCTGACCCGGTCGATGACGGACGCCGCCACCGGTACAGCGCAGAACCCGCTGGCCGGCATGATCGACCTGCTGGAGCAGGAATACGCGGCGCTGCGCGCCGCCGACGGCGCCGCGCTGATGCGTATCGCCGACGCCAAGCGGGCGCTCACCGAGGCGCTCGGCAGTCTCGACGGTGCCGTGTCGGAACCGGCGCTGCGTCGCTGTCAGGAGCTGAACCGCCGCAACGGCGAACTGCTGCACCTGCAGCAGGGCATGCTCACGCGCGCCATGCGCGTGCTGTCCGGCGCCGCCGCGGACGCCACCACGTACGGCGCGCGCGGCCAGGCACAGGCGGACGCCGCCAGCCGGTACCGCGCGAGCGTCTGACCGCGTACGCGAGTCAGCCGTAATCAGACGGCGCCGAGCGCCGCCTGCCAGGGCCGCTCGCCGGCACCGAAGGCGAGAAACGGCGCATTCAAGATCGATTCCTTGTTGTAACGCAGCGGTCGCAGCGCGAAATCCGTGAGCTGGCCGCCGGCCTGCTCCAGCACGCACTGCGCGGCGGCGGTGTCCCACTCGCTGGTGGGTCCGTGGCGCGGATAGAAATCCGCCTCGCCGGCGGCCACCAGACAAATCTTCAGCGAGCTGCCGATCGACACGATCTGGTGCCCCGGCAGCGCCGCCAGCAACTGCGCCAGTTCAGGGCTGCCGTGCGAGCGGCTCGCCACCACGCGCAGCGGCCCGCCTTGATAGTCGGCCACGCGCAACTCCCGCCGCACGCCGTCCGCCGCCAGGTGATAGGCGCCGACGCCCTCGGCTGCGGCGTACACCTCGCCCCGCACCGGCACCTGCACCACGCCCAGCACCGGCCGGCCGGCGTCGATGAGCGCGATGTTCACGGTGAACTCGCCGTTGCGCTTGACGAACTCGCGCGTGCCGTCGAGCGGGTCGACCAGCCAGTAGCGCTGCCAGGCGCGGCGCTGCGCATACGGCACCGCCACCGATTCTTCCGACAGCACCGGCCACTGCGGCGTGAGCGCCTGAAGCCCCGCCACGATCACGCCGTGCGCGGCGCGGTCGGCGGCGGTCAGCGGCGAGCGGTCGTCCTTGTGCTCGACCGCGAACTCGCCGTCGTACACCTCCAGAATGGCGCCCGCGGCGCGGCGGGCGATGTCGATCACGGCCGGCAGCAGCGCGGCGAGGGTCGGGTCTTGCGGCATGAAAGCGTCCGGAAACGGGCCAGGGGCGAGCCGGTAGAATGCCGGCGCCATGAACGATGACCTTACCAGACTGGTCCGCCGCGCCGAGGCGCTGCTGGACCGCGTCGACGCCCTGCTGCCGCCGCCGCCCCGCGCCATCGACTGGCAGACCACGCTCGCCGCGCGCTGGCAGGCGCGGCCGGGTGGCCGGCGCGCGCTGGTGGCCGTCGAGCATCCGCAGCGGCTCGATCTTGATGACCTGCAGGGCATCGACCGGGTCAAGACGGCGCTCGACCGCAACACGCGCCAGTTCCTTGCAGGTGCGCCGGCCAACGACGCGCTGCTGTGGGGCAGCCGCGGGACCGGCAAGTCCTCGCTGGTCAAGGCGCTGCTGACACGGCACGCCGCGCAGGGCCTGCGCCTGATCGAAGTGGACAAGGACCGCCTGGTGGACCTGCCGGACATCGCCGCCGCCACCGCCGGCCTGCCCCACCGCTTCATCGTGTTCTGCGACGACCTGTCCTTTGGCAGCGACGAGCCGGCCTACAAGGCGCTCAAGGTTGCGCTCGACGGCTCGGTCAGCGGCGGGCGCGAGCGCCTGCTGATCTACGCCACCTCGAACCGCCGCCACCTGCTGCCGGAGTACCAGGAAGAAAACGCCCTGACGCGGCACGTGGGCGAGGAAATCCACTTCGCCGAAGCGGTCGAGGAAAAGATCGCGCTGTCGGAGCGCTTCGGCCTGTGGCTGGCGTTTCACGCCTTCGACCAGGAGCGGTACCTGTCCATTACGCAGCACTGGCTGGCGCGTCTGGGTTGCGAGCGGCCGGTCGACGACTGGCGCGAGGAGGCGCTGCGCTGGGCGCTGACGCGCGGCAGTCGCAGCGGCCGCGCGGCGTACCAGTTCGCGCGCGATTACGCCGGCCGGCTGGCGCTCGGGGAAACCCCGTGACCGGCGGGCTGCGTTTCACCAAGATGCACGGTCTCGGCAACGACTTCGTGGTCATCGACGGCGTGCGCCAGGCGGTCAGCCTGTCGGCCGCGCAGGTGCGCGCGCTGGCCGACCGGCACTTCGGCGTCGGCTGCGATCAACTGCTGCTGCTCGAAGCACCCCGCCGGCCCGACGCGGACTTCACCTACCGCATCTTCAACGCCGACGGCGGCGAGGTGGAGCAGTGCGGCAACGGCGCGCGCTGTGCGGCGCGCTTCGTGCACGAGCAGGGCCTCAGCGACAAGGCCACGCTCGCCTTCGACACGCTGGGTGGGCTGATCCGCCCGCGCCTTTTGGCCGACGGCCAGGTCGAGGTGGAGATGGGCCTGCCGGATTTCGAGCCGGCGCGCATTCCGTTCGAGGCGCCGCAGCAGGCACTCGACTACGCGCTCGACGTCGACGGGCAGACCGTCAGCGTCGCCGCGCTCGCCATCGGCAACCCGCACGTCGTGCTGTGCGTGCCGGACGTGGCGAGCGCGCCGGTTGCCACGCTCGGGCCGCTGATCGAAGCCCACGCGCGCTTTCCGCGCCGGGTGAACGTCGGTTTCCTGCACATCGTCAGCCGCCGCGAGGGGCGCCTTCGCGTCTACGAGCGCGGCGCCGGCGAGACGCTCGCCTGCGGCACTGGCGCCTGCGCGGCCTTCGTGGCTGGCGTGCGCTGGGGGCTGTTCGATGCCGCCGCGCGCCTGCACCTGCCGGGCGGCGCGCTGGACCTGGCCTGGGCCGGCCCGGGCACGCCGGTGTTGATGACTGGACCCGCTGTCACCGTGTTCGAGGGCGTACTTGCCGCATGAAAAAGAAAACCGCTGCCGATGCCGACCAGGTCGCCGCCTACCTGCTGCTGAACCCCGACTTCCTCGAAAGCCACCCGCAGGTGTTCGAGGCGCTCGACGTGCCGCACCCGACCGGCGGCGCCGTGTCGCTGGTGGAGCGCCAGGTGGCGGTGCTGCGCGAGCGCAACCGCGCGCTCACGGCGCGTCTCGATGCCGTGATCGAGGCCGCCCACCGCCACGACGAGCAGTACCGCAAGCTGTTCGAACTCGCCGTGGCGCTGGCCGCCTGTGGCGACCTGCCGGCGCTGCTGCACGCGCTCGCCACGCACCTGCGGCGCGACTTCGGCACCGACGCGCTGCGCGTGCTGACGCACCCGCTGCCGCCAGGTGAAGCATTGCCCGCGCTCAGAACGCTCGACCCGGCGCTGTTCGCCGCCGACATCGAACGCGGCAAGCCCCGTTGCGTGCCGGCCGCGGACCTGTCGACCGTGCAGCCCTACCTCGACGCGCAGACGGCGTCGGCCGCCATCCTGCCGCTCGCGGCCGGCGCGACGCCGGCGCTGCTGCTGCTCGGTGCGCACGACGCCGAGCGCTTCAGCCCGGAGCTCGGCACGCTGCTGCTGGAGCGGCTGGCGCGCCTCGCCGGCGCGCACTGGCACCGTCTGGTGTGAACACCGCGCCGGGCGTCGACGACTTTCTCGCGGCGCTCGCCACGCAGCGCCGCGCAAGCCCGCACACGCTGGCCGCCTACCGGCGGGATCTGCTGCGCTGCGAGCGCCTGTTGCCGGCGCTGGGTGCTGAAAGTCTCGCCAGCCTCACGCCGCCGCAGGTGCGCCGCCTGGTCGCCGCGCTCGCGCGCGAGGGGCTTGCCGGGCGCAGCATCGCGCGCCTGCTGGCGGCGCTGCGCGCGTACTACCGGCATTTGCTGAACAACCACGGCCTGCTGGCCGACCCCAGCGCCGGCATCAGCGCGCCCAAGAGCCCGCGCCGCCTGCCGGCCACGCTGGACGTGGATCATCTGGCGCGGCTGCTCGATTTCCCCGCCAAGGATCCGCTCGCCCGCCGCGATCGGGCGCTGTTCGAGCTGCTGTACTCGTCGGGCCTGCGCCTGGCCGAGGTGGTCGCGCTCGACCGCGCGGACGTGGATCTGGCCGACGCCAGCGCGCGCGTCACCGGCAAGGGCAACAAGACGCGCGTGGTGCCGGTCGGCCGCCGTGCGCGAGAGGCGCTCGCGGACTGGCTGACGCTGCGCGAAACGCTGGCCGGCGCCGACCCGGCGCTGTTCGTGAGCCGACTCGGCGGGCGGCTGTCGGCGCGCGCCGTGCAGCAGCGCCTGCGCCACTGGGCGGACCGGCAGGGCATTGACCGGCGCGTGTACCCGCATTTGCTGCGCCACTCCTGCGCCAGCCATTTGCTCGAATCGTCCGGCGACCTGCGCGCCGTGCAGGAACTGCTCGGCCATGCCAGCCTCGCCACCACGCAGGTCTACACGCACGTGGATTTTCAGTACCTGGCGCGCGTGTACGACGCGGCGCACCCGCGGGCAAAACGCAAATCCGGCCCATAGCCCCGGCCAACCCCACAACGCATCACCGGAAATCCCGCGAGGGTGTGAGCAGCGCCCCCAGCCAGACGGAGCGGTCGGTCAGGCGGCCGGCGATCACGTGCACGACCTCGCCCTCGCGCTCCACGGTGCCGGCCACCTCCAGCAAACGCGCGTGCAGCAGCGGGCGCCGCTGCGCCTGCGCGGTGCGCTGCCAGACCACCACGTTCACGTGGCCGGTTTCGTCTTCCAGTGTCACGAAGATCACGCCACTCGCCGTGCCGGGCCGCTGGCGGCCGATGACGATGCCGGCCACCCGGGCGAGCGCGCCGTGCGGCAGCTCGCGCAAGCGCGCGGCGCTCAATACGCCCTGCAGGCGCGCGGCGGTCAGCACGCCGGGCAGGCGCGCACGCAGCAGCGCCAGCGGGTGGCGGCCGAGCGTCAGGCCCACGCTCGCGTAGTCGGCCAGCAGGCTCTGGCCTTCGGTCGGCGGCGGCAATAGGGGCGTCGCCTCTGGGGCGTGCACCACCAGCGGCGCCGGTTTTTCCACCGCCGCCGCCTGCCAGCGCGCCTGGTGGCGGTTGCCGGCGAGGGTCTTGAGCGCGCCCGCGTCGGCCAGCGCCTGCACGTCGGCGCGGTCGAGCTGCGCGGCGGCGACGAGCTCGTCCAGCCGGACAATCGGCGGCCCCGCCGGCGGCGCGTGGGCCACGCGCGTGTCGCGGCCAAGTGACGGGTGCACGTCGTGGCCGCTCACGGCGGCCAGCGCGACTGTCTGCTCGTGCTGTGTGCCGAGACGGCCTTGTTGCTGTAAGGCCTCGATGCGCCGCGCGGCCGTTTCCTTGAGGCCCTTCACGAGGCGCAGCCCGAGGCGCAGCGCCGGCCGGCCGGCCACACCCGCTTCCAGCGTGCAGTCCCAGGCGCTCGCCGTCACGTCCACCGGCAGCACCGGCACGCCGTGGCGGCGCGCGTCCTGCACCAGTTGCGCGGGCGCGTAGAAGCCCATCGGCTGGCTGTTGAGCAGGCCGGCGGTGAAGGCCGCCGGGTGGTGGCGCTTGAGGTAAGCCGACGCGTACGCCAGCAGCGCAAAGCTCGCCGAGTGCGATTCCGGAAAGCCGTACTCGCCGAAGCCCTGAATCTGCGCCCAGATGCGCCGCGCAAAATCCTCGTCGTAACCGCGCGCGCGCATGCCGTCGACGAGCTGGCGCTCGAACGGCGCAAGGCTGCCGCTGCGTTTCCAGGCCGCCATGCCGCGGCGCAGGCGGTCGGCCTCGCCGGCGCTGAAACCGGCCGCCACCATGGCCAGACGAATCACCTGCTCCTGAAAGATCGGCACGCCGAGCGTGCGCTCCAGCACGCCCCGCACCGCCTCGCTGGGATATTCGACCGGCTCCAGGCCCTGCCGGCGCTTCAGATACGGATGCACCATGCCGCCCTGGATCGGCCCCGGGCGCACCAGCGCCACCTCCACCACCAGATCGTAGAACGTCGCCGGACGCAGACGCGGCAGCATGGCCATCTGCGCGCGCGATTCGATCTGGAACACGCCCACCGTGTCGGCGGCCTGGATCATTCGGTAGGTGGCCGGGTCTTCGGCCGGGATGTCGGCCAGCGTCATGGGCGCGCCGCGCCAGTCGCCGACCAGCTCCAGCGTGCGGCGGATGGCCGACAGCATGCCGAGCGCGAGGCAGTCCACCTTCATCAGGCCGAGCGCGTCGAGGTCGTCCTTGTCCCACTGGATCACGGTGCGGTCGGCCATGGCGGCGTTCTCGATCGGCACCAGCCGGTCGAGCCGGCCGCGCGCGATGACCATGCCGCCGACGTGCTGCGACAGGTGGCGCGGGAAGCCGATGAGCTGCCCCACCAGCACGGTGAGCTGCCGCAGCGCCGGGCTGTCCGGGTCGAGCCCGGCCTCGCGCACGCGCTGCGGGTCGAGCCGGTCATCCCACCAGCTGAGGGTTTTCGCCAGCCGGTCCACCTGCAGCGGGTCGAGCCCCAGCGCCTTGCCCACGTCGCGCACGGCGCTGCGCGGCTGGTAGGTGATCAGCGTGGCGGCGAGGCCGGCCCGCTCGCGGCCGTACTTGGCATAGACGTACTGCAGCACCTCCTCGCGGCGCTGGTGCTCGAAATCGACGTCGATGTCCGGCGGCTCGGCGCGCTCGGCCGACACGAAGCGCTCGAACAGCAGCTCGCTGCGCGCCGGGTCCACCTCGGTGATGCCAAGACAGAAACACACCGCCGAGTTGGCCGCCGAGCCGCGGCCCTGGCACAGGATGCCGCGCCCACGCGCAAAGGCGACGATGTCGTGCACGGTCAGAAAATAGTGCGCGTACTGCAGCTGCGCGATCAGCGCCAGTTCGTGCTCGATCAGCGCCCGCACCTTGCCCGGCAGGCCCTGCGGGTAGCGCCGCGCCGCGCCGTCCAGGCTCAGCGCGCGCAGGTGCTGGTCGGCCGTGAGCCCGGCCGGCACCACCTCCTGCGGGTACTCGTAGCGCAGCTCGCCCAGCGAGAACGTGCAGCGAGCCGCCACGCGCACGGTCTCGTCCAGCAGCGCGCGCGGGTAGATTCCGGCCAGCGCCTCGCGCGGACGCAGGTGCCGTTCGCCATTCGGGAACAGCGCCCGGCCGCAGTGCGGCAGTGGTGTGCCGAGGCGAATCGCCGTCAGCGTGTCCTGCAGCGCGCGCCGGCCGCGGGCGTGCATGTGCACCTCGCCCACCGCCAGCGCCGGCAGGCGGGCGGCGGCCGCCAGCGCCTGCACGGTGGCCAGATGCGCGCCGTCATCCGGCCCGCGCAGCAGCGCGCAGCCCACCCAGGCGCGGCCCGGAAAGCACCCGGCCAGCCAGCGGGCGGGTTCGAGCGCGGGTTCCTCGTCCGGCAGCAGCACCGCCAGCACGCCCTCCCCCAGGCGCTCAACATCCTGCCGGCACAGCCGATAACACCCCTTGTCAGCCGCCCGCCGGCCGCGGCTGATCAGCTCGCACAGGTCGCCGTAGCCGTCGCGGTCGGCGGCCAGCAGCACCAGCCGCGGGCCGTCGTGCAGGCGCAGCTCGGTGCCGACGATGAGCGGCAGGCCGTGCTCGCGGGCCGCCCGGTGCGCGCGCACCACGCCGCCCAGGCTGCACTCGTCGGTGATGGCGAGCGCCGTGTAGCCCAGCGCGGCTGCCCGCGCCACCAGCTCCTCGGGATGGGAGGCGCCGCGCAGGTAGGTATGGTTGGAGACGCAGTGCAACTCCGCGTAGGCGGGCAGGGATGCCGACATGGGTGTGCCTGGAGGGAAGCGGATTGTGTTTTTTTTAACATGTTTTTACTAGCGATGCGCTCGGGAGCCGAGTCGTGAGCGATCCCTTCGATGACTGGCTGCTGAGCAACCCCGATCCGGTCGCCATCGCTCGTGGGACTGATCTCGATCGGATCCGACCGCTGCGCTGGAACAAAGCATTTGCCGCGCTGCTTGGGGTGCCGCACCGGCCGGTTTCGGCGCGGCGTGTTCTGGCCGCAGTCAAGCGCGCCATCCGGCTTGACGCCGAGCGGGCGCAGGTATTTGTTACCGATAACCGACGCGCGTTGCGCGAGGGCCGTGTCAGCGCCCGCTGGGAATTCACCGATGCCACAGGGCGGACGTTGCGTGCCCTGGTGGAGCTGACTGCGCTGCCGTCGCTGGGCGACGATGCGCTCTGCGTGCAGATTCGGGACATCGGGGAGGTGCTTGAAACACAGGACGAACTGGCCGCCAGCGAGGCACGTTTCCGGGACCTGTTCGAGGTGGCAACCGACGCCTTCGGCTTCGTGTCGGTGGGTCCGAGCGGACCGGCCTTCATCGATTGCAACACCTGCCTGGCGCGCATGTACGGTGCCATCGACAAGGCGCCGGTCATCGGCACCACGCCGCTCGATTTCTCGCCCCCGCTGCAACCGGACGGCCGGCCGTCGGCGCAGCGGGCGCGCGAGGTATCCGAGCAGGCGCTACGCGATGGTTTCGCGCGTTTCGACTGGTTCTCGCGGCGCCTCGACGGCACGCCGTTCTGGCTCGACGTGACGCTCACTGTGCAGCCCTCCTGGGGCGAGGGTGTGCTGCATTTCTCTGGCCGCGACATCACCGACCGCAAGCAGGCCGAACAGGCGCTGGCGCGCGCCGAGGAACTGGCCCGGGTGACGCTTCAATCGATCGGCGACGGCGTCATTACTACTGACGCCGACGGCCGCGTCACGGCCCTGAACCCGATCGCCGAGCGCCTGACCGGCTGGTCGCAGTCGAGCGCGCTAGGGCAACCGCTGGCGGCGGTGTTCCGGGTGGTGGATGTCCACACGCGGATGCCGATCGACCAGCCCTCGCCATCGCTTGCGGGCGACGATGCGGGCATCGACCTGCCCACGACCTCGGTGCTGTTGAACCTCGATGGCACCGAGTACCACGTCGAAGACTCAGCGGCGCCGATCCGCCTGCCGGATTACACCCTGGCCGGTGCCGTGATCGTGTTTCGCGACGTCACGGACACCCAGCGCATGGCGGCGGAAATCGCCCACCAGGCTCGCCACGATCCCCTGACCGGCCTGCCCAACCGGCGCGCGTTCGAGTACCGCCTGGCCGAGCTGCTGGAGCAGGGCCGGCGCAGCGACGCCGAGCACGCGCTGTGTTACATCGATCTTGACCAGTTCAAGGTCGTCAACGACGGCTGTGGCCACGCCGCCGGCGATGCGCTGCTGACGGAGCTCGCAACCCTGCTGCAACACCAGATTCGCCGCGGTGACCTGCTGGCGCGCCTGGGTGGTGACGAGTTCGGCCTGCTGCTGGCGGACTGCCCGTCGGACCGGGCGGTGCAGATCGCCGGCGAGCTGCTGGCGCTGATTGCCGATTTCCGCTTCCGCTGGAACGAGCGCAGTTTCACCGTCGGCGCCAGCGTTGGTCTGGTGCCGGTGACGGCGGCCTCGGCCTCGGCGGCCGAGCTGATGGCGGAGGCGGATCTCGCCTGCTTCACCGCCAAGGACCTTGGCCGCAACCGCGTCTACCTGTTCCGTCACGGCGATGCGGAGCTGTCGCGCCGCCGGCGCGAGCTGCAATGGGCGAGCGAGCTGCGCGAGGCGCTGGAAGAGCAGCGTTTCCTGCTGTTCGCCCAGCCCATCCACGCGCTCGCGGCCCAAGCGTCACGGCCCTGGTACGAGATTCTGCTGCGCCTGCGCCAGCGGGATGGCCGCATCGTGCTGCCGGGCGCCTTCCTGCCGGCGGCCGAGCGTTTTGGCCTGATGCCGCTGATCGACCGCTACGTGCTGGACCGCGTACTGGCTCGCTTGCTGCGGCCGGACCACGCGCAGGGGGCGCGGCTGTCGGTGAACCTGTCCGGCCGTTCGCTGGAGGACGCATCGATCGTCGACACGCTCGACCGCTACTTCGCGAGCCCCGGCCATCCGCCAGACCAGCTGTGCATCGAGCTGACGGAGACCACCGCTGTGGCGCACCTGGGTCGCACGCGCGAGTTCATCGGCCGCCTGCGCGGCGCCGGCTGCCGCTTCGCGCTCGACGACTTCGGCACCGGCGTGTCGTCGTTCGCGTACCTGAAGCACCTGCCGGTGGATTACCTGAAGCTCGACGGCAGTTTCGTGCGCGACATCACGCGTGAGCCGATCGACCACGCGATGGTGGAGTCGATCCACCGGCTGGCGCAGATCATGGGCTTCGAGACCATCGCGGAATTCATCGAGGACCAGCCGACGCTCGACCTGCTGCGGCAGATCGGCATCCATCATGGGCAGGGCTTCCTGTTCGGTCAGCCGGCTGCGCTGGAGGGTTTGCTCGCGTCGAGCCGGCCGCTGGCCAGCGCCGTCTGATTTTCCGCGTCGGGGCGGGATGCCCCGGCATCCATCGCGGGCGTGAACCCGCGATGGATCGGGCCTGTCACCCGCCGCGGTCGTCCCGCCAGGCCACGTCGCAGCACAGCACGCCGGGCGCGCCGGCCAGCTCGGCGGTAACGGCCGCCGTCACGCAGGCGACGCCGAAGCCGCGCTGCAGGTACGGGCGGCTCATCTGCACCGCCTGCGGGTGGGCGATGGCGCGGGCAAAGAACCCCCGCTCGGACGCGTCCGCGCCGTTCTGGTCCAACAGCATGGGAAACCGCGGCGCCGCCGCCTGCGCGCCGAGCAGGCTGTCGCCGCGCTGCACGCCGTCGCTGTCGAGCCAGTAGCAGCGCAGCAGCGCCGGTTGCCCGACCAGCATGTCGACGCTCACCGGCAGCGGCGCACCGTCGGCAAGGCGGCGCGCCGCGCCCGCCAGGCGCTCGGTCCACTGCTGCACCCAATCGGCTCCCGGCGTCGGCCGCACGGAGCCGGCCGCGGCGGCGCGCAGCGCGTCGATGGACAACGTCTGCGCGGGGTCCACCAGCGCGGGCTGCGGCGGCGCGAAATGGAAACCCTGCGCGAGATCGCAGCCGACTTCCATGGCCAGCAGCGCCTCGTCGAAGTGTTCCACGCCCTCCATCAGTACCAGCGTGCCGCAGTCGTGCAGGAACTCGACCAGGCTCGGCAACAGCCGCCGCTCGTCGGGGCTCGCCATGGCGGCGGTCAGCAGCTCGCGGTCGAGCTTGACGATGTCGACGCCGAGCGACCACAGGCGGGTGACGCTCGACAGGCCGACGCCGTAGTCGTCGATGGCCACCAGGCAGCCGAGCTGGCGGTAATGCGCCACCGCCCGGGCCAGCGTGTCGCCGTCCTGAACGCCGCTCTCGGCGATCTCGACCACCACCCGCGCCGGGTCGATGCCGGTCTCGTCCAGCAAACGACCGAGAAACTCGCCATAGCGGTGCCAGCTCGCCACCACCAGCGGCGACACGTTCAGGAACAGCCAGCCGCTGTCCGCGCCGGCCTGACGGGTGAAATTGCGCAGGTGCAGCATCCGGCTCAGGCGGTCGAGGTCGACCAGGCCGCTCTCGTCGAGCCCGCCGCTGAAGAAGCGAAACGGCGTCGCGCCGCGACCGTCGGCGTAATTCAGGCGCACCAGGCCCTCGTGACCGATGACCCGGCCGGTGCTGAGTGTGACCACCGGCTGGAATGCGCTCGACAGGTGCAGGCCTCGGAAGTGGCCCTCCCACACGCCGTCCGCGTCCTGACGGGCAAGATCCTCGACGGGGCGCACGCGCGGCGCCAGCTTGCTTTGCAGCATGGTGTTCGATTCTGTCCGGTTGAGGGCATCCCGTGCGCGGGGTCCGGCGCACATCCGGGCACTGTATCGACCACCGGCGGCGCGCCTTGATGGCGCGCCGCGTGGGTTTCGTCGAGGAAATGCTGAAAAATTCCATCCCTGGAATTTTTCAGCTCGCTGCCGCGCGGTACACGCCCGCGCGGCGCTCCCCGCACCAAGGGCTACGCCCATGATGCGGGTCGGGGCATCCTGCCCCGAACCGGAAACGTTGAATAAATCAGCGCTTCCCTAACCCCCGAACACCTTGGCGAGGAACGCGATCTCGTCGCCGATGCGCACGTCCAGAATCGCCGCCTTGCCTTCGCGCACCGCCGCCACCGCCCGCCCGACCGCGGCGCGAATCTGCGCCGGATCTTCCACGCGCTCGCCGTGGCCGCCGAAGATCGCCGCGAGCTGGCTGTAGTCCGGTGTCGGGCCGATGCGGGAACTCACGTGGTTGCGATTGGCCACCGCCGCGCCCTGCGGGTACAGGAACTCGGTGCCCATCTGCATGGACCGGTAGTGGCCGTTGTTGAAGATGACGGTCAGCATGCCGACGCCGTACTGCTGCGAGAAACCGAGCGCCGCAAGACCGGGGTTGTAGTTGTAGGTGCCGTCGCCGACGAAGGTGACCAGCACCTTGTCCGGCAGCCCGACGGCGGCGCCAAGCCCCATGCCGATGCCAAGCCCGAGACCGCCCGACAGCGCGTTGATGAAGTGGCCGGGCTTCAGGCGGTCCATCACGTTGATGATGGTGTGATGGGTGAGGATGGTTTCGTCGACGATGACGGCGTCGTCCGGCAGGCAGGCGTTGAGTTCATGGCACAGGAAGCGGGCGTCGATGGGCGTGGTGCTCGCGTTCGCAAGCGCCTGCTCGCGCCACAGCGCGCGCCGGGCGGTGGAGCGTTCGCCCCAGGCGGCGGTGCGCGCGGCGGCACCCGCGGTGGCGGACGGGATGAGTTCCAGCAGCACATCCACCGCCGCCATGGCGTCGCCCTGGACGATCAGGTCGGCCGTGAAGCCCGAGTACGGGTCGCGCTCGCGCAGCGGGTCCTGCGCCACCGAGATCAGCTTGGCGTTCGCTGGCGTCATGGCGGTCGGCGGGTACCACGGCCCCGGCGATTCCAGCATCAGCACGGCGTCGACGTCCTTGAGGTAGGCCTGCGCGTAGTAGCCGGCGTGCAGCGCGTGCTCGCGCGGGAAGTTCACGAAGCCCGGGTGCTGGCCCTCCACCACGCCCGCACCCAGGCGCTCGGCAAGCTGTACCAGCCTCGCCGCCTCGCCAGCCGTACGCACGGCGTTCTCGACGATGATCAGCGGCGCCTTGGCGGCCTTCAGCCACGCCGCGGCCTGTTCGAGCGGCGCGCGCTCGGGCCGCGGGATGGTCGGGTTGGCGTAGCGCGCCGGCGCCGGCAGTACAGCCGGCTGGTGCAGGTGCTCGAACGGCAGCGACAGGAACACCGGCCCCTGCGGCGCGCCCATGGCGAGCGCGCAGGCGCGGTGCACGGCGCCGGCCAGCACGGTCGGCGTGTTCAGGCCAAAGCTCGACTTGCAGAACGAATCCACCAGCCGCGCCGGCCCGCCGTGGTCGGCCAGGAACCGCCCCCACTGCGCGCCGACCCAGGCGTCCGGCCCCTCGCCGAAGGTCACCGACTCGCCGGCCAGCACCAGCAGCGGAATCTGCTCGTGATACGCCGCGCGGATGCCCATGGAGGCGTGCAGCGTGCCGACCGTCGCGTGGATCAGGCACACGCCGAGCCGGCCGGTGGCGCGTGCGTAGCCCATGGCCTGCCCGATGGCGAGATCCTCGTGGCGGGCGTTGTAGTACGTCGGCGCCGGCTGGCCTGCGGCGGCGCGGCGCGCCAGCGCCTCCCACAGCGGCGGCCATTCGGAGCCGGGCGACGAGAAAATCGCCTCCACGCCGTAGCCGTTCAGGATGTCGATCAGGACTTCGGCGCCGTTCGGCTGGCTCATGGTGTTTCTCCTCGGGTTGATAGTCGTTATTGCCGGTGCGGATTCACGCCGGGCTTGACGGCCATCATAGACCGCCCAACCGACCGAACGATCAGCAAGGGCCGCATGCTATTTTTCGGCATCGTCCGGCGACCGGAGCCCCCGCCATGAACGCCCCGTACAGCGTGTCCGACTACGCACATCTGGTGCAGCGCGAGCGCGTGCACAGCGCCATCTACACGGACCCCGCCATCTTCGAGCAGGAGATGGCGCGCATCTTCCACCGGAGCTGGCTGTGCGTCGGTCACGAGGCGGAGCTGCCGAATCCCGGCGACTACCGCGCCACCACCATCGGCCGCCAGCCGGTCGTCATGGTGCGCGGCGACGACGGCCAGGTGCGCGTGTTCATGAACCGCTGCCGCCACCGCGGCATGACGGTGTGCGAGACGGAAACCGGCAACGCGCGCTTTTTCACCTGCTGGTACCACGGCTGGGTGTACAAAAATACCGGTCCGTTGCAGGACGCGCCGGGCCCGGCCGGCTACGGACCCGACTTCTGCAAGGACGACTTCGGCCTCACGCCCGCGCCGCGGCAGGCCATCTACCGCGGCTTCGTGTTCGCGAGCCTGGCACCGACCGGCCCCACGCTCGCCGAGCACCTGGGTCCGGCGGCCAAGTACCTCGACGTCTACATGGACGCCTCGCCGAGCGGGCAGATCGAGGTCACCGCCGGCGTGCACCGCACGCGCTACCGCGGCAACTGGAAGTTCGTCGGCATGGACGGCTACCACCCGCACTACACGCACCGCTCGGTGCTGGACGCCTGGCGGCGGCGCGCCGGCGGCAACATGGCCGACACCCATCACGGCGACCCGTTCGCGGACGAGTCCGGCAACCTCACGCGGGATCTTGGCAACGGCCACGTGCTGCTGGATTTCTTCCCCGGCCGCAGCGCGCATCTGGACCGCTACCTCGCCACCCTGCGCAAGCAGCCGCAGGGCGAGGACTACATCGCGAGCATGTTCGCGTCGTACGGCGACGAGCGCGCGCGCGAACTGCTGGCCTGGGCCGGCGACCCGCACGTCGGCATTTACCCCAACCTGCAATTGATCGGCGTGCAGATTCGCCTCGTGCGCCCACTCGCCGTGGACGACACCGAGGTGCTGATGTTTCCCGGCCTGCTCAAGGGCGTGCCACCCAGCATCAACAGCCTGCGTTTGCGTCAACACGAGTCGTTCTACGGCCCGTCCGGCGCCGGCTCGCCGGACGACGCGGAGCTGTTCGAGCGCAATCAGGAAGGTCTGCAGGCGACGGTCGACCCGTGGCTTTACCTCGCCCGCGGCCTGAACCGGGAGCGCATCGAGCCGGACGGCACGCGCGTGGGCCTCGTCGGCGACGAAACCACCCAGCGCGGGCAACTACGCGGCTGGCTCAAGCTGATGTCGGAGGCCTGATGAGCATCACCCGCGATGCCGTGGAGGCCTTCCTGTTCCACGAGGCCGACCTGCTGGATGAGCTGCGCATCGAGGACTGGCTTGCCCTGTGGACGCCCGAGTGCTGCTACTGGGTGCCCTGCAACGACCGCGACGCCGACAGCACCGACCCCGAGCGGCAGGTGTCCATCATCTACGACGACCGCGCGCGGCTCGAAGACCGCGTGTATCGCCTCATGAGCAGCGCCGCGCACAGCCAGCGGCCGCGCTCGCGCATGCGTCGCGTGGTCGGCAACCTGCGTTTCGAGCTGCGCGAGGGCGAGGTGCACACGCGCAGCAACTTCGTGCTGGCGGAACTGCGCCGCGGCCGACAGGAAATCTGGTCCGGCGTCAGCCAGCACCGCCTGCTGCCAGACGGTGACAGTTTCAGGATCAAGGCCAAGACCGTGCTGCTGACGCAAAGCGACATGGCGATCGACAACCTGACGTTTCTGCTTTAAGGCGGTCGCCGCGGTCTTCAGCGCCCCGGGCGATACAAGGTCATCAATCGCTGGCACGCCGCCGTCGGCGTGATCTCGCCGGCCACCACGGCGGCGGTTACGCCGTCCAGCGCCGCGGCCACGGCCGGATGACCGCGAAAGCCGCCCTGCAATGCCTCGCCGATCAGCGTCCACAGCCAGCTCACGGATTGATGGGCGCGTTTGGTGGCCAGTTCCCCGCTGCCGGTGAGGGTGGCGTGAAAGCGCCGCACGGCGTCCCATACGTCACCAATGCCCTGGTGCTGCAGTGCGCTTGCCGTGAGCACGGGCACGGACCAGTTGGGCGAGGCGGGGTGCAGCAGGTGCAGCGCCACCTCGAACTGGCTTTTCGCCAGCGCCGCGGCCTGCGGGTTGCTGTCGGCCTTGTTGATGACGATGAGGTCGGCGAGCTCCACCACGCCTTTCTTGAGGGCCTGAAGTTCGTCGCCGGCGTTGGGCAATTGCAGCAGCAGGAAGCAGTCGACCATGCCGGCGACGGCGGTTTCGGACTGGCCGACGCCGACGGTCTCCACCAGCACCACGTCGTAGCCGGCGGCCTCGCACAGCAGCAGGCTCTCGCGCGTGCGGCTGGCGACGCCGCCGAGGCTGCCGCCGGACGGCGACGGCCGGATGAAGGCCGCCGGCTCGCGCGACAGCAGTTCCATGCGTGTCTTGTCGCCGAGGATCGACCCGCCGGTGCGCTGGCTCGACGGGTCCACCGCCAGCACGGCCAGGCGATGACCGCGGGCGATGAGGTAAAGCCCGAGCGCCTCGATGAAGGTGGATTTGCCGACGCCGGGCACGCCACTGATGCCAAGCCGCACGGCGCCGCCGGTGTGCGGCGCGAGCGTGGCGAGCAGGGCATCGGCCCACGGGCGGTCCTGCGGGCGGGTGGACTCGACCAGCGTGATGGCCTTGGCGAGCGCCCGCCGCTCGCCGGCGTGCAGCGCCGTTGCCAGCGCGGCGTCGGCGGCGGTCAAGACGCCGCGTGCGCCGGCCGGGCGGCGCGGATGGCGTGCAGCACCTCGCGCGCGGCCTTCGGAATCACCGTGCCGGGGCCGAAGATGCCGGCCACGCCCGCCGCGCGCAGGAAGTCGTAATCCTGCGGCGGGATGACGCCGCCGACCACCACCAGGATGTCGTCCGCGCCCTCGGCCTTGAGCGCCGCGATGATCTGCGGCACGAGTGTCTTGTGGCCGGCGGCCAGACTCGAAATGCCGACCACGTGCACGTCGTTTTCCACCGCCTGGCGGGCCGCTTCTTCCGGCGTCTGGAACAGCGGGCCGATGTCGACGTCGAAACCCAGGTCCGCAAACGCGGTGGCGATGACCTTGGCGCCGCGGTCGTGCCCGTCCTGGCCGAGCTTGGCGACCATGATGCGCGGCCGGCGGCCGTAGTCGCGCTGGAAGGCCTCGATGTCGCCGCGCAGTTCGTCCCAGCCGCTGTCGCCGGCGTAGGCCGCACCGTACACGCCGGACACGGACTGTGCCTGCGCGCGGTGGCGGCCGTAGACGGCCTCGAGCGCGTCGCTGATTTCGCCGACCGTGGCGCGCGCCCGCGTGGCGGCGACGGCCAGCGCCAGCAGGTTGCCCGTGCCGCTGCGTGCGGCGTCTGTCAGCGCGGCGAGCGCGGCCTGCACGGCGGCCTCGTCGCGGGCGGCGCGCAGCGCGTTCAGGCGCGCGATCTGGCCTACCCGAACCTTGGCGTTGTCCACTTCCAGCGTGTCGACGCTGTCCTCGGCGGCCAGGCGGTATTTGTTCACGCCGACGATGGCGTCCTCGCCGCGGTCGATGCGCGCCTGCTTGGCGGCGGCGCATTCCTCGATGCGCAGCTTCGGCATGCCGGTGTCGATCGCCTTGGTCATGCCGCCGAGCGCCTCGACTTCCTCGATGATCGCCCACGCCTGGTCGGCCATGTCCTGCGTGAGCTTCTCCATCAGGTACGAGCCGCCCCAGGGGTCGATCACGTTCGTGATGTGGGTTTCTTCCTGGATCACGAGCTGCGTGTTGCGGGCGATGCGCGCCGAGAACTCGGTCGGCAGCGCGATCGCCTCGTCGAGCGCGTTGGTGTGCAGGCTCTGCGTGCCGCCGAACACCGCCGCCATCGCCTCGATGGTGGTGCGGATGACGTTGTTGTACGGGTCCTGCTCGGTCAGCGACCAGCCCGACGTCTGGCAGTGCGTGCGCAGCATCAGCGAGCGCGGGTCCCTGGCGCCGAACTCCTTCATGATCCGCCACCACAGCAGGCGCGCCGCGCGCAGCTTGGCGACCTCGAGATAAAAGTTCATGCCGATGGCGAAGAAGAACGACAGCCGCGGCGCGAAGGCGTCGATGTCGAGCCCGCCGGCGCGGGCGGCGCGCACGTACTCCATGCCGTCCGCCAGCGTGAAGGCCAGTTCCAACGCCTGCGTGGCCCCGGCTTCCTGAATGTGGTAGCCGGAAATCGAGATCGAGTTGAACTTCGGCATGTGCTGCGCGGTGTAGGCGATGATGTCGCCGACGATGCGCATGGACGGTTCCGGCGGGTAGATGTACGTGTTGCGGACCATGAACTCCTTGAGGATGTCGTTCTGGATGGTGCCGCTGAGCTGCTCCTGGCCGACGCCCTGTTCCTCCGCCGCCACGATGTAACCCGCCAGCACCGGCAGCACGGCGCCGTTCATGGTCATCGACACGCTGACCTGGTCGAGCGGGATGCCGTCGAACAGGACCTTCATGTCCTCCACGGAGTCGATGGCCACACCGGCCTTGCCGACGTCGCCCACCACGCGCGGGTGGTCCGAGTCGTAGCCGCGGTGGGTGGCCAGATCAAACGCCACCGACACACCCTGACCGCCGGCCGCCAGCGCCTTGCGGTAGAAGGCGTTGCTTTCCTCGGCGGTTGAAAAACCCGCGTACTGGCGGATGGTCCACGGCCGCCCGGCGTACATGGTCGGCTGCGGCCCGCGCACGAACGGCTCGAAGCCCGGCAACGTGTCGGTGAACTCCAGCTCCCGTACATCCGCCGCCGTGTACAGCGGTTTCACGGCCAGGCCGTCCGGCGTGTGCCAGGTGAGCGTGTCCAGCGACTTGCCGCGCAGCGTCTTTTCGGCGGCGGCCTGCCACTGTTCGAGCGACACGGACGGGAACTTGGGGTAAGTCATGGCGGTGCTTCGGGTTTTGGCTGGCGCGGGCGGTGGAGCGGGCATTTTACTGCCTGCGTCCGCGCTGCCCCGCCGGCGCGGCAGGCGTGGGGCGTGCCTAAGGCCGAGTGGGTATATTCATAGAACGGATTGACCTACCAACTGACAAGCCGAGGAGCGACCGATGGCCGACAGCCCCCACTACGACGTGTTGATCATCGGCGGTGGAGCGGGTGGCCTCGCGGTGGCCTCGGCGCTCAAGAACTCCCGACCGCAACTGCGCACGGCGGTGGTGGAACCGAAGGACACGCACGACTACCAGCCCGGCTGGACGCTGGTCGGCGGCGGCGTGATGGCGGCGGAAAAGACCCGCCGTCCGATGCGCGATTTCATGCCGACCACCTGGATACGCGATGCGGTAGGCGAATTCGACCCTGCCGGCAACGCGGTGGTGCTGGCGTCCGGCCGGCGCGTGGGTTATGACCAGCTCGTGGTGGCGACCGGTCTGCAACTGGACTGGGACCGCATCGAGGGACTCACGGACGCGCTGGGGCGCGATGGCGTCACCAGCAACTACCGCGGCGATCTTGCGCCCTACACCTGGCAGTGCGTGCAGAACTTCCGTGGCGGGCGGGCACTGTTCACGCAGCCGCCGATGCCGATCAAGTGCGCCGGCGCACCGCAGAAAGTGCTGTATCTAGCAGCCGACGAGTGGCGGCGGCGCGGCGTGCCAGCCGAGCCGCATTTCTACACGGCGGGTCCGGCCATGTTCGGCGTGCCGTATTACGCCAAGGCGCTCGATGGCGTGATTGCCGGCTACGGCGGCACGCCGCATTTCGGCCACAACCTGGTGGCCGTGGACGGCGCGCGGCGCGAGGCCACCTTCGAGCGCGCCGACGGCGGCGGGCGCGTCACCGAGCATTACGACCTGCTGCACGTGACGCCACCGCAGAGCGCGCCCGACGTGATCAAGCAAAGCCCGCTCGCCGATGCCGCGGGCTGGGTGGAGGTGGACCGCTCCAGCCTGCGCCACCCGCGCTTCGACAACGTGTTCGCGCTGGGCGACTGTGCCGGCACGTCGAACGCCAAGACCGCCGCGGCGGTGCGCAAGCAGTTTCCGGTGCTGATGGCCAACCTGCTCGCGGCGCGCGACGGCAAGCCCGTCACGGCCGGCTACGACGGCTACGGCGGCTGCCCGCTGACCGTGGAGCGCGGCAAGGTGCTGCTGGCCGAGTTCTGCTACGACGGCAAGGTGGTGTCCACGCTGCCGCTCGACCCGGCCAAACCGCGCCGTCTGTACTGGTGGATGAAGACCACGCTGTTCCCGTGGATGTACTGGAACGTCATCCTGCGCGGGCGGGACTGGAAGTACCCGGCGCATCGGCCGCACGGCTGACGGGCCGTCCTGGAGCGGCGTCAGCCGCGCCGCGATCTCACGCGTCTACCCCACCGAGCGCCCGGTAAAGCGCCTCGTAGCGCGCCGGTCTGTGGGTGGCGTCGAGCGGGTCCTCGACCTGCGCCGCCGTCTGCGCAGCGCGGTCCCAGGCGGCGCGGTCGAGCCGCTGCTCGGCGCGTGGCAGCAGCTCGGTTTCCTCGCGGCGCAGATGGGCGCGCTGGGCGGCGACAAACTCCTGTCCGGCCGTCGTGAGCTGCGCTCGCGACAGGGCGGCATCGTCGAACTCGATCGCCTCGATCAGCCGGTAGAACGCCGCGCTGTCATGAAACAGCCGCTCGTGCTCGGCAATCTGTTCGCGGCAGGCGGCCGCCGCGCCGGGGTCGGCCTCGGCCAGCAGCCCGAACAGCACGTCCTCGACCGGATGATGCAGGCGGTTCGGGAATTCGGTGCTGTACGTCATGGCGTCGCGCATCAGGTCGAAGTCGACCTCGTCGGCGCGCGCCAGGGCGTCGTGCTGCGCCTCCAGCACACCCAGCACCCGCGTCAGGTGCCGGTGATCGTCTCTGAGGCGTTGTGCCAGTGGGTGCATGGTCACACCTCGCAGGTAGCCCGACCAGGCTTGATTTAACACCCCGCCTCGCCTCGCTGGAAGCCACCGGCCGAACGCCGCTTGCGTCGGATCACGACACGCCACCGAACCGGCGGTCCACAATCAATCCATGGCAGGACACGCGCATCCGATGAAGCTGATCGACCTCGACGGCCTGCAGGCGCTGCTGGTGGCGCTGCGCGCGCAGGGTTACGACACCATCGGCCCGGTGCGGCGTGACGGCGTCATCGTCTACGAGCGCATCGATACGGTGGCAGACCTGCCGGCCGGCTGGACGGATCGCCAGGCGCCCGGCAGTTATCGCCTTGAGCGCCGCGACGACGCGGCCGTGTTCGGCTACGCCGTGGGGCCGCATTCCTGGAAGCGGTATCTGTTCCCCCCGAAACAGACGCTGTTCTCGGTGCGGCGCGAGGCGGACGGTGGCCTCGCCTTCGAGCCCGCGCCACTCGACGCGCCCAAGCGCGCGTTCATCGGCGTGCGTGCCTGCGAGCTCGCCGCCATCGGCGTGCAGGACCGGGTGTTCGCCGGCGGCGAGCACGTCGATGCCGCCTACGCCGCCCGGCGCGAGGCCGTGCTGCTGGTGGCGGTGAACTGTGCAGTGGCGGCCGATACCTGTTTCTGCGCGGCCATGGACACCGGCCCCGCGGTGCGCGGCGGGCATGATCTCGCGCTCACCGAGCTGATCGACGGCGCCGGTCAGCGCTTTCTGGTCGAGGCCGGCAGCGCGGCGGGCAGGGCGCTGCTGGTCAGTCTGCCCGGTTGCCCGGCGAGTGCCGACGACATCGCCGCCGCGCGCGCGCAGACCGAACGCAACGCCGCCGCGCAGACGCGGAGCATGGATGCCGTCGCCACCCCGGCCCTGCTGCTGCGCAACCTGGAACACCCGCGCTGGGACGAGGTGGCCGAGCGTTGCCTGTCCTGCGCCAACTGCACGCTGGCCTGTCCCACCTGCTTCTGCTCGACCAACCAGGAGGTCACGGACCTCGCCGGCGCGGCGCACCGCGAGCGGGTGTGGGATTCCTGCTTCAACGTCGATTTCACGCACCTCGGCCACGGCAGCGTGCGCGGCTCAGTCAAGTCGCGCTACCGGCAGTGGCTGACGCACAAGCTCGCCACCTGGCACGACCAGTTCGGGCAGAGCGGCTGCGTCGGTTGCGGGCGCTGCATCACCTGGTGCCCGGTCGGCATCGATCTGACCGAGGAGGTCGCCGCGATCGCCGCAAGCGACGGAGGGTCCAAGTCATGACGCTGCGCGAACTGGTGGAGCACCAGCGTTTCTGCGAGGGACTCGCGCCGCAGCAGTGCGACGGCCTCGCCGGCTGCGCGAGTGAGAAAACCTTCGCGCCGGGCGCCTACCTGCTGCGCCAGCACGCGCCGGCGGATGCCTTCTATCTGGTGCTGGACGGGCAGGTCGAGATCAAGCTGGCCTTGCCCGGACAGGGCATCGTCACGCTGGAGACGGTCGGTCCCGACGAGGCGGTGGGCTGGTCGTGGTTCCAGCCGCCGTACCGCTGCCAGTTCGACGCCCGGGCGGTGACGCCGACCCGTGTGCTGGCCTTCGATGCAGCCCGCCTGCGCGACTTGATGGAGCGCGATCCCGCCGTCGGTTACGCGGTGCTGAAAACGCTGGTGGCGACGCTGAGCGAACGCGTGCAGTCCTGCCGGTTGCAGGTGCTCGACGTGTACGCGCCGCCGGGCGGCGCGCCGTGAGCATCGCGGCCGAACCGCAGCTGCCGGCGCCGTGGCGCATCACCGAGCGCCGCCAGGACACCGCCGACGTGTTCACCTGGATGGTGGCGCCGCTCGGCGATGCCGGCATCGACTGCGCGCCCGGCCAGTTCAACATGCTGTACGCCCATGGCATCGGCGAGGTGCCGGTCTCGATTGCCGGCGTGGGGGAGGGCGGCACGCTGCTGCACACCGTGCGCGCCGTCGGCAGCGTGACCCGCGCGCTGGCCGGGCTCGCCACCGGCACGGTGATCGGACTGCGCGGTGCATACGGCAGCGCCTGGCCACTGGACGCCGCCGCGGGCGGGGATCTGGTGATCGTCGCCGGTGGCCTGGGTCTGGCGCCGCTGCGTCAGGCCATCGTGCAGGTGCTCGCGCAGCGCGAGCGTTACGGGCGCGTGTGCATCCTCTACGGCACGCGCACGCCGGCGGACGTGCTGTACGGCGGCGAGCTGGCCGCCTGGGCGGCGCATCGGGACGTGGAGTTCGCCATCACGGTGGACCGTGCCAGCGCCGGCTGGGGTGGCGAGGTGGGGGTGGTGACGCGTCTGGTGGCGCGCGCCGGCTTCGATCCCGAGCGCACCACGGCGCTGGTGTGCGGGCCGGAGATCATGATGCGCTTCACGGCCGAGGCGCTGCTCAAGCGCGGCGTGCCGGAAGGGGCCGTGTATCTGTCGCTCGAACGCAACATGAAGTGCGCCGTCGGCTACTGCGGCCACTGCCAGCTCGGCCCGCATTTCGTCTGCCGCGACGGGCCGGTGCTGGCCTGGCCGCGGCTCAAGGCGCTGATCGACGTGCCGGAGCTCTGATATGGCCAGACCCCGCATTGCGGTGTGGAAGTTCGCGTCCTGCGACGGCTGTCAGCTCAGTCTCCTCGACTGCGAGGACGAGCTGCTGGCGGTGGCCGACGCGGTCGACATCGCGCTGTTCCCGGAGGCGTCGAGCCGCATGGAGCCCGGGCCGTACGACATCTCGTTCGTGGAGGGCTCGATCACCAGCGCGCACGACCGCGATCGCATTGCCGACGTGCGCGCCCAGTCACGGCTGCTGATCACCATCGGCGCCTGCGCCACGGCGGGCGGCATCCAGGCGCTGCGCAACCTGCGCGACGTGGAGGAGTGGAAGCGGATTGTTTACGCGCGGCCGGAGTGGATCGACAGCCTGGCGACCTCGACGCCGATCGCCGCCCACGTCAAGGTCGACTACGAACTGCGCGGCTGCCCGGTCAACAAGCAGCAACTGCTGGAGCTGATCGCCGCGCTGCTGGCCGGCCGGCGGCCGAACGTGGCGACCCACAGCGTGTGCGAGGAGTGCAAGGCGCGCGGCAGCGCCTGCGTGCTGGTGGCGCACGGCACGCCGTGCCTCGGGCCCGTCACGCAGGCCGGCTGCGGGGCCATCTGCCCGGCCTACAACCGCGGCTGCTACGGCTGCTTCGGGCCGAAGGAAACGCCGAACGCGCCGGCGCTGAGCGAGCATCTGCTGGCCGCCGGCATGTCGCCCGCCACCTTGACGCGGCTTTACCGCACCTTCAACGCCGCCGCGCCGGCCTTCGCCGACGAGGCCGCCCGCCACGACGGCACGCCATGACCGACGCCACGCGCACCATCGACGTGAACTACCTCGCCCGCGTGGAAGGCGAGGGCGCGCTGCATCTTTCCATCGCGGGCGGCCAGCTTGCGGCAGCGGAACTGCGCATCTTCGAGCCGCCGCGGTATTTCGAAGCGCTGCTGCGCGGGCGCGACTGCCGCGAGGCGCCGGACATCACCGCCCGCATCTGCGGCATCTGTCCGGTGGCGTACCTGATGAGCGCCTGCGCCGCCATCGAGGACCTGTGCGGCGTGACCGTGCCGGCGCCGATCGCCGACCTGCGCCGGCTGCTGTACTGCGGCGAGTGGATCGAAAGCCACGTGCTGCACATGTTCATGCTGCACCTGCCGGATTTTCTGGGCTACCCGGACGCGGTGAGCCTGGCTCGGGACCACGGCGAGCTGGTGCGCACGGCGCTGCGCATCAAGAAGGCCGGCAACGGCATCGTGGCGCTGCTCGGCGGGCGCGAGATTCATCCCATCAACGTGCGCATCGGCGGCTTCTATCGGCTGCCGACGCGGGCGGAACTGGCGCCGCTGCGCGACGAGCTCGCGTGGGCGCTGGAGGCAATGGAAACGGCGCTGGTTCCGCTCGCGGCGCTCGATTTCCCGGACTTCCAGCGCGACTACACCTTCGTCGCCCTGCGGCACGACAGCGAGTACCCGATGGGCCGCGGGCGCCTGGTGTCGAGCGGCGGCGTCGATCTGCCCATCGCCAGCTACGACGACTACCTCACCGAACACCACGTCCGGCACTCCACCTCGCTGCACAGCCGCACCGCCGATGGCGGCGTGGTGCACCTGGGCCCGCTGGCGCGCTATGCGCTGAACGGCGACCGGCTCACGCCGCGGGCCCGGGCGGCGGCGCAGGCGGCCGGGCTGCCGGCGGTGGTACGCAACCCGTTCCGCAGCATTCTGGTGCGCGGCGTGGAAGTGGTGCTGGCACTCGAAGAGGCGCTGCGCCTGATCGACAGCTATGCGCCCGGCGACACGCCGGCCGTGGCGATCGAGCCACGCGCCGGGGTGGGCTACGGCGCCACCGAGGCGCCGCGCGGTGTGCTCTATCACCGCTACCAGGTCGATGAGTCGGGCCTCATCGCGGACGCCAAGATCGTCGCCCCGACGTCGGTGAACCAGGCCGTGATCGAGGCCGATCTTCGCCATGTCGTCGAGCCGCGGCTCGACCAGCCGGACGAGGCGCTGCGCGCCGTGTGCGAGACCGCCATCCGCAACTACGACCCGTGCATCTCCTGCTCGGCGCATTTCCTCACGCTGACCGTGGAGCGGCGCTGAGTGGGGCTGCGCGTGCTCGGCATCGGCAACGCTGCCCGACGCGACGACGGCGTGGGTGTGTGGGTGGCCCGGCAGCTCGCCGTGCGGCTTGGCGAGGGTGCCGATGTGCGCGTGCTGGGTGACGACGGCTTCGCGCTGCTGGACGCACTCGCCGGAGGCGAGGCGGCAATCCTCATCGACGCCGTGCGGTCCGGCGCCGCGCCAGGCACGGTGCACCGCTTCGATGCCGCCACAAGGCCGCTGCCGCCGACCCTGCTGCGCTGCTCGACGCACGCGCTCGGCGTCGCCGAGGCCGTGGAACTCGCCAGGGCGCTCGGCCAGCTCCCGGCGCTGCTCGCCGTGTACGGCATCGAGGGCGCCGATTTCGACATCGGCGAGGGGTTGAGCCCGCCGGTGGCGGCGGCAGCGGCGGCGCTCGTTGAAGAGCTGGCCACAGCTTGACTCATGTGGGAGGCCCGCCCTCGGGCCGAATGTCGGGGCGGGCCGGTAGCGACCGGAAGATTCGCGGCGAGGCGCCGCTCCCACAGGCATCTTTTTCGGGGCCACAGACCATGCACGAACACTCCCTGATCGCCAACCTGCTGAGCAAGATCGACGCCGTGGCGCGTGAGCAGCACGCCACGCGCGTGGTGGGCGTGGCGGTGTGGATCGGCGCGCTGGCGCACATCTCGGCCGGGCATTTTCGCGAGCATTTCGAGGCCGGCAGCCGCGGCAGCCTGGCCGAGGGCGCGCGGCTCGATATCGAGCTGTCGGACGACGCCGACCACCCGCAGGCGCAGGACATCCTGCTGCGCAGCATCGAGGTAGCCTGATGGCCGAGGCGGCCAGCGCAGCCGCGCGGGCCGCCGCGCGCCGCGCGCGCATCGTGGTTGCGGGCGCCGTGCAGGGCGTTGGCTTTCGGCCCTACGTGTACCGGCTGGCGGTCGGGCTCGGTCTTGCCGGCTGCGTGCGCAACGCCCCGGCCGGTGTCGAGATCGAGGCCGAAGGCAGCGAGGCGGCCATCGCCGCGCTGCTCGACGGCCTGCGCGCGGCGCCCGCCCCGGCGCGGGTCGAGCGCGTCGAGTGCGCGTGGCTGGCGCCGCTCGGCGCGCGCGGCTTCGTCGTCGCGGCCAGCGACGAGGCGCCGGGTACCGCGCTGCCGCTGCCGGATCTGGCGCCCTGCGCCGGGTGCCTGGCCGAACTGCGCGACCCCGCCGCCCGCCGCTTCGGCTATGCATTTACCAGTTGCAGCCACTGCGGCCCGCGCTATAGCCTGATCGCGGCGCTGCCCTACGACCGCGCGCGCACTGCGATGGCGGCCTTCACGCTGTGCGCCGCCTGCACGGCCGAGTACGCGGACCCGGCCAGCCGGCGCTTTCGGCACGAGGCCAACGCCTGCCCGGCCTGCGGGCCGCGGCTGACGTTCTGCGACGCGCAGGGCCGGCCGCTGTCCGACGGTGAAGATGCGCTCGCGATGGCCGCGGCGCTGCTGCGCGGCGGCGGCATCCTGGCGCTGAAGGGCGCGGGCGGTTTTCAGTTGCTCACCGACGCTCGCGATGGCGCGGCCATCGCGCGGCTGCGCGAGAGGAAACACCGGCCGCACAAACCGCTGGCGGTGATATTTGCCGATCTGGCCGCGCTAGGTGCCGTGTGCCGCGTGAGCCCGGCCGAACAGGCGCTGCTGGTGTCTTCGGCCGCGCCCATTGTGTTGCTGGATCGCTGCAGCGACGCGCTGCCGACCAATCTTGCGCCGGGCAATCCGCGCCTTGGCGCCATGCTGCCGAGCACCCCGCTGCACGTGCTGCTGCTGGAGCGGCTCGGCTTTCCGGTGGTCGCCACCAGCGGCAACGCCTCCGGCGAGCCGCTGTGCGCCGACAACGACGAGGCACTCGCACACCTGGCCGGCATCGCCGACGGCTTTTTGTTGCACGACCGCGCCATCCTGCACCCGCTGGACGACTCGGTCATGCAGATCGCCTCCGGGCGGGCGCAGGTGCTGCGCCTGGCGCGGGGGCTGACACCGCTGGCGCTGGCGGGGGGCGAACCCGCCGTACTGGCGCTCGGCGGCCAGCTCAAGAGCGCGCTGGCAGTCGGCGGGGGCGGGCGGATCGTCGCCGGACCACACATCGGCGATCTCGACACCGCGTTGGCGCTGGTGCGCTTCGACGCCGTGTCGGTCACGCTGCCGGCGCTGGCCGGCGTTGCACCGCAGGCGCTCGTCCACGACGCTCACCCCGATTACGCGTCGAGCGTGTGGGCGATCCGCGATCCGCGCCCGGCGATCGCCGTGCAGCACCACCACGCGCACGTGGCGGCGGTGATGGCCGAGCATGGGCTCGATGGTGAGGTCCTCGGCGTGGCGTTCGATGGCGCAGGACTCGGCGGCGACGGCACGCTGTGGGGCGGCGAGTTTCTCTGCGGCGATGGGGCGCAGCTGCGGCGCGTGGCGTGGCTGCGGCCGTTTCCGCTGCCAGGCGGCGAACGAGCGGCGCGCGAGCCGCGGCGGGCGGCGCTCGGGCTGCTGTATGCCGCGTACGGTCCGGGACTCGGCGGTGTGACGCTGCCCTTCAGCGCGGCCGAGCAGCGCACGCTGCTGCAGGCGCTGGAGCGCCGTGTGAATGCACCGCTCACCAGCAGCGTCGGGCGCCTGTTCGACGCCGTCGCGGCGCTGCTGGGACTGTGTGAGGTCGCGAGCTTCGAGGGCCAGGCGGCGGCGGCGGTGCAGGCGGCGGCCGAGGCGGCGCCGGCGCAAACGCCGTATCCCCTGCCGCTGGTGCAGCACGGTGATGGACTCGTCGCCGACTGGGCGCCCCTGCTGGGTGCCGTGCTCGCCGACCGCGCGGCGGGTGTGGCGGTGCCGGAAATCGCCGCGCGGTTTCACGCCGCGCTGGCGGCGTTGGTGCCGGCGGTGGCGGCGCGCGTGGGGGCGGCGCGCGTGGTGCTGGCGGGCGGCTGCTTCCAGAACCGGCGTCTGCTGGATGAAACCCGCGCGGCGCTCGAAAATGGCGGCCTTGCGGTGTTCTGGCCGCAGCGCCTGCCGCCCGGCGACGGCGGCCTCGCGGTAGGTCAGGCGGCGGTGGCGCAGGCGCGATTGGCCGCGAAGGTGCACTGAGCATGTGTCTTGCGATACCCGGGCAGATTCTCGACGTGCAGGACGGCGGCGGCCTGTTCGCCCGCGGGCGGGTCGACTTCGGCGGCGTGGTGCGCGAGGTGTCGCTGGTGTGCACGCCGGACGCCGGCGTCGGCGACTGGGTGCTGGTGCACGCCGGGCTCGCCATTGCCGTGATCGACGCCGCGGCGGCGCAGGCCACGTGGGCCGAACTCGCGCGCCTCGGCGAGGCCGCGCCGTGAGCACGGCCGAGTATCGCGACCCGGCCGCCGTGCGCCGGCTGTGCGAGGCCATCGCCCGCACGGTCACCCGGCCGTGGATGTTGATGGAAATCTGCGGCGGGCAGACGCACGCCATCCTGCGCGCCGGGCTAGATCGCCTGTTGCCCGAGGCGGTCACGCTGGTGCACGGCCCCGGCTGCCCGGTGTGCGTGACGCCGCTGGAGGTGATCGACCAGGCCATCGCGCTGGCCGGCCGGCCGCAGGTGATCCTGTGTTCCTTCGGCGACATGCTGCGCGTGCCGGGCAGCGCGGGCGATTTGCTTGGCGCGCGCGCCGCAGGCGGCGACGTGCGCGCCGTGTACTCGCCGCTCGACGCATTGGCGCTGGCGCAGCGTGAGCCGCAGCGGCAGGTGGTGTTCTTCGCCGTCGGCTTCGAGACCACGGCACCCGCCGCCGCCGCGGCGGTGCGCCAGGCGGCCGCGCTTGGGCTGGGGAACTTCAGCCTGCTGATGGCGCAGGTGCGCGTGCCGCCGGCCATTGCGGGCATTCTGGCGGCGCCCGACAACCGCATTCAGGGTTTTCTCGCCGCCGGGCACGTGTGTGCGGTGATGGGGCACGGCGAGTACGCGCCGCTGGTGGAGCGGTTTGCGGTGCCGATGGTGGTGACGGGCTTCGAGCCGGTGGACATCCTGCTCGGCGTGCTGGGCTGTGTGCGCCAGCTGGAGGCCGGGCAGGCGCGGCTCGAAAACGCCTACCCGCGCGCCGTGCAGGCCGACGGCAACCCGGCCGCCCGGGCACTGATCGGCGAGGTGTTCGAGCCCGTCACGCGCCGCTGGCGGGGTTTGGGCGCGTTGCCCGGCGGCGGACTGGGCCTGCGGCCGGCGTACGCGGCCTTTGATGCCGCGCGGCGCTTCGCTCTGGCCGACGCGCCGCAGCCGGATCACGCCGACTGCCACGCCGGCGAGGTGCTGCAGGGCCGCCTGCGGCCGGACGCGTGTCCCGCGTTTGGCCGCCAGTGCACGCCGCAGCGCCCGCTGGGTGCGCCGATGGTGTCGTCCGAGGGCGCCTGTGCGGCCTATTACCGCTACCACGGGGCGGCGGCCTGAGGTGAACGCCGACTGCCCGCTGCCGCAGGACGACTACCCCACCGTGCAGCTCGCGCACGGCGGCGGCGGGCGTTTGATGCGGCAGCTTCTGGACGAGTTGATCCTTCCGACATTGCGACCGGACGGCGCGCGCGGCCTGCACGACGCCGCACGGCTGGAGGCGCTCCCGGCCGGTGCACAGCTCGCCTTCACGACCGACAGCTACGTGGTGCGGCCATTGTTCTTCCCGGGTGGGGACATCGGCAGTCTCGCCGTGCACGGCACGGTCAACGATCTGGCCATGGCCGGTGCGCGGGCGCTGGCGCTGTCGGTGTCGCTGATCCTCGAAGAAGGCCTGCCGATGGCAACGCTGCGCCGCGTGCTGCATGCGCTGCGGCAGGCGGCGGACGCGGCCGACGTGCGCATCGTGACCGGCGACACCAAGGTCGTCGAGCGCGGCCGGGCGGATGGCGTCTACATCAACACCGCCGGCATCGGCGTGGTGCCGGCCGGCGTGCGCGTGCACCCGGACCGCATCCGGCCGGGCGATGCGCTGCTGGTGAGCGGCGACATCGCCCGCCACGGCATGGCGGTGCTCGCCCGGCGCGAGGGGCTGGAATTCGAGACCGCCATCGACAGCGACTGCCAGCCGCTGTGGGGCACGGTGGCGGCGCTGCTCGATGCCGGCATCGACCTGCACTGTCTGCGCGACCCGACCCGCGGCGGCCTCGCCAGCGTGCTGGTGGAACTGGCCCGCGAGGCGCAAGTCGATCTGAGCGTGGAAGAAGCCGCCGTGCCGGTGACGCCGCCAGTGGTCACGGCGTGTGAGCTGCTCGGCATCGACCCGCTGCACGTGGCCTGCGAGGGCCGGCTGGTGGCCTTCGTGCCGCAGGCGCAGGCCGCAGTGGCGCTCGATGTGCTGCGTGCCGCGCCGGGCGGGGCGCACGCGGCGGTGATCGGCAAGGTGGGCGCCGGTGCCGGGCGGGTGACGCTGCGCAGCCCCTACGGCACCGACCGGCCGCTGGATCTCCCGGCCGGGGAGCTGCTGCCGCGTATTTGTTGACTGCGCCGTCGATTCAGGCCGCGAGCTTCGGCTTGAAGCCGCCGTCGTCGAACACCAGCGTCGCCGCCTTGTCGTGCACGGTGGTGTCCAGCACCACGCCGCGGCCCCACAGCTGGTGCAGGTCGGTGCATGTCCTCGCAGAGCTTCTCCGGTGATGCACTCGCGAACTCGGCGACGTAGGTCATGGCGTCGCGCATCAGGTCGAAGTCGACGTCGTGCGCGCGCGCCAGAGCGTCGAGCTGCGCCTCCAGCACACCCAGCACCCGCGTCAGGTGCCGGTGATCGTCTCGCCGGCGTCGTCCCAGTGAATGCGTGGTCGCACCTCCCAGGTAGTGCCAGCGTGCGCCATTCAGCACCTTGGCCCGGTGGTCGTGGACGTGGTCCTCAGCCCGGCCGCCGCGCGATGGTGACGCTGACCAGCCCCGGCGGCGGCACGGACTGGGCATCCACGCGCAGGCCCGCCGCCTCGATCAGCGCCTTCTGCTGCGTGAGTGGCAGCAGCTCGTTGCCCCAGAAACGCTCGATGAACTGCGTCATGGCGCAGCTTGGCGCGTCGCGCAGGCCGGCGACGGTCTCGGGGTAGGGCTCGTCCACCACCAGCAGCACGCCGCCTGGTTTTAGCGCCCGCGCGGCGCCGGCCAGGATGTCCGCCCGCACGGCGGGCAGCGTCTCGTGCAGCACCTGGATCAGCGTGACCAGATCAAAGCGCGCGTCGAGATCCATGCCCTCGGCCGCCGCCAGCTGCGCCTTGACGCGCGCCCCGACGCCGGCTTCTGCGAAGCGCGCGTTGGCGCGCTCAACCGAGCGCGGCTCGACGTCCACGCCGAGCAGTTCGGCCTTCGGATACGCACGGGCCAGCGCCAGCAGCGTGCCGCCCATGCCGCAGCCCAGATCCAGCACCTTGAGATCATCGCGCCCGGCGAACTCCGGCAGGCCGGGCAGGATGTTGGCGGCGACGAAGCCGGCGATGCCCGCCGTGACCTGCGCCACGCCGGCGATGAAATCGGCCTCGTGCTGCTGGAAGGTGTACGTGCCGCCCGATTTCAGCAGCGCCGGCATGCGCTCGAAATCGCGCCCGCTGATGTGGTGAAAGCCGGCCAGCGAGCCGAGGTAACTGTTGTGCTCCGGTCGCGCCAGCAGCGGCGCCATGTGCTCGGCCAGCCGCCAGCGGTCGCCGTCGAGGTCCAGCAACTCCAGCGCGTAGCCGGTCTGCAGGAAGTGGCGGGTGTACTCGGCGTCCAGGCCCTGCGCGGCGGCCAGGTCCGCCGCCGTCACGCCGTCCGGCGTCGCCGCCAGCGCGCGGAACAGGCCGGTCTCGACGCCGAGCGCGATGTAACGCGTGGCGTTGTAGCCGAGAAAGTAATCGACCAGCTTGCGCATCTGGGTGACGCGGTCGGGCATGGGCTCCTCCGGTGGTTTTGTGGCGTACGGTGTGTGCAGTCGGCAGCATAGTGCAAAGCGCGCCGCTCCCGGCCATGGCCGCCGTGGGTCAGCGTCCTGCTAGGATTTGGACGACAGAACCCGGCCGGGTGGGCTCCAGGCGTCGCCGCCCAGAGCCGGGCGTGATTGGAGAGGTCACCAGGAGAAACCCCATGAACGCACCCAACCTCGACACCCGCATCACCACCGACCTGCCGCCGATGATCGAGGGGCCGATCCCGGTCGAGCCCTACGTGTCGGCCGAGTTCTTCGAGCGCGAGCGCGAGCGCATCTTCAAGCGCGCGTGGCTGAACCTGTGCCGGGCGGAGGACCTGCCGCAGCCGGGCGACTTCAAGGTGTTCGACATCGCGGTGTGGAACGCCTCGATCCTGCTCACGCGCGGCAAGGACGGCGTGATCCGCGCTTTCCACAACATCTGCACGCACCGCGGCAACCAGGTGGCGGCGCGCTACGGCTGCGAGGGCAACACGCGCACCTTCGTGTGCGGCTACCACGGCTGGACGTTTGATCTGGACGGCAGCCTGCGCACGCTGCCGGCGCAGGAGCAGTTTCCGGGCGTGGACAAGAAGGAACTCGGCCTGTTGCCGGTGGCGTGCGACGTGTGGAACGGCTTCGTGTTCGTGAACTGGAACGCGAAGCCCGAGTGGCCGCTGGTCGAGTTCCTGGGCGGCCTTGGCCGGCAGATCGACGGCTACCCGTTTGCGCAGATGGAGCGCGTGGCCCGCTACAGCGCGCGCGTGGCGGTGAACTGGAAGACCTTCGTCGACGCCTTCCACGAGACCTACCACGTCGGCATGGTGCACGCCCGCTCGCTGCCGGGCTGCTCGATCCCGTCCGAGCTGCGCTACGAGTTCGACACACTCGCCTCGGCACGCTTCTACCCGCCGCACCACTCGGCCAGCAATCGACTGGTGAGCCGCCTCGATGTCACACCGCTCGGCGGCGCCGCCTGGCAGATGGGCCCGAGCTTCGCCGCCAACGAGCAGGCCCCGCGCCTGCCCGGCACCAACCCGAGCGACGACCCGGCCTGGTACTTCGACATCAACGTGTTCTTCCCGAACTTCTTCATCGACCCCGGCCCCGGCTGGTACTTCACGTACAACTTCTGGCCGATCAGCGTCGACGAGACCGAGTGGAGCATGGACATCTACCAGTACGCCGCCGCCGACGTCGGCCAGCGCATCGCGCAGGAGCACACCAAGGTGCTGCTGCGCGACCTGCTGTACGAGGATCTGTCCACCATGGAGACCACGCATCGGGCGCTCAAATCCGGCGTGCTCAAGCACATGACGGTCGGGCCGGTAATGGAAGTCGCCGTGCGCCACCAGTACACCAACGTCATGCGCTGGGTGAACGGGGAGGTTTGAGTCATGGCCCACGCACTGCCCGCCGCCTTTGCCGACTTGCAGGGCTACGCTGACCGCTACGCGCTGCCCACCGAGCGCGAGCGCCACGCCGAGCGCCTCAAGGGCCCGTTCGGTGATCTGAAGGCTCTCTACGACGCCGTGCTGCCGCGCCTTGGCGACATCCGCACGCACCTCGACACGCACCCGTGGCCAAACCTGCCGCCGGCCGAGCAGAGCCTGCTGAATCTCGCGCTCGCGCTGATGGAAGTGGCGCTCGCGGTCGAGTCGCACGGCCAGCCGACGGTGCCGTTCGGCTTCGATCACACCCGCTTCAGGGTGTGGTTCTGAGCGGCGTCCGGCCGTGCGCTGCGAGACGCTGATCGACGTGGGCGCCCTGCACCGGGCGCTGCACGATGACGCCCCGGTGTTGCTCGACTGCCGTTACGACCTGACCGACCCCGCCGCCGGGCGGCGCGCCTTTGCGGACGCGCACCTGCCGGGCGCGCGCTACGTCGATCTTGCGGCCGATATGTCCGGCCCGGTCACGGAGACGTCCGGCCGCCATCCGCTGCCGGAACCGGCCGTGCTGGCGGCACGGTTGGGTGCGTTCGGCATCACGACCGACACGCAGGTGGTCTGTTACGACGCCGCCGACGGCGCCTTCGCGGCGCGCGCCTGGTGGCTGCTGCGCTGGCTCGGGCACGACGCCGTGGCGGTGCTGGACGGCGGTTTCGCGGCGTGGGTGCAGGCGGGGCTTCCAACCGAGCGGGGTGAGCCGCGGCCGGCGCAGGCGAGCGCGCCGCCGCTAGCCATCCGCCCGCCACGCGTTCACGCCGTGGCCGTCGACGAGGTGGAACGCGGCCTGGGCGGCACGCGCCGGCTGCTGGTCGATGCCCGCGCCGCCGAGCGCTACCGCGGCGAGCGGGAGCCGATCGACCCAGTCGCGGGCCACATACCGGGCGCCGTGAACCGGCCGGCCGCGGACAACCTCGCTGGCGGCCGCTTCAAGCCGGCCGGACTGCTGGCCGCCGAGTGGCAGACTTTGCTCGGCCGGCATGCCGTGGACGAACTGGTGGTGTATTGCGGCTCCGGCGTCACCGCCTGCCACCACCTGCTGGCGCTGGCCCACGCCAGCATGCCGGGCGCGCAGCTGTACGCCGGCTCGTGGAGCGAGTGGTGCCGCGACGCGGCGCGGCCGGTGGCGCGCGGCGGCTGAGCCTTCCTTTCCCGATTGCTGATACCCGAGGTGATTGCCATGCCGATCCGGCTGTTCCACAACCCCCGCTGCTCTAAGTCGCGCGAGGCGCTGGCGCTGCTGCGCGAGCGTGGCGTGGAGCCGGAGGTGGTCGAGTACCTGAAGCAGCCGCCGACGGCGGTCGAGATCGATGCGCTGCTCACGCGGCTCGCTATCGAGCCGCGGCAATTGATGCGCAAGGGCGAGGCGGTCTACAAGGAACTCGGCTTGGACGCCCCGGCGTTGACGCGCGCGGCGCTGATCGAGGCGATGGCGCAGAACCCGATCCTCATCGAGCGGCCAATCGCCACCGACGGCAAGCGGGCGGTGCTGGGCCGCCCGCCGGAAAAGGTGCTGGAGCTGCTGTAAGGCCGACGCGGCGCCCCGCCGCTCGCGTGGAAAGCTAGCCGGTCTTGCCGGCCGCAAGCAGCGCCGCGATGGCCTTCGGATCAATACGCGTCAGTAGCGCCCGGTATGGCGCGATCGGGTGATCCAGCAGCGGCTGCGCCCGCGCGGCCCAGTCGAGCGGAGCGCCGAACAGCGTTTCGACCTCCGCCGCCAGGCGCGGCAGCACGGGTTTGAGATAAACCACCAGCAGCCGGAACAGGTTCAGCGCCTGCGTGCACACGCCGTGCGCGTCGGCCAGCCGCGCCGGATCCTTGACCAGCGACCACGGCGCGGCGGCGGCGATGTACTCGTTGGCGCGGTCGGCGAGCGCCATCACCTCGCGCATGGCCCGCGCGTACTCGCGCGCCTCGTAGGCGGCGGCAATCGCGTCGCCCGCGGCGACGAAGTCCTCGAACAGCGCCGGCTGCGGCAGGGTGCCGGCCAGCGTTCCGCCGAACTGCTTTTCGATGAAGCCGGCGGTGCGCGCGGCGATGTTGACCAGCTTGCCGACCAGGTCCGAATTCACCCGCGCCACGAAGTCGTCGAGGTTGAGGTCAATGTCGTCGATGCCGGCGCCGAGCTTGGCGGCGAAGTAGTAGCGCAGCGGTTCCGACGGCAGGTGATCGAGCCAGCGGCGCGCCTCGATGAAGGTGCCGCGCGACTTCGACATCTTCTGTCCGTCCACGGTGAGAAAGCCGTGCGCGTGCACGGCCGCCGGCATGCCGTAGCCCGCGCCGTGCAGCATGGCCGGCCAGAACAGCGCGTGGAAATAGAGGATGTCCTTGCCGATGAAGTGCCGCGCCTCGCGCGCGGCCCAGAACTCGCGCACCTCGGCCAGCGTCACGGTGCGACCCTCGCGCCGGTTCAGCCAGTCCCACAGGCTCGCCAGATAACCGATGGGCGCGTCCAGCCACACGTAGAAGTACTGGTCGTCCGAGCCCGGCACCTTGAAGCCGAAGTAGGGCGCATCGCGCGAGATGTCCCAGTCGGCGAGGCCGGCCTCGAACCACTCGGCGATCTTGTTGGCGACTTCTTCCTGCAAATGCCCGGCGCGCGTCCAGCCCTGCAGCAGGTCCGCGAAATCGCGCAGGCGAAAGAAGTAATGCTCGGATTCGCGCAGCACCGGCTCGGCGCCAGACAGCGCCGAGCGGGGATTTTTCAGTTCCGTCGGCGCGTAGGTGGCGCCGCACACCTCGCAGGAGTCGCCGTACTGGTCCGCCGCGCCGCAGCGCGGGCACTCGCCGCGGATGAAACGGTCGGCCAGAAACATGCCCTTGACCGGGTCGAACAGGCGCGTCACGCCGTAGCGCACGATGTGCCCGGCGTCCGAAAGGCGCGTGAAGATGTCCTCGGCGAGCTGGCGGTTCTCGTCGCTGTGGGTGCTGTAGTAGTTGTCGAAGCCGACGCCGAAGTCGGCGAAGTCCGCCCGGTGCTCGGCGCCGATGCGCTCCACCAGCGCTTCCGGCGTGATGCCCTCCGATTCGGCGCGCAGCATGATGGGCGCGCCGTGCGCGTCGTCGGCGCACAGGTAAATCACGTCATGCCCGAACTGCCGCATGGCGCGCACCCACACGTCGGTCTGGATGTACTCGACCAGGTGGCCGATGTGGATCGGGCCGTTGGCGTAAGGCAGGGCGGAGGTGACGAGGAGGCGGCGGCTCATGCGGCGGAACGGCTGGGACGGGGCGGCAGGGCGCGGCAGCTTAGCACGGTGCAAAGCCGCGCCCGTGCTAGACTTTGCGGCCTTTTTGCCGGCCGCGGCCGCGGTCCGAGCGCTCCCCCAGACGCGATTCCAGAACCATGAGCGACCCCCTGCGCACCGCGGCCGAGGCCGCGCTCGACGGCATCGTCGATCCGTGGACCGGCGCCAGCCTGAAGCCGGCGCTGCGCGAGCTCGGGCTGGCCGATGGTCGGCTGCGCGCCACGCTGCAACTCGGCTACCCGAGCGCCGGTCTCGCGGGTGATCTGAAACCCGCCATCGAGGCCGCGCTGGCCGCACTGCCCGGCGTGCAGGCGGTGGAACTGACTCTCACGCACGCCATCGTGGCGCACGCGGTGCAGCAGGGCACGCAGGCGATTGCCGGCGTCAGGAACGTCATCGCCGTCGGCTCCGGCAAGGGCGGCGTCGGCAAGTCAACCACGGCTGTGAACCTCGCCCTGGCGCTCCAGCGCGAAGGCGCCCGCGTGGGCGTGCTGGACGCCGACGTATACGGCCCGAGCCTGCCGACCATGCTCGGCATCACCGACAGGCCGCGCCTGGTGGAGGGCGACGAGCGCCGCATCGCGCCGCTGATCGGCCACGGCCTGCAGTGCATGTCGATCGGCTTTCTGATCGACCCCGACGCGCCCATGGTATGGCGCGGGCCGATGGCGACGCAGGCGCTCGAACAGCTGATCCGCGACACCGCCTGGGACGATCTCGATTACCTGGTGGTGGACCTGCCGCCCGGCACCGGCGACATCCAGCTCACGCTCGCCCAGCGCGTGCCGGTGAGCGGCGCCGTCATCGTCACCACGCCACAGGACATCGCGCTGCTGGACGCGGTCAAGGGCCTGAAGATGTTCGAGAAGGTGAAGGTGCCGATCCTCGGCATCGTCGAGAACATGAGCACCCACATCTGCAGCCAGTGCGGGCACGAGGAGCACATCTTCGGCGCCGGCGGCGGCGCGCGCATGGCCGAAAAGCACGGCGCGCCGCTGCTGGGCTCGCTGCCGCTCGACATCCGCATTCGCGAACAGGCCGACGGCGGACGCCCGACCGTCGTCGCCGAACCGGACGGCGTCGTGGCGCGCGCCTACCGCGAAATCGCGCTGCGCGCCGCCGGCAGCCTCGCCACGCGCGGCAAGGACTACGCGCGCCGCTTCCCCAAGATCACCGTCGTCAACGACTGAGCAGGACCATGACCGTCAAAGCCGACCGCTGGATTCGTGAGCAGGCCGAGAAGCACGGCATGATCGAGCCGTTCGAGCCGCGCCAGGTGCGCGAGCGCGACGGCCAGCGCGTCATCTCCTATGGCCTTTCGAGCTACGGCTACGACATCCGCGTGGCGCGCGAATTCAAGATCTTCACCAACGTGCGCTCGGCGGTGGTGGACCCCAAGAACTTCGACGAGGGCAGCCTGGTCGACGTCGAGTCCGACGTGTGCGTGATCCCGCCGAACTCCTTCGCGCTGGCGCGCACGGTCGAGTACTTCCGCATCCCGCGCAACGTGCTCACCGTGTGCCTTGGCAAGTCCACCTACGCGCGCTGCGGCATCATCGTCAACGTGACGCCGTTCGAACCCGAGTGGGAGGGCTACGCGACGCTCGAGTTCTCGAATACCACCACGTTGCCGGCGAAGATCTACGCCGGCGAGGGCTGCGCACAGGTGGTGTTCTTCGAGTCCGACGAGGCGTGTGAGGTGTCCTACAAGGACCGCGGCGGCAAGTACCAGGGCCAGGTGGGCGTGGTGGTGCCCCGGCTGTAAGCACGTGGCAGGACGTGCATAATCGGCCCGCCGCGCGCGGCGTCGAGCAACCGCGCTAAAGCCGGCGCCGCAGCCGGCGAAAACAAGGCCAGTTTCAAGCCAGTCGAGGAAATCCCGAATGAACAACAAGATCGTCGCGCTGACGCTGACCGGCAGCCTGTGTGCCACGCTGGCCGGGGCGGCCCTGGCCGCTGATGCCGGCAGTTACGAGCGGCCCGTCGCGGTGGCCGCCGCCGACACGGCGGCGCCCGCGGCCAGCACCGGCGACGACGACTTCGCCGAGTGGGAGCAGGACACCACGGTCGAGGTGAGCGACCCGCTGGAGACGGTCAACCGCGGCGTGTTCTGGTTCAACGAGCAGGCCGACCGCTTCGTCATCAAGCCGGTGGCCAAGGGCTACGACTGGCTGCTGCCGAAGCCCGTCAAGCGCGGCGTCTCCAACGTGTTCGACAACCTGTTCACGCCGGTGGTGGCCGTGAGCGACCTGCTGCAAGGCAACTTCCAGGAAAGCGCCGAGGACGTCGGTCGCTTTGTCGTGAACAGCACCGTGGGCGTGGTCGGCATCTTTGATGTGGCCACCGGCTGGGGCCTGGAGAAGCGCCGTGAGGACATCGGCCAGGCCTTCGGCGCCTGGGGCATCGGCTCCGGGCCGTACCTGGTCCTGCCGATCCTGGGTCCGAGCAACGTGCGCGACGGCGTGGGGCTGGTCGGCAACTACTTCCTGTCGCCGCAGAACTACATCGAGGACGATGAAACCCGCTGGGGCGTCGTGCTGCTCGGCGGCATAGACACACGCTACCGCCTGCTCGACGCCAGCGCCGTGCTGGAACAGGCGGCACTCGACCGCTACGCGTTCGTGCGTTCGTCCTACGCGCAGCACCGGCAGAACCTGATCGAGAACAAGGACGCCGGCAAGGCGGTTCCGGCAGCAAGCTTCGGGCAGTAAGCGCGCGCGGGCGCCGCGCGCCCGCCGGCAGGATGTGAGACAGGGCCGCGGAGCGATCCGCGGCCTTTTTTGTGCGCGAAACCGGTCATCGCATCGTCGGGTATGCTCTGGACTTGAAAGCGCCGCCGACAGGAGATCCCCGAGATCTTCGGGCAGGCGCTGCCGGAGGAAGGGGACATGAGTGGACCGCCTGTCGAGGACGGCGTGCTGCGCGTGCGCGGCGCCGAGTTGCCGTGCCGACGCTTCGGGTCGGGCCCGCCGCTGTTGATGCTGCACGGCGGTGCGGGGCCGACGCCGCAGGCACCGTTTCTGCACGCGCTCGCCGCGCACTTCGAGATCATCCTGCCGACGCACCCGTGGTTCTACGGCTCGCCGCCGCTCTCGCGCGTGGCAGGGGTGGACGATCTCGCCTACGTGTATCTGGACCTCATCGAGGACTGCGGGCTCGACGACCTCACCGTGATGGGCTTCTCCATGGGCGGCTGGCTGGCGCTGGAGATGGCGACCAAGAGTTGCGCGCGCCTGCGGCGGCTGGTGCTGGTGGACGCCGTCGGGGTCAAGTTCACGGACCGGGAAACGCGGCAGTTTCCGGACATCTTCGCCATGCCGGCGGAGCGCGTGGGGCAGCTCATGTTCCACGATCCCGCGCGCATGGCGCCGAATCTCCAGAGTTTGTCCGAGGAGGAGCTGACCGCCTTCGTCACCAATCGCGAGGCGCTCGTCCACTACGTCTGGGAGCCCTACCTGCACAACCCGCGCCTGCTGGGGCGGCTGCATCGCGTGCGGGTGCCGGTGGAGTGCATCTGGGGCGAGAGCGATGGTCTCGCCACGCCTGACTACGGGCGCCAGCTCGCCGCCGCGCTGCCGGACGCGCGCTTTCACCCGATTCCGCAGGCCGGGCACGCGCCGCAGCTCGAACAGCCGCAGGCGTTCGTGGCGACCGTGCTGGCGGCCTGTCGCTAGCCCTCCTTCGGACGGAGCTGACAATGCGCGCCTGGTTTTTCACCGAGACGGCCTATCCCTATTTGCCGCCGCAGGACGAGTTCGAGTCGATCCGCGTGCAGTTGCCGAACGGCATCTTCGACCCGCACAAGGGGGCGGATCTCTACCACCGCTACCTCGACGAGTGGCTGTACGCCGAGGACTGCGGCCTCGACATCATGCTGAACGAGCACCACCAGACCGCCACCTGCATGGACCCGGCGGCGCCGATCATGCTCGGCATCCTCGCCCGCCAGTCGCGCAGTGCGCGGCTGCTGGTGCTCGGCAACCCGATCGCCAACCGCCGCGACCCGGTACGTCTGGCCGAAGAGATGGCGATGGTCGACGTCATCTCGCGTGGTCGTGTGGAGGTCGGCTTCGTGCGCGGCGTGCCGTACGAAATCTCGGCCATGAACTCCAAGCCGGTCGGCATGCACGAGCGCCTGTGGGAGGCGCACGACCTGATCCTGAAGGCGTGGACCACGCACGATGGCCCGTTCAGCTGGGAGTCCGAGCACTTCCACCACCGGCAGGTGAACATCTGGCCGAGACCCTGGCAGCAGCCGCACCCGCCGGTGTGGGTGACGGCGCTGTCGGCGGGCAGCATCGCGCCGGTGGCCGATCATCACTACGTGGTGGCCACGTTCCTGACCGGCCGCGACAAGACGCGCGACATCTTCGCCGCCTATCGCCGGCGCCGTCAGGAGCGCGGCCACGGCCTGCCGAACAACGACCGCACCGCCTACGCGGCGCTGGTCTATACCGGCGAGACCGACGCCGCCGGGCGCGCCGGGGCCGAGAAACTCATGTGGTACATCACGCACAACAAGGTGCCGCCGCATTTCTCGAACCCGCCGGGCTACAACCCGGTGGACGCCGTGGTGAGCGTACTCAAGAGCGGCAAGAGCCCGTACCTGTTCGGCAATTTCAGTCTTGAAACGCTGATCGAGCAGGGCATCGTGTTCGCCGGCAGCCCGGACACGGTCGAGCGGCAGATTCGGCAGTTCTACGACGACGTCGGCGGCTTCGGTCATCTGCTGCTGATGGGGCAGGCCGGTTTTCTCGAACACGACGAGACGGTGACCGGCATCCGCCTGTTCGGCCGCGAGGTGTACCCGCGGCTGAAGGATCTCGCCTGATGGCCGCCTGGGACAGCCGCTACGTCGACGTGGGCGGCATCCGCACGCATTACCTCGAAGCCGGCCGCGGCCCGACGCTGGTGCTGCTGCACAGCGGCGAGTTCGGTGGCTGCGCCGAGCTGTCGTGGGAGCACAACATCGGCGCGTTCGCCGAGCACTGCCGCGTCATCGCGCCGGACTGGCTCGGCTTCGGCAGGACCGACAAGCTGTACGACTTCGCGCAGGGCCACCGGCGGGTGCTGAGCCACATGGCGGCGTTCCTGCGGGAAATGCGCATCGACGCGGCGGACTTCGTCGGCAATTCGATGGGCGGCACGTTTCTGGCCCGCGTGGCGGCGAGCGCGAATCCAGCGTTCCCGATCCGCCGCCTGGTGCTGGCAAGCGGCGGCGGCTTCGCGCCCGACAACGCCGCCCGCCGCGCGTTGCAGGATTACGACTGCACGCCGGACGCCATGCGCGCGCTGCTGCGGGCGGTGTTTAACGACCCGCGCTTCGCCGCGGACGAGGCCTACGTGCAGCGGCGCGTGGCGCTGACGCTCGAACCCGGCGTGTGGGAATGTGCCGCCGCGGCGCGCTTTCGCTCGCCGGCCAGCACGCCGCCGGCGCAGTTCGGCCGGCCGGACGACATCAAGTACGAGCAGATCACCGCGCCGACACTGATCGTCGCCGGTGCCGACGACCAGCTGCGCCTGCCGGGCTACGCCGACGAGCTTCACCGCCGTATAGCGGGTTCGCGGCTCACGGTGCTGGAGCGCTGCGGGCATTGCCCGAACATCGAACAGCCGGCTGCGTTCAACGCCGCCGTGCTGGCATTTCTGGGTCACTGACCGGAGGAGACGCCATGGACATGCCGCTGCGGGCGTTGCCCGATCCGCTCGACGACTACGCCTGGCCGGCAGCCGAGAACGAGGTGCCGAAGGAGGTCTTCAGCCGTGAGGACATCTACCGGCGCGAACTCACGCACCTGTTCGCCGGGCCGGTATGGCACGTGGCGGCGCACCGCGCCGAGTTGCCGCAGCGGAACGACTTCAAGACCACCTGGCTTGCCGAGACGCCGATCCTGTTGATACACGGCGCCGACGGCGTGGTGCGCGGCTTTCACAACGCCTGCGCCCACCGCGGCGTGATGCTGGAAACGCGCCGGCGCGGTCACGCGCAGGAATTCGAGTGCCCGTACCACCGCTGGCTGTTCGACGACCAGGGGCGGCTGCGGGCGTGTCCGGCCGAGCGCGACTTTCCGCCCGGCTTCGACAAGGCGGACCATGGTCTCGCCCCGCTGCGCTGTGAGGAGTTTCTGGGGCTGATCTTCGTCAGCCTGAGCGACGCCGCGCCGCCGCTGCGCGAGTACCTGCGCGGGCTCGAACCCAGCCTCGAACTGGTACTCATGGGCGACGGCGACTGTCAGTTGCTCGGGTATCACAAGACCGTGATCGACGCGAACTGGAAGCTCTACCGCGACAACGACGGCTACCACACGCCGCTGCTGCACAAGGCCTTCACGTGGCTGAACTGGCACGGCGGCAAGGGCAGCCAGGTGGTCACCGAGCACGGCCACCTGGCGGTGACGGCGGACCTGAAACCGCTCTCCGACACGGGCGCGCTGCACGACCCGAGCCTGCTCGAGTTCAAGGCGGCGATTCGCGCCGGTGGCGAGGGGCCGCAGGCCAAGACGGGCGTGCTGGTGGTGTCGCCGGGTACGCTGATCAGCAAGGCGCTCGACCTGCCGATCATCCGCTACGCGTTGCCGAAGGGCGTGAACCGCACCGAGATTCACTGGACCTTCATCGCGCACCGCAAGGACGACCCGGAAATGCTGCGCCATCGCATCCGCCAGGCCAACATGATGGGCCCGAGCGCGATGATCAGCCTGGAGGACGCGGCCGTATTCAACCGCGCGCAGAAGGCCACCGCGACCCAGCCGCCGAACACGCGCTTCGTGAAGGGCTACCGGCCGGGCATGGATCTGACGCAAGCCGGCCAGAACGACGAGGTCGGCAACCTCGCCTGGTGGGACATCTACCGGCGCCTGATGGGCTTCGAGCGGGGGGCGGCGTGATGCTGGCGGACGACGTGCTGCGGCGCATCGACGATCTGCAACTGACCTACATCGACGCGCTCGACAGCAAGGACATGGCCGGCTGGTTACACACGTTCCAAGAGAATGCCGCCGAGTACTACGTGATTCCGCGCGAGCACGTGGAGGACAACCTGCCGCTGTCCCTGCTGCACGACGATTGCCGCGCGCGCCTGCTGGACCGCGTGAACTTCATCGAGAAGGTCTGGGCCGGCATCTACGAGGACTACCAGACGCGCCACTTCGTGCAGCGCGTGCGTGCGCGGCCGGCGGACGCGCCGGACGAGTACGACGTGAAGTCGAACGTGTCAGTGATGTACACCGACGGCGACGGTCACGCTCACGTGCTGGCGGTCGGTACCTACGAGGACCGCGTGCGGGTGGGGCCGGGCGAGGCGCGCTTCGTGCGCAAGCGCGTGATCCTCGACAACTTCACCACGCCCCGCTACATCGTCTATCCGCTGTAATCCCCGCACGGGAGCCATTCATGCCAGGACGTCTGCAGGACAAGGCCATCATCGTGGTCGGCGCCGGTCAGTCCGGTAGCGGTGGGGTGATCGGCAACGGCCGCGCGGCGGCGCTGCTGTTCGCCCGCGAAGGCGCGCGGTGTTTTCTGATCGACAAGGACGCCGCGAGTGTCGAGGCGACCGCGGACCTGATCCGCGCCGAAGGCGGCGTGGCAGCAACGCACGTGGCGGACTCGTCGGACATCGATCAGGCCGCCGGCGCCGTGGCGGCCTGCGTGGCCCGCTTCGGCGGCGTGAACGTGCTGCACAACAACGTCGGCATCGGCTGGGGCGACGGCAACGCGGACGACATCGATCCCGCGCTGTGGGAGCAGTTCTTTCGCGTCAACGTGAACGGCGCGCTTTGGATGGCGCGCGCGGCGATCCCGGAGCTGCGCCGCGCGGGCGGTGGGGCCATCACCTTTGTGTCGTCCATCGCCGGCATCCGCTACGCCGGCGATCGCATGCCGCGCCTGGGCTACGCCACCACCAAGGCGGCGCTGCACGGCATGGTGCACCACATGGCCGGCCAGCACGGCCCGGACCGCATCCGCACCAACGCTATCCTGCCGGGCTACATCGACACGCCGATGACCCAGCAGGACGCCGCCGCGCGGCGCGAGCGCGAGGCGCTGATCCCGCTGCGCCGCCAGGGCACCGGCTGGGACATCGGCTGGGCGGCGGTGTTCCTGGCGAGCGACGAGGCGAGCTTCGTCAACGGCCACCTGCTGGTGGTGGATGGCGGCATGACGGTGCAGTTCCGGCCGGACTGAACGCGAGGAATCTCCTGTATGGACCAGACGAAACCCGTGTGCGTGATCGGCGCCGGCTTCATGGGCACGGTGATCGCCACCATCTACGCCCGCCACGGCTACGCGGTGCGCCTGCACGATAGCGCCGTGGAGGCGCTGGCGAGCTACGCCGAGCGCGCGACGCCGATTGCCGAGTCGCTCGCCGACGCCGCGCACCCGGTGGCGGGCGTCCTGGGTCGCGTGACGCCGGTGGCGGACCTCGCCGCCGCGGTGGACGGCGTGTGCCTGGCGCACGAGGTGGTGCAGGAGGATCTGGCCGTCAAGCAGGCGCTGTTCGAGCGGCTCGACCGGCTGTGCCCGCCGCAGGTCGTGCTCGGCACCAACACCTCGTCGTTCCGCCTCACGCACCTGTGCGAACGGGTCACGCACCGGCAGCGGGTGATCGGTATCCACTACATCACCCCGGCGCACATCATCCGGGCGGTGGAGCTGATCGTGGCTGACTTCACCGCGCCCGCGACGCTGGCCTGGGCACAGGACTTTCTCGCCTCCATCGACCACGTGGGCGTGGTGTGCCGCGAGAGCCCGGGGTTTCTCGTGAACCGCATCCAGCTCGCGCTGCTGGCGGAAATCCACCGCATCGTGGACGAGGGCCTCGCGACGCCCGAGGACATCGACGCCGCCATTCGTCTCAGTCTTGGCCCGCGCTGGGCGCTGTGGGGCGCGCTGCTGTGCGAGGATCTCGTGGTCAACAAGCGCACGGCGCTGGCCGTGTTCGACTACATGCGCGAGCAGACCGGCGTCGACTACTACGCCAGCACGCCCACGCTGCGCGACATGATCGCCCGCGGCGAGCAGGGCGCCAGCACCGGCCAGGGCTGGTACACATGGGACGCGCCGTACGCCGACATCGTGCGCGAGCGCGACCGGCAGTTGAAAACGGCGCTGGATTGGCTGGAGGCCGAGCATCCGGTCGCCCGCATCGGCGTGCAGCGGCCGGATCGATAGGCGCGTTCGGAGGGCTACGGGCGTTGCTCGCCGATGGGCACCCGGCTGACCACGTAGCGGAATTTGCCGGACGCCTCCGCGGCAATCGTGTCCACCAGCTCGACGTCGACACGCACTGTTGCGCCGAGGCGCGCCTGGGCATCGCGCACGATCTTGTCGCGGTTCGCGGGCTCGAATTCCCCATCCGTGCACAGCAGAAAACGCGTGTGATCCACGCTCTCCTGCACGATCTTGAACTGGCGGATGCCCGGCAGGTCACGCACGATGTAGATCAGCGACAGGCCGTGCATGACGGTGCCGTCCCTGGCGACGATGAAATCGGTGCTGCGACCTTCGATGGACTTCAGCAGCGGCAGCGTGCGGCCACAGGCGCAGGGTTGGTCGTCGAGCACGCCGACGTCGTCGGTGCGGTAGCGGATGAACGGGAAATCACCCGTCGCCAGATGCGTCACCACGATTTCACCGCGCTCGCCCGGCCCCAGCGGCCGGCCCGCGCTGTCGACAATCTCGACGATGATGTCTTCGTGCGTGAGGTGCATGCCACCGTGCGGGCACTGGTGCGCGATGAAGCCCGCGTCGCGGCCGCCGTAGCCGTTGGCGACCGGGCAGCCGAAGATCCGCTCGATCAGTTCGCGCTGGTGCGGGTACAGCCGCTCGGAGGTCACGAACGCGACCTTGATGCCCAGCCCATCGAGTCGAATGCCGTATTGCGCCGCCTGCCGCGCGATATGCGCAAACGCCGATGGATACCCGAACAGCATCTTCGGGCGCTTGTGCTGAATGGCGCGGATGAAGCCCGCGACTTTGGTTTCCGACATGTCGAACGCCGGCAGCAGCGTGCTGCGCAGGACGGCGTCGCGCCACGCGCGCCGCCGGTCCTGCGCGGTGAGCTCGATCGGCGAGCCCCACAGCACGATTTCCGGGTCGCCGATGTCAACGCCCCACCAGCGCGTGGCGCGCCACTTGGCGGCGACATCGTGCGACACGCGCTCCCTGCCGATGTAGAAAATCAGCGGCTCGCCGCTGGAACCGCCGGTGTTGAAACGCGCAAGGCCAACCGCCTGCTCGGACTTGAGCGCGTCCGTGTGTTTGCGAATGGTCGGCTTGTCGAGAAAGGGCAGGCGTTGCAGATCTTCGATCCGCGTCACGGTGGTCGGGTCGAAGCCCAGGGTGCCGAAAAGCGCCCGGTAATAGGGCACGTGTTCGCCGGCCGCTGTGAGCAGCGCGCGCAGACGCTGCACGCGCAGCGCGTCCAGGCGCTCCAGAGGCCAGTACTGGCTGGCTTCGAGTTGCTTGCGCAGTTCGGTACTGCGGTGTTTCTTCAGGCGCTCCTGGGCCGGAAAGACCAGGCCCGAGACCAGGCGCGTATACAGACTCACCGGCTCGTCCCGTCGGTTTCGCAGCGGCAGGGTGCGGGTGTGGAACGCATGCGCGTGCGGCTCAAAGCGTGGCGTTCAGGGCGCGCCCGTAGATCGTCTTGTAGTTATCCACGCTGCGGGCCCAGGTGCGCTCCTGCTCCACGTAGCGGCGGGCGTTGGCGCGCAGCGCGGCGCCTTGGTCCGGCAGGTCGAGCGTGGCGACGGCCTTGCGAGCAAGATCACCAATGTCCTCCGCGCGAAACAGCACGCCGGTCGCGCCATCGGTGATCAGCTCGCGGTGGCCGCCGACGTCGGAGGCAATCAGCAGTCGGCCTTGTGCCATCGCCTCCAGCGGCTTAAGTGGGGTGACCAGATCGGTCAGGCGCATGGCGTGGCGGGGGTAAGCCAGCAGGTCGACGATGTCGTAGTAGCGGCTGACTTCAGCGTGCGGCACGCGGCCGACGAAAATAACTCGCTCGGCGAGCTGCATTGCCTGGGCTTGCGCTTTCAGGGCCGCTTCCTGGGGGCCGCCGCCGACCAGCAGCAGTTTCACGTCCGGCGCGTGGTCAAGTATCCGCGGCAGCGCCGCGATCAGCAGGTCGAGCCCCTCGTACGCGTAGAACGAGCCGAGAAATCCGATCACGCGCGCACCGCCGAGACCTAGCGCGTCCTTGAGGGCCGGGTCGGCCGCGCCGCCGAAACTGAACTGGTCGGCATCGACCGCGTTCGGCACCACGCCGATCTTCGCCTCCGGAATGCCGCGGGCGATGAGATCGCCCCGCAGGCCCTCGCAGATGGTGACTACCTGGCTCGCGGCATTGACCGCGCGCGTCTCCATGCTGCGTGTGAGTCGGTAGCGTGGCCCCCACGCGCGCTGGGTGCCGTGGTCCACGGCCGCGTCTTCCCAGAACGCGCGAATCTCGTAGACCACCGGAATGCCAAGCCGCCGGCCAACGCGCAGGGCGGCGGACGCGTTCAGTACCGGCGAGTGGGCGTGCAGCAGGTCCGGCCGCAGGCGGCGGGCAACCTCCAGCAGGCGGCGCTCGGTGGCTCGGATTACCGCCCATTGATTGATGGCCGGCAGGCGTGCGACAAGCCCGGACGGTAGCGGCGTGCGAAAGAAGGCGAGATCGTCGACCGACTCCTCGGCGCGCGTGGAGCGGCCCTGCTTGGGGCCGGTCAGCGCGCTGACTTGCCAGCCGAGCCGCCGTTGACCGCGCAGGATGTTGGCGCTGCGGAACGTGTATCCGGAATGCAGCGGCACGGAGTGGTCGAAGACGTGCAGGATGTGTGGGCTCATCGTTCTGGCAGCGTGTTTGATGTGCGGCTGGCGCTCGCCGTAAGGCGCACGGATCCTGTCCTCAAGCAGGCATGTCCGGCGTGGCGCCATCCAGCCACGCGCGCAGGTGGGCGGCGATGCGGACGGCGGCCTGCCCGTCCCAGTACTCCGGCGTGCGTCCGCGCTTGCCACCGCTTGTCAGGACGTCGGCGACGCAGGCCAGAATCGCATCCGGGTGCGGTCCGGTCAGTGTGTTGGTGCCTTCGGTGATGGTGATCGGGCGCTCGGTGTTGTCGCGTACCGTGATGCAGGGCACGCCAAGTGCGGTGGTCTCTTCCTGGATGCCGCCGGAGTCGGTCAACACCAGCGTTGCGTCGCTCATCAGGCCGAGCATTTCGAGGTAGCCCTGGGGCGGCAGCAGGCGAATGCCAGGTGTTTCCAGAAGCGGTGTGAGCTGGTGCTGCGCGGCGGTCGACTGGGTGCGCGGGTGGATCGGGAAAATCACGTCCATGTCACGCGCGATGGTGGCGAGGGTTTCAAGCAACCCGCGCAGGACCTGCGCGTTGTCGACGTTGGATGGGCGATGCAGCGTTACCACCGCGTACCGTCGTGACGGCGCAGCGCCGAGCGTCTGCTCGGCCGGCACCGCGCGGCGTCGGTGCGTGAGCAGGGTGTCGATCATCACATTGCCGACGAAGTGAATGCGCTCCGGGGCGATTCCCTCGCGCAGCAGGTTGGCTTGCGCGGAGCGCTCGGTGGTGTAGAGCAGGTCGGAGACCTGATCGGTCAGCACGCGATTGACTTCCTCGGGCATGGCGCGGTCGCCGCTGCGAAGGCCGGCCTCGACGTGGATGACCTTGATGTTCTTCTTGGCGGCCACCAGTGCGCACGCCAGTGTCGAATTCACATCGCCCACCACCAGCACGGCGCGTGGGCGCTCGGCGTCCAGCACTGGTTCGAAAGCCCGCATGATGTTGGCCGTCTGCACCGCGTGGCTGGCGGAGCCAACCTCCAGGTTGATATCCGGCCGCGGAATGCCGAGCTGCAGGAACAGGCTCTCGCTCATCGCCGGGTCGTAGTGCTGCCCGGTATGCAGCAGCTTGGCGGCGATGGGTTGGCGCGCAAACGCGTCCATGATCGGCGCGATCTTCATGAAGTTCGGTCGTGCGCCGACCACGCAGAGTATTTCCGTCATGTGGGCAAGTATTCGCTGTGGCTGTGGGTCAGGTCAGGCGCCGCGTGCGGGCCGCATCCCGTGGACACAGGCGGCGTGACTGGTCGAGGGGTGATCGCCGGTTCAGGGTACGTCTGCCCAGTGGTTCAGCGGGTGCCGGCAGCGTAACAGGGGGCCGCCCCGTCGGCGCTCGGCCAAATGGACGGTGCGCGCTCGCCCGGCAGACTCATTGCCCTAGCGCGCGCAGGTCAAGACGCCCGCCGGCTAGCGGCGGGCACCAGTAACAGGCGCCCGTCAACGGCCAGGTAAAGCGGAACAGCGCGTCGGTGATGCCGTCCTCGCCGCCGGTCATGCGGCGCAGCAGCGCCTCGAAGGCATCCGGGCTGCGGCCGAAGGCGACGAACATGAGGCCGGCTTCAAGGCCGCGCGCCCACGGCATGGAGCGGCGCAGCACGAAGGCCGCCGGGGTGAAGCTCTCCTGCGCGGTCCGTTTCACGTGCGCTGACGGCGGGGCGTCATCGATTTCGGCGTTGCCGACGCGGTGGCGGCCGATGCTCAGATCCTGCTGCTCGGCGGACATTGCCTCGAAGCGGGCGAGCTCGTGCACCCAGCGCTGCACGGCCACGAAGCTCGACCCGTCGAGCCCCGGTCCGCGACCGTGCACGATGCCGGCCGCCTCGGCGGCGGCTCCCTTGGGGTTCTCGGTGCCATCCTCGTAGCCGGTCAGGTCGCGGCTGTTCTGGTACTGGAAGGCGTCGACGCTGTCGCGCAGGTAGAACGCCGGCGCCAGCGCCGCTTCGAGTCGGCGGGCGAGGTGCAGCAGCACGCCGCGGTCGTCCCCGCGCAGCCACAGCCACAGCGCGGCGGGCGTGGACGGCACGTCGATGCCCGGCCCGCTGATGGCCGGGAGCGCGCGCAAGCCGTCGATGTGTTTGCCGAGCGCCTGCACGGTCGACAGGCCGATGCCAACCACCACCTGCTCGCCGTCCGCGATTTCACGCAGCCGCGCCAGCGCACCACGCGCGTCGCCCTCGGCGGCAAGGTCGAAATCGAGATAGACCGCCAGACGCGGCGCCGGGAGCAGGATGCCTGGTTGTGCGTGAGTCATTGCAGGTCTCCTTGCGCGCCGTGGGCGGCGCGCTTACCGCCTGGGCGCGATGATGTCCGTGACGCTGCCGTCGAACACCTCGGCGGCCATGCCGACGGTTTCCGACAGCGTCGGGTGTGGGTGGATGGTGAGCGCGAGATCCTCGGCGTCGGCGCCCATCTCGATGGCGAGCACGCCCTCGGCGATGAGGTCACCCGCGCCGGGCCCGGTGATGCCGACGCCGAGCACGCGGTGGCTGGTGGGCTCGAACAGGATCTTGGTCAGGCCCTCGTCGCGGCCGAGCGTGAGGCTGCGGCCGTTCGCCGCCCACGGGAACACGGCCTTCTCGTAGGCGATGCCGTCCTTCTTGGCCTGCGCCTCGGTGAGGCCGGCCCAGGCGATTTCCGGGTCCGTGAACACCACCGCCGGGATGGCGAGCGGCGCGAACGCCGCCTTGTGGCCGGCGATCACCTCGGCCGCCACCTTGCCCTCGTGGGCGGCCTTGTGGGCCAGCATCGGCTCGCCGGCCACGTCACCAATCGCAAAGATGGTTTTCACCGCGGTGCGGCGTTGTTCGTCCACGGTGATGAAGCCGCGGTCGGAGACCTCAACGCCGAGCGCCTCCAGGCCCAGGTTCTGGCCGTTCGGCCGCCGGCCGACGGCGATCAGCACGCGGTCGTAGACGGCGTCGGCCTTGCCGTCCGGGCCCTCGAAGCTGACCTTGAGGCCGCTCTTCTCCGCGACGACGCCGGTGACCTTGGTCTTGAGGCGAATCTCGGCAAACTGGCCGGCAAGACGCTTGGCGAGCGGCTTCACGAGATCGGCATCGGCGCCGGGCAGGAGACCGTCCATAAACTCGACCACGCTCACGGCGCTGCCGAGCGCGCGGTACACGGTGGCCATTTCAAGGCCGATGTAGCCGCCGCCGATCACCAGCAGCTTGGCCGGAATGTCGGCGAGCGCGAGCGCGCCGGTCGAGTCCATCACGCGCGGGTCGTCCGGCAGGCCGGGGATGCGTGCCGGGGTGGAGCCGGTGGCGACGATGGCGTGCTCGAACTGCACGTCGGTGGCGCCATCCGCGCCCGCCACGCGCAGGCTGGTCGGGCCGGTGAAGGTGGCGGCGCCCGTCACCACGCGTACCTTGCGCTGGCGCGCCAGCACGCCCAGGCCATCGGTGAGGCGCTTGACGACCTTGTCCTTGCCGCCACGCACACCGTCGAGGTCCACCTTCGGCTTGCCGAAACTCACGCCCGGCGTGTGCGCCGCCTCATCGATGACCTTGGCCACGTGCAGCAGGGCTTTCGAGGGGATGCAGCCGACGTTGAGGCACACGCCGCCCAGGCGCGCGTCGCGCTCGACCAGCGTCACGTCGAGGCCAAGATCGGCGGCGCGAAACGCCGCGCTGTAGCCGCCGGGGCCGGCGCCGACCACGACGACCTGCGTTCGGATGGGTTCGGGCATGGGGTTCTCCGCGCCTGTGTTCAGTGGATTTGAGTGCGCCGGTTCAGCTAACGCAGTTTGGGGCAGGAGGCCCGATGTCAGGCCGCCCGAAAATTTCCAGGGAAGGAAATTTTCGACATCAGCTACAGCAACAACCCTCGCAGGTCTTCCAGCAGCTCGGCCAGGTGGCGCGTGAAGCGCGCCCCGGCGGCGCCGTCGATGACGCGGTGGTCGTAGGACAGCGACAGCGGCAGCACGAGTCGCGGCTGGAAGGCACTGCCGTCCCACACCGGCTTCATGGCCGCGCGGGACACGCCAAGAATGGCCACCTGCGGCCAGTTGACGATGGGCGTGAACGCCGTGCCGCCGATGCCGCCAAGGCTCGAAATGGTGAACGTGCCGCCCTGCATTTCATCGGCCTTGAGCTTGCGCTCCCGCGCTCGGGCGCTGAGGTCGCCAAGCTCGGCGGCAAGATCGATGACGCCCTTGCGGTCCACGTCGCGGATCACCGGCACCACCAGACCCGCCGGCGTATCGACCGCCACGCCGATGTGGATGTAGCGCTTCACGATCAGCGCCTTGCCGTCCTGTGCGAGGCTGGCGTTGAAGTCCGGGAAGGACTTGAGCGCGCCGGCGCAGACCTTCAGCAGCAGCGCCACCATCGTCAGCTTGGCGCCGCGCGCCTCGGCGGCCTTCGCTTGCGCCTTGCGGAAGGCTTCGAGATCGGTGATGTCGGCCTCGTCGTGCTGCGTGACCTGCGGCACCTGCGGCCACGAGCGGCCGAGGTTCTCGCCGGTGAGCTGGCGGATGCGGCTCAGCGCCACCGACTCGACCTCGCCCCACTGGCTGAAATCGATCGCCGGCAGCGGCGCGAGGCCGCCTCCTGTGCTTGCCGGCGTCGCCCCCTGCATGACGGCCTTCACGAAGGCCTGCACGTCTTCCTGCGTCACGCGGCCCTTGCGCCCGCTGCTCTGGACCCTGGACAGATCGACGCCGAGTTCACGCGCGAAGCGCCGCACCGACGGTGTGGCGTGGGCCGGCTGGCCGGCTGGCGCGGTTGCGACGCTGTCGGCAGCGCGCGGTGCGCTCGGGGTCGCTGGCGCGGGTGCGGACGGCGCAGTGGGCGTAGCGGCGGGCGCCGGTTGTGGCTGAGCGCGCGGCGCCTCGTCGGCAGATGCCGGCGCCGCCGCGGTTTCGACCATCGCCACCACGGTGCCGGTGGCGACCTGGTCGCCCACCTTCACCTTGAGTTCCCGCACCGTGCCGGCAAACGGCGCGGGCAGTTCCGTCGCAGCCTTTTCGGTCTCGACCGTGAGCAGGGCGTCGCCCTCCGCCACGCTGTCGCCCACCTTCACCAGCAGCTCGATCACGTCCGCGTGCTTGCCCTCGCCAAGGTCGGGGCAGGGCACGGGCTGGAGTCCGCCGGGCGCTGACTCTTTGTCCGAAGTCGGCGCGGGCTGGGCAGGCGGCTTGGCGGGCTCGGCCTTGGCAGCCGGCGGCTCGGTCGCCGCCGGTGTGTCCGCGGCGGCGGCTTCGATCACCGCGATCACGTCGCCTTCCTTCACCTTCTGGCCGGCCTTCACGCGCACGGCGGTGACCTTGCCCGAGAACTCGGCCGGCAGCTCCATGGCCGCCTTGTCGGTCTCCAGCGTCAGGATGATGTCGCCGGCGGCTACGGTGTCGCCGGCCTTGATGTTCACTTCGGCCACGTCGGCCTCGTGCACGTTCTCGGCGAGACCGGGCACGATGAGGTTCTGTTCCATTCTTGTTGTCGCTCCCTGCGCTCAGACGGTGGCCGGGTCGGGCCGCTCGGCGTCGATGCCGAGCTTTTTCGCGGCGTCGGTGACGGTCTTGACCGGCAGCGTGCCCTCGTCGGCCAGCGCCTTCAGCGCCGCGTAGGCGATGTGCTCGCGGCTGACCTCGAAGAACTGCCGCAGGCGCCGGCGCGTGTCGCTGCGCCCGAAGCCGTCGGTGCCCAGCACCTCGTAGCGGCCGCGCACCCAGGGGCGAATCTGGTCGGCGTAGGCCTGCATGTAGTCGGTGGCGGCGATCACCGGTCCGTCGCTGCCGTCGAGACACTGCTCCACGTAGCTCTGGCGCGGCTTGGCGGTCGGGTGCAGGCGGTTCCAGCGCTGCACGGACAGACCGTCGCGGCGCAGCTCGTTGAAGCTGGTGGCGCTCCACACGTCGGCCTCGACGCCGTACTCCCGCAGCAGCTCGGCCGCCGCCTGTACCTCGCGCAGGATGGCGCCGCTGCCGAGCAGCTGCACGCGCAGCGGTTTGGTCTTGGTCTTCTTGGCCGCCGCGGGCTTGTCGCCTGCGGCGCTGGGCAGCCGGTACAGGCCGCGCAGGATGCCGTCCCGCGCGCCCTGCGGCATCGGCGGGTGGGCGTAGTTCTCGTTCTCGACCGTGATGTAGTAGTAGACGCTCTCGTCGGCCTCGTACATGCGCCGCATGCCGTCCTGGATGATGACGCTGAGTTCGTACAGATAAGCCGGGTCGTAGGCGATGCAGTTCGGGATGGTCGAGGCCAGCAGGTGGCTGTGGCCGTCCTGGTGTTGCAGGCCCTCGCCGGCCAGCGTGGTGCGCCCGGCCGTGCCGCCGATGAGGAACCCGCGCGTGCGCATGTCGCCGGCCGCCCAGGCGAAGTCGCCGACGCGCTGGAAGCCGAACATCGAATAGAAGATGTAGAACGGAATCATCGACACGCCGTGCGTGGCGTAGGACGTGCCGGCGGCGATCCACGAGCAGAACGCGCCGGCCTCGTTGATGCCTTCTTCCAGAATCTGGCCCTTCTTGTCCTCGCGGTAGAACATGAAGTGGCCGGCGTCCTCGGGCTCGTAGAGCTGGCCTTCCGGCGCGTAGATGCCGAGCTGGCGGAACAGGCCCTCCATGCCGAAGGTGCGCGCCTCGTCCGGCACGATCGGCACCAGGTGCCGGCCGATGTTCGGGTCCTTCGACAGCTGCGTCAGGATGCGCACGAAGGCCATGGTGGTCGAGATGTCGCGCTCGCCGGTGCCTTCCAGCAGCTTCTCGAAGGCGTCGATGCCCGGCACCTTGAGGCGCGGCGCCTGGGCGCGGCGGGCTGGCAGCGAACCGCCGAGCGCTGCGCGCCGCTCGCGCAGATACTTCATCTCCGGGCTGTCGTCGGCCGGCTTGTAGTACGGAATCTTGGCGAGCTCCGCGTCGGCGATCGGCAACCGGAAGCGGTCGCGGAACGCGCGCACCTGCTCGTCGGTCATCTTTTTCTGCTGGTGGGTGATGTTCTGACCCTCGCCCGCCGTGCCCATGCCGTAGCCCTTGACGGTCTTGAACAGGATCACCGTCGGCTGGCCGCGGTGCTTCACGGCGGCATCGAACGCGGCGTAGATCTTCAGCGGGTCGTTGCCGCCGCGGCGCAGGCGGTAGATGTCGTCGTCCGACAGGTGCTCCACCAGGCGCAGCGTTTCCGGGTACTTGCCGAAGAAGCGCTCGCGCGTGTACTTGCCGCCGCGCGCCTTGTAGGCCTGGTACTCGCCGTCGAGGGCCTCTTCCATGCGCTTGCGCAGCAGGCCGCTGCGGTCGCGGGCGAGCAGGTCATCCCACTCGGAGCCCCAGATCACCTTGATCACGTTCCAGCCGTTGCCGCGGAACTCGCTTTCGAGCTCCTGGATGATCTTGCCGTTGCCGCGCACGGGGCCGTCCAGGCGCTGCAGGTTGCAGTTGACGACGAAGATCAGGTTGTCGAGCTTCTCGCGCCCGGCCACGGACAGCGCGCCGCGCGACTCGGGCTCGTCCATCTCGCCGTCGCCGAGGAAGGCGTACACCTTGCGGTCGTCCATGGGCGCGATTTCACGGCGGTCCAGATACGCCATGAATCGCGCCTGGTAGATCGCCATCATCGGCGCGAGCCCCATCGACACCGTCGGCAGGCTCCAGAACTCCGGCATCAGCCACGGGTGCGGGTAGGACGACAGCCCGCCGCCGTCGGCGAGTTCCTGGCGAAAGTTGTTGAGGTCGCGTTCCGTGAGGCGGCCTTCGAGGAAGGCCCGCGCGTACATGCCAGGCGAGGTGTGGCCCTGGAAGAACACCAGGTCACCGGCGCCGGCGTCGCCAGGCGCGTGGAAGAAGTGGTTGAAGCCGACCTCGTAGATGGTGGCAAGCGAGGCGTAGCTCGCGATATGGCCGCCAAGCTCGGTCGATTCGCGGTTGGCGCGCGTGACCATCGCCATGGCGTTCCAGCGCAGCGCTGCGCGGATGCGGCCTTCGAGTTCGAGATCGCCGGGATACGCCGGCTGGTGGTCGGCGGGGATGGTGTTGACGTAGGCGGTGTGCAGGCCCTGCGGCAGTGTCACGCCGAGCTTGCCGGCTTCGTCGATCAGCGTTTCGATGATGAAGCGCGCCCGCGCGTCGCCTTCCACCGCCGTGAGCGAGCGCAGCGCGTCCAGCCAGTCGCGCGTTTCGAGGGGGTCTACGTCGTGCGCAGCTACCGCAGGCAGGCCGCCTTCCGGTTTGTTCATGCAGGATCTCCGCGTGTGGTTTGAAGCCGGAGCAGGCCGGCGGCCCTGTGTCTGCCGCGGCCCGGAGCCCGTGCCGGGGGGTGGCCCCGACGGGCTTGAGTTTACCAGCGGCCCCAAGCGCGCCAGCCGCCATCGGATAATGCGGTCTTTGCCCGTGCGAGCCCCGATGGACACGCTGACGATCGCCCGCCCCGACGACTGCCACCTGCACCTGCGCGACGGCCCGGCGCTGGCCGCGGTGCTGGCGGACACCGCGCGGCGCTTTGCCCGGGCGGTGGTGATGCCGAACCTGCGCCCGCCGCTGACCACCGTGGCCGCTGCGCTGGCCTACGGCGAGCGCATCCGGGCGGCGCTGCCGGCGGGGGCGGATTTCACGCCGTTGCTGACGCTGTATCTGACCGAAGCCACGACCGGTGAGGAACTGCGGGCCGCCAAGGCCGCCGGTATCGTCGGCGTCAAGCTCTACCCGGCCGGTGCCACCACACATTCGGATGCCGGCGTGCGGCGCGTCGAGGCCATCTACCCGCAGCTTGAAGTGATGCAGGCCATCGACCTGCCGCTGCTGGTGCACGGCGAGGTCACCGACCCGGCGGTGGACGTGTTCGACCGCGAGGCGGTGTTCATCGAGCGGCACCTCGCGCCGGTGGTCGAGCGCTTTGCGCTGCTGCGCGTGGTGCTGGAGCACATCACCACGCGCGAGGGCGTGGACTTCGTGCTCGGCGCGCGGGCGGGCGTCGCGGCCAGCATCACCCCGCAGCATCTGTCCATGAACCGCGGCGCGCTGTTCGAGGGCGGTCTGCGCCCGCACCACTACTGCCTGCCGGTGCTCAAGCGCGAGGAGCACCGCGAGGCCGTGCTGGCGGCGGCGATCTCGGGTGACGCAAAGTTCTTTCTGGGCACCGACAGCGCGCCGCACCCGCTGCGCGACAAGCACAGCGCCTGCGGCTGCGCCGGCATCTACAGCGCGCACGCGGGCATCGAGCTGTACGCCGAGGCGTTCGAGGCTGCCGGTGCGCTAGCCAAACTCGAAGCCTTCGCGAGTCACCACGGCGCCGATTTCTACCGCCTGCCGCGCAATACCGGCACGCTCACGCTGCGCCGTGCGCCGGCCCGGGTGCCGGACAGCCTGCCGTTTGGCGACGACGTGCTGGTGCCGCTGCGTGCCGGTGGGCAGGTGGCCTGGCAGGTGGTGGATTGACCGACCACGCTGATGGGCGTGGGAGCGGCGCCCTCGCCGCGAATCTTGGAACAACCGGTCATTCGGCCCGAGGGCGGGCCTCCCACAAGGTCATCGGGAGTAGCACATGCTGGAAACGCTGCGCGAGCGCATCGAGGGGCCGCTGCGGTCGCGGCTTGAGCCGGTGGTTGCCTGGCTTGCCGCGCGGCAGGTCACGCCCAACCAGGTCACGCTGGCGGCGCTCGCCGTCAGCGCGTTGGCGGCCGTGCTCATCGCCTTCGGCTGGCTGCGCCTGGGCGCGCTGGTGCTGATCGTGGCGAGCCTGGGTGATCTCGTGGACGGAATGCTGGCGCGAAGTACCGATCAGGCGAGCCCGTTCGGCGCGTTCTTCGACTCCACGCTCGATCGCATCGGCGAGGGCGCCGTGCTGGCGGCGGTGGCCTACCACTTTGCCGTCGCCGATCGCCCGCTGCTGGTTGCGCTGGTAGTGGTCGCGCTGCTGGGATCGCTGCTGGTCAGCTACACGCGCGCCCGCGCCGAGGCGCTCGGGGTCGACTGCAAGGTCGGCCTGATGAGCCGCGCCGAGCGGCTGGTGCTGGTCATCGCCGGTCTGCTGCTTGGCCTGCTCGGGCCGGCCATCGCGGCGATGGCGGTGCTGTCCCTCTACACCGTAGGCGAGCGCATGGCGCACGTGCGGGACGCACTCGAAGATATCGATTCGTGACCCGGCGCGGTGGCTGTGCCGGCTTGGCCCTCGGCGCAGGACGCTGCCGCTGCCGCCGGGCGGCTCACGCTGCGCGCAGTCCCGACACGGCGCCGCTGGCCCAATCGAGGGCTTCGAGGTAGGCGGCCGGCGCCAGTTGCGCGTCGAGCGCCTCCAGGGCCGGGTTTTCAAAGTCGCCGCGTTCGATGGCCAGCACGCCCGCCAGGATGCGCCCGAGTGGCCCCGTGTGCTCCAGCACCGCGGCGCGGACTTCGTCGGCCAGCGGCAGGTCGTCCAGCAACTGCTCCAGCGGCTTGTCCAGCAGGGAGTCGAGACCCGAGAACAGGCCGGCGGTGAAGGCCGAGTCCGCCGCGTCGCGTCCGGGCGGCGCCAACATCGCGCACAGCCGCGCACGCGCCAGCAGCGTGCTGGTCAGCTCGTGCGGTACGTCCTTGGAGCCGGTCAGCGCCAGCAGCGTCGCCATGTCGCGGATGCGCCGCTGGCCCAGGATGACAATGGCCTGGGCGATGGAGGTGATCTTGCGCGGCAGGTTGAAGGCGGCCGAGTTGGCATAGCGCAGCAGCCGGTAGCTGAGCGACACGCTGCGCTGGATCACGTTCTGCACGTCCTGCAGCTGCGAGCGCGGGCTGTGCAGCACCGCCAGCAGCTGCATCACGCCGAGGCGATCCTCGAACAGGGTGCGGCTCGCCACGAGCTTCGGGCGGGCAAAGAAATAGCCCTGGAACAGATCGAAGCCGAGCGACTGGCACAGCGCGAACTGCTCGTGGGTCTCGACTTTCTCGGCGATCAGCGCCACCGAGTGTTTGCGCAGGGCGGACACGTGCTCGGCCAGTTCCGCCTCGGGCACGGCCTGCAAGTCCACCTTCGCGAAGTGCGCCAGTTCGAGCAGCGGCAGCGTGCCCTCGTGGACCAGCAGGTCGTCCACGCTGATGCCGTAGCCGCTGGCCCGCAGCCGGCTGACGGATTCCAGCAGGTTGTCGTCAAACGCCGCGTCCGGCATCAGCTGCAGCACCAGCTGCTTGGGGTCGAACAGGCGCAGCAGGTTGTCGTCGAGGATCTCCGGCGTTACGTGAATGAACGCGCGCGCCTTGCCGACCACCCGTTGAACACCCATTTCGAGGAAGGTGTTGATCAGCACGTCCGCGGACGCGCGCGCGTCGGACTTGTCGGCATGGTCAGTGTCGCCGGCCCGGTACAGCAGCTCGTAGGCGACCGGTTTCAGGTCCTTGTTGAAGATCGGCTGGCGGCCGAGATAGATGTTGCGCATGCCCTGCAAGCTCCTGCGTCCGGCGCCAATCCCGTGTGGGTTCTGCCGGCGGTCATGTGCGTGTATCGGCCGGCCCCGGCGCCACTTGATAGCGGGTGGTGGGCTGGATCATCGCGAGGGTCCGGCAGGGTTCACGTCGCGCATGGCCGCGATGGCGATCGCCGCCACCAGCAGCGGCGCGCCGAACACCAGGAAATACGCCGCAAAGCGCGGTTGCAGCATCGCCAGCCAGCCGCCCGCCAGCGGCCCGAAGATCGACCCGATGCGCCCCCAGGCCTGCGCCGAGCCAACGCCGGTGGCGCGCACGGCGCTCGGGTAGACCTGTGTTGCGATCGGGTACAGGCCGACCTGCGCCGCGCCCGCGAACAGGCCGGTGGCGAAGCAGGCGCCCATCACCACCGCGTACCGCCCGTCGCCGAGGGCAATGGCCATGATGGAGGCCGCGCCGAGGGCGAAGAAGGTCGCCAGCATGTGGCGCGGGTTGTAGCGCGACGACAGCCACGCCAGCACCAGCGCGCCGAGCACACCGCCGATGCCGAACACCACCGCCGTGCGGATGGCCCGGGCGAGCGGCACGCCGGCGTCGACCAGCAATTTGGGCAGCCAGCTCATCAGGAAGAACAGCACCAGCAGGTTGATGAAGAACGCCAGCCACAGCAGCAGCGTGTTGCGCACACGCCCGTCGCGCAGCAGCGCGGTCACGCCGACATGCGCCGCCGGCTCGGGCACGGTGTAGCGGTCCTGCGCGGCGTAGCCGCCGGCCGGGTCGGCGCGCGCGAGCAGTCGCGCCAGCGCGGCGCCGCTGCCGTCGCGTCGCGCGAGGAACTGCGGCGATTCCGGCAACAGCCATACCAGCAGCACGGCTAGCACCAGAGGCAGACCGCCGCCGACGAGGAACATGGCCCGCCAGCCGTGCTCGACCACGAGACTGCCGGCGATCAGGCCACCCACCATGCCGCCCACCGAAAAGCCGATATACATCAGCGTCACCAGCAGCGCGCGGTGGCGGGTGGGCGCGCACTCGGCGACCAGCGTCACGGCGTTCGGCAGCGCCCCGCCAAGACCAAGGCCGGTCAGCAGGCGCAGCGCCATGAGTTGCGTGATGTCGCTGACGAACGCCGTCGCCAGCGTGCCGCCGCCGAACAGGGCGACGCAGAAGATCGTCGTATGACGCCGCCCGAGGCGGTCGCCGAGTGTGCCGAACACGAGCGCGCCGACCGTCATGCCGACCAGCGCGGCGCCGAACACCGGCCCCAGCCGGTCGTTGCCGATGCCGAACTCGGCCGCGATCTGCGGCGCCGTGAAGCCGATGATCTGCGCGTCGAGCCCGTCGGTGACGGCCACCGCGAAGGTGAGCGCCAGCACCAGCCAGTGCAGCGGCCCGAGCGACGCCGCGCCGAGCCGCGCGGCCACGTCCCAGGTGCGGGGTAGTCGATTCATCGGTGTTTCCGTGGGCGGGAGATTGAAGCGAAGGGCGGCTGCGCCCTAGTCGGGCCCGACGACGCGCGCGCTCAGCGTGTAGGTGGCCGCCGCCGCCAGCAAGATCACCGCCCCGAAGCCGCTGAAGTAGTGCGCCAGCGGCACGCCCGAATGCAGCAGCTGGCCGCCGATCAGCGGCCCCAGTACCGAGCCGACGCGCCCGCAGCCGAGCGCCCAGCCGATGCCGGTGGCGCGCAGCGCGCTCGGGTATGCCGCCGCGGCCAGCGCGTGCAGCGTGATCTGCGCGCCGAACACGAAAAACCCGGCCAGCGCCGCGGCCGTCACGTAGGCGGCAAAGCTGCCGGTGGCGTGGCCGACCGCGGCGAGACTCAGGGCCGCCAGCACGAAGGCGCTGCCGATCACCCGCCGCGCGTCGAGGTAACGGCACACCACCGCCAGCAGCAGCGGCCCGATCACGCCGCCGAGGTTCAGCGCCAGCGCCGCGAGCGAGCCCTGCTGCGGGCTGAAGCCGGCCTTGCCGGCGAGGTACGGCACCCAGTTGACCAGGAAGAACATCACCATCATGTTGACGAAAAGGCCCAGCCACAGGCGCCGCGTGTCGGCGCCGAGCGGCGGTGCGAACAGCCGCCGCACGCCGCCGGGGGCCGCGGCGCCATGGTCCCGCCGGGCGTGCGGGACATCCGGCAGGTAGCGATACAGCACCGGAATCAGCAGCAGCGGCAGAACGCCACCTACCACGTACAGCGACCGCCAGCCGAAGCGCGGCACCAGCGGCACGGCGAGCGCCGCGCACAGCATGCCGCCGAGCGCGAAGCCCACGAGGCCGATGCTGACCAACAGCGGCCGCTGGCGCGCGGAGGCGTGTTCGGAGATCAGCGCGGTGGCGTTCGGCACCGCGCCGCCCAGACCCAGCCCGGTCAGGAAGCGCAGCGCGAGCAGCGAGGTGTAGCCCGTGGCGAGCGCCGTGAGGCCGGCGAACACGCCGAACAGCGCACAGCACAGCATCAGCACCCGCGCACGGCCGATGCGATCGCCGAGCGGGGCAATCAGCACCGAGCCGCCGATCATGCCGAGGATGCCGACTGCGAACACCGGCCCAAGACGCGCCGCCGGCAGCGCCCAGTCGGCGGCGATGGCCGGCGCGGTGAGCGCGATCACCAGCATGTCGAAGCCGTCCAGCACGATCACCAGCAGGCACAGCGCCACCACGCGCGCGGTGGTCCGCCCGCAGCACGCGACCGGGGCCGCGTCGATGCTCGCCTCCATGTCTCTCCCCTCGATCTTTTTGCAGTGCCGCCGCGGTCGTGGCGAAGCCAACTGGTTTTATTCCGGTCGGACCGGTGGCCCAACGATAACCCGGCCCGTGCCCGCCGGGCTGCTTACAATGCGGGCACCCCTCACATCGCCGCCCACGCCATGCCGAGCCCGCTGCTGCCCGTTTCCCCCGCCGCCCGCGAGCGCGCCCGCGGGCTGCTCGAATTCATCGACGCGAGCCCGAGCCCGTGGCATGTGGTCGCGAGCGCCGTCGCGATGCTGGAGCGCGCCGGTTACCGGCCGCTCGATGAGACGGCGTCCTGGCGACTCGCGCCGGGCGATCGCTGTTACGTGATCCGCGACGGCTCGACGCTGGCGGCGTTCCGGATAGGCCAGGCATCGCCGGTCGAAGCGGGAGTGCGCCTGATCGGTGCGCATACCGACTCGCCGGGCCTGCGCGTGAAGCCGCGCGCCGGCGAGGCCCGCGGCGACTGGCTGCGCCTTGGCGTCGAGATTTACGGCGGGCCGATCCTGGCGACGTTCACGGACCGGGATCTCGGCCTCGCCGGCAGGGTGGCGCTGCGCGCGCCGACGGCGCCGCTGGGTGTCGACAGCCGCCTGGTGCGTTTCGATGGCCCGTTGCTGCGCATTCCGAACCTCGCCATACACCTCAACCGCAAGGTCAACGAGGACGGCCTGAAGCTCGACCGCCAGGCGGCGCTGCCGCCGATCCTGGGCGCTGTCGAGGAGGGGCTGCCGGCCGCCGAGCACCTGACGCGGCTGCTCGCTGCGCAGCTCGCGGTCGAGCCGGCCGACATCCTGGGCTTCGATCTGAACGTCTACGACACTCAGCCGGGCGCGTTCTTCGGCCCGCAGCAGGAGTTCATCGCCGACTCGCAGCTCGACAACCTTGGGTCCAGTCATGCGGCGCTCGCGGCGCTGCTCGATACCGATGCCGACCCGCCGCCAGCGACCTCGCTGTGCCTGCTGTTCGATCACGAGGAGGTGGGCTCGACCAGCGCCAAGGGCGCCGACGGCAGCTTTCTCGACGACGTGCTGGAGCGCATCGCGCTCGGTGGCGGCCTCGACCGTGCCGATTACCGGCGCATGCTGGCACGCAGCGTGCTGGTCAGCGCCGACATGGCGCACGCGTTTCACCCCGGCCACGCCGGCGCCTACGACGACCAGCACCGCGTGCACCTGAACGGCGGCCCGGTCATCAAGACCAACGCCAGCCAGCGCTACACCACGGACGGCCTGTCGGCTGGCGTGTTCCAGCTGGCCTGCGAGCGCGCCGGGGTGCCCTGGCAGGCCTACGTGCAGCGCACCGACATGGCCTGCGGCAGCACCATCGGCCCGCTGGCGGCGTCGCGCCTGGGCCTGCGCAGCGTGGACGTGGGCAACCCCATGTGGGCCATGCACAGCGCCCGCGAGAGCGCCGGCGCCGCCGACCACGACGCTATGTGCCGGGCCTTGATGGAGTTTTTTCGGGCCTGAAAACGCCGTTGTCGCTTATCCCCAGCGGCTGTGGATAACTTTGTGGACTACTGCCGGAACAAGCCCGCCAAGCGCGCATGAATGCGAGCCCGAGCACAGATTGCCCAGCATTTAATCAATTCTTCATGTTCATTATGGAACAGTCAGTTAAAGCGTATTTCGAAGCCGAATCGGGAGCCGATCTCCGGTTTCGCCGCCCTGCACAAGGACTTTTCCTGCGCTGTGGGGAAATCGTGTCCCCCGGCCTTGTTTCGCGCCCTGAACTAGGCTAGGCGCGCTTTCCCGCGATTCCTTCAGCTTGCCCCGCACCGGACCCGTCATGATCCTGACCCATTTGCAACGCCTCGAAGCTGAAAGCATCCACATCCTGCGGGAAGTGGTGGCCGAGGCAGACCGGCCGGTGATGCTGTACTCGATCGGCAAGGACAGCGCGGTGATGCTGCACCTGGCCCGCAAGGCGTTCTTCCCGGCGCCGCCGCCGTTCCCGCTGCTGCACGTGGACACCACCTGGAAGTTCCGCGACATGTACGCCCTGCGCGAGCGCATGGCCGCCGAGCTCGGCATGCAGCTGCTGGTCTACCAGAACCCGGAAGCCAAGGCGCTGGGCATCAACCCGTTCGACCACGGCTCGCAGATTCACACCGATATGTGGAAGACGCAGGGCCTGAAGCAGGCGCTGGACCTGCACGGCTTCGATGCGGCCTTCGGCGGCGCGCGGCGCGACGAGGAAAAATCCCGCGCCAAGGAGCGCATCTTCTCGTTCCGCAGCGCCCAGCATCAGTGGGACCCGAAGAACCAGCGCCCTGAGCTGTGGCGCCTGTACAACGGCCGCAAGACCAAGGGCGAGTCGATCCGCGTGTTCCCGATCAGCAACTGGACCGAGCTCGACGTGTGGCAGTACATCCACCTCGAAAACATCCCGATCGTGCCGCTGTACTTCGCCGCCGAGCGGCCGGTGGTGGAGCGCGACGGCACGCTGATCATGGTGGACGACGAGCGCATGCGCCTGCGCCCCGGCGAGGCGCCGATGATGAAAAAGGTGCGCTTTCGCACGCTCGGCTGCTATCCGCTGTCCGGTGCCGTCGAGTCCGAAGCCGACACGCTGACCGCCATCATCCAGGAGATGCTGCTGACGCGGACCTCCGAGCGCCAGGGCCGCATGATCGACCACGACGCGGCGGCGTCCATGGAAAAGAAAAAGCAGGAGGGCTACTTCTGATGGCGCACGTGTCGGACCTGATCGCAAGCGACATCGAGGCCTACCTCGTCCAGCACGAGCGCAAGAGCCTGCTGCGCTTCATCACCTGCGGCAGCGTCGACGACGGCAAGAGCACCCTGATCGGGCGCCTGCTGTTCGAGTCGAAGATGCTGTTCGACGACCAGCTCGCCGCCATCGAGGCGGACAGCAAGCGCTGGGGCACGCAGGGCGGCGACATCGATTTCGCGCTGCTGGTGGACGGGCTGGCCGCCGAGCGCGAGCAGGGCATCACCATCGACGTCGCCTACCGCTTCTTCAGCACCGACCGGCGCAAGTTCATCGTCGCCGACACGCCGGGCCACGAGCAGTACACGCGCAACATGATCACCGGCGCCTCCACGGCGGACCTGGCGGTGATCCTCATCGACGCGCGCAAGGGCGTGCTCACGCAGACCCGCCGCCACAGTTATCTGGTGTCGCTGATCGGCATCCGTCACGTGGTGCTCGCCATCAACAAGATGGACCTCGTGGATTACGACGAGGCCGCGTTCCGGCGCATCGAGGACGACTACCGCGCGTTCGCGGCGCAGATCGGCCTTGCCGACATCACCGCCATCCCGCTGTCCGGCCTCAAGGGCGACAACATCGTCGAGCCGAGCGAGCGCACGCCCTGGTACCACGGCCCGACGCTGATGGCGTTTCTCGAAACCTGCGAGCTGGACGACACGCGCCTGCAAGGCGGCCCGCTGCGGCTGCCGGTGCAGTGGGTGAACCGCCCGAACCTCGACTTTCGCGGTTTCTGCGGCCTGATTGCGAGCGGCAGCGTGCGCCCGGGAGATCGGGTGCGCGTGCTGCCGTCCGGGCGCGAGAGCCGCGTGGCGCGCATCGTGGCCTTTGGTGGCGACTGGCCGCAGGCGGTGGCCGGCCAGTCGGTGACACTGACGCTGGAGGACGAGATCGACATCTCGCGCGGCGACGTGATCTGCGCCGCCGACGCGCCGGCCGAAGTGGCGGACCAGTTCGAGTGCACGCTGGTGTGGATGGCGGACGAGCCCATGCTGCCGGGCCGCCCGTACTGGCTGAAGCTCGGCACGCGCACGGTCAGCGCCACCGTCACCGAGCCCAAGTACAAGGTCAACGTGAACACGCTGGAGCACCTTGCGGCCAAGCAGCTCGAGCTGAACGAAATCGGCGTGTGCAACCTCGCGCTCGACCGCGCGCTGCCGTTCGACCCCTACACCGCGAACCGCGACACCGGCGGCTTCATCCTCATCGACCGCCTGACCAACGCCACCGTCGGCGCCGGCATGCTGCACTTCGCGCTGCGCCGCGCGCACAACATTCACCTGCAGGCGGTCGACATCGACAAGGCGGCCCGCGCAGGCCTCATGGGCCACAAGCCGGCGGTGCTGTGGTTCACCGGCCTGTCCGGCGCCGGCAAGTCGACCATCGCGAACCTGGTCGAGAAAAAACTCCACGCCGCCGGCTGCCACAGCTATCTGCTGGACGGCGACAACGTGCGCCACGGCCTGAGCAAGGACCTCGGCTTCACCGATGCCGACCGGGTGGAGAACATCCGCCGCGTGGCGGAAGTCGCCAGGCTGATGGTGGACGCCGGCCTGCTGGTGCTGACCGCCTTCATCTCGCCGTTCCGCGCCGAGCGGGCGCTGGCGCGCGGCCTGCTGGAGGAGGGCGAGTTCATCGAAATCCACGTCGACACGCCGCTGGCGGTCGCCGAATCGCGCGACGTGAAGGGCCTGTACAAGAAGGCGCGCCGCGGCGAACTCAAGAACTTCACCGGCATCGATTCGCCTTACGAGCCGCCGCAGACGCCGGAGTTGCGTCTCGACACCGGCGCGCTGTCGGCCGACGAGGCCGCCGACGCCGTGCTGGCGCTGCTGCGCGAGCGCGGCCTGATCGGTGCGTAAACGCGGGTGCTTAAACCTGCTGGGCGCTGGACGGCGCTGCTGCTGATGGCCGCGGCGGTGCCGGTCGGCGCCATCGTGGCCGGCGCCCCGCCCGACAGTCCCGCCGCGCGGGTGGATGCCAACCGGCCGGATTCGCCGTTCGCCGGCGTCGGCAGCATCCGTGTGCTGGCCGCCGATGGACGCGCGACGGCCGGCGTCTACAGCGGCTGTCTCGTCGCCCCGCGCTGGGTGCTGACCGCCGGTCACGTCGCCGCCGGCCAGCCCGCCGGGCGCCTGCGCTTCAACCTCAACCTGACCGGTGATCTCAGCCACCCGCTCGCCGTGCGACGGGTGGTGCTGCACCCGAATTTCCGCGCCCTGGCCGGCCAGCGCTACGCGGACGATCTTGCGCTGCTCGAACTCGCCGAGCCGGCGCCGGCTGGCGCGCCGACCTACGTGCTGGCCACGACGCCGTTGCACCCCGGCGCGGTGTTGACGCTGGTCGGCTACGGTGCAACCGGCAGCGGCGCGGGTGGCGAGACAGTGCCCGGCGCGGCGCAGGTACGGCGCGTGGCGCTCAACAGCGCCGACGTGCTGGAGGTCGTGCCGCCCATGCGCGTGCCGCAGGTGTACCTGTTCGACTTCGACGGGCCGCTCGACAGGGGCTTCATGGGCGGCCCGACGCTCGGCAACACGCTGGAAGGCACGCTTGCGGGCGGCGATTCCGGCAGCCCGGCGCTGCTGCGTGACACCGACGGCCGCTGGCGGGTCGCCGGCGTCAACACCTTCGTGTTCGGCCGCGCGGGCGGTCCGCCGACGCCGCGCTTCGGCTCGGGCGGCGGCGGCATGCTCATCGCGCCCTACGCCGGCTGGATCGCCGGCACAATCGGCGCACCGCCGCGTTGACCGCTTTCTGACCCACCGAACATGCCCCCGACCCGCCTGCACTGGCTGCAACACGTGCCCTTCGAGGGCCTGGGCTTCATCGCGCCGTGGGCGCACGGGCGCGGGTTCGCGCTGTCCTGCACGCGCCTGTACGCGGACGAGACCTTGCCGACGCCCGACGCCTTCGACTGGCTGGTGGTGATGGGCGGGCCGATGGGCGTCTACGAGGCCGACCAGTACCCACACCTCACGGCCGAGATCGCGCTCATCGAGGCGGCGATTGCCGCCGGCCGGCGGGTGCTCGGCGTGTGCCTCGGCGCGCAGCTCATCGCCGCGGCGCTCGGCGCGCGGGTGTTCGCGTCCGGTTGGCGCGAGATCGGCTGGTTCCCGGTCGAGGCGGTGGCGGATTCCGGCAGCCCCTTCGCGGCCGACCTGCCGGCACCGCAGACGCTGTTCCACTGGCACGGCGACACCTTCGACCTGCCGGTCGGCGCGCGGCACATCGCGCGCAGCGCGCACTTCGAGCAGCAGGCGTTCAGCTACGGCGAGCGCGTGCTGGCCGTGCAGTGCCACCCGGAGATGGACCCGCCCGGCGTCGCGGCGCTCGCCGACACCTTCGGCGCGCGCCTGAAACCGTCGGCGAGCGTGCAGTCGGCGGACGCCATGCGCGCCGAGCAGGCGCATTTCGAGCCGGCCCGGCGCCTGCTCCACGCCTGGCTCGACCGACTCGCCGCCGCCTGAGGTGAGCCGCCCGCGCGCCGCGCCGGGTCTGGGACTGGTCCTCACCGGCGGTGGTGCGCGCACGGCGTATCAGGTCGGCGCGCTGCTGGCGATCAGCGACTGGCTCGGCCGGCCGCGGCGATCGCCGTTTACCGTCATCACTGGCAGCTCGGCCGGCGCCATCAACGCGAGCGTGCTGGCCACGCGCGCCGGCAACTTCGCGCGCGGCGTCGAGGGCCTGGCCGGCGTGTGGCACACGCTGCGCGTGGGCGACGTGTTCCGCTGCGACCGCCGCGCCATCTACGGCCGCGCCGCGCACTGGCTGTGGGCGTTGCTGCGCGGCGGACTCGCCGGCCACAACCCCCGCGCGCTGCTGGACTGCCAGCCGCTGCGGGCGCTGCTGGAGCGGCACGTGAACTTCGCGCGCATCGATTTCTCGCTGCGCCGCGGCGCGCTCGACGCGGTCGGGCTTACCGCGTCGGGCTACGGCAGCGGGCGCGGCGTGACGTTCTATCAGGCGGTGAGCGAGCTGCCGCCGTGGAGCCGCGAACGGATGCTGAGCCAGCCGGTCGAGTTGACGCTGGATCACGTGATGGCGTCGGTGGCCATCCCGCTGCTGTTCGAGGCGGTGCGCATCGATGATGACTGGTACGGCGACGGCTCCATGCGCGACCACACGCCGCTGTCGACTGCCATCAACCTTGGCGCCGAGCGTCTGCTGGTGCTGTCCACGCGCAACAGCGATCCGGTGCCGCTGCCGCACCCGCCGCCGTACCCTACGCTCGGCAAGATCGCCGGTTACGTGCTGGATTCGCTGTTCATGGATGGCGTCGGCCCGAACCTGGAGCGCCTGCAGGGCCTGAACGAGCTGGTGCAGCGGGCGGGCGCCGAACCGCCGCAGCGCTATGGCCGCCGCCTGCGGCACGTCGACGCCGCGGTGCTCACGCCGAGCGTCGACCTGCGCGCGCTCGCCACGCGCCACAGCGGCCGCTTTCCGCGCCCGGTGCGGCGCCTGTTGCGCGGCATCGGCGCCTTCGGCGAGCTGTCGCCGCTGCCGAGCTACTTGCTGTTCGACGGCGCGTTCTGCAGCGAGCTGATGGATCTGGGCTACGCGGACGCCGAGCGGCGCAAGGACGCCGTCATGGCGACGCTGATCGGGCCGGAAGACCGGACGCCGATCCACGATCTTCGCGGGTTGCAGGCATAAGAATATGAGAATTAAATAATTCTAAAGAATAAGCCGCGTCCGTACCCTGACGGTCCCCGATTCTGCTGTCAGGTGCCGTCGTTAATGGCTGCCTCCGATCTCGTCCTCCATGCCGTGGCCGTGCTTGAGGCTGCGCAGGCGCACGGTCCCGCCGTGCACACCAACAGCTTCGGCCCGGAAGGGGTGGTCCTGACCCACCTCATCACCTGCCACGCGCCGGCCATCCGCACGGTGAGTCTCGACACCGGCCGCCTGCCGGAAGAAACCTACGCCGTGGCCGAGGCGCTGCGCCGCCGCTACGGCGTCGACATCGACTGGTACTACCCGGACGCCGACGCGCTGCGTGCGTTCACGCACCGGCACGGCGTGAACGCCTTCTACGATGGCGTGGAGCTTCGCCGTGCCTGCTGCGCCATCCGCAAGGTGGAGCCGCTGGTCCGGGCACTCGCCGGGCAGGGTGCCTGGATCACCGGTCGGCGGCGCGATCAGAGTGCGCACCGGTCGGTGCTGCCGGAGCGCGAGTGGGACGAGCAGCGCGGCATCCTCAAGTTCAACCCGTTGACCGACTGGGGCGAGGCCGACGTGTGGGCCTTCATCAGGGCCCACGACATCCCGTACAACGCGCTGCACGACCGGCATTTTCCGAGCATCGGCTGCGCGCCGTGCACGCGGGCCGTGACGGTAGGCGAGGAGGCGCGCGCCGGGCGTTGGTGGTGGGAGCAGGACGGCCCGCGCGAGTGCGGCCTGCACGGGCCGGCGCGAGCGGTGGACGCAAGCGAGACGCCGGTAGACCGCACACCGCTGCCCGACGCCAGTATTTAGGGAAGCGCTGAAAAATTCCGTCCCTGGACTTTTTCAGCTCGCTGCCGCGCGGTACAGGCCCGCACGGCGCTCCCTGAATCAAGGGCTTACGCCCTCGATTCAGGCCGGGGCATCCTGCCCCGGAAGGAACCGCTGAATAAATCAGCGCTTCCTTTAGCAGGCCGTAAACAAGGGTTCGGGCGGCCGGCTGCGGCGCTCAGCCCAGCAGCATCTTGATCGCGACCAGCACCAGCACGCCGGCGATCACCGGCCGCAGCAGGCCGTCCGGCGCGCGGGTGCTGAAATGGGCGCCGAGCAGCACGCCCGGGATCGAGCCCAGCAGCAGGCTGCCGAGCAGCGGCAGGTTGACGTTGCCGAGCAGCAGGTGGCCGCTGCCGGCGAGGATCGTCAGCGGCACCGCGTGCAGGATGTCGGTGCCGACCAGGCGCGCCGGGGTCAGCCGCCGCGGGTAGAGGTACACCAGCATCACGGCGCCGAGCGCGCCGGCGCCGATCGACGTCAGCGTCACCAGAAAGCCGAGCAGGGCGCCAGCCGCTACGGTCAGCGCCGGCTGCGCGCGCTTGAACGCCACTGGCGTGTGCGTGCGTAGCCCCTGCCCGATGGCATGGATGCGCGCCTTGAACAGCATGGCGAGCGCCGTCAGCAGCAGCACGCCGCCTAGCGCCACCAGCAGGCCGTCGTGGTGCAGCTTGTCGAAGCCGCTGACGTGCAGCCACAGCAGCGTCACCAGGGCCGCCGGCAGGCTGCCCGTCCACAGGCGGCGCAGGACTTCCCAGTCGACGGTGCCGCGGCCGTGGTGCAGCACGCTGCCGGCCGACTTGGTGAGCGCTGCAAACCACAGGTCGGTACCGATGGCGACGGCCGGCGCGTGCCCGAACAGCAGCACCAGGATGGGCGTCATGAGCGCTCCGCCGCCGACGCCGGTGAGGCCCACCAGCAGGCCTACGCCAAAGCCGGCCAAGGCGTTCAGACCTTCCATATGTCACCGGTCAGTCGTGGAAGTCGCGCCCGGCAGCCACCGCCGCCACCACGCCCGCGCGCACCAGAAAATCGCCGAAGTGCTCGCCCATGTGCCGTTCGACTGCAAAGCGCTGCAGCAGCGGCGTCAGCGCCTCGACGATGGCATCCTCGCCGATGTTCTCACGGTACGGCTTGCCCAAACGCTGCCCGTGAAAGCCGGCGCCGAGGTACAGGTTGTACTTGCCGGGCGCCTTGCCGACGAGGGCGATTTCCGCGATGTACGGCCGCGCGCAGCCGTTGGGGCAGCCCGTCATGCGCAGCGTGATTGGCGTATCCGACAGGCCGCAGGCGGCGATCACCTCGTCGAGCCGCGTGATCAGATCCGGCAGGTAGCGTTCGCTCTCGGCCATGGCGAGCGCGCAGGTCGGCATCGCCACGCAGGCCATGGCGTTGCGGCGCAGGAGCGACACCTCGCGTTCGAGGCCGTACTCGGCGATCAGCGCCTCGATGGCCGGCCGCGCGTCGGCTTCGACGCCGGCGAGGGTGACGTTCTGGTTGTTGGTGAGCGCGAACAGGCCCCGATGCACGCGGGCGATTTCGCGCAGCCCCGCGCGCAGGCGCCGCGCGCCGCGGTCGGCTATGCGGCCGTTCTCGACGAACAGCGTGTAGTGCCAGCGCCCGTCCGGGCCCTGCTGCCAGCCGAAGGCGTCGGTGTTGTGATCGAACGTGAACGGCCGCGCCGGGGCCAGCGCGAAGCCGAGGCGACTTTCGAGTTCGGCCTTGAACCAGTCCACGCCGCGGTCGTCGATGGTGTACTTCAGGCGCGCGTGGCGGCGGTTGCTGCGGTCGCCGAAGTCGCGCTGCACGCACACCACCTGCTCGGCCACCGCGATCGCCTGCTCGGGCGTGCAAAACCCGAGCAGGTCCGCCAGACGCGGGTAGGTGGCCTTCTCGCCGTGCGTCATGCCCATGCCGCCGCCGACCAGCACGTTCCAGCCGGCCAGCCGACCATCGTCCTCGACGGCGATGAACGACAGGTCCTGCGCGTACACGTCCACGTCGTTGTCGGGCGGCACGGCAATGCCGATTTTGAACTTGCGCGGCAGGTACAGCGGGCCGTAGATGGGCTCGACCTCCGCGCCGGGGTCCACGGCCGGCGCGTCGAGCCAGATTTCCGCGTAGGCGTTGGTCTTCGGCAGCAGGTGCTCGCTGATGGCGCGCGCGAGGTCGCCAGCCGCCGCGTGCAGCGGCGAGCGGTGCGGGTTGGCGCTCGCCAGCACGTTGCGGTTCACGTCGCCGCAGGCGGCGATGGTGTCGAGCCCGGCGGCGCGGATGGCCTGCATGGCCGGCTTGAAGTGCGGCTTGCGGATGCCGTGGAACTGAAACGTCTGGCGCGTCGTGAGGCGCAGCGTGCCGTTGGCGTGCGCGCCGGCAATGTCGTCGAGCGCTAACCACTCTCCCGGCGTGCACTGGCCGCCCGGCAGGCGCACGCGGATCATGAACTGGTAGGCCGGTTCCAGCTTCTGGCGACGGCGCTCGTCGCGCAGGTCCCGATCGTCCTGCTGGTAGCTGCCGTGGAACTTCAGCAGCGCGTTGTCGGACGCCGCGATGGCGCCGGTCAGCGGGTCGACCAGGCCATCGGCGATGGTGCCGCGCAGGTGCCGGCTGCGGCTCTTGATCTGCTCGACTTCGTTCAGCGTGTTGGGATCAGGCGCGTTCATGGGATGAGCCCTGTCGGGAAAAGTGCTGGAAAAATCCAGCCGGGTTGCCGGGGAGATTCGCGCCCGGGGCGGCGCTCCCACGGGGTATTTGTGGGAGGCCCGCCCTCGGGCCGAATGCCCGGCCAGATCGCATCGCGGCGCCGCCAATCCTGCGGCGCCGTCCCACCATCAATAAATGTCGCGCTGGTAGCGGCGCTGGCGTGCCAGCTCGCGCAGGTACTCCTCGGCCGCCTCGGCGCCGAGGTGGCCCTCGCCGGCCACGACGTCGCGCAGCGCCGCGTGCACGTCGGCCGCCATGGCGGTGGCGTCGCCGCACACGTACACATGCGCGCCGTCCTGCAGCCAGGCGTAGAGCTCCGCCGCGCGTTCGCGCAGGCGCTGCTGCACGTAGATTTTTTCCGCCTGATCGCGCGAGAAGGCGACATCCATGCGCGTCAGCAGCCCGCTCTTCAGCCAGGCCTGCCAGTCGGTCTGGTACAGAAAATCCGTGTGGAAATGCCGGTCGCCGAAGAACAGCCAGTTGCGACCGCCCGCGCCCAGCGCCTCGCGCTCCTGCAAGAAGGCGCGGAACGGCGCCACGCCCGTGCCGGGGCCGATCATCACGATCGGTGCCGCGGGGTCGGCCGGCAGGCGGAAGTTCTCGTTGCTCTCGATGAACACCGGCACCGTGTCGCCCGGCCGCACGTGGTCGGCGAGCCAGGTGGATGCCACGCCCGCGCGCGGTCGGCCGAGGCTCTCGTAGCGCACGGCGGCGACGGTGATGTGGGCCTCGTCCGGGCAGGCCGCGAGACTCGACGCCAGCGAGTACAGGCGAGGCGGCAGGCGGCGCAGCAGGCCGGTGAACTGCCCAGGCTCGATCCCCGGCAGCGGGAATTCCTGCACCACGTCGATGATCTGCCGGCCGGCCAGATACGCGCGCAGCGCGGCGTCGTTGCCGTCCTCCAGCAGGCCGCGCAGCCTGGCGCTCTGGGTCAATTCCGCCCAGCCGGCGAGGAAGGGCCGCGTCAGCGCGGTGATCTCGAAGTGACTCGTCAGCGCCTGCGCCAGTGGGTGGCTGCCCTCGCCCACCGCCACCGGCGCGTCGGCCGACAGCTTGAGTGCCGCCAGCAGTTCGCCGACCAGCGCCGGATTGTTCTGCGCCAGCACGCCGAGCGCGTCGCCGGGCGTGTAAGCGAGGCCCGGCACGGCGAGCTCCACATGGCGCGTTTCCTTGTTCGCGCCGCGGCCGTTGAGGTTCAGGTTCTCCAGCACCTCGGCCTGGAACGGGCGGCGCTTGTCGTATTGCGTGCTGCCGACGCTCGCCACGTGTGCGGACGATGGTCTGCCCGCCGGCGCGGTATCGAGCGCGCCGACCAGTTGGTCGATCCACGCCGCGGCTGCGTCGTCGTAATCGACGTCGCAATCGACGCGCGCGAGCAGCCGCTGCGCACCCTGTTTTTCGAGCGCGGCGTCGAAGTCCTTGCCGGTCTGGCAGTAGAACTGATAGCTCGAATCACCCAGCGCCAGCACCGAGTAACGCAGGGCTTCCAGCCGCGGCGCCTTGCGCCCGTGCAGGTACTCGTGCAGCTCGCGCGCGCTGTCGGGCGGCTCGCCCTCGCCGTGGGTGCTGACGATCAGCGCCAGCATGCGCTCGTCGCGCAGGCGTGCAGGCTTGTAGTCGGCCGTGCTGCTGAGCGTCACCGACAGGCCGCGCGCCTGTGCCAGTTCCGCAAGACGCCGAGCCAGCCTGGCGCCGTTGCCGCTCTGGGAGCCGTACAGCACGGTGAGCGTGCTGGCAGCGCTTGCCGCGCGCGCAATCGGCCCCTCGCCGCCGAACTGTGCACGAGCGGCAAGGTAGCCGCTCAGCCACAGCAACTGCGCGGATGAAAGCTCGGCGACCAGCGCCTGCAGGCGCTCGGCCTGAGCGTCGGTCAGCGGCGTGGTGGCGGCGGTGATGGGCGCATTCATGACGGGCGGCGGAGAATCGGCAGGGCCGGCATCATAAGAACGCGTCGATATATTACGGAAGGAAGATTTTTCTATTTTTTTATGCCATTAAGGAATTTAAGCCGCACCGACCGAGCCGGAGCTTCGCCATGATTGACCTGTTCCACAAGAAATACGCCCCGCCCGGCAGCGCGCCCGGCGAGTTGCACCTGCTGCCGGTGGCGCCGGAAACCGTGGTGCACTGTCTGAGTTACGACGCGAACGGCGTGCTGCACGACAGTGCCGGCCTGCCGGATGATCCGGCCGCGCTGCGTCGCGAAGACGCTGTGCTGTGGCTGCACTTCGCCGGCCAGCCGGAGGTGGGCGCGCTGCGCCGGGTCGGCGAGGCGCTCGGCCTGCACCCGCTGGCGCTCGAAGACGTGATGAACCACGGCCAGCGGCCGAAGCTCGACGACTTCGACGACCACCTGTTTCTGGAACTGGGCTGTCTGACGCTGCGCGACGAACGGCCGCTGGTCGACGATTTCTCGTTGTTCCTGGGCGAGGACTTCGTGGTCAGCGTGTACTACGGTGCCGAAGATCTGTTTGGCGGCGTACGCGCCCGACTGCGCGAACCGAGCGGGCGCCTGCGCCGCGCCGGCGCCGACCGCCTGGCGCACGCCCTGCTGGACGCGGTGGTCGACCACGCCTTCCCGGTGCTGGAGGCGCTCGGCGAGCGCATCGAGGACCTGGAGACCGAACTGCTGGACCAACCCGGCCCGGACGCGCTGCGCGACCTGCACCGGCTCAAGCGCGAGACGCTGCTGATCCGCCGCGCCGTGTGGCCAGCGCGCGATGTGCTCGCCAACCTGTCGCGCGGCGACCTGCCGCAGGTGGCCGACCGCACGCGCATCTACTTTGGCGACGTGTACGACCACGCGGTGCAGATCATCGAGCTGGTCGAGAGCTACCGCGACATGCTGGGCGGCATGCTCGACGTGTACCTGTCGAGCGTCAGCAACCGTCAGAACGAAATCATGAAAGTGCTGACCGTGATCGCCACCATCTTCATCCCACTCACCTTCGTGGTCGGCGTGTACGGCATGAATTTCAGCGTCAACGAGACCAGCCCCTGGGCCATGCCGGAACTGCGCTGGGACTACGGCTACCCCGTCCTGTGGGCGGTGATGCTTGGGTTGGCCGGGGCCATGCTGTTGTACTTCAAGCGCCGGCGGTGGTTTTGAACGGGACGGCCGATGTCAGCATTTTTTACAAGATCGGTCAATCGGCTAAGTGTTTATTATTTTTCAATTGGTTAATTGTGGCCCTTTGGCCGAGTCACCCGGCTCGGAGACGCGCAATCGGGGGGGGCGGTGTCAGGATTTTTTACAACCGCCTCGACGGACTATTTCTATCTGATTGAAAATTAAATTGTTTTTATCGGCCTCTAAAATGCTTTATAACCGCCGCCATCCGGAAAAGTCTTAGGTTTACTCCATGAACAGGAAGTCCCCCTTCAAGCTCGCCACACCCCTCGCGCTGGCCATGGCGCCGTTGGTGGCGGGTATCGCGCCGACTGCCAACGCCGCCTTCGACCTCAACGGCATCGGCTACGTGCAGTACGGCGACGCGCAGTCCTACTCGCTGCCGGTTGCCTGTTATCAAACAACCGGTGAAGACTGCAAGACGCAGAGTCCTTACTTCGTTAAGTCCGGCGTGGGGCACCTCCACGAACCGATCGTGCTTGCGACGGGCGCCGGAGGCGAGACCACCATCAACTATGAAGGCATGGACAATGCCTATGCCATGCCGACCGGACAAGGGCCGAGCCAGTCGTCCCCCTTCATGCAGACGGGCGGGCTGAACACGGACGCGGACCCGGCACTGGAGTACCCGGAGGCCGATCCTGGGCAGGTGTCGGTATTCACGGGCGACCAAGCTAATACTTGGGACACCACGATCGGCGCCTTGAACACCTTCCTGCAAGGCGCTGCGCCGGTCTTCTTCTTCAATAACAATCAGATCAATAGCGGTGCGTCCACAAACCAGAACTTGGCGGCGTGGGCGCAGATCACCGTAACCAGCGCGGATGGCCTGACGACCTACGGCACCTTCGATTTCACAAACAACAACGGCAACTATGACCTGGTGAGTCAGGGTGGAGGGGGAACTTTCCTCGGCAACGTGGGGGACTACACGTCGGATGGCAGCGGCCCGGATGGCAACGCCGACAGCATCCTTGACGCGGACGCGACCATCAACACCGACTACGTGCTGTCCGGCGGTGAGATCTGCGTGACCACTAATACCGCTATACCGATCCCGGTGCCCTGCGATGCGGGCAACCCCAACATCTCGGCGCCCATCAACCACAACCTAGGCGCCAACCAAGCGGTTTACGCCATCGTATTTCCGGAGTTGAACGCGCTGATTGCGGAGTTGATCGCCGCAAAAAATTTGACCGCAGTGATGCACGTCGACTTCCGTCTGGGTTGTGATCCAAATCTTTTCAAGTCGGACGCAGACTGCACCGCCAAGAGCATTAACAACGGCTTTGAGCAGATATTCCTTGACCGGATGGTGCCGCTCATTCCGCCGAAGCCTCCGGTGTCCGCTCCGGGAAGCCTGGGCCTTATGGCGGGTGGCTTGCTGGCGGTCGGAGCTTTGCTGCGCCGCCGTGCGGGCCGGGTTATCGCCTGAATCCCGCGGTTAAGGTGGAGCAGGAAATGGGGCGCCGAGGCGCCCCATTTTTTTTTGTAGTGACCCGCGGACGCTCGTGGGCGACGAGTCGGTCGCAGCGGCTCCTGACGCGGGCCTTAGTCGTTAAAGATAGGCCGCCATGCCGCCATCGACGTCGAGCTGCGTGCCGGTGACGTAGCTCGCCGCATCGGACGCGAGAAACAGCGCCACGTTGGCCACTTCCCGCACCTGCCCGATGCGGCCCATCGGCACCCGGTAGTAGGCGGCGGTGGAGGTCAGAAAGTCCGCGTAGCTGCCCTGCGCCGGGTCGTGCCAGGCCTGCCACGCCGGCGTTTCGACCAGCCCCAGGCCAATCGCGTTGGCGCGGATGCCCTGGGCGGCGTATTCCTTGGCCAGCAGCTTGGTGAAGGAAAGACACCCGGCGCGCACCACGCTCGACGCGTAGAACGTCATGTCCGGCTGGCGGGCGAAGATGGCGTTGATGTTGACGATGCTGCCGCCGCCGCGGGCCAGCATCAGCGGCACCGCGGCGCGGGCGGTGCGGATCATGGCCAGCAGCTTGACGTCGAATTCCTTGTGCCACTGCGCGTCGGTCAGGCTCGCGAGCGTGCCGGACTCGGACGTCGCGGCGTTGTTGACCAGCACGTCCACGCCGCCGAAGCGGGTCCTGGCCTCGGCCATCAGGCGCTCGATGTCCTCGGCCTTGCCGACGTCGGCCGTGATGCCGGCGACGCGATCACCGTGCGTGGCGCGCCATGTGGCGACTTCCGCCTCCAGCCCGGCGCCATCCCGGGCGCAGGTCACGACGCTCGCGCCGGCTTCCAGAAACGCCTGCGTGATGCCGTGGCCGATGCCCTGCCGGCCACCGGTGACGACTGCGACCTTGCCTTTGAGGTTGATGTCCACGTGTCGCCCCTCGTGCTGGGTGGTGACGATGATTCGGCCCGAGGGCTCCTCCCACATTGTCGGGGCTGTGGGAGCGGCGCCCTCGCCGCGAATTGTTGTGGCCTGTGCAGTCAGAAGACGAGGAATTCGGCCCGAGGGCGGGCCTCCCACAGCCTTCATGCACCGTGGGAGCGGCGCCCCGCCGCGAATGGCTCTGCCTGCTACTTGAGCCCGGTCCAGACGGTCTTGACCTCGGTGTACATGGCGATGCCTTCCTCGCCGTTCTCGCGGCCGAGGCCGGACATCTTGTAGCCGCCGAACGGTGCCGCGGCGTCCAGCACGCCGTAGGCGTTGATGTAGACGGTGCCGGCCTTGATGGCGCGCGCCACGCGGTGCGCCTTGCCGACGTTCTGCGTCCACAGGCCGGCGGCCAGGCCGTACTGGGTGTCGTTGGCGAGTGCCAAGACTTCAGACTCATTCTCGAACGGAATCACCGACAGCACCGGGCCGAAGATTTCCTCCTGCGCCACGCGCATGTCGTTGCGCACGCCGGCCAGCACGGTCGGCTGGTAGAAGTAGCCGCAGCCGCCGACGTTGGCCGGCCCGCCGCCGGCGATCACCTCCGCGCCCTCGCTCACGCCGAGCTTCACGTACTCGTCCACGCGCTTCCAGTGCTGCTCGGACACCAGCGCGCCGACGCGCGTGTCCTCGGCGAAGGGGTCGCCCACCTTCATGCGTGTGGCGGCGTCCTTGGCGGCGGCGAGCGCCTGCTCGTAGAGCGGCTTCTCCACGAACAGCCGCGAGCCGGCGATGCACACCTCGCCCTGGTTGTAGAAGATGGCCGCGCCGATGGCGCGCATGGCGGACTTGAGGTCCGCATCCGCAAAGATGATGTGCGGCGACTTGCCGCCAAGTTCGAGGCTGATGCGCTTCAGCGTGCCGGCGGCCTGGCGCATGATGTGCTGACCCGTCCGCGTGGAACCGGTGAAGGCCACCTTGTCGACGTCGGCGTGCGTGATCAGCGCCTCGCCGGCCTCGGTGCCGATTCCGGACACGATGTTGACCACGCCCGGCGGGAAGCCGGCCTCGTTGATCAGGTTGCCCAGATACAGCGCCGTCAGCGGCGTCTGTTCCGCCGGCTTCAGCACAACCGTGTTGCCGGCGGCGAGCGCCGGGGCGAGCTTCATCACCGCCATGAAGAGCGGAAAGTTCCACGGCACGATCTGGCCGATCACGCCGATCGGCTCGCGCAGCGTGTAGGTCAGGAACGGCCCGCGCACCGGCACCGTCTCGCCGCGCAGCTTGCTCGGCCAGCCGGCGTAGTAGCGCAGCGTCTGCACCGACAGCGGCAGATCCACCTTGCGCGCGTCGCCGAAGGGCTTGCCGGTGTCGTAGGTTTCGAGCGCCGCGAGCGTCTCGGCGTTCTTTTCGACCAGATCCGCGAAGCGGTGCAGCAGGCGCTCGCGATCCGCCGCCGCCATGCCGGCCCAGGCGTCCGCCTCGAAGGCCGCGCGGGCAGCCTTGACGGCGCGATCGATGTCCGCCGCCGAGCCCTTCGCCACGCCGCCGAGCGACTGCCCGGTGGCCGGGTTGATGTTGTCAAAGCGGGCGCCGCCGGCGGCGTCCTGGTACTCGCCGTTGATGAACAGACGCGTCGGGGCGGTGAGTTTCTCGAACGGGATCATGGACATTCTCCTCGCTTGGAATCGGGTGGGGATTCGTTCGTGTAGACGCGCCGCATCAATGCGCCTCGTCCCAGTTGGCACCCAAGCCGGTTTCAACCAGCAGCGGCACACCCAGCGGATTGTCGGCAGTCATCAGCGCCGTCACCTCGGCCCGCACGGCGTCGGCGCGATCCGACGGCACCTCGAACACCAGCTCGTCGTGCACCTGCAGGATCATGCGCGCCGGTTCGCCATTGTCGCGCAGCCAGCGGTCGATGCGGATCATGGCGAGCTTGATCAGGTCCGCCGCCGTGCCCTGCATCGGCGCGTTGATGGCAGTGCGCTCGGCGTACTGGCGGCGCTGCGCGTTGCCGGCGCGGATGTCCGGCAAATACAGACGCCGGCCGAACACGGTCTCGACGTAGCCGCGCTCGCGCGCCTGCTCGCGCGTTGCGTCCATGTAGGCGCGCACGCCGGGGTAGCGGGCGAAGTACTGGTCCACGTAGCGCTGCGCCGCGCCGCGGTCGATGCCGAGCTGCTGGGCGAGCCCGAACGCCGACATGCCGTAGATGAGGCCGAAGTTGATGGTCTTGGCGGCGCGCCGCTGCTCGACCGTCACGCCGTCCGACCCGACGCCGAAGATCTCGCCGGCCGTGGCGCGGTGCACGTCGGCGCCTTCGGCAAACGCCCGGCACAGCCCGTCGTCGCGGGACAGGTGGGCCATGATGCGCAGCTCGATCTGCGAGTAGTCGGCCGACAGCAGCTTGTGACCCGGCGGCGCGATGAATGCCTGGCGGATGCGCCGGCCCTCCGCCGTGCGGACGGGGATGTTCTGCAGGTTCGGGTCGGACGACGACAGCCGGCCGGTGGACGCGACGGCCTGCTGATACGACGTGTGCACGCGCCCGGTGGCCGGGTTCACCTGCGCCGGCAGCTTGTCGGTGTAGGTGGAGCGCAGCTTTGAAAGGCCGCGGTGCTCCAGGATCACGCGCGGCAGCGGATAGTGCAGCGCGAGTTCCTGCAGCACGTCCTCGGCGGTGGACGGCTGGCCCTTGGGCGTGCGACCGAGCACCGGCAGCTTCTGTTCGTCGTACAGGATCTGCTGGATCTGCAGTGGCGAGCCGAGGTTGAACGGCCGCCCGGCAAGCTCGTACGCGGCCGCTTCGAGGCGCTGCATGGATTCGGCAAGTTCCCCGCTCTGGCGGCGCAGCAGCGCAGCGTCGATCAGCACGCCGTGGCGCTCGATGCGCGAGAGCACCGGCAGCAGCGGCATCTCGATGGTCTCGAACACCCGCCGCAGCGTGGGCTCGGCCTCGATGCGCGGCCAGAACTGCCGGTGCAGGCGCAGCGTGACGTCGGCGTCCTCGGCCGCGTAGCGCGTGGCGGTGGCGAGATCCACCTGGTTGAACGTGATCTGGCTTTTGCCGCTGCCGGCCACGTCCTTGAAGGTGATGGTGGTGTGGCCGAGGTGCTTCAGCGCCAGCGTGTCCATGTCGTGCCGGCTGGCGGTGCTATCGAGCACGTAGGATTCGAGCATGGTGTCGAACGCCGGGCCGGCCACGGCGATGCCGTGCTGGGCGAGCACGGTGTAGTCGAACTTGAAGCCCTGGCCGATGGTGCGCGGCGCGTCGGCTTCGAGTAGCGGTTTGAGGCGCGCCAGCACGGCCGCGGCCGGCAGCTGATCCGGCGCGCCGGGGTAGTCGTGGCCCACCGGCACGTAGGCGGCCTGCCCGGGTTCGCACGCGAAGGACACGCCGACGATGCGCGCCGTGATGGCGTCGAGCGAGTCGGTTTCAAGATCGAAGGCGAAGCTGTCCGCCGCCGCCAGGCGCTCGCACCAGCGTTCCAGCGCGGCGAGGTCGAGCACGGTTTCGTACGCGTCGCGGTCGAGCGCCGGCAGCGGCTCGGCTGCCATCGCCGGCGCAGCACCGGGCGCCACCGCCGGCGCGGTGGCTTCGATCTCCTTCAGCCACGACTTGAATTCGAGCTGCGTGAACAGCGCCCTCAGGGCGTCCCGGTCCGGCGCCGCGCGGTTCAGGTTGTCGGGATCAATGTCGAGCGGCACATCGCAGCGGACGGTGGCCAGATCGCGATACAGCGGCAGCGCAGGCAGCGTGTCGCGCAGGTTCTCGCCCACTTTGCCGCCGACCTTGTCCGCATTGGCCATCACGCCGTCGAGCGAGCCGTATTCCTGCAGCCACTTGGCGGCCGTCTTGGGGCCGACCTTGGGCACGCCGGGGATGTTGTCCACGGTGTCGCCGGTCAATGCCAGAAAGTCGGCTATCCGCTCCGGCGGCACGCCGAATTTCTCGTTCACCCCGGCCACGTCGAGCACGGTGTTGGTCATGGTGTTGACCAGATGCACGCGCTCGTCGACCAGCTGCGCGAGGTCCTTGTCCGCGGTCGAGATCAGCACCCGGTCGCCGCGCGCGGCGGCGCGGCAGGCCAGCGTGCCGATCACGTCATCCGCCTCCACGCCGTCGATGACCAGCAGCGGCAGGCCGAGCGCGCGGACCAGCTCCAGCGTCGGCGCGATCTGCCGGGCGAGGTCATCCGGCATGGGCGGGCGATTCGCCTTGTACCCGGCGAAGGTGTCGTGGCGGAAGGTCGGCCCCTTGGCGTCGAACACCACCGCCACGTGGGCGTCGGGGTACTCGCGTTCCAGCCGCCGCAGCATGTTGATGACGCCGTAGGTGACGCCGGTCGGCTCGCCCTTGGTGTTGGTCAGCGGCGGCAGCGCGTGGTACGCGCGAAACAGGTAGGACGAGCCGTCCACAAGGACGACCAGCGGGGACTCGGGCATGCGCTTGGGGCGTCGCGGTGGTCAAAGCAGCGGGTCGGCCGGCAGTGTAGCGCTGCGGCCTGCCGGGAACGCGGTGCTATTCTTGAGGCAGGCGTTTTTGGTTATTTCAGGAGCTTCTCCCATGCGTCGCGCGCTGTTCATTGGCCTGCTGCTGGCCGCCGCGGTGCAGGCCGCCGAGGAGGCTCCGCCGCCCGGCACCGAGGCCCTGCCGGAGCTGCAGGTGGAGGAACGCAACGATGCGCCGCCGGCCGGCAGTGAGGTGCCGCCGGAGCTCCAGGTAGCGCCGCAGGAAGGCGAATCGCCATCCCCGGAAGTGACCATCAAGCGCGATGCCGAGGGCTCGCGCGAGGAGTACTCGATCAACGGTCGGGTGTACATGGTCAAGGTGGTGCCCGCGGTGGGCCCGGCGTATTACCTGGTCGACCCGAATGGCGAAGGCCAGTTCAGCCAGCAGATCAACGACGTGAAGAACCCGCCGCCAACGCCGCGCTGGGTGCTGCTGCGCTGGTAACGGCGGGGGTTGCGTGTCGGTCTACACCCGGGTCGAAACGGCCGATGTTGCGGCCTTTCTGAAGGATTACGCGGTCGGTGATCTGCTGGACCTGCAGGGCATCGCCGACGGCATCGAGAACACCAACTACTTCGTCACCACCAGCGGCGGGCGCTTCGTGCTGACGCTGTTCGAGCGCCACGCGGACGTGGAACTCGAATATTTCCTGGAACTGATGGTGACGCTGGCCGACCACGGCCTGGCCTGCCCGCGGCCCATCATGGCCGACGACGGCGGTTACCTGCGCCGCCTCGCCGAGCGCCCGGCAGCGCTGGTGGAGCGGCTGTCCGGTCGGGCCATCACGGAACCGACTGTCGAACAATGCGCCGCGGTGGGCGGTGCGCTCGGGCGCATCCACCGCATCGGCCGCCATGTGCACCGCCGCCGCGCCAACGAGCGCGGCCCGGCGTGGTGGCGCTTCACCGCGGACGCGCTCGCCGGCACCGTGCCGGCGGACGTATCGGCTCTGCTCGACCAGGAAATCGCCTTTCAGGCCGCGCTCGACACCACCCGCCTGCCGCGCGGCGTAATCCACGCGGATCTCTTCCGCGACAACGTGCTGTTTGACAACGGCCGGCTCACGGGCGTGATCGACTTCTACGCCGCCTGCAACGACATCCTGCTGTACGACGTGGCGATTTGCCTGAACGACTGGTGCATCGCGCCGGACGGCGATTTCGACGACGCCCGCGCGCGGGCGTTTCTCGCCGCCTACGCCGGCAACCGGCCATGGGCGGCCGACGAAACCGCGGCACTACCGGCCATGCTGCGCGCGGCGGCGCTGCGCTTCTGGCTGTCGCGCCTGTACGACCTGCACTTCCCCCGCGCCGGCGAGATCACGCACGTGAAGGACCCGGCGCACTTCGAGCGCATCCTGCGCCGGCGCATCGCCGCGCCCGGGCGGGCGCTCGCCATCCTGCCGGACTGATGCCGTGAGCGGCCTCGCGCGTTTTGCGCCGCACCTGTGGATCAACCTCGCCTGCGTGTTCTGGGCCGGCAACATGACGGTCGGGCGCGCGCTGCGCGGTCATGTCGGGCCGGGCCTGATCGTCACCCTGCGCGGCGCGCTGTCGCTCGCGCTGCTGGTGCTGCTGGTGCGGGTTCTGAAGCGTCGCGAGGAGCCGCCGCTGCGGCAGGACTTCTGGCGTCTGTGTTTCATGGCGTTCACGGGCGTTGCGGGTTACCAGGGCCTGCTGTATCTCGGCCTGCGCCACACGGACGCCATCAACGCCGCGCTGATGAACTCGGCCGGCCCGCTGGTGGCCATGCTCATGGCGTGGCTCGCGCTCGGCAGCGTGGTGCGTCCGCTGCAATGGGTAGGCGCCGTGCTGTCGCTGGTCGGCATCGCCGTCATCATGTCCGGCGGCAGTCTCGGGCAGTTGCGCGCGGTGCAGTTCAACACCGGGGATCTGGCCATGCTGGCCGGCGTGGTCATGTGGGCGGGCTACTCGGTGATCGGCCGGGGGGTCATGCAGTCGCGCTCGGTGCTGTCGGTCACCGTCATCACGTCCGCCCTGTCGTTGCTGATGGTCGCCCCGTGGGGCGCGTGGGAAGCCGCGCACACGCCGCCGCAGCTCACGCCGATGGTGTGGGCGGGGCTGGCCTATGTCGCGGTGTTCGTCGGTGTCGGCGCGCTCATGGCCTGGAACTACGGCGTCAAGGCCATGGGACCGGCCGAGGCGATGGCCTTCATGAACATGACGCCGCTGTATGCGGTGCTGCTGTCGACGCTGCTGCTGCACGAACCGATGCGCCAGTACCAACTGGCCGGCGCGGTGCTGGTGGTCGGCGGCAGCCTGCTCGCGGCGCTCGGGCCGCAGTGGCTGCGTCGGCGCGCGGTGGCGCATACCCCCTGAGGCACGCGCATGGATAGCCTGTACGGCAAGACGCTGTTCATCACCGGCGCCAGCCGCGGCATCGGCAAGGCGATCGCGCTGCGCGCGGCCGAGGACGGCGCCAACATCGTGATCGCCGCCAAGACCGCGCAGCCGCACCCGACGCTGCCCGGCACCATCCACAGCGCGGCGCAGGAGATCGAGGACGCCGGCGGCCGGGCGCTGCCGCTGGTGGTGGACGTGCGCGACGAGGTCGCGGTCGTGGCCGCGGTGGCGCAGGCCGCGCAGCACTTCGGCGGCATCGACATCGTGGTCAACAACGCGTCGGCGATCGGTCTGACCGGCACGCTCGACACGCCGGTGAAGCGCTTCGACCTGATGGTCGACATAAACCTGCGCGGCACCTGGGTGACCACGCGCGCCTGCCTGCCGCACCTGCTGCGGGCGGAGAACCCGCACGTTCTCACGCTGTCCCCGCCGCTCAACTTCGAGCCGCGCTGGCTGGCGCCGCACCCGGCCTACACCACCAGCAAGTACGGCATGACGCTGGTCACGCTGGCACTCGCCGAGGAGTTTCGCGAACGCGGCGTGGCGGCGAATGCGCTGTGGCCGCGCACGGTGATTGCGACCTCAGCCATCGACCTGCTGCCCGGCGTCGACGCCGGCGCGTGTCGCAGGCCGGAGATCGTCGCCGACGCGGCGCACTGGATCCTGACCCGCCGCAGCCGCGAGCTGACGGGCAACTGCTTCATCGACGAGGCGGTGCTGGCGCAGGCAGGCGTGACCGATTTCGACGCCTACGCCGTCGAGCCCGGCCGCGATCCGCTGCTTGATTTGTTTCTGGATTGACGCGCCCGCTCAGGCCGCGGCGTGTTCCTTGTGCCGCATGCCGAGGATGAGCAGCGCCGCGCCGACCGTGATGGCGCTATCGGCCACGTTGAAGGCCGGCCAGTGCGATGCGCCGTAGTAGACGTCCAGAAAATCCACCACGTGGCCAAGCCACAGGCGGTCGATCAGGTTGCCGACGGCGCCGCCGAGCACCAGTGACAGGCCGATGCCGTTCAGCCGATCGCCCGGCGCGGTGCGCCGCAGCAACACCACGATGACCACACTCGCGGCCACGGAGATGGCGCTGAACAGCCAGCGCTGCCAGCCGCCGGCGTCGGCCAGAAAGCTGAACGACGCGCCGCGGTTGAAGGCGAGCGTGAGGTTGAAGCCGGGGATGACGGGAATCGTCTGATACGGCTCGATCAGCCGCAGCACGGCGAGCTTGCTCGCCTGATCCAGCACCAGCACCAGCGCGGCGAGCGCAAGCCGCGCCCGCATCAGGCCCACAGGCGCGTCTCGCCGGGTCCGGCCACGTTCTGCACGCAGCGGCCGCACAGTTCCGGGTGCTCCGCGTGCGTGCCGACGTCCTCCCGGTGATGCCAGCAGCGCACGCACTTGGGGTGTTCGCTGGCGCGGGCGGCGATCCAGAGGCCACCGTCCACGGCGGCGCCCTGTGGCCGCGCCGCTGCCGAGTGAGCGCGCGCATAGGAGCAGATCAGCACGAAGCGCAACTCCTCGCCGAGCTTGCCGAGCAGGGCGGCGTCGGTGTCCTCGACGTAGAGGTCCACCTCGGCATCCAGTGACGAGCCGATGTCGCCCGCAACGCGCAGGGGTTCGAGCTGGCGGTTAACCGCGTCGCGGATGGCGCGCACGCGCTCCCAGTCGGCTGGCGTGAGGCGGTCCGCGGTATCGGCCGGCAGCTCCGGCAGCGCGTACCACTCGGCGAGCAGCACGCTGTCGGCGCGCGGGCCCGGCACGCAGCCCCAGATTTCCTCGGCGGTGAAGCTCAGGATGGGCGCGAGCCAGCGCACCAGCAGCTCCAGCACGTGGTACATGGCGGTCTGCGCCGAGCGCCGCGGCAGGCCGTCAGCCTTGCCGGTGTACTGGCGGTCCTTGATCACGTCCAGGTAAAAGGCCCCGAGGTCCACGGCGCAGAAGTGGTGCACCTTGCGGCTCACCTCGTGGAACTGGTAGGCGGCGTAGTCGGCCCGCAGTTCGGCATTGAGCGCAGCGGCGCGGCGCAGCAGCCAGCGGTCGAGCGCGACCAACTCGCCCACCGGCACCGCGTCCGTATCCGGCGTGAAGCCCGCGAGGTTCGCCAGCAGAAAGCGCGCCGTGTTGCGAATACGCCGGTAGGCATCCGCGGTGCGGGCGAGGATCTCGTCCGAGATCGACATCTCGGCGCTGTAGTCGGTGCTCGCCACCCACAGGCGCAGCACGTCGGCGCCGAGCTGGCTGATCACCTTCTGCGGCGCGATGACGTTGCCGGCCGACTTCGACATCTTCTTGCCGGCCGCGTCCACGGTGAAGCCGTGCGTGAGGACGCCGTCGTAGGGTGCCCGGCCGTTCAGCGCGACTGAGGTGAGCAGCGAGGAATGGAACCAGCCGCGGTGCTGGTCGGAGCCTTCGAGGTACAGCGCGGCCGGAAAGCCAAGCTCCGGGCGCTTGAGCACGCTGTAGTGCGTGACGCCGGAGTCGAACCACACGTCGAGAATGTCCGGCACCTTGTCGTAGTCGGCCGCCTCGGCGCCCAGCAGCTCGGCGGGATCGAGATCGAACCAGGCCTCGATGCCGCGCTGCTCGATGCGCTTGGCGACTTCTTCGATGAGGTTCTTGGTATTGGGATGCAGCTCGCCGCTGACGCGGTGCACGAACAGCGCGATCGGCACGCCCCACACGCGCTGGCGCGAGATGCACCAGTCGGGGCGGTTTTCGATCATGCCGTGGATGCGCGCCTTGCCCCAATCGGGGATCCATTTGGTTGCCCCTATGCTCTTCAGAGCGCCCTCGCGCAGGGTTTGTTGCTTCTGCTCTTCGCCATCGTGTTGACTTGAAGAATCCGCGGAGTCATCAAGATCAGGATGCTCTTTTCGATCCATCAAAATGAACCACTGCGGCGTGGTGCGCGTGATGGTGGGGGTCTTGTGGCGCCAGCAGTGCGGGTAGCTGTGTTGCAGCGGCCGGTCGGCGAGTAGCGCATGGCGCTCGCGCAGCAGTTCGATGATGGCCTTGTTGGCCACGAATACCTGCTGGCCTTCGACATACGGCGTGCCGGGCAGGAAGCGGCCGTCGCTGCCGACCGGGTTGTAGACCTTGAGGCCGTACACCCGGCCGACGGCGAAGTCGTCCGCGCCGTGGCCGGGCGCGGTGTGCACGGCGCCGGTGCCGGCCTCGGTGGTGACGTGATCGCCGAGGATCACCGGCACGGTGAGGTCGAGGAAGGGATGACGCAGCGCGACGCCGTCCAGCGCCTGACCCGCGCAGCGGCCAAGTTCGCGTGCGCCGGCGAGGTCGTAGCGGGCGAGCGCGGTCTGCGCAAGATCGACCGCCAGGATCAGCCGCTCGGCGCCGGTGTCGTAGAGGCCGTATTCGATACCGGCGTTGAGGGCGACGGCCTGGTTGGCCGGCAGCGTCCACGGCGTGGTGGTCCAGATGGGCAGGCTGAGCGGCCGGCCATCGTCCGGCGCGCCAAACGCGGCGAGCGCCTTGTCGCGGTCCTCCACGGCAAAGCGCACGTCCACGGCCGGCGAGGTCTTGTCCTGGTAGTCCACCTCGGCCTCGGCGAGCGCCGAGCGGCAGTCAAGACACCAGTGCACCGGCCGCTCGCCCTTCGAGACGTAGCCTTTTTCGATGATCCGACCGAGCGCGCGCAGGATGTCGGCCTCGGTCCTGGGCGCCATGGTGAGGTAGGGGTCGGCCCAGTCGCCGATCACGCCCAGGCGCACGAAGTCGGCGCTCTGGCCGGCCACCTGCTTTTGCGCGTACTCCCGGCACGCGGCGCGGAATTCGTTGGCGCTGACCTTGTCGCCCGGCTTGCCGAGTTTCTTTTCGACCACGTGCTCGATGGGCAGGCCGTGGCAATCCCAGCCCGGCACGTAGGGCGCGTCGGCGCCGTCGAGCGTCCACGCCTTGACGATGATGTCCTTCAGGATCTTGTTGACGGCGTGGCCGATGTGGATGTCGCCGTTGGCGTAGGGCGGGCCGTCGTGCAGCACACGCCGCGGCTGGCCGGCACGCTCATCGCGCAGGCGCTGGTAGATGCCCATTTCCTGCCAGCGGGCGAGCGTCTGCGGCTCGCGCTGCGGCAGGTTGCCGCGCATCGGAAAATCGGTCTGCGGCAGGTTCAGCGTCGCTTTGTAGTCGGTCATGGAGATGTCGTTCACGGTGCTGTGGCACAGGGATGCGCCGCCATCGTCGACCCCGGCAACAGGGCGAAGATGAAGGAAATCGAAAATCCCATTTTCGGTTTCCGTGGCCTGAGAAATCCGGGATGGACTTATTCAGGCCTTATATCGTCAAACACGGCGCGGGCGGCGCGCACGTCGTCGTCGATCTGTCGGCGCAGTGCGTCCAGGCCATCGAAGCGCTGCTCGTCGCGCAGGCGTCGCACGAATTCCACCCGCACCTGGCGGCCGTACACCTGGCCGCTGAAATCGAGCACGTGCACTTCGAGCAGCGGGTAGGTGCCGTTCACGGTCGGCCGCCAGCCGAGGTTCGCGACCGCCGGCAGCGGCGTTGCGGCCAGCCCCGCCACGCGCACCGCGAACACGCCGCGCAGGCTCACCGCCTTGCGATGCAACGGCAGGTTCAGCGTGGGAAACCCGATGGTCCGCCCGCGCGCATCGCCGTGGCTGACGCGTCCGTGCAGCGTGTACGGCCGCCCCAGCAGGCGCGCCGCGCCGTCGAGATCGCCCGCCGACAGATGCTGGCGCACGGCCGTGCTGCTGACGCGCTCGCCATCGATTTGCAGCGGCGGCACCACTTCCACGCCGAAGCCGGCTTCGGCGCCGGCTGCAGTCAGATAGTCGATATCGCCAAGCCGCCGGTGGCCGAAGCGGAAATCCGGCCCCACTACCAAGTGGCGCGCGCCAAGGCCCTGCACCAGCAGGCGGTCGACGAAGGTCTCGCGCGGCATGTCGGCCAGGTGCCGATCGAAACGCAGGCACAGCACGCCGTCGACGTCGAGCCCGGCAAGCGCGGCCAGCTTTTCGCGCAGCCGCATCAGGCGCGGCTCGTCCGCCTGCGGGCGAAAGAACTCCACCGGTTGCGGCTCGAACAGCACTACCCGCGCCGGCAGGCCGAGCCGGGCGGCGTGCTCGCGCAGGCGCGCCACGATGGCCTGATGGCCGCGGTGCACGCCGTCGAAGTTGCCGATGCTGACCACGCTGCCGCGGTGCCGGGGGCGCAGGTTGTGCAGGCCGCGGATCAGTTCCACGCGCAAATCCACAGGGCGAATGTCACGGGGCGGGCGCGGCTCAGTAGCGCGCCCAGTCGGGGTCGAGCGTGGCCAGCACGTCGGCCAGCGGCCGGCGGCCGGCGAAGCCCTCGTCGTAGCCGTGGTAGTGGCCGAGTTTCAATTCGGGGTACTTCCAGCACAGGTAGCCGTCGCCGGTGTCGAAATCGACCAGCCACAGGCCCTTCACCACCAGACCCAGGCGGCGCATCTTGTTCACCCAGCCGTTGACGAGCGTCTGGTAGCGCTCCTCGGCGGCCTGCAGCTCCGGCGTGCGCCGCGGCAGCACCTTCAGTTGCCGCTGCACCGGCGCCAGCGCCTCGGCCGCGCGCTGGGTGATGCCGCGCACCAGCGGGAACAGCGCCTGCGCGTCCGCCAGGCTGAACACGCGGGTGTCCTGCAGTGATCCGATGCGAAGGAGGTCGTCGTCCACGCGGCGGGGAGGGTTGGGCTAGGGGAGGGAAAGGATAGGGCACGCGGCCAGCACCGGGCGCTGCCTGCCGGTGGTGCATCACGGATGCCGCAGCGGCGCCAGCGGCAGGCGCAGCAGCAGCAGCGCCGCCGCGTAGCTCGCCGCGCCGGCCACCACCCAGAACGCCAGCCGACTCACGCGGGCGCCCGCGCCGAGCGCGAGCCAGGCATCGAGCGAACCCGCACCCAGCCACAGGAGCACCGTCATGGTGGCCGTGGCGAGCGCCACGCGCAGCACGAAAACGCCCCAGCCCGGCTGCGGCCGATACGCGCCGCTACGTCGCAAACCGCGCAGCAATAATAACGCGTTGAGATAAGCGGCCAGGCTGGTGGCGACCGCAAGACCCGCGTGTTTCAGTGACCACACCAGCACCAGCGTGAAGCCCATGTTGGCCAGCATGGCGATCACGCCGATACGCACCGGCGTGCGCGTGTCCTGGCGCGCGTAGAAGCCGGGCGCCAGCACCTTGATCGCCATGAAGGCCAGCAGCCCCGGCGCGAACGCCCACAGCGCCAGGCGCGCCATGTGCACCGAGTGTGTGTCGAAGGCGCCGTAACTGAACAGCGTGCCGAGCAGCGGCCCGGCCAGCACACCCAGCGCCGCCGCTGCCGGCGCGCCGACCAGCAACACCCAGCGCAGACCCCAGTCGAGCGTGCGCGAGAAGGCCTCGCCATTGCCGTCGGCGTGCTGGCGGGACAGGCGCGGCAGGATCACGGTGGCGAACGCGATCGCCAGCACGCCGAGCGGGAACTCCATCAGGCGGTCGGCGTAGTACAGCCAGGACACGCTGCCGGTGACGAGAAACGACGCAACCACGGTGTCGAACATGAGGTTGATCTGCGCCACCGACGACCCGAACACGCCGGGGCCCATCAGCTTCAGGATGCGCCGCACGCCCGGGTGCGCAAAGCCGAGCCGCGGGCGCACCAGATTGCCGGTGGCGGCCAGTGGCGGCAGTTGCCACAGCAGCTGCGCCAAGCCGCCGATGACGACGCCGATGGCGAGCGCCAGCACCGGCACGTCGAGTGTCGGCGCGAGCCACACGGCGGCGGCGATCATCGACAGGTTCAGGAACAGCGGCGTCAGTGCCGGTGCGAAGTAGCGGCCAAACGTGTTCAGCACGCCGCCGACCGCCGCCGCCAGCGACACCAGCGGCAGGTACCAGAAGGTGATCCGCAGCAGCGTGCCGGTGAGCTCGGCGCGCTGCGCATCGTAGCCGAAGCCCGGCGCCAGCAGCCATACCAGCAGCGGCGCGGCGGCGACGGCGAGCAGCGTCACCAACAACAGCACGGCACCCAGCGTGCCGAGCGTGTGGGCGATCAGATCGCGCACCTCCGCCGGGTCGCGCTGCGTGCGGTACTCGGATAGAACCGGCACGAAGGCCTGCGAGAATGCGCCCTCGGCGAACAGTCGGCGCAGGAAATTCGGGATGCGGAACGCCACGAAGAAGGCATCGGCCGCCGGCCCGGCACCGAAGCTGGTGGCGATCACCGTGTCGCGCACGTAGCCCAGCACGCGCGAGGTGGTGGTGGCGATGCCCACCGAGGCGGCGGAACGCAGCACGGTCAGGCCCTCCGCAGGCCGGCCTGCGGCTTGACAAACGGGGGCTCGGTGAGCATAGTTCGCGGCCTTTTTTTGGTTCTCGAAGCAGGGATTTCGCCGTGGCCAACAGCCCGCAAGCCATCAAGCGCGCGCGTCAGAACGATGATCGCCGCGCCCACAACGCCAGCCGCCGCTCCGCGCTGCGCACCGCCGTCAAGCGCGTGCTGGCCGCCATTCGCGCCGGCGACGCCGACACCGCGGCCACGAACTACCGCACCGCCGTGCCGCTGCTGGACCGCATGGCCGCCCGCGGCCTGATCCACAAGAACAAGGCCGCCCGCCACAAGAGCCGCCTGAACAAGCGCATCTTCGCGCTGCGCCAGTCGGCCTGAGGCAGCGCGCTCCGCAGGGCGCGTGGTTGCAAACAGAAAAAGCCCGTTACGGGCTTTTTCTGTTTTTGCGGGCCGCACGCGGTGGCTCGTCACAGCAGAAACCCGGTTCACACCAAAACCAGATTGTCGCGGTGGATCAGCTCCGCCTCGTCGACGTAGCCCAGCACCTCGGCAAAGCGGCTGCTGGCAAGGCCCTTGATGCGCCGCGTCTCGTCGGCGCCGTAGTTGCACAGACCCCGGGCGATCTCCTGCCCGTCTGGCGTGACCACGGCGACCAGGTCGCCGCGCCGGAAATCGCCCTCGACCCCGGTCACGCCGACCGCCAGCAGGCTGCGCCCGGCCTGGCGCAGCACCTGCCCGGCGCCGGCGTCGATCATGACCTTGCCGCGTACGTGCAGATTGCCGGCGAGCCACAGCTTGCGCGCCTGTAGCGGCTCCTGTTCGGGCAGCAGCAGCGTGCCGATGTCGGCGCCGCGGGCGAGCTCGGTCAGCACGGCATCAATGCCGCCGCCGACGATCCACGTGGCCGCGCCCGAGCGCGCCGCCAGGCGCGCCGCGCGCACCTTGGTCAGCATGCCGCCGCGGCCAAGCCGGCCGCCGCCGCCGGCCATGGCGTCGAGCGCCGGGTCGGCGGCGTGGGCCGTGGCCAGGCGCTCCGCCCGCGGGTCGAGTGCCGGGTCGGCCGCGTACATGGCGTCGCGGTCGGTGAGCAGCACCAGCAGCTTGGCCTCGACCAGGTTCGCCACCAGGCCACCCAGTGTGTCGTTGTCGCCAAAGCGCAGCTCGTCGAAGGCGACCGTGTCGTTCTCGTTGATGATCGGCACCACGCCGAGGTCGAGCAGCGTGCGCAGCGTGCTGCGGGCGTTCAGGTACCGCCGCCGGTCGGCAAGATCGTCGTGCGTCAGCAGCACCTGCGCGGTGTGCACGCCGTGCGCCTGAAAGCAGCTTTCCCAGGCCTGCACGAGCCCCATCTGGCCGACCGCGGCGGCCGCCTGCAGGTCATGGATCGCGTCCGGCCGGGCCTGCCAGCCCAGACGCCGCATGCCCTCGGCGACCGCGCCGGAAGACACCACCACCACCTGACGGCCCTGCGCGCGTAGCTGCACCAGTTGCGCCACCCACGCGGCGATGGCCTGCGTGTCGAGACCGGCACCGCCGGCGGTGAGCAGCGCGCTGCCGATCTTGACCACCCAGCGGCCGCTGCCGGCAAACGACGCGCGGTTCATGCCGGCGCCTCGGCGGCCTGCGTCAGGTGCCGCATCACCGCCTCGCACAGCGCCTGGCAGCCCTGGCCGGTAGCGCCCGAGATGACGAACAGCGGCCCTTTCCAGCGCAGCGTGCGGGCGATTTCCTTGGCCCGCTTGGCGGCTTCCTCGGGCGGCAGCAGGTCCGCCTTGTTCAGCACCAGCCAGCGGGGCAGGGCGGCGAGGTCGGGGTCGAAGGCTTCGAGCTCCGCCACGATCTTGCGCGCCTCGTCGGCCGGTTTGGTGGCGGGATCAGCCGGCGCGAGATCAAGCACGTGCAGCAGCAAGCGCGTGCGCGACAAATGCCGCAAGAACTGCGTGCCAAGCCCGGCGCCCTCGGCCGAGCCTTCGATGAGGCCCGGGATGTCCGCCATCACGAAGCGCTGCATGCGGTCGACCTCCACCACGCCGAGTTCCGGATTGAGCGTGGTGAAGGGGTAGTCGGCCACCTTGGGCCGGGCCTGCGAGACGGCGGTCAGCAGGGTCGACTTGCCGGCGTTCGGCGCGCCCAGCAGGCCGACGTCCGCCAGCAGGCGCAGCTCCAGCGCCAGGCGCCGCTGCTCGCCCGGCTTGCCGGGGCTCGTCTGGCGCGGCGCGCGGTTGATACTGCTCTTGTAGCGGGTGTTGCCGAGGCCGTGAAAGCCGCCGGCGGCCACTTTCAAGCGCTCGCCGTGGCGCGTGAGGTCGCCGATCTGCTCGTCCGTGTCGGCGTCGCGCACCACGGTGCCGATCGGTACCTTGATCTCGCAATCGGCGCCGGCCCGGCCGGTGCGGTTGCTGCCGGCGCCGGGCTGGCCGCTCTCGGCGCGGAATTCGCGCTGGTAGCGGAAGTCGCTCAGCGTGTTCAGGCCCTCATCGGCCACCAGATACACGCTGCCGCCGTCGCCGCCGTCGCCGCCGTCCGGTCCACCGAAGGGAATGTATTTCTCGCGCCGGAACGCCATGCAGCCGTTGCCGCCCTTGCCGCCGGCAACGGTGATGGTGGCTTCGTCGACGAATCGCATGATGACGGCGCTATAAACACAAAGCCCCGCCGGAGCGGGGCTTTGGCGCTAGCCGAGCCGGTGGCTCAGGCCAGCGGCTCGATGCTGACGAAACGGCGGTTCTTGGCGCCGCCGACGCGAAAGCGCACGCGGCCCTCGATCAGCGCGAACAGCGTGTGGTCGCGGCCGAGGCCGACGTTCTCACCGGGGTGAAACTCGGTGCCGCGCTGGCGCACGATGATGTTGCCGGCCAGCACGTGCTCGCCGCCGAAGCGCTTCACGCCCAGGCGCTTGGAAACGGAATCGCGGCCGTTGCGGGAACTGCCGGCGGCTTTTTTGTGTGCCATGAGTGGGTGCTCCTGTCAGGCCGTGTTACGGGGCGCCGATGCCGGTGATGGCGATTTCGGCGTAGTGCTGGCGGTGGCCCATTTGCTTCTGGTGGTGCTTGCGCCGGCGGAACTTGACGATGCGGATCTTCGGGTGGCGGCCGAGCGCGCGCAGCTCTGCGGTGACGGTGGCGCCCTCCACGTAAGGACGGCCGATCTTCACCTCGGCGCCCGCGCCGACCATCAGCACGTGGTCGAAGGTGAGCGTGTCGCCGACGGCGCCGTCGAGCAACTCGACCTTCAGCACCTGACCCTGCGCCACCCGGTACTGCTTGCCGCCGGTTTCGATTACCGCAAACATGACTTTCCCCGTAAGCAGATGCGCCGCGCGGTCGCACTCGTCCCGCGGGCCAAAAAAGGGCGTGGATTCTAGGTCCGCCAGGCGCCCGGGGTCAAATGGCTTGACACTGGGCGGCGTCGAAACCTAGCATCCGCCGGCTTCGTGGCCCCCGTTCCAATGCGTGCATGACTGCCAATTCCCTGGCCGAGCTGCTGGCGCCGGCCGCCACCGACATGGTGGCCGTCAACACGCTGATCGAGCAGCGCCTGCACTCCTCGGTCGCCACCATCGACCAGTTGTCCGGTTACATCATCCACAGCGGTGGCAAGCGATTGCGGCCGGTGATGGCCGTGCTGGCGGCGCGTGCCTGTGGTTACGCGGGTGACCAGCACTGGCTGCTGGCGGCCATTGTCGAGTTCATACACACCGCCACGCTGCTGCACGACGACGTGGTCGACGAATCCGACCTGCGCCGCGGCCGGCAGACGGCGAACAGCCGCTTCGGCAACGGACTCAGCGTGCTGGTCGGCGATTTTCTGTACTCGCGCTCGTTCGAGCTGATGGTGGAGCTGGGCTCGCCGGCCGTCATGGACGTGTTGGCCACCGCCACCAATCAGATCTCCGAAGGCGAGGTGTTGCAGTACCTGAACCGGCGCAACGTCGAGGCGACGCCGGACCAGTGCCTGGCCATCGCCCGCAGCAAGACCGCCACGCTGTTCGAGGCGGCGACGCGCTGCGGCGCGCTGCTGGCGGGGCAGGATGCGGCGGTACAGCAGGCGCTTGGCGATTACGGGTTGCACTTCGGCCTTGCGTACCAACTGGCCGACGATCTGCTCGACTACCGCGGCGACGTGGCGCGCATCGGCAAGAACCTGGGTGACGATCTGGCCGAGGGCAGCCCGACCTTGCCGCTGGCCTACGCATTGCGCAATGCAAGTCCCCGGCAGGCCGCCACGCTGCGCACGGCACTGGCCGCGGACAGCGCGCCGGATTTCGCGGCGGTGCTGGGCGTGATTGAATCGACCGGGGCCATCGCGTACACTGCCAGGCTCGCGCAGACCTACGCCGAACGCGCCGAGGCGGCCCTTTCCGGGCTGCCGGACTCGCCGGCACTGGCCGCCCTGCAGGGGCTCGCCCGGTTTGCGGTTTCCCGGGATTTTTGAAGAAGCCTGGCCGCCGACGCGGTTAGCGCGCGTGTTGCAATCGGGGTGTAGCTCAGCTTGGTAGAGCACCGTCTTCGGGAGGCGGGGGCCGGAGGTTCGAATCCTCTCACCCCGACCAGTTGCAACCACAGTCCAGCCCACATTCACGCCACGGCCAGCCAAAGCGAACGCGCGGCTGCGTCGCCGGCTGTGTGGACGGTGGTGTGGTCGTGTAAAGCCGCCGCCATGTCCATCCGCTACCCTGTGTCACTTTGACCAGATTCGAGGGGCAGGTGGATGGATGGCAATAACGTGAAGTCCTGGCGGAATGCAGCCGTGAGGGGGCAACGATGCTGACCCTGGCCGAGGCGCAGGTCGCCGTGATCGGTCTCGGCTACGTCGGCTTGCCGCTCGCGGTGGCGCTGGCTGGCCGTGTATCGACCCTGGGCTTCGACATCGATGCGCAGCGCGTCGCCGCGCTCGGCGGTGGCCACGATGCCACCGGCGAAGTGAGCGGCGAGGTGCTCGCCGCGAGCGGGCTGCGCCTGTCCTGCGATCGGGCCGATCTTGCCGATCGGAACACCTACATCGTCACCGTGCCGACCCCGGTCGACGGCCACAAGCGGCCCGATTTCTCGCCGCTGCTGGCCGCGAGCCGCACGCTGGGCGGCGTGCTCAAGCGCGGCGACGTGGTGATCTACGAGTCCACCGTCTACCCCGGCGCCACCGAGGAAGTCTGCGCGCCGGTGCTGGAGCGCGAGTCGGGCCTCACGCTGAATCGCGATTTCTTCGTCGGCTACAGCCCAGAGCGCATCAACCCCGGCGATCGCGAGCACCGCCTGGAGACGGTGACCAAGATCACCTCCGGTTCCACGCCCGAGGCGGCGGCCTACGTGGACGCGCTGTACGCCACCATCACGCGCACCCACCGCGCCAGCAGCATCCGCGTCGCCGAGGCGGCGAAGGTGATCGAGAACACCCAGCGCGACCTCAACATCGCGCTGGTGAACGAACTCGCGCTGATCTTCAACCGGCTCGGCATCGACACCACCGAGGTGCTGGAGGCGGCCGGCACCAAGTGGAACTTCCTGCCGTTCCGGCCGGGCCTGGTGGGTGGGCACTGCATCGGCGTCGACCCGTACTACCTCACGCACAAGGCGCAGGAGATCGGCTACCACCCGGAAGTGATCCTCGCCGGGCGGCGCATCAACGACGGCATGGGCCGCTACGTGGCCGACCGCGTGGCGCGCCTGCTGGTGCGCCGGCGCCTGCCGGTGGCCGGGGCGCGGGCACTGGTGCTGGGCGTCACCTTCAAGGAAAACTGCCCGGACGTGCGCAACACGCGCGTGGTGGACGTGGTGCGCGAGCTCGAAGACTTCGGCATGAGCGTCGACGTGCACGACCCCTGGGCCGATGCGGCCGCCTGCCGGCACGAGTACGGCATCGATCTGTGCGGTGAGCCGCAGGCCGGGGCCTACAGCGCCATCGTGTTGGCGGTTGCGCACCGGCAGTTCGCGGCCCTGACGGCCGAGCAGCTTGCCGCGCTGAAGGCGCCGCAGGCCGTGGTGTACGACATCAAGTCCGTGCTGCCGCGCGATCTTGTGGACGAGCGGTTGTGAGCGGGGGGCAGTTTCCGATGGCGCCGATGCGCGTTCTTGTGACCGGCACGGCCGGCTTTATTGGCTCGACCGTGGCGCACCGGCTGCTCGATCAGGGGCACGAGGTGATCGGCCTCGACGAGGTCAACGACTACTACGACGTCAACCTCAAGCTGGCGCGTCTGGCGCGGTTGACGCCGCGCGCCGGCTTCACCGAGGCGCGCGTCAGCCTGCAGGACCGCGCCGCCATGGAGCGGCTGTTCGCCGACACGCGCCCGCAGCGGGTGATTCATCTGGCCGCCCAGGCCGGCGTGCGCTACTCGCTGACGCACCCGCACGCCTACGTCGACTCGAACCTGGTCGGCTTCATGAACATCCTGGAAGGCTGCCGCCACAGCGCGGTCGAGCACCTGGTGTACGCCTCCAGCAGCTCCGTCTACGGCGCCAATACCAGGCTGCCGTTCTCGGAGCACGACCTCGCCGACCACCCGCTGAGCCTGTACGCCGCCACCAAGCGCTCCAACGAGCTGATGGCGCACTGTTACGCGCACCTGTACCGGCTGCCGGTGAGCGGGCTGCGGTTTTTCACCGTCTATGGCCCGTGGGGCCGGCCGGACATGGCGCTGTTCCTGTTCACGCGCGCCATCCTCGCCGGCGAGCCGATCGACGTGT
>NZ_JBFWOM010000001.1:306750-401779 GCF_050250495.1 Immundisolibacter sp. | reverse complement strand
ACAACCACCACCTGCCCCAGCAGGCCCTGAACGCCCAGACCCCGGCACAGGCACTGCAGAGCTGGTATATCTCTCATCCTGAGCTCTTTCACCGAGAACCAACTAATCGGCCGGGACGTGACACCTAGCCACCCTTTCCTTTCAAGGTCTCCAGGAATTATGAACTTTGTGCTTCCGATTGTTAGAAACGTAACGAGACTGATGTTATTGGTGTCTTCGTATTCGGCGCCGAACTGATTGCAGTAGACGCTATATGTAACACCCGGGAATTCAGGCAGTGGGGCTGCGAGGGGCGCGTTATACCTTGAAATTAGCTCCAGCGTGGACTCCATGGCTGGCGAGATGGGGCCGCTCTTTAACTTCAGCGCCCTGAGCGCGGCGGCATCTATCGACTTATTTCTATATACCGCCCTGATGCCGACTTCCTTTCGGAACTCTGGCATATCACTAACGTGATCCTCGTCGTAGTTTGTGATGAACAGATATTCCACTGAGCGGATTCCAGATCTTGGAAGAATGCTCGATGGCCGATTTTCATCTTGATGCCCAACGTCCCATATCATCGCCTTTCCGTTAGGGTGAACGAGGCTAATGCAGCCGCCATGGCCAACATCATGGACTGTAAGTTTCATAACACGACTCCGTTTGTGTTAGTTGTCCTCTCGGATGGCCTTTACTCTCGCCGAGATGTAAGCAGCCTGCTTCCTATATGAGATTACGAATAGAGTTGAAAACAGAACAAGACAGATAACGCTCGCAGACACAACACCCATGCCAATTTGTTTAGAAATCTCTTCACATAGCATAGTGGCAAGTAGACATATGAATAGGGCCGCGAGCGTGCGGTACATATTGCCCACCTCTGACAGAACCTCCAACTGCGAATCCGCCCTAACAGCAGCGACGTATTTCTCGTATGCCTCATGCCTTACGTATGCAAATCTCTTCAGGATTGGCTCAAGAATCAGCGAGCCGACGCGACTAACCACCAGTCCATAGAAGTAGTAGAGAAAGACGCCAATTACCATATCCTCCGAAAGCAGCGGAAGACTTGTCAGGCGGCTACCGAAAATTGCAAAAAGCACCCCGGGAAGCAGGTAATTGAAGATGTTGTACGACGATATCTTTTCTAAGATGTCCTTCATTTAACTGCCCCTTTCTCAGAACTTCCCATTGCCGCCCAACGTGCAAGCTCAGGCGCGGCGCGAAGCGCCGTCGCCTGCAGCGGTATGTTAGCCGTCACTTGCCGCAAACTCCCTTGTTGCTGCTGCTACTTGAGCAAATAGAAGCTCCCGATCTACTTGCGCCCTGCTATGTTCAAGGCGCTCAACACAGGCATACAGCGCTTCGCGTACGCGTTGAACCAAGTAGACTCCGAATTCAGCAATGGTCATGGGCTTCCATACGTGCTCTGGAATCTGAATGTCTACCGAAATATAGCGCCGAGACTTCTGAAACCGGAGCCTCGCTAAACCCTCCTCTCCGAACTGACCGAACTTTCCGTCAATACGTAAGACCAAAGCGTACTGATCTATAGCAGAGCAGTGAGTGGCTGTCACATGCTTATCAAATAGCCTGACCAGAATGATTTTGAGATCGGATTTCCCCTTTGACTCTGGGTCCCCTAGTTCGGCACCAATCGTGATCTTTCCGCTCACAGCGAGCTGTCCCTAGTGACGGCTAACGTAAGTTGTACACCGGCTGGTGTATAACACGGCTCACATTGCGAGACAGAAACACTGTTATCAATGGCTTGGCGCGCGACGCCGGATTATCCACCGAAGCCTCCTGGAGGACGCCTTCCAAGTTGCCAGACCCGGATCCGCCGGTTTGGCTCCGCCAGGCGAACCGAGCTGCCCTACCTGCACTGGGCAGAAAGGTACATCGTTTTTCGCAGTAACCCCCCCTCATGACACCGGCAAGCCGGCGTCGGGCGAATCGCAGCCCGCGTAGCCCGCGTAGGGCGGGTTAGGCGCAGCCGTAACCCGCCGCCCCGCGTTTTATCCGATTTCGTTGAACAGGAAAAGCGGAAGGCGGATCGCGATCCGCCCTACACGCGGCCAGCCCGCGGATCTGTGTCGGCCGCGCCCGGGCCTTGGCGCTGACACACTGTCCGGCGTCGCGCCGATTTCGCTGCGCAACTGATCGTGCTGTTGTCGGGAATGGGCGTGGTGCTGGCCGGCCGAGCATGACCACCGCAGCGAGTTGCAACGTAGGGTCCGGAGCCCGTCTCGGGCACTGCGCCCGCGGTCCTGTGGGATGATTTGCCCATGATCGGGGTCCTCGCACACAGGCATCGCTACTCCCGGACCGGGCTCTGGCCCCGGCGGTTGTGGCTGGCTGCGCTGCTGACGCTTTTGCTGGGTTGGCAGGCAGCGGCCATGCGCCATGCGCTCGCCCATTTGGGCGATGCCGATTCCGACGGTCCGGCGCTGCCGGCGCACGCGGTGTGCGTGTTGTGTGTGGCTTATGCCGGCGCCGACGGTGCATTGGCGGCTTCGCCGCTGGTGGTCGACGTGGTGATGGATGCCGATGCGGTTGCCATCGCGCGGCCGGTTTCGATTGATCTTCCTGCCCCTTCGCTCCCGTACCAGGTGCGCGCGCCGCCGCTGGCGTCGGCCTGACACCTGACCGGCGGCCGCTGGCCGCTGCGTTTCAACGACGTTCCCGACACCCGGGGCGTCCACGGGAGTACTTCCATGTTCCATCGTCTGGCATTCGCCGTGGCGGCGCTGTGCGCGCTCGCCACCCCCGTATTGGCTGCGCCGCAGCCGGAAATCGACGCGCTGCGCGCCGAGTTCGAGCAGAAATTCAAGGCCCTGCAAACCGATTACGAGGCGCGCCTGAAGGCGCTCGAAGGCCGCGTGCAGGCGGCCGAGGCGCAGGCCGGCCAAGCCCAGGCGACCGCGCAGACCGCCACCGCCGAGCAGACCGCCCAGGCGGCGCCGCCGCCGTCGAGCGCCTTCAACCCCGACATCTCGCTGATCCTGCAAGGCGCCTACAACGATCGCGCCGGTGGCGAGCGGCCGATCAGCGGCTTCCTGCCGGCCGGCGAGCACGCCCACGCCGAGCGCGGCTTCACGCTGGACCATACCGAGCTGGTCATGAGCGCCAACGTCGATCCCTACCTGCGCGGCTATCTGAACCTCGCGTTTCTGGACGAGGAGGTGGAGGTCGAGGAGGCCTGGTTCCAGAGCCTGCAAATCGGCCACGGCGTCACGGTGAAGGGCGGGCGCTTTCGCTCCGGCATCGGCTACCAGAACGAGAAACACCCCCACGCCTGGGACTTCGCCGACAACAACCTGGTCTACGAGGCGCTGTTCGGCGAGGGACTGCGGCAGGACGGCCTGCAACTGCGCTGGCTGGCGCCGACCGAGCTGTTCTTCGAGCTCGGCGCCGAGGTGGCCAAGGGGCAGTTCTTTCCGGGCTCGGACGCCGGCGGGGACAGGAACGGCGCCGGCAGTTGGGCGGCCTTCGCGCACCTGGGCGGCGATGTGGGCGACTCGCACAGTTGGCGCACTGGTCTTTCCTACCTGAAGGCCCGGCCGCGCGAGCGCGAGGGTTGGGTCGATGACCTGAACGACGTCGAGGCGCTGACGCTGTTCTCGGGCGACTCGAAGACCTGGCTGGCGGATTTCGTCTGGAAATGGGCGCCGAACGGCAACCCGCGCGAGCGCAATTTCACCTTCGCCACCGAGTATTTCCAGCGCGACGAGGACGGCGACCTGACCTGCACCGACAACCGCATCGAGGGCGGCGCCTGTCTCGACCTGACCGACGCTTACGACAGCGACCAGTCCGGCTGGTATGCCCAGGCGGTGTACCAGTTCATGCCGCGCTGGCGCGTCGGCACCCGCTACAGCCGGCTGTCGAGCGGTTCGACCGACTTCGGCCTGAACGCCGCGAGTCTGGATGGCGATCGCTATCACCCCGACCGCTGGAGCCTGATGACCGACTTCTCGCCGTCGGAGTTCTCGCGCTTTCGCCTGCAATTCAACCGCGACCAGGTGCTGGACGGCGACACCGACAACCAGCTCATCCTGCAATACATCATGAGCCTCGGTTCCCACGGCGCCCATCAGTTCTGAGGAGATCACCATGAGAACCCTGTTCCTGTCTGCGTTGATGAGCTTCCTGCTGATCGCCCCGGCGCAGGCCGCGCTGCGCGTGCTCGCCTGCGAGCCCGAGTGGGCGGCGCTGACCCGTGAACTGGCCGGCGATCTGGCCGAGGTCGATTCGGCCACCACCGCGCTGCAGGACCCGCACCGCATCGAGGCGCGGCCGTCGCTGCTGGCCAAGGCGCGGCGCGCGGATCTGCTGGTCTGCACCGGCGCCGAGCTGGAAGCCGGCTGGCTGCCGCTGCTGCAGCGCCAGGCCGGCAACGGCCGCATCCAGCCCGGTCAGCAGGGTTACTTCGAGGCGAGTGCGCAGGTGCCGCTGCTGGAGCGGCCGACCCAACTCGACCGCGCCCAGGGCGACCTGCACGCCGCCGGCAACCCGCACGTGCAGCTCGACCCGCCGCGCGTGGCGCGCATCGCCGACGCGCTCGCCGCGCGCCTGGCGCAGCTCGATCCCGCCCATGCCGCGCGCTATGCCGAGCGCAACGCCGACTTCCAGGCGCGCTGGCAGGCGGCGAGCCTGCGCTGGGCGGCGCAGGGCGCGCGCCTGAAGGGCGTGCCGGTGGTGGTGCACCACAAGAGCTTCAGCTATCTGGCCGACTGGCTGGGGCTGGTGGTGGTGGGCGATCTCGAACCCAAGCCCGGCGTCGAACCCTCGGCGGCGCATCTGGCGGCATTGCTCGCATCGCTCGAAGGCCGTCCGGCACGGATGATCCTGCATGCGGCCCATCAGTCCGCGCAGCCAGCGGCGTGGCTGGCGCAGAAAGCCGGCATCCCCGCCGTGGAGCTGCCTTACACCGCCGGCGGCGCGCCGGGCACGGACGACCTGTTCGGGCTGTTCGAGGTGACGCTCGCGCGCCTGCTGAGCGCCGCGCCATGAGTTTCGCGGCGGTCGATTTCGGCATCCTGCTGCCGGCCTTCGCGGCCGGCTTGCTGGTGCTGGCAACCCATGTGCCGCTGGGTGGCGAGGTGCTGCGGCGCGGGATCATCTTCATCGATCTCGCCATCGCGCAGTTCGCCGGGCTCGGCATCGTCATCGCCAGCGCGCTCGGCTTCGAGGCGAGCGGCTGGCGCATGCAGCTCGCCGCCGTGCTGGCGGCGCTCACCGGCGCGCTGCTGCTGCGCGCGCTGGAGCGGCGCGCGCCGCGGCAGCTTGAGGCACTGATCGGCGTCGGCTTCGTCACCGCCGCCTGCGCGGCCATCGTGCTGATGAGCCACGACCCGCACGCCGGCGAGCGCCTGCAGGAGCTGCTGGTGGGGCAGATCCTGTGGAGCACCTGGGGCGACCTGGGACCGCTGGCGCTGGTCACCGCGGCGGTGCTGGCGGCCTGGCACGGCCTGCGCCTGAAGGATTCGCCGCTCGGTTTCTACGGGCTGTTCGCCGTCACCGTCACCGCATCGGTGCAGGTGGTGGGCGTGTACCTGGTGTTCGCCAGCCTGATCGTGCCGGCGCTCGCCGCCGGCGGGCGGCTCAAGCGCGGCTGTCTGATCGGTGCCGCCGGCTATGCGCTCGGGCTGCTGGCGTCGGCACTGTTCGATCTGCCGGCGGGGGCGGCCATCGTGTTGGGGCTGGTGGCGGTCGGTGCCGTGGCGTCCGCCCGATCCGGGCTCGGACCGAGCCGGACGTAGCGCCCGGGTGATGCCCGCAGCGCGCCGGGCCGGCCCGGCGGGCCGGGGTGTCGCGTGGCGCGCCCGTGCGTCAGTAACAGCGCGCGTCCCGGATTTCCGTGCCTGGCGCGATGTCGGCGTGGGCGGGCGCCGCGAGGTTGGCGACGAATTGCAGCGTCGCGTTGCGCCACGAGTACGTTCTGGCGTGCGCCACGCAGGCCTCGGGGTCGAGTCGCAGCGCCTGCCGGATGGCGTGGGCGAGATCCTCGTGCAGCACGCCGGTCACGCCCTGGGTCACCACATCCTTTGGGCCGGTGACGGGGTAGGCCGCGACCGGCACGCCGCAGGCCATCGCCTCCAGCAGCACCAGGCCAAAGGTGTCGGTGCGGCTCGGGAACACGAACACGTCCGCCGCCGCGACGTGCCGGGCCAGTTCCTCGCCCTGCTTGAAGCCGGTGAAGCGCACGGTCGGGTAACGCTCGCGCAGGGCCGCCAGGGCCGGCCCGTCGCCGACCACGAACTTGCTGCCGGGCAGGTCCAGCTTCAGGAAGGCGTCCAGGTTTTTCTCGACCGCGACGCGCCCCACAAACATCGAAATCGGCCGGGGTGCGACCAGAAACGACTTGTCTCGCGGCCGGAACAGCGTGGTGTCGACACCACGGCTCCAGCGCACGAGGTTCCGGAAGCCATGCTGTTCGAGGGCCGCCTGCTGCGACGCCGTGGCGACCATGGTGCGCGCCGCCGCGGCGTGAAAACGGCGCACCAGGGCATAGGTCCAGCGCGCCGGGATCGGCGTGCGCAGCGCCAGGTACTCCGGAAACTGCGTGTGGTACGCGGTGGTGAAGTCGAGCCCGCGGTCGAGGCAGTAGCGCCGGGCCGCCTGACCGAGCGGACCTTCCGTGGCGATGTGGATGGCGTCCGGGGCCAGATCGTCGAGCAGGCGCGTCAGCCTGGGCGCGGGCCACAGCGCGAGGCGAATGGACCGGTAACCCGGGCAGGGCAGGGTGCGGAAACGGTCCGGGCCGATCACCTCGGCACAGTGGCCGAGGGTGGCGAGTTCTTCGCAGGTGCGCTTGAGGGTGGTGACGACGCCGTTGATCTGCGGTTCCCAGGCGTCCGAGACGATGGCGATCCTCACGCGGCGAGCGCCGGCAAGGCGGCTTCGGTTTTCAACGCATGCTGTTGATCCGACCAGTGCAGCAGCTCGATCCGGCCGTCGTCGTGCTCCACCAGCGCGGTGCAGCTCTCCACCCAGTCCCCGCAGTTCAGGTACAGCACCTCGCCGCTCAGGCTGATCTCGGCGCGGTGGATGTGGCCGCACACCACGCCGTCCACCTCGTGCCGGCGGGCGGCCAGTGCCACCGCGGACTCGAAGTTCGAGATGAAGTTCACCGCGTTCTTGACCTTGTGCTTGAGGTGCCCCGCGAGCGACCAGTACGGCAGGCCGAAGCGGCTGCGCACGGCGTTGACGAGGCGATTGGCGCGCAGCAGCAGCGCATACGCCTGGCTGCCGGCGAGCGCCAGCAGGCGGCTGCACTTGACCACGCTGTCGAACTCGTCGCCGTGCATCACCAGCAGGCGGCGACCGTCAGCGGTGGTGTGCACGATCCGGCTGCGGATGCCGAGGTTGCCCATCTGCAGGCCGTCGTGCTCGCGCAGCAGCTCGTCGTGGTTGCCGGGCACGTAGATCACCTGCGTGCCGTGCTTGGCCTTGCCGAGCACGGTGCGGACCACGTTGTTGTGCGCCTGCGGCCAGTACAGCCCGCGGCGCATGTGCCAGAAATCGATGATGTCGCCGACCAGGTACAGCCGCTCGCAGGTGACCTGATGCAGGAAGTCCAGCAGAAAGTCGGCCCGGCAGCCCTTGAAGCCGAGGTGGACATCGGAAATCCACACGGTGCGGTAGTGCTTGACCGGCCCGGTCGCTGACGGCATGCGGGTACCCCCTGGTGACAATGGAGGCGCAGTGTCGACGTCTTGTGTTACGGCTTTATTAACCGGCTGTTTCTGAAATGTAATGTTTTCAGTTGCAAGGTCGGGCGCTGCCGGCCTGCGGCTGCCGCGATAATTCGCCCATGCAACACACCCGCCGCCTGCTCGACCTGATGGCCCGCTTGCGCGACCCGCAGCGCGGCTGCCCGTGGGATCTGCGCCAGGACTTCGCCAGCGTGGCCCCGTACACGCTGGAGGAAGCCTACGAGGTCGCCGACGCCATCGCCCGGCGGGATTTCGACGACTTGCGGCTGGAACTCGGCGACCTGCTGCTGCAAGTCGCCTTCCATGCGCAGATGGCGCGCGAGGCGGGCCTGTTCGATTTCGAGGACGTCGCCGCCGGCATCTGCGACAAGCTGCTGCGCCGTCACCCGCACGTGTTCGGCGACGCCGTGTTCGAGACCGACGCCGACCGTTCGGCGGCCTGGGAAGCGGCCAAGGCCGCCGAGCGGGGCGCGAAGGACAGCGGCGTGCTGGCCGGCGTGGCGCAGGCCCTGCCGGCGCTCAAGCGCGCCCAGAAGCTCCAGCAGCGCGCGGCGCGGGTCGGCTTCGACTGGCCGGACCTGACGCCGGTGCTGGACAAGCTGGACGAGGAACTGGCCGAAGTGCGCGAAGCCCTGAGCCAGGACGACCGCGACGCGGTGGCCGACGAACTCGGTGACCTGTTGTTCGTGATGGCGAACCTGGCCCGCCACCTCAAGGTGGACGCCGAGGACGCGCTGCGCCGCGGCAATGCCAAGTTCGAGCGCCGCTTTGCCTACATCGAACAGGCCTTGCGGGCGGCCGGCCGGCAGCCCGAGGACTGCACGCTCGCCGAGCTCGACGCGCTGTGGGATGCCGCCAAGGCGGACGGGTTGTGACGCACCCCGCTCAGGGCGGCGTTTCGTCGATCACGGGTGTGCCGGGCCGGCTGCGCGACAGCCCGCGGAACAGCGCCACCGGCGCGCCGTCCGCGCCGCACACGACGACGTCGTAGACACCGCTGCGCGGGCGGCGCACGGTTTCGCGCGCGGTGGCGGTCAGCAGCTCGCCGGGCCGCGCCGGGCGCAGGAAATCGATGCTGCAATGCTGGGCTACGGTCAGCTCGTTGCCGCTGTTGCAGGCGTAGGCAAACGCCGTGTCGGCCAGGCTGAAGATGAACCCGCCGTGGCAGATGCCGTGGCCGTTCAGCATGCTGTCGGCAACGGTCATGGTCAGCACCGCCTCGCCCGGCCCGCAGTGGCGCACGGCAATGCCGAGCCAGCGGGCGGCGGTGTCGCGGGCGTACAGCGCGCGCGCGACGGCGCCCGCCAATTCGGAGTCGGGATCGGACATGGGCGGCGAGGATAGCACCGGGCCGGTGAGCGGTTTCCTGACGCCGGCGAGCGTCCGGGAAGCGGTCGCCATACAGCGGGAACTGGCTGGCCGCGTGCTGGAGATTGACGACGCTCGCGACGTGCGCCGGGTGGCCGGCATCGAAGTGGGGTTTCCCGGGGGCGGACCGATCGCCCGGGCGGCGGTGGCCGTGCTGTCGTTTCCCGGGCTTGAGGCCGTCGAACATGCACTTGCCGAGCGGCCGGTCGAGTTCCCGTACGTGCCGGGGCTGCTGTCGTTTCGCGAGCTGCCCGCCGCCCTGCAGGCGCTCGCCCGGCTCGATCGGCAGCCCGACCTGCTGCTGGTGGACGGGCAGGGGCGGGCGCACCCGCGCCGGTTTGGGATCGCCTGCCATCTGGGTGTGCTGACCGGCCTGCCGTCGATCGGCGTGGCCAAGTCGCGTCTGGTCGGCGAGCACGCCGATGTGCCCGACCGCCGTGGTGCCTGGGTGCCGCTGTACGACCGGGGCGAGGTGATCGGCGCCGTGCTGCGCAGCCGCGTCGGCGTGAAGCCGATCTACGTGTCGGTCGGCCACCGGGTGAGCCTGGAACGCGCTGTCCATTGGGTGATGGCCTGCACCACCCGCTACCGATTGCCGCAGACCACGCGCGCGGCGCATGCGCTCGCTTCGGGCAGCGCGGCGCGCGGCCGATAGCACGCCGCCGCCGCGCTGCGGTTCCCCCGGCGGCCGGTGCTGGGACCGATTCCAGGCCCGCCCGGAATTTGTTTGGTCTTGCCATAAAGGTTTTGGTCCTTTGGTCCGATATCCCCTTCACGGTGAATCGAATACGGGTCAATCTCCCATGGCAGCTTCCATCGTTTCGCTTTCCACGCACAGCGCCGCCGCCAGCGGCGACGAACGCCGCACGAGCCGGCGGCGATCCCGCGACGAGCGTCTGCTGGTGCAGATCGTGAGCGCGGTCGGTGCGCCTGAACTGGCGGGTGCGACCTTGCCGTCCCGCACCTGCGACGTGTCCTCCGGCGGGCTTGGGCTGTGGCTCGGCCAGCCGTTGGCGGCGGGCGTGCGGATTGAGCTGTGGGTCAACGTCAGCGGCGTGCCGGGCAAGTTCTTCCTGTGCGGCGAGGTGCGCTGGTCGCGCGAGGTGGCCCCGGATTTCCTGCACGGCATTGAGCTGATGCCAGTGCCGGGCGACGACCTGGCGCGCTGGCAGCGGTGCTTCGCCTGAGCCTGACGTGTTCGACAGAGGCCCGTCCTTCCCAGTACGAGTGTGCCGATGAGCGCCGGTAAATTGATTGAGGCCCGCGTCCAACGTGACGACGACGCACTGGGTCTCGCAGGTCCCCGCAGCGGTTTCGTGGCGGCATTGCAGGGCGTTTTCGGCGGCATGCTCACACGGCTCGAAGACGCTCTGTTCGAGCTTGCGCAGAGCCACAAGAGCGAATTCGAACGGGGGGTCTGCTTCGACGCCATACGCGAGCTGCGTATGGGTCGCGAGGCAATCGATCGGCGCTTTGCGGATGGGGTTCTCGGCTGCTGGCAGGCGCTCGAACGCGGCGAGGGTCCGCTGACGCGCCAGCTTGGCGGCAACGATCTTGACGAGGCGGTGGCCCTGACGGCGGCGGTCCGGCAGGCCGAAACGGCGTGCGCCGATCCGCTGCGCGGCATTCGCGGCAGTCTCGCGCTGATCGTCGGTGTGCCTGACGGCGACGAGGTGCTCGGCCCACGGCAGGTATTTGCGGCATTCGAGGCGGCCTTCAGGGACACGCTCACCGAACCGAGCGTTCGGCGGACGCTGCTGATGCTGTTCGAGCGCCACGTCGGCGCCGCTCTGCCGGGCCTTTATCGGGACCTGGCCGTAGCCCTCGACCGACCGCCGGAAGCCGCCAAACCGACCTCGATGCCGCAAGCCGCTGATCTTCCGGCGCTGGACGCGCTGGTTAACGAGACTGGCCAGCGTGGCGATCTTGATATCGGCGCGTTGATTCAGCAGGCGCTGGCAGGCGACGGCAACGCATCCGGCAGCGAGGCCACCAAGCTGCTCGCCACCCTGCAACAGCACGACCAGCCCGGCAGCCGCAGCCGCTCGGCATCAATCGACCTTGCCCGCTTTGCGACGCGCCCGGTGGATACCGGCGCCGGCGATCTGTCGCAGCAAATCGTGCTCGACATGGTTGCGCTGCTGTTCGACGGTGTGTTCAACGACAGCGCCGTGCCGGTCTCCGCCCGCCTGTGCATTGCCCGCCTGCAAATCCCGTTCCTGCGCCTGGCGCTGCGCGACCGGGCCATGCTGGCGCGCCGTTCGCATCTCGGACGGCGGTTTTTTGACCAGCTCATTGCCGTTACGCGCGGCTGGCAGGAGCCGCCGATGCCGCAGCAACGGCAGGTGCTCGAAGCGCTGGTCGACAGCGTCGGCGAAGCCTGCATGGACGACCACCGGGCGTTTGCGATCGCCGCCGAGACGGGCCTGCTCGATCTACGCACCCTGGCCCTGCCGGCGGCGGAGTCGACGCAGTCGGTCAGCGCGATGCGGCGTAGCCTCATCGCGCGGGTCGAGGCCGAAATTGCCGAGCGCCGCCAGCAGGTCGGGCGCCTACCGGATCCGATCATTGCCTTCCTCGGCACGCACTGGATGCAGTACATGGTGAACTGCCTCGAAAGTCACGGCCCGGAGGCGTCGCCCTGGCGGCAGGCGCTGGCGACCGTCGACGCGCTGCTGTGGAGCGTCAGCCCCAAGGAGGGCACGGCCCGTCAACGCCTGACGGAGCTGCGCCCGCGCATGACGCGCCGCCTGCGCCAGGGCATGGACGAGGTCGGGGTGTCAATGTTCGAGCAGGAGGCGTTCCTGGAGACGCTCGAAACCATCCTCGATCGGGCCCAGGCCGGCGAGCCGGTGTGGGACTGGGATCAGGAATCGGCCATCGATGTGTTGCTCGGCGTCGACGAGTCGGTGGCGGTGCCGAGCGACGCGGTGAGCGTGGTCGAGCTCGACAAGCCGGTGCCGCCGGTGCGGCTGGTCGTGCCGCGACCGGCGCTGCCAGCAGACGAGGCGCCCGTCGTCATCGATGACGAAGCCACGGTGGTGGAGCTTGCCGAAGAGACCATCAGCATTGAAGACTTGGCGGCGGAACTGTCGGATGAAGACATCGCACCGCTCGACCTGCCGGCCGAGATGGACGCCGTCGCCGAACCGCTCGCGACGCTTGAAGTCGACGTGGTGGATGCTGTCGTGGTCGTCGAGGAGTTCGCTACGGAAGCACTGACGGTGGAACCGGACGGGGCGGACGTGGGCTTCGTTGTCGACGAGTCCGGCGAGGTAGCGGAAGCCGTCGATGTCGTTACGCCGGTGCTGGAAGAGGCTCCGGTCAAGGCGAATGGCAAATCCGGCTCGAGGTCCGCCAAAGCCAATGCGACAGATCAGTCAGTCGAACCGGAGTCAGTGGAGCCGGAGCTGGTTGCGGTCGAGGTTGCCGACGTCGAGGTCACCGACACAGAGACGCCGCCGGTCGAAGTCGACGCGCCGCCCGGGAACAGCCTGGAGGCCTTGATGCGCCGCCGCGGGCTATCCGCGGTGGCTCAGGTGGAAGAGGTGGAGGTCACGGATCGCGGCGGGCGGGGCTGAGAGGCGCCCGCCGCGCCGTCAGAAGCCGTGCCCGAACTCCGCCTCGTAGCGGCGCAGGAAGTCGTCCGGCGTGAAGTGGTGATTCTGTGTGCCGTGGTGCTCGATCTTGAGCGCACCCAGCAGGGCCGCGATGCGGCCGGTGGTCGGCCAGTCGAGCTCGTGCAGCAGGCCGTACAGCAGGCCTGCGCGGTAGGCGTCGCCGCAGCCGGTCGGGTCGTTGACTGCGGCCGGCGTTACCGCCGGGATGTCGATGCGATGGCCGCCCGTGTAGATGCTGGATCCCTTGCCACCTCGGGTCACGATGAGTGCCTCGACGCGCTTGGCGATGTCGCCGGCTGACAGCTCCGTGCGCGCCTGCAGCATCTCGATTTCGTAGTCGTTGACGGTGATCCAGGTCGCCTGCTCGATGAAGTCGAGCAGCTCGCCCCGGTCGAACAGCGGCATGCCCTGGCCGGGATCGAAGATGAACGGCACGCCGGCCTCGGCGAACTCGCGCGCGTGCTGCAGCATGCCGTCGCGCCCATCCGGCGCCACGATGCCGATGTCCACCGCCTCCACATCTGCCACCGAGTTGCGGTGCGACTCACCCATGGCGCCCGGGTGAAAGGCCGTGATCTGGTTGTCGTCAAGATCGGTGGTGATGAAGGCCTGGCCGGTGTACGCGCCGGGCACCTCGGTGATGTGCTGGCGGTCGATGCCGTGCCGGTCGAGCCAGTCGCGATACGGCGCGAAGTCCTCACCGACGGTCGCCATCGGCAGCGGATCGCCGCCGAGAAGCTTCAGGTTGTAGGCGATGTTGCCGGCGCAGCCGCCGAACTCGCGGCGCATCTGCGGCACGAGGAACGACACGTTCAGGATGTGCACCTGGTCCGGCAGGATGTGGTTCTTGAAGCGGTCCTGGAACACCATGATGGTGTCGTAGGCCATCGAACCGCAGATCAGTGCCCGCACGTGTGTTCTCCCTTGGGTGATCAGGCCGGCCGCCAGGCGAGATCCGGCTGGCGCGCGGCGCGCACCTCGTCGAGCCGCCGCACCGGCAGCGTGTGCGGGGCGCCGTGCAGCAGGTCGGGCGCGTCGCGCGCCTCGCGGGCGATCTCGACCAGTGCCGCCACGAAGCCGTCCAGCATTTCCAGCGACTCGGTCTCGGTCGGCTCGATCAGCAGGCACTCCGGCACCAGCAGCGGGAAGTACACCGTCGGCGCGTGGTAGCCGTAGTCGAGCAGGCGCTTGGCGACGTCGAGCGCGCTCACGCCGAGCGCCTGCTTGTCGCGCCGCAACGTGACGATGAACTCATGGCTCGCGCGGCGGTTCGGGAAGGCGATTTCGAAACCGGCGTCGCGAATTCGCGCCTGCAGATACGCCGCATTCAGCGTGGCGAACTCGGCGACCCGGCGCATGCCTTCGCGCCCCAGCAGGCGGATGTACACCCAGGCGCGCAGCAGGATGCCGGCGTTGCCGGCAAACGCCGACAGCCGGCCGATGCTCTGCGGACGGTCGGCGTCGGTCAGCCAGCGATAGGCGTCGCCCTCGCGCGCCACCATCGGCACCGGCAGGAACGGCAGCAGGCGCTCGCTCACGCCGACCGGCCCCGCGCCCGGCCCGCCGCCGCCGTGCGGCGTCGCGAAGGTCTTGTGCAGGTTCAGGTGCACCACGTCGAAGCCCATGTCGCCCGGCCGGGCCTGACCCAGGATGGCGTTCAGGTTGGCGCCGTCGTAGTACAGCAGGCCGCCGGCGTCGTGGATCACGCGCTGGATGTCGCCGATGCGGCGCTCGAACACACCGAGCGTCGACGGGTTGGTCAGCATGAGACCGGCCGTGTGCGGGCCGACGGCGGCGCGCAGGGCGCCCAGGTCGACGTCGCCCTCGGCGTCGGTCGGAATCTCGCGCACCGTGTAGCCGCACATCACGGCCGTCGCGGGATTGGTGCCGTGGGCGGCGTCTGGCACCAGAATCTCGCGCCGCGCGCTGTCGCCACGCGCGCGGTGGTAGGCCTCGATCATGGCGATGCCGGCCAGTTCCCCCTGCGCACCGGCGAGCGGCGTCAGCGACACGCCCGCCATGCCGGTGACGGACGCCAGAATCTCCTGCAGCTCCCACAGGCACGCGAGATAGCCCTGTCCGGTCGCGGCGGGCGCCAGCGGGTGGCGATCGCGCAGCCCAGGCCGCAGCGCCAGCTCGTTGGCGGCGCGCGGGTTGTACTTCATGGTGCAGGAGCCGAGCGGGTAGAAGTGCGTGTCGATCGAGAAGTTCTTCTGCGACAACCGCGTGTAGTGGCGCACGGCTTGCAGCTCCGACACCTGCGGCAGCGGCGGCGGACTCTTGCGCAGCAAGGCAGCAGGCAGGTCGTCTGGCGGCGCGGCGGGGGCGCTCAACGCGCCGTTGGCGCGGCCAGGGCTCGACTGGTCGAAGATCAGCATGGGAACTGCGGCATGCGCGTACCGGCGTTGGGATCTGACATGCACCGGGCCGGCCACGGGACGCTCGGCACCGTCCGCGCGGCGTTTGCCGACGACCGGAACTGGCGCGCCCGAGAGGATTCGAACCTCTGACCCCCGCCTTCGGAGGGCGGTACTCTATCCAGCTGAGCTACGGGCGCGTCGGTGGCGCAGTTTACCAGCAAGTACGCGCCGGCCACCGGAGACGGGCGTGCTTGACCGCGCGCAAGCGCGCCAGCCAGCAGGCCACCGGACGCGCCGTCGACATCGCTATAATTTCGCGCGCTGCGGGGCCCGGCAAGGAGCCACCGGAGCCTCAAGCTTTCGTCCGATCCCCGTCCCAAGGAGTCTTTGTGAACGCGCATTCCGCCCCGGCCAGCGACAATTCCTCGACCGCCTTCACGGTGGTGCTGCTCTCGCTGGTGGCCTTTACCTTTCTGATTGCCGGTATTGCCGTGTTTGTGGTGAACGCTGCGCGTCCGGCCAAGGTCGATCCGACCGTCGCCGCGCTGGCCAACGAGCGCATCAAGCCGGTCGGCCAGGTACAGACGGGCGGTTCGGGCGCGCCAGTCGGCGGCGTGGCGGCCACCGCCGCCGCCGATTCCGGCCCGGTGGATGGTGCGGCGGTGTACCAGCAGGCCTGTTTCTCGTGCCACGCCTCCGGCGTCGCCGGCGCGCCGAAGCTCGGCAGCGCCGAGGACTGGGCGCCGCGCATCGCGCAGGGCGTCGAGGTCCTGCACCAGCACTCGCTGCAGGGCATCCGCGCCATGCCGCCCAAGGGTGGCTTCATGAACCTGAGCGACGCGCAGGTCGAGGCCGCCGTCGATTACATGGTCGCCCAGGTCAAGAAATAAGGCCGAGCAGAACGAAAAAAGGCGGGGCCGGGTTGCCGGCTCCGCCTTTTTTGTTGCCCGGGCGCTGGCGTGTCAGCCGTTGTAGCGGCGCAGTACGAGCGTGGCGTTGGTGCCGCCGAAGCCGAAGCTGTTCGACATCACGGTATCCAGACGAACACCGTCGCGCCGCTCGCGCACCAGCGGCAAGCCCTCGGCGGCCGGATCGAGTCGCTCGATGTGGGCGGACGGGGTGATGAAGCCGCCGCGCATCATCAGCAGGCAGTAGATCGCCTCGTGCACGCCGGCGGCGCCCAGCGAGTGGCCGGTCAGCGACTTGGTGGAGCTGAACGCTGGTAGCGCATTGCCGAACACTTCGCGCACCGCTTCGAGCTCGCGGCCGTCGCCGACTGGCGTGCTGGTGCCGTGGGTGTTGAGGTAATCGATATCGGTCAGCGGAATGTCGCCGAGCGCCTGGCGCATGCAACGCACCGCGCCCTCACCGGAAGGCTGGACCATGTCGAAGCCGTCCGACGTGGCGCCGTAGCCGACCAGCTCGCCGTAAATCTTGGCGCCGCGGGCGAGCGCGTGGTCGAGCGCCTCGACCACCACGACGCCGCCGCCGCCGGAGATCACGAAGCCGTCGCGGTCGGCGTCGTAGGCACGCGAGGCCACCGACGGGCGGTCGTTGTAGGCCGAGGACAGAGCGCCCATGCCGTCGAACAGTACCGATTCGGTCCAGTGCAGTTCCTCGCCGCCGCCGGCGAACACCAGGTCCTGCTTGCCGGCCTGGATCAGCTCGGCCGCGTTACCGATGCAGTGCGCGGAGGTGGCGCAGGCGGAGGAAATCGAGTACCCCACGCCCTTGATCTTGAACGCCGTGCCCAGACACGCGGCCACGGTGCTCGACATGGTGCGCGGCACCATGTACGGCCCGACCCGGCGGGCGCCCTTCTCGCGCAGCGTGTCGGCGGCCAGCACCGTGTTGGCGGTGGAGGCGCCACCGGAGCCGGCGACCAGGCCCGCACGGGGGTTCGACACCTCGGCCTCGGTGAGGCCGGCGTCGACGATGGCCTCCACCATGGCGATGTGCGCATACGCCGCCGCGTCGCCCATGAAGCGCAGCAGCTTGCGGTCGATGTGCTCTTCCGTGTTGATGCGCAGCGGGCCGTGAACGTGGCTGCGGAAGCCGAGTTCGCGGTATTCGTCGCTGAATTCGATGCCCGATCGCACCTCGCGCAGCGAATCGGCAACCTGCGCCTGGGTGGTGCCGATGCTCGATACGATGCCGAGGCCGGTAATGACGACGCGTCTCACGGTGTGCTCTCGAAGCTGTTGGTGAACAGGCCGACCCGCAGGCCGCTGGCGGAATAGATGGGGTTGCCGTCCACGGCCATTGTCGCGTCCGCGATGCCCATGAAAAGTTTGCGCTGAATCACGCGCTTCATGTGCACGTGATACGTCACCCGGCGCGCCGCCGGCTTCACTTCGCCGCCGAACTTGACCTCGTCCGCGCCGAGCGCCCGGCCGCGCCCGGGTCCGCCGATCCAGCCGAGGTAAAAGCCCACGAGCTGCCACATGGCGTCCAAGCCTAGACAACCGGGCATCACCGGGTCGCCCTCGAAGTGGCAACCAAAGAACCATAGATCGGGACGCACGTCGAGTTCCGCGATGATCTCGCCGCGCCCGTACTGGCCGCCGTGGTCACTGATGTGCGCGATGCGGTCGAACATCAGCATCGGCGGCAGCGGCAGTTGCGCGTTGCCGGGCCCGAACATCTGCCCGCGCGCGCAGCGCAGCAGGTCGTCGTAATCGAAGGAGGCGACGCGCTGCGCGGCGGTGGACGGTTCTGTCACGGCGAAATCCAGGTCTCGATAAGGGGAAGGTGGCGCGGCGCGCCCGGCGTCACGTCGGCCAAGCGCGCGGGGAATTATACGTACCCCGTAGCGGCGTCCCGGCCCGTCAAAGACCAAGCTGCCCCCACAGCGCATCCACGCGCGCCCTGACGGCGCCGTCCATGACGATCGGCCGGCCCCACTCGCGGCCGGTTTCGCCCGGCCACTTGTTGGTGGCGTCAAGGCCCATCTTGGAGCCCAGCCCCGCCACCGGCGAGGCGAAATCGAGGCTGTCGATCGGCGTGCGCTCCGCGAGTAGCAAGTCGCGCGCGGGATCAACGCGCGTGCTGATCGCCCACACCACGTCCTGCCAGCAGCGCACGTCGATGTCGTCGTCCACCACCACGATGAACTTGGTGTACAGGAACTGCCGAAGGTAGGACCACACGCCGAACATCACCCGCGAGGCGTGTCCCGGGTACTGCTTGCGGATCGACACCAGCGCCACCCGGTACGAGCAGCCCTCCGGCGGCAGGTAGAAATCCACCACCTCCGGGAACTGCCGGCGCAGCAGCGGCACGAACAGCTCGTTCAGCGCCGCGCCCAGCATGGCCGGCTCGTCCGGCGGGCGGCCGGTGTAGGTGCTGTGGTAGATGGCGTCGCGCCGGCGCGTTAGGCGTTGCACCGTGAACACCGGGTAACGCTCGGTCTCGTTGTAGTAACCGGTGTGATCGCCAAACGGCCCCTCGTCGGCCTCGTCGCCCGGCGTGATCACGCCCTCCAGCACGATCTCCGCCCGCGCCGGCACGTCGAGGCCGCTGGCCGTGGCGAGCAGCTCGGTGCGCTCGCCGCGCAGCAGGCCGGCGAACTGGTACTCGGAAAGACCGTCCGGAATCGGCATCACCGCCGCCAGCAGCGTGGCCGGATCGGCGCCGATGACGACCGCCACCGGAAACGGCTGGCCCGGCCGCGCCGCCTGCCAGGCCTGCCAGTCGAGCGCGCCGCCGCGGTGCGCTAGCCAGCGCATGATGAGCCGATTGCGGCCGAGCACCTGTTGCCGGTAGATGCCAAGGTTCTGCCGCCCGCCGTCCGGCCCGCGCGTGACCACGAGCCCCCAGGACAGCAGCGGCGCGGCGTCGTCCGGCCAGCAGGTCTGGATGGGCAGCGCCGTCAGGTCCACGTCGTCGCCTTCGAGCACCACATCGAGACATGGCCCACTGCCGACGCGCCGCGGGCGCATGGCAAGCGCCTGCTTGACGATCGGCACCTGCTGCCACGCTTCCCGCAGGCCCCGCGGCGGTTGCGGTTCGCGCAGTTGGGCGAGCAGCTCGCCCAGCTCGCGCAGCTCGGCGACGCTCTCGCGACCCAAGCCCAGTGCCACACGGCGCACGCTGCCGAACAGGTTGGCCAGCAGCGGCAGGGCGTGCCCGGTCGGGTGCTCGAACAGCAGCGCCGGGCCGCCCGCGCGCAGCACCCGGTCGCAGATTTCCGTGACTTCGAGGCGCGGGTCGACCGGCACGGCGATGCGCTTGAGCTCGCCCTGCGCCTCCAGGCGCGCGATGAATTCCCGCAGGTCGCGGCTCATGAGGACATCCCGTAGTGCAGGGCGATGCCGGCGAACACCGCGGCGCCGAACCAGTTGTTGGCGAGAAACGCGTTGAAGCACGCCGAGGGTTCGCGGCCCCGCGTGCGGTATTGCTGGTGCATGGCAAGCAGCCCGGCCACGGCGAGCCCGCCGTAGAACCACACCCCGAGCCGCGCCTGCCAGCCGACCAGCGCCAATGTGGCGAGCGCGCTCGCCTGCAGAACGCCGATGATGAGGCGATCGTCGTCACCGAACAGGATGGCGGTGGATTTGACGCCGATGCGGATGTCGTCCGCCCGGTCGGCCATGGCGTAGAAGGTGTCGTAGGCGACGGTCCAGAACACGTTGCCGATCAGCAGCAGCCAGGCGATGGGCGGCACCTTGTCCTGCACCGCGGCGAACGCCATCGGGATGCCCCAGCCGAATGCGAGCCCGAGATACACCTGCGGCAGGTGCGTGAGGCGCTTGCCGAGCGGGTAGGTCACCGCCAGCAGCGCGCCGACCACGGCCAGCTCCTGCGTGCGGCGGTTCAGCGTCAGCACCAGCGCCAGCGACGCCATCAGCAGCAGCACGCAGATCACCAGCGCCTCCGCCGGCCGGATGGCGCCACGCGCGAGCGGGCGATTGCGCGTGCGCTCCACGTGGCGGTCGACGTCGCGGTCGAGGTAGTCGTTGATGGCGCAGCCGGCCGAGCGCATGGTGAGCACGCCCGCCGTGAACACGGCGAGTGTGCGCAGGTCCGGCACGCCGTGGCTCGCCAGCCACAGCGCCCACCAGGTGGGCCACAGCAGCAGCAGACTGCCGATCGGCCGGTGCAAACGGGTCAGTTCGGCGTAGGCCTTGAGACGTTTCAGCATGGCCGTGGCAGGCGCCGCATGGCGGGCAGAAAGTGTTCCGTGACCAGCAGCCGGCCTCGACTGACCGGCACCAGCGCGCGCCGCGCCGCAAGCGCGTGCGGGACGCTGAGCAGCGTCGCCGATCCCGGTTCGGCCAGTTCGATCCGCTCGCGCCGTACCGCCGGGTCCGCAAACAGCAGCTCGCCGACCGGCCGATGGCCCAGCCGACGCAGCCTGGGGCAGGCCGCCAGCACCGCTGGCGGCGCGAGTGTATGGCCGATCAGCAGCGCGCGCCCGGCGTGCCCGGCGTGACTGAACCGCACCCGCCGCCAGAACAGCCGACTGCCGGGCGTGAGACCCAAATAACGCGCCTCGTCCTCGCTCGCCGCGCGCCAGCCGTGCGCCAGCAGCGTGCAATCGAGCGCGCCCCCGAGCGCGCGGCGCAGTGCGGCGGTAAGCGAGCCCGCATCCGCCAGCCACGGCCGCAGGGCCGCAGGCAGGCAGCGCAATGCCGCCGCGCCGAGCGGCCGCCAGTCGGACGTCATCTCACACCTCGCCGTAGGCCAGGCCGCGGCCTAGCCAGCGGTCGATGAGTTTGGGCACCGCCGACGGCGCGTCCTGTTCGATGCGCGCCGCGAGCGCCGGCAGGCGCGGCAGCAGGCCGCGGTCGCGGGCGAGATCGGCCACGCGCAGGTTGACCTCGCCGGTCTGGCGCGTGCCGAGCAGCTCGCCCGGGCCGCGCAGATCAAGATCCCGCCGCGCGATCTCGAAGCCGTCGCCGGTCTCGCGCATGGCCGCCAGCCGCGCCCGCGCCGTGCCCGACAGCTGCGGCTCGTACAGCAACACGCAGCGGCTGTGCGCGCTGCCGCGGCCCACACGCCCGCGCAGCTGGTGCAGCTGGGCCAGACCCAGGCGCTCGGCGTGGTCGATGATCATCAGCGACGCGTTTGGCACGTCGACGCCCACCTCGATCACCGTGGTGGCGACCAGCAGGTCCGTCTCGCGGCGCTGGAAGGCGCCCATCACCGTCTCCTTGTCGCGGCTTTTCATGCGCCCGTGCAGCAGGCCCACGCGCAGCTGCGGCAGCGCGGCGGCGAGTTCCTCGGCCGTCGCCGTGGCCGCCGACAGCGCCAGCGCCTCGGACTCGTCGATCAGCGGGCACACCCAGTACGCCTGCTCGCCGCGCGCGCAGGTGGCGGCGATGGCGGCCAGCAGCTCGTCCTTGCGCTGGCGCGACACGGCGCGCGTGTCGACCGGCGTGCGGCCCGGCGGCAGCTCGTCGATGACCGAGGTGTCGAGGTCGGCGTAAAACGTCATGGCGAGCGAGCGCGGGATGGGCGTGGCGGTCATGATGAGCTGGTGCGGCGCGAGGCGGCCGTCGTCGCCCTTGGCGCGCAGCGCCAGGCGCTGGTGCACGCCGAAGCGGTGCTGTTCGTCGATGATGACCAGTCCGAGGCGCGCGAACTGTACGTCGTCCTGAAACAGCGCGTGCGTGCCGACCACCAGCGGCGCGCGGCCGGACGCAATGGCCTCCAGAATGCCGGCGCGGGTGCGCCCGCCGTGACGGCCGGCAAGCCACACCGGATCGATGCCGAGCGGCGGCAGCCAGCGGCAGAAGTTGCGAAAGTGCTGCTCGGCCAGCAGCTCGGTCGGCGCCATGATGGCCGCCTGCCAGCCGGCCTCGACCGCTTCGAGCGCGATCGCCGCCGCCACCAGCGTCTTGCCGGAACCGACGTCCCCTTGCAGCAGGCGCAGCATCGGGTGCGGCCTTGCAAGGTCGGCCAGCGCCTCGCCGATGACGCGCCGCTGCGCGGCGGTGAGGGCGAACGGCAGCGACGCGGCGAGCCGCTCCCGCAGCGTGCCGGCACCCACGAGCGGCGGCGCCTGGCGCGTCTGCCGCTGCCGGCGCCGCTGCCGAAGGCTGAGGTGATGCGCCAGCAGCTCCTCGATGGCGAGCCGGTGAAGCGCCGCCGGCGTGTCGTCGAGCGCCGTGGCGGGCGGCTGGTGCAGGCGGCGCAGCGCCGTCGGCAGATCCGGCAACTGCTCGGCCTGCCGCAGCCCAGCCGGCAGCAGCTCCGGCAAGAATTGCTCGCAGCGGCCGAGTGCCGCGCCGATCAACCGGCGCAGCGTGGCCTGCGTGAGCCCGGCGGTGCTGGGATAAACCGGCGTCAGCGTGGCCTGCGGCAGCGGCTCGTCCGGGCCGCCCGGCAGCAGGCGGTAGTCCGGGTGGACCATCTCGGCCCGAAACGGCCCGCTGCGCACCTCGCCATAGCATTCCAGCCACAGGCCGGGGCGCAGTTGCTGCGTCTGCGCCGGGCGGAAGTGGAAGAACCGCAACGTGAGCGCGCCGCTCGCGTCGGTGACGCTCACCAGCAGCGCGCGGCGGCGCCCCTGGCCCAGCTCGGCGGCCTCGATGCGCCCGCGGATCAGCGCCGCCTCACCCTCGCGCAGGCCGGCGATGGCCCGCACGCGGCTGCGGTCCTCGAAGCGCAGCGGCAGGTGCAGCAGCAGATCCGCCGGGCGGCTGATGCCGAGCAGCGCGAGGCGGCTGATGAGGGCCGGGCCCACGCCCGGCAACGCGGACAGCGCCGAAGTGGCAACGGGCCGGGCAGCCGTGGCAGTCGCCATGCCCGCGCCGGCTGGCGTCAGCCGAGCACCAGCACGGCGTCGGCCTCGATTGCCGACCCGCGCGGCAGCGCCGCCACGCCGAGCGTCGCCCGCGCCGGGTAGGGCTGCTCGAAATACCGCGCCATGATCGTGTTCACCGTCGCGAAATGGCCAAGGTCGGTCAGGTAGATCGTGACCTTCACCGCCTGGCGCAGGCTGCCGCCGGCGGCTTGCGCCACCGCCTTCAGGTTCTCGAACACGCGCACCGCCTGCGCCTCGATGTCGCCCGCCACCAGTTCGCCGGTGGTGGGGTCAAGCGGAATCTGCCCCGACAGGTACACGGTGTTGCCGGCCCGGAGGGCCTGCGAATAAGGACCGATGGCGGCCGGGGCGCGGTCGCTGGCGATGGCTTCAAGCGGCATGGTCATCCTCGTTTGCGGGCGATGCGGCGCACGGATTTGAGCTGGCGCAGGCGTTTCATGACCCGCGCCAGGTGCACCCGGTCGCGCACCTCGATGGTGAAATCGTCGACGGCGTGGATGCCGTCCTTTTCATGCAACTGCACGTTCGCGATGTTGCAGTCCATGTCGGCGATGGCGGCGGCGAGCGTGGCGAGCTCGCCGCGCTGGTCGACCACCTCGACCCGGATGTCGACCGGGAAGCGCGCGTCGCTCGCCGGCTGCCATTCCACGTCGAGCCACTTGTCGGGCTGCTTGGCGAACTCGGCGGTGCTCGGGCAGTCGTCGACGTGGATCACCACGCCCCGCCCGGCGCTGACATAACCGCGGATCGGGTCGCCCGGAATCGGCCGGCAGCACTTGCCGTAGCTGACCACGAGACCCTCGGTGCCCTTGATGGCGAGCGGCGCCGAGCGCCCTTCCTGGCCGACCAGCCAGCGCGGCGCCACGCGGCGCAGCGCGCGGCGGAATCCCGACCGCGATGCGCCTTCGGTGAGCGGCTGCGGCGTGCCGCTCACCAGATGCGTCGCCACCACCGCCGCCAGACGCTTGCCGAGCCCGACATCCTCCAGCAGGTCGTCCATGGCGCGGGCGCTGAATTCGCGCAGCAGCCCCGCGATATGCGCTTCCGGCACCTGCGCCATCGGCGTGCCCAGGCGCGCGAGTTCGATTTCGAGCAGGCGCCGGCCGAGTTCGACCGCCTGCTGGCGACCGATGTTCTTCAGGAAATGCCGGATGGCCGCCCGCGCCTTGCCGGTGACGATGAAGTTGAGCCAGCTCGGGTGCGGCGTGCCGGTCTTGGCGGTGATGATTTCAACGGTCTGCCCGGTTTCGAGCGCGCTGCTGAGCGGCGCGAGCCGGCGGTCGATGCGCACCGCCACGCAGTGATCGCCGATGTCGGAGTGCACCGCGTAGGCGAAGTCGACCGCCGTGGCGCCGGCCGGCAGCGCCAGGATGCGGCCCTTGGGCGTGAACACGTACACCTCGTCCGGGAACAGGTCGACCTTGACCGAGTCGAGAAATTCCTGCGGGTCGCCGGCGTTGCGCTGAAGCTCCAGCAGGCTTTGCAGCCATTCCCGCGCCCGCTGCGGCGGCCGCCCGCCGCCGCTCGGGTCCTTGTACGACCAGTGCGCGGCCACGCCCTCGTTGGCCACGCGGTGCATTTCCTCGGTGCGGATCTGGATTTCCGCCGGCACGCCGAACGGCGTGAACAGCGCCGTGTGCAGCGACTGGTAGCCGTTGGCCTTGGGGATCGCGATGTAGTCCTTGAAGCGATTGGGCAGCGGTTTGTAGGTGTTGTGCGTCAGGCCCAGCACGCGGTAGCAGTCGTCGACCGAGTCCACCACGATGCGCAGCGCGTACACGTCGTACACCTCGCTGAGCGGAATGCGGTCCTGGCGCATCTTCTGGTACACGCTGTACAGGTGCTTCTCGCGGCCTTCCATGCGGTAGCGGATGCCGGCCTGATCCAGCCGATGGCGCAGAGTCGCCTCGATCCTGCCGACCACGTCGTGGCGGTTGCCGCGGGCGCGGCGCAGGGCCTCGTCCAGCACCCGGCTGCGCAGCGGGTACAGCGCCGCGAAGCCGAGTTCCTCGAGCTCGCTGCCGAGCTGGTGCATGCCCAGGCGGTTGGCGATCGGCGCGTAGATTTCGAGCGTCTCGCGGGCCGTGCGCCGGCGCTTGTCGGGCGCCAGATGACCCAGCGTGCGCATGTTGTGCAGGCGGTCGGCGAGCTTGATCAGCATGACGCGCAGGTCGCCCGCGACCGCCAGCATCATCTTGCGGAAATACGCCGCCTGCGCCTGCTCGCGGGTCTCGAAGCGGATCTGCGTCAGCTTGGTGACGGCGTCGACCAGCGCCGCGATTTCCTCGCCGAACTGCTGGGCGATCTCCGCGCGCGTGGCGGCGGTGTCCTCGATGACGTCGTGCAGCAGTGCCGCGCACAGCGTGGCGGCGTCGACGTGCAGGTCGGCCAGGATGTCGGCGACCGCCAGCGGGTGGGCGATGTAGGGCTCACCGGTCTGGCGCTGCTGGCCGCTGTGGGCTTGCGCGCCGAAGGCGTGCGCGCGCCGAACGCCGGCGACTTCGTCAGGGGAAAGATACGCGGCAAGGCGCGCGGCCAGCGCCTGGATGCCGCTGGCCTGGACGGCCTGTGCCGGGGCGCTCAGACGTCCTCGTCCGCCCTGGGGGCGGACCCCTCGTCGGACGGCGCGATCACCTGCGTGGTCGCTTCCATTGCCTGCTCCCAGCCGGCCGTCGCACGTTGCGCGGCCAGTTCTTCCGGCGTCAGGAACAGGTGCAGCTCCTCGGGTTCGAGCACGCTGCGGTCGATCTTGCCCGCCGCGATTTCGCGCAGCGCGATCACGGTCGGCTTGTCGTTCTCGGGTTCGACCAGCGGCGAGCGGCCGAGCGACAACTGGCGTGCGCGCCGCGCCGCCATCAGCACCAGATCGAAGCGGCTTTCGGCGTTGGCAAGGCAGTCTTCAACGGTAATACGGGCCATCGGGGGAACCTGAGCGGAGATAAGGCTTCGGCGGACAGGCCGAAAAGCGGGCGACGAAGTGCGCGACAGTGTAGCAGGCACGCAGCCCCCGGCGAGACGGCGTGCGCTGGCGCGACGGTGCCCGTAAAGACGTGCCGGCGGCCGGCCGGGCGCTCGGCGGCGCCGTCTTAACGTCTCGCGTAATCCGGCTGGCGGATGGCAGTGGCGCGGGTTTCGACCTGCCGGCCATGCCGCAGCAGGCGCAGGCGCACGTCCTGGTCGCGGCTCAGTCCGGCGAGCACGGCGGCCGCGTCACGGGCGCGCGCAAACGCGTGCGCGTCGAGCCCCAGCAGCAGGTCGCCCGGTCGCACGCCGGCCTGCGCCGCCGGTGAGTCGCGGTACACGCCCGCCACCAGCGCGCCGGTGTGCTGTTCGAGGTTCAGGGAGGCGGCAAGCTGCGGGGTCAGTTCCTGCAGTTCGAGCCCAAGCCAGCCGCGCGGTACCTCGCCGTGTTCGCGCAGTTGCGCCGTGATCTGCCGCACCAGGCTCACCGGCACGGCAAAGCCGATGCCCTCCGAACCGCCGCTGCGGCTGTAGATGGCGGTGTTGATGCCGATCAGCTCGCCGTCGGCATTGATGAGCGCGCCGCCGGAATTTCCCGGATTGATGGCGGCGTCGGTCTGGATGAAATCGTTGACCGCGCTGATGCCGGGCGCCTCGCGCCCGACCGCGCCCACCACGCCGAGCGTCACCGTCTGCCCGACGCCGAACGGGTTGCCGATCGCTAGCACCAGATCACCGATGCGCACCTGGCCGTCGTCGCCCTGGATAATGGCCGGCAGGTCCGCGAGTTCTATCCGCAGCAGCGCAAGGTCCGTCGTGGGGTCGCTACCGACGATGCTGGCGCGGGCGCTGCGCCCGTCCCGCAGCGCCACCTCGACCTCGTCCGCGTCGGCGATGACGTGGTGGTTGGTGACGATGAAACCGTCGCCGTCCAGCAACACGCCCGAGCCGAGGCTCGATTCGAGCCGCTGGCGCGGCACCGGCGCGCGGCCAAAGAAGCGCTGGAACAACGGGTCGTCGATCAGCGGGTTGTAGGACCGCGTGATGACCTTGGTGCTGTAGATGTTGACGACCGACGGCGCGGCGCGTTCGACCGCCGGCGCAAAGCTGTTGGCGGTCGGCGGCGACGCGCGGGGTGGCGCTGGCGCCGCAAGACCGGCGGGTCCGGTTGACGTCGGCGGCTCGTGCTGCGGCCACAGCAGGGCGATGGCGAGGCCTGCCGCCACACCGAAGACGGTCGCTTGCAGCAGGTAACGGACGAGGTTGCGGCTGATCGCCATGCTGGTCTCGAAGCGGGTTTCACGGCTGAGTCGACCGAGGGGCGCGCATCCTAGCAGTCGGCATTCATCGTGCATCGGGCCCGCATCGGGTCGGTGCCCCGGCTTGGCGAGGCCGCCGCGCGTTTGGCACAATACCGAGGCTTTCAACCAGCCCGGGAGGCGTCCTGCCGGCTGTCGCTGCCCACGGCGACACGCAAGGCCCGCTCGGGACTCGCGACTCGTGCGGGCGACGCTGGCCCGCTTTCCATAGGGAATCGAGATTTATGGCAAACGATGCGGTGGATCCCGCGCGCCGTCGGCTGCTCGCCGGCACGGCCGGAGCGCTGGGGGGAGTGGGCTTGGCGGCAACGGCGGTGCCGTTCGTGTCCAGCATGCAGCCGAGCGCCAAGGCCCAGGCCGCCGGTGCGCCCGTCGAGGTGGACATCGGCAAGCTCGGTCCGGGCGAACTGATGGTGGTCGAGTGGCGTCGTCGGCCGGTATGGATTCTGCGCCGCACGCAGGAGGAACTCGACAACCTCGCCAAGGTGTCGCCGGATGCGCTGCGCGACCCCGACTCGGCCGAGTCCGAGCAGCCTGCCTATACCGTGAACGCGCAGCGCTCGATCAAGCCCGACTACCTGGTGCTGCTCGGCGTGTGTACGCACCTGGGCTGCTCGCCGCAGCTGCGGGCCGAGGCCGGTGAAGTCGACGCCGACTGGCAGGGCGGTTTCCTGTGCCCGTGCCACGGTGGCCGGTATGACCTGGCAGGCCGCGTCTACAAGGGCGTGCCGCCGCCGCTGAACCTGCCGGTGCCGCCGCACAAGTATCTGACCGACACCCGCCTCGTCATCGGCGAAGACCAGGAGACCGCCTAATGGCCAACCGCAGCTCGGGCCTGGCGCGCTGGATCGACGAGCGCTTCCCCATCTTCGACTGGTGGGACGATCACGTCGGGCAGTACTACGCGCCCAAGAACTTCAACTTCTGGTACTTCTTCGGTTCGCTGGCGCTGGCGGTGCTGGTGCTGCAGGTCGTGACTGGCATCTTCCTGACCATGCACTACAAGCCGTCGGAAGACCTCGCGTTCGCGTCGGTCGAGTACATCATGCGCGACGTGAACTGGGGGTGGCTGATCCGCTACCTGCACTCCACCGGCGCGTCGATGTTCTTCGTGGTGGTGTACCTGCACATGTTCCGCGGGATCATCTACGGCTCCGGCAAGGGGCCGCGGGAACTGGTGTGGCTGTTCGGCATGGTCATCTACGTGCTGTTGATGGCCGAGGCCTTCATGGGCTACCTGCTGCCCTGGGGCCAGATGTCGTACTGGGGCGCGCAGGTGATCATCTCGCTGTTCGGCGCGATTCCGCTGATCGGCGACGGCCTGTCGCTGTGGATCCGCGGCGACTTCGCCGTCGGTGACCCGACCCTGAACCGCTTCTTCGCGCTGCACGTGGTGGCGGTGCCGCTGCTGATCATCGCGCTGGTGTTCTTCCACATCATCGCGCTGCACGAGACCGGCTCCAACAACCCGGACGGTGTCGAGATCAAGAAAAAGAAAGGCCCGGACGGCAAGCCGCTCGACGGCATCCCGTTCCACCCGTACTACACGGTGAAGGACATCTGGGGCCTGTCGGTGTTCGCCATCATCTTCGCGGCCATCGTGTTCTTCGTGCCGGAGATGTGGGGCAAGTTCCTGGAGCCCGACAACTTCAAGCCGGCCGACGCCATGGTCACGCCGCCGCACATCGCGCCGCTGTGGTACTTCGCGCCGTTCTACTCGATCCTGCGCGCCGTGCCGGACAAGTTCCTGGGCGTGGTGGCGATGGGGGCAGCGATCTTCGTGCTGTTCCTGGTGCCGTGGCTGGATCGCAGCCCGGTCAAGTCGATTCGCTATCGGGGAATCCTGAACCGCATCGCGCTCGCCGTGTTCGTGGTCAGCTTCATCGGGCTCGGCTACCTCGGCACCAAGCCGGTGTCGGACCTGTACACGCTGATCGCGCGCGTGCTGTCGGTGTTGTATTTCCTGTTCTTCCTGGCGATGCCCGTCTACACCAGGATTGATCGCACCAAGCCAGTTCCGGACCGGGTGACCACAAAATGAGAAAGCTGATTCTGGCTTGCCTGCTGGCCGTGGCGCCGGCGCTGGGCGTGGCCTCGGAGGGGGCGGCCCTGGAGCCGTTCAAGGTCGATCTGTCCAATCGCGCCGGCCTGCAGCGCGGCGCGCGGACCTTCGTCAACTATTGCGTCAGCTGCCACAGCGCCGAGTTCATGCGCTACTCGCGCGTGGCGCAGGATCTGGGGCTCACCGCCGAGCAGGTGCAGACCAACATGGTCTTCAACGGCGGCGACGTGAACCAGGTGATGCGGGTGGCACTAGGCAAGAAGGATGGCGCCAGGTGGTTCGGCCAGGTGCCCCCGGACCTGACATTGGCGGCCCGCTCGCGCGGCGCGGACTGGCTGTATGGCTACCTGCGCAGCTTTTACCTGGACCCGTCGCGACCGTTCGGCGTCAACAACACGGTGTTCCCGAACGCCGCCATGCCGCACGTGCTGGTCGACCTGCAGGGCACGCAGGCGCTGCACGACGGGCACTTGAAGACGGTGTCCGAGGGCACGCTCAAGCCCGCCGAGTACGACGCCGTGGTGCGGGATCTGGTCAATTTCATGGTCTACATGGGCGAGCCGGCCAAGCTGGTGCGCTACGGCCTGGGCATCAAGGTGATGCTGTTTCTGATGGTATTCGCGGGCCTGGCCTACATGGTCAAGCGCGAGTACTGGCGCGATATTCACTGAACAGGGCCAAGCGTTGACTTCCAAGTCGTCCAAGAAGGAATCCGCCCCGGCCAAGGCCGCCGCTACGGCCAAGGCGGCGGTCCCGCCCAAGGCCGCGGCCGCGCCCAAGGTCGCGGCGCCCGCCAAGGCCGCCGCGCCTGCCCCGGCCAAGGCCGCTGCCGCGCCCAAGGTCGAGCCGCTCGACTACGGTAACGATGCCGACGGTTTCACCACCGAACGCATCCGCAACATGAAGCTCTACGCGGGTGTGGTGTGCCCCCACAGCCACCGCACGCGCCTGGTGCTGTGCGAGAAGGACATCTCGATCGAGATCGAGGCGGTCGATCCGGCTGCCCTGCCGGAGGACCTGCGCGAGCTGAATCCCTACGGGGACCTGCCGGTGCTGGTCGATCGTGGGCTGGTGCTCTACAACTCCGCGATCATCATGGAGTACCTCGATGAGCGCTTCCCGCACCCGCCGCTGATGCCGGTCGATCCCATCAACCGCGCGCAGGCGCGGCTGATGCTGTGGCGGATCGACCGCGACTGGTTCAGCCTGCACCGCACGCTCACCGAGCCCGACAGGAAATCCGACGTTGCCGGTGCGCGCAAGACCCTGCGCGACGGTTTGGCCTCCATCGCGCCGCTGTTCCAGCAGCACGAGTTCGTGTTCGGCGAGGGGCCGACGCTGGTCGACTGTGCGCTGTCGGTGCTGCTGTGGCGTCTGCCTGTGTACGGCGTGGAACTGCCGCCGCCGGCGCGGCCGATCCTGCGTTATGCCGAGCGCATGTTCGCGCGGCCGGCGTTTCGCAGCAGCCTCACCGAGCAGGAATTCGAGATGCGCCACGGCCAGTCGGCCTGACGCGTTTCCGGTGGACAATCTGCCGTCGGCCAAGCCCTATCTGCTGCGCGGGATGGTGCAGTGGATGGAGGACAACGGCCTCACGCCGCAAATGCTGGTTGACGCAACGCTCGACGGCGTGAGCGTGCCGCCCGAGCACGTCAAGGCCGGCAAGATCGTGCTTAACATCGCCGAGCGCGCGACCGTGAAGCGCGAACTCGACAATGACTATGTGTCGTTCGGGGCGCGCTTCGGCGGCGTGGCGCGCGAGGTGTGGGTTCCCATGCTGGCCGTGCTCGCAGTCTATGCGCGCGAGAACGGCCAGGGCATGACGTTTCCGGTGGAGGACGGGCCGGCACCGCCGAGCGCGCCCGAGCCACCGCGGGAGCGGCCGAAGCTGCGCGTGGTCAAATAAATAGAAGACTGGTTCGAACCACAGACGGACCCGCAAGGGGGGAGCCGTGGAAGCCACTGAACACCCACCGACCCGTAGCCGGCGGCGTCGGCTGCTGCTGTTCGCATTGATTGTGCTGGTGCTGGGTGTGGCCTGGTCGGCTTGGTGGCGCCTGCACGGCCAATACCGGGAGCGCACCGAAAACGCCCAGGTGGTCGGTAACCAGCTGACCTTGATGCCGCAGATCACCGGCACCGTGACCGCGGTACAGGTGGACGATACCGACCGGGTGCGGCGCGGCGATCTGCTGGTGCACCTGGATGACGCCGACGCACGCCTGGCGGTGGCCACGGCCGAGGCCGCGCTGGCCGATGCCGCACGTGAGGTCACCACCCTGGTGGCCGACCGCGAGCGGGCGGCGGCGGCCGTTGGCCTCGCCCAGGCGCAGCTCGATCGCGCGCTGGCCGACCTGCAGCGCCGGCGCGGACTGGTGGTGCGCCGGTCCATCTCGGCCGAGGAACTCAACCACGCGGAACTGGATGCCAACACGGCGCGGGTGGCGGTGCGGCTGGCGCGCCGTCAGCTGGCGGTGGCACAGGCGAACCTCGGCTCCGGCCCGCCGCGCGAGCACCCGCGCGTGTTGCAGGCGGCAGCCCGCCTGCGCGAGGCATATCTGCTGCTGGCGCGGTGCCGGATCCTGGCGCCGGCCGACGGGCAGGTGGCGCAGCGCCAGGTGCAGGTCGGCCAGCAGGTGTCGCCGTCAAGCCGTCTGCTGGACATCGTGCCGCTCGACGCGGTGTGGGTGGAGGTCAATTTCAAGGAAGGCCAGCTGGCCAACCTGCGGCTCGGCCAGCCGGTACACATGACGAGCGATCTGTACGGCAACCGGTTCGCCTTTTCAGGCCGCGTCAGCGGCATCGGGGCCGGCACCGGCAGTGTGTTCTCGTTGCTGCCGCCGCAGAACGCGACCGGCAACTGGATCAAGATCGTGCAGCGCGTACCGGTGCGGGTGGCCATCGACCGCGAATCGCTGGGCGGCCGACCGTTGCCTCTGGGCGCGTCGGTGGAAGCCGTGGTCGACACCCGGGATCGTGACGGTGAGCTGGTCACCGGCGCGCCGGCGCCGGCCGACGGCCGCTACGCCACGGCGGTGTATACCGAGCGGCTGGCCGCCATCGAGGCATCGGTAGCGCAGCGCGTACAGGCGGCGTTCGTCGCCGTCGGGCAGGACCGGGCCGCGGAGTGACCGCGGCGCCGATGCCGAGGGGCCAGCTGGCGCTGATGACGGCCGGCCTGGGGCTCGGCACGTTTCTGGTGTCGCTCGATTTCGCGGTGGCCAATGTGGCCATTCCCAACATCTCGGGCGATCTGGCGGTCAGCCCCAGTCAGGGCACCTGGGCCATCACCTCCTTCACGGCTGCCAATGCCATCGCGCTGCCGCTGACCGGCTGGCTGTCGCGCCGGTTCGGTGAGGTGCGCCTGTTCGTCGGCGCCGGGCTGCTGTTCACGCTGTTCTCGCTGCTGTGCGGGTTAGCGCCGAATCTGGAAACGCTGGTGATCATGCGCATCCTGCAGGGCGTGGTGTCCGGGCCCATGCTGCCGTTGTCGCAGGCCCTGCTGCTGCGCCACTTTCCCGCCCACCTGAAGGGCATGGCCATGGCCGTGGTGTCGATGACGGTGACGATCGCGCCGCTGACCGGCCCCATCATCGGCGGTGCCATCACCGATAACTGGTCGTGGCCGTGGATTTTCTACATCAACCTGCCGCTGGGCCTGTTGGCGGCAGGGCTGGTGTGGGCCACTTTGCGCGAGCGCGAGACCGAGCGTGCCGAACTGCCGATCGATCTGGTCGGCGTCGGTCTGCTGGTGGTGTGGGTGACGGCGCTGCAGGTGCTGCTCGACAAGGGCCAGGAGATCGACTGGTTCGCCTCGCCGCTCGGCCTCACGCTCGGCATCGTGGCGGCGCTGGCGCTGATCGTGTTCGTGATCTGGGAGCTCGGCGATCGCCACCCGGTGGTGGATCTCAGCCTGTACCGGGACCGCAACTTCTTCATCGGCGCCATGGCGACGTCGCTGCCGTGGGCGGTCCTGTTTGCCGGGTTGGTGGTGTTCCCGCTGTGGTTGCAGACCAACATGGGCTACACGCCCACCTGGGCTGGTGTGGCGACGGCGGCGTTCGGCGTGTTCATCATGTTGCTGACACCCATCGTCGGGCGTCTGCTGGGCCGCTTCAATTTGAAGTACCTGCTCACGGCGAGTTTCTTTTTCCTGTGGCTGGGCACCTGGCTGGCCAGTCGCATGAACACCGAAGCCAGCATCTGGCATGCCGCGTTGCCGCGCCTGGTGCAGGGAGCGGGGCTCGGCATGTTCTTCGTGCCCCTGCTGACCATTGCGCTGTCCAACATGCCGCCGCAGCGCCTGGCCGCCGCGACCGGCGTGTTCTATTTCACGCGCACGCTCGCCGGCAGCATCGGGGTGTCGCTCGGCATCACCGTGTGGGACCGGCGCGAGACGCTGCACCACGCGCGTCTGGCGGAGGTCTTTGGCCCCGATACGCTGGCCCGGTTGTGGGCCTACGGCGGCGAGCGTGTGGCTGACGCGCTGCCGGCGCAATACGCGCTGGCCGAGCGACTGCTGGCGCGTCAGGCCAACATGCTGGGCGCCAATGATCTGTTCTACGCGAGCTGTTGGCTGCTGCCGCCGCTGCTGGCGCTGGTGTGGCTGGCCCGGCCGCCGTTCATCGCCGGCGGCGGGCGTTAGCGAGGCGTTATCCGGGTGCGTCCAGGGGCCGACCGGCTAGCCCCGGCGCACGGTCACGGTGTGCCCGTCCGCCTTGAACTCCAGCGTGGCCGTAATGCCGGCATTTTCGGTCAGCGCCCGCCAGAAGCCGCGGTTCAGGTCGTGCAGCGCCGCCGCCGGCATCTGCCAGTGCGCGAGCTGCCCGGCGGCGGCCGACTCCAGTGCTGACATGTCAAAACGCACCGAGTCGGCGTCGACGCTCACCCGCAGCGCGGCGCCAAAGCCGTAGGTCACCTGGTAGTGCTCGTAAAAGATGCGCGCGATGCGGTCGAGGTCGCCGCACAGGCGCGCCCAGTTGATGCCCTGTTCCATCATCATCCGAAAGCCGAACTGCTCGGCGTTGATGCCGAGTCCGCAGGCGACCTTCATGCCGCCGATCAGCGTGCCCTGGCACTCCTGCAGGCGCAGGCGCGCAAGGTCGTCGGTGCTCAGCTCGGGCAGGTTCATGGCCACGGTTCCTCCAGGGTGAGATAGCGCACGTCGAGGCGCGCGCCGTCGCTGAGTACCCAGCCGCTGCGCAGCGGCATGGGGCAGATCAGTTCGAGCTTGTCGTCCGGGTACCCGGTCACCTGCGGCCACAGCAGCAGGGCCGGCGTGCGCATGAAGCGATGCGACAGCTCGACCGCGTGCAGCAGGGCAGGGCAGTAGTCGCCGCGCGCGGGCAACTCGAAACGGCGAAGGCGCGGGTCGTGGCGCTGGCGGGCGACCTGCGCCGCCGCCTGCGGGGTGAGTGTCAGGTTGACCGTGCCGGGAAAGAACGGCCGGCCCAGCGCGAGCGCGATGGCCTCCCGCACCCACGGAATGTCGAGGAAGCCACCGGCCTCGCCGAGCCCCTGGGCCAGCGTGCCGCTCACTATCGGCACCGCGGGCGAGTCGGGCGCGGCGGGCTGCGGCGCCGCCAGGTGCCCCGGCAGTTCGGACAGCGAGTCCAGCACCGCGTGCGGCCGGTGCGGCAGCAGGTCCTCGCGCAGCGCGGCGCCGGTGGTGATGCCGAACGCCCGCACGCCCGCACCGTGCGCGGCCTGGATGTCGATCGGGTTGTCGCCGACGTAGATCGCCGCCGTCGGGGGCAGGCCCAGGAGGTTCAAGGCGAGCTCGATGCCGCTTGGCGAGGGCTTGCGGGCCGGTGCTTCCTCGCGCGTGATGACCACGTCGATTGCCGGGCAGCCCGGCGTGTCGGTGAGCCGGCTGACCACAAAGTGATTGGAGTCGGTGACGATGCCCAGTCGCCAGCCGGCGCCGGACAGGTGGCGCAGCACGGCGAGCGTGTCGTGGAACAGCCGCGCCTCCTCGGCGAACACGTCCTGCCACAGCGCCATGCTGGCGGCGGTCAGTTCGCGGCGCCGTGCGTCCGGGTCCGGCACCGGCCCCAGCAGGGCCTCGATGGGCGAGCGGCCGAGCGTCATCACCTCGCGGATATAGCCCGGTGCCGGTTGCGGCCAGCCGAGCTCGCGGCAGGCGCGGCGGGTGATGGCGAGGAAGGCCGGAATCGAATCGAGCAGCGTGCCGTCGAGGTCGAACAGCGCGGCGCGGGTGGCTTCGGGCATGGATACCGGCGGGTTGGGTAGACGTGCCGCGCAGATTACCTGCGTGCAGGTCACGGCGGCGAGTGGCGTGACCCGGCCGCGGCGGTTGCCGCTACCGCAGGTGCTGCCGACAATGCCTGCACACTATCCCCCGAGAGTGCCCCATGCGTGACGCCGCCCCCCGCGCCATTGAACTGAAGAGCTACCGCCCGCCGGAATTCCTCGTCGAGCGCGTGCAGCTCGACTTCGACCTGGCCCCCGCCAGCACACGCGTGCGCTGCACGCTCGACCTGCGCCGCAACCCGGCCGGCCGGCGCGACGCGCCGCTGGTGCTGGACGGCCAGCAGCTCACGCTGCGCCGCGTCAGCCGCGACGGCTACGTGATGCGCCCGAGCGAGTACGAGGTGTCCGCCGACGCGCTCACCATCCCGGGTCTGCCGGACCGCGTGACCATCGAAACCGAGGTGGACATCGACCCGTCCGCCAACGCGGCGCTGGAGGGGCTCTACACCTCGCGCGGCATGCTGTGCACGCAGTGCGAGGCGGAGGGCTTTCGGCGCATCACCTACTACCCGGACCGCCCGGACGTGCTGGCGCCGTTCACCACCACGCTGCGGGCGGACCGGGCGGCGTTCCCGCTGCTGTTGAGCAACGGCAACCGCGTGGCCGCGGGCGAGCTGCCGGACGGCCGCCACTTCGCCACCTTCGAGGATCCCTTCCGCAAGCCGGCGTATCTGTTTGCGCTGGTGGCGGGGCAGCTCGACGCACTCGCCGACACCTTCGTCACCGCCAGCGGCCGCACGGTGCAGCTTTTCATCCACACCGAGCCGCAGTACGTCACCCAGTGCGGGCACGCCATGGCGGCGCTGAAAAAATCCATGGCCTGGGACGAGCGCGTCTACGGCCGTGAGTACGACCTCGACGTGTTCCACATCGTGGCGGTGGACGACTTCAACATGGGGGCCATGGAGAACAAGGGCCTCAACGTCTTCAACGCCAAGTACGTGATGGCGGATGCGGAGCGCGCCACCGACCTCGACTACCAGTACATCGAGTCGATCATCGCGCACGAGTACTTCCACAACTGGACCGGCAATCGCATCACCTGCCGCGACTGGTTCCAGCTGTCGCTGAAGGAGGGGCTCACGGTATTCCGCGACCAACAGTTCTCGGCCGACATGGGCTCGGCGGCGGTAAAGCGCATCGCCGACGTGCGGAACCTGCGCACGGTGCAATTCGCGGAGGACGGCGGCCCGCTGGCGCACCCGGTGCGGCCGGAGTCGTACATCGAGATCAACAACTTCTACACCAGCACCGTGTACCAGAAGGGCGCCGAGGTGGTGCGCATGCTGCACACCATGCTCGGCGAGGCCGCCTTCCGGCGCGGCATGGACCTGTACTTCGAGCGCCACGACGGGCAGGCGGTGACGGTCGAGGATTTCGTCGCCGCACTCGCGGATGGCAGCGGCAAGGATCTGGCGCCCTTCATGGACTGGTACCGGCAGGCCGGCACGCCGCAGCTCACGGTCGAGCGCCGGCACGACCCCGCCGCGCGTCGCTATCACCTGACCCTGCGCCAGCACACGGCGCCGACGCCGGGTCAGCCCGACAAGAAGCCGCTGCCGATACCGGTCGCGCTCGGCCTTTTGGGTGCGGACGGCCAGGAATTGCCGCTGCGGCTCGAAGAAGAGGCGGCTGCGACCGGTACCAGCCGCGTGGTGCTGCTGGAGCACGCCGAGCAGACCTTTACTTTCGAGGACATCGCCGCGCCGCCGGTGCCGTCGCTGCCGCGCGGCTTCTCCGCGCCGGTGCGCTTGAATGTCGACCTTACCGACGCCGAACTCGCGCACCTGCTGGCGCACGATCCGGACCCGTTCGCCCGCTATGAGGCGAGCCAGCAGCTTTACTTGCGCCTGATCCGCCGTCTGCTGGCGGCACACGCAGCCGGCGCGGCGTTCGAACTCGACGCGAGCCTGCTCGAAGCCGCCCGGCGCTGCCTGACGGACACTGCGCTCGATCCCGCACTGGTGGCAGAGCTGCTCACGCTGCCCTCGGAAACCTTCATTGCTGGAGAGGTCGAGCCGATCGACCCGCAGGCCATTCACGAGGTGCGCCTTTTCATGCGCCGCGCGCTGGCCGAGCGTCTGCGGCAGGAACTGCTGGCGCGCTACGAGGCACTGGCGCCGAGCGGTTCGTACCGTTTCGAGGCGACCGACGTCGGCCGTCGCAGCCTGCGTAACGCGTGTCTGGGGTATCTGGCCGAGCTCGACGATGTCGGCCCGGCTCTGTGCCGGGCGCAGTTCGACGCCGCCGACAACATGACCGACAGCGCCGCCGCGCTCGCGCTGCTGGCGCAGCTCGACGTGCCCGAGCGTGCGCAGGCGCTGGATGCTTTCTACCGCCGCTGGCAGGGCGACGCCATCGTGCTCGACCGCTGGCTGTCCGTGCAGGCCATGTCGCGCCGTGCCGCGGCGCTCGACGACGTGAAGGCGCTGCTTACGCACCCGGCCTACGCACCGCGGAACCCGAACCGCGTGCGGGCGCTGGTCGGCGCCTTCGTCAACAGCAACCCGGCGCGCTTTCACGCCGCGGATGGCGCGGGCTACGCCTTCCTGGCCGAGCAGGTGCTGGCCATCGACGGCTTCAACCCCATGCTGGCGGCGCGGCTGGCGCAGGCGCTCGCCCGCTGGCGGCGCTACGAGCCCGGCCGGCAGGCGCTGATGCGTGGGGAACTCGAACGCCTGGCCGCGGCCAGGCTGTCCAAGGATCTTTACGAGGTGGTCAGCAAGGCGCTCGCCTGAGCAGGCGCCGCTGCCTGCGGCGTCTCAGCCCCCGCTGAACACCGCGGCATCCGCGACGAACGCCTGCATGCCAAGGTCGGTCAGTGGGTGGTCGGCCACGCCGGCCAGGATCGGTGCCGGCACGGTCAGGATGTCGGCCCCGGCAAGCAGCATTTCGGACAACTGCGCCGGGTTGCGGATGCTGGCGGCCAGCACTTCCGTGCCGATGTCGTAGTGCGCGAAGGTGGTGACGATTTCCTGCACCAGGCGGGAGCCCGCGTCGTGCAGCGGGCCGCCGCAGGCCACGTACTCGGTGTTGTGGTGGCGCTGCGGGTTGCTGGCCTGATAGAGCGAATTGCCGGGCAGGCCGTCGGCGTCGTCGTGCCTGGCGAGGTAGTCCGCCACGCGACCCAGGAACGGGCTCACGCAGCTCGCGCCGGCGTTGGCCGCCCAGAACGCCTGCGTGGTGTTGAACACCAGCGTGGCGTTGGTGTGGATGCCCTGCTCCCACAGCGCGCGGATTACCTTCAGACCGGTGAACGGGTCGGCGTGCGCATCGATTGCGCGGTAGCCGCCGACCGGCACCTTGATGACGGCGTTGCTGCCGAGCGCGGCCAGTTCCTGCGCCTGCACCAGCATGGCGTCGTGGCTGAGTTCGGTCAGCTCCAGACTCACCGGGTTCGGCGCCAGCAAATTCAGGATGTCCGTCAGCATGGCCTTGGCCTGCGCCCACGAGCTGGCGCCCGCCCGTTTCACCAGCGTCGGGTTGGTGGTCACGCCGGTGATGATGCCGGCCCGGTACAGCGGTTCGATGTCGCCGATGTCGGCGCTGTCGGCAAAGATGCGCGGCGCGCGGCTGGCGGGGTGGCGCGGGTCGCGGATGGGCGGCAGACCGCGGCGACGTTGCTGGATGGCGGGGCCGAAGGCGGCGGGCTTGAACATGGCGGTTCCGGTAGTCGAGGCCGCTCGATTCTAGCAACGGCAAGCGGCTTGCCCGGCGTCAAGCGCACGGTCGCTCCCCTTTTTGCAAGCGCCTTGTAACGCGTAAAGTTAACGCCCGTTCGGCCAGCGCCGACCCCGTTCCCCGCTTCGGAGAGCCCCATGAACAAACCCGTCGAACCCGGCCTGGGCGGCACGCATTTCATCCGTATCGACCCGCAGCGCAGCGAGTTTCTGGTGCCGCGCTGGGCGTTTACCGATCCGGCGGTGCTGGACAAGGAGCGGGCGGAGATCTTCGGCCGCTGCTGGATTTACGCCGGCCACGCCTCGGAAATCCCCAAATCCGGCGATTTCGTGGCGCGCAAGGTGGGTGGCCGGCAGTTGTTCCTGTGGCGGGGCGAGGACGGCGCGGTCAAGGTGTACTTCAACACCTGCACCCACCGCGGCGCCATGGTGTGCCGCGAGAAGCAGGGCAACGCCAAGCGCCTGACCTGCCCGTACCACGGCTGGACCTTCGACACCCAGGGCGGCATGGTCGAGCAGCCGGGCGCGAGCGGCTTTCCGGAGGGGTTCTTCGACAACGGCGCCAAGGACCTGGTGTCGCCGGCGCAGGTGGACGTCTACCGCGACTTCATCTTCGTGAACTTCGACCCGGCCGCGGGCGACCTGAAAACCTACCTCGCCGGCGCCGCCGAGTATCTCGACCTGGTCGCCGACCAGGGCGCGCAGGGCATGGAGGTGACGCCGGGCGAGCAGGTGTACTCCATGCGCGCCAACTGGAAGCTGCTGTACGAGAACAGCGCCGACGGTTACCACGCCATCACCGCGCACGCGTCCTACTTCGACTACCTGCGCGCCACGGTGGGCGTGTTCCGCGAGGACTTCAACCCGCACGACGTTGGTGGCGGCGGCAAGAGCCTCGGCAACGGCCACGCGGTCATCGAATACCAGGCGCCGTGGGGCCGGCCGGTGGCGCAATGGGTGCCGCAGTGGGGCGAGTCCGGCAAGCAGGAAATCGCGCGCGTCCGGGCCGAACTGTCGGCGCGTCTTGGCGACAAGCGCGCCGACCGCATCGCCAACTGGAACCGCAACATCCTGATTTTTCCGAACCTCATCATCAACGACATCATGGGTCTGACGGTGCGCACCTTCCAGCCGGTGACGCCGGGGTATCTGGAGGTGAACGCGGTGTCGCTGGCGCCGCGCGGCGAGCACGCCCAGATGCGCGCCTGGCGGCAGTACAACTTCAACGAGTTCCTCGGCCCGGCCGGCTTCGCCACGCCGGACGACGTGGAAATGCTCGAGCTGTGCCAGCAGGCCTACCAGAACATGCCGGAAGTCGGCTGGAACGACATTTCCAAGGGCATGAACCGGCCGGACAACAACCAGGGCGACGACGAGGTGCAGATGCGCTCGTTCTGGATTCGCTGGGACGAGCTGATGGGCGCGAAGGGTTAAGCGTTACTCAAACCAAGGAACACAACGATGGCACTGCTGACCCGGGCCGAGGTGGAGGATTTTCTCTACCACGAGGCGGCCCTGCTGGATGACTGGAAGACGATGGAATGGTCCGGGCTGTTCACCGAGGACGGCGAGTACCTGGTGCCGCCGACGGACCTGCCGGACGCGGACAAGAACGCGGCGCTGTTCATCATCAACGACGACCACCACCGCCTGGTGCAGCGCGCCAAGCGCCTGACGCGGCGCACCGCGCACGTGGAATTCCCGCACTCGAAGGTGCGCCACACCATCCACAACGTGCGCATCCTGGAGCAGGACGAGGCCGGTGTGACCGTGGCCAGCAACCAGGTGGTCTACCGCGCCAAGCGGCAGAACCTAGACACGTTCGTGTGCCACACCGTGCACAGGCTGGTGCGCACGCCCGCCGGCCTGCGTATCAAGAGCAAGCGCGTGATGCTGGACATCGACGGCCTGCGCCCGCACGGCATGGTGAGCGCGATTCTTTGAATCGCTTCGCCCGTCGCGGCACACGTCCGCGACGGGCTCCACCGATCACGCGCGAAAGCGCCTGATCCGTGAGCAAGCCAGCCCTGGCCTGCGCCGCCGTAATCTCAAGGAGAAACCCATGTTCCGCTACAAGAAACTCGGCTACGTCGCGCTCAACGTGAGCGATCTCGCCCGGTCGGTGCCGTTCTACCGCGACCTGGTCGGCCTGCAACTGAACGAGCAGGTGGACGGCGGCCCGGCGTTCTTCGCCTGCAGCGCAGATCACCACAACGTCGTGCTCTACGAGGGCGGCGAGGTGGGCCTCAAGCGCGTCGGCTGGGAAATGGAGCAGCCGGAGGAACTCGACGCGCTCTATGAGCACCTGCAAGCGGCCGGCCTCAAGCCCGCGTACCTGTCGCCCGAGGAATGCCGGGCGCTGCGCCAGCGGCGCACGCTGCGCATCCGCGAGCCGTTCAGCGGGCTCACGTTCGAGTTTTATGAAGGCCAGCTCGAACGCGGCAGCACCTACACGCCCACCGTCACCAAGATCGCGCGCCTCGGGCACGTGGTGCTGAACGTCGACCGCTGGCCGGAAGCGGTCAAGTTCTTCAAGGAGACGCTCAACTTCCGCATCTCGGACTACGTGGACGGCTTCATCGCCTTCATGCGCTGCTTCCCGAACCCGTACCACCACTCGCTCGGCGTCGGCAACGCCGCCGCCACGCGCAAGGAGCCGGGCCTGAACCACGTCAACTTCATGGTGACCGACATCGACGACATCGGCTGCGCGCTCACGCGCGTCAAGCGCCACGACGTGCCGATCGTCTACGGCCCGGGCCGCCACCCGCCGTCCGGCAGCATCTTCCTGTACTTCCTCGACCCGGACGGCATGACCGTCGAATACAGCTACGGCATGGAAGAGTTCCCCGAGGAGCGCCCGCGCAAGGCGCGCGTGCTGGAGGCGCGGCCGGATTCGCTCGACTACTGGGGCAACGTGCCGGACCCGCGGTTTGCCTCCACCGGCCGCTTCGAGCCGGCCGCGGAGGGCTGAGCGCATGAGTCTCCACAAGGACCGCGCCGCCATCGTCACCGGCGCCGCCAGGGGCATCGGCCGCGCCATCGCGCGCGAGCTGGCGCGCGAGGGCGCCGACCTGCTGCTGGCCGACATGGACGGCGACACGCTGCGCGCCACCGCCGCGGCCATCGGCGCCGAGTACGGCGTGCGCACCGCCTGCCATGTGGCGGACCTGGCCACCGAGGCCGCCAACCAGGCCATGACGGACGCCGCGCTCGCCGCCTTCGGGCGCATCGACATCCTGGTCAACAACGCCGGCGGCGGCGTGATCAAGCCGTTCCTGGAACACACGCCCGAAACGCTGCACACCACCATCGACCGCAACCTGTGGACCGTGCTGTGGGCGAGCCGCGTGGTGCTGCCGGTGATGCTGCGCCAGGGCTACGGGCGGATGGTGAACATCGGCGCCGATTCCGTGCGCAACGGCCTGTGGGAGCACGCGGCGTACAACGCCGCCAAGGGCGGCGTGCACGGCCTCACCACGGGTCTCGCGCGCGAGTTCGCGGCGCAGGACATCACCTTCAACACCGTCGCGCCATGCGCCGTGCGCACCGAGCAGGTGGACGAGCTGGTCAAGGCTTACCCGCAGGCGTTCGAGAAGTTCGTCGGCGTCATCCCCAAGGGCCGGCCGGGCGAAATGACGGAGGTCGCCGCCGTGGTGAGCTTCCTGGCTTCCCAGCAGGCGTCGTTCGTCACCGGCCAGGTGATCAGCGTGAACGGCGGCAGCACGATGCTGTGACCGCAGGTCGCGGGGTCCGGGCCGTGGGCGCGGCGGGAATCAAGGAACTGCCGGGCCTGGTCGATACCGGGACAGCCCGAGCCCGGCCGCACCATGATGATGGCCACCAACCCTGGGATCCGAAATGTTCTACGTGCAGCGTGGTGCCGACGGCAAGGTGAGCGGCGTGTCGGCCGAGCCGCCGGCGAGCGGCGAGCCGCCGCTGCCGGCCAACCATCCGGACGTGCTCGAATTCCTGTTGCGCCACGGCGATCAGGAAACGACGGCCGCGGCGCTTGCCGCCACCGACACGAACCTCGCGCGGGTGGTGGAGGATCTGGTATCGCTGCTGGCCGACCGCGGCGTGATCCTGTTTACCGACTTGCCGGATCAGGCGCAGCGCAAGTTGCTGTTGCGCGGGCGCTTGCGCTCGCGCCTGGGCGATGGCAACCCGCTGGTGGACGGCGAGGACGCGATTCTCTAGCGGGCCGTCGCAGGAACTTTTCAACCGCCTGTCTGGGCCTCACGGCGCCGCGCGGACGCCCGGTCGCGGCGCGTTCGCCGTCGGCTCAAAGCGGCTGCGGCGTGGCCAGGTGATAGCCCTGCGCGCCGTCCAGGCGCAGCTCCGCCACCGCGGCCAGTTGCGCGGCGTTCTCCACGCCCTCGGCGATGATCAGGCAATCGAGGCCGTGGGCGATTTCGCGCAGCGTGCCGATGAAGTGCCGGCTGTCCGGTTCGCCCGCCAGGGCCTGGATGTAGCGCCCGTCGACCTTGATGTACGCGAGCTTCAGGCCGGCGAGATAACCCAGCGGGTTGAAGCCGCGCCCGAAATGGTCAAGTCCCAGCCCGCAACCGCGCGCGGCAAGGCCGCCGGCCAGCGCACGCAGGGCCGGCGTGTCGCTGGATGCGCCGTATTCCGGCAGCTCGAAGGCGAGCCTGGGCGCGACCGGCGCGTGCTGGTCGAGCTGCGCCAGCAGCCAGGCGAGGAACTGCGGGTCGGCGAGTGACCCGGGGCTCAGGTTCACCGCCAGCGGTCCGCTGCCGGGCGACAGGGCAAGCCACGCGAGCACGGCGCTGATGACGGCGCGGTCGACCGCCGGCGCGAGGCCAAGGCGCTCGGCCATCGGCATGAATCCGCCAGCCGGCAGCAGGCCCTCGTCGGTCGGCAGGCGCAGCAGCACTTCGTGGTGGAGCACCGCCGTGTGGTCGTGCGGGCGCAGCACCGGTTGCGCGTACAGCTCGATTCGGTCGCTGGCCAGCGCGTCGGTGATCAGCGCGCGCCAGGCGGACGCCGGCCGCGCTGGCCGGGTGACATCGCCGCGCGCCAGTTGCCAGGTGTTGCCGGACGTGGCCTGTGCGGCGCGCAGCGCTGCGTCGGCGCGGCTGAGCAGCGTGGCAGCGGTGTCGGCCGGGGCACGGCGCGCCATGCCGATATGGCCGACGTCGGCGTCCGGGGCAACGCCGCTTTCGTAGAGGCGCGCCAGGGCTTCGCCGAGTGCGGCGCCGAGGCTCGTGACCTCGTCGTCATCGCTCGCAGGCACCAGCAGGCCGAAGTCCGCCCCGGTCAGCCGTGCCAGGCAATGTGGGCGGAAGGCGCCGGCGGCGTCGCCGAGCGCGCTGGCTGCCTTGCGCAGCAGTTCGTCGCCAGCGGCGTAGCCGTGCGTTTCGTTCACGTGCCGCAGGTGCCGCAGCTGCACCAGTACCAGCAGACCCTCGAAATGCGCCTCGTGGGACTCCAGCAGGTGGGCGAGGTCGCGCTCGAACAGCGCGCGGTTGCCGACACCTGTCACCGGGTCCCTGAACGCCTGCTCGCGCAGGCGCTCGCCCAGCGCGATCTGCTCGTCGAGCATCTGGCGCACCTTGCGCGACATGTGGTTCATCGCCTCGACCACGCGGCGCAGCTCGCGCGTGCGCGGCAGCCGCTTCTGGACCGGGAACTCGCGGTTGGCGATGGCGGCGGCCTGCGCCTCCGTGGCGCGCAACGGGCGCAGCAGCACGTGCACGCCGAGTGCCGCGAGCCCGGCCGCCACGGCGGCGATCAGCGCGAAAAGGCCGGCGGAGTCGCGGGCGGTACGCCACAGTTCAAGGTAGGCATAGCCGGGGTTGCTGGTCACCGTTATCGTGCCGAGCCGGCGCCAGCCGGACATCAGCAGCGCCTCGCCGCGCGGCGCGTGCAGCGGCAGCAGGCGCACGAACCAGGCCGGCACGTCGTCAAAGCGCGCCGCCTGCTCGCGCTGGGCCAGCGTGCGGCCTGCGGTATCGACGACCTTGACGGTGCGGTAGTAGCCGCTGTCGGACAGCGCGTCGACCATGGCCTCGATGGTCGCCTGATCGCCCTGCGCGGCGCTGCTCGACAGCGACAGGCCAAGCGACGTGGCAGCATCCTGCGCATGTGAGCGCAGCTGAGCATTGAGGTAGCTGCGCGTGTGGGCAACGCCGATGGCAAGACTGCCGACGAGCACCACCGACAGCAGCGCGAGGATGGCGATCAGCAGTTGCCGCAGCAGGGTCATCGCAGGGTCTCGGTGGGCGGCGCGGGCGCCGGCGCGTCCAGGCGCGCGATAAGGTCTTGCCAAAGGCCGAGGCGTTCGGCGCCGCCGACGCGTTTGCCGCGCCCGCGCGCGCGGGACAGCCACAGCCCCTGACCGTTGAAACTGTACACGGGGACCAGATCGTCGCGCGATGAGCCCGGCAGGACCTCGACGACCAGGTTGTCGAGCACCAGCGGGTCAGCCGCCGGGTGGGCGTAGTAGGCAAGCACCATGTGCGCCTGGTTCAGGCGAACGGCCTTGACGTAGGTGATCTGCAGCCGGCTCTCCGGCACTCCGAGCTCCAGCAGCGTGAAATACTTGGCAATGGCAAAGTCTTCACAGTCGCCACCATCGGAGCCCAGAAACTCGACCGGCGTCGCCCAGTAATCGCGCCTGTGCCAGTGCGTGGCGTCGTCGACGAATTGCAGCTGGTTGAAGAAATCATTGACCGCGGCGAGTTTGCCCGTCACGGGCAGATCGCGTTCGCGGGCGATCAAGTCGCGCCAGGCGAGCACGCGCGCCGCGCCCGCCGGCCCGAAGCGCGCCTCGACTGCCTGCACGGTGCCGGTGTCGAAGGTCGGCCGATTGGCCGCCGCCGGCGCCAGCAGCAGCCCCAGCAGCGCGCCGAGCCAGCGCCTGCGCGTGAATCGCCGTCGACGCTCGCTGCGCGGCCAGCCGATGGCGTCGGGGGGCAGCGACACGAAATAAATCCTGCCCGCAGGGTCAAGGGCTTGGATGAGGCAGCCGACAATAGGCTGCCAGCGACGCGTTGGTCACGGATCGGGGTGCAAGGTGTCGCGGATACGGCATGGCCCGGGGTCCAGATGGGCGCAGCGCGCCGCGGTGATCAGGTTTCATCAAGGGTTTCGCTAGCGCGTCTTCGGTTGGTCTTGCAGGAATCTTGAGCGTTTCATGGACAACACTGCCCGCAAGGACACGAGCTGGTCGCTCGCCGCTACGGACGCCCACCGGGCCGACGATCCGTTGCTCGATTGCCTGGTTTTTCTCGCCCGGCTGCACCAGCGGCCCAAGTCCGCGCAGGCGCTGACCGCCGGTCTGCCGCTGCAGGACGGGCAGTTGATGCCGGCGCTGTTCGTGCGCGCCGCCGAGCGGGCCGGGCTGAACGCGCGCCTGGTGCGCCGGCCGCTGGAGCGCATCACCGGCGCCGTGCTGCCGGTGGTCGCGCTGCTGCACGATCGGCGCGCCGTGGTGGTGCTGGCCTGGGAGGACGACGGCAGCGCGCGGGTCGTCGACCCGGACTGCGCCATGGGCGAGGCGGTGTGGCCACGCGCCGCGCTGCTGGACGCTTACGCCGGCAGCGTGCTGCTGCTGCGCCCGACGCCGCTCTATGACGCCCGCAGCGCCGAGCACGGCCCGCTGCACTCCGGGCACTGGTTCTGGGGCACGCTGCGCAAGCTGTGGCCGGTGTACGGCGAGGTGCTGCTGGCGGCGTTTCTGGTGAACGTGTTCGCGCTCGCCATGCCGCTGTTCACCATGAACGTCTACAACCGCGTGGTGCCGAACCGCGCGGTCGAGACGCTGTGGGTGCTCGCCATCGGCGTGGCGGTGGTGTCGCTGTTCGATCTCCTGATGCGGTCCCTGCGCGCGTATTTCCTGGACGTGGCCGGCAAGAAATTCGACGTTGCGCTGTCGGCGCGGCTATTCGAGCAGGTGATGGGCCTGCGCATGGAGGTGAAGCCGCGCTCGGTCGGCGCGTTCGCCAACCAGCTCGGCGAGTTCGAGAGCTTTCGCGAGTTCATCACGTCCGCCACGTTGACCACGGTCATCGACCTGCCGTTCGCGCTGCTGTTTCTGGGGATGATTGCCTGGCTCGGCGGGCCGCTGGTGGCGGTGCCGCTGGCGCTGATGCCGCTGGTGGTGCTGTACGGCTGGTGGGCGCAGCGGCGCCTGCGTGGGCTGGTGCAGCAGGCGCTGCGCCTTGGCGCGCAAAAGCAGGCCGCCGTGGTCGAGACACTGACCGCTTACGAGACCGTGCGCAGCATTGGCGCCGCGGGCCCCATCCAGCGCCGCTGGGAGCAGACTATCGGTGCCCTGGCGCGCGTGGGCATGCGCTCGCGCTCGCTGTCGTCGTCGGTGGTCAACGCGGCGGGGCTCGCCGTGCAACTGTGCTCGCTCGGCATCCTGGTGTACGGCGTGCACCGGGTTATCGCGGGCGATCTGAGCGTCGGCGCGCTGATCGCGTGCGTGATGCTGGCCGGCCGGGCGCTGTCGCCGCTGGCACAGGTCGCGGGCCTGCTGGTGCGCTTCGATCAGTCGGTGGCGGCGCTGCGGTCGGTGGACCAGATCATGCAGCTGCCGGTGGAGCGGCCTGCGGAACGCAATTTCCTGCACCGGCCGGCGCTCGGCGGCGCCATCGAATTCAGCAATGTCAGTTTCGCTTACCCCGATCAGCAGGTGCCGGCGCTCGACAACGTGTCGCTGCGCATTGCGCCGGGTGAGCGGGTGGCCGTGATCGGCCGCATCGGTTCGGGCAAGAGCACGCTGGAGAAGCTGATCCTGGGCCTGTATCAGCCGACCGCGGGCGCGGTGCTGCTGGACGGCATCGATCTGCGCCAGGTGGACCCGGCCGACGTGCGCCGCAACATCGGCTATGTGCCGCAGGACGTGACGCTGTTCTTCGGCAGCCTGCGCGACAACATCGCGCTCGCGGCGCCGCAGGCCGACGACGAGAGCATCCTGCGCGCGGCGGAACTCGCCGGCGTGATGAGCTTCGCGGCGCGCCACCCGGCGGGGCTCGAAATGCCGGTCGGCGAGCGCGGCGAGGGGCTGTCCGGCGGCCAGCGGCAGGCGGTCGCGATCGCCCGCGGGCTGCTGCTGGACGCGCCGGTGCTGATCATGGACGAGCCGACCAATGCCATGGACAACTCCACCGAGGAGCAGTTCAAGAACCGCCTCGCCTCGGTGCTGGACGGGCGCACCCTGCTGCTGGTGACGCACCGCGCCTCGTTGCTGTCGCTGGTCACGCGCGTGATCGTGATGGACGGCGGGCGCGTGGTCGCCGACGGTCCCCGCGACCAGGTGCTGGAAGCCCTGCGCGGCGGGCGTCTTGCCGGACGCGCGTCATGAATTACCTGAAACGCCGCTGGGCGGAACTGCGCCTGCTGTGGCGCGACATCGACCGCGACGACCTCGACTACATGGCCGACACCACGGCCGTGGATCTCGACCCGGCGCACCCGGCCGGGCACCTCATTCTGGTTACGGTGGCGGTGCTGCTGGTGGTGGCGCTGGTGTGGGCCGCCCTGGCGCGGGTGGACGAGGTGACGCAGGCCGACGGGCAGATCATCCCGTCGAGCCAGATTCAGGTGGTGCAGAACCTCGAAGGCGGCATCGTGCAGGAAATCCTGGTCAAGGAAGGCGACGTGGTCGACAAGGACCAGATCCTGCTGCGCATTGATCCCACGCGGTTCGCCAGTTCCTACCAGGAAGGGCGCCTCAAGTACCTCGCGCTACAGGCGCAGGTGGCGCGCCTCGGCGCCGAGTCGCAGGGCCAGGCGCTGGACCTGCCGCCGGAAGTCGTCAAGGAGGCCCCGCCGCTCGCCGAGGACGCCCGGCGCCTGTTCGAGACGCGCCAGCAGGAGCTTGCCTCGTCGGTGCAGATCCTCACCGAGCAGCGCGACCAGCGCCAGCAGGAGGTGTTCGAGCTGCAATCGCGTGCCGGCCAGCTTGCCCGCAGCTACGAGCTGCTGCGCGAGGAGCACGACCGCACCGCGCCGCTGGCCGACGAGGGCGTCATCTCGCACGTGGAGCTGCTGCGCCTGCAGCGGCAGGTCAACGAGACGCGCGGCGACCTCGAAGGCGTGCGCCTGCGCCTGCCGGCGGCGCGCTCGGCGCTTGAGGAAGCGCGCGGCAAGATCGAGGAGGCGCGCATCAAGTTCCGCACCGAGGCGCAGGGCCAGCTCAACGAGGCCAAGGCCGAACTCGCCGCCATGGCCGAGAACAACACCGCGGCGCTGGACCGCGTGACGCGCACCGCCGTGCGCTCGCCCATGCGCGGCACGGTCAAGCGCCTGAAGGTCACCACCGTGGGCGGCGTGGTGCAGCCCGGCATGGACCTGGTGGAGGTGGTGCCGCTCGATGACACGCTGCTGGTCGAGGCCCGCGTCAAGCCGCAGGACATCGCCTTTCTGCACCCGGGGCAGACGGCCATGGTCAAGTTGACCGCCTACGATTCGACGATCTACGGCGCGCTCGAAGCGACGCTGGAACACATCAGCGCCGACTCCATCACCCAGAAGGACGAGAACGGCGGCGAGCGCAGCTTCTTCCTGATCCGCGTGCGCACGCGCGATCACGGCTACATCAAGGACGGTCGGTCGCTGCCGATAATTCCGGGTATGACCGCCACCGTGGACGTCCTGACCGGCCGCAAGAGCGTGCTGCACTACCTGCTGCGGCCGATCGTACAAGCGCAGGAACGCGCGCTGCGCGAGCGGTAAACGCGCCGTGCGTTGCCCCGCCAATGCTGTACCTAAAGCCAATGCCGCGCGTGCACCGCTCGATACCATTGGTACTGAAACGACCCACAAGCCGCGTTCTGACGCCGTCGGGCCGCGGTCGACTCGCTCAGCCTCACCCTGAGAATCAACATGGCAGCGCAGCAAATCGGCATCGTCAGCATCGTCGTCGGGCACGTCGTCGCGGTCAACGCCGACGGTGTCGAGCGGGTGCTGGCGGTGGGTGATGTCGTCTACGCCGACGAAGTCATCCGCACCGCCGACGCGGCCGCGATCACCATCGAGTTCAACGGCGGCGGCTGGTTTGATCTCGGCGGCAACGCCCAGGCAGTGCTCGATGCCGACCTCACCGCGCAGGCCAAGCAGGGCAGCGTGGCCGACGAACCCGTCGCCGCGACCGAGTCCGTGGAAGACCTCCAGGCCGCCATCGAAGCCGGCGCCGACCCCACCGCCGTGCTGCCGCCAACCGCGGCCGGCCCGGCCGGTGGCGGGGCGGGCGAGGGTGGTCACAGCTTCGTCGCGCTCGACCACAACTTCGTGGCCGTCAACCCCGAGGCCGGCATACCGACCAGCGCCGAACCGCTGCTGTTCGAGAACGCCATCGACATCATCCTGCCGGCCGATCGGGAAGACGCGGGCGTGGCGATCGTCGGCCTCACCGCGGAGGGCGGTGACGCGGTCGTGTTCGAAAAGTTCCTGCCCGGAGGCAGCGCGGCCGAGGAGGGCGCGCCGACCGGCGCCGGCAGCTTCACGTTGCTCGCCCCCGACGGGCTCGGCAGCCTCACGATCAATGGCGTGCTGGTTATCGACGCCGGTGGTCTTACCGGCACCACGGTGACAACACCGCTTGGTAATGCCTTGATGGTGACGGGCTACGACGCCCTGAGCGGCGAAGTCAGCTACGCCTACACGCTGCTCGATAACGAGACCCACCCCACAGGCGCAGGCGCCAACGACCTGCTCGATTCGATGTCGGTCGTGCTCGTGGACAGCGACGGCGACAGCGTCACCGAGAGCTTGTCGATCCGCGTCGTCGACGACGTGCCGGCAGCGCGTAATGACGCCGACAGCGTCACGAAAGATGATTTTCTGGGTGAGGAGAGCGGCCCGCTGGTGGCGGACGGCAACGTGCGCAGCGGCGTGGGCGGCGGCGACGCCAACGCGACCGACGGCGTGGCCGACACGGCCGGCGCGGACGGCGTGGGCGCGATCACCTGGACGGGCGCGGTGGGCAGCACCGTGGCGGGCAGCTACGGCACCCTGACGGTGGGTGCGGGTGGCGCCTACAGCTACGTGCTCGACAACAGCCTGGCGGCGGTGCAGGCGCTGGATGCCGGCCAGAGCCTGACCGAGACGTTTGGCTACACCCTGACCGACGGCGACGGCGACCCGTCGTCGGCGACCCTGACGGTGACCATCAACGGCGCCAACGACGGCCCGCGGATCGAGGTCGACAGTGGCAACCCCGGCGGTGCCAACGACACCGTCTACGAAGCGGGCCTGGCGTCGGGCTCGGGCGTCGGTCCGACCACCGTCACCGTGGGCGGCACCTTTACGCTGTCCGACCCGGACGGCCTGTCGGACATCGAGTCGGTGACCCTCAACGGCACCGTGATTGCCATTGCCGACCTGGGCACTGGCAACAGCATCGTGGGCGCGCACGGCACCCTGACGGTGACCGGCTACGACCCGGCGACCGGTGTCGCGACCTACAGCTACACCCTGAGCGGTGCGACCGTGGACGGGTCGGGCATCGAAAGCGACGTGTTTACGCTCACCACCAGCGACGGCACGGTCAGCTCGGCGCCGGCGACCGTCACCATCGAGATCGTGGACGACCTGCCGGTGGCGCGTGCGGACGTGGACAGCGTGACCGAGGACGGAGCGCTGGTGGCGGACGGCAACGTGCGCAGCGGCGTGGGCGGCGGCGACGCCAACGCGACCGACGGCGTGGCCGACACGGCCGGCGCGGACGGCGTGGGCGCGATCACCTGGACGGGCGCGGTGGGCAGCACCGTGGCGGGCAGCTACGGCACCCTGACGGTGGGTGCGGGTGGCGCCTACAGCTACGTGCTCGACAACAGCCTGGCGGCGGTGCAGGCGCTGGATGCCGGCCAGAGCCTGACCGAGACGTTTGGCTACACCCTGACCGACGGCGACGGCGACCCGTCGTCGGCGACCCTGACGGTGACCATCAACGGCGCCAACGACGGCGTGACCATCACGGGTATCGGGAGCGCCGCAGGCGACAGAACTGTCAATGAGAACGACTTGCCCGGTGGTACCAGTCCGGACAACGCCGCGTTGACTCAATCCGGCACGTTCAGCATTCAGGCGCTCGACGGCATCGCGGCTGTCACGGTGGGCGGCACGGTGCTTACGCTGGCGCAGCTGCAGGGGCTAGGCAGCAGTCCGGTGACTGTCGAGACGCCGTACGGATCGTTGACGCTGACCGGCTTCAGCGGCACGGCGGCTGGCGGCTCGGTGAGCTACCGCTACACGCTTGACACCACAGTCGACAACGACAGCCAGCCCGGCGCGAACACGACCCAGTATCTGGAGAGCGTGGCGGTCAGTGTGACGGACGAGGACGGCAGCGCGGCCAGCTCTGCGGTGACGATTCGTATCGTCGATGATGCGCCGCTGGTCTCCGGGGCGCAGTCGGCTGCCACGGTGGACGAAGACGGGCTCGGCTGTGGCATCGCCGGCGGCGTCGGCGATGTGCCTGGCACGGCGACCGTGGCCTCGGGCAACGTGCTTGGCCTGTTCGCGTCCGGCGCCGATGCGCCGCTCAGCTACAGCCTGGCCGGTAATACGGTGGAGCAACTGGCGGCCCTTGCCCTGAAGTCCGGAGGCGTCAGCCTGGCCTACAGCGTGTCGGGTGACACGGTGACGGCCACCAGGGGTGCTGGCGGCGCCAGTGTCTTTACCTTCGAGCTTACGGCGGGTGGGACGTATACCTTCACGCTGACGGGTCCGTTGGATCACGCAACAGGCAACGCCGAGAACGATCTCACGCTCAACCTCGGCGGGCTGGTGGTAGCGACTGACGCCGACGGCGACAGCGTTGCTGCGGCTGGCAACGGGCTCATCATCACCATCGACGATGACAGCCCGGCGGCGTTTGCGCCCGACCCGGCGGCCGTGCTCGACACCAACATTGCGCCTACGCCATTCAACCTGAACCTTGCGCTCGGCGCAGATGGCCTTGGCTCGGCGGTGTTCGACATTGCCAACAACGGCATGCTGGCCCGTGATGTGGCCGGCAACCTGTTGAAGCTCGGCGGCCAGCAGCTGTACCTGTTCGGCGACGGCACCGGCACGCTGATCGGCACCACCAGCAGCACCGGTGTGGGTGGCACGGTGGCCTTCACCGTGACGCTGAATCCGCTCACCAACACGTACACCGTGGACGTGAACGGCACCATCAGCAACGGCACCGAGTTCAGCGTGTCGAACCTGACCAGCGCTGCTGCCGGCAACGTGGATTTTCGCGGCATCGGCGTCGACAGCACGGCGCAGGCGGTGGATATCCTGTTCAGCGCCCGCAGCGCGGACGGCAGCGTGGGTACGGTCAACACCAGCAACACCACCATCGGCGTCGACAGTCAGTCGATCAACGCCGGCGCGGCGGTGCGCATGGACTTTGTCACCAACCTCACGGCCGGCGTGGGTGGCAGTGGTTTCAACTACACCGGCCACCAGTCGGCCCTGTCGTTCAAGCAAGTCATCCCCCAGGTGCAGGGTGCGCAGGCCAATACGGTGTCCATCGTGGTCGCCGCGATCGTCGACACCACCAATGACCAGACCTTCCCGTCCACGCTGGCGGGCATCGGCACCGATCCCAACGAGTCACTGGCGGCGGTGACCGGTGTGACGGTGTGGGAGGGGACGACGGCGCGCGTCTTCACGGCGGATGGGACGCTTGGCGGCATCACGGTCGATTTCCGGGTCGATGGCACGGTGCTGATCGCGGGCCTGCAGGAGGGCGACAGTTACCAGATCCGGACCAGCACGCCGTTCCAGGCGGTGCTGGTCGAGGCGCCAAGTTCCAACAACAACATCAGCTTCGACCTTGGCGCGTTCAGCCTGGAGACGGTGAACGATCGCTCGCCGGTCAACCTGGCCTTCGAGGTCGACGCTGCCGACGCGGACGGAGACGCGGTGTCGGGCACGCTCAGCTTGGCCCTCCTTCCGGACCAGTGCGAAACCGTGATCGGCAACGCAACCGGCCAGACGCTCAACGGTGACGCCGACAGCAACAACCTGGCGGGCCTGGCCGGTACCGACACCGTGAACGGCAACGCCGGCAACGATTTCCTGCTGGGTGGGGCAGGCAACGACATTCTGGTCGGTGGCACCGGCAGCGATGTGCTGTACGGCCAGACCGGGTCCGACAGCCTGACGGGTGGCATAGGTGGTGCCGACACGGTGAGCGATCGGTTCGTGTTCCAGCGCGGTGACGTTGGGCACGGCGTCGACACCATCACCGATTTCAAGGTGGCGGCGCTGGGTGCCGGCGGCGACGTGCTCGACATCGGCGATCTGCTGACCGGGGCCGGCATCTCGCCGGCCACCTTCGAGGGCAGCCCGGCCAATTACCTGGTGGTGACGGCCGGGACGAACACGACCATCGCCTTTGACGCGGACGGTGCAGGCGCCGGCGCGGCGGTGCAGATCGCCACGCTGCAAAACGTCAACACGACCTTGAACACGCTGCTTGCGAACGGGCAAATCGATGCGACACCGTGATTCGGCACTTGCCATCAGGTCGACGGCGCTGATCGGATCAACAGCGTCGACGGTATAGTCCGCGCCGGCGGCGTGCGCCGCCGAGGCTGGGCGCTTCAACAACACTCTCAGGGGAACGGACGGACATGAATTCCAAATACTCGGTTGCGCTCGCCGGCGTGCTGTCGCTGACCGGCGGCCCGCTGCTGGCCGGCGACCTCGCCGACACGGTGCACAAGGCCATCGCGCACAACCCGGACGTGTTGGTGACCCAGGACGACCGGCGCGCCATCGAACAGAACGTGCGCGAGGCCAAGGCCGGCTACCTGCCGCGGGTGGATGTGAATGCCGGCATCGGGGGCGAGAAGAGCGACAACGCCTCGACGCTCGGCGCCACCGGCCGGCAGGGTTACCTTGGCCTGCATCGGGAAGAGAGCGGCATCCGGATCACGCAGATGCTGTTCGACGGCTTCTTTACCCGGCAGGAGGTCGCCCGCCAGACGGCGACGCTGCAGGCGGCGTCCTATCGGGTGCTGGCGGCGGCCGAGGACGTCGGCCTGCGTGCCACGCAGACCTACGTCGATGTGCTGCGCCGGCGCGAGCAGGTGGAGTTGGCCCGCGACAACCTGGCCGCCCACCAGCGCGTGTACGACCAGATTCGCATGCGCAGCGAACGCGGCGTGGGGCGGGTGGCCGACACCGACCAGGCGGCCGGTCGTCTGGCGCTCGCCAAGGCCAACCTGGAAGCGCAGATGGGTAACCTGCGCGACGCCGAGATTGCCTACGTGCGCGTGGTCGGCGAAATGCCAGCCGAGCTGACGGCCCCGACCGCGCCGGACGGCGCGCTGCCGGCGGACCTGCAGGCGCTGGCGGATGAGGCACGGCAGACGCACCCGACGCTGGCCTCGGCGGTGGCGGACATCGACGCCACGGTGGCGCAGCACGCGCAGGCGCGCGCCAACGACTATCCGCGCTTCGACCTCGAACTTGGCGCCAGCCACAACAGCAACATCGACGGCGTGCGCGGCGCCGACGAGGACCTGATCGCCATGGTGCGGATGAACTACAACATCTACCGCGGCGGTGCGGACCTTGCCCGCAAGCGGTCGACCGCGCATCGCGTCAGCCAGGCCAGGCACATCCGCGACAGCGCCGAGGACCAGGTGATCGAGGAGGCCAGCCTGTCCTGGAACGACTACCAGACCGCCAATACCCGCCTTGATCTGCTGCGCCAGCACGCCGACTCGGCCAACAGCACGCGCGGCGCGTATCTCAAGCAGTTCAACATCGGCCAGCGCACGCTGCTCGACCTGCTGGATACCGAAAACGAGCGTTTTACTGCCGAGTTGAACTACATCGACGGCAAGTACCGCGTGCTGTACGCGCAGTACCGCATCATCGCCAGCAAGGGCCAGCTGCTGGGCGCGATGGGCGTGACGCCGCCCGACAGTGGCGACGCGCAGCCCGGAAGCTGAACCGGCTGTCCGCTGACTGAAAACCCCGCTGCGGCGGGGTTTTCGCTGTCTGGGAGGCGGAATCCTCAGCGCGCATACACGGCCTCGGCCGCGGCGAGCGTGGCGCCAAGGTCCACCGCACGATGGTGGCGCGCGAGCGCTCCGCCCAGCGCGGCAAGACACGTCAGCACGTGCCGCCGGCTGGCCGACTGCCCCATGAGGCCGATGCGCCACGCCTTGCCGGCGAATTCACCGAGGCCGGCGCCGATTTCAAGGCCGTAATCGGTCAGCAGCGTCTGGCGCACCGCGGCGTCGTCCACGCCGTCCGGCAGGGTGACCACGTTCAGCTGTGGCAGGCGCTCGCCGTCCACGCCAGCCAGCCGCAGACCCATCGCTTCCAGGCCCGCGCGCAGCGCGCGGTGGTGCAGCGCGTGGCGTGCCCAGGCGGCTTCGAGCCCCTCCTCGTGCAGCATCAGCAGGGCCTCGTGCAGGCCGTACAGGGCGTTGATGGGCGCGGTGTGGTGGTAGCTGCGCCGGGCGCTGCCGGACCAGTAGCCGAGCACCAGGTTCAGGTCCAGAAACCAGCTCTGCACGGGCGTCCGCCGGGCGCGCAGCGCTTCGATGGCGCGCGCGCCGAAGCTGACCGGCGACAGGCCCGGCGGGCAGGACAGGCACTTTTGGGTACCGCTGTAGATGGCGTCGATGTCCCAGCCGTCGACGTCGAGTTCCACGCCGCCGAGCGCCGTGACCGCGTCCACGATGGCAAGCGCACCGTGGCGGTGGGCGATTTCGGTGAGCGTGCGAGCGTCCGACAGCGCGCCAGTGGAGGTCTCGGCCATCACAAACGCCAGCGCCTTGGCCCCCGGATTGGCCTTGAAGGCATCCTCGACGCGCTGCGGGTCTACCGCGCGCGTCCATGGGTCGTCCACCATTACCGCGGTGGCGCCGCAGCGCTCGACGTTCTCCTTCATGCGCCCGCCGAACACGCCGTTGCGGCACACGATTACCGTGTCGCCGGGCTCGACCAGATTCACGAAGCACGCCTCCATGCCCACTGAGCCCGGTCCGGAAACGGGAAACGTGACCTCGTTGTCGGTCTTGAAGGCGCGGCGCAGCAGCACCTTGATGTCGTCCATCAGGTCCACGAAGGCGGGGTCCAGGTGGCCGATGGTCGGCCGCGCCATGGCGGCCAGCACGCGCGGGTGCACGTCGGACGGGCCGGGGCCCATGAGGGTGCGCAGCGGCGGTTGAAAGCTCGGCATTGGCATGGCTCCAGTAGGGGATGACGTGGGTCGGGGGCGTGCGGCGATTATCGTCGGACAGCGGGGCATGGGATGGCGGCAACGGCCCGTGGCCGGCCGAGCGCAGGGCAGGCGCGCGGTTGACAGTGCATTGGCGGTCAACCGAGACTTGCGCGCCCCCGGTCGACACCCCCGCATGAACAGCACCACAGACAGCCCGCAAGCCGGCGATGCGCCGCTGATCCAGATTCGGGGCCTGACCTTCCGCCGCGGGGCGCGGGCCATCTTCGATTCGGTCGATCTCGACATCCCGCGCGGCAAGATCACGGCCGTGATGGGGCCGAGCGGCACCGGCAAGACCACGCTGCTGAAGCTGATCGCGGGCGTGCTGCGCCCGCAGGCGGGCTCGATCCGCGTCGCCGGGCAGGAAGTGACCACGCTGTCCCGGTCGGGCCTGTACGAGTTGCGCAAGCAGATCGGCATGCTGTTCCAGAGCGGGGCGCTGCTGACCGACCTCAACGTCTTCGACAACGTCGCCTACCCGGTGCGCGAACACACGGATCTCACGCCGTCGCTGCTGCGCTCGCTGGTGCTGATGAAGCTGCAGGCGGTCGGCCTGCGCGGCGCGCGGGACCTGATGGCGAGCGAGCTGTCGGGCGGCATGGCGCGGCGCGTGGCGCTGGCGCGGGCGATCGCGCTCGATCCGATGCTGATCCTCTATGACGAGCCGTTCACCGGCCAGGATCCGATCTCGATGGGCATCCTGACGCGGCTGATCGCCTCGCTCAACCGTGCGCTTGGGCTGACGAGCCTCGTGGTGTCGCACGATATCGACGAGACCTGCCGCATCGCCGATTACGCCTACGTGATCGCGCAGGGCAAGGTCATCGGCCACGGCAAGCCGGCTGACCTGCTGGCCTCGACCGAGCCCATGGTTCACCAGTTCCTCAGCGGCGAGGCCGACGGGCCGGTGCGCTTTCATTTTCCGGCTCCGGCGTACCGGGACGATCTGCTGGCAGGCGCCCCGTGATGGGTCCGCTGCGGGGGCTCGGTGTGCGCACGATGGACGGCGTCGCCCGTCTGGGGCGGGCCGGCATGTTTCTGATCACGCTGCTGGCGGCGGTGCCGTCGCAGTTTCTGTCGCCGCGGCGGTTGGCCCAGCAGGTGTTCAGCGTCGGCGTGCTGTCGCTGGTCATCATCCTGGTGTCGGGCCTGTTCGTGGGGATGGTGCTTGGCCTGCAGGGCTACAATACGCTGGTCGATTTTGGCTCCGAGAGCAGCCTTGGCATCGTGGTGGCGCTGTCGCTGGTGCGCGAGCTCGGGCCGGTGTTGAGCGCGCTGCTGTTTGCCGGCAGGGCGGGTTCCGCACTCACCGCCGAGATCGGCCTCATGAAGGCGACCGAACAACTTTCGGCGCTCGAAATGATGGCCGTGGACCCATTCCGGCGCGTGCTCGCGCCGCGCTGGCTGGCCGGGTTCATCAGCCTGCCGCTGCTGGCGGCGGTGTTCAGCGCGGTCGGCATTCTGGGCGGGTATCTGGTCGGCGTGCAGTTGCTCGGGCTCGACCCGGCGCCGTATTGGTCGCACATGGAAAGTGGCGTCGATTTCTTCGACGACATCCTGAACGGTGTGATCAAGAGCGTGGTGTTCGGCGCGATCGTGACCTGGGTCGCCGTGTTCGAGGGTTACGACGCGGTGCCGACCGCCGAGGGCGTGGGCCGGGCCACTACGCGCACCGTGGTGACCGCGTCGCTCGCGGTGCTGGGTGCGGACTTCCTGCTGACCGCGCTGATGTTCGGCGAACCCTGAGGAGATTCGAATTCCATGCAATCGCGTAGCGTCGAACTGTGGGTGGGCCTGTTCGTGGCCCTGGGGCTGGCGGCGCTGGCGTTCATGTCGGTGCGCGCCAGCAATCTTGCCGAGTACCGCGACGGCGACGCCTACACCGTGCTGGCACGCTTCGACAACATCGGCAGCCTGCGCGTGCGGGCGCCGGTGACGGTGGCCGGAGTGCGCGTGGGCCGCGTGGCGGAAATCGACTTCGACAAGGAACAGTTCAAGGCGGTGGTCAAGCTTGCCATCACGGCGCGGTACGACAACCTGCCGCAGGACACGGTGGCCAGCATCCGCACTGCGGGGCTCATCGGCGAGCAGTTCGTCGGCCTCGACCCGGGCGGGGCGCCGGACGCGCTCAAGGAAGGCGACGAGATCGAGATTACCCAGTCCGCGCTGGTGATCGAGCAGTTGATCGGCCAGTTCCTGTACGGACAGGCCGGCAAGAGTGACAAGGAAGGAGACCAGTGATGATCAAGCGATTGATGACTGCCCTGATGGCGCTGTGGCTGGTGGGCGTGGCGCCGCTGGCGCCAGCCGCCGAAGACCCGACCGCGGTGGTGCGCGACACCGCCGAGAAGGTGCTGAACAGCCTGCGCACGGACCGCGCGCGCTACCAGGACGACCAGGCGCTGTTCCAGCTGGTGCGGGACGTGGTGTTCCCGCGCATTGATCAGGAGCGCACCGCACAGTGGGTGCTGGGCGCCAACTGGCGCACCGCGACGCCGGCCCAGCGCGAACAGTTCATCAACGAGTTCTCGGACCTGCTGCTGCGCACCTACGGCACGGCGCTGCGCCAGTACGACAGTGAGAAGCTGAACTACCTGTCAACGCAGGCGGCGGCCGGCGCCGACCGCGTGACCGTGCGTACCGAGATCATCCGCCCGGACGGCCCGAAGGTGAGCGTGGACTACCTGCTCACCAACCGCAGCGGCGAGTGGAAGGTGTACGACATCATCATCGAGAACGTGAGCATGGTGGTGACGTACCGCTCCGAGTACGCGGCCATCATCAAGCGCGACGGCATGGACGGCCTGCTGAAGCAGCTCGCCGACCGCAACCGCAGCCTGAACTCCTGATCGGCTGGCGATGGACGTCGATGTCGACGGTCGGGTGCGCCTGACAGGCCCACTGACCTTCGCCACCGTGAGCGCCTGCCTCAAGGACAGCCAGGCGCTGTTCCGGCCGCGCCAGCGGCTGTGCTTCGACCTCGCAGGCGTGACCGCGGTGGACAGCGCCGCGCTCGCGCTGCTGGTGGAATGGCTGCGCCTTGGCCGCGCGCGCGGCGCGCAGGTGGAATTCGCCGCGGTGCCGGCGAGCCTGCGCAGCCTCGCCGCGGTGAGCGAGCTCGACGAGATCGACGCCGCGCTGGGCATGGCATGACGGCGGCCATCGCCGTCCGGCAACTGCACAAGCACTTCGGGCCGTTGCACGCCCTGCGGGGCGTCGACCTCGAAATCCGCCCCGGCGAATTCTTCGGGCTGCTCGGGCCGAACGGCGCCGGCAAGTCCACCCTCATCAACATCCTGGCCGGGCTCGTGCGCCCGGACGCCGGCAGCGCGGCGGTGCTGGGGCACGACGTGCAGCGCGATCCCGTGGCGGCGCGGCGGGCCCTCGGCGTGGTGCCGCAGGAGCTGGTGTTCGATCCGTTCTTCGGGGTGCGCGATTTCCTCATGATCCAGGCCGGCTATTACGGCGTGGCGCGCAAGCACCGCGCCTGGATCGACGAACTGCTGCGGGCGCTCGGCCTTGCCGACAAGGCCGACGCCAACATGCGCAGCCTGTCCGGTGGCATGAAACGGCGCGTGTTGATCGCCCAGGCGCTGGTGCACAAGCCGCAGGTGCTGGTGCTGGACGAGCCGACCGCCGGCGTGGACGTGGAGCTGCGCCAGACGCTGTGGGCGTTTGCGCAGCGCCTGCACGGCGAGGGGATGACCATCGTGCTGACCACGCACTACCTCGAAGAAGCCGAGGCCATGTGCGAGCGCATCGCCATCATGAGCCACGGCACCGTGGTGGCGCTCGACGACAAGCGCAGCCTGCTCGGTCGCCACCCGTGGTACCAGGTGCACCTGCGCCTGGCGAGCGAGCCGGCCGAGCTGCCGCCGGAAGTCGCCGCCAGCCTAGCCTCGCGCGAGCACGGCTGGCTGGTGCTGCGCCTGCAGCGCGGAGGTGACGAGCTCTCGCGCGTGCTCGCCGCGCTGCACCGGGCGGGTCTGGCAGTGGTCGAGATCAGTACCCAGGAGCAGACGCTCGAACAGGTGTTCCTGGAGCTGACCGCTGGGCACCACCTGGCCGCGGCGGCTGGAGACTGAGGCCATGATCGGCAACTGGCCCGGCCTGTGGACGCTGTTCGCCAAGGAGGTCAAGCGCTTCACGGTGGTGTTCATGCAGACCGTGACGGCGCCCGTGATCAGTGCGCTGCTGTACCTGTTCATCTTCTCGCACGCGCTGGCCGGGCGCATCGACGTCTACCCGGGCGTGAGCTACCCGCAGTTCCTGGTGCCGGGCCTGATGATGATGACCATCATCCAGAACGCGTTCGCCAACACCTCGTCGAGTCTCATCTTCTCGAAGGTCACCGGCAACATCGTGTTCGTGCTGCTGGCGCCGCTGTCGCACCTGGAGTTTTTTCTCGGCTTCGTCGGCGCCGCGCTTGTGCGGGCGGTGGTGGTGAGCGTTGGCGTGTACGCGGTGGCCTTCGTCTATCTCGGGGTGACGGTGGCGCACCCGCTGCCGCTGCTGCTGTTCGGGCTGCTCGGCGGCCTGCTGCTGGCCACCTGCGGGCTGCTGGCCGGCATCTGGGCCGACAAGTTCGACCAGGTGGCGACGGTGCAGAACTTCCTGATCCTGCCGCTGACGTACCTGAGCGGCGTGTTCTATTCCATCCACAGCCTGCCGCAGGGCTGGCAGGCGCTGTCGCGGGCGAATCCGTTCTTCTACCTGATCGACGGTTTTCGCTACGCCTTCTTTGGCCACTCGGACGTGTCGCCGTGGCTCAGCGCCGCCGTCATGGCGGGGGCCAGTCTGGCCTTGTGCCTGCTTTGTCTTCGCCTGCTGGCTCGCGGCTACAAGCTTCGCGGCTGATAGTATGGCGGACGGCCTGCAACTACCCGGTCCGGTGTTGGGGCGGATGTCATTCACTAAAACTTTCGCCGATCTCCTAAAGTCGCGGCGCGATCGACCGATATTGAAGTTGAATTCAGCAAGCGGAGACTAGCCGATGGAACCGCAGCGCGTGGGTTTTCGTACCGCCCCCTGGGAAGCGATACGCGGCCTTGGGCGACGGCGCTCGATCGCGGTGGGCGCCATCGCGGGCGTACTCGCGATTACGGCAACCACGCGGTTCGCCACGGTAACGCACAGCACCGCCGATGCCCACAGCACCCGCAGCCCAGTACGGGCTGCAATATTGCTGGAATCCGCTGACGGCAGCATGCCCATTGCGATGTGCCAAGGGAAAGACGCTGCCTGCAGACCCGGCACTGGTGATTCCAGGCAAGCCGGCTGATCAGGCCGCATCGATTCCGACCCACAGGTAAACAGGGCGGGCCACCGATGAAACCAAGCGTCGTGCCGGCCTCGGAAATGGCCGCGCCTGGAAACAGGCTCGGTTTTACGATCGTCGAGTTGGTAGTCACGCTGACCGTGCTGGGCATCCTGACCGCCATTGCGGTGCCCCAGTTCACCGAATTTTTGCGTAACAGCCGGCGCGCCGCGACCATCAACGAGCTGGTCGGGTCGCTCTCGCTCGCCCGGTCGGAGGCGGTGCGTCGCGGCCTGCCGGTGGTGATGTGCAAGGCCGTGGATGACACGGCCTGTCGTACCGGGGCTGGTGATACCTGGCAGGCAGGGTGGCTCGTGTTCGTCAACACCGATGCTGATTCCCCGCCGGTGCTTGACGCCGGTGAAACGGTCTTGAAGGTACGCACCGTCCCCGCTAGCGGCTATCAGCTACGGCCAAGCGTCGGAGTAAGCAATTTCATCGCCTTTGGTGCTGACGGTAGCGCCGGTCAGGCAGGCTCGTTCACGTACTGCGACAGCCGCGGTACCCCGCGTGCACGGGCCATAGTCGTGGGCGAGGTCGGGCGCGTCCGCTTGTCGCGCGATACGAACGCCGATGGCGTGGAGGAAGATGACGATGGCGCGCTGTCCTGCCCCTGAAACCCGGCGCCAGGGTGGCGCTGGGCTCGTCGAGGTGATGGTCGCGCTGGTTGTGCTGGCGGTCGGGCTGCTCGGTATTGCCGGCCTGCAACTCGCCAGCTTGCAGAACAACCACAGCGCGGCCTTGCGCAGCCAGGCGATCACGCTGTGCTACGACGCGCTCGACCGCATGCGCGCGAATCGCGACGCGGCCAACGTCGGCGACTACACCACCGATTTTGCAGATGCCGCACCGGCGGGCACGACCATCGCCGAGCAGGATCTCCAGGAATGGAAGCTGATGCTGGCAGCGCTGCCGAGCGGGGCCGGTGCAATCAACAGCGCCGCCGTTGGCGGTCGTCTTTTGTTCACCGTGACCGTGCAGTGGGACGATTCCCGCGGCGCCGAGGCGGCGGAACAATTCACGGTGGTTTCCGAGCTGTGAACATGCACGCTTCACAACGCTGCGCCGGTTTTTCGCTGGTCGAATTGATGGTGGCCCTGGTGCTGGGCCTGGTCATCATGGCCGGTGTGCTCAGCATCTTTGTCGGCATGTCGCAAAGCGTGCGAACCGAAACCGCCATTTCCCGTCTGCAGGAAAATGCCCGCTTCGGGCTCGAAAAGCTGAGTGTCGATGTGCGGCAAGCCGGTTTCACCGGCTGTGTCTCCACCATCAACGTGCTTCTCGACACCACCGCCGCCGGCTACAGTCCGGCCCTGTATGACTTGAGCCGCGCCCTGTCCGGCTGGGAATACACGGGCACCGGCCCCGCAACGACATTCACGTCCACAACCCTGGTGGCCACCGGCGTGCCGGTGGGCAACTGGGACGATGCCGCCGGTGCCGATCTCGATGCGAGTTTCCAGAACCAGGTGGTGCCCGGCAGTGACGTGTTGATCGTGCGTCACGCTGGTCCGGCCCTGGACCTCGTTGCCTCCGGCAATACGCCGGTCAATGCCGCCAATGTCAACCTCACAACCGCCAGCGGGGTGCCGCAAGACACCATCGTGCTGATTTCCGACTGTGCGGGTGCGGACCTGTTTCAGAATCGAAGCATCGACACCGCCCATAACCTCAATCGTGGCACCGGTAGCGTGCCGGGTAACGTGGTGGTGTCGACCAAGGACTTCAGTCACGAGTACGACGGGACGCTGCAGGTCTATACATTTTCCATCTCGGCCTATTACGTCGGAACCGGTGCCAGCGGTGAGCCGGCCTTGTTTCGCAGGACGTATCCGAGGGGCGGCGCCGGGGTCACGGAGGAGCTTGTCGACGGTGTCGAAACAATGCAGGTCCGTTACGGCGAGGATACGGACGGCGATCGCATTGCCGATGTCTATCGCCCGGCCAACGCGGTGGGCGATTGGGCCCGCGTGGTATCCGTAAAGCTCGGCCTGCTGCTGCGCCAGCGCGACGAGGGCCGGGGTGAGGTCGACACGGCCACCTACGGCGTGGGCGGCATGACGTTCAACCCCGTCGACGTGCGCAACGTGCGCCGCCGCACCATGAACTGGACCATCACCCTCAGGAATCGCGTGCCATGACCGGGCTGGATTTCAATGCGACCACCAAGCCGCATCGACAGGACGGCGTGGTCCTGGTGATCGCGCTGGTCATGCTGGTGATCACCACGCTGCTGGCCGTCAGTGCCGCGCAGGTCACCGGTCTCAACGAGCGCATGGCCGGCCACAGTCGGGATCGGGATCGGGCATTCCAGGCGGCGGAAGCCGCCCTGCGCGAAGGCGAGCGGGTGCTGCAACTAGCCGTGCTGCCAGCATTCGATGGCACCGGCGGCCGGTACTCGGTGCCCACGCCCGGCGACCCGCCCCGCTGGAAAACGATCAGCTGGACCGGCTCGGCGATTCCGGCCTACGGCGGGTCGATACCGGACGTCGCCGCGCCGCCGAGATATATCGTGGAGGAGATCGCCACGATAGCCGGCGCCGGCGACTCACTGGACGCGACCGAGACGGCAGCCAGCAATACCTATTACCGGGTCACCGCCCGAGCAGTCGGCGGACAGGATGGCACCGTGGTGGTGCTGCAGACAACTTATCGGCGGCAATGAGTACCGCCCGCGCACCTTGCGCCATCAACGGGGGAAAAATGGACACCATCCTGCAACGCGACCGTGCTCGGCTCCGGGTGGCCTGGTTCTTGACCTTTGCTTCCACACTGTTGGCTCCCGCGGCCCACGCGCTGACACTGGCCGATACGCCCTTGTTCCTGGTATCGGCTGGCAAGGCCAACGTGTTGGTCATTCTGGATAATTCCAACTCGATGGACGAGGCCGCAAGCGGTGCCGCCGTGGGCAGCAACAGCCCGGAGAGCAAATCGGAGATTGCGCGTGGCGTGATCAAGACCCTGATCACCACCTATACCAGTAAGATCAACATGGGCCTCATGGCCTATAAACTCAATACAACAAGCGAGTATTACCTGCACAACTCGCCATATGACGTGAGCTACGATCCGGCTAATTACGACGCCACATACGCCGGGCCGCGCGACGCCCTTACGAAGCGCTTCCGATCGATCAATCCCACGTCCGCCGGCGATTACATTCATTACAACATCGCGCTTCCATACTATTCCACTACCAACGACGGCAACCTGTTTTGCTATTCCGCATCGGCTGACTTCGATAACGGCACCGAAACTTACCCGGGCGGCCCTTGGGACAGCTATCGGTGCTTCACCGGCAAAGCCGGCACCTCCGACGGGATTGTCAGCCCTAGACCCACTGGTGGTATCAAGGCTGCGGAGACGGCGCTTGGATACTCCGGGCTATACGGTACCTTCACGTTTTCGCCCACTGACAGCGACTTGGCGCAAGGCATTCTCGACTTCGGTCGACATCTGACCTCGAATTACGTAGCACGTGCCTGGTTCCGCAACGACTCGCCCGGACGCGGATACTTGCACACGCCGATTAAATTCCTGGATGCGACACAAGCATCTGCGTTGAACGCCAAGCTCGCATGCAATATTCCTGGCACACCGAGCCCATGTACGGCGTCGGGTATCCAAAATGCCGGACTGACGCCCATCGAAGGAACGCTTTACACGGCGAGGGATTATTTCAAGGGGACGTGGACCAACGCGTCGGAAGGATATACCGCGGCGTGTTATCCGCTGCCCGAGTCCTGCGGCAAGAATTTCGTGGTCCTGGTCACCGACGGTCTGCCGTCCACTGACAAAGACGGTAACACCGTGACGGTACCCGCCACCGCGTTGACCCAAGCGGCCACCGCCGCTGCCGCGCTGAAGACGGACAAGGTTGAAACGTACGTGGTGGGCTTCGCACTGCCATTCGGCACTGACCCCGCAACGCTGAATACAATCGCCTCATCGGGCGGCACGCACACGGCCTACAGTGCTTCGGATACGGCGTCCCTGACAACGGCGCTCAGCACCATATTTCTGGATATTCTCACCAAGGTCTCGTCTGCGTCGTCTGTCGCTACCAACTCGACGCAACTCGATACCGACACCAAGATTTACCAGGCGCGCTTCGACAGTGCGGACTGGACGGGGCAGTTGCTGGCCTACCCGATCAAGGCGGATGGCACTCTGGACGCGCTCGCCTGGGATGCCGGCTCATCATCGAAGATGCCGGCGCATGGTGCGCGCAACATTACCTTTTACAAGCCGGGAACAGGCGGGGCGGATTTCACCTGGGCCAATCTGACGTTGACCCAGCAGGCAGCGCTCGACGGCGACACCCTGGGTGACGAGCGGGTCGACTACCTGCGCGGCAGCGACGCGCTGGAAGTGAAGAACAGCGGCACGTTCCGCAATCGCAGCAGGGCGCTCGGCGACATCGTCAACTCTGACCCGTTCTTTGTCGGGGCCGAAAGCTTCGGCAACCAAAAGCTGCCAGGCACCGAGGGCAGCACCTACGCCAGCCATGTAACTGCCAAGGGGCTTAACCCGAAGATGGTCTACGTGGGGGCCAACGACGGCATGCTGCACGGCTTCGACGCCGATACCGGTGTGGAGCGCCTGGCACACGTGCCGAATGCGGTGTTCCCCAATCTCAAGGCGCTGACGAGTCCCAGCTACACGCACCGCTATTTCGTGGACGGCTCGCCCAAGGCCGCGGACGCCTATTTTGGGGGCGCCTGGCACACGGTCTTGGTGGAAACGCTGGCCGGGGGCGGGCGGGCCGTGTTTGCGTTGGACGTGACGGACCCGACTGCTCATGCGGGCAGCAAGGTGCTGTGGGAATACACGGACACCGATCTCGGATACCCGCTCGGCGAGGCCAGCGTGGTGCGGATGGCCAATGGCGAATGGGCGGCGGTGTTCGGCAATGGCTATCTCAGTGATAACCACCATGCCGTGCTGTACGTCGTCAATGCCCAGACCGGTGCGCTGATTCGGAAAATCGACACCGGCGTCGGTGGACCCGCCGCCGCGGACCAGAACGGTCTGGCGAGCCCGACCGTGGTCGATACCAATGGCGACCGGATAGCCGATGCGGCCTACGGTGGCGATCTGAAGGGCAACATGTGGAAGTTCGACCTGACGAGCGCTACGCCGGCCAGTTGGGACGTCGCTTACAGAACCGGCGCCACCAACCGACCGTTGTTTACTACCGAGGCCCCGGACGGAACCGTGCAGGCCATTACCGCCAGACCAGCGGTAGGGCGGCATGCCGAGGGCGGCGTGATGGTGTTGTTTGGCACCGGCAAGTACATGGAGCTGTCGGACCGCATCATTTCGCCATCGCCGCAGGTGCAGACGTTTTATGGTATCCATGACGAAGGCAGTCGGGTGACCGGCGGGCGGTCTGCACTCAAGGAGCAGAAAGTCGTGGTCGAAGTGAGCGAGCATGGCTATGACCTTCGCTTGACCACGCAGTATGAGCCGGGCCCTGCGGACCATGGTTGGTTCATCGATCTGCCCGCAGCCGGAGAACGCCAGGTCAGCCGGCCGGTGTTGCGCGGCGGACGGATCATATTTACGACGCTCATTCCGAGCGGCGAGACGTGCAGTTATGGCGGCACCAGCTGGCTGATGGAGATGGATGCAATCACTGGCGGTCGCCTGAAAGAAACGCCTTTCGATCTTAACGGGGACGGCCTGTTCAACTCAGACGACTGGGCGACCGCCACAGGCGATTTCGATGGAGATGGAACTCCCGAGACCGTGAGGGTCCCGGCCAGCGGCAAGAAGTCGAAGGAAGGAATCATCAAAACGCCCGCGATCATCGGTGCCGGTGAGAAGGAGTACAAGTACGCCTCCGGCACCACGGGCAATGTGGAGATTACCGTCGAGCCCGGCGGCGGAGGGACGGGCCGCCAGTCCTGGAGGCAGTTGCAGTGACCGGTATTAGCTCGGCGTGCAGGGTGCAAAAAGGGTTCACTCTGGTGGAGCTGATGATCGTCGTGGCAGTGATCGGCATCCTGGCGGCGATTGCGTACCCGTCGTACCGCGACTTCGTGCGGCGGGGCAACCGCTCAGATGCCAAGACAGTGCTGCTGCGCGCGGCTCAGAGCCTGGAGCGGCGTTTCACGGAGACCAACAGCTACGCTGGCGCCACCATCGGCACCGGAGCGCTGACCGATGTGTGGGGGAGCACCACGAGTCCCGAGGGTTTCTACACCATCTCGTTGCCGACCCTGACCGCCAATACCTTCACGTTGCAGGCCGTGGCGACCGGCACCCAGGTCGACGACACCGCGTGCGCCACCATGCAGCTCGCCCACACCGGCGCGAAGACGCCCGCCGCCTGCTGGTAGTTACCGCAGCGGAGCCGCGACATGCGCGCTCCGAGCAGGGCGGCGCTGATCCAGCCAGCGCCCGCCGTGGCAGCGGCCTGCATCCGCGACGGGTCCGCGTCCGGACCCTACGCGCCCTTGTGTATACTAGCCGGGCGCCTGCTCGCGCGGGTCGCCGTGAGCCGCCTGAGCATCCGCAGGCATCGCCGCAATGGCCCGTTCGCATCCAACGCCCCACTTCTCGCGGTCATGGACCCTCAAACCATCAAGCAACTCATCGAAAAGGGCCTGCCCGATTCGCAGGCCTTCGTCGACGGCGACGGCCGCCATTTCGAGGCGGTCGTGGTGTGCGATGCGTTCGCCGGCAAGCGCCTGGTGCAGCAGCACCAGCTGGTCTACCAGACGCTCGCCGGGCAGATGCACGACGACGCCGTGCACGCCCTGTCGCTGCGCACCTTCACGCGCGCGGCCTGGGAGCAGCGCTGACCTTCCTCACTCCCCACGCGAGGGTACTGGCCATGGATGTGCTTGAAAAAATCGACCGTTTCGTCAACGCGGTGCCGGTGGTGCTGTTCATGAAGGGCGACCGCCGCTTCCCGCAGTGCGGCTTCTCCGGCAAGGCGGTGCAGATGCTGGACGCCTGCGGCGTCGAGTACGAGACCGTGAACGTGCTGGCGGACGACAGCGTGCGTCAGGGCATCAAGGCCTACTCCAACTGGCCGACCATCCCGCAGCTGTACGTGGGCGGCGAGTTCGTCGGCGGCAGCGACATCATGCAGTCGCTTTACGAGTCCGGCGAGCTGCAGGAGCTGCTGGAGTCCCTGCAGGGCTGAACTGTTCGGGCCGGTCGCCGCGCCGGTCCTGTCGCGACGCGGGTCCGGAACCACCTTGGAAAAACTGATTGTTCAGGGCGGCCACCGCCTGACCGGCGAGATTCGCATCTCCGGCGCCAAGAACGCGGCGCTGCCGATTCTGGCCGCCACGCTGCTGGCGGACGGGCCGATGCACATCGGCAACGTGCCTCACCTGCACGACATCACCACCACGCTCGAACTGCTGGGGCGCATGGGCGCCACCGTGTCGGTGGACGAGCACATGAGCGTCGAGGTCGATCCGCGCACCGTCAGCAACCAGTTCGCGCCCTACGAACTGGTCAAGACCATGCGCGCGTCGATTCTGGTGCTGGGGCCGCTGCTGGCGCGCTTCGGTCAGGCCGAGGTGTCGTTGCCCGGAGGCTGCGCCATCGGCCAGCGGCCGGTGAACCTGCACCTGGATGGCCTGGCCGCCATGGGCGCCGAGATCCGGGTCGAGAACGGCTACATCAAGGCATCCGCGCCGCGGCTGCGCGGCGCGCATCTGGTGATGGATCTGGTGTCCGTGACCGCGACCGAGAACCTGATGATGGCCGCCGCGCTGGCGGATGGCACCACCATCATCGAGAACGCCGCCCGCGAGCCGGAGATCACGGACCTCGCCCTGTGCCTGACGGCCATGGGCGCGCGCATCGAAGGCGCCGGCACCGACACGCTGATCATCGAGGGCTGCCGTTCGCTGTCCGGCGCGGCGCACACGGTGGTGCCGGACCGCATCGAGACCGGCACGTATCTGGTCGCCGCCGCGCTGACGGGCGGGTGTGTGAAGCTCAAGGACACGCGCCCGGAGCTGCTGGAGATCGTGCTGCACAAGCTGCGCGACGCGGGCGCCCGGATCGAGACCGGCGCCGACTGGGTCAGCCTCGACATGGGCGGCCGGCGGCCGCATCCGGTCAGCCTGCGCACGGCGCCGTACCCGGCCATGCCGACCGACATGCAGGCGCAGTTCATGGTGCTCGACATGGTCGCCGACGGCGCCGCCACGGTGACCGAGACCATCTTCGAGAACCGCTTCATGCACGTGCAGGAGTTGCAGCGCATGGGCGCGGACGTGCGTCTCGAAGGCTCGACCGCCTTCATCCGCGGTGTCGAGCGCCTGACCGGCGCACCGGTGATGGCGACCGATCTGCGCGCCTCGGCCTCGCTGGTGCTGGCCGGTCTGGTGGCCGACGGCGAGACGCAGGTCAGCCGCATCTACCACATCGACCGCGGCTACGAGTGCATCGAGGAGAAGCTCGCGCAGCTCGGCGCCGACATCCGCCGCGTGCCGGATCGCCGCGCCGCCTGATGGACACGCTGCGCATCGCGGTCTCCAAGGGCCGCATTCTCGATGAAACTTTGCCGCTGCTCGCCCGCATCGGCATCGAGCCGGCGGGCGACATCGGCCGGCGGTTGATTGTGGGCAGCACCAGGCCTGGCGTCGAACTCATCATCATCCGCGCCACGGACGTGCCGACCTACGTGGCCTACGGCGCCGCCGACGCCGGTATCGCCGGCAAGGACGTGCTCATGGAGCACGGCGGCGAGGGCCTGTACGAGCCGCTCGACCTTGGCATCGCGCGCTGTCGGCTGATGGTGTGCGGCCACGCGGACCGCGCGCTGCCGGCCGGGCGTCTGCGCGTCGCCACCAAGTATCTGAACATCACCCAGCGGTACTACGCCGAGCGCGGCGTGCAGGTGGAGCCCATCAAGCTGTACGGCTCGATGGAACTCGCGCCGCTGGTGGGCCTGGCCGACTGCATCGTGGACCTGGTCGACACCGGCAACACGCTGCGCGCGAATGGCCTCGCGCCGCTGGCGCACATCGCGGACATCAGCTCGCGTCTGGTGGTGAACCGGGCGTCGATGAAGCTGAAGCAGGCGGCGCTCGAACGCCTGATCGGCGAGCTCGAAGCGGTGACGCGGCAGGACGCCCATGCGCCGGCTTGACGCGCAGGCGGCCGGCTTTGGCCTCGCCTTCGACGCGCTGAAGGCGGTCGGCGCGCCCGACGACGCCTTCGTGCAGGGGCCGGTGCAGGCCATCCTGGCGGCGGTGCGCGAGCAGGGCGACGCGGCGCTGCTGGACTGCACGCGCCGCTTCGATGGCTGGACGCCGGTCGGGCCGGACGCGCTGGAGGTGCCGCGCGCGCGGCTCGAAGCCGCCGCAGCCGATCTTGCGCCCACCGTGCGCGATGCGCTGCACGCGGCGGCGCAGCGCCTGCGCGCGTACCACGACCGCCAGCGTGTGGATTCCTGGCAGTACCGCGAGGCGGACGGCTCGGTGCTCGGCCAGCGCGTGACGCCGCTCGACCGGGTGGGCGTGTACGTGCCGGGCGGCAAGGCGGCGTACCCGTCGAGCGTGCTGATGAACGTGATCCCGGCCAAGGTGGCCGGGGTCGGCGAGATCGTCATGGTGTCGCCGACGCCAGGCGGCGTCGACAACCCGCTGGTGCTGGCGGCGGCGCACATCGCGGGTGCCGACCGGGTGTTTCGCATCGGCGGCGCGCAGGCCGTGGCGGCGCTCGCCTACGGCACCGCGCAGGTGCCGGCGGTGGACAAGATCGTCGGCCCCGGCAACCGCTACGTGGCGGCCGCCAAGCGGCAGGTGTTCGGCACCGTCGGCATCGACATGATCGCCGGGCCGTCGGAGGTGGTGATCGTCGCCGACGGCAGCGTGCCGGCCGACTGGCTGGTGTGGGACCTGTTCGCGCAGGCCGAGCACGACGAGCAGGCGCGCTCGATCCTGCTGTGCCCCGACGCGGCGTATCTCGACCAGGTGCAGGCGCGCGTGGCGGCGTTGCTGCCCACGTGCGAACGCCGCGCCATCGTCGAGGCCTCGCTCGCGGCGCATGGCGCGCTCATCAAGACCCGCGATCTGGCCGAAGCGGCGCAGCTCGCCAGTGATCTCGCCCCGGAGCATCTCGAGCTCGCCGTGTCCGACCCGCAGGCGCTGCTTCCCCACGTACGCCACGCCGGGGCGATTTTCCTCGGCGCCCACTCGCCGGAAGCCATCGGCGATTACTGCGCCGGGCCGAACCACGTGCTGCCGACGGCGCGCACCGCCCGTTTCAGCTCGCCGCTTGGCGTGTACGACTTCCAGAAGCGCAGCAGCCTGATAGCGCTTTCCGCCGCCGGCGCGGCCGCGCTGGCGCCGCTGGCGGCGGAGCTCGCCCGTGGCGAGGGCCTCGGCGCCCACGCGCGCTCGGCCGAATGTCGTGTGGGGCAGCCGTGAGTCGTCTGGAGGCCGTGCTGCGGCCGGAAATCCGCGCGCTCAGCGCCTACCACGTGCCCCCGGCGGCGGGGCTGCTCAAGCTCGACGCCATGGAAAATCCGTACCGCTGGCCGGGCGAACTGGAAGACGCATGGCTCGCGAGCCTGCGCGGGGCGGAACTGAACCGCTACCCGCTGCCGCACCCCGCGGACTTGGTGCAGGCGCTGGCGCGCCAGGCCGGCGTGCCGCCCGGCTGCGAGCTGCTGCTCGGCAACGGCTCGGACGAGCTGATCCAGTTGATCGATTTGTGCGTCGCGCGGCCGGGTGCGTGCGTGCTGCTGCCGACGCCGACGTTTTCCATGTACTCGCTGATCGCCCGCGTGGCCGGGCTCGACGTGCGGGAAGTGCCGCTGCGGGCGGATTTCGGCCTTGATCTGCCGGCCATGCTGGCGGCCATCGCGCAGCACCGCCCGGCGCTGATTTACCTCGCCTGCCCGAACAACCCGACCGCCGGCCTGTTCGATGTCGACGCCGTGCGCGCGGTGATCGCCGCCGCGCCGGGTCTGGTGGTGGTGGACGAGGCCTACTTCCCGTTCGCCGGCCGCTCGGTGCTGCCCTGGCTGTTGGAGTTCGAGCACCTGCTGGTGCTGCGCACGCTGTCGAAGGTGGGCCTCGCCGGCCTGCGCCTGGGGTACCTGATCGGGCACGGACAGTGGCTGCGCGAGTTCGACAAGGCGCGGTTGCCGTACAACATCAACACGCTGACGCAGCTGTCCGCGCAGTTCGCGCTCGCCCATGCCGACCGGCTGGCGGGGGAGGCGGCGCGCATCCGGGCGGATCGGGCGCAACTGCTCGCGGGGCTGGGCGCGCTGCCCGGCGTCACGGCCTACCCGAGCGACACCAACTTCATCCTGCTGCGCCTGCCGGCCGGCCGCGCGCCGGGCGCGCATGAGGCGCTGCGGCGCGCCGGTATACTCGTCAAGAACGTCCACGGCAGCCATCCGCTGCTGGCCGATTGCCTGCGGGTGACGGTCGGCACGGCGGCCGAAAACGATGCCTTGCTGGCCGCCCTCGCGGCGCACCTGACCGGAACGACATGAACAGCCAACGCAGCGCCGAGGTGCGGCGCACCACCCGCGAGACCGACATCCGCGTCGTGGTGAATCTGGACGGCAGCGGCGCGGTGAGCCTGGCGAGCGGCCTGCCGTTTCTGGACCACATGCTGGAGCAGGTGGCCCGCCACGGCGGCATCGACATCACGGTGGACGCCACGGGCGACCTGCACATCGACGCCCACCACACGGTGGAAGACATCGGCATCACGCTCGGGCAGGCCGTGCAGCGGGCGCTCGGCGATCGCGCCGGCATCACCCGCTACGGGCACGCCTACGTGCCGCTCGACGAGGCGCTGTCGCGCGTGGTGCTGGACTGCTCCGGCCGGCCGGGGCTGGTGTACGAGGTGGCCTATCCGCGCGCGCGCATCGGCGAGTTCGATGTCGACCTGCTGCGCGAGTTCTTCCAGGGCTTCGTCAACCACGCGCTGGTGACGCTGCACGTCGATTGCCTGCGCGGCGGCAACGCGCACCACATCGCCGAGACCGTGTTCAAGGCCTTCGGCCGGGCGCTGCGCGTGGCGGTGGCGGTGGATGCCGGCGCCGCCGGCAGCATCCCCTCGACCAAGGGCACTCTTTGATCCCCCACGGCGTGCTGGTGCTGATTCGACATGGCTGACACGGTAGTCATCGACTTTGGCATGGGCAACCTGCGGTCGGTGGCCAAGGCGCTGGAGCACGTCGGCGCCCGCGTGACGGTGAGCGGCGACCCGGCCGTGATCCGCGCGGCCGACCGGGTGGTGTTCCCGGGCCAGGGCGCGATGGGTGCCTGCGTGTCGCGGCTGGCCGGGCACGGGCTTGAAGATGCCGTGCGCGAGGCGGCGTCGAGCAAGCCGTTTCTGGGCATCTGTCTCGGCCTTCAGGCGCTGCTCGATTTCAGTGAGGAAGACGGCGGCGTGCCGGGCCTGGGACTCGTTGCGGGCCAGGTGCGGCGTTTCGCGGACGGCGAGATCCAGCCCGGTGGCGAGCGGCGCAAGGTGCCGCACATGGGCTGGAACCAGATCGGCCTCACGCGCCGCCACCCGGTGTTCGCGGGCATCGCGGACGGCGTCTGGTTCTACTTCGTGCACAGTTACTACGTGTGCCCGGCCGACGAGGCGGCGGTGCTGGCGCGCACCCGGCACGGCAGCACGGCGTTTGCCTGCGCGCTGGCACGTGGCAATCTGGTCGCCACGCAGTTTCATCCGGAAAAAAGTCACCACGCGGGCCTGCGTCTGCTGGCCAATTTCGTGAACTGGGACGGCACTACCTGAGGAGAGTGGACCGATGCTGCTGATACCCGCCATCGATCTGAAGGGCGGCAAATGCGTGCGCCTGCGTCAGGGGCACATGGACGACGTGACGGTGTTCGACGACGACCCGGTCGCGGTCGCCGCCCGCTGGCTGGAGCAGGGCGCCACGCGCCTGCACGTGGTCGATCTTGACGGCGCCGTGGCCGGTCGGCCGGTCAACGCCAAGGTCATCGCCGCCATCACGGCGGCGGCGGCGGGCGTCGACGTGCAGGTGGGCGGCGGCATCCGCGACGAGGACACCATCGAGGCGTATCTGGACGCCGGCGTGCGCTACGTGATCCTCGGCACGCAGGCGGTGAACGTGCCGCACTTCGTGGCCGATGCCTGCACCGAGTACCCGGGGCACGTGATCGTGGGTCTGGACGCGCGCGACGGCAAGGTGGCCATCGACGGCTGGTCCAAGCTGTCGCAGCACGGCGTGATCGACATGGCCCAGCACTTCGAGCGCGACGGCGTCGAAGCCATCATCTACACCGACATCGGCCGCGACGGCATGATGCGCGGCGTGAACGTGGACGGCGTGGTCGAGCTCGCGCGCGCCGTGAACATCCCGGTCATCGCCTCCGGCGGCGTGACCAACCTCGCCGACATCGAGGCGCTGTGCGCGGTGGCGGACGAGGGCGTGGCCGGCGCCGTGATCGGCCGGGCGCTGTACGAGGGCACGCTCGACCTGCCGGCCGCCCTGCGCCGGGTGGCGCAGCTGCGCGGCTGACATGCTCGCCAAGCGCATCATCCCGTGCCTTGACGTCGACCGCGGCCGGGTGGTGAAGGGCGTGCGCTTCGAGGGCCTGCGCGACGCCGGCGACCCGGTCGAGGCCGGCCGGCGCTACAGCGAGGCCGGCGCCGACGAACTCGTGTTCCTCGACATCACGGCCAGTTCCGACGACCGCGACGTGATGCTGCACGTGGTGGAAGCCGTCGCCGAGCAGGTGTTCATCCCGTTCACCGTCGGCGGCGGCGTGCGCAGCGTGGACGACATCCGCCGCCTGCTGGTGGCGGGCGCCGACAAGGTGTCGATCAACACCGCCGCCGTGCAGCGCCCGGAGCTGGTCGCCGAGGCCGCGCAGGCCTTCGGCAGCCAGTGCATCGTGGTCGCCATCGACGCCAAGCAGGTCGCCCCCGGTCGCTGGGAAGTGTTCACCCACGGCGGGCGGCGCGAGACGGGTCTTGATGCCATCGACTGGGCCCAGCGCATGGTGGCGCTCGGCGCGGGCGAGCTGCTGCTGACCAGCATGGACCGCGACGGCACGCGCGAGGGCTTCGACCTCGCCCTCACGCGCGCGGTGAGCGACGCGGTGACGGTGCCGGTGATCGCCTCGGGCGGCGTCGGCACGCTGGATCACCTGCGCGACGGCGTGCTGCAAGGCCACGCCGACGCCGTGCTGGCGGCCAGCATCTTCCACTTCGGCGACCACAGCATCGGCGAAGCCAAGGCGCATCTGGCCGCCGCCGGCGTGGTGGTGCGCCAGGACCAGCCGGTCGCCGCCGATGCCTGATTATCTGGATGCCGTGCGCTGGGACGAGCGGGGTCTGGTGCCCGCCATCGCGCAGGACGCCGCCAGCGGCCGCGTGCTGATGATGGCGTGGATGAACCGGGACGCGCTCGCCGCCACCGTGGCCGAGGGCGTCGCGGTGTACTGGTCGCGCTCGCGCGGGCGCCTGTGGCGCAAGGGCGAGCGCTCCGGCCACACGCAACAGGTGCGCGCGGTGCGCCTGGACTGCGACGGGGACACGGTGCTGCTGAGCGTGGAACAAACCGGCGGCATCGCCTGTCATACCGGCCGCGAGCGGTGTTTTTTTCTGCGTTACGACAACGGCGAGTGGATCGCCGACGAGCCGGTGCTGCGCGATCCGGATGCCATTTACCCCGGCGGGAGCGGCCATGAGTGACGTGCTCGCCCGCCTGCAGGCGGTGCTGGAATCGCGCCGCGGCGCGGCGCCGGAAAGCTCCTACGTTGCCAGGCTGCTGGCCGGCGGCGCCGACGGCATGCTGAAGAAAGTGGGCGAGGAGGCGACTGAGCTGGTGATGGCCGGCAAGGACGGCGTGCCCGCGCGCATCGTGTCCGAGACCGCGGATCTTTGGTTTCACACGCTGGTCGTTTTGGTGGCGCACAATCTGTCCGTCGACGACGTGCTGGCGGAACTCGACCGCCGTTTCGGGCGCTCGGGTCTCGACGAGAAGGCCAGCCGCAAGCCGGCCTGAGTTCTTGGGCCGACCGGCGCCGCGGTCGACACCTGGCCGCCCGTCGGCGGCCACACACTGGAGCAAGCAATCATGGGTCTGGGTGGCATTTCCCCGTTTCAGTTGTTGATCGTGCTGCTGATCGTGCTGGTGCTGTTCGGCGGCAAGCGCCTGCGCGGGCTGGGCGGCGATCTTGGCAGCGCCATCAAGGGCTTCAAGAGCGCCATGAAAGAAGGCGAACAGGATGGCAAGGCCGCCGATGCCGAGCGGCTCACCGACACCCGCACCGACGATGCCGCGGCCAGCACCGCCCGCCGCGAGCGGCACGACGCCTGACAGCCCGTGCCGGCACCGGCCGGCGCCCGAGGACAACCCGCCGTGTTCGATATTGGGTTCGGTGAGCTGCTGCTGGTCGGCGTGATCGCGCTGGTGGTGCTGGGTCCCGAGCGCCTGCCGCGGGCGGCGCGCACCGCCGGTTTGTGGCTTGGCCGGGCGCGCGCCACGGCGCAGCGCTTTACCGCCGAGATCGATCGGGAACTGAAGGCGGAAGAACTTCGCCAGGCCCTGCGCGAGGAGGCGAGGCAACTGATCGAGCCCGTGGCCGAGCCGCTGGCGGCGGTGAAAAAGGATCTTTCGACCCTCGGCGTTGACAATGATGCGCCGGCCAAGCCGCCGGTTGCAGCGCCCGCCGATCCATCTGCCACCCCGCGTGATGATGGAACCTGACGCGACCCCCGCCCAGTCGCTGATCTCGCACCTGCTGGAGCTGCGTTCGCGGCTGCTGCGCGCGCTGGTGGCCGTGCTGGTGTGCATGGGGGCGCTGTTGCCGTTTGCCAACCGCCTGTATGCGCTGCTGGCCCGGCCGATGATCGAGAGCCTGCCGCAGGGCGCGTCCATGATCGCCACCGGCGTGGCGGCGCCGTTCATGGTGCCGTTCAAGTTCGCCGGCATGCTGGCGGTGTACCTGGCGATGCCGTACGTGCTGTACCAGGTGTGGGCGTTCGTGGCGCCGGGCCTGTACCGGCGCGAGCGGGTGTTTGCCATGCCGCTGCTGGTGAGCAGTGTCGTGCTGTTCTACGCCGGCATGGCGTTCGCCTACTTTCTGGTGTTTCCGGTGGTGCTGGGATTCTTCGCCTCCACGGCGCCGGCCGGCGTGCTGGTGATGACCGACGTGTCGAGCTACCTCGATTTCGTGCTGACGTTGTTCCTGGCGTTTGGTGTCGCCTTCGAGGTGCCCGTGATCGTGGTGCTGCTGGTGCTGGTCGGCTTCGTCGACGTGGCGGCGCTGCGCCAGGCGCGGCCTTACGTGGTCGTCGGTGCGTTCGTGGTCGGCATGCTGCTGACACCTCCCGACATGTTCTCGCAGACCCTGCTGGCGGTACCCATCTGCCTGCTGTACGAAATCGGGCTGCGGGTGGCCGACCTGCTCGGACGGCGCGCCGCGGCGCGGCAGCCGGCCAACGTCGCCGATTGATCCCGGAAGACAGTTTTGGCGCGGGGTTTGCTAACCGCTGACCCCGCCGAAGCTGGCTTTTGTCACACGGCCGGGTATGATGCGCGCGGCTTAACGTTCATTCAGGGAGGAATTCGACGGTGTCTGCAGTGGAGAAAAATTCCCGGCGCCTCAGCAAGGAAGACATCCTCGAAAAGACCGCGCCGCTGTTCGCTTCCGAGGGCTACGACGCCACCTCGATGCGCGATCTGGCCAAGGCCTGCGGCATCACGCCGGCCGCGCTCTACCACCACTTCGCCGACAAGGAACAGCTGTACCTGGAAGTGCTGGAGTACACCTTCCGGCGCCGCATCGGCCGCATGGGCGAGGCCCTGAAAGGCGTCGAAGGCTTCGAGAACAAGGTGCGGCGGGTGGTCGAGGTGCTGGTCGACGCGGTGCACGACGACGAGCTGTTCCTGCCGATGCTGCGCCGCGAGCTGCTGGTGCGCGACGAGAAGCGCCTGGAGTACCTGGCCACGCGCGTGTTCGCCGAGCCGTTTCGCGAAATCATGCGCGTCGGGCGTGACCTCAAGCCCGACAACTTCAAGCCGTCGTTTCTGGCCGCCTCGGCGCTCGCGCTCACCATCGGCCACTTCACGCTGGAGCCGGTGCGGCGCTACCTGATGCCGAGCGATACGCCCGAAGACCTTCGCCAGACCATCATCGATCACGTGACCAAACTCGCCCTGGAAGGGATGGCCAAGGACCGCAAGTAATGATTCAAGCAGTCCTCGGCCGGCCAGGGATTGGCTGCCGGCTGCTGGTTTGGGTGCTGCCGCTGTGTCTTGCCGCCTGCGGGGATGGCGCTGACCTCCCCGCGCCGCGCACCCGCACCGATATCGCCTTCGACGAAGCCAGTGTGCGTGAGGTGCCGCGGTACTACACCGTGCCCGGCAGCGTAATCGCCGACGAGCGGGTGCAGCTGTCGTCGCGCATCAGCGGCTTCATCCGCAAGCTCGCCGTGCGCGAGGGCGAGGTGGTGCGCGAGGGTCAGGTACTGGTCGAGATCGATCCCGCGGACGTGGACGGTGCGGTGCAGCGCGCCGCCGCCAGCGTGGCGTCGGCGCGGGCGGATCTCGCCGACGCGCGGGTCGATGTCGACAAATTCACCGCGCTGACCAGGACCGGCGCCGTGCCCATCGACACGCTGCGCAAGGCCGAAGTCCGCCGCGACGTGGCGCAGGCGCGCCTGGCCGAGGCGCAGGCGGCGCTCGGCACGGCCAACGCGCAGCGCGCTTACACCAGCATCACCAGCCCCGTCGACGGCACCGTGGTGGCGCGCCTGCGCGAGTCGGGCGATCTGGCCACGCCAGGCCTGCCCATCCTGGAACTCGAAGCCCGCAACACGCTGGTGTTTCAGACCTACGTCGCCGAGAGCCGTGTGGCGCAGCTCGACCCGGCGCAGCCGGTGCAGGTGGAGCTCGATGCCGTGCCCGGCCCGCACGCGGGGCGGTTGCTGCGCGTGGTGCCGTCGGCCGATCCCGCGACGCGGCGCTACGAGGTAAAGGTCAGCCTGTCGGCCACCGGCGGCCTGCTGCCGGGCATGTTCGGTCGCGCGCGGTTCGTGCTGGGCAACGAGTCGGTTTTGACGGTGCCGCGGGCGGCGCTTGCCGAGCGCGGCGGTCTTGAAGGCGTATTCGGGCTCACGCCGGACGGCGAAATCGCGTTTCGCTGGCTGCGCACGCGGCGGGAAATCGACGGCCACGTGGAGGTGACCGCCGGTCTCGCGCCGGGTGATCGGGTGGTGCTGAACCCGCCGGCGGACCTGCGCGACGGGGACCGCCTGACGGCGCCCGCAGCACCCGCGCAATGACCGGCGGGCAGTTCAACGCGGCGGGGCGTCTCGCCAGTGCATTCGTCGACTCGAAACTCACCCCGCTGCTGATTCTGGGCGTGCTGGCGTTCGGCACGCTCGCGCTGCTGCTGACCCCGCGCGAGGAAAACCCGCAGATTCTGGTACCGGCGGCGCAGGTCAGTGTAGCCATGCCGGGCGCGAGCGCGCAGGAAGTCGAGCGCCTGCTGCTGACGCCGCTCGAAGCGGCACTGTCCGAGATGCCGGACGTCGAGCACACCTACGGCACCGCCAGCAACGCGCTGGCCTCGGTGCAGGTGGAGTTCGACGTCGGCGTGCCCAAGGAAGCGGCGCTGGTGCGTGTTTACGACAAGGTGGAGCAACTGCGCCCGCGCCTGCCGCCGCAGGCCGGTGCGCCTGCCATCACCCCCATCGACGCCGACGACGTGCCGGTGGTGACCATCACCCTGGCCGGCGCCGCCTACGACGACTACGCGCTCAAGCGCATCGCCGAGCGCATGGCCGAGCGCCTGCGCAGCGTGCGCGGCGTGTCCATCGTGCAGGTTTACGGCGGGCATGACCGCGAGCTGCGGGTCGAGATCGAGCCCGAGCGCATGCAGGCCTTCGGCGTCACGCTGGACCAGGGCCTCGCCCGGTTGGCGGCGTCCAATCTGGCGCTGGCGGTGGGCGACATCACCGAGCACGGCGAGCGCGCCGGCGTGTATCTCGACAACCTGCTGGCGTCTCGACAGGACCTGCTCCGCCTGGTCGTGGGCGAGAGCGACGGCCGACTGATTTACCTCGAAGACGTGGCACAGCTGGTGGACGGGCCGCCGCAGCACCCGCGCAGCATGGCGCGCCTCGCGTTCGGGCCGGCCGACGCGCGCTCCGCGACGCTCGGCGGCACCGAGTTGCCGGCCGTCACCATCGCCGTGGCCAAGAAGGCGGGAGAGAACGCCGTGCGCATTGGCCACGAGGTGCAGGCGCGCGTGCGGCACATGCAGCGCGAGATGGTGCCGGCCGGGGTCGAGGTGGTCACCACGCGCAACGACGGCGACAAGGCCGACGACGCCGTCAACACGCTGGTCGAACACCTCGGCATCGCCATCATCACCGTCGTCGGCACGCTGCTGCTCACGCTCGGCTGGCGCGAGGGCCTGATGGTGATGCTGGTGGTGCCGCTGGTGATGCTGTCGGTGGTGATGGCCGACGGTTTCGCCGGCGTCACCATCAACCGCGTGGCGCTGTTCGCGCTGATTCTGGCGCTGGGTTCGCTGGTCGACGACGCCATCGTGGTGGTCGAGAACATCTATCGCCATTACTCCGACAACCCGTCCGGCGACCGCCGTGCGCTGGCGGTGCTGGCGGTCGCCGAGATCGGCAACGCGACCAATTTCGCCACCTTTTCGATGATGGCGGTGTTCGCGGCCATGATCGTCGTCAGCGGCATGCCCGGGGAGTTCTTCTTCCCGATCGTGTTCAATCTGCCGACGGCGATGTTCACGTCGCTGGTGTTCGCCTACGTGGTCACGCCGTGGGCGGCGCGGCGCTGGTTGCGACCAAAGCCGCTGCTCGGCGACTTTCAGGCCCACAGCGCGCAGGCTTACGGCGCGTATGACCGCGTGCTGTGCCTGCTGCTCGACCGGCCGCGCGCGCGCCGGGCGCTGTATGTCGCGATGGGCACGTTGATCGCACTCGCCGCGTTGATGCCGGCCTGGCAGTACCTGCGCCCGGCGGGTCCGGTCGGCGAGAAATCGTTTCTTGGCCTGCTGATGACCTTTTTGCCCAAGGACGACATCAACACCTTCAACATCTTTGTCGACCTGCCCGAGCACGCCAGCGTAGAGACCACCGACGCGCTGGTGCGCGACATCGGGCGCGAGCTGCGCGCGACGCCGGAGGTCGAGAACTACCTGGTCGCGCTGGCGCAGCCGGGCGTGACCGACCTGTCGAACCTGCTGCGCGGCAGCCTGAGCCGCCACGGCGCGCACCAGGCCGAGGTGCGCGTGAACCTCAGCCACCGGGCGAAGCGCGAGCGCACCTCGCTCGACATCGTGGCGGAACTGCGCACGCGCCTGCACGCGCTGTCCCTGCGCTATCCCGGCAGCGTGATCCGCACCTTCGACGACCCACCCGGGCCGCCCAGCCGCGCCAAGGTGCTGGCCGAGGTGTACGGCACGGATCTGGCGCAGATGCGGCAGGTGGCAGACAAGGTGCGCGGGGAGTTCGCCGCCACGCCCGGCATGGCGGAGGTGTTCGACTCGGTCACCGAACCGGTGCGCCGGCACCGCGTGGTGGTGGACGAGGAAAAGGCCGCGCTGTCCGGCGTCAACACGCGCCAGATCGCGGACGTGCTCAGCGTGCTGTTCGACGGCGCCACGGTCGGGCGCGTGCATCTGCCGGACGAGCGCAACGTGGTGCCGATCCGCATAGAGGTGCCGCAGCACGAGGAGCTGCGCCCGCAGGATCTCGACCGCATTCAGCTCGGCAACGCCGCCGGCCAGGTCGTGCCGCTGTCGGAGCTGGTGCGCGTCGTGGATACGCACGAGGACGAGCCCATCCTGCACAAGGACAGCGAGCGGGTGATCTTCGTCGGCGGCGAGTACCTGACCGGTGCCGGGCTGTACGCGGTGCTCGGCCTGAACGATCGCCTGCGTGCCATCGATGTGGGGGGCAGTGGGCTACGCATCGGCAATCTGGGGCTGTACGACGAGGCGCCGGACACCATCGGCGGCACCAACGTCCTGTGGGAAGGCGAGACGCGCATGATGCTCGACGCCTACCGCGACATGACCTACGCGCTGCTGCTGGCGATCTCGGTGGTGTACCTGATGCTGGTGGCGTACTACCGCTCGTTCGCCATTCCACTGGTGGCGCTGGCGGCGCTGCCGCTGGCCTTCATTGGCGTGTTTCCGGGGCATCTGGTGATGGGCGCCGAGTTCTCCGGAGCGTCCATGGTCGGCATCATCGCGCTGGTGGGCATGGTGGTGCGGGCGTCGCTGCTGATCATCGAGTTTGGCCGGGACGCCGAGGCGCAGGGCATGACGCTGCGGGAAGCCATGCGCACCGCCTGCGCGCTGCGTCTGCGGCCGATCGTGCTGACCTCGCTGACCAACATTCTTGGTGCCACGGTGATGCTGCTCGACCCGGTGTTCCGCGGGCTTGCCATCAGCGTGATCTTCGGCACGCTGTTCTCGACTGGCCTCACCATGATCGTGGTGCCGGCGCTCTATTACGCCTACCGGCAGCGCCTGCTGAGGGCGGCGGTGGTTTGACCGCGGCGGGGTGCCGAGGCGGCCCGGTCGGGGTGCGCAGCGACAGGTCGGCCATGCGCTTGACCGTTCGGTCAGGGGCTGGTGTAATGCGGGCGGACGCCGATCCCGGATAACAACATGCCCCACACGTTCGCGTTATCGCGCCGCCTGTTGCCGGTGGCGGTGCTGTCGTTCACCCTCGTGGCCTGCTCCGGGGCGGACAAGCCCGCCACATCAGCGGCTCCGGCGGCGGCTGGGGCGCCGCCGCAGGCCCTGCCGGTGGTGGCGGCGCAGGCGCAAACCCAGCCGCTCACCGATCGGCTGCGCGCGGTCGGCACACTCGCCGCCAACGAGTCGGTGCTGATCCGGCCCGAGATTGCCGGCCGCTTGGCGCGCATCCATTTCGAGGAAGGTCAGCCGGTTGCGGCCGGCGAGGTGCTGATCACGCTCGACGCTGCCGAGCACCGTGCCCTGGTTGCGCAGACCGAGGCCACCGTCGAGGCCAACCGCCTCACCTTCGAGCGCGCGCAGGATCTGGTCAAGTCCAACATGCTGAGCCGGCAGGATTTTGACCAGGCCAGCGCGCGCCTGGCGGAGTCCCGCGCGCTGCTGGCGCGCCACCGCGTTCTGCTCGACAAGACCGTGCTGCGGGCGCCGTTCGACGGCATTGCCGGTCTGCGGCAGGTGAGCCCCGGCGCCTACGTGCAGCCGGGCCAGGATCTGGTGAATCTGGAGGATCTCGACCCGCTCAAGATCGAGTTCCGCGTGCCGGAGCGCCACGCCGCCGCCATGACCGCGGGCCGCGAGCTGCGCGTGCGCGTGGATGCCGTGCAAGGACGCGAGTTCGTCGGCGAGATCTACGCCATCGATCCGCGTCTTGACGCCGCCACGCGCACGTTCGCGCTGCGCGGGCGGGTGCCCAATCAGGATCACCTGCTGCGGCCCGGCATGTTTGCGCAGGTGGAACTCACGGTGGGCGAGCGGCCGCAGGCGCTGGTGATTCCGGAGCAGGCCATCGTGCCGCGCGGCGAGCAGTTGCTGGTGCTGAAGGTGGTGGACGGCAAGGTGGTGCCGACGCCGGTGCGCACCGGGCTGCGCGAGCCCGGCATCGTCGAGATCGTGGAAGGACTCGCGCCCGGCGACACGGTGGTCACCGAGGGCCAGATGAAGTTGCGGCCCGGCACGCCGGTGGCGGTGCGCGCGGCGGAGGCGGCGCCGTGAAGCTGACCGAGGTATCGATCAGCCGGCCGGTGTTGGCCACGGTGATGAGCCTCGTGATCCTGCTGCTGGGGGCAATTTCGTTCTCGCGTCTGTCGGTGCGCGAGTACCCGATGATCGACACGCCGGTGGTGTCGGTGCGCACCATTTACCGCGGTGCCAGCGCCGAGATCATGGAAAGCCAGGTCAGCCAGCCGCTGGAGGACGAGCTGTCCGGCATCGAGGGCATCGACGTGATGAAGTCGGTGTCGCGCGAGGAGGTGTCGGAAATCACCGTCAAGTTTCGGCTGACGCGCGACCCGGACGATGCCGCCGCCGACGTGCGCGACCGCGTGGCTCGCGCGCGCAGCAAGCTGCCGCAGGACGTGGACGAGCCGGTCATCTCCAAGGTGGAGGCCGACGCCGATCCCATCATGTGGCTGGCCTTCTACAGCGACCGCCACACGGCGCTCGAGGTGTCGGACTACGCCGACCGGGTGGTGCGTGACCGGCTGCAGACCATCCCTGGCGTGGCAACGGTGCTGATCGGCGGCGAGCGGCGCTATTCGATGCGCATCTGGCTGGATCGCGAGCGCCTGGCGGGCTATGGCCTGACGCCGCTCGACGTGGAAACCGCCCTGCGGCGCGAGAACGTCGAGGTGCCGTCGGGGCGCATCGAGAGCACCCAGCGCGAGTTCACCGTGCTGTCGGAGACCGACCTGCGCACGCCGGCGCAGTTCGACGACATGATCATCCGCGAGGTCAACGGCTACCCGGTACGCCTGAAGGACGTCGGTCACGCCGCGGTTGGCGCCGAGGACGAGCGCTCCGGCATCCGCGTGGACGGCTCGCCGGCGGTGGGCTTGGGCGTGGTCAAACAGTCGACGGCGAACCTGCTCGATGTGGCGCGCGACATCAAGGCCATGCTGCCGGAGATCGAGGCCATTCTGCCGCCCGGCATGCAGTTCAAGATCGGCACCGACCGGTCGGCCTTCGTCGAGGAGTCGGTCAAGGCCGTCTACCAGACCCTGTTCGAGGCGCTAGCGCTGGTGGTGGTGGTGATCTTCGCGTTCCTGCGCTCGCCGCGCGCCACGCTGATCCCGTTCCTGTCGATTCCGGTCGCCATCGTCGGCGCGTTCTTTTTCCTCTACGCGCTCGATTTCTCAATCAACGTGCTGACGCTGCTGGCGCTGGTGCTCGCGATTGGTTTGGTCGTCGACGACGCCATCGTGGTGCTGGAGAACATCTACCGGCGCATAGAGGAGGGCCTGTCGCCGCGCGAGGCGGCGCTTGCCGGCGGGCGGGAGATCGGCTTTGCCGTGCTCGCCATGACCATCACGCTGGTGGCGGTGTTCGTGCCGATGGCGTTCCAGACCGGCACCACGGGGCGCCTCTTTCGCGAGTTTGCGCTGGCCGTGGCGGGCGCCGTCGTGGTGTCGGGCTTCGTGGCGCTGACGCTGGTGCCGATGCTGTGCGGGCGCATCCTCAGGCACTCCAGCCACAACGCGGCCTACCAGTTCACGGAGCGCTTTTTTGTCGCCATGAACCGCGCCTACGAGGCGACGCTGCGCGCGGCGCTGCGCGGCTGGGTGCTGGTGATCGTGCTGGCGCTGGTGGTGGGCGGCATCGGCGCGTACATGTTCACCAAGCTCCAGCGCGAACTTTCGCCGTTCGAGGACCGCTCGGACTTCGTGGTGCTGATGATCGGCCCCGAGGGCGCCACCTACGACTACATGTACCGCAACACGCTGGCGGCGGAAAAAATCCTGAATGACGTGCCGGAGATGCAGACGCTGTTCATGGTGGTGTCACCCGGCGTGCAGCGGCCGGCGCCGGTCAACGTCGGTGCCTCGTTCGCCACCATCAAGCCCTGGGGCGAGCGCACGCGCAGCCAGTTCGACATCACCCGCGAACTGGCCCCCAAGCTCGGCGCCATGCCGGGCGTGCTGGCGTTTCCGATCAACCGCGCCTCGCTCGGCATGGGCGGCTACCGCGAGACGCCGGTGCAGTTCGTGCTGCAGGCGGACACCTGGGAAGACCTGCAGACGGCGGTCGACGCACTGATGGCGCGCGCCGCGCAGAACCCGGCGCTGGTCAACCTCGACACGGATCTGAAGCTCAACAAACCGCAGCTGAAGGTGGACGTGAACCGAGACAAGCTGGCCAATCTCGGCATCACCGCCGCCGACGTCGGTCGCACGCTCGAATCCCTGCTCGGCGGGCGCGAGGTAACGCGCTTCAAGCGCGCCGGCAAGCAGTACGACGTGATCGTGAAGCTGGCCGACGACGCGCGCCGCCGGCCGACCGATCTCACCGACATTTACCTTCGCGCCGGCGACGGCTCGCTGGTGCAGGTGGACAACGTGGTGGCGCTGCGCGAAGCGGTGGCGCCGCGCGAGCTCAATCATTTCAACCGGCTGCGCGCGGCCAGGATCAGCGCCAACATCGCACCCGGCCACGCCATGGGCGAGGTGCTGGACTGGCTGGCGGCGGAGGCGAAGCAGATCCTGCCGGCCGGTGGGCGGGTCGACTACGACGGCATCTCGCGCGAGTTCAAGGAGGCGAGCGCGGCGCTGCTGTTCACCTTCGGGCTCGCGCTGGTGTTCATCTACCTCGTGCTGTCGGCGCAGTTCGAGTCCTTCCGAGACCCGCTGGTGATCCTGCTGTCGGTGCCGTTGGCAGTGGCCGGCGCGGTCGGGGCGCTGTTCCTGTCCGGCAACACGCTGAACGTGTACAGCCAGATCGGCATGGTGATGCTGATCGGTCTCACCGCCAAGAACGGCATCCTGATCGTGGAATTCACGCGGCAGCTGCGCGCCGGCGGCATAGCGGCGAAGGATGCGCTGGTGCAGGCCTCGGTCCTGCGCCTGCGGCCGATCCTGATGACGTCCGCCACCATGCTGCTGGCGGCGGTGCCGCTCGCGTTCGCGACCGGCGCCGGCGCCGAGACGCGGCATCCGATCGGCTGGGTCATCATCGGCGGCCTGCTGGTCGGCACGGTGTTCAGCCTGTACGTGGTCCCCGTCGTGTACCTGCTGCTGGCGGGGCGCGAACGCGCGCCGCGCGTGGCGGCACCGCCCGTTCCTCACCCGGCCTGACATGGCCCACACCGCTGCACCAGCGCGGCCCGGCGCCGCGCTGGTGCTGATTCCGCTCGCGAGTTTTCTCGGGCCGTTCATTGCCACCGCGGTGGTGGTGGCGCTGCCGCAGATCATCGCCGCGCGCGGCTTCACGCCGGCCCAGGCGGGTTGGTACACCAGCGCCTACTTCGTCACCGCAGCGGTGTTCATGATGCCGGTGGCGCGCGCGGGTGATCTTTACGGCCGCGGGCCAGTGCTGGGGCTCGGCGTCGCCATCATCGCGATCACCGCCCTGCTCGGCGCGTGGGTGGTCGATCCGGTGGCGCAGATTGCGCTGCGCCTGGTGCAAGGTGTGGGCTCGGCCGGCGTGTTCGGCACCGGCCCCGCGCTGCTGGCGCAGCTGGTGGCGCCCGAGCGGCGCGGCCGGGCCATCGGGCTCAACATCACCGTCACCTACATCGGCCTCACCGCCGGGCCGGCGCTGGGGGGTGTGCTGACGCAGGCGTTCGGCTGGCGGTCCATCTTTTACTTCACCGGGGGCGTTGGCCTCGCCGTGGCGGTGGCGCTGTGGCGACGGCTGCCGCGCGCCGCGGCGAGCGCGCCCGGTGGGCGCTTCGACTTCCTGGGCGCGTTGCTGCTGGGCGCGGCGCTGGGTCTGTTCTGGCTGGCCAGTGGACGCGCGCAGCACGCCGACGCGCTGCTGCTGCTCGGCACGGCGGCGGTGCTGCTTTGGTGGTTCATCGGGCATCAGCGGCGCACGCCGCAGCCGCTGATCGATCTTGCCCTGCTCGCGCCCGGACAAGGGCTGCGCTACTCGGCCGCCGCGGCGCTGCTGCACTACTGCGGCGTGTTCGGCCTGAGCTACGTGCTGAGTCTCGTGTTGCAGCACGGTGTCGGCATCGGGGCGGCGCGGGCCGGCCTGCTGATGGCGGTGCAGCCGGTGCTGCAAACGCTGCTCGCCGTGCCGGCAGGTCGGCTTGCCGATCGCGTGCCGGCGCGCCGGCTGACCACGGCGGGTCTTGCGCTGACCTCGACCGGCCTTGGCCTGATCACGTTGACCGGCATCACGGGGCAGTTCGGCCTGCTGCCGGCGGGTCTCGCCTGCATCGGCATCGGGACCGCGCTGTTCGTGCCGCCCAACCAGCACGCCGCGCTGGCCGCCGTGCCGCCGTCGTCGTTCGGTCTCGCCGCGGGTCTGCTGCAAACCACCCGGCTGGTCGGACAGATGGCGAGCATGGCGCTCGCCGTGTTGCTGCTCGGCGTGCTCGCGCCGCACAGTCCGGCCGAGTATCAGCACGCGCTGGCGGTGGGCGGGGCGGTGTTCATGGCGCTGTGCCTGTGCGCGCTGGCGGCCGCTTCGCGGCGGCCTGGGCAGAACGGCTGATCGCGCGGGCTCGACAGCGGCTGGCCGTCGTGTACCATCCGCCGCTTTTTTCCGGCGGCTGAACCGCCCGGAGAGGGCATGCAGCAGGCACAGGTCGAGGCGCCGCGGGTCGGCGTGATCATGGGCTCGCGCAGCGACTGGGACACGCTGCGCCACGCGAGCGACACGCTGACGGCGCTCGGCATCGCGCACGAGTGTCAGGTCGTGTCCGCCCACCGCACGCCGGACTTGCTGTTCGACTACGCCGGGCAGGCGGCCGGGCGGGGCCTTCAGGTCATCATCGCCGGCGCCGGCGGCGCCGCCCACCTGCCGGGCATGACGGCGGCCAAGACGCGCCTGCCGGTGCTGGGCGTGCCGGTGCTGTCGCGCACGCTGCAGGGCGTCGATTCACTGCTGTCCATCGTGCAGATGCCGCGCGGCATTCCGGTCGGCACGCTCGCCATCGGCGAGGCCGGGGCGGTGAACGCGGCGCTGCTGGCGGCGGCCATCCTGGCCCTCACGGATGCCGATCTTGCCGCGCGCCTGGACGACTACCGCGCCCGCCAGACGGCCGCCGTGCTGGCCGACAACCCACTGCCCTGATGCTGCTGCCGGGCGCCACCATCGGCGTGCTGGGCGGCGGCCAACTCGGCCGCATGCTGGCCATGGAAGCGCGGCGCATGGGCTACCGCGTGCGCGCTGTCGATCCCGATCCAGATGCCTGCGCGGCGCCGTTCGCGGAGCTGGTTCAGGCGCGGCTCGATGATGTCGACGCGGCGCTCGAACTCGCCGCCCACTGCGACGTGCTGACCATCGAAACCGAGCACGTGCCGGCCGCGGTGCTGGCGCAGATCGAGACCGTGCGCGAGGTGCACCCGAACTCCGCATTGCTCGGCACCGTGCAGGACCGCCTGCGCCAGCGGCAGTTTCTGGCCCGCCATGGGCTGCCGCAGACCGGCTGGGCGGCGGTGGATGACCTCGCCGGGCTGGAAGCGGCGCTCGTCACGGTCGGCCGCCCGGCCGTGCTCAAGACCCGCACCGAGGGTTATGACGGCAAGGGCCAGCTGCGCATCGGCGTGGGGGACGACCCGGCTGCCGCGTGGGCGGCGCTCGGCCGCGCACCGGCGGTGCTGGAAGCGTGGGTGGCCTTCGAGCGCGAAATCTCGGTGGTGCTGGCTCGTGGCCACGGCGGCGAGCTTGCGGTGTATCCCGTAGCCGAGAACGAGCACCGCCACCACGTGCTGCACATCACGCGTGCCCCGGCGAGGATCACGCCGGCCGTCGCCCATCGCGCGCGGGAGCTTGGCGTCGCGGTGGCGGAGGCGCTTGGCCACGTTGGCGTGATGGCGGTCGAGATGTTCCTGCTGGCGAACGGCGAGCTGCTGGTGAACGAGATCGCCCCGCGCACGCACAACTCCGGGCATTACACGCTCGGCGGCTGCGCCACCTCGCAGTTCGAGCAGCACCTGCGCGCCATCTGCGGCCTGCCGCTCGGCGACGTGACGTTGCCTAAGCCGGCACTGATGCTGAACCTGCTGGGCGATCTGTGGACCGACGGTGAGCCGCCTCTGGCGCCGATCCTGGCGCATCCGGGCGCGCGGCTGCACCTGTACGGCAAGGCGCCGCGGCCGGGGCGCAAGGTCGGGCACGTGCTGGTGCTGACGGACGATCTCGACGCTGCGCAGGCGTGGGCGGACGGCGTCGTCGGCTGAGTCATTTGGGCAGGCCCGTCTTCGGGCCGAATGCCGCGGCGGATCGTGCGCGGCGAGGGCGCCGCTCCCAAACCAGGACTGATCGTGGGAGGCCTGCCCTCGGGCCGAATGTTCAAGTCATGCAATTCGCGACGAAGGTGCCGCTCCCACGGCGCGATCAGGCCTCGCCGATCAACCCTTGCAACGCCGGCAACAGCGCTCGCATGGCCGCCTCGCCGGCATTGATGGCCTCGTCGGCGCGATTGAACTCCAGCACCCCGATGTGGCCGAGCCGCGGCTGGACCAGAATGTCCGGCGGGTCACCGGCAAGACGCGTGCGGGTGATCTGGTCCTGCATGATGTTGACGGCGCCGACCATCACGTCGAAGTAGCCGGGGGCCGGGCTGCCAACGGGCAGCAACGAGGCCAGCAGCTTGCCGGCCCGGCCTGATCGACGCCCGTTGCCGTCGCCGTCCGCATCCCTACCAATCAGCGGCGCCGGCAGGGCGCGGCGCCGGCCGGCAATGCCGCCGTTCAGGTTGACACCCAGTACCAGCTCGGCGCCGAGCGCGCGGCAAAGCGACACCGGGACCGGGTTGACCAGGCCACCGTCGACCAGCCATTGGCCCTCGACCTCGACCGGGGCCAGCACGCCCGGCAAGGCCATCGACGCGCGAATGGCGACCGCGAGATCGCCCTCCCGCAACCAGATTTCGCGGCCGGTCCCCAGCTCCGTGGCGACCGCCCCATAGCGCATGCCGAGCGTCTGCATGGCCTGGTGGCCGATCAGGTCGATCAGCGTCCGGGACACCCGCTCGCCGGCGAACAGCCCGCCGCCGGCCGGGCGAAGGTCGAGCTGACCCAGCACGCTGCGCCAGGTGAGGCCGCGCGCGAACGCCTCGATTTCAGCCAGCCGGCCGGCGGCGCAGGCGGCACCGACCACGGCGCCGATGGAGCTGCCGCAGACGACGGCGAGTTCGATGCCGGCCGCGGCGAGTGCCCTCAGCACGCCGATGTGCGCCCAGCCGCGCGCGGCGCCGCTGCCGAGCGCGATGCCGATGCGCGGTGCGGTCATGCGGGGCTCCGGGGCGGGCGGCGGGGCGTGTATGGTACGCGGCGGCTCGCGCCGGGCGGGTCGCCACGCTTGAGGGTCAAGGCCGCGTGAGTGTCGAGATTGCCGCCGCGCACGATATCGCCAGCCTGGTGTGGAGCCTGGGCCGCCACGGGGACCGGACGGCGCTGCGCTGGTTTGCCGCGGGCGGCGAGCAGGCGCTCAGCTACGCCGCGCTCGCGCAGCGCGTCGAGGCCGCCGCCGCGCGGCTGGTCAGCCACGGACTCGCCCCGCGCGGGCGGGTTCTGCTGCTGGCCGAAAGCGGCCTGCCGTGGGCGATCGCGGCGCTCGCCGTGCTGCGGGCGGGCGGCGTGCTGCTGCCGCTCGACGCGCACGGCGCCGACGACACCCTGCAGCATGTGCTCGCCGACGCTGGGCCCGCCCTGCTGCTGACCGACGCGGGCCAGGCACCGCGCCTGGCGGGCGCTGCGGTGCCGGTGCTGTCGGTCGACGCGCTGGCCGGGGCCGACCCCGCGGCCCGCGCCGTCGCTGCGGGCGACGTCGATCCGGCCGCGCCGGCCGTGATGTTCTATACCTCCGGCACCACTGGCGCGCCCAAGGGCGTGCCGCTCAGCCACGCCAACCTGCTGTACCAGGTGCGCACGGTGGCGGCACTCGATCTTGCCCGCCCCGGCGACCGGGTACTGCTGCCGCTGCCGATGCACCACGTGTACCCGTTCGTGATCGGCCTGCTGCTGCCGCTCGCCGCCGGGCTCACGCTGCTGCTGCCGGGCGCCACGACGGGCGCGCAGATCATGCAGGCGCTGCGCGACGGCCGGGCGAGCGTGCTGATCGGCGTGCCGCGGCTGTACCGGGCGCTGCTGGAGGGCATCGACGGGCGGCTCGCCGCGCTGCCGCCGCTGGCCGCGCGCCTGATGCGCGGGCTGCGCACGCTCGCGCGGCGTCTCGCGCCGCGGTTTGGCGCCGGTGTGGCGCGGCGGGTCCTGGCGCCGCTGCACCGGCAACTGGCGCCGGACCTGCGTCTGCTGGCCTGCGGCGGCGCGGCGCTGGAGGCCGATCTCGACGCCGCGCTCACGGCGCTCGGCTGGCAGGTCGCGGTCGGCTACGGGCTCACGGAGACATCGCCGCTGCTCACGCTGCGCCTGCCGGGGCAGGGCCGGCCAGGCAGCGCTGGGCGCGCCGTGCCGGGCACCGAGCTGAGGCTTGCGCCGCCCGACGCGGGCGACGAGGACCTGCCGGCCGGGGCGGGCGCGGTCGAGGTGCGCGGGCCGGGCGTGTTCGGGGGCTATTTCGACCTGCCGCAGGCGAACGCGCAGGCGTTCGCGCCGGACGGCTGGTTTCGCACCGGCGATCTTGGGCGCCTCGACACCGACGGGTGTCTTGAGGTGCTCGGCCGGGCCTCGACGCTGATCGTCACCGAGAGCGGCAAGAACATCCAGCCGGAGGAGGTGGAGGCGGTCTACCAGGCGCACGCGCTGATTGCCGAGGCGGCCGTATTGCAGGTGGGTCGCAAGCTGGTGGCGCTGCTGGTGCCACAGACGAGCGATGCCGCTCAGGACGTGCTTCAGGCGGCCGTGGCAGAGCAGTCGCAGCGCCTGCCGAGCTATCAGCGCGTGGTCGAGATCGCCGTCACGCACGAGCCGCTCGCCCGCACGGCGCTCGGCAAGCTGCGCCGGCACCTGCTGGCGGAACGTTACCGGCAGGCGCGCGCGGCGGTCGATGGGTCGGCGCCGACCGCGCGTCTGCCCGCGGCCGACGAGGCGCTGCTGCGCGACCCGCGGGCGCGGGCGGTGTGGGACTACCTCACCGAGCGCTGGCCGGGCCGTCCGCTCACGCCGGACAGCCACATGCAGCTCGATCTCGGCCTCGATTCGCTGGCGTGGCTGAACGTCGGCATGGACATCGCCGCCCGCAGCGGCGCGCAGTTGTCCGAGGACGCCATCGCGCGCATCGCCACCGTGCGCGACCTGCTGCGCGAGGTGAGCCTGGCCGAAACGGCGCCGCCGGCCACGCTGCTCGACGACCCGCAGGCGGCGCTCGACGCCGAGCAACGGCGGTGGCTGAGCCCCCCGCCGCGCTGGCTGTGGCCGCTGCGAGCCGTGGCCCTCGCCGTGACGTGGCTGGTCATGCGGCTGGCGTTTCGACTGCGCGTTACCGGGCGCGAGCACCTGCCGGCGCAGGGCGCCTTTCTGCTGGCACCGAACCACGGCAGTTATCTCGACGCCCCGGCGCTCGCCGCGGCGCTGGGGTCACGCGCGCTCGGGCCGCTGTGCTGGGCGGGCTGGGTCGGCATCATGCTGGCCAACCCCGCCATGCGCGCGGTGTCGCGCCTGGCGCGGGTACTGCCCATGGATGCCGAGCGGCGGGCGCTGTCGAGCCTCGCGCTGGGTCTTGCCGCGCTGCGCGCCGGCAATGCGCTGGTGTGGTTCCCGGAAGGCGCGCGCTCGCCGAGTGGCGCGCTGGAGGCGT
>NZ_JBFWOM010000001.1:126591-306650 GCF_050250495.1 Immundisolibacter sp. | reverse complement strand
CTGCCCATGGATGCCGAGCGGCGGGCGCTGTCGAGCCTCGCGCTGGGTCTTGCCGCGCTGCGCGCCGGCAATGCGCTGGTGTGGTTCCCGGAAGGCGCGCGCTCGCCGAGTGGCGCGCTGGAGGCGTTTCGGCCCGGTATCGGCCTGCTGCTGGAACATACCGACGCGCCGGTGGTGCCGGTGTACATCGAGGGCGCTTACCGTGCCTGGCCGCCGCAGCGGCGCTGGCCGCGGGCCGGGCGCATCACGGTGCATTTCGGCGCGCCGGTCGGGGCTGGCGCGTTGCTGGCGGGGGCGGGGGTCGGTGCGTCGCACGAGCGCGCGGCGCGCGCGCTGCGCGAGGCGGTGGCGGGGCTGATCCGTGAGCACCTCGCGGCCGGCGGCTGAGCGGGCCGCCGCCGGCCGGCCGGGCCGAGGATGACCCCCAGCCGGACTCAGGCGGCCTGACTCACCGACGGCACGCAGCGGTCGCGGCCCTGCGCCTTGGCGGCGTACAGCGCCGCATCGGTGCGCTCGAAGACCGCTTCGAGCGTGTCCTCGCCGCCGAAGGTGCCGACGCCACAGGAAATGGTCACCGGTACCCGCTCGCCGCGGCTGCGGAACGGCGCGGCCTTGATGGTCCGGCGCAGTTTTTCGGCGATCTGCAGCGCCGCGTCCTCGGCGGCGCCACTGAGCAGGATCACGAACTCCTCGCCGCCGTAGCGGGCCACGAAATCCGACGAGCGCAGCTGTTCCTGCAGCAGGCGCACCACTTCCTTGAGCACCTTGTCTCCGGCGGCATGGCCGAAGGAGTCGTTGATGCGCTTGAAGTGGTCGATGTCGCACACGATCATCGACAGCTTGCCGTTGTCGCTGCGCCAGCGGGCGACTTCGAGCGCTGCGCGGCGCTCGTAGGCGAGCCGGTTGTAGGCGCCGGTCAAGGGATCGCGCAGCGCCTCTTCGGTGGTGACGTCGAGCCGGCTGCGCAGGGTGACCGTCTCCGCGCTGAGCTGTGCAACCTGACCGCTGAGCGCGACCAGCGTTTCTTCCAGTCGACGCTGTTTCTCGTCGCCCGCCTCGTCCTGATCTTTCAGGTGGTCTTGCAGGTGTTCGAGGCGCTCGCCGATGAACGACTTGAGCTCCTCCAGGTCGTCCGTCTCAGTCGTAACGCTGCGCAACTGGATGAACTGCGCCTGTGTGACCTCGCGGGCGTGGGCGAGCTCGTCGCTGCCGCTGCGGCTAGCCGACTGCACGTGCGTGACGGCGTTTTCGAGCTGGACCAGGCGCCCGACGGTGGTCTTCAGGAAATCCTGCAACTCGCGGTGACGCTGCTCGCCATGCGCCTTTGCCTCGGCCATCAGGTGCAGGGTCTGGTCGACCAGATCGCGCCGCGGGGCGCCGCCGGTTCGGTCGATGGCCTGCTGAATGTCGCGCGCCAAGGGTTCGAGCGTGGTCGGGATCGACAGGTTGCGCAGGACGCCCTGAATCAGGACCGTCGCATCGCTGCCCGCCGCGCCAGGGCGCGCTGGGGGCAACGCCGTCGCGCCGGGGCGAGCCCGCTGCGCGCCGCGCGCGGTGAGTTCCGAAAGGGCTGTTGCCGCCTGACGCAGCGCCGCCTGCGACTGTCCATCACGGGCGGCGGTATCGAGCGCTGTCAGCGCGCCTGCAAGCTCCGGGTTGCAGGTGCCCGCCACCGCGCACAACTGCGTGATGATGTCTCGCAGCAGCGTTTCGGAAGCGGCGCGGGGTTCTTCGTTCATATGAGGCAACCGGCAGGATCGGGCAGCGGAGGAATTCTTGTTGCCCTATGTAACGCCGGCCGCGCGTAGAACTTTAGGCCAAGCGCGTTGTTTCACAGGGCGTGCTGCGATGCCTGTCCGCTTGGCCAAGGGCCCGCCCGCGCGGGTCATTACCATTGCGGCGTCTTTTACTGCCCGAGCCGTCGTCATGATCCTCATCCTGCAAGAGCACGTTCACCCCGGCACGCCGGCGTTTGACGCTGTGATGGACTACCTCGGCCGCCGCCCCGGCGTGAGCGCCCGCGTGCACGAGGTCAAGGGCGCGCAGCAGACGCTGACCGAGATTTACCTCATCGGCGACACCGCTACCCTGGATCGGGACGAGATCGCCGACCTGCCGGGCGTCGAACAGGTGGTGCGGGTGTCGCGCGAGTACCGCATCGTCGGTCGCCACCAGGATGACTTCCGGCCGAGCGGCTTCGAGTACAACGGCGTCGAGTTCACGCAGGACAGCTTCGAGCTGTTCCCCGGCCTGTGCGCGGTGGACAACCGAGAGCACGTGGACCGCACCTTCGCCGCCTTGCAGGCGCAGGGTCTGCGCTGCGCGCGCATGGGCGCCTACAAGCCGCGCACGAGCCCGTATGCCTTCCAGGGCCACGGCGCGGCGTGTCTGCCGTTCGTGTTCGAGTCGGCCGGCCGGCATGGCATCCGCGTGATCGCCATGGAGATCACGCACGAGAAGCACATCCAGGAAATCAACGACGTGCTGTCGGCCATCGGCCACCCGACCGGCGTGATGCTGCAGGTCGGCACGCGCAACACGCAGAACTTCGAGCTGCTGAAGGCCATCGGCCGCCAGCAGGAATTCCCGGTGCTGCTCAAGCGCGGCTTCGGCATCACGCTTGAGGAGTCCATCAACGCGGCCGAGTACCTGGCGAGCGAGGGCAACCAGCGGGTCGTGTTCTGCCTGCGCGGGGTGAAGACGAACCTCGGCGATCCGCACCGGAACCTGGTCGATTTCGCCCACGTGCCGGTGGTGCGGCGCCTGACGCGCATGCCGGTGGGCGTCGATCCATCTCACTCGGTCGGCCGCCGCGACCGCGGCCCGGACGGTATCGAGGACATCCAGCACGCCGCCGCGCAGGGCGTCGTCGCCGGCGCCAACCTGGTGCTGGTGGATTTCCACCCGGCGCCGGCCAAGGCGCTGGTGGACGGCCCGCAGGCGCTGCGCCTGGACGAGCTGCCGCTGTTCGTGGAGGACATGCAGATCGCGCGCGAGGCTTACCTCAAGCGCCGCGCGGCGCACGAGCGGGCGCGGCCGCCGGAGCCAACGGTCGCGCCCTGAGGGCCGATAATTCCTGCTCCATCGACCGCGCCACCCGGCGCGGCGCGACCAGTCACGGGGCAGGAGACGGCATGACGGCGGACCAGCAGGCGCAGGCGGCGCTGCACACCACGGCAGCGCTGCTGGCGCGGGTGCGGCAGACGCTCACCGAACGCACGGCGCTTGGGCGCGACATCGACGCGCATCAGGTGGCCGTGCGCCGCTACGCCGGGCTCGAAGCGCGTCTGAAGGCCGCGCAGGCGCTGGCGGCCGGGGCCGAACCCGAAACGGCAGCGCTGTTCGCGGCCCAGACAGCGCTCGATGCACTGCACACGCTGGAGCGCCACGGCGCCGATGTCGGCCTTGCGCCGGCCGCGCTTGCGGACGCGGTGCCGGCCGAACAGCGCGCCGCGTGGGCGGCGACCCTGTCCGAGGCTCGCTATCGCGCGCTCGCCGAGCGCGGCGCCGCGGATGGCTTCGTCAACCACGCCCCGATCGCCGGCGACGACGCCGACCTGCTGCTGGCGCTGCGCGACACGACGCGCCGCTTCGCCGCCGAGCGCGTGGCGCCGATCGCCCAGCGCATCCATCTCGACGACCTGCTGGTGCCGGAAGACCTCATCGCCGGCATGGCGGAGCTGGGTTTTTTCGGCATGTCCATCCCGGCCGAGTACGGCGGCACCGGCATGAGCAACCTCGCCATGGTGGTGGCCACCGAGGAACTGTCCGCCGCCTCGCTGCCGGCGGCGGGCAGCCTCATCACGCGCCCAGAGGTGCTGGCCAAGGCGCTGCTGGCGGGCGGCAGCGAGGCGCAGAAACACCGCTGGCTGGGGCCGGTGGCGCGCGGCGAACTCATGGTCGGCGTGGCCGTGACCGAGCCCGACACCGGCTCCGACGTCGCCGCGTTGCGCTGCCGGGCCACGCCCGCCGAGCAGGACGGTGTCGCCGGCTGGCGGATCGACGGCGCCAAGGCGTGGAGCACGTTTGCTGGCCGCGCCGACGTGCTGGCGCTGCTGGCGCGCACGGACGCTGATCTCACGGTCGGGCATCGCGGCCTGTCGCTGTTCATCGTCGAGAAGGAGCGCTGCCTCGGGCACGACTTCGATCTCGTGCAGCCGGGCGGCGGGCGGCTCACCGGCAAGGCCGACCGCACGCTGGGCTACCGGGGCATGCATTCGTTCACGCTGCAATTCGAGCGCTGGTTCGTGCCGGGCGACCGATTGCTCGGCGAGGCCGGGCGCGGCTTTTACTACCAGATGGCCGGCTTTTCCGCCGGGCGTTTGCAGACTGCCGGCCGCGCCACAGGTCTCGCACAGGCGAGTCTCGAAGCCGCCGGGCGTTATGCCGTGGACCGGCGCCAGTTCGGCCGCCCGATCGGCGAGTTCCAGAGTACGGCGTACGAACTCGGCGTGATGGCACTCAACACCGCCGCCGCGCGGGCGTTGACGCACGCGGCCGCGCGCGCCATGGATGCCGGTGCGCCGGATGCGGGTCTGCTCGCCGCCATGGCCAAGCTGTACGCCTGCCGCGTGGCGGTGGAGGTCTCGCAGCGCGCGCAGTTGCTGCACGGCGGCTGGGGCTATGCGGAGGAGTTCCCGGTCGCCCGCTACGTGGCGGACGCGCTGGTGCTGCCGATCTTCGAGGGCGTGGAGCCGATCCTGGAACTGAAGGTCATCGGCCGGCAGCTGCTCGGCGGTGGCGCGTGAGCCCGGGGGCGCTCGCGGGCCTTCGCGTGCTGGACCTCTCGCAGGTGCTGGCCGGTCCCTTCTGCACGCAGATGCTGGCCGACCACGGCGCCGAGGTGATCAAGATCGAGCCGCCGGAGGGCGACCCCGCGCGGCGCTTTGCGCCGTTTCGGCCGGACGATGCCGAACGCGCGTTCGGCGGGTATTTCCAGAGCATCAACCGCGGCAAGAAGAGCGTGGTGCTGGATCTGAAGTCCGCTGCGGACCGCGAGGCCTTCCTGCGGCTGGTCGACAGCGCCGACGTGCTGGTCGAGAACTACCGCGCCGGCGTCATGGAGCGCCTGGGTCTGGGCTACGAGACGCTCGCCGCGCGCAACCCGCGTCTGGTCTACGCCGCCATCCGTGGCTTCGGCGACCCGCGCACCGGCGCGAGTCCCTACACCGACTGGCCGGCCTTCGACGTGGTGGCGCAGGCGCTCGGCGGCATCATGGGCATCACCGGCCCCGCTGCCGACCAGCCGCTGAAGATCGGCCCCGGCGTTGGCGACACCGTGCCAGCGCTGATGCTGGCCTTCGGCATCCTCGCCGCCGTGCGCCACGCCGAGCGCACGGGGCAGGGGCAGTTCCTCGACATCGCCATGGTCGACGGCGTGCTCGCGCTGTGCGAGCGCCTGGTGCACCAGTACAGCTACGCGGACGAAGTCGCGCACCCGGAGGGCAACGGCCACCCCCTGCTGTGTCCGTTCGGGCTGTTCCGCGCCGCCGACGGCTGGGTGGCCATCGGCTGCCCGACGGACAAGTTCTGGGTGGAACTCGCCGCCGCCATCGGCCGGCCGGAACTCGGCGCCGATCCCGGCTGGGCGACCAACGCCGCGCGCCTGGCGCGCCGCCATGAAGTCACCGCGCTGATCGAGGGCTACACCCGTCAGCGCAGCAAGGCGGACCTGAAAGCCCTGTTCGGCGGCCGGGTGCCGTTCGGGCCGGTGCAGGACGCGGCGGAGATCTTTGCCGACCCGCACTTTGCCGCCCGCGGCATGCTGGTGGAGGTCGAACAACCCGGCAGCGCCACGCCGGTGACGATTGCCGGCGTGCCGGTGCACCTGTCCGCCACGCCCGGTGCCGTGCGCGGGCGGGCGCCGCGGCTGGGGGAGCACACGGCCGAGGTGTTGGGCGGGCTGATCGCCGATCCAAAGTTATAGACGCTTGCGGCGCGTCGATTTATTCAAGAGAATAATCCGGCATGAGTCTGCATGGAGTGTCGTCGATGGGTCAGGCGCTGGCAATTGCAAAGCCCGACGCCGGCCGTGTGCTGACGCAGGCGCTGGTCGAAGCGGCCGCGCGGCTCGGCATCGGCACGACGGAGCTGAAGGCCATCGTCGGGGTGAGCCAGCCGACCGCCTCGCGTCTGCTGCGGGGCGCGTATGAGCTTGCGCCGGGCAGCAAGCCGTTCGAGCTTGCGACGCATCTGCTGCGTCTGTACCGGTCGCTTGCCGCGCTGGTGGGTGGCGACGACGCGCTCGCCGCGCGCTGGCTGCGCAGCGCCAATCGCGCCTTCGACGACGCGCGGCCGATCGACGCCATCAAGCGCGTGGACGGCCTGCTGTATGCCTGCGAGTACCTGGACGCCCACCGCGCTCGCGTCTGAGGCCGGTCCCTGGGCCGGCAGCGGCTGGCGGGCGGTGGAGGCGCAGCACCAGGTGGCGACGCTGCGCCTGGCGCGCGGCGATCTCGCCGACCAGCAGCTGCTGGAAGACCTGCTCGACGCCGCCAAGCCGCCGCCACCGGCGACGGACCTGCACTGGCTGCTGGCGACACCGTTCCGATACCGTCCGCCGGCGGGCGGCTCGCGCTTTCGTGCCCGCACCGACCCCGGCGTGTTCTACGGCGCCGAAGACCGCCCGGCCGCGTGTGCTGAGGCGGGCTACTGGCGGTTGCGGTTTTTCAGCGACAGCGCCGGGCTGGCCGAGGTCTCGGCCACGGTGCCGCTGACGCTGTTCGAGTTCCACGGCGCGAGCGCGCGGGCGCTGGACCTCACAGCGCCGAGGTTCGACGTCGCGCGGGCGGCGCTGGAGCACCCGGCCGACTACGCGGCGGCGCAGGCCCTGGCGCAGCAGGCGCGCGCGGCTGAGGTCGAGCTGATCCGCTACGGATCCGCGCGGCTTGCCGGTGGCGTGTGTCTTGCACTGCTGACGCCGGCGCCGTTCGCCGCCGTGGCGCGGCCCTACCGCGGCGTGAACCAGACCTGGCAGCTCACGCTGCTGCCGCCGGGGCGGGTGGTGTGGCAGCGCGAGCTGCACGCGGAGCGCTGGGAGTTCCGCTACGCGGCGGCGGCTTGAGACAATGCCGGTCCCGCCACGCCACCGGACACCGTCATGCAGCTAGGCACGCCGCTCGCCGCCAACGCCACGCGCGTGATGCTGCTGGGCGCAGGCGAACTGGGCAAGGAAGTCATCATTGCGTTGCAGCGCCTGGGCGTGGAAACGATCGCCGTCGACCGCTACCCGAACGCGCCGGGCCACCAGCTGGCGCACCGCGCGCACGTGATCGACATGACCGACGGCGCGGCGCTGCGGGCGCTGGTCGAGGCCGAGCGCCCGGCGCTGATCGTGCCGGAGATCGAGGCCATCGCCACCGACGCGCTGCTCGCCATCGAGGCCGACGGTCTCGCCGAGGTGATCCCGACCGCGCGCGCCGCCCAGCTCACCATGAACCGCGAGGGCATCCGGCGCCTGGCGGCCGAGGAACTCGGCCTGCCGACCTCGCGCTACGCATTCGCGAGCAGCCTGGACGACCTGCGTGCTGCGGCCGCCGACGTCGGCTTTCCGTGCTTCGTGAAGCCGGTGATGTCGTCCTCCGGCAAGGGGCAGTCGCGCGTCAGCGACGCCGGCGGCATCGAGCGTGCGTGGCAGTACGCGCTGGACGCCGGGCGCGTGCGCGAGGCGCGCGTTATCGTCGAGGCGCAGGTACCGTTCGACTACGAAATCACGCTGCTCACGGTGCGCAGCCGCGGTGTCTATGGCGACATCGAGACGGCGTTCTGCCCGCCGATCGGCCACCGTCAGGTGCAGGGCGATTACGTCGAAAGCTGGCAGCCGCAGCCGATGAGCGAGGCGGCCCTCGGGCGCGCGCGGGACATCGCCGGGCGCATCACGGCGGCGCTCGGCGGGCGCGGCATTTTTGGCGTCGAGCTGTTCGTGTGCGGGGACGAGGTGTGGTTCAGCGAGGTCAGCCCGCGGCCGCACGACACCGGCCTCGTGACGCTCGCCAGCCAGCGGCTGTCGGAGTTCGAACTGCACGCGCGCGCAATTCTCGGGCTGCCGGTGGAGGTGGACCTCGAAACCCCGGCGGCGAGCGCCGTGATCTACGGGCAGATCGAGGCCACCGGCATTGCCTTTGCCGGTGTCGACGAGGCGCTGCGGATTCCGGGTACGGACCTGCGGCTGTTCGGCAAGCCGCAGGCGTTTGCCCGGCGGCGCATGGGCGTGGCGCTGGCGCGGGCGGAAGACATCGAATCGGCCCGCCAGCGTGCGCGCGATGCCGCATCCCGCGTGCGGCCGCTAAGGTCGGCCTGAGTCTGTCGGCGAGGGTTGAGCGTGGCGCTGGCCGGCAGGCTCGCTACTTGCGCGCCGCCAGCAGGTAATTGACGTCCGCCGCCCGGCGCAGACTGGCGCCGCGCGTCAGCGGGTTGTAGTCAAGCCCGCTCACGTCCACCACGTCGAGGCCGGCCGCCCGGCACAGGCCGCCGAGCTCGGCCGGGCGCAGGAAGCGCGCGTAATCGTGCGTGCCGCGCGGCAGCAGGCGCAGCGCGTACTCGGCCGCCAGCACCGCCTGCGCCCAGGCCTTGGGCGTGCGGCTGAGGGTGGAGAAGAACACCCAGCCGCCCGGCGCCACGAGATCCGCGCAGGCCTGCACCAGCGCCGCCGGATCGGGCACGTGCTCCAGCAGTTCCATGCAGGTGACGACGGCGTACCGGCCGGCCGATTCGGCCGCCAGATCCGCCGCGGAGATTTCGCGATAGTCGATGGCCGCGCCGGATTCGGCCGCGTGCTCGCGCGCCGCCGCCAACGCGTCCGGCGCCAGGTCGATGCCGGTCACCTCGGCCCCGGCGCGGGCCAACGCCTCGCTCAGTACGCCACCACCGCAGCCGACATCCACCACCCGCGCACCGGCCAGACGGACGTGCCAGGCGACCCAGGCCAGACGCACCGGATTGATCTCGTGCAGCGTGCGCAGCGGTCCCGTGGCGTCCCACCAGCGGCCGGCGTGGGCGTCGAACTTGGCGGTCTCCACCGGGTCGACATTGGCGTGCATGGCGGACTCCGTCATTGGCTTGGCAACCGCAACCGGGCGCGCACCAGCCCGGCGAGCGCGTCCAGCCAGAACGGGCTGTCATTGAGGCAGGCAATGTAGCGGAACTCGCCCCCGCCGGCGCCCTGGAAGGTGTGCCGGCCGCCGATGGCAATTTCCTCCAGCGTCTCCAGGCAATCCGCGACGAAGCCCGGGCAGATCACGTCGATCCGTCCCAGGCGCCGCTGGCCCCAGTCGCGCAGCACGGCATCGGTGGCGGGTTCCAGCCAGCGCGCGCGCCCGAAGCGGGACTGGAACGTGAGTTGCCAGTCGTCGGCGCCCAGCTCCAGCGTTTGGGCGAGGAGTTGCGCCGTGCGCCGGCACTGTTCGGCATAAGGATCGCCGCGGTCGACGTTGCGCTGCGGCAGGCCGTGGAAGGACATCAGCAGCCGCTCGCCGCGGCCGTGCGCCGCCCAGTGCGCGTGCACGGTGGACGCAAGCGCCGCGATGTAGCCGGGGTGGTCGCAGAAATCGGCGACGAAATCGACGCTTGGCAGGTGCATGGCCGGGCGCAGCGCCGCCGCCAGCGCATCGAACACCGCCCCCTGCGTGCTGGCCGAGTGCTGCGGGAACATCGGCAGCACCAGGATCCGCGTGCAGCCGGCGAGTTCGGCCAGGCCATCCGCTAGCGAGGGCGCGCCGTAGGTCATGGCATACGCCACGGCCAGATCCTGACCCGCCAGGCGCTCGGCCAGACCCTGCGCCTGCTGGCGGGTGTTGACCACCAGCGGCGCGCCGTCGGGCGTCCAGATGGATTGGTACAGCCGCGCCGAGCGGCGCGGGCGGGTGGTGAGCACGATGCCGCGCAGGATCGGCTGCCACAGCAGCGCCGGCAGGTTAACGACGCGCCGGTCGCTCAGGAACTGCTTCAAGTACCGGCGCACCGCCCGCGCCGTGGGCGCGGCCGGGCTGCCGAGGTTGACCAGCAGCACGCCGGCCCGATCGCTCATGGGCGCGCAGTGCCTTTCGGCGATCGGCCGGCGCGTGACCGTCTCAGGCCGCCTGCTCCAGCTTGGCCTCGTACTCGCCGCGGCAGGCGGCGCCGTTCAGCAGCGCGCGCTTTTGCAGCGCCTTCTGACCGGCGGCGATGTTGTCCTTCTTGCCGCCCCAGGCCTTCAGCGAGGGCGCCTGCAGCGCGCGGCCGTAGGAGAAGCTGAAGGTCCACGGGTGGTGCGCCGACAGGCGGTTGATGGCGTCAAGATTCGCCGTCGCTTCGGCGTCGCCCTGGCCACCGGACAGGAACATGATGCCCGGCACCGCTGCCGGCACCGTGCGGCTGAAACAGCGCACCGTGGCCGCGGCGACCTGCTGCGCGCTCGCCTGCACCGCGCATTCCTTGCCGGAGATGACCATGTTCGGCTTCAGCACCATCAGCTCCAGCGCCACGCCCTCGGCGGCCAGCGCGGCGAACACGGCGTTCAGCACGGCGGTGGTCACTTCCTCGCAGCGCTCGATCGTGTGCGCGCCGTCCATCAGCACCTCGGGCTCGACGATCGGCACCAGACCCGACTGCTGCGTGATGGCGGCATAGCGGGCAAGACCCTGCGCGTTCAGCAGCATGTTGCGCGTGGACGGCAGGTGGTCGCTGATGCTGTACACGGCGCGCCACTTGGCGAAGCGCGCGCCGAGCTGGTAGTACTCCTCGTAGCGCCTGGCGAGGCCGTCGAAGCCCTCGGTCAGCTTCTCGGCGCTGCCGGGCGCCATGGCGATCGTGCCCTTGTCCACCTTGATGCCGGGCACTATGCCCTTGGCCTGAAGAATGCCGGCCAGCGTGCGGCCGTCGTCGGTGCTCTGGCGCAGCGTCTCGTCGTACAGGATCACGCCCGAGATGGCCTGCTCAAGACCGTCGGTGGTGAACAGCATCTGCCGGTAGTCGCGGCGGTTGGTTTCGGTGGATTCAAGGCCGATGCTGTCGAAGCGCTTCTTGATGGTGCCGCTGCTCTCGTCCGCCGCCAGCAGGCCCTTGCCGCGGGCGGTCATGGCGCGGACGGTGGCTTCGAGTTCGGTGGTATTCATCGCACGGGCTCCTGGAACTGGACTTGGCTTGACGGAATCGGCCCCGAGGGGGCTCAGGGGCGCCGATTATAGGCGGCGCAACGTGTCTGGCCGTGGACGAAGGTCGCCTGCGCAGGCGGCCGGGATGCCGCTCAGGGGAGGCGTCCGGCCACGGCCAGGTGGCGGTCGGTCAGTTCCGTGACGGCCAGGCCGGCCAGGCCCGCGTCCCGCAACTGGTCACGCACTTCCTGCGCCGTGAAGGCGGCCCGCAGCGAGGCCTCGAAGTCGCGCCGCAGCACGGCCGGCTCGGGTGCGCTGTGAGTTTCAACACGCTGGCGCAGGCTGATCTCGTCGGCCGGCCGGCGAAGATCGGTCACGTACACGAAGGCACCCGGCGCGGCCGCGGCGCACAGCACGCGCCACAGCACCTGCGGGTTGTGCAGGTGATGCAGCAGGCTGTTGCTGAGGATGACCGCGTAGTCCGTGCCCGGCAGCGAGTCCTGCGGCAGCACCGCCCGGTGCAGAACGACGCGTTGTTCGAGCCCGGCATCGGCGACGCGCGCACGGCCAAGCGCCAGCATGGCCTCCGCGCCGTCCACGCCGTCGATGTGCCAGCCCGGGAAGGCGCGCGCGAAGCGCACGGTCACATCGGCCGGCCCGCAGCCAAGATCGAGCACGCGCGCCGTGGCTGGCAGGTCGGGCAGCAGGCGGCGCGCCTGATCGACCAGAAACTGGTGCGGCGCCGAGAAGTCCGCTTCGGCATAGGCCGCCGCCTGCCCGGCGGCGTCCATGAGTTCCGGCTCCGGGACGCGCCGCATGGGCAATCGGCGCGTCAGACCAGCTCGCCCAGCATCTCGCGCCGGAACGGCGTCAGCGTCCGCCAGTCGCCGGCGCGCACCTTGGCCGTCCAGTCCGGGTTGGCGAGCATGGCGCGGCCGACGGCGATGAGATCCGCATCGCCGTCTTGCAGTGCCTGGGCGGCTTCGGCGGGATCCGTGAGCTGGCTCTCCACGCCCATCAGCGACTCGCCAACGCCGGTGCTGTAGGTGACGCCGCCGGCGGCGCTGACCGGCAGGCCCGACAGCGCGCGCACGTGCCAGGCGAGGCTGCGCTGGGCGGGGTCGGCGTCGGGCGCGAAGGCCGGCACGCCGATGCGGTAGGCGGCCACGTGGTAGCCATCGATGCCGGCCGTGCGCAGCGTCGCCAGCGTGGCGGCCAGGTCCGTGGGCTCCCGCCAGGTCTGCCAGGCGAAGTCGTTGACGGCGAACTGCGACAAACCCATCAGCAGCGGATAGCCGGCGCCGACCTCGTGCCGCGCCGCGGCCACGATGCCGGCCGCAAAGCGTGCCCGCGCGAAGGCGTCGCCGTTGTAGTCGTCGCTGCGCTGGTTGCTGTCGGCGTTGAAGAACTCGTGCAGCAAGTAGCCGCTCGCGCCGTGGAACAGCACGCCGTCGAAACCGGCGCGCTTCGCCCGGCCGGCCGCCGCGGCGAAGGCAGCCGTGACGCTTGCGATGTCCGCCGCGTCCATGGCCTTGGGTTCCACGTACGCCAGATGCCCGTCGAAGGTGCCGGGGTCGGCCGCGTCCACGTACACTCCGGCCGCCGTGAGCGCGCTCGGCGCCAGCGGCTGCGCGCCGCCGGTGGCGCGCGGGTGCGACAGCCGCCCGCAGTGCCACAGCTGCACCATGATGCGCCCGCCGGCCGCGTGCACGGCGTCGGTCACCTGCCGCCAGGCCGCTTCCTGCGCGTCGTTGCACAGGCCGGGCACACCGAGATACCCGCGCGCCGGGCCCATGTCCACCACCGTGCCCTCGGTGAAGATGAGGCCGGTGCCGGCCGCCGCGCGGGCCGCGTAGTAGAGCACCACGTCCGGCCCCGGCACGCCGGCGTCGCCGCTGAACGAGCGCGTCATGGGCGACATCGCCACCCGGTTGGGCAGCGCGAGGCCGCCGACGCGGACCGGTTGGAACAGGGCATCGACAGGGTTCATGGGGTCGCTCGGGTGGGTCAGAAAAACATCGACAGGTTCGGCGCCAGCACGGTGGCCTGGTCCAGGTGAATGGTGCGGCGGGCGATCACAAAGCCGTAGTCGTTCGGTGCCCGGCGCAGCGTGTCGAGCCGCTCGCCGAAGAACAGGTCCACGTCCCGCTCCAGGCGGTTGCGGTGCAGCGCAAAGTAGCTGCGCACGGCGTACTCGCCGCCGGGCAGCTCGGCGATGCGGACGTTGCTGACCAGATGTCGGGTGCGCGAGGGCGGCTCCTCGGCCCAGGCGAGGCCCGTATTCAGGCGCCGCACACGCACCACCATCGAGGGCTTGTCCTCGTCGAACAGCGCCACCTCGTCCGGGGCGGAGATTTCCATGTCGCGCTCGCGGCGCTGCATGGTTCGGCGCGTCGGCATGAAATAGTGCAGGTCGTCCGCCAGCAGCGTGAGCCAGGTGTCGAATTCACGCGCGTCCAGCAGCGCCGCCTCGGCGTACAGGAACTGCTCGATTTCCTGTTGCAGTCCCGGCGCCACGCGCGCCGGCAGGAAGGCCTCAGCCATGGCTCGCCACCTCACCGAGACCGCGCGGGGCGAGGTCCGCCCAGCTGGTGGCGCCCATCACCTCGGCCCACCGGCGGTACATGCCACGCGCGGCGAGCTCGCCGTACACGTAACCGATGCGACCCGGCAGGTCCGGATCGTCACTGCGGTCCATGCCAAGCCCCATCTGCACGTTGAACGGCTGCTGGCGCGCCATGTGGCCGCGCAGGACCTTCTGGATCTCGGTCCAGTTCTCGCCGTCGTCCTGCTCCAGGATGCCGCCCGGCGAGAAGGTGCGCAGCACCGCCTTGCGGTAGGCCTCCTTCACCTCGGCCGGCGCCGCCCGGTCGACCAGCGTCCAGGCCCAGATTTCGATTTCGTCCGGCCCGCGCGGGTGCCACACGCGCAGCGTGTTGATGCCGGGCAGGAACGACAGCGTCGGGAACACCGTCATGTGCGCGCCGTTCATGCGCACGGCGCGCGTGTCGCCCAGGCGCTCGCGCACCGCCGAGGCGCCGCTTTGCATGTAGTAGCCGGCGGCGGTCTCGCCGAGCAGCGGGAACAGGAACTCGGGCGTGTCCATGAAAAAACCGGTGCCGTGGCCGAGCGCGGAACTGAACTGCTTGCCCTGCATCGGCCAGCCGGCCTGGGGCGGGTCGATGCCCGGCGGCAGGCTCGCGATCACCGGCGAGGAGTGGCTGAACGGCGCGTGGTACATGTCCGAGCAGAACTGCTCGGCGGCGAACTTCCAGTTGCAGCGGATCACCCACTTGTGCACGCCGCCGATGGCCTCGGTGCCGCCCGGCATGCGGTCCAGAAACAGGTCCACGTACCAGGCCATGTCGCCGAGGTACTGCGCCACCGGCGGCACGTCCGCGTCCCAGCAGCCGAACACGAGGCCCTTGTAGACCTCCACGCGCGGCACCTGGCGCGGGCTCCAATGCTTCTTGTCGACGCTGCCGTAGGCTTCCTTCTCGAACGGCACGTCCACCAGCTGGCCGGCCGTGTCGTAGGCCCAGCCGTGGTACGAGCAGGTGAAGGCCCGCGCGTTGCCGGCGTCGGCCCGGCACAGGCGCATGCCGCGGTGGCGGCACTGGTTCAGGAAGGCGCGGATCGAGCCGTCCTTCTGGCGCACCACCAGCACCGGGTCTTCCGCCATGTAGGTGGCGAAGAAATCGCCCGGCTGCTGCAATTGGCTCTCGTGCGCCAGGAACAGCCAGCAGCGCGTGAACACACGCTCCAGCTCCTGCTGGTAAATGTCGCGGTCCTGAAAGATGCGCGGGCTCAGCAGGCCGTGGTCGGCATCGACCAGGGCCGCCAGATCGGCGGGCGAGAATGCGCTCATGAGGCTCCCTCCTCGTGGGTTTTTTCGTGCGGCGGAGTGTCCGCTCGCGGATGTCGAACCGCCCGCGCCGCCGCGCGGGATCCCATCCGCCCGACCTTCGCCTTTGCGCCCGGACTTCAAGCTGAAGCGACCGGCTTATAGCCTGTGCCGATGGTCCCAAGCAAGGCCCAGTGTGGGATCATGGCGCGCCTTTCTTTGCGGCCCCGTGCTGCGCCCACTCCCTGACCCGAGAACCCCATGCTTCGCACCGTGCTGCCGGTGGCTGTCGCCGCCCTCCTGTCCACTGCCGCCACCGCGGCGACCCTGACCACCGACGAGCAGAAGGCGGCTTACGCCATCGGCTATCAGTTCGGCGCCAACGCCAAGCGCGACGGCCTGCCGCTGGACGCCACCGCGGCCGCGGACGGCCTGAAGGACGCCCTGGCGGGCAACAAGCCGGCCGCCGAGCCCGCGGCACTGCAAGCGGCACTCGACAAGCTGCGGACAGACATGGAAGGCAAGGCCAAGGCGGCCGGCGACAAGAACGCCAAGGACGGTGACGCGTTTCGCGCCACGTACGCCAAGAACAAGGGCGTGAAGAAGACCGAGTCCGGCCTGCTGTACGAGGTGCTGACCGCCGGCAGCGGCGCCAAGCCCAAGGCCACCGACACCGTGAAGGTCAACTACAAGGGCACGCTGCCAGACGGCACCGAGTTCGACAGTTCCTACAAGCGCGGCGAGCCGGTGAGCTTCCAGGTCAACCAGATCATCCCCGGCTGGCAGGAAGCGCTGGTGATGATGCCCAAGGGCTCGAAGTGGAAGGTCGTGCTGCCGCCGGAGCTCGGCTATGGCGCCCAGGGCGCCGGCCGCGCCATCGGCCCCAACCAGACGCTGGTGTTCGAGATCGAGCTGCTCGACATCGCGGCTGCCAAGTAACCGGCAGCGTCTTCAAGCGGGGCCGGCCACCGGCCCCGCCGCGGCCATCCGGCCCGAGATCGCCCCATGAATTACCGCCACGCCTTCCACGCCGGCAACTTCGCCGACGTGGTGAAGCACGTGTGCCTGGTGGCGCTGCTGCGCGGCCTCACGCGCAAGGACAGCGCGTGGTTTTATCTGGACACGCACGCCGGCGCCGGTGACTACGACCTCACCGCCACGCCGGCGCAGAAGACCGGCGAGTACCGTGACGGTATCGCGCGCCTGCTGAGTGCGCCGGGTCCGTTGCCGGCGGCGCTTGCCGATTACCTCGGCGTGATCCGGCCGCTGCTCGGCGACGGTGATAGTCCGCGCCGCTATCCCGGCTCGCCGCTGATCGCCGCCGCGCTGGGCCGCCCGCAGGATCGGCTGGTTGCCTGCGAACTGAATCCCCTCGAATTCGAGGCGCTGCAAGCGGCCTGCGGCGGCGCGGTCCACGTGCAGCGGACGGACGGCTACCAGGCGCTGAAGGCGCTGCTGCCGCCGCGTGAGCGCCGCGGGCTCACGCTGATCGACCCGCCCTACGAACGGCCGGACGAGTTCACGCGCCTGGCGGGGGAACTGGTCGCCGCCCACCGGCGCTTTGCGACCGGCGTGTACGCGCTGTGGTATCCGCTGAAGGACGAGGCGCCGGTGGCCGGCCTCAAGCGCGCGCTGAAGGCCGCCGGCCTGCGGCGCCTGCTGGTGACCGAACTGCGCCTCACGCCGCTGCCGACGGGCGGCATGCTGCACGGCTGCGGCGTGCTGGTGCTGAACCCGCCGTGGGGGTTCGCCGAGCAGATGAAGGCCGCGCTGCCGGCGTTGGCAAGAATCCTTTCCCCCGACACGGGCACGGCGACGGTCGACTGGCTGGTGCCGGAATAAGCCCGCCTCAGCCCGGCAGTGCGTCGGCCCGCCAGCCGGGACGGGCGGCGCAGGTCTCGACCCAGCTGTGCAGGGCCGCGAACGGCCCAAGGCCGAAGCCCGCCAGCAGCAGATAGTCCACGCTGGTGAAGATGGCGATGTCGGCCAGCGTGGGCTGTTGTCCGCACACGAACGGCGCGGCCTTCAGCTCCATGTCGAGCTCCGGCAGGATCAGGCCGAGCAGGCGCTCGGCCTCGGCGCAGGCCGCCTCGTCTGCCCGGCCTGGCTTGAAGCGCCGCTCGCGCGCCAGTTGTGCGGCCAGCCGGCCGAGCCGCAGCGCCTGCCAGTCGAGCCACTGGTCAACCTTGGCGCGCGCCTGCGGCTCGGCCGGATACCAGACATCCCCGCCGTGCGTGGTGGCCAAGTACCGCACGATGGCGTGCGCCTCGCCCAGGATGAAGCCGTCGGCGTCGATCATCGGCACCTTGCAGGCGGCGTTCAGCGCCTCCGGCAGGTAGTCGCCGGCCTCGGCCTGCTTGACCTCGATGAAGCGGTGCTCGATGCCGAGCTCCGCGCACAGGATGCGCACCTCGCGGGTCGGCGCGGACCACGGGTGGCCGTACAGATCAATCGTCATGGGCAGGGATTCGGTTGCGCGGCGTGCACCGCTTCGATGGCCGCGACCACCGCGTCCGGGAGTGTCAGGTCCGCCGCGTCGAGGTTGGTCCTGAGCTGGTCTGGCGTGGTGGCGCCGACGATGGCGCTGGTCAGGAACGGCTGGCGCAGCAGGAAGGCGAGCGCCATCTGGGGCAGGTTCAAGCCGTGCTGCTCGGCAATCTGCGCGTAGGTTTCCACCGCCGCCTCGCCGGCCGGCGTGCTGTAGCGCTTGAAGCGGTCAAAGCGCGTCAGGCGCCCTTCCGGCGGCCGCGCGCCGTGGCGGTACTTGCCCGTCAGCGCGCCCATGCCGAGCGGCGAGTAGGCGAGCAGGCCGAGGTCCTCGCGCAGCGCGATTTCGGCAAGGCCGATCTCGAACACCCGGTTCAGCAGGCTGTACGGGTTCTGGATGGACGCCACGCGCGGCAGCCCGCGCTGCTCGGCGAGTGCGAGATAGCGCATCGCGCCCCACGGCGTCTCGTTGCTGATGCCGACCGCGCGGACCTTGCCGGCGCGCACGAGATCGGCCAGCGCGGCGAGCGTGGCCTCGATCGGCACCTCGTCCGGGTAGGGCTGGTGCTGGTAGCCCAGGCGGCCGAAGAAGTTGGTGCTGCGATCCGGCCAGTGCACCTGGTAGAGGTCGATGTAGTCGGTCTGCAAGCGCCGCAGGCTGGCATCGACAGCCGCCTCGATGTTGCGCCGGTCGGGGTGGATGGCAAACGGCCGCGCGTAGGCGAGCTCGGTCGAGCGCCCGGCCACCTTGGTGGCGATGACGACCCGGTCGCGCCTGCCGCGCGCCTTGAGCCACGAGCCGATGTACGCCTCCGTCAGGCCCTGCGTGTGCTGCCGCGGCGGGACGGGATACATCTCCGCCGTGTCGATGAAGTTGATGCCGCGGCCGACGGCGTAATCGAGCTGGGCGTGCGCCTCGGCCTCGCTGTTCTGCTCGCCGAAGGTCATGGTGCCGAGGCACAAACGGCTCACCGTGATGCCGGTGCGGCCGAGCGCGGTGGTCTGCATGGCGGTCTCCGGGGCGCAAAAAGGCCGATGGTATAGTCCGCCGCCCTCGCGCCGGTAACCGTGTCGGGACGCCGAAAAATTCCTGCCACGGAATTTTTCCGGCCCGCTGCGTTGCGGCCCTGGCCCGCGACGCAGCGGGCGCCTGCCAGTCAGTTGGAGTCTAGGCCCATGGAACTCGAAACCCTGTCCATCCACGGCGGCTACCAGCCGGACCCGACCACCAAGTCGGTGGCGGTGCCCATCTACCAGACGGTTTCCTACGCCTTCGACAGCGCCCAGCACGGCGCGGATCTGTTTGATCTGAAGGTCGCGGGCAACATCTACACCCGCATCATGAACCCGACCAACGACGTGCTGGAGCAGCGCGTCGCGGCGCTCGAAGGCGGTGTCGCCGCGCTGGCGCTGGCATCCGGCTCGGCCGCCATCACCTACACGGTGATGAACCTGGCGCGGGTCGGCGACAACATCGTGTCGACCAAGAAGCTGTACGGCGGCACCTACAACCTGTTCGCCCACACGCTGCCGCAGTTCGGCATCGAGACCCGCTTCGTCGACCACGACAATCTCGACGAGCTCAAGGCTGCCATCGACGCTAGAACCAAGCTCGTGTTCTGCGAGACCATCGGCAACCCGGCCGGCCACGTGCCGGATCTGGCCGGTATCGCCGCCGTGGCGCACGCCGCCGGCGTGCCGTTGGCGGTGGACAGCACGGTCGCGACGCCGGCCCTGTGCCGGCCGATCGAGCACGGCGCCGACATCGTCATCCACTCGCTGACCAAGTACATGGGCGGCCACGGCACGAGCCTTGGCGGCATCATCGTCGATTCCGGCAAGTTCCCGTGGGGCCAGCACGCCGAGCGCTTCCCGCAGTTCAGCACACCCGATCCGTCCTACCACGGCGTGGTGATGACGGACGCCTTCGGTCCGGCGGCCTTCATCGCCCGCACGCGCGTGGTGCCGCTGCGCAACATGGGTGCGCAGATGGCGCCGATGAACGCCTTTCTCATCATGCAGGGCATCGAGACGCTGTCGCTGCGCATGGACCGCCACTGCGAGAACACGCAGAAGGTGGCCGAGTACCTGAAGGCCCACCCGCAGGTGAGCTGGGTGTCCTACGCCGGGCTGCCGGAGCACCCGGATCACGCGCAGGCGAACAAGTACCTTGGCGGGCGCGCGTCCGGCATCCTGTCGTTCGGCGTCAAGGGCGGCTACGACGCCGGGGTGAAGTTCCTGGACGCGCTGAAGCTGGTGACGCGCCTGGTGAACATCGGCGACGCCAAGTCGCTCGCCACGCACCCGGCCTCGACCACGCACCGGCAGCTGAACGCGCAGGAACTGGCCGCCGCCGGCGTGCTGCCGGACATGGTGCGCCTGTCGATCGGCATCGAGAACGTGGCCGACATCCTGGCGGACGTCGAGCAGGCGCTCGCCGCCAGCGCAGGCTGAACATCCGCCCGCACCCGCAGCGGGGCGCTGCGGGTGATGCGCCGTTAAACCGTGCCTAGATCGCCCGCTGCCGGTACAGATAGTCCCGCGTCAGCGGCACGGCCTGGTGATCCAGCGCCAGCTGCACCTGCGCCACGGCCAGCGAGCCGGTCGCAAACGCCGCCTCGGACGCCGCAAGATAAAACTCCCACATACGGGCAAAGCGCTCGCCCATGCGTTCGGCGATCGGCGCCCGGTGCTGCTGAAAGCGCGCCTGCCATGCGTTCAGCGTCAGCGCGTAGTGCTGGCGCAGCAGTTCCACGTCGATGACCTTGAGCGGGCTGTGCTCGACGCCGTTCATGACTTCGGACAGCGCCGGGTTGTAGCCGCCGGGGAAGATGTAGCGCCGCACCCACGGATTGGTGACGCCGGGTGGCCCCAGGCGGCAGATGCTGTGCAGCAGCGCTACGCCACCGCGCTCCAGACCCTGCGCCACGCGGCGAAAGAAAGTTGCGTAGTACGGCCGCCCGACGTGCTCGAACATGCCGACGCTGACGATGCGGTCGTAGCGGCCCTCATGCTCGCGGTAGTCCTGCAGGATGAAGCGCGCCCGATCGGCCAGACCCCGTTCGGCTGCGGTGCGCTCGGCCACCTCGCGCTGGCGGATGGATAGTGTCAGGCCCGTCACCGTCACGTTGTGATGCTGGGCGAGGTGCAGCGCGAGACTGCCCCAGCCGCAGCCGATGTCGAGCACCCGCATACCGGGCATGAGGCGCAGCTTGGCGGCGATGTGCTCGGCCTTGGCGCGCTGCGCCGCTTCCAGGTCGAGGCCCGGCGCCGCGAAATAGGCGCACGAGTAATACATCTCGGCGTCCAGAAAACGCCGGAACAGCCACTCGTCGAGGTCATAGTGGTGCGCCACGTTGCGGTAGCTGGCGCGCACGCGATTCCACTGCTGCCACAGCAGCGCCGGCAGTCGTGCGAGGCGCCCGCCGTGGCCGGCGAGCTCGCTGGCGTTTCGCATCAGCAGCGTGAGCAGCTCGGCCAGGTGGCCCGGCTCGGCCTGCCAGTCGCCGCGCGTGTAGCTTTCGCCAAGTTCGATGTCGGGATCGGCCAGGATGCGCCGCAGCGTTCGCAGGCCCGCCAGACGCCAGCTCGCGAAGGGCAGGCCGTCGCCGAAGCGTTGGTGAATGCCGTCGGCGGTTTCAAGATCAAGCGTGCCGGCGTGAATCAGCCGGCCTAGCACTGCAAGTTCCCGCTTCATGGGCGACCTCCTTTGCGCTACCGCGCAGGCCAGATCCACGTCAGGCGACTGTGCGCCCTCCACGTCGGTGTTCGACAGCAGGGCAGCGGCAGCATTCAAGTGAACCCGCCGCGACCGGTCAAGTGGGCGGGGAGGGCGCACGGTATGATGCCGCCCGATCTCGGCCTGGGAGGACGCGATGCTGTATTGGCACTGGCTGGCGCTCGGCATGGCGCTGCTGCTCGCCGAGCTGTTTCTGGCGAGCTTCTTCGTGTTCTGGTTTGGCCTCGGTGCGCTGGCGGTGGGTGGCGTGCTGTGGTTCGCGCCCGGGCTGGACATCACCTGGCAGCTGCTCGGCTGGACCGTGTCGTCGGGCCTGCTCACATTCGCCTGGTTCCGCTACCTGCGCCCGCTGATGAAGGACCGCACCCAGGCCGGCAATGCCCGCGCCGCGGCCATCGGCGAGGCCGGCCGCGTGCTGCGCGCGCCGCACGGCGACAAGCGCGGTGTGGTGCGTTTCACCACCCCGCTGCTCGGCGACGACGAGTGGGAATTCATCTGCACCACGCCGGTGGCGACCGGCGACCGGGTGTACGTGAAGGAGTTCTCCGGCAACACGCTGATCGTCGAAACGCGCGACTGAGTCACTGCCTGCCCCTGAAGCCCCAACCGCGGAGCCCATCCATGCCCGGTCTAGTCGTTACCCTGTTCCTGTTCGCGCTGGTGGTCGTCACCATCGGCCTTGGCGTGCGCATCGTGCCGCAGGGCAGCAAGCACGTGGTGCAGCGCCTCGGCAAGTACCACAACACGCTGAACCCGGGCCTGAATCTGATCATCCCGTACATCGACACGGTGGCCTACAAGGTGACCACCAAGGACATCGTGATGGACATTCCCTCGCAGGAAGTCATCACCCGCGACAACGCGGTGATCATTGCCAATGCGCTCGCATACATCAACATCGTGTCGCCGGAGAAGGCCGTCTACGGGGTCGAGAGCTACATCTTCGCCATCCAGAGCCTGGTGCAAACCTCCTTGCGCTCGATCGTCGGCGAGATGGATCTGGACGATGCCCTGTCGTCGCGCGAGACGATCAAGGCAAAGTTGAAAGCCGCCATTTCGGACGACATCGCCGATTGGGGCATCACCCTCAAGACGGTGGAAATCCAGGACATCAAGCCCTCGCCCACCATGCAGCACGCGATGGAAGAGCAGGCCGCGGCCGAGCGCGCGCGCCGCGCCACCGTGACCCGCGCCGAGGGCGACAAGAGCGCCGCCATCCTGCAGGCCGACGGCCGCCTCGAAGCCTCCCGCCGCGACGCCGAAGCGCAGGTGGTGCTGGCCGAGGCGAGCCAGGCCGCCATCCGCAAGGTGGCCGAGGCCACAGCGGCCAACGAGCTGCCGGTGGTCTACCTGCTCGGCGAGAAGTACATCGAGGCCATGCGGGGACTCGCCGGCAGCCAGAACAGCAAGCTGGTGATCCTGCCGGCGGACCTGCCGGCGGCGGTGCGCGGGCTGATCAGCACGCTGACGCCGGGCGGCCGGTAAGTCCGGGTCGCCGCGCGTGGCCGGTGTGATGACGCAGGCCAGCGCCGTCGGCGAGTTGATCGACCAGCGGCCACTCGCGCCGGTGCAGTGGTGGGTGCTTGGCCTGTGCACGCTGGTGGTGCTGCTGGACGGCTTCGACGTGCAGGCGGCAGCCTTCACCGGTCCGGCACTCGCCGCCGCCTGGCAGCTCGACCGCGCGACTCTGGGGCCGGTGTTCGCAGCCGGCCTCGCCGGCATGGCGGTGGGCGCGCTGCTGATCGGTCCGCTCGGTGACCGCTACGGACGCCGCCCGGCGCTGCTGTTGAGCGTGGCGGCGTTTGGCAGTTGCACGCTGCTGACGGCCTGGACGCAGAACGTCGAGCAACTGGTCGGGATGCGCTTTCTGACCGGCGTCGGACTCGGCGGGGCGCTGCCCAACACCACAGCCCTGATCAGCGAATACGCGCCGCGCCGCCACCGCAACCTGTGCGTGGCGGTGACGTTTCTTGGCATCCCGCTCGGCGGCATCATCGGCGGGCTGCTGGCGTCCTGGCTGGTGCCCCGGTTTGGTTGGCCAGCCGTGTACGTGGCGGGCGGCCTCGCTCCGCTGGCGCTGCTGCCGCTGTTGTGGCGCGTGCTGCCGGAGTCGATCGGCTTTCTGCTCGCCCGCGGCGACACCGGCCAGGCGCTCGGCATCCTGCGCCGCATCGACCCGCAGGCGAGCCTGCCGGAAACGGCGGCGGACAGCTTGCCCAAGCCCGCCGAGTTTCCGGTGAAGGCGCTGTTCGAGCCGGGCTACGCCGGCGACACGCTCAAGCTGTGGGCGGCGTTCTTCGCCAACCTGATTGCGGTGTACTTCCTGATCAGCTGGATACCGAGCCTGGTGGTGGAGGCCGGCTTCGCGCTGCGCTACGCCACCTGGGCCACGGTGGCGCTGAACCTCGGCGGCGCCATCGGGCCGCTGATCCTGGCGCGCTTCACCGCCCGCCACGGCACGCGTCTTGTGCTGCCCGGCATCCTGCTGCTGGCGGCGGTGAGCGTGGTTGTCGCAGGACGCGTCGGGCAGTCGCTGCCGCTGTTGCTGGCGCTCGTGTTCTGCTGCGGGTTCTTCTCGTTCGGCGGGCAGATTGGTCTTAACACGCTGACGGCTTACATCTACCCGACCCGGGCGCGCTCCACGGGCGTGGGCTGGGCGCTCGGCATCGGTCGCATCGGCTCGATCCTGGGCCCGCTCGCCGGCGGCCTGTTGCTGCAGATGAAGCTCGGCCTGCCGAGCTATTTCCTCGCCTTCAGCACGCTGCTGGTGGCCGCAGCGGTGGCGACCTTCGCCATCCGGCGCCAGCAGCCGGCGGCCTGAGCCCGGAAAGCAAAAGCCCGGCGCGGGGCCGGGCTCGTGCTCCATCCCGTCGGGCGCGCGCTGCCCGACGGTCAGGTCAGGGGTAGCGGTTCAGCGGTACTTGCGCGCGCACAGTTCGCCCCAGGCCTTGCCGCTCGCCTCGCACAGGGCACGCCAGTCGTCCGGAATGTCCTCGTACGGCGCGCGGCACGGGCCGGCCTTGATGTAACCGGCGGCGTTGCAGCGGATCTTCTCCACCTGCACGTTGTACTTGGAGAATTCCTTGAAGTCCGGAATCGCGTTCGGCAGCTCGTGCAGGTCGTGCATGATCTCGCCCATGCGCGCCTTGTCGCCGGCTTCGAGTGCCCGCTGCAGGGCGACGATGGGCTCAGGTCCCATGGCGCAGCTGGTCGACCACATGCCCTTCAGGCGGTCGCCCACCATCTCGTAGGCCATCGGCACGGCGAAGTCGATCGGCAGGAACTGAACATGCGGCGCCGCGTCCATGCTGGCCGGCAGATCGATCAGCATGTTCTTCGGATCCAGCAGATTGCCGACGTACTTGCAGGTGACCACGGTCGGGCAGTGCTTGCCGACGCCGGCCCAGAACTCGACCGGGAAGGTGGACTTGAAGAACAGCGGATTGGCGTAAACCATCAGGCCCATGTCCGGCACGGCTTCCGCGAGGTCCGCATAGAACTTCACCGCATTGGTGATGGTCGGCGTCTGCCACAGCGGCAGGCCGACGAAGCCGCCCTCGGCGCCGAGTTCCCGGAACAGGCGCATCTGGCGCACCGTCTCCTTGGTGCCGAGCGTGGTGATGCCGGCGAATACCGGCACCCGGCCGCGGGCGACCTCGACGATGGTGCGCGTGAAGGCGAGCTTTTCTTCCAGCGTCAGCGCGGCGCACTCGCCGGTGGTGCCGTTGGCGGCGATCGAGCCGATGCCGGCAGCGATCAGCTGTTCGGTCATGCGCGCGGTTTCGTCGAGATCGACCGAATTCTCGTACTGCCAGCCGCCCTGACCTTCCTTGCACGGCGTCGGGATCATGGCGGACACGCCGCGGATATCGTCTTTGGTCAGCATCAGGGGCTCCTTGCGGGGTGGAAAGGGGGGAATGGTAGCCGCCGCACGAACTCAAGCGACAGCGCGTTGATGAGAGGGGCCGCTAGCGCCCGCCGTCGAGCCACGCCTTGCAGGCGAACGAGCCCACCAGCATGGCGACAACGAACAGCCACGGCTCGGCGGTGCCGAGCGTGAGCGCCACCAGCGCCGGGCCGGGGCAGTAGCCGGCGAGGCCCCAGCCGATGCCGAACAGCGCGGCGCCGCCAATCAGGCGGGCGTCGAGTTGGCGCTTGCCCGGCAGGTGAAACACCGTGTCCAGTCGAGGGCGCGTGCGCCGTGTGATCAACGGGAATGCGAGCGCCGTGACGCCCGCGCCGCCGCCCATCACCAGGACCAGGCTCGGATCCCAGGCGCCGGCGACGTCCAGAAACGCCAGCACCTTGTTCGGGTCGATCATCTGCGCGAGCGCAAGGCCGACGCCGAACAGCACGCCGCACAGCGCGGCCGCGATCACCCGGTTCATGGCTGCACTCCGAGCAGGTGGCGCAGCAGGTACACGGTGACCATGCCGCAGCCGACGAAGGTAATGGTCGCCACCAGCGAGCGCAGCGAGCGTCGGCCAAGACCGCACACGCCGTGGCCGCTGGTGCAGCCGCTGCCAAGACGGGTGCCGAAGCCGACCAGGAACCCCGCCGGCAGCAGCAGGTGCAGCGGGTAACCCTCGCGCGGCGTGAAGGCGTGCGGCGTTAGCCACCAGAACGCCGCGCCGCCGGCGAGCATGCCGACGATGAAAGCCACCCGCCAGGCGGTGTCGCCCCGGGTGCGCGCCAGCGCGCCGTTCAGGATGCCGCTGATGCCGGCGATGCGGCCGTTCAGGTACAGCAGCAGTACCGCGGAGAGGCCGATCAACAGGCCGCCGCCGAGCGCCGTGTACGGGGTGAAGTTGCTCATGCGGGTCTCACAGCACGTCGAGCGGCAGTTTCAGATAGGACACGCCGTTGTCCTCCGGTGGCGGTAGCGCGCCGGCGCGGATGTTGACCTGGATCGACGGCAGGATCAGCCGGGGCACGGCGAGCGTCGCGTCGCGCGCGGTGCGCATGGCGACGAACGCGTCGAGGGTCACGTCGTCGCGCAAGTGAATGTTGCCTGCCCGCTGGGCGGCGACGGTCGTCTCGCACTGCGCCTCGCGTCCCTGCGGCGGGTAGTCGTGGCACGCGAACATGCGCGTGGCGTCACCCAGCGCATACAGGCGCTGCACCGAGTGATACAGCGTGGTGGCGTCGCCACCCGGGAAGTCGCAGCGCGCGCTGCCGACGTCCGGCAGGAACAGCGTGTCGCCGATGAACACGGCATCGCCCACCTGGTAACTGACACTGTCGCTGGTGTGCCCGGGCGTGGCCAGCACGCGGATGGCGAGATCGCCGAGCGGCAGGCTGTCGCCGTCCTGCAGCAGACGATCGAACTGCGAGCCGTCAACCGCGAACTCTGAACCGAGATTGAAGATGCGGGCGAAGGTCTGCTGCACCGTGCAGATGCCGGCCCCCACGGCCAGTGGCGCGCCGAGCTGGGCCTTGAGGTAGGCGGCGGCCGTCAGGTGGTCGGCGTGGGCGTGGGTTTCAAGAATCCACGCGACGTCGAGATCCCGCTCACGGACCGCCTGCAGCAGGCGGTCGGCACCGCTGTGGCCGGTCCGGCCCGCGGCGACGTCGAAGTCCAGCACCGGGTCGATGACGGCCGCCTGCCGGCTGGCGGGGTCGATCACCAGATATGACCAGCTGCCGGTCGGGGGATCGAAAAACGACATGACATCGACGCTCATCTGCTTCTCCTCGCGCGTTTCCGCGCCCAAGTGGTTAATGGTTCACACGTCCGGTGCATTAGCAGGCCCTAATCTCCCGGGCGTCTTCAACAACAACCAAGAAACAATGACCACCGACCTCAAGCAGATGCACCAGGTCTGCGCCGCGGCGGCGATGCTCAAGGCGCTCGCCAACGAACACCGCCTGCTGTTGCTGTGCGCGCTGGCCGAGCGGCCGATGAGCGTGTCCGAGCTGAACCTGCGGGTGCCGATCGCGCAGTCGGCGCTGTCGCAGCATCTGGCGCGCCTGCGCGAGGCCGGCGTGGTGGCGAGCCGGCGGCGCGGCCCGCAGACACTGTACGAGCTGGTGGATGCGCGCTGCCGGCGTCTGCTTGAGGCGGTGTGCGCGGAGTACGCCGCGGCGCCGGGACCAAACGGCGCGCAGGCCGAGCTGAACCATCACGCGGAGCGAGTTGCCAGCAGGGCGCGCCCGGTACGCTGACGCAGCCGCGCAAGCCCGTGCTCGGACAGCGAGTACAGCGCCGGCACCACCAGCAGCGTGAGCACGGTCGAGCTGATCATGCCGCCGATGATGGTCACCGCCAGTGGGCCGTTGGCCTCGAAGCCGGTACCGAAACCGAGCGCGGCCGGCAGCATGGCCAGGATGATGGTCAGTGAGGTCATCAGCACCGGGCGCAGGCGCACCGGGCAGGCGTCCAGCAGCGCCTCGTCGATGGACTTGCCCTGCACGCGCAGCTGGTTGGCAAGGTCGACCAGCAGGATCGAGTTCTTGGCGACCAGCCCCACCAGAAGCACCATGCCGATCATCGAGTAGATGTTGAGCGTCATGTCGAACAGCCATAGGCTGAACAGGGCACCGACCGCCGCCAGCGGCTGCGCCACCATGATGATGAACGGCTGCACCAGCGAGTTGAACTGGCTCGCCAGCACCATGTACAGCAACACGACGGCGAGACCAAACGTGCCGGTCAGGATGCGCACCGTGTCGGCGAAGTCCTTGGTCTGGCGCACCATGGTGACCTCGTAACCCTCCGGCAGCTGGCCGGCGGCCTCCTGCACGATGGCGACGGCTTCGTTCAGTGGCAGCTTGGGTTCGGCATAGAAGTTCGCGGCGTAGCGCAGGTCGTAGCGGGCAATCAGCGCCGGCCCCAGGCGCTCCTCGAAGCTCGCGATGGTGTCGGCCCGCACCAGCTCGCCGCTCCCGCTGCGAAGATAAATCCGCCGCAGGTGCTCGGGCCGCGTGACCTGCCCCTCGACGGCCTTGACGCGCACGTCGTAGCGCTCGCCGTCGCCCGGTTCGTCGTTGAAATAGGCCACGTCCTGCCCGCCCATGAGCAGGTTCACGGCCTGCGATACGGTGGCGGCATTCAAACCCAGACTCGCCGCCCGCACGCGGTCGATGTGCAGCTTGAACTGCGGCAGGTCGAGCTTCAGATCAAGGTCGACGTAGCCCAGCTCCGGGTGCTCGGTAGACAGCTTGGTGTGCAGCTCCTTGGCAAGACCCGCCACGCGCGTGAGATCCACGCCCCGCACCACGAACTGCAGCGGCTCGCCGCGCGCACCCTGCACCGCCGGGACGCGCCCGGCGAAGGCCTCGATGCCGGGGATCTCGGTGAGCTTGGCCTGCACGCGGCGGATCACGTCGAACTGGTGCGCGTCCCGCTCCTCGTCCGGCAGCAGGCGCACGAAGACCATGCCCTGGCTCACCTGTCCCAACGGGCCGAGGCCGACCGCGGACCAGTAATCGCGCACCTCGGGTTGCGCCTTCAGCAGCGCCTCTACCTCCTGCATGCGTCGCTCGGAGTAGGCGAGGCTGGAACCGAGCGGCGTCTTGAAGGTGACCAGGAAACCGCTCTCGTCGACGTCGGGCTCGAAGGTCTTGCCGATGACGCCGAACAGCCAGACGGCCGGCAGCACCACCAGCACCGCCAGCACCACGGTCAGCCAGCGTCTGCGCAGCACCCAGTCGAGCGAGCGCCGGTAGGCGGCCTCCACCCGGTCCATGGCGGCGAAGCTCGCCCGGGCGAGCCGACCCTGATGCACCTCGACCTTCAGCAGCCGCGAGCACAGCATGGGCGTGAGCGTAACCGCCACGAACAGCGAGGCCAGCACGCCGGTGGTGACGACCACGGCGAACGACTCGAAGAACAGGCCAATCACCCCTTCCATGAAGATCACCGGCCCGAAGATGCACACCAGCGCGAAGGTGGCCGCGACGATGGCGAAGTACACCTGCTGCGTGCCCTCGGCTGCGGCGCGGTGCGGATCGCCCGGCCGTTCGTGCATGTGCCGGTGGATGTTCTCCAGCACCACGATGGCGTCGTCCACCACCACGCCGATCAGCAGCAGCAGCGCCAGCATGGTCATGGTGTTCAGGGTGTAGCCCATGAAGTACATGATCAGCACCGCCGCCAGCAGCGACACCGGGATGGCGAGCGCAATGATGACCGTGGCGCGCAGGTTGACCAGGAACACGAACACCACCAGCGCCGCCAGCGCCGCGCCGAGGTAAATGTGCTCGGTCAGCGCGGCGATGGTGCGGGTGATGTAGTCGCTGTCGTCCCAGGTGATGGACAGGTTCATGCCCGGCGGCAGCGAGGGCCGAAATTCGGTGTCGAGGCGGCGCTTCACCTCGTTGGCGATGGCGACCGTGTTGGCGTTGCTGATCTTGACGATGCCGAGCCCCATCGACACCTTGCCCTTCTGGTAGGCCGCCTGGCGCCGGTCCTTGCCGGAGTCCTCCACGCGCGCCACGTCCTTCAGCAGGATCGGCGCGCCGTCGCGGTGGCCCACCACCAGGCGCTGCATCTCGGCCACCGAGTGGTATTCCTGGTCGAGCTTGATCAGGTGCTCGGTCTGCCCGCCGACCAGAAAGCCGCCCGGCAGTTGCAGGTGCTCGTTGGCGAGCGCGGCGGTGATGTCCTGCGCCGTCACGCCGAGCGCGGCGGCACGGTCGAGGTCCACGTTCACGCGGATGGCGCGCTCCTGCACGCCGCCGAGTTGCACCTCGCCCACGCCGTCGATGGTCTCAAGCCGCTTCTTGAGCACCGTGCGGGCGTAGGTGTCGAGCTGCGGGTCGGTGCGGTCGCCCTCCAGCGACAGCCACATGATGGCCTGCGAGCCCGTTTCGAGCTTGGCCACCACCGGCGCCTCGATGTCGTCCGGCAGGCGTTCGACGGCCTGGCTGACCTTGGTCTGCACCTCGTTGAAGGCGACGTCGACGTCCTTGCCGAGCTTGAAGATGACGACGATCAGCGACGTGCCGGGCAGCGACTGCGACTCGATGCGCTCGATGCCGGGCGTGCTGTTGACGGCGCTCTCGATGACGTTGGTGACGGCCGAGTCGATGACCTCGGGGTTGGCGCCGCGCAGCGCCGTGATCACCGACACCGCCGGGAACTGAATCTGCGGGTAGCGATCGACGCCGATGCGCTGGTAGGAGATGACGCCGAACAGCACGATCAGCAGGCTCAGCATGAGCGCGAAGATGTGCCGCTTGATGGAGATTTCCGGCAGTGTCATGAGCCTTGCTCCCGCAGCTTCACCGGCGCGCCGTCGGACAGATACGCCGCGCCGTCAACCGCAATGCGCGCGCCGGCTTCGAGTCCCGAGACGATCTCGACCTCGTTGCCGAGGCGCTCGCCCACTTCCACCTTCACCTGACGCGCCGTGTCGCCATCGATGCGGTACGCCACCTGGCCGGCCGGGCGCAGCACCACGCTCACCGCCGGCACCACCACCGAATCGCGCCGCGCCAGCACCAGCTGACCCACCACGCTTGAGCCGGGCGCCCAGTCGCCCGGGTTCGGCAGCTCCACGATGGCCTCGCCCGAGCGGCTGCCGGTGCTCACGCGCGGGCGCAGCTCGGTCACCTTGCCGGTCACGCGCTGGCCGGGCGCCGATGGCGTGGTGAGGTACACCGTCTGGCCGACCGCGACGCGGCCCAGCACCGTCTCCGGCAGCGGCAGGTGCACGCGCAGCAGGGCGCGGGTGGCGATCTCGAACAGTGCCTGGCCGTTGGCGACGTAGGTGCCCTTCGACACCAGGCGCTGCTGGATCACCCCGTCCACCGGCGCCAGCACGGTGGTCTTGCTCACGCCGCGCGTGGCCATGTCGCGCCGGGCACTGGCCGTGGCGAGCTGCTCGGTCAGCGCCTTGAGCTGCGATTCGGCCTCGTCGAGTGCGGTCTCGGACACGAACTCGTCCCGACCCAGGCTGCGATAGCGCTCCACCACGCGGCGCTGATTGTCGACCAGCGCCTTGAGACGTCCGACCTCGGCGCTGGTCGAGCGCAACTCGTTCTCGTAGTCGACCGCATCGATGCGGGCCAGCACATCGCCGGCCTTGACTGCCTGTCCGACGTCGACGCGCACCTCGACCAGCCGGCCCGCGACCTCGGCCGCCACCAGCGGCGCGGTGAGCGTATCGATATAGCCGACCGATTCTTCAAGCACCTCGACCGGCCGTGCGGCGGCCTCGGCGGCGGTGATGGACACCTGGCGCGGCGCCGGCGGCTCAGGATCCGTGCCCGCACCGCAGCCGACCAGCGTGGCGGCCGCCACGAACATGAGGCCGCTACGCCCGTTCCAGCCCTTCGATCGCATGATGTCCTGTCCTTGGGGAGTGATTGATGGGCGGCAGGGGCCGGCCGCCCCCGCGAGCTTAATGGGGGATGTCGCGTTATTGGGATGACGAGTGAGTGTCTTTTTTACATGGGCACTGCGCCGGGTGAGCGCTCGCCACCGCGCCGCCACCGGTCGTGATGAGTTCGATCGGCGGCAAGTGACCCTCCGGTCCCCACTCGTCGCGCCGTGGGCTGTGCCAGGACACGATCAGGCAATCGTCGCTCAGGCACTGCGCGCTGTGCGCCCGATACGGCGGCAGCACCACGGCCTGCCCCTCCTCGGCAGTGACGTCGCCGAGGCCGGGCGCCACATACCGCATCCGGCCACGCACCAGCCAGGCGACTTCCTCGCCGTGCACCGCGTGTGTGCCCGGCCGATGCTGCGCACCGTCCCGGCGCAGGCGGGTCACGGCAACGCTCACGTCGTCGCCCTGCCAGTGCCGAAAAGCGACCCCGCCGCCCGGATAGTCCACCAGGGTCGATTCCACCGTGGCGAGGTTGAACAGGCTGCGCACGGTCGGGCCGGCGTAGTCCGTCCGGGCCGGGGCTGCTGCCGCCGCCGGCTGCCCGTGGCCGGGGAAATACGCCGTGCCGTCCTCGGGCGGGTACTCCGGCCGCGCCGGCGTGACCACGCTCAGGATGCGGTTCTCGGTGTTGCCGAAGGTGCCGGTGTGGCGCACGTTGGCCTTGACCAGCACCACGTCGCCTTGCTTCAGCGGATAGCGGCGCCGGCGCTCGTCGATGATTTCGGAGTCGCCCGCCGTTTGCACCGCGAACTCCGTGCCGTGGCTGTGGAAGGCGAGCTTCGCCGGGGCCGTCGACGGTGCAGCGGGAGGAAACCGGAACAGCGCTGTGCTCTGGTGACTGCCGAACCAGTGCCCCATGTACACCGCGCCCGGCACCACCTCCCTCAATTGTGTAGGGTCGAGCGACAGCACGCGCAGCCGACCCGGCTGCAGGCGCGCGTCATCGGCGGCGTGCGCGGCGACGGCCGTGGCGAGTCCGAGTGCCGCCCAGAGTCGATTCATGATGGTTGTCCTGGTATCGGTGAGGCGAAGCGCCACGTTGGCCCGCGAGCTGGTCGAGTGGCGGCGATCCCGAGGCATTGATGAAAAGCCGGGCTGACCCGTTCCATCGATCTGGCGCGGTGCATGCCGGTGCCAACTCGGGATCGCACCGGCACTCGATAGCGGGCCGACCCTGGAGGGGCTAGTGGCTGGCGGGCGATCGGATGCTTGGTGCCAGGCCGGCGCAGGATGCCCGGACCGCCGGCAACGCGCAAACCCTGAGCATTCACGCAACCGAAGGTGGCTCCCGCCATCACGGCGAACGGCGCTCCGCTTCGCGACCATCAAGCCTGCGCCACAGGCGCCGATAAACATCCGGAATCAAGGCCACGCTACCATCCGCCGGGACAGCATGTCCGGCTGTGCATTGCCGCGCAGGCCGGCGCAGTGTAAATAGGGCAACGGACAGTATCTTCACGTGAGATTTGACGGCTTGTACGACGCAGCCTCGCACGCATGGCCACTCCCAGCACCCAAGTCACGCTGATCGGCCTCGCCAAGCGCCTGGCGAGCGTGGGGCTGCTGTCGGACGTGGAAGCGGCGCGCGCCAGTCAGGAAGCGGCGGCGCGGGAGATGTCGCTGGTTGCCTACCTGGTGGAGGCGGGCGGTTGCGATGCGGCGCAGGTTGCACTGTGCGCGTCGACCGAGTTCGGTCTGCCGGTGCTGGATGTCGACGCCGTGGACCCGGCCGTGATCAGCATGCACGGCGTCAGCGAACAGATCGTGCGCAAGTATCGTGCGGTGCCGCTGTTTCGCCGCGGCAATCGCCTGTTCGCGGCCGTGTCCGACCCGACCGATTACCGCGCGCTGGATGAGATCAAGTTCAGTTCCGGTCTGAGCACCGAAGCCATTCTCGTCGCGCACGACAAGCTGACGGCGCTGATCGCACGGCTGGTCAGCGCGCAGGACACCCAGCCGCTTGACGACATCAACGACGCGGACCTTGACGCGCTGGTTTCGACCGACGAGGAGCAGGACACCGGGCCGGCCAGCGTCGACGTGGACGACGCGCCGGTGGTGCGCTACGTCAACAAGCTGTTGCTGGACGCCATCGGCAAGGGCGCGTCGGACCTGCACTTCGAGCCGTACGAGAAGCGCTACCGGGTCCGCTACCGGGTCGATGGCATCCTGCGGGAGGTGGCCGCGCCGCCGCCCGGGCTCGCCAACCGCCTGGCCGCGCGCGTCAAGGTGCTCGCGCGGCTCGACATAGCCGAACGGCGCGTGCCGCAGGACGGCCGCATCAAGCTGAAGGTGTCGCGTCAGCGCACGGTTGATCTGCGTGTGAGTACCTGCCCCACGCTGTACGGCGAGAAAATCGTCATGCGCGTGCTAGACGCGGGCGGCGGACTGCTCAACATCGAGAAGCTCGGCTTCGATCCCGAGCAGCGCGAGCTGTTCGAGAAGAACCTGCACAAGCCCTACGGCATGATCCTGATCACCGGTCCCACCGGCAGCGGCAAGACCATGAGTCTTTATGCCGGCCTCAAGGAACTGAACCAGCCCGGCATCAACATTTCGACGGCCGAGGATCCGGTCGAAATCGTCATGGAAGGTGTCAACCAGGTCAACGTCAACGTCAAGGCCGGCCTCACTTTTGCCGCCGCCCTGCGTTCGTTCCTGCGCCAGGATCCGGACGTGATCCTGATCGGCGAGATTCGCGATCTTGAAACGGCCGAGATCGCCGTCAAGGCTGCGCAGACCGGTCACATGGTGCTGGCCACGCTGCACACCAACGACGCCCCGCAGACCATCACGCGCCTCATGAACATGGGCGTGCCGTCGTACAACGTGGCCGCCGCGCTGAACCTGGTCATGGCGCAACGCCTGGCGCGGCGCCTGTGCAAGCTTTGCAAGACGCCGCTCGACCTGCCGCGCGCGGCGCTGCTGCGCGAAGGGTTTTCGGAAGAAGAAATCGACGCCGGACTGACCGTGTACGAGGCGGTGGGCTGCGACCAGTGCACCGAGGGCTACAAGGGCCGCGTCGGCATCTATCAGGTGATGCCGATTTCAGACGACATGCGCAAACTCATCATGCATGAGGTATCGGATCTCGATATCGCGCAGCAGGCGGCCAAGGAAGGCATTGCCGACCTGGTCAAGGCCGGCCTCGCCAAGGTGCGCGAGGGCGTCACGAGCCTGAGCGAGATCCGCCGCATTACCAAGGAGTGACGTCCCCGATGGCAACCCGTACCGCCACCGCCGAGCGCGTGCGCACCTTCAACTGGTCCGGCGTGGACCGCACCGGCAAGCGTCTGAGCGGCCAGATCAAGAGTGCCGACGAGGCCTACGTCCGCGACCAGTTGCGCAAGCGCGGCGTGCTGCGTGCCAAGGTGCGGCAGAAGTCAACCTTGCTGGAGTCCCGGCAAAAAGTGGGGGCGGCGGACGTCGCCTATTTCACGCGCCAGCTCGCGACGATGCTGGAGTCGGGCGTGCCGATGGTGTCCTCGTTCGACATCATCGGTCGCGGTCATGACAACCCGGCCATGACCGAGATGTTGATGGCCATCAAGGGCCAGGTTGAGGGCGGCCTCAGCCTGCACGAGGCGCTCGCGCAGCACCCTCGCCAGTTCAACGAGCTGTACGTGAACCTGGTTGCCGCCGGCGAGCAGGCGGGCATCCTGGACGGTGTGCTCGCCAAGCTGTCTGTCTACCTCGAAAAATCGGAAGCGCTCAAGCGCAAGATCCGGTCGGCGATGTTCTACCCGGCGGCGGTGATCGCGGTCGGCTTCATCGTCACCACCATCCTGCTGGTGTTCGTGATTCCGCAGTTCGAGAGCCTGTTCAAGGGCTTCGGCGCCGACCTGCCCGCGCTCACCTCCTGGGTGGTTGAGTTGTCGCGCGGTTTTCGCGAGTGGTGGTGGATTGCCCTGCTGGTGGTGGCAGGGGCGAGCATCGGCGCGGTGCAGGCGCACCGCCGCTCGGAGCGGTTCCGCGATTTTCTCGACGGCGCGCTGCTGCGCGTGCCGCTGATCGGCGAGATCGTCCGCAAGGGTGCCGTGGCGCGCTACGCACGCACGCTGTCGACCATGTTCGGTGCCGGTGTGCCGCTGGTGGAAGCGATGGATTCGGTCGCTCGCGCCGCCGGCAACGTGGTTTACGAAAAAGGCATCCTGCAGATTCGGGACGAGGTGTCCACCGGCAGTACGCTGCACACGTCCATGGAGAACACCAACCTGTTCGCCCACATGGTGAACCAGATGGTGGCGATCGGCGAGGAATCGGGCTCGGTCGATCACATGCTCGGCAAGGTGGCAGATTTTTACGAGGCGGAGGTGGATGAGATGGTCAACCGCCTGACCAGCCTCATGGAGCCGCTGATCATGTCCGTGCTCGGCGTGATTGTCGGCGGCCTCGTGATCGCCATGTATCTGCCGATCTTCAAGCTCGCGTCGGTGTTCTGAGCCGGCGCCTTGCTGGATCTGCTCGCCCACAACACGGCGTTATTCGCCGGCGCGTGCGCGCTGCTGGGGCTGGTGGTCGGCAGCTTCCTGAACGTGGTCGCCCACCGCCTGCCCGTCATGCTGCAGCGGCAGTGGCAGGCCGACGGCAGTGCGGCGATCGCAGCGGAACGCTTCGATCTTGCCTTCCCGGCCTCGCACTGTCCCCATTGCAAGGCGCCCATTGCGTGGCGTCACAACCTCCCGCTCGTCGGCTGGTTGTGGTTGCGTGGCCGCTGCGCGGCGTGTCAGGTGCCTATTTCCGCGCGCTATCCGGTGCTGGAGCTCGCGGCGGGGGTGCTCGCCGGCGTCGCGGCCTGGCGCTTCGGGCCAGGTTTCGCGGCCCTGGCCGCGGTCGGCCTCAGCCTCACGCTGCTGGTGCTGACGCAGATCGACATCGATCACCTGCTGCTGCCGGACGCCATCACCCTGCCGGGCATCTGGGCCGGGTTGCTGGTCAATCTCGGCGGCACGTTCACGGACTTGCGCTCGGCCGTCATCGGGGCGGTGGCGGGCTACCTCAGCCTGTGGTTGGTCTATCACGCCTTCAAGCGGCTGACCGGCAAGGAGGGCATGGGGTATGGCGACTTCAAGCTGCTGGCGCTGCTGGGTGCCTGGCTCGGCTGGCAGGCATTGCCGGCCTGCATCCTGCTCGCGTCGCTGGTCGGCACGTTCTATGGGGTCGTCAGCATTGCCCGCGGCGCGCACGCTCGACAGCAGCCGTTTCCGTTCGGGCCGTTTCTGGCCGTCGCCGGCTGGATCAACCTGATGTGGGGCGAAGCGCTGCGGGCGGCGTACTGGCGCGCGGCGTTCTGATGCTGGTGGTCGGTCTCACGGGCGGCATCGCGTCCGGGAAATCCACCGCCGCTGCGTTTTTTCGCGCGCGCGGCGTGCCGGTCATCGACGCCGATCAGGTGGCGCGCGATGTTGTCGCGCCCGGCACGCCCGGGCTTGCAGCAGTGGCCGCCGCGTTCGGTCCCGATGTGCTCCAGGCCGACGGCACGCTCGATCGCAAGCGCCTGCGCGAGATCGTGTTTGCCGACCCGACCCAGCGGCGCCGTCTGGAAGCCCTCCTGCATCCGCTGATTCGTGACGAGATACGCGCCCGCCTGGCCAAGGCGAGTGGTCCGTACTGCATCCTGGACGTACCGCTGTTGATCGAGTCGCCCGCCCTGCGGGCGTTGGCCCAGCGGGTGCTGGTCATCGATGTGCCGGTCGAGCTGCAGGTCGCCCGCCTGATTCAGCGCGACGGGATGACGGCCGCCCAGTGCGAGGCCATGCTGGCGGCACAAGCGTCCCGCGAGCGGCGACTTGAAGGCGCCGATGACGTGGTCGACAATGCCGGCGATCTGACAGCCCTGCAGCGCCAGCTGGAAAGCATGCACGCACGCTATCTGGAACTTGCCGGGCGCACCGACACCCACGCGCCGTGAGCGGCTTTCCCTGACGGCTTATGAATCCACCCGAGCACGTCGTCTACGAGCACCCGCTGAACGAGCGCATGCGTTTGTTTCTGCGCCTGGAGTTCGTGTTGCGCAACCTGCACGACAGTCTGGGTGGCGACCAGGTCTGGCACCACCGCGCGACCGTGACGCATTTGCTCGACCTCGCGGACCTGTTGACGCGCAGCGACCTGCGGGCCGAGGTGATCCGCGAGCTGGACCGCCTGGCCGGCATCCTCACCGCCATGCAGAGCGCGCCGGAGGTCGACCGCGGACGTCTACAGTCCGTGCTCGACGAGATTGACGCCGAAGTCGACCGCCTGCACCGGTTGCCGTTGCCGTTTGCCCAGCGGTTAATGGAAAGCGACATGATCGGCCAGCTGCGCAAGCGCCATAACCTGGCGCTCGGCAACTGCGACTTCGATCAGCCGGCCTACCGCTGGTGGCTGGCGCGGCCGAGCGCCGCCCGGCAACGTGATCTCGATGACTGGAGCGGTCCGTTCGTGAGTCTTGGAACCGCCACCGGGCTGATCCTTGGCCTGATCCGGCAGGCCGCGACGGCGGCGAGCGAAGCGGCCCAGAGAGGGTTCTACCAGCGTTCGCTCGACAGCGCGCAAGCCCACCAGTTGCTGCGCATCGTGCTGCCGCTGGGATCGGAGTACTACCCCGAAGTCAGCGCCGGCCGGCACCGGTTTTCGATTCGCTTCGTGCGATACGCCGACGCCGGCAAGCCGCAGCCGGCCGACGATGACGTGGCGTTTCGTCTGGCCTGTTGCAGCCTGTGAACGTGCCGTGTCCCACCTGCGGCAAGCCCGCGGCGCTGTCGGTCGACAACCCGTACCGTCCGTTTTGCGGTGAACGCTGCAAGCTGGCCGACCTCGGCAGCTGGCTGAATGGCGACTATCGACTGCCGGTCAGCGACGCGGAATCGGACACCGAAGCGCCTGATCCTTGACCGGTACACCGCGCCCATTGCCACCAGGCCAGGCGTCGCAGCAGGGCCTCCTGTCTGGGCCTCACGCCCGCCGCTCGACAGTAGGCGTCGAGGAACTCCTGAAACGGCATAGCCTGCCACCGCGGCCGCAGCGCCGGATCGCGCAGCAGCGGGCGCAGGTTGCGCACGCGCCGCGTAAGACCGAGCGGCCCCCGCAGCATCCGCAGGTCCGCGATGTCGATCAAACCGAAGCCGCCGCCCGGCAGGCAAACAATGTTTCCGCTGTGCAGCGACCGAAAATAGACGCCTTGCCGATGCAGGTACGCCAGGAACCGGGCGAGGTCCGGCCAGTCCACGGCCCCGCCATTGCCGGTGCGGTCACGCACGGTCTCGCCGGCGAGCGGCTCGTAGGCCACGACGTGTCGCCGTGCTTGCGGACACCAGAAATAGGCCCGCACGCGCACCGTCCGCACGGCAAGGCGCGTCAGGGCGCGCGCGTTGGCGACGAAGCGCTGCGCATACGGCCGCCATGCGGCAGACGACAGCAGGCGCTTGCGGCGGAACAGTTTGAGGTACACGCCCGACGGCAGGCGGGCAACCTTCACGCCGTGGGGGTCGCGTTCCAGCACCTCGGCAGCGGCCAGCACGCGTTGCAGCCGGCTGTCCGTCAGGTGGCGCGCCACGCCACACGCCGTTGAAGCAGCCCTGCGCCGGCGCGATTGATGTCCATCCATCGTCATCTCTATTCAAGCCTGTTGCGCGTGGGCCTGCCGCTCGCGTTCGGGCGGCTGCTGTGGCGCAGTCGTCTCCAGCCGGCGTATCGCCAGCGCTGGGTCGAACGCCTTGGTTTTGGCCAGTGCCATCACCAGGGTGCCGTGTGGCTGCACGCGGTGTCGGTAGGGGAGGTGAACGCCGCGTTGCCACTGATCGCTGCCCTGCAAGAAGCGCACCCGGCGCTGCCGGTCCTGGTCACGACCACTACGCCGACCGGCTCTGAGCAGCTGACAAGCCGCCTGGGTGGCCGCGTCGCGCACTGCTACCTGCCGTACGACCTGCCGGGCGCGGTGCGCCGATTTGTGCGGGTCTGGCGTCCGTGCCTTGGCGTCATTCTGGAGACCGAGCTGTGGCCAAATTTGTACGCCGCGGCGCGCGCCCACGGGATACAGCTGATTCTCGCCAACGCGCGCCTGTCGCCTGGCTCGGCGCGCGCCTACGCCCGCTGGCCGCAACTGACGCGCGAGACCCTCACCCGGCTGTCGGCCGTTGCGGCACAGACCGCGGCCGATGGCGAGCGGCTGGTAGAACTCGGCTTGCCGCGCGAGCGCCTGACGGTGACGGGCAACCTCAAGTTCGACGCCGCCCCGGCCGACCCGGCACCCGGTCTGTCCCTGCGCGCGCGGCTGGGTGGTGCGCGCCCGGTATGGCTCGCTGCCAGCACCCACGCCGGCGAGGAGGCGGCGGCGCTGCAGGCGCACCGCGCGCTGCGCAAGGCGCATCCCGATGCGGTCTTGATCCTCGCGCCGCGGCACCCGCAGCGCTTTGCCGAGGTGGCCGCGCTGTGCCGCGCCGACGGATGGGCCGTCGCCGAGCGCAGCGCCGACGACGGGCGCCCGTGCGCGGTCTACCTTGCGGACACGCTCGGTGAGCTGCCGTCGCTCATGGCGGCGGCGGATGTGGTGTTCGTGGGCGGCAGCCTCGGCACCAGCGCCGGCGCCTTTGGCGGGCACAACCTGATTGAACCTGCCGCCTGCGGCAAGCCGAGCCTGTTCGGCCCGCACCTTCGCAACTTCGTCGAGCTGCGCGATCAGGTGTTGGCCGCCGGCGCGGGGCTTGAGGTACGGGACGCGGCGGATCTCGCCGCGCGGCTGGCGGAGGTGCTGGCGGATGGCGAGCGTCGCGACGCCCTGGGCCGCGCCGGCCTGGCCTTGGTCGACCAACACCGCGGCGCCACCGGGCGCACGCTGGCGCTGATCGAGCGTTACCTCGACTCCGATCAGGGCGAGGCGGCGGGCGCAGTGGCGACGGGCGCCGCCGCGGGCGACCCGAGCCAGCCGTTGACGCGCGTGAGGTCGTCCTGACCCAGCTGGCCCGACGCCAGTTCGAGACGCAGCACGTTCAGCACATACGCGTAGCGGGCGGCCGCCAGATCCCGCTTGGCGCGGTACAGCTCGCGCTCGGCGTCGAGCACGTCCACCGAGGTGCGGGTGCCCACCCGGTAGCCGAGCTCGGTGGCCTCAAGCGCGCTCTGGTTCGAGACCAGCGCCTGCGCCAGCGCCTTCACCTGGCTGATCGACACGTTCACGCCAAGGTAGGCGTCGCGGGTGTCGCGGGCGGTGGACCGGCGCTGCTGCTCCAGGCGTTGCTGCGCTTCGATCAATTGCCGCTGCGCCTGGCGGATGCGCGAGTTGGTCCGGCCGCCCTCGAAGATCGGCAACTTCATCTGCAGGCCATAGATGGTGTCCTCACCGTCGAAGCCCGAGCCCTGGCGGCTGCCGTTGAAGCTGGAGTCGGAGTAAGAAGCCGTGGCGTCCAGGGTCGGGAAGTGGCCGGCGCGCTGGCGCTCGATTTCCTTCCTGGCGGCGTTGGTCGCCTCAGTGGCAGCCAGCACCAGCGGGTTGCCCTCGACGCCCTGCTTGACCCAGGCCTCCGCGTCGGCCGTGGCGGGTGGCTCCAGCGGCAGGGTCTCGGCGAGCGGCGTCAGGTTCTCGTAGCCGGTGCCGGTGACCTCGCGCAATGCCTCCAGCGCGTTTGCGACCAGCCGGCGGGCTTCGATTTCCTGCGACACGGTGAGGTCGTAGCGGGCCTGCGCCTCGTGGATGTCGGTAATGGCGATCAGGCCGACCTCGAAGCGCTGCCTGGCCTGTTCCAGCTGACGCCCGATAGCGGCCTTCTCGGCCGCGGCGAAGCTCAGGCCGTCGTTGGCCGCCAGCACGGCGAAGTAGCGGTTGGCCGTGCGCAGCATCAGTTCCTGCTCGGCAAACGCGTACTGGTTATCCGCCTGGCGCACCAGCGCGTCGGCCTGACCGAGGCCGGCGATGAGCTGCCAGTTGAACAACGGCTGCACCATCTGCGCCTGCCAGGCGTTGCTGTTGAACTCCGTGCGGCCGCTCGGCGGAAAAGTGCCGGCGGAATCGGTCCGCAGGGTGTTCTTGGTGGTGTTGGCGCTGGCCTGAATGTTCGGCAGCACGAAGGACAGGGCTTGCGGCTTCAGCTCGCGCGCGGCGTCGCGGGCGGCGGCGGCGGCGGCGAGCTGGGCGTCGTTCTGCACCGCCTGCTGGTAGACCGCTGTCAGATCCTCGGCTGAGGCCGGCAGCGCGAACACAGCGCCAGTCAGTCCGACCGCAAACAAACGTTTTTTCATGATGGGATTCCGCAACCGTGCTGATGGACAAGATGGCGCGTCAATACTGCGCCATGCCGGGATCGATCTCGCGGGCCCAGGCATCGATGCCGCCGCTGAGGTTGGCCACGTCCGTGAAGCCATTGCGCTCAAGCCACACTGCCACTTGATAGCTGCGCATGCCGTGATGGCACAGCACCACCGTCGGGCGCGTGGGGTCGAGTTCCTGCAGGCGCCCCGGCAGGCCTTGCATGGGCATCAGGCGCGCGCCGGGCAGGGCGCACAGGGCGTGTTCCCACGGCTCACGTACATCAAGGAGATCCCAGTGCGCGGCCGTGCCGTCATCCTGAGCCGCCTTCAGATCCCGCACCGACAGCTCGCGCATGGTCGGTTCAGAACTCGAACGCGGCCGGTGTTTGCGCGTGCAGCAGCGGCGGGGCATCGGTTTCGAACAGCACCTGCTGGTGCCAGTCGGCCGGGCCGCGACGGGTGATGAGCACCGCCTGCATGGCCGGCCGGCGGCCGACAATCGCTGCGAGGCGGCCGCCCGGCTTGAGGCTGCTCAGGAACGCCTGCGGCAGCACCGGCACCGAGGCGCTGATCATGATGGCGTCGTACAGGCCGTAGTCCGGCCAGCCGCCGGCGGCGTTGCCCGTCTCGACGCGCACGTTGCGTATGCCGGCATCGGCAAGACGCACCGCGGCGGCCTCCACCAGCTCCGCGAACACGTCGACGGTGGTGACGAACGCCGCCAGCCTTGCCATCAGCGCCGCCATGTAGCCGGTGCCGGCGCCCACTTCCAGCACCACGTCGGTGGCTTGCAGGTTCAGCGCCTGCAGGAAACGGCCCTCGATCTTGGGCGCCAGCATCACCTGCTCGTGGCCGATCGGCAGCATCAGATCGGCGTAGGCAAGGTTGCGGTAGGCCGCCGGCACGAAGTCCTCGCGCGGCATCTGCGCGAGCAAGTCCAGCACCCGCTCGTCGGACACGTCCCAGGCCCGCACCTGATTGAGCAGCATGTTGAAACGCGCAGCAGCAAGATCAGGGCTGTTCATGTTGACAGACGATCCGGAAACTCGGAGACCCCGGCTGGGGTCGGGGGGGCGCGATACGGCGGCCAATTCGGCGCGTTGACACCCCTTCGAAGCGGCGCATAGATTACCGTTCGAACGCGCGCGGCCACAACACAACAACATCGCGCGCTTGCCCCGTCACGCCGATGCGCCCCCGCCGCCCCGAAAGGTCACCCCCATGAACGCCACCCAGAAACCCGTGCTCACGCCGGCTTCCGACGTCGACGCCGAGCTACGCCGGCCGTTTGCCGGTTCGGCCAAGACTTACGTCGTCGGCAGCCGACCGGACATCCGGGTGCCGATGCGCGAGGTGACGCAGTCCGCCACCGCCACGCAGCGCGGCGACGAGAGCAACGAGCCGATCGCCGTCTACGACACCTCCGGCGCCTACACGGACACGACCGCCGCCATCAACCTGCGCCAGGGCCTAGCGCCCATCCGCGCGGCGTGGATTGCCGAGCGCGCCGACAGCGAGGTGCTTCCCGGCATCAGCTCCGCCTACGGCCGCGCGCGAGCCGAGGCCGAAGACCTGTCCGGCCTGCGCTTCCCGAATACGCACCTGCCGCGCCGCGCGCTCGCCGGCTGCAACGTGACGCAGATGCACTACGCCCGGCGCGGCATCGTCACGCCGGAGATGGAGTTCATCGCCATCCGCGAGAACCAGCGTCTGGACGCCGTGCGCGATCAGGCGCTGCTGCGCCAGCATCCGGGCCACGGCTTCGGCGCGGCCATTCAGAAGGTCATCACGCCGGAGTTCGTGCGCGACGAGGTCGCCCGCGGGCGCGCCATCATCCCGTCCAACATCAACCACCCGGAAAGCGAGCCGATGATCATCGGCCGCAACTTCCTGGTGAAGATCAACGGCAACATCGGCAACTCGGCGGTCACCTCGTCCATCGAGGAAGAGGTCGAGAAAATGGTGTGGGGCATCCGCTGGGGCGCCGACACCATCATGGACCTGTCCACCGGCAAGCACATCCACGAGACGCGCGAGTGGATTTTGCGCAACAGCCCGGTGCCGATCGGCACGGTGCCGATCTACCAGGCGCTCGAAAAGGTGGACGGCAAGGCCGAGGAACTCACCTGGGACATCTTCCGCGACACGCTGATCGAGCAGGCCGAGCAGGGCGTCGACTACTTCACCATCCACGCCGGCGTGCTGCTGCGCTACGTGCCGCTCACCGCGCGGCGCCTGACCGGCATCGTCAGTCGCGGCGGGTCGATTCTCGCCAAGTGGTGCCTGGCGCATCACAAGGAAAACTTCCTCTACACGCACTTCGAGGACATCTGCGAAATCATGAAGGCGTACGACGTCGCCTTCTCGCTGGGCGACGGCCTGCGGCCGGGCTCGATCGCGGACGCCAATGACGAAGCGCAGCTCGGCGAACTGAAAACGCTGGGCGAGCTGACACAGATCGCCTGGAAGCACGACGTGCAGACCATGATCGAGGGCCCCGGCCACGTGCCGATGCACCTCATCAAGGAGAACATGGACCTGCAACTCGACTACTGCGACGAGGCGCCGTTCTATACCCTGGGGCCGCTGACCACCGACATCGCGCCCGGCTACGACCACATCACGTCCGCCATCGGCGCGGCCATGATCGGCTGGTACGGCACCGCCATGCTGTGCTACGTGACGCCCAAGGAGCACCTGGGTCTCCCGAACAAGCACGACGTGCGCGACGGCATCGTCACCTACAAGATCGCCGCCCACGCGGCGGATCTCGCCAAGGGCCACCCGGGCGCACAGCTGCGCGACAACGCACTGTCCAAGGCCCGCTTCGAGTTCCGTTGGCACGATCAGTTCAACCTGAGCCTGGACCCGGACAAGGCGCGCGAGTTCCACGACGAGACCCTGCCCAAGGAGTCCGCCAAGCTGGCGCACTTCTGCTCCATGTGCGGCCCGCACTTCTGCTCGATGAAGATCACCCAGGACGTGCGCGACTATGCGCAAAGCAAGGGCCTGGGCGACGACGACGGGGCGCTCGCTGCCGGCATGCAGGAGAAGGCGATCGAGTTCCGCGCCACCGGGCAGAAGCTCTACAGCCGGCAATGAACGGCGCCGGCGGGCGGGCGACCGGCGTCAGCTAGGCTGTCTGCGCCTTGCTTCGCGACAGCGCCTGGCCGAACGCAAGCCCGATGCCGAGCAGCACCGCGCCGCCGATACCGATCGCGCGGCCGGTGCCGATGCTGGCGGCGAGCCAGCCCGTCACCGTCACGCCGGTGGCCTGGCCCAGAAAAAAGCAAGCCGCGAACATCGACACCGACGCGCCGCGCGCCCGCGGCACCATCTGCGTCGCGTTCACCTGCAGCGTGTTGTGCATCATGTAAAAGCCGAGCCCGGTGAGCAGGCTGCCGAGCACGCCGAACACCCACGACGGCGCCGCGGCCGTACACCCGAGGCCCGCACTCACACACACCGCGCCCGCCCGCGCGAGGCCGACCTCGCCGAGGCCGTGCACCAGGCGTCGGGCGGCCATGGCGTACACAAACCCGCCAAGCCCGAACACCATCAGCAGCGAGCCCGTCACCGTCAGCGACACGCCAAGGCGCAGATGCAGGTGCGTGGCGACGAAGGCGAGCGGTCCGAACAGGCACGCGCCTTCCAGAAAAACGATCGTCAGCAGCGTCTGCGCCCAGCGCGTGCGCAGCACCTCGCCGATATCGGCCGCCGTGCGGCGCAGCGGGGCGGGTGCGTGGGCGCCATGCCCGATGCCTGCAAGCCGCCGCTGGCCGATCATCAACTGCACGCCGACCACGGCGTACAGCACCGTCAGCACCGCGTACGGCACGCGCCAGCCGAGGTGGTCCGCCGCCACTCCGCCCAGCCACACGCCGGTTGCCAGTCCCATGATTTGGCCGATCAGAAACCGTGCCAGCACCGGCTGGCGCTGCTCGTACGGAATCACGTCAGCGAGCCAGGCGATGGAAAGGGGAATGATCGCCGCCGCCAGCATGCCGGACAGCACGCGCGCCGCGCGGAGCTGATCGAAGTCGCCCGCCAGCGCGCACGCCAGCGACGCGAGCGCGCACCCCAGCACCGCCCAGCCGACCACGCGGTACTTGCCGAAGCGGTCGCCGACCGGCCCCCACAGCACCTGCGTGGCGCCATACGCCAGCGCGTACAGGCTGACCACCTGCGCCGTGGTGGCGAGCGGCGTGCCGAACAGTTGTGACAGCTGCGGCAGCAGCGCGTCGTTGATGCGCATGCCCATGGCGCTGGCGCCGGCAGCGAGCGACAGGAACACGATCAGGAGCAGCGGCGGCGGGGTAGGCGCTGCCGGCGCGTCGGCTTGTGACACGACAGGTCGTCCAGGGACTTGCGGGAGGGCGCGCTGCGCGTGTGCGCGGCGCCGGGCGGCATTCTACGCACCGGCGCGGACTTGCCAGCGAATTGCCGGCCGGCTAGCGCCCGTCGCTGTCCTCGTGCCCCGAGACCGAATAGAACACCGCCGGTCGCGTGCCGTGGTCGGCTTTCAGCACTTCCGTCTGGCCGCCGGCGCGCGCGATGGCGCGAGACACCTCGCTCGCGGGGTCGTTCAGATCGCCAAAGAAGATCGCCTCGTACACGCAGGCGTCCGCGCAGGCGGTGCTGCGCCCGGCGTCGACGCGCTGGGTGCAGAAGTTGCACTTCTGCATCACGCCCTCGGCGGCGTTGAACTCGATCACGCCGTACGGACACACGTACGTGCAGCGCTTGCAGCCGGCGCCGAGGCACTCGTCCTCGTTCAGTACCACGATGCCATCCGGCCGCCGGTATAGCGCGTGCGGCGGGCACACGGCAAGGCACGGCGCGTCCTCGCAGTGCATGCACAGCGTCGGCTCCCAGCGCATCTGCACGTTCGGGTAGGTGCCGGCCGGCGTGTCGCGGTGCGCGCCGCCGACGGTCTTCACGTTCATGAAGCTCTTGCCGGCCGGCGGGTGGTTCTCGGTCTTGCAGGCCACGGCGCAGGCATGGCAGCCGATGCAGCGCTCGCGGTCGATGAACATGCCGTAGCGGGCGGTCATGCCGCGGCCTCCTGCGCACGCTCCACCTCGACCCGCACGTCGAACACCTGATCCGCCAGCCCGTAGGGGGCAAGCCCCGGCGAAGCGGCAGTCTCCGCGTATTGCTTCCACATGCCCCAGTACACGGCGAACGATGCGCTCAGCATGTCCGGTGCGGGCAGGTTCAGCGGCGGCAGCAGGTCCTGATAGTGCCCGTGGGGGAAGTCCTTGGGCCACCAGCCGTGTTCGATCCACGCCGTGCCGGGGCGAATACCCTCGGAGCGCTGCACCCGCACGCGGAACTCGCCGCGCTGGTTGAACACGCGCACCCAGTCGTCGTCGGCGAGGCCGCGTGCCTGCGCGTCGAGTGGATTCAGGCGCAGGTACGGCAGCGGATTCAGCTCCCGCGTGCTGCGCTGGTAGCTTTGACTTTGATTCACGAACTTGCGCCGCCCGGTGAAGAACTGCAGCGGGTAGCGCGCCGCGAGGGCAGGGTCGCCGATCTCGCGCGGCGGGCGGTGGTCCGGCAGCGCCTCGCCGATCGCATGCAGGTACTCGACGTAGAACTCCATGCGCCCGGACGGCGTCGGGAAGCGCTTGTCGGCAAACGAGATGGCCGGCGCGTCAGTGCCCGGTGCGCGCACCATGCCGCCGGCCTCGCGCAGGCGTTCGAGCGTGAGGCCGTGCTGCGTCGGGTGGTCCAGCATCGCGCGCAGGTAGTCGTCGGTGCCTTGCGTGAAGAACTCGCCGAGGCCCACCCGGCGGGCCAGCTCGGACATGATGTCGAGGTCCGATTTCGCCTCGTGCTGCGGTGCGATGGCCTGCTCACTCAGGATGGTGCAGCCAAGGCCGGTGTACAGATCCGTGCGCTCGAAGATGGTGGTGCCGGGCAGCACGAGGTCGGCGTGGTGCGCCGTGTCGGACTCGACGATGTCCACCGCGACCACGAAATCGAGCTTCGGCAGGATGTCCTCAACCCAGGTGCGCCGGTTGGGCAGCGAGCCGAAGGGATTCGTGGCGAACACCAGCATCGCCTTGATCGGCCACGGCTCGCCCGTGACGATGGTGTGGTGGCCCTGGCTGATGTGCAGGCGCCGGCTGCGGCGTCCGTCGGCCGCGTACACGGGGTCCGGGTTCAGCATTGGCGCGTAGGCGCGGCACCAGCCGCTCGCGCCGCCGCCGCTGCGGCCGACGTCGCCGGTGAGCGAGCCGAGCGCCAGGATGGCGCGGGCGTTGAGGTCGCCATGCAGCGTGCGCGTGGCGCCGATGCCGATCTTGATGGTCGACGGCCGGGCGGCGGCGTACTCCTGCGCCAGCTTGCGGATGGCCGCTTCCGGAATCTTGCACAGGGCGCTCGCGCGCTGCGGCGTGTACTGCCCGGCGCGCTCGGCGAGCAGGTCGAATGCCGTGCGGCAGGCGATGCCCGCCACGTTCACGGATGCGCGCAGCGCCGGGCGCACGCCGGGCAGTTCGCTCGTGTGCGCCGGCATCGCGACGGGTGCGCCCGTGGTGCCGGCCGCCTCGTCCCACACCACGTAGGCGTCGGCGGACCCGCTGGCGCCGATGTCGCCCGTGCGCAGGAACTGGCCGTTGTCCGCGCGCACCAGAAACGGCGCCACCGTGTAGCGGCGCACGTAGTCCGCGTCGTACTGGCCGCTGTCGATCAGCAGGTGCGTCAGGGCCAGGGCCAGCGCGCCGTCGGTGGCGGGCTCGATCGGAATCCACCAGTCCGCCTTGGCGGCGGTGGCGTCGTACAGCGGGCTGATGACGATGAGCTTCGCGCCGGCGGCGCGGGCGCGCATCACGTGGTTGAAGTCGCGCATGGCGGACTCCGCCATGTTCTCGCCCCAGATGATGATCAGCTTCGCGTTAACCCAGTCGCGCGGATCATTCGCGCCGCCAAAGAAAAACCCGTAGTGCGCCAGGCCGGCCACGTACGGTGCACCGTCCACCGGCCAGCCGACGATCTCGGTGCACCCGAACAGGTTGGCGAAGCGGCCGGTGGCGCCGCCTGCGTTGACGCCGGACAGCGGCACCGAGCTCGACCCCGAGCCATGCATCAGCACCGCCTGCGGGCCGTGGGTGTCGCGGATTTCGATGAGCCGGGCGGCGATGTCGCGGTACGCCTCGTCCCAGGAAATGCGCTCCCAGCGGCCCTCGCCGCGCGCACCGACGCGCCGCATCGGGTGCTTCAGGCGCTGCGGGATGTACGGCAGTTCCACGGCCGCGAGGCCGCGCAGGCAGGCGTGGGTGTCGTCGGGCGAGCCCGGCACCGGCGCCGCGCCGAGGCCGACCAGGCGGCCATCGCGCACCTCGGCCCGCAGCGGGCAGTTCTGGTGGCAGCCCATGCCGGGGCAGGCCACGGTGTGGAACTCGCTTTGCGCTGTTGCGGCGCGGCTGGACGGCTCGATCACGGTCGCCATTGTTTCTCCTCGCGAGGTGGGGCCTCAGCGGGAACTATCCGCGACTCGGTAGTGGCTTACAAGGTGCCGCGGGCCGCCGCACGGCGTTGCGGGGCGAGGAGGCACTGTGCGTTGTCCAGCGCTGCCGACGAGGCGCCGTGCCGGCCGCAGGCTTGCTGCAAGCGGCGCCGCCGGGCAGGGCTGCGCCCGCTCCGGGGCGTTCAGCCTACGCTGGCCCGCAAGCCGTCCACGTACACCATCTGTCCGGCGGCGGGATCGCGGATGTAGCTGAGCGTCTTGCGGCGATTCGGGCCGTCCGCCGGCGGCTTCAGCGAGATATGCACCCAGCCCGAGTTCGGGCCCTGCGCCGGGTCGAAGCACTCGCAGATGATCTGGTCGAAATCCGGCAGGTTCGTGGCCGCCCACTGCGCCAGTTCAAGCGTGCTCTTGCCGACGATCTCGACGTCGCAGGCGCAGCCCTGCGTGTGCTGGCTGGTGCTGAGCCAGCCGGAGGGCTTGTTCTTGAGACGCCGCTCGAGCGCCTGGCTGCGGTACACGCTGTTCGGGGTGAAGGCGCCGAAGGCGTCACGCAGGCGTTGCAACACCTCGCGCGCCAGGTGCACGGCGGCGCGCAGTTCGCGGTCGCTGGCGAAGTCGTTCTCGACGCCGAGGCGGGCTGCGAGCTCGGACCGCGTCAGCTCGTACAGGCGAAAGTTCGGCGCGATCAGGTCGTTCGGGTCCAGCGCCGCCAGGCTGAGGTGGGCAAGGTCGGTCTGGGCGTGGTCGTTCATGGTCGATCCTCCGCGGCTACAGCGCCGCGCGCAGGGTGGCAAGGGCGCTGCGCAGCCGCGGCTCGCCGCGTCCGGCTTCCACCAGCGCCTGCACGAACTCGACGTGCTCGCGCACCGAGTCGTACTGGCGCGGGCTGGCCCCGCGCTGGGCGGCGTTGCGGTAGCGGCCGGCAATGCGCGTCGCAGCCGCGTCGGTGGCCTTCTGCGTGCTGCCGGGCTTGATCAGCAGCAGCGCCAGGTCGCAGTGGGCGACGCCGATGGCGTCCCAGAAGTTCGGGTCGTCCTGGTTGCGCTGTGCGGCGTCGGCCATCATCTGCCGGCAGGCATCGGCGAGGCCGTTCCGCCAGTCCTTGTCCTGGCGCGGATCGAACAGCTCCGCGAGCGCCTTGGCCACCACCCAGTGGCTGAACGGGTAGGGGTCGGCGTGGGTCTGCGCCGCGGGTGCGTGCTGGCGGTCCTGCTCGTGGGCCTGACGGTAGTAGTTGGCCATGTTGACCAGCGCCTCGATGCGCGGCGCGTCGGCCTCGTGCAGCCAGGCGAGCCGCTTGCAGGCACTGCCGAGCAACGCCAGGCGCTCGGGTGTGGGGGCGCGCAGGGTGATCAGGTCGAGTTCGCGGATGGCGCGCTCGATATCGGCGATCAACGCGCGCCGCGCGCTGCTGGCCGCGGCGTCCTCGGGCTGCTCACGCAGCGCCCGCCAGCGCTGCCCGGACAGGCGCACGCGGAAGTTGGCGCACTGCTCGGCTCCCCTGACCGGGCAGTCGCCGGTGCGCGCGGTCAGCGCCTTGTCGAGCCACTCGACCGCCTGCGCCCAGTCGCCGGCCTCGCCCCAGGCAAAGCCGAGTGCCGCCGCTACGTCGCCGCGTTGCAGCCAGTCGGCGCCGAGCGGGTCCGGCACGGCGCGCAGGATGTCGAGGATGCCGCGGCGCAGCTCGGCCCGGGTGTCTGAGTCTTCCTCAGGGTCGTGCACGCGGGTGCGGATCAGCGCTGCAAAGTTGTCCAGATCGGCCACCAGCTCGGCGGGCGCGTGGTAGCGGCGGTCGTCCCTGCGGCCCGCCGGGGCGCCGTTGCCATGCAGCCGGTAGCCGGGGTCGCCGTAGCACTGGTAGGCGCCCCAGGTGTTGCAGTCCGGAAAGCGCACCCAGATTTCCTCGCGCGCGGCGCGCACGGCCTCGCCGAACATCTCGCCCGCCAGAAGGCGGCGGTAGAAGGTCTCGGCGAACGCGGCGCCGGCGGCATCGTCCACCGCCCAGCCGGCCGCGACCACGGCCTTCACGCCCATCGTGATGAACTGCACCGCAAGGTTGGCCGCCAGCAGGTTGAACTCGCCCGCCCGGGCGGTGCGGCTGGCGCCGCCGGTTTGGGTCTTGCCGAGGTGGCAGCAGTTGATGAACACCAGCTCCGGCACCCAGCGCATCTGCTCGACGTCGCCCGGCGTGAGGAATGTGTTCTTGCCGATGACCATGCCGGAGACGGTCTTGCCCTTGTCGGTCTTGCCAATCGGTGTGGCTGCGCCAGGCGGCGTGGCCTCGGCGGGCTCCGCCAGCGGAAACTCGTGCTCGCCGTGCCCGGCCAGGTGCAGGATGCGCCAGGCGTCGCGGTGCAGGCCGGCCATGATCGCGTCCGCCTTCTCGTCGATGCAGTCGAGCGTGCGATAGCCACCGGCGCCGAGCAGCGTGGCCACCTTGCGCGCTTCCTCGCGCGCGCCGGGCAGATCCGCAAACGCGTCCCAGCCGGCAAGGTCGGGGTTGCCGACCACGAACGCGGTGAGCTCGCTGGCGTGCGCCGGTTGGGGCCGGAATACGGGTGTCTTGAGCTGGCGGACAAGGCCCGCGGCGATGGCGGCCGGGCGCCGGCTGTGACCCCAGCGGTCTTCGAGCAGTTCCCACGGGTAGCGGGCGGACTGTGTGTCCACCAGCAGCACCAGGTCCGCCTGCCGGGGCGCCAGTTCCTTCAGGTGGTTCGGCAGCAGCATCTCGAACAGCGTCTTCGCCACCTCAGCGTTGGCGCTGGTGGTGCGGGAGGCCTGGCGGATGAAGTTCTCGGCCAGGCGCAACTGGCCGGTGGCGAGCGTTTCCTCGGCGCGGGCGCGGTCGGTGGTGGCGACGAAGCGCAGCCGCTGGGTCTGTGCGTCCTCGATGATTTCGAGCCGCTGCCACCAGTCGGGTGCGTCGTCGTAGCGCACGCGCCGCAGGCCGCCTTCGCCCGCTTCGATGGTGCCGGCCGGCCAGTTCGCGGCGGTGGCGAGCTCGCCGTCGCCGAGCACGGCGTGCAGCGCTTCGGCGGCGCCGATGGCGATGTCCTCGAACAGCTCGACGATCTCGATGCGGTCGATCACGACGCGGTTTTCGAGGCGCGCCTGCGCCAGCTTGGCGTTGGCGGCCACGGCGGCGCGCAGGATGGCGTCGAGCGAGTCGCGGGCGCTGACGCCGCCGGCGCCGGAGCCGACCAGCAGGCACGACACCGCCGCCGAGCGCACCTGCCGGGCGCCACCGAAGCGGTCGTCCGGCCACTGCGCGACGCGCAGCGCGTAATCGAGCAGCGCGTCGCGCACGCCCTTCATCAGCAGGCCGGGGCTGAGTTCGCCCACCTGGCCGAGCCCGACCACCACCGCGCCGTCCGGCTTGTGGGCGCGGTCGGGATTGAAGAACAGCGCGTGCGTGCCCAGCCGCCCGGGGTACAGCCCGAGCTGCAAACGCGCCGACAGTTCCCCGCCGAGCCGCGCGTCGAGCGCCTTCTCGGCGCTGATGATGGTGTCGCCAAGGTAGTGGCCGACCAGCACCGGATGTTTGGCGTACGCGAGGTTGCCGTGGCTGAGCGTGACTTCGATGACCGGCACGCCGCGGCCGGTCGCTGCTTCGTCAAGCGGCGGCGAGGACCCGAAGCCGAGACCCTTGAGCTCGGCCTCGTCCGGCACGGCATCGGCCGGGGGCAGGTCCGGCAGGACGAAGGTCTTTGGTGTGCCGTCCGCGGCGCGGGTGGCCGTTGGCGGGGACTGTGGCAGGCGCGTGGTGGCGCCGGTGGTCAGCAGGTCAAGGTAGGCCGGGAAGGCACTTTTCTGCGCGCACAGCGCGTCGTGGGCGGTGTCCGCGACATACCAGGTGCCCACGCCCGGCAGGCGGCCGGAGGCCCAGGTCACCGTGCCGTCGCCCTCGGCAGTGGCGATGAACTGCAAGCGCTTTCGTCCGGCCAGGCGCGGGTGGTCGTCCTGGTCGACCAGGCGGTAGTCGACCACGGTCGCCTTCTGACAGCCGGCGACGTACAGCATGTGCTGCGGGTCCGGCGCGGCGCCGGTGAGGACATTCCACGTGGCGCGGGCGGCGAGCAGCGCCTGAGTGTCGGCCGGTTGCCAGCGCGCGGCGAGCTGCTCGCGCAGGCTCGCCCACCGGCTGGGATCGGCAAAGTCAGCGCCGGCCGGGTCGAACGGCAGCAGCTCCAGCAGGCCCGGAAAACCGCTCACGATGTCGATGATCTCGTCCGTGCTGTGCCGGGCGTCGAGCAGCGTGAGCCTGGTCTGCGTCGGGTTGTGGCCGGTCAGCCAGCGCACCGCCTCGTGCGAGCCGAGGTTCGGCGTGCCCAGCATCAGGAAGCGGCTGTTCTTGAGCGCCACGATGCGCCGCCACAGCGCGCTGCCGCGGCCGCCGTCGGCAATCATGCTGCGCACCACAAGGCCGCCCATCGAGTGCGCCACGATGTGCACCGGCTGGCCCAGGCGCTCGCTGTCCGGCAACCAGCCCTCCAGGGCATCCGCCAGCCGGGCGGCCGCTTCGCGCACCGACAGGCGCCAGTCGTAGGGGAAGATCTCGACCCGATGGCTGCGCGCCAGGAACTCGACCAGCGGGCCGTAGAAGTCGTCGATCAGCCCGGTCGGGCGGACCTCGCCCGCGCCCTTGCGAAGGCGTCTCAGGCCGCCCTTGAACAGCGGCCAGTAGGCCAGCCACAGCGGGTCGCCGTCGACCTGCAGGCTGCTGCCCATGGTGCCCGGCAGCACCACCGCGAGCGGCCGCGGCGTGCCCGTGCTGCGGCTGCGGCGTACCGCCTCGCGCCACTTGGGCTCGTCGTGCGCGGCGGCGTGCAGCGGCAGAAAGCCGCCGGAGCTGTCGTCCGCGCGCGTCAGGCCGGCGATCAGCCAGTCGACCGTCTTCTTGTTGGTGAAGTAGTCGAAGTGGTTCACCGCCGCGCCGCGGTCGCTGCGATAGCGCGCGCCCTGCGGCGGGCGCCGCAGGCCGCCGTGCATGGAGCCGGTGTTCACGATCAGGTCGTGATCGGCGCCGTAGAACCAGTCGGTCGCCAGCAGCTTGAGCTGGCCCCACAGCGAGTCGCCCTCGATGTCGCCGGAAATCACGGTGAGGTCGGCGCGTGTGCTGAGCGCCGGGTTCTGCAGCAGTCGCGTCAGGGCCGAGCCTGGCAGCATGGCTTCGAGCCCCGGCAGCGTGCGTGGGTCGGTGCGCTCCTTGACCACCGCCAGCAGAAAATCGGTCACGTCGCCGAACAGGCCGTTGTCGGTCAGCAGGTTCAGCACCGACAGCCAGCGGTCGAGGCGGCCGGAAGCCAGCGTGGTGCCGCGCGCCGGGCAGGCCACGCGCACGAAGCGCGCGATGCGCAGCGGGTGTTTGTCGAGCAGCGTCAGGAGCTCGGCCAGCGCCGTGCGGTCGGCGCCGTAGGCCTCATCGCGCGCCTTGGCGGCCTCGCCGTCGAGCGGACCAAGACCGAGCTGCTCGGCGATGGTGCGGTCGGCGGCGAACAGCGCCGTCATCAGCTCGGTGTCGAACGCGTCCACGGTCTTGTCGCGCTCGGCCAGGCACAGCAACTCGCCCACCAGGCCCCCGCGCGAGTGCGTCACAAGATCCACATGGCGGTGCTCGGGCAGGTGCTCGGCGAGCGCCTGCGCGAGGTCGAGCGCGTTGCGGATGGGGCTTTGCGTGAGCGAGCGGTGCTCCAGCGCGTACACGCGATCGCCGTAGCGGTGTGCCAGCGCCTGCCGCGCGGCCGCCCCGGTACTGCCGCCCCACAGCTTGCCGAAGCTGCCCTCGGTGCTGGAGGCGGTGCCGTGGATGAACACCAGGATCGGGCTCTTGGCCGGATCGCCCCCGGCCAGAGCAGGCGCCTTAGCAGGCGCCTTGCCGTCGAGCGCCGTCAGCGCGAAGGCGTCGCCGAGGGAGCAGTGATACAGGCCGGGTTGGCGGCCGTGCAGTTGCTTTTGCTCCAGCTTTTTGCCGAGCGCCGCCGCCGTCTTGCCCTTGAGGTCGACGTCGAAGAACTCCAGCAGCTTGATGCCGAGCCCGAGCCAGCCGCGGTCGCCGCGCTGCGCGGGCCCGTGCAGCGGTGGCCGGGGTCGGGTCTGGATGTCCCAGGCGTCGGTGCCGTCGCGCGCCAGCGCCGGCTGGCCGTGCTCGCGGATCAGGTCGTCGGCGCGCGTCCACAGCACCGCGCCGTTGTTGAGCTCCACCCGCACCACGGCGTCGCCGGCCGTGGTGACCTCGGTCGCTGCAACGTCCCGGCCAACGCCCGGCGCCAGACGACCCGCCTGCGTGATGGCGACGGCGTCACTGGTCCGCGGCGTGGCGGGCGCCGCTGCGTTCGTGGCGCCCCGAATACGGTAACTGAGCGTCATGGCGAGCTCCCCAGGGTGATGGCGAGGGCGGGCGCGGTCGGCGCCCGGTCAGGCAAACACCGGCTGGCGCCGGGCCGCGCTGGAGCCGAGGATGCGCGGGCTTTGCGGGTAGCTCGCCGAGGGCAGGTAGGCACCGATCGCCGCGTGCCAGTCGGCGTAGGTGGCGCCGGCGGGCAGGGATTTCAGGGTCTTCAGCGCGTAATAGGTGAAGGCGCCGTTGTAGCGGCCGGCGATTTTCGCGTCGTAGCTGTAGTTGTTCGGGCCTTCCTTGCAGCCGGACAGCAGCAGGTCGCCGTGTTGCTTCAGCAGCACACCGGCGAACGGGGACACCGCGCCCGGCACCACGCTGACCGGCGTGACGCGGGCGGCCGGCAGCCAGTTGCCCATGGGCAGAAAGCGCGGGCGCGGCGCGTCGGCTTCCGGTTCGGCCGGTGCCGCCCGGCTGACGGTGCCGGAATGGCAACTGTCCGCGATCAGCAGCACCCGCACGCCGGGCTTGCGGGCGGCAAAGATGGCGCGGATCTCGTCGTCGACCAGCGCCTCGCCGCGGGTCTGGATGTCGTGCGGGCACAGCGCCTCGTCGAGACCGTCCGCCTCGTCGCCGTCCGCATCGGGTTGATACGTGCCGTGGCCGGAAAACGTGATCACCAGGCTGTCACCCGCCACGCCGCCGGCGATGAGCGCGCTCATCGCCGTCACCATCGCGGCCTTGGTGGCTGTGGCGTCCAGCAAAGTGGTCACGGCAAAGCCGCGCGCCGTGAGCACCTGCGACCAGTCGGCGGCGTCGTTGACGCAGCCTTGCAGGTCCATGTGCGTGCCGGGGTAGTTGTTGATGCCGATGCACAGCGCGGTCTTGCTCATGGCGCGTCTCCTCGGTGGGCCGTAGGGACAATCCCCGACCGATGCTACTCCGGACACTGGAAAAGACTGCGGCAAAACGATGTGCACTGATGCCGTTTTCCGCGCCGCGCTAGCGGGGGACGGCCCGCGGAATTTCGCGCTGAGGCCGGTCGTGGATTGAGTTGAGGAGGTGGCCTCCCAACCAGACCTCAGGAGGTCGCACGTCGAGCAGAGGTAGATCGAGGAAACGGTCTTCGGCGCGTGGTCGGCCGGAGTGCCTCGGCGCCGAGGAAAGACAGGAGAATGCACTGCGCAGGCTGACGCCCGCCGTGTATTCCCGGCACTTGGCTGCCAGAGCGATGGCAGCCACTCAAGAATTCCGAAGCGGAACGCTACTCACGGAGGGGCAACGTCGGACTCCGCCGCGCCGATGGTTATTCGATGTTCTGAGTCTGCTCGCGCATCTGCTCGATCAGCACCTTGAGGCCCACCGCGGCCTGCGTGACTTCCATGTCGATGGCCTTGGAGCCCACGGTGTTGGCCTCGCGGCCGAGTTCCTGCATGAGGAAGTCGAGCCGTCGGCCGACGGCGCCACCCTTGGCGAGGCAGTCGCGGATTTCCTTCACATGGATGCCGATGCGGTCGAGTTCCTCGGCAATGTCGCCCTTCTGCACGGCAAGCACGAGTTCCTGTTCGAGACGCGCCGGCTCGACCGGCGTGCCGAGCGCGGCGATGCGCTCGCGGATTTTCTCGCGCCAGGCGTCGCGCAGCGCCGGCATGCGCGCACCGATTTTTTGCGCCAGTTCCAGCACGCCGGCGGCGCGCTCCTCGATCAGCGCCGCGAGGCGCTCGCCCTCGCGCTGGCGCGTCGCCTTCAGTTCCGCAAACGCTGCCTGCAGACCGCCAAGCGCCGCGGCATCAATGGCGTCCTGATCGGCGCCCTCGGCGGACTTGACCACGCCCGGCCAGCGCAGCATGTCGAGCGGATCGGGCGGCGTGGCGTGTGCGCCGAGGCGGTCGCGCACCTGGGCGGCGGCGGCCAGCAGGGCAGTCAGCGCCGCGTCGTCGATGTCGAGCCTGGCCGCGCCCACTGGCGACGCGTGGCGCAGCGTGATGTCCACCTTGCCGCGGCCAAGCTCGCGGCTCGCCAGTTCCCGCACGCGCGGTTCGAGGCCGCGCAGCGCGTCCGGCAGGCGCAGTGACAGTTCGAGGTAGCGGTGATTGACGCTGCGCAGCTCCCAGGTGAAGTCGCCCTGCGGTCCGCTGCGGCTGGCGCGGGCAAAGGCGGTCATGCTGGAAATCATGGGCGGTCCGGGAGCGGTTTGAGGCGGGCGGGAAGTGTAGCGGAGCGGCTTCGCCGGGCTGCACGACCGGGTGCCGCAACGGCGGGGGCTAAACTACCGGCACCCGCCGCGCCGTCGCGTTGCGCACGTCGCGCCGCGGGCCTCCCCGTTTGCCACCTCCCAGGATTCCCCATGCGCCCGAGCGGCCGTCGGCCGGACCAGTTGCGTCCGGTCACCATCACCCGTCATTTCAGCAAGCACGCCGAGGGCTCGGTGCTGGTCGGCTTCGGCGACACGCGCGTCATCTGCACGGCGAGCGTCGAGGAGCGCGTGCCGGGCTTCAAGCGCGGCTCCGGCAGCGGCTGGGTGACGGCCGAGTACGGCATGCTGCCGCGCGCCACCCATACGCGGAACTCGCGCGAGGCGGCGAGCGGCCGCCAGGGCGGGCGCACGCTCGAAATCCAGCGCCTGATCGGCCGCGCGCTGCGCGCGGTGGTGGACCTGTCCGCGCTCGGCGAGCGTACCGTCACGCTCGACTGCGACGTGATCCAGGCCGACGGCGGCACGCGTACGGCCGCCATCACCGGCGCCTACGTGGCGCTGGTGGACGCGGTGGCGAGCCTGCGCAAGCGGCGCGCGGTGACGCGCGATCCGATCCACGGCGCCATTGCCGCCATATCGGTCGGCATCTTCGGCGGCCAGCCGGTGCTGGATCTCGACTACGCCGAGGATTCCACTGCCGAGACCGACATGAACCTCGTCATCAACGACGCCGGCGCCTTCGTCGAGATTCAGGGCACCGCCGAAGGCCACGCGTTCCGCAACGACGAACTCCAGCAGATGCTCGCGCTCGGCCAGCAGGGCGTGGCGGAGCTGATCGCGCTGCAACGCGCCGCCCTGGAAGGCTGATGCGGCTCGTGCTGGCGAGCGGCAACCGCGGCAAGCTCGCCGAGCTGCGCGGCCTGCTGGCGGACCTGCCGCTGATGCTCGCGTCGCTGGCCGACTTCACTGCCGACGCGGCCGAGGAAACGGCGCCAAGCTTCGTCGAGAACGCCATCCTCAAGGCGCGCTTCGCCGCCCAGGCGAGCGGCCTGCCGGCGTTGGCGGACGATTCGGGGCTCGAAGTCGATGCCCTGTCCGGCGCGCCCGGCGTGCGCTCGGCGCGCTTTGCCGGGCCCGATGCGGACGATGCCGCCAATCGGCGCTTGCTGCTGGAGCGTCTCGCGGACGTGCCGCCGGGCGCGCGCCGGGCGCGCTTTCGCTGCGTGCTGGTGTACCTGCGACACGCAGACGACCCATGGCCGGAAGTCTTCACCGGCACCTGGCAGGGCGAGATCGCGCTCGCGGAAGCCGGCGGCAACGGTTTCGGCTACGACCCGCTGTTTCGCGTGCCGGCGCTGGATTGCACCGCGGCGCAGCTCGACCCGGCCGACAAGGCGCGCCTGAGCCACCGCGCGCAGGCCACGGCCGCGCTGCGCGCCTTCCTGCGGAACCTGCTCGCTTCGGTGAATGACTGACGCGCCAGTGCTGGCGGTGCGCGGCCTCGCCAAAGCGTACGCCGGCCGGCCGGCGGTGGACGGCGTGAGCTTTCGCGTGGCGCGGGACGAGATCGTCGGCCTGCTGGGTCCGAACGGCGCCGGCAAGACCACCATCATCAACATGGTGCTCGGCCTGCTGGAGCCGGACGCGGGCGACATCGCCATCGACGGCATCGACCTCGCCCGCCGGCGTGCGGCGGCGCTGTCGCACGCCAATTTCTCCGCTGTCTATGCCGCGCTGCCGGGCAACCTCACGGTGCGGCGAAATTTGCGCCTGTTCGCCGGGCTGTACGGCGTGTCGCGCGCCGCCGAGCGCGTCGACGCGGTGGTGGCGGAATTCGGCCTCGATGCGCTGGCCGACCGCCGTTATGGTCTCTTGTCGTCCGGCGAGCAGGCGCGCGTCGGGCTCGCCAAGGCGATGCTGAACGCGCCGGCGCTGCTGTTGCTCGACGAGCCCACCGCCTCGCTCGATCCCGCTGCGGCGCTCGCGCTGCGCGAGCACATCGTGCAGCTCACGCGCGGGCACGGCCGCGGCGCGCTGTGGACCTCGCACAACATGGCCGAGGTGGAGGCGGTGTGCGATCGCGTGCTGCTGCTGTCACACGGCCGCATCCTGCTGGAGGGCGCGCCTGGCGAGCTCGTGCGGGCGCACGGCGCGGCGTCTCTGGAGGCACTGTTCCTGCGCCTGGCTGGCGGGGAACTCGCGTGAACGGCCGGCGCGTCGCGGCGCTCCTGCGCCGGCAGTTCGACCTCATGCGCGGCTCGCCGGCGCGCGTGCTGCCGCTGTTCGCCTGGGTGGCGGTGGACATGGTGCTGTGGGGCTACATCGCCCGCTACGTCGAGGCGATAGCGCGCGCCACGCACCCGCTGCTGCCGGCGCTGCTCGGCGCCGTGCTGCTGTGGGATTTCTTCACCCGCGTGATGCAGGGCGTGACCATGCCGTTCTTCGAGGACGTGTGGTCGCGCAATTTCGTGAACCTGTTCGGCAGCCCGCTCGGGCTTGGCGAGTACGCCGCCGGGCTGGTGGCGGCGGCGGTGGTCACGAGCGCCATCGGTCTGGCCGTGATGCTGCTGCTGGCGACCTCGCTGTTCGGGCTCTCGTTCGCGCCGCTCGGGCTGCGCCTGGGTGCGTTCCTGCTGGTGCTGTTCGGCTTTGGCGTGGCGCTGGGGCTTTTCGGCTGCGCGCTCGTGCTGCGCTACGGCCCGGCCGCCGAGTGGCTGATCTGGCCAATCCCGGCCATCCTGTCGCCGTTCGTCGGCGTGTTCTACCCACTCGCGACGCTGCCGGCATGGATGCGCGCGATCGGCTGGTGCCTGCCGCCGTCGCACGTGTTCGAGGGCCTGCGCGCGCTGCTGGCGGGAGGCCGCATGCCGGTGGCGGAACTCGGGCTCGCGGTGGCGCTGACGGCGGTGCATCTGCTGCTCGCCGGCTGGGCGCTGCGACGGGTGTTCGCGCACGCGCGCCGGACGGGCCTGCTCGCGCGCTACAGCGCCGAGGGCGTGGGCTAGCCCAGGGTCGAGTGGTGGGCGTGGCGCCCCCGCCGCGAATTGTTCGCCTGGTGCAGCACGATTCGGCCCGAGGGCGGGCCTCCCACAGCGCGACTCAACGCGCCAGCACGAACTCCTTGCGCCTGCTCAAGCCAGCACGAACTCCAGCGCGAACTTGCTGCCCAGATACCCCAGCGCCAGCAGGGCGAAGCCGGCGAGCGTCCAGCGCACCGCGGTCTGCGCCCGCCAGCCGGCGCGCCGGCGGCCGACGAGCAGCGTGCCAATGACGACCCAGGCGGCGATCGACAGGACGGTCTTCTCGATCAGGTGCGGCGCGAAGATGTCGCCCAGAAACAGCACGCCCGACAGCAGCGCGAGTGTGAGCGCCGCAAAGCCGAGTCCGAGCAGCTGGAACAGCAAGCGCTCCATGTCGCCGAGCGGCGGCAGCACGCGCAGCACCCGGCCTGGCGTGTGCTGGCGCAGGCGCCCGTCCTGGTATGCCATCACCAGCGCCTGCAGCGCCGCGAGCGCCAGCAGCGCGTAGGCGGCGAGCGACAGCAGCACGTGCAGCGCCAGCGGCAGCACGTCGCTCACCGGCAGCGGCGCGGAGTGGTCCGGCAGCAGCATGAGCAGCACCGACACACCGGCCAGCGGCGCCAGCACGACGCCGAGATTGTCGATGCCGCGCAGCAGGGAAACGCCGGCGAACAGCAGCACGACCGCCGCGCCGAGCAACGATACGGCGTTGCCGAAGCCGAGCGTCAGGTCGCCGTCCGGTACCGCCTGCGCCAGCAGCGCGAGATGGGCCAGCGCAAGCACCACGGCGAGCGCGCGCAGGCCGGCGCGCAGCAGCTTGCCCGGCGCGCGCAACTGCCAGCCGTAGCCGGCGCCGAGCCCGAAGTAGGCGAGAGCGAGCAGCAGGGGCGGGTAGACGGGCATGGGGCAGGCCGGCGAGATGGGGCAGCCGATTCTACCGGACGCCTGTCGGCGCCCCGGCCGGCCGCGCGGTTACACGAGGAAGCCGAGCGCCGGCGTCTCCCCGTCGCTGTTGACCAGCAGCACCCTCTTGAAGGCCATGCGCCAGTCGCCGTCCACGCGGCGCAGGTGATGCTCGCTGCGCCCGGCCCAGGTGCGCAGCCAGGTCTGGTGGCCGCGGCGACGGAACTCGTTGATGTTGAAGGTGGAATGCACGCGCGCGGCGTCGTCGCCGTCCGGGTAGATCTCCACGTTGCCGACTAGCCGCGCCAGCACCGAGCGTGGGTCCTGGATGTACATGGCGCTGCTTTTCATGCGCGCCAGGCGGCGCGTGAGCGCGGCGCGGTCGGCGTAGATGAGGGCGACGTCCGTGTCCGGCGTACCGTCGTGCGCGCACGGCACCCAGTACACGCCGTCGTCCGTCCACAGCGCCTCCCAGTCCTCGAAGCGGTGCTCGTCCATCAGGCGCGCCTCGCGGTACAGGAACTGTTCGATCTCGTCGCGCAGATTCATGACGCTCACGCCTCCCCGGTCATGATCTTCTTGTAGTGCCGCCAGATGCCGCGCTGGGCGACCTCGTCGAGGTTCTGGCAGGTGCGCACCGGCTGGCCGAAGTCGTCGGCCTCGACCCGCTCGACGTGCCGGCCGCGATTCAGTTCGAGCCAGCTGTCCGGCGCCGCCGCCATGCCGGCCTGGCTGCGCTCGAACATCTCCATGTCGTCCGGTGCGAGGAAGCCGGCCGGGCCGAAGCCGCCTTCCTGGGCGCGGATGCGGGCGATGTTGACGCTGTCCGGCGCGCCCTTGAGCAGCGCCGGGTGGTAGTAGATGTGCGTGCGGGTGAGGCCGATGGGCTGGATCACGCGCACCGCGTCCCACAGCAGCATCAGGTTCGGGAACACCATGATGTGGCACGGGCCGCCGCGCGCCATCCACAGCGCCTTCTCGTGCGAGCCGATGCGCCGGGCGACGCCGTCGATCACCTCCGGCAGCAGCGTGCCGGTGGAACCGGTGAAGCGCAGCTTGTCGCCCTGGGCGCGGTTCGAGGTGAAGCTGTCGAGAACCGAGTGGCCGCCGCCAGATCGCGCTGCATGGCGAGCGGGCTTTCAAGATCGCCGCGCTCCTGGAACGACGCCTTCTTGTCGGTGGACGACAGGCTCGCGAACTGCGCCAGCGCCGACGCGTGCACGTACTCGGCGTGGTAGGCGTCGGTGAGGTTCTCGAGCTGCATCTTCCAGTTGGCGTCCACGGTGACGCCGTGGCGGCCGGCCGACAGGACGATCTCGCCGTCCGGCGCCAGATCGCAGTAGCGCGACAGGTACGCGCCGGCGTTGCCGAGGTAGTCCTCGAAGCTGATGCCGTCCTTCGCGAGACTCGCGAAGATGAAGCCGCGGTGCTCGCCAAGCCGCGCCACCTCGATCAGGTGCTGCGCCGCGCCGGGCGGCCGGTCGCCCCAGCCGGACGGGTGCGTCGCCTCGCGCAGCGCGCCCGTGTTGTCGAACACCCAGCCGTGGTACGCGCAGCGGAAGAACTTGCTGTTGCCGCGCTCGCGCTGGCACAGCGTGTTGCCGCGGTGCGTGCAGCGGTTCAGCAGCACGCGGATGCGCTGGTCCTGCCCGCGCACCAGGATGACCGGCTGCTGGCCGATCAGGCGCACCCGGTAGTCGCCGGGGTCCGGCACCTCGCTGGCGTGGCCCACGTACACCCAGCCGCGGTGGAAGATGCGGTCCATCTCCTCGCGAAAGATGCCCTCGTCCTGGTACAGGCGGCTGTTGACCAGGAAGCCGTCCGGCGTGTCCTCGCGGATCAGGGCGGCGTAGTCGATGTTGACCGGTGCGTTCATGCTGCTCCTCCTGCGCCGGTGGGCCGGCTTGTTGAGGGCAGTTTACGGGGCTTGAGGCGCCCGGGCCGCCGAGGCTCAGGCCACTTCGGGCCTGCGCCACTCGCGCTGGCGCGGCTGCGACTGCAGCAGCAGGTCGGCGCTGTGCACCAGCAGCATGTCGTCGCCGTAGTCGGCCTCGGCCAGGGCCGCCAGCACCGCCGGGTTGCTGTCGATCATGGCGATCACCCGCTCGCCGCGCCGCTCGGCTTGCGCGATGGCGGCCAGCTTGCTCGCGCCGACGTCGTCACGCCAGCCGTGCGGCGTGAACCAGGCCAGCTCGTCCGCGAAGCGCAGCTCGCTGCCGGCCGCCAGATCGTTCAGGCAGCGCAGCGTTTCCTGGCGCAGGAATTCCGGCCGGGCGGAGTTGATGCCGACCGCCGTGCCGGGCTGCCGGTGCAGCCAGCCGGCCAGCGCCAGCAGGCCCTCGAACGGTGCGTGGGCGCGGCGGGCGATGTCACCGCAGCGGCGCTTGTGCTGGTGCCAGGCGAGCACCTGCGGCTGTTCGTCGGCCGGCACGCGGCACTGTTCCAGCAGCGTCTCGACGCCGCGCCCGAACGGGTCGAGCGTGCCCTGATCAAGTGCGGCGAAGTGCGCGCTGCCGTGCGCGGCGTCGTAGGCGTGCAGCAGGCTGGCCAGCGCGCGGCGCATGTCCAGAAACGTGTCGTCGACGTCGAACAGCACCAGCAGCCGTTGCCCGGCGTGGCGCGCCAGGCAGCGCTCGTGGTGGTTCAGCAGGGTGTGGGTCCAGTCGCGCATGGTGGAATCCTCATGCCGTTTTCGTGGGCCGCATGCTGCGGGCCGGCCGTTAAACTTTCGTGACCCGACCGACGACCGGCCTCAGCCGGCGTCCCGAAAAACCAGCACGCGCCATGCCACCGCTCGTTCTTGCCTCAACCTCCCCCCGTCGACGTGAACTGCTGGCCCAGATCGGGCTGACGTTCGAGGTGATTGCGGTTGAGGTCGACGAGCGGCCGCTGGCGGGCGAGCTGGCGGCCGATCACGTGTGCCGCCTGGCGCTGGCCAAGGCGCGGGCGGGCGCCGCACAGGCGCCGGACGCCTGCGTCATCGGTGCCGACACGGTGGTGGTGGTCGAGGGCGACATCCTGGGCAAGCCGCGGGATGCCGCGCACGCCGCCGCCATGCTGCGCCGCCTGAGCGGGTGCACGCACACGGTGCTCAGCGGCGTGGCCTGCCAGCACGGCGGCGCGCACGGGGTGCGCCTGAGCGAGAGCCGGGTGAGTTTCCGCGCCTTGTCGGCCGACGAGATTGCGGCGTATTGCGCCACCGGCGAGCCGCTCGACAAGGCCGGGGCCTACGCTATCCAGGGCCGCGCGGCGGCCTTCATCCGACATCTTGAGGGCAGCTATTCGGGCGTGATGGGCCTGCCCCTGTACGAGACCGCCGAGTTGCTGGCGGCCGTTGCAACCAAGACCGGCGCCTGAGCCCGGCCGGTGCCGGGCTCAGGCGCCGCGGGTTCAGCCGCCCGGCGTGCCGGCGGCCGGCGCGGGCGCCGCGGTCGGGCTCAGCACGATTTCGACGCGGCGGTTCTGCTGGCGGCCGTCCGGCGTGTCGTTGGTCGCCACCGGGCGGGTTTCGCCGTAGGCGACGGTCGACAGCCGTGCCCGGTCCACGCCGCGGCCGGCGAGGTAGTCGGCCACCGCCTGCGCGCGCCGCTCGGAAAGCTGCATGTTGTAGCTGTCCGAGCCCACGTTGTCCGTGTGCCCGCCGATTTGCACGCGCGTGTCCTTGTACTCGGCGATGGTGCCGGCCACCTGGTCCAGGGTGCCCTGGAAGGCCGGCGATACCTCGGCGCTGTTGGTGGCGAAGGTGACGTGGCCCGGCATGCTCAGGACCACGTTCTCGCCCTGGCGGGACACTTCGACGCCGGTGCCGGCGGTCTGCTGGCGCAGCTTGTCCTCCTGGTTCTGCATGTATTTGCCGACGCCGGCGCCGATGGCCGCACCGGCCGCGGCGCCAATCGCCGCGCGCTTGCCGCGATCGCCGCCGCTGACGCCGCCGAGCACCGCGCCCGCCGCGGCGCCGATGGCGGCGCCCTTGCCGGTCTTGGTCATCTCTCGCTCGCCGGTTTCTGGATTGGTGGCGCAAGCGGAAACCAGCAGGGCGACGAGGGCGGCTGCCACAACGCCGTGCAAACGTGTCTTGTGCATCTTGTTCTCCGGTGTGAGCGGGCGCTGGCGCGACGCGCGGTCGACGGAGCGCGTGTTTGCTCGCCCGCTGCCCGGCTCGGTGTCGACTGGGACCTTAGATACACCGGCGGTCGTCTGGTTGCAAAACAAGCTCGGCAGCCGCCTCACGCGGGCGGCTTCAGCCACCGCAGCGCCACCTCGACGCGGGCGTCGTCGCCGCTGAGCCAGATCGCGCTGTCCTGCACCAGGCACTGCAAACGCATGTTGCGCTGCGCGAGTCCGGCGAGCGCCTGCCCGGTCGCCACCGGCAGCTGCGCCACGGCGAGGTTGCCGAGGCGCGCGAGCTTCGGCTCGATCTGCCTCCACCAGACCTCCCACCCGCCGCTGTGGATGAGCACGATGACCCGTCCAGCCCGGCCACAGGCCTTGCGAAGGCGCGCCTCGTCCGGCTGGCCGATGTCGATCCACAGCGTGATCGCGCCGGTGAGATCCCGGACCCAGATTTCCGGTTCGTCCGTTTCCGACAGGCCGCGCGTGAAGGCGATGCCCTCCTCGGCGTACAGGGCATACATCAGCAGGCGCGTCATCAGCCGCTCGTCGGTTTCCGACGGGTGACGCGCGAGCGTCAGCGAATGATTGGCGTAGTAGTGCCGGTCGAGGTCGGCGACCTGCAACTCGGCCTTGTAGATGGTCGCTTTGAGGGCCATGCGCGGTGGGTGTCTTCGGTGGGGCGCGTAGTATCGGCGCAGTAGCCGCCCACCGACGGAGGAGACCGTGGCGTACCTGCTGGCGCTCGACCAGGGCACGACCAGTTCGCGGGCGCTGGTGTTCGACACGGACGGCGCCGTGCTGGCGGCCGCCGCGCTCGAACTGACGCAGCACTACCCGCACCCCGGCTGGGTGGAGCACGACCCGGACGAGATCTGGCGCACGCAGCTCGACACCGCGCGCCAGGCGCTGGCGAAGGCCGGCATCGGCGCGCGCGACGTGCTGGCGCTGGGCATTGCCAACCAGCGCGAGACGGTCGTGCTGTGGGAGCGCGCCACCGGCCGGCCGCTGCACCCGGCCATCGTGTGGCAGGACCGGCGCACGGCCGAGGCCTGCTCGGCACTCCGGGCGCAGGGCCTGGAGCCGCTGTTTCGCGAGCGCACCGGGCTGCTGCTCGACCCGTACTTTTCCGGCACCAAGCTGGCGTGGCTGCTGGATCACGTGCCGGGCGCGCGGGCTCGCGCCGAGCGCGGCGAGCTGGCCTTCGGCACCGTCGACAGCTGGCTGGTGTGGCGCCTCAGCGGGGGCGAGCGGCACGTCACGGACGTGACCAACGCCGCCCGCACGCTGCTGTTCAACATCCACACCCACGCCTGGGACGACGCGCTGCTGGCGCACCTGCGCGTGCCGCGCGCCGTGCTGCCGACGGTGCTGCCCTCGGTGGCCGACTTCGGCACCGCGCAGGCACAGTGGTTCGGGGCGCCGGTGCGGATTGGCGGCGTGGCGGGCGACCAGCAGGCGGCGCTGTTCGGGCAGGCGGGCACCGCGCCCGGCTGCGCCAAGAACACCTACGGCACCGGCTGCTTCATGCTGCTGCACACCGGCGAGCGGCCGGTCATCGGGGCGAGTGGCCTGCTCGGCACGCCGGCGGCACAGGCCGGCCCGGCTCCCGCGTACGCGCTGGAGGGCAGCGTGTTCGTCGGCGGGGCCGTGGTGCAGTGGCTGCGCGACGAACTCGGCCTCATCCGCAGCGCGGCCGACATCGAAGCCCTGGCCGCCTCGGTGCCGGACAGCGGCGGCGTGTATCTGGTGCCGGCGTTTGCGGGGCTGGGTTCGCCGTACTGGGACCCGGACGCCCGCGGCGCGCTGCTGGGCCTTACCCGCGGCGCCAACCGCGCGCACATCGCCCGCGCGGCGCTGGAGGCGATTGCGTTTCAGTCCGCGGAGCTGCTGCACGCGATGCAGGCGCATGCAAGCGCGCCGATCGATGCGCTGCGCGTCGACGGAGGCGCGACGGCGAACGCGTTGCTGATGCAGATTCAGGCCGACCTGCTGGGGTTGCCGATCCTGGTGTCACGCGTGACGGAAACGACCGCCCTGGGTGCGGCCTCGCTGGCCGGCATGCACGCCGGCGTGTGGCGTTCACAGGACGACATCGCGAGCCACTGGAAGCCGGGGCGGGTCTTCGAACCGACCCTGTCCGCGGACGAGGTCGCGGCCCGGATGGGGCGCTGGCGCGAGGCGGTGGCGCGCACGCGGGGCTGGGAACGCGGCGACTCAGGCAGCCGGGGCGGCGCCGCGCGGGATCCGGCGTGAGCGCCGGACCGGGCGCGGCGGCGATGGTGCGCCTGGCCGGCGTGCTCAGAACCGCAGGCTGGCGTTCAGGATGTGAAAATCGATGCCGTCGTTCGGCTCCTTGATGCTGGCGTTCGACAGGTGCTGGAAGCGGTAGCCGAGTTCGAACTGCCCGCAGGTGATGCCGGCGCCGACGTGGCTGCCGAACTGCCAGGCGGTGGACAGCTCGCGCTGCCCGATGCGCGTATCGGACAGCACGTGCCCGCCGATGCCGGCGTCGAGGTACGGCCGCAGCTGGCCGGCCTTGGGCGCCAGACGAAACACCGGCGTGAGGCCCACTTCCCACAGATTGTCGTTGTCGGTGTTGTGCTCGTCGCTGTTCCAGTAGCCGACTTCGGCCAGCCAGTAGCCGCCAAGCTGCCAGTCGCCGTCCGTGAACCACGCCTGCTGCCAGTCCCGCGCGAGGCCAAGGCGAACCGCCTGCGTGTCGTCATCGCCCCAGCCGGTGGCAAGCTCGGTGCGAAACTGCGCCTGGGCGGGGGTGGCCAGCGCGGCGCACAGGCCGAGACCGACCAGCGTGCGACCTAGACATCCGAACATGTTTTTCTCCTTGGGCCGATGAAATTTGCTGTCACCACGCCGTTTTCGGGGGGGCTGCGTCGATTATTGTTGACCGATCGGTCGGCCACAAGTTCCGCCGCGCGGGACTGCGCATGAGCCGCCACGCTCTCACCCTGCCCGCGCGCTTCGATTTCGCCACCGATATAACCGTGCAGGCGCGCGACATCAACTACGGCGGGCACCTCGGCCACGACGCCGCGGTGAGCCTGCTGCACGAGGCGCGTCGCCGCTGGCTGGCCGCCGCCGGTTACGATGAAGCCGGCCACGGCGGCGCCGGGCTGATCATGCTGGAGCTCGACGTGCGCTACGGGGCGGAAGCCTTCTGGGGCGAGCGCCTGCACGTGGACATGGCTGTAAGCGGCCCCGGCGCGGCGCGCTGCGAGTTCCTGTATCGCGTCAACCGGGGCGGCACCGAGGTGCTGCGCGCGCGCACGCTGATGGGCTTTTTCGACTACGCCGCGCGGCGACTCGTGCGCCGGCCGGCAGACTTCTTGACTCGACTGACGACACTTGCGGAGGACGCGAACAATGTCTGACTTCACCGCCGAGATTCGCTGGCAGCACACCCCGCGCGCCGGTCACCCGGACGACTACAGCCGCGCCCACGACTGGCAGCTCGCCGGCGGCCAGACGCTGCGCGCCTCGTCCGCGCCGGAGTACGCCGGCGACCCCGCGCGCACCAACCCGGAAGAAGCGCTGGTCGCGGCCGTGTCGAGCTGCCACATGCTGACCTTCCTCGCCGTCGCCGCCAAGCGCGGTTTCAAGGTCACGAGCTACACCGACAAGGCGAGCGGCGCGCTCGGCAAGAACGCCGAGGGCCGCCTGGCCGTCACCGAAGTGGTGCTGCGGCCGCAGATCGCCTTCGACGGCAACGCGCCGGGCGCGGAGGAACTTGCCAAGCTGCACGAGGCCGCACACCGCAACTGCTTCATCGGCAACTCGATCACCGCCACCGTGCGCGTGGAATAGCGCACCGCCGTCGCCGGCCCGTCACGGCGGCGCGGCTATAATCCGCGCCTTTTTGCCCCCGGCCGTCGTCCCCATGTCCTCGCATATCCGCAATATCGCCATCATCGCCCACGTCGATCATGGCAAGACCACGCTGGTCGACCAGCTGCTGCGCCAGTCCGGCACGTTTGCCGCCCACGAGGACCACGGCACGCTGGTCATGGACAGCCAGGACCTCGAACGCGAGCGCGGCATCACCATCACGGCCAAGAACACGGCCGTCGACTGGACCCCGCCCGGTGGCGGTGAGTCGTACCGCATCAACATCGTCGATACGCCCGGCCACGCCGATTTCGGCGGCGAGGTGGAGCGCATCCTGTCCATGGTCGATTCGGTGCTGCTGCTGGTGGACGCGGTCGACGGCCCGATGCCGCAGACGCGCTTCGTCACCGAAAAGGCCTTCGCGCGGGGGCTGAACCCCATCGTCGTCATCAACAAGGTGGACCGACCCGGCGCGCGCCCGGACTGGGTGCTGAACCAGACCTTCGACCTGTTCGATCGCCTCGGTGCCAGCGACGAGCAGCTCGACTTCCCGGTCATCTACACCTCGGCGCTGGTCGGCTACGCCGGCCTCGATGCCGAGGTGCGCAGCGGCGACATGACGCCGCTGTTCGAGACCATCATCGGCAAGGTGTCGCCGCCCAAGGTCGAGGCCGACGGGCCGCTGCAGATGCAGATCAGCGCGCTGGGTTACTCGAGCTACGTCGGCGTCATCGGCATCGGCCGCATCCAGCGCGGCACCCTGAAACGCGGCCAGTCGGTGCTGGTGGTGAGTGCCGACGGTGCCCAGCGGCGCGGCCGGGCGCTGCAGGTGCTGGCGTTCCGCGGCCTCGACCGCTACGAGGTGGAGCAGGCTGGGGCCGGCGACATCATCGCCATCACCGGCATCGAGAACCTCGCCATCTCGGACACGCTGTGCGACCCGGACCGTCCGGAGGCGCTGCCGGCGCTGACCGTGGATGAGCCCACCATCACCATGAACTTCGAGGTCAACAAGTCGCCCTTCGCCGGCCGCGACGGGCAGTACCTGACCTCCCGCCAGCTGCGCGAGCGCCTGTACCGCGAGCTGCTGACCAACATCGCGCTGCGTGTCGAGGACGGCGACGACCCGGACGTGTTCCGCGTGTCCGGCCGCGGCGAGCTGCATTTGTCGATCCTGATCGAGACCATGCGCCGCGAGGGCTACGAACTGGCCGTGTCGCGCCCGCAGGTGATCGTGAAGGAAATCGACGGCGTGCCGTGCGAACCGTACGAGCAGCTCACCATCGACGTCGACAACGACTACCAGGGCGCCATCATGGAGCTGATCGGCGCCCGCCGCGGCGAGCTCACCGACATGGTGCCGGACGGCCGCGGCCGGGTGCGCCTGGACTACCGCATCCCGACGCGCGGGCTGATCGGGCTGCGGACAGACTTCCTGTCGGCGAGTGCGGGCACCGGCCTCATGCACCACGTGTTCGAGCGCTACGCGCCGGTGGCCACCGGCGATGTCGCGCTGCGCAAGAACGGCGTGCTGATCAGCAACGGCACCGGCAAGGCGGTCGGCTTTGCGCTGTTCAACCTGCAGGAACGCGGCCGGCTGATGGTCGGCCCGGGCGACGAGGTGTACGAGGGCCAGGTGGTCGGCCTGCACAGCCGCGGCAATGACCTGACCGTGAACCCGCTCAAGGCAAAGCAGCTCACCAACATCCGCGCCGCCGGCAGCGACGAGAACATCCTGTTGACCCCGGCCATGCGCCAGACGCTGGAGCAGGCGCTCGAATTCATCGAGGCCGACGAGCTGGTGGAAGTGACGCCGAAGCACCTGCGCGTACGCAAGCGCTACCTGCTGGAATCCGACCGCCGCCGGCACAGCCGCAGCGCGAGCTAGGTTCCATGCTGGCGCTGCTGCAACGGGTGACGGAAGCCCGCGTGGCAGTAGCCGGCGAGGTGGTTGGGCAGATTGGCCCCGGCCTGCTGGTTCTGGTCGGCGTGCAGCCGGCCGATGGCCCCGCCCAGGCCACGCGCATGGCCGAGCGCCTGCTCGGCTACCGCGTGTTCGACGATGCCGACGGGCGCATGAACCGGTCCCTCACCGACTCCGGCGGCGGCCTGCTGCTGGTGCCACAGTTCACGCTGGCCGCCGATACGGACCGCGGCCGGCGGCCCAGCTTTACCAGCGCTGCGGAACCTGAGCACGCACTGGCCATGTTCAATGCGCTGGTCGATGCCGCACGCGGCCTGCATGCAAGCGTCGCCACCGGCCGCTTCGGCGCACACATGAAGGTGAGCCTTACCAACGACGGTCCGGTGACGTTTCTGCTGCGGGTGTAGAACAGCACGCGGGTGGGGCAGGGGAGCATAGCTACGCCCCTCCGCCCGTCCCCGTGCAGACGATCACACGCTGAGGTTGAGGTTGTACGGCTCGCCGAGCGCCGCCTGACCCACGCACATGGCCATGGCGTGCTGGCGGCCGTGCAGCACGTGCAGGTGCAGGTCGCGGAACAGGCGCTCGACAGGGCGGCTCTTGAACAGGATGCTGGGGCCCGCCGCCTGGCCGGCGAGATGCATGAAGCGGTTCACGCTCTCGACCGCCATGAACTTGGCCTCGTTCGCCATCAGCATGGCGCCCTCGGGGTCGGCCTGGAAGTTCGAGATGGCCGTGTACATCAGCAGGCGCACGGCGTCGATACGGGTTTTCATCTCGCCGATCTGCACCTGGCGGAAGGGGTCCTTGCTGCGGCCCTTGTCGCGCACGTACGGCAGCACATGGTCGTAGATGCCCTGCATGGCGCCCAGATACGTCGCCGTGAAGCCGAGGTTGATCTTGCCGAGCCAGTTCTCGTTCATCAGCATGCCGGGTGCGCCGAGCGCGTAGTTCTCGGGCACGAACACGTTTTCGAGCTTGATCATCGGGCTCACGCAGGCGCGCATGCCGATCGGGTCCCACACGCTCGCGTCGATGCTGACGCCCTCGGCGTTGGCCGGCACCATGATGGTGATGTCGCTGCGCGTGCCTTCCAGCAGCAGGCCCACCCACAGCCACTCGGCGTAGGAGGCGTTGGTGGCGTAGTGCTTCAGGCCGTTGATGAGGTAACCGCCGTCCACTTTCTTGGCGGTGGAGGAGAGACCCCCACCGCCGCCGGCCGCCGAGTAGTGGAGCATTGCCGGCTCGGAGCCGGCGCCCGGAATCACCTTGCCGCGCGCGCGCGTCGGTTCGAGGAAGGTTGGGATCATGTCGTCGGTGCCGCCGTAGCAGATCATCTGCACGCAGTTGTTGTGCACCTGAAAGTCGTGCGCGGTGCCCGGGTTCACGCGCGCGATGCGCTCGATGGTGAGGAAGAAGCTCAGCGGGTCGTCCTGGTGCACGCCAAAGCCAAGCCCGCCCCATTTCTTGTCCGCGCAGGCCAGCAGCAGCCCCTCGGCGTGCAGGTCCTTCAGGTCCTCCACCGGCATGCCGGCCTCGGCGTCGTACTGCGCGGCGCGCGGCGCGAAGCGCTCCTCGGCCAGGCGGTCGACCTTGGCGACGAGCGCCTTCTGCGCATCGGTGAGTTTGAAGATTTCCATCGGACTCCTCTCTTGAAAGGGTTGAGCGAAAAAAGGGGCTTCAGGCGCCGCGGTGGGCGTCGTCGAGCACGCTGAAATCGAACACACGCGAGGTCGGAATCGGCCCGTCGAGGCCGAGGAACCGCGCCGAGGTGTCGATCCAGCGCTGCTGGGTGGCGGCCGGCAGATAGCCGTCCGTGTCGAGCTGCGGGAGCGTGATGTCCACCGTGCCGGCGACGAATTCCTCCGGCACGCCCTGCGCGCGGACTAGCGACAGGGCGAGTTCCCGGTCGGCCTTGAGCGCGCGCACCGACGCGAGCAGCGCGCGCACGAAGCGCACCACCTCGTCCCGCCGCTCGGCCAGCAGGCGGTCGGTGGTCATGAGGCCGTAGGCGACCGGGTGGCCCCATTGCCCGAGGTGCGCGAGGCGCTTCAGACCCAGGCTCTCGGCCATCACCGTCACCGGCGGCATCAGGATGGCGGCATCGGCCGCGCCGCGGCGCAGTTGCTCGACGCCGGCGCCGTCGAGCTGGATGCCGACACCCTCGCTGACGCTGGCCGGGTCCACGCCCGCTTCACGCAGGCCGTCGTCGAGGTAGCTGCGCGCCATCGGCGAGGTGAGTGCCAGGCGCCGGCCGGCAAGATCCGTGAGGCTCCTGATGTCCGGCCGCGCCCACAGCTCCCAGCCGGTCGGCTGATACGAGTAGACGAACTTCAGGCCCTGCCCCTGCGTGGCGCGCATGATGGGCAGCGCCAGCACGTTGCAGTACTCGGCGCGGCCTTGCAGCAGTGCGTTCACGATCGGCTGCCCGGCGCCGGGCCCCATGGGGTGCACCGCGAAGCCGGCCGCCGCGAACGGCTCGGCATTCAGCAGCGGGATGTTGCCGGTGAGCTGCAGGTGGGCAGTGGCGAACCAGACGGGCGTCATGCGCTTGCTTCCAGGATGTCGAGCAGGGAGAAGTCGAACACCTGCCCGACCGGCACCGCGGCGTCGATGTGTTCGAGCTGTTTTTCGTTCTCGATCCACTCGCGCTGCACGTAATCCGGCACGCGGCGCAGCGGGTGCATGGTGCCTCGCGCCATGTCGTAGGCCACCGGCGCCACGGCCTTGGGCGTGCCAAGACGCTCCACGAGCGCGATGCCGTAGGCGCGGTCGGCGAGGAACGCGCGCACGGCTTCATCCAGCGCCCGCAGCATGCGCAGCACCAGTTCCCTGCGCTCGGCGAGCAGGCTGTCGCGTGTCATGAGGCCGAACACCGGCGTCGGGAACACGTCGCCATGACGGAAGATGCTGTGGAATCCTTCCATCATCGCCGCCGACGACATCGGCGGCAGCAGCGCCATGGCGTCGATGCGCCCGTCGCGAAGATACTCGAGATCGGCCATGGCGATGCCCATCACCTTCTGGTGGATCACGCCGCCGTAGCCGGCCGGGATGATGGTGCTGGGGTCGCCGCCGGCCTGGCGAAAGGCGTAGAAGAAGTTCTTGTTCATCATCGGCGTCGCGAACGAGACCTTCTTGCCCTCCAGATCCTTCAGCGTGCGGATGCCGGGCCGCGCGATGACCTCGAAGCCCTCGTCCTGATACGAGGCCAAATACTTCAGTCCCAGCCCCTGCACCGCGGCCAGGATCGGGTGCGACAGCAGGTGCGTGAAGTGCGCCCGGCCGGTGGTCATGGACTCGTTGAGGCTTATGCCCTCGGCCGGCGGATTCATGAGTTCCACCCGCAGCCCGTGGCGGGCGTAGATGGCCTCGTCCAGAAACACGGCGTTGCCGACGATTTCCGGGTAGTTGGAGCCGATTACCACGTCGTCCATCGTGTCCCCCTAGGGAAATGCTGAAAAATTCCGTCCATGGAATTTTTCATCTCGCTGCCGCGCGGGTCATCCGCGCGGCGCTCCATCAATCAATGGCTTACGCCATCGATTGATGCCGGGGCATCCTGCCCCGAACGGAAGCGCTGAATAAATCAGTGCCTTCCTAATCCGCGAACGAATCGCCACGAAATTGCGACATATACACGGCCGCTGCGGCCACCAGCAGCACCGTGCCGAACAGCGGGAAGTAGCGCGGAATGCCCCAACCCATGCCGATCAGCACGCCGCCGACGATCGGCCCGAAGATCGCCCCGAAGCGCCCGACGCCGAGCGCCCAGCCGACACCGCCGGCCCGCACGCGGGCCGGGTACAGGCGCGAGGCGAACATGAACAGCCCCATCTCCGCGCCGAGCGTGAAAAAGCTCGACAGGAACACGGCAGTCAGGATGAGCCCCAGCGACTGGCCGGCCACACCCACCAGCGCCGTCGACACAGCGCCGGCCACGAAAAACCACCCGATGCAGCGTTGTAGGCTGACCCGCGCGGAAAGCCCCGCCAGCGCGAAGGGGCCGAGCAGACCGGCCACGCTCGCGATGAGACTCGCCCGGAACGCCGCGTCCAGGCTGAAACCCGCGCCGCGCACGATGCTCGGAATCCACTGGAAGATGAAATAGACGACAAAGAACGAGCAGAAAAACGCGAGCCACGTGCAAAGACCGGCCCGCCGCAGGTCGCCGCCGAGCACCTCGCCCAACGTCGACCGCGAAGCGCCGGCATCGACTGCTGCGGGCGTGCCTCGGCGCGTCGCCAGAAAATACGTCGATTCCGGCAGCGTGACCCACAGCAGCGGGATCAGCAGCAACGGGCCGATACCGCCCACCCAGAACAGCCCCTGCCAGCCCCAGGCCGCAATCAGCGCCCCCGCCATCATGGCGCCGCCGATGGTGCCGATGCTGTAGCCGTTGGTGACGATGCCGATGTACAGATTGCGCCAGCGCTCTGGCGCCACCTCGGAGGTCAGCGTGGTCAGCGTCGGCAGGGCGGCGCCGATGCCAAGCCCGGTGACGAGCCGGGTCAGCGCCAGCGGCCCGAATGCGCCGGTGACCGACGACGCCAGGGTGCCGACGCCCGCCAGCGCGCAGGCCAGCAGCAACAAACGCTTGCGTCCGATGCGGTCCGCCAGCGGCGCGAGCGTCGCGGCGCCAATCGCCATGCCGATGGGTGCGGTGCCGAGCAGGAGACCGATGGCGCGCGCGTCGAGCTGCCACTGCTCGGCCAGCACTGGCGCGGCGAGCGCCATAACCAGCACGTCGAGCCCGTCGAAGGCGGCGATCAGCGTGCAGCCGAGCAGCGTCCAAGCCTGCGCGCCGGTTGCCGGCGCGCTCTCGATCGGCCTCGCCGTGCCCGCCGCCACGCTGCTCATCGGCTGCCCGTGCCCGAGCGCGAGTTCAGATCGGCACCATGATCTGGCCGGGGCAGCTTTCGCCGTCCAGCACCGCCAGCAGTTCCTTGAAGCGCGCCGGCTCGCCCGGCGCCATGCGCACGCGGTACTCGCCGACGAAGGTCGGTTTGCCGTCGCGCTCCACGCTGAAGCTTGCCTGCGCCGACTGGCCGTCGGCGGCGCTGGTGACCTCGCCAAGCACGTGGCGGCTGCGCGGCAGCTGGTTCGCCGGGTGCGTCGCGCAGCGCAGGCGCAGCGACTGATGGCTGTCGCGCACCAGGTGCAGTACGCCGTTGCGCTCGAAGTTGGCGCGCATCTGCACCCGGTACTCGGCGTCGTCGGCGAAGAGGCCAATCACGGTCTGGAAATCGAAATCGTCGAGCGCCCGCGCGTAGCGCTGGAGCAGTGCCGACGCACTCATCGTCCCACCCCCATGTAGTGATTCCAGCCCTTGCGAAAGCCGCGCATGGACTGCTCGCCGTTGTAGTCGCCGACGTCGCCCATATCGAGCGAGCGGGCCGCCAGCAGCGGCGCGTCGCACTGGGCGGCGAGACCCTCCTGCACCCATTCGAGCTGGCGCGCGTCGTCGGCGCCGAACAGGCCGCCCGGCCCCCAGGTGATGGTGAAGGCCTGCGCGCGGCGCTCGTTCATGGCCCGCTCGGACGGGCGCGGCGCTAGCAGCCACATGGTCACCTGCATGCGGTCCACCGCCACGGGCTCGATCTGCCGGATGGCGTGCATGTCGCCGCTCGCGTTGTAGTGCACGGTGATGTTCGGAAAGACGGCCATGTAACGGTTGGCCTTGCGCTCGCCGAGCGGGCGGTTTTCCGGCCAGTCGATGGCGCCATGGAAACCCAGCGTGCGCAGCGAGCCGCCGACGTTGAACTGCTCGTCCGTGACGCCGAACGCATCGAACATGGCGCCGTGCACGAACGGCACGTGGTAGCCGTCCATGGTGTTGTCGATCAGCAGCTTCCAGTTGCCGGCGATGTCGTAGCGGTATTTGTCGACGACCTCCAGCGGGGCGTGGTCGCCGTGGGTGCAGAACTGCATGTACTCGCGCGCCGCGCCGAGGTAGTCCAGCAGCGGCTCGACGTCCGGGTTGAAGCTGCCGAAGATCATGCCGTTGAAGGTGTCGACCCGCGGCACTTCCACCAGGCCGAATTCCTCCTTCTTGAACCAGGCCCCGTAGCCCTGCTCGACCGGCACGTTCACGAGGCGCCCGTCGTTGGCGTACTCGAAGCCGTGGTAGGGGCACTTGAAGGTCTTGCAGCGGCCCTCGGCCTCCACCGCCACGATGCTCGCCCGGTGGCGGCAGGTGTTGAACAGCACGCGCGCCTTACCGTCGTCGCCGCGCACCAGGATCAGCGGCTGGCCCGCCACGCGGATGCGCCGGAAGTCGCCGGGGTTCGGGATTTCCGTCTCGTGGCCCATCAGCAGCCACACGCGCTTGAAGATCTTTTCCTTCTCCTCGGCGAACACCGCCGGATCGGTGTAGATGCGCCGGTCGGTGAAGGCGTCCGGGCGGCTGCGGATGATGTCCTCGATGGCTTTCATGACGACCTCCTCGGGTGGCGAAAAGCGGCTCAGGCGCGCCGCCAGGTCAGCGGGTCGAAGCCCGCCATGTGCTTGATGGCCTCGATCATCTCGGGGCCGGTTTCTTCGAGCGCCGCGCACTCCTTGGCGCGCGCCGCCGGCTGGTAAGGGGCCCGGCAGTGGTGGATGCGCTCGTGGTAGCTCTTCTTGATGACGGTCTGGCCGTCGTCGAGCGCGTCCCAGGCAAGGTGCTCGGCCAGCGTCTCGGACAGCACCGAGCAGTCGAGCAGCAGGGATTTCGCCACCACCTGACCGGCGCGGCTGATCAAAAAGGTCGAGTTCGGCATCATCGTCCAGCGCTGGTGGATGGCGCCGTCGAGCGTGTCGACCAGGATCGGCAGGCGCACCTGCTCGGCGGCCTTCAGCTCCTGCGCGCGCTGGCGCTTCTCGTCCATGCTCTGGTGCGGGCCGATCGCCGAGCCCGGGTGCGCCTCGCGCGTGTACACGAACACGAACTGCACGCGGTCCTTGTACTGGTCGTAGAGCGCGTTCAGGGACGGCGCCGTCGCGTTCAGGTTGCTCATGATGGGCGGGTCGGTGCGCGAACCGAACACCAGGCACACCGGACGCTTGCCAAGGTGCTCCGCGGACGAAAAACGCCCGCCGCCGAGCAGCTCGCCGGCAATCTCCGGCGCCGCGCTCGCGAGCGGCACCATCTGCCGGAAGCCCTCCAGCAGATGGCCGAGCAGCGGAGGCACGCCGCCCGGCTGATCCACCCACAGGTTCATCGGCCCCTCCGGCATCGGCGGGAAGTTGTAGGCGCGTTCGGCCTCGGTCATGGCATTCCTCCTTAGGGTTGGTGTGGCGGCTACACCGCCTCGAACAGGCTTTCCGGCGTCACGACGCGGGTGATGACACCCTGCGCCAGGCAGTCGTCGATCGAGCGTTGCAGCGCCACGCGGTTGGGCTCGACACCATATGCGTCCGGGAACAGGCCAGGCGCGGCAAGATCAGCCGTTGCAATGCCCATGTGGTCGGTCTCGCGGCCGGCGGCGATTTCGGCGTGATAGCGCCGCCGGGCCTCGGCGAAGGCCGCGAACAGCGCCGCCGGCAGCCCCGGATTCGCGCGCACGGTGGTCTGGCGCAGCGTGATCACGGTGTTGATCGGGAACACGCCGCCTGCCGCGCAGTACTCGCGAACATACGCCGGGCGGTCGGGGAACAGCGGCCGGCTGCGCGCGGTGCACGGCGCACCGCCGCCGGGCGCGATGAAGGCGTCGAGCCGGCCGTCTTCGAGCGCCGCGAGCGGGCGCATGCGCGGGCCGTCGAACAGGCCATCGGCCAGACCCGCCATGCGCTCGATGCGCCAGCCGGCCGGACGCGGGTAGTGCAGCGGGCTGAAGAAGGGATCGTCGGCGTCCTCCACCCACACCACGGACCGCGGGTCGAGGCCGTGATGGCGCTGCAGGATGCCCCGCAGCCACACCGCCGGGTTGTAGCCGAAGCTGATCACGCCGACGCGCTTGCCGGCGAGGTCGGCCGGCTTGTCGATGGCGGCGGCGGCGTTCACGGTGATGCCGAACTGCGGAAAGAACCGGCTGGGGAAAACCGGGATGGCCGTGATCGGCACGCCCTGGTCGCGGGCGATGAGGTAGTGCGACAGCGCCTGCTCGCCGATGTCGTAGGACAGCTCGGTGATCATGTCCCGGAACAGCGGGAACGGCGCCGGCCCCACGGGCAGGAAATCGAGCCCGAAACCCGCCACCGGCACCGCGCCTTCCAGCAGAAAGCGCGTGTCGTAGCGTCCCGCGGTGGGGAAGGTGAGCCGCCCGGCCATGGCTGCGCGCGCTTATGCCGTGGCGGCGAGGGACTGATTCAGAAAACGCCGGTCCGCCCAGGCACCCACGTCCACCGGCGCCGGCATCAGGCCGTTGTCGACCAGAAAGCGCTGCGTCTGCCCGAGCAGGCGCACCGCATCGTCGTCGAGCCGCGGCACGAGCGTGGTGTGGAAGCCCTCGCCGTAGCCGCGCGGCACGGACTGCGGGGAGACGCCAAGGTTCTCGGCCATGATCGCGCACACCTCGTCGGGGTGGGTCTTGGCCCACTCGCCGGCCATCACGCACACGTCCATCACCGCCTGCACGATGTCCGGGCGGTCCTTGGCGAGCCCGGCCGACACGGTGAACGCGCTCACGTAGTCGTCCTCGCGCCGCTCGCCCAGATCCGCCAGCAGGCGCAGCTGGCCACGGCGCTCGATCTCCGCGCCATACGCCAGGAACGAGAAGATGGCGTCGCAGCGCCCGTCGAGCACGGCGGCGATCTGGTCGTTGCCCTCGCGGGACGCCGTGTCGCGGAACAGGTGCTTGGGCGAATGCGCTGCGGCGGCCTGCGCGTCGGCCAGCGACAGCGACCACGGCGTGCGCACGTCCACGAGTTCCACGTCCGACAGGCGAAGGCCGCCGAGGGCCAGCGTGTGCAGCAGCGCGCGCAGCTCCCAGGTACCGAGCGCACACATGGTCTGATCCCACGGGTGCAGGCCGAGGTAGTCCACGTCGCCCAGCGCATTCACCAGATGGCGGGCGTTGTAGGCGATGCCGACGCGCTTGCCCTTGAGGTCCGCCGGGCTGCGCAGGGCCGAATCGGCCCGCACGAAATAGCCCTGGATGCCGCGCAGCGGCGTGAGGCCAATCAGTCGCGTGGTGCCCGGCGCGCGCAGGCCCTGCGTGACGAGCGGCGGAATCTCCCCGCCGAAACGGAAATAGGCCGGCAGGTCGCCCGAAAAATGGGTGGTGGAGTGCTCGCTCGGCAGCACCGAAAAGCGCACGCCGCGCGCGGCGAATTCCTTCTCGAAGGCGCGGATGGCGACCACGAAGGCGCTCGGCACCGGGCAGTTGCTGTAGTACAGCTCGAACATGGGGGGTCTCTCCTCGGGCTCCGGCCGGCGCTCCCGCCCGACCGTTCAGTCGGTGACTGTACCGCGAACGCGCGCCGATCACGAAGCCATTAACGGGACGGCGACTTGATAAACTGCGCGCCCGGCGCGTGCCAGCGCCGGTCCTCGTCGCGCCCATCAGGAAGCCGCCTTGCGCCCGCTGCTGCAATCGCTCGTTGCCGACGCCCTTGCCCGTTTGCAGCGGGAAGGCGTGATCGCCGCCGTCCCGGCCGAGGTGCACGTCGAGCGCACGCGCGACAAGGGCCACGGCGATTTCGCGACCAACGTGGCGCTGACGCTCGCCAAGGCCGCGCGCAGCGCGCCGCGCGCGCTTGCCGAGCGCATCGCAGCGGCGCTGCCGGAAAACCCGGCCCTGGCGCGGGTGGAGATCGCCGGGCCGGGCTTCATCAATTTCTTCCTGCGGCCGGGCGCGCAGCTTGGCGTGCTGCTCGACGTGCTCGCCGCCGGCGAGGCGTATGGGCGCAGCACGGTCGGTGCCGGCCAGCGGGTGCAGGTGGAGTTCGTGTCGGCCAACCCGACCGGGCCGCTGCACGTGGGGCACGGGCGCGGCGCGGCCTACGGGTCGAGCCTCGCCAACCTGCTCGCGGCCGCCGGCTTCGACGTCGAGCGCGAGTACTACGTCAACGACGCCGGCCGGCAGATGGACATCCTTGCCGTCAGCGTGTGGCTGCGCTACTTGCAGTTCCAGGGCGAGGACATCGCGTTCCCGTCGGGCGGCTACCGCGGCGATTACGTGAATGCCATCGCCACCGACTTCGAGCGCGCGGTGGCGGACACCTTTCGCCGATCAGCTCAGGCGGTATTCGATGACCTGCCGGCGGACGCCCCGGCCGGCGGCGATGCCGACAAGTACCTGGACGCACTCATCACGCGCGCCAGGATCCTGCTGGGTGCCGTCGACTACGGGCGCCTGCATCGGCACGGCTGCGACACCATCCTGGCCGACATCGACGACGACCTGACGGCGTTCGGCGTCAGCTTCGACCGCTGGTACCGCGAGAGCTCGCTGGTCGACAGCGGCGCACTCGACCGCGCCATCCAGACGCTGCGGGCCGGCGATCACCTGTACCTCAAGGACGGCGCCTGGTGGTTCCGCGCCACCGCATTCGGGGATCGCCAGGACCGGGTGGTGATCCGCGAGAACGGCGAGCCGACCTACTTCGCGTCCGACGTCGCTTACCACCTCGACAAGCTCGAACGCGGCTATGACCGGATCATCGACATCTGGGGCGCCGACCACCACGGCTACATCGACCGCATCCGCGCGTCGCTGCGCGCGCTGCACGGCGCGGACGACGCGCTCACCGTGCTGCTGGTGCAGTTCGCGGTGCTGTACCGGGGGCTGGAGAAGGTGTCCATGTCCACCCGCAGCGGCGAGTTCGTGACGCTGCGCGCGCTGCGCGACGAGGTCGGCAGCGACGCGGCGCGTTTCTTCTACGTGCTGCGCAAGTGCGACCAGCACCTCGACTTCGATCTCGAACTCGCGCGCTCGAACAGCAACGACAACCCGGTCTACTACGTGCAGTACGCGCACGCGCGCATCGGCGCGGTGCTGCGCCAGCTCGCCGAACGGGGTCTGAAGTACGAGCAGCCCACCGCGGACGCGCTCGCCGTGCTGGCCGAGCATCCCGAAACCGAGCTTGCCACCGCGCTGGCCCGCTACCCGGAGCTGATCGAATCGGCCGCGCTGGCACATGAGCCTCACCAGATCGCCTATTACCTGCGCGAGCTCGCCGGGCAGTTCCACGCCTACTACAACAACCACCCGTTCCTGGTGGACGACGCCGCGCTGCGCAACGCGCGCCTGACGCTGGTGCTGGCGGTGCGGCAGGTGTTGCGAAACGGCCTCCGACTGCTCGGCGTGTCCGCCCCGGAGCAGATGTAATGGCCACCACCCGGCGACGCGGCGCCAAGCGCGCTGGCAACGGCGGCGTGTGGGCGCGTGGATTTTTCACCGGCCTGGCGAGCGGTGCCTTGGCCGCGGCGGTGCTGTACTTCGCCGTGCTGAGTCCGCAGCCGGGCGACAAGGCGCCGAGCGGAGCGCCCAAGGGCGAGACCGGCGACGCTGGCGACGCCAAGACCATCACCGGCTCCAAGCCGAAGTTCGAGTTCTACACCATCCTGCCGGAGCTCGAAGTGCCTGTGCCGGACCAGCCGGCCGGCGACGCGCGCCAGGCCACCGTGCCGCCCGCACTGCAAACCCCGCCGCCAGGCCTGACCGGCACGCCGGCACCGGGTGCGACCGGCGCGCCGCCGCCCGCGCTGCCCGCCGCGGAGCCACTCGCCCCGCCACCGGCGACCGGCGGTCGCTACATCCTGCAGGCCGGCTCGTCGCGCAATGCCGCGGATGCCGAGCGGCTGCGCGCGAGCCTCGCCCTGCAGGGCATGTCGGCGCAGGTGCAGCCGGTCACCGTCAACGGCGAGACCTGGCACCGCATCCGCGTCGGCCCGTTCGCCAGCCGCGCCGAGGCCGACGTGGCGCAGCGCCAGCTGCACGGCGCGCGCATCAACACCATGCTGCTCGAACTGCGTAACCCCTGACGCCGCGGCGCCACAAAGCGCCGCCAGACTTGCCCGTTTCGACTTTGCCCCGGAGAACCCCGTCGCCATGATTACCCAGACCCCCACCCTGCACGCCTTTGTGTCCGGTCGCAGCGAGGGTTTCACGCCGCTGAACGCCTTCGACGGCGCGCTGCTCGACGCCGGCGTCGGCAACACCAACCTGGTCAAGATGTCGTCCATCGTGCCGCCGGCCACGCGCGAGGTCGCGGTGGCCGAGATGCAACTGCCGCCGGGCGCGCTGGTGCCGATCGCCTACGCCGCCATGGAGTCGGACATCCCGGGTTCGATGATCTGCGCCGCCGTCGCCGCCGCCTGGACGCACGACCCGACCAAGCCCGGCCTGATCATGGAATACCACTCCCACGGCCACCGTGAGGACGCCGAGCGGGTGGTGCGGCGCATGGCCGAGGAAGGCATGAAGATGCGCGGCTGGGAAATTCGCGAGCTGAAGTCGATGGCGATTGACATGCAGGTCGAGAAGATCGGCTGCGTGTTCGCCGCCGTCGTGCTGTGGCACCACGGGGCCTGAGCCATGCTGGACGACACCTGGTACACGGAACAGTGGGCGGGCGAGGGCAGCGCCATCTCGCTTGAGCTGAAGGACAAGGTCCACGACGTGCAGTCGCAATACCAGCGCGTGGAGGTCTTCGAGACCACGCGCTTTGGCAAGCTGATGACGCTCGACGGCCTGGTCATGGTCACCGAGCGCGACGAGTTCGTGTACCACGAGATGCTGGTGCACCCGGCGTTGTTCACGCACCAGAACCCGAAGCGCGTGCTGATCATCGGCGGCGGGGACTGCGGCACGCTGCGCGAGGTGCTCAAGCACGACAGCGTCGAGCAGGTGGACATGGTGGAGCTCGACCAGGCCGTCACCGACGCGGCGGCGATTCACTTTCCGACGCTGCACGCGGCGAGCTTCGACCCGCGCGCGCGCCTGTACTTCCAGGATGGCATCGCCTGGGTGGCGGACGCCGAGCCCGGCGCCTACGACGTGATCCTGATCGATTCCACCGACCCGGTCGGCCCGGCGCAGGGCCTGTTCAGCGTCGATTTCTACCGCAACTGCCAGCGCGCGCTCGCCACCGGTGGCGTGCTCGCGGCGCAGAGCGAGTCACCGCTGTTCCACGCCGACCTCATCCGCGCCATGCAGCGCGATCTGAAGGCCGCCGGCTTCAACGACGTCGCCACGGTCGATTTCCCGCAGTGCACCTACCCGTCCGGCTGGTGGAGCGTGACCATCGGCGCGCGTGATGGCTCGGCGAGCCAGTTCCGCGGCGAGGGCGACGCGCAGCCGCCGTTCGCCGGCCGTTACTACCACGCGGCACGGCACCGCGGCGCGCTGACGCCGGCGCGCTTCATGGCCTGACCGGCCGTCGCCACCCCCAGCAGCATCAGGAGTTCGCAGCCGATGACGTCCATCCAGCGGGTTACCAAGGCCGTGTTTCCGGTCGCCGGACTCGGCACGCGCTTCCTGCCGGCCACCAAGGCCAACCCGAAGGAAATGCTGCCGGTGGTCGACAAGCCGCTGATCCAGTACGCGGTGGAGGAAGCCGTCGCGGCGGGCATCACGGAACTGGTGTTCATCAACGGCCGCAGCAAGCGCGCCATTCCGGACCACTTCGACACCGCCTACGAGCTCGAAGCCACGCTGGAGAAAAGCGGCAAGCAGGACATGCTGAAGATGGTGCGCAACATCGTGCCGCCGCATGTGACCTGCATCTACATCCGCCAGGCGGCGCCGCTCGGCCTCGGTCATGCCGTGCTGTGCGCGGCGCCGGTTGTGGGCGACGCGCCGTTCGCGGTGCTGCTCGCGGACGACCTCATCTCCGCGCGCGACCCCGGCGTACATACCGCGACGTGTCTGAAGGACATGATCGACGTCTACCACCAGCGCGGCGCCAGCATCATCGGCGTCGAACAGATTCCGCCCGAGTACTCGCGCCGTTACGGCGTGGTCAAGCCGCGCGCCGTCGGCGAGGGCCTGTACGAGGTGGACGACATCGTGGAGAAGCCGGCGCCCGAGAACGCGCCGTCGAACCTCGGCGTGGTCGGCCGCTACGTGCTGACACCCCGCGTTTTCGACCTGCTGCGTGCCACGCAGCACGGCGCCGGTGGCGAGATCCAGCTCACCGACGCGCTGGCGGAACTCATCAAGTACGAGCGCCTGTTCGCGTATGACATTCCGGGGCATCGTTACGACTGCGGCAGCAAGCTCGGGTATCTGGAAGCCACCATTGAGTACGGCCTGCGCCACCCCGAACTCGGCGCCGAGTTCAAGGAATTCCTGCTCTCGCGCGCCGGCGAGCACTTCGAGCCGCGCCGGTGAGCGATGCCCTGGCCGCAGAGGCCTGGGCGGTGTATCAAGCCGCCGAGTGCCTGCACGACGAGGCGACGGTGCGCGCCGCCGTCGCCCGGCTGGCCAAAGGCGTATCAGCCACGCTGGCCGGCCGCAATCCATTGCTGCTGTGCCCCATGACGGGCGGGGTGGTGCTGGCCGGGCAATTGCTCCCGCTGCTCGATTTCCCGCTCGAGTTCGATTACGTGCACGCCACCCGCTACGCCGGCGCGCTCAGCGGTGGTGAGCTCAGGTGGAAGGTCATTCCGAGCACGTCGCTCGCCGGCCGCCACGTGCTGATCGTCGACGACATCCTCGACCGCGGCCTCACGCTCGCCGCGTTGGTGGACTTCTGCCGCCAGCAGGGCGCCGCCGGCGTTCACACACTGGTGCTGGTCGACAAGCGGTGCCGGCGCGAGGCGGTTATCGAGGCCGATTTCGTGGGTCTTGCGGCGCCCGACCGGTATCTGTTCGGCTGGGGCATGGACTACAAGGGCTACCTGCGCAACGTGCCCGGCATCTATGCGGTCGCCGGGGCGGTGGCGGACACGTGATCGCCCTCCTGGGCGGCTCGGGTCTGGACCGCTGGCCGCAGCTCGGCGCGCTCGTGCCGACCACGATCGACACGCCCTACGGCCCCCCCGCCGCGCCGCTGCTGTGCGGCGCGGTCGACGGCGTGCCGGTGTGCTTTTTGCCGCGCCACGGCGCCGGCCACAGCCTGCCGCCGCACCGCATCAACTACCGCGCCAACCTGTGGGGGCTGAAGGCCGCCGGCGCGACCGCGGTGATCGCCGTGGCGACGGTGGGCTCGATTCCGGCCCACATCGGCCCCGGCGCGCTGGTGCTGCCGGATCAGATCGTCGACTACACGCACGGGCGCGAGGCGACGTTCTTTGACGGCGCCGACGGTCAGGTCGAGCACGTCGAGTTCACCGAGCCGTACGACGGCCTGTTGCGCGCGGCGCTGCTGGACGCTGCCGCCGCCCGCGGCATCGCGCTCATCGACGGCGCCACCTATGCCGCCACGCAGGGCCCGCGGCTCGAAACGCGCGCCGAAATCGACCGCCTGGAACGCGACGGCTGCCACATCGTCGGCATGACCGGCATGCCGGAGGCCGCGCTGGCGCGCGAGCTTGGCCTGCCGTACGCGTGCCTCGCGGTGGTTGCCAACCGTGCCGCCGGGCGCGGCGCGATCGGGCTGCTGGCGGAAATCGAGCAGCACCTCGCCGCCGGCATCGACGCCGCGCAGCGCCTGCTGCTGGCGGCGCTGCCGCATCTGGCGCGGCGTGGGTAAGCGGTCGCTGCGGACCGCCGCCCCCCCGTACTCAAGTTCTACTCCCGCCGGCCGATAGATGCGGTTGAGCCCCACCACGGGGCAGTGCGGGGAAACAAGAACGGGGCGGACCTATGGTCGTGGTGGCAAGTGACAACGTGTCGTTTCTGGATAGTTGGGCGGCGGCGCTCGGCGGGCATGGCACGCTGATTCGGCGCGTGCGCCAGCTGGACGAGGTCGAAGGCACCCTGTCGGGCCGCCAGCCGGCCGTGCTGCTGATCGACCTTGCGCTGCGCGACCTGAACGGCGCGCCCGGCGTCGCCGAGCTGATCGCGTTCAGCCCGAGCACGCGCATCATCGCCATGGGCCACCAGCCCAGCGACGACGAGGGCATCGCCGTTCTGCGTGCCGGCGCCCGCGGCTACTGCAATGTCCACATTGATCCGCGCCTGCTGGTCAAGGCGGTCGAAACCGTGCAGCTCGGCGAGGTATGGATCGGCCGGCGGCTGATCGACCGGCTGGTGGCGATGGTGGGCAATGCCGCTGCCGTCCGTATCGACGCGGAGTGCGGGGTCGACCTCGATGTCCTGACGCCGCGCGAGCAGGAGATTGCACTCCAGGTGGGCAGCGGTTGCAGCAACAAGGTCATCGCGCAGCGGCTGGGTATCACCGAGCGCACGGTCAAGGCGCATCTGGGGTCAGTATTTGGCAAGCTGGGCGTGGCCGATCGCTTGCAGCTGGCGCTGCTCGTCACCGGACGGACGCAGACCAGCCGCCGCGTGGGCGTGCCGTCGCACTGAACGATTTACCCGCCAACCATGGTCCAGTAGGCAAGGCGTTCGGCGGACGCCATAGTTCGCGCCAACACGCCGCGAGGCGGGATCAAACAGGACACGAGAATGGACATGGTCGGAACCGTCATTGCCGCATCAGGGCGGGTCACCGTGGTTACCGAGCAGGGGCAGACCCGCGAGCTGCGGGTCGGTGACGCCGTGCACGCCGACGACATGCTGGTCGCCGCCCTCGATGCGGCGGCCACCGTGCGGCTGCTGAACGGTCGCAAGCTGGAGCTGACCTCGGGCACGGTCGCCGTGCTGGACAGTGACGTGTGGGATGGCGAGGACGGCAGCGACGGCGGCAGCGCGCGTCTTCGCGATGTGCAGCGGGTGTTGGCGGAATCGAACGGGGCGGTCCGCGGGGCCGTGGCCTGATCGGCTGAACGGCCGCGTCAGGCGCGGCGCCGTCAGGCATCGACCCGCGGGCGGGTCTTCATGTGCAGCTTCCAGGCGTAGCCGGCCAGGCTGTCGCCGAACGAAATCGCCTTGCGCGGCAGGCGCAGCGGATCCGCATCCGCAAACGCGCTCGCCCGGTCGCAGGTCACGGCGCTGCGATAGCCGGCAGCCGACACCATGTCGACCACCGCGTCGTCGTGGCTGCCGTACGGGTAGCAGAAATGGTCGATCGGCTCGCCGAGCAGCTGCTGCAGGCGGTCCTTGCTGTCGGTGATCTCAATCCTCGCTGTCTCGCGATCGATCTCGGCCAGGCGCTGATGCGTCAGGCCGTGACTGCCGATGTCGATGCCGAGCTGTCGCAACTCGCGCAGGCGCGATGCGCTCATCAGTGGCGGCGTGGACCGGCCATCGGCGGCAAACCAGGCGGACGGCTGCCCCAGGCGGTCCGCCAGCGCATACACGACGGCCGAGAAGCCAAACCGGGCCAGCACCGGCAGCGCGTACTCGTAAAAATTCTCGTACCCGTCGTCGAAGGTCAGCACCACCGCACGGGGCGGCAGCGGGCGTTCGCCACGCAGCCCGGCGAGAGCCTCGTCGAGCCGTAGCACCCGATAGCGCAGGCGATGCAGCCAGGCCATCTGGGCGGCGAAGCGCCGGTGGTCGCAGTAGGTCGAGCGATGCGCCGCCATGGGCGGGAACTCGCCGACCTGGTGGTACATGAGGATGGACACGCCGTGTTCGGGCATCGCCTCACGCCCCCAGCAGCTGGCGGTACAGGCCAAGATACGCGCCCACCACCGAGGCACGGTCGAAGTCGCGCTCGGCGCGCAGGCGACCGCCCCGCGCCAGGCCGGCCCGCAAGGCGTCATCGCCCAGCGCGGTGGCAATGCCACGGCCGAGCGCCGCGGCATCCTCGCAGGGAACCTGCAGCGCATCCTCACCGGACCGGACCAGCTCCCGCGCGCCGCAGTTCGCCGTCGTCACAAGTGCCCGGCCGTGCGCCCAGGTTTCGAGGATGACGTTGCCGAGCGCTTCTGCCGGGCGCGACGGGAATACCACCAGGTCTGCCAGCGCGTAGTACGGCGCGGGGTCGTCCTGCCAGCCGGCAAAGTGGACCCGCCCGGCGAGGCCATGCCGCTGCGCCTGCTGCTGCAGTGCGGGGCGCAGCGGCCCGTCGCCGAGCAAAACCAGCGCGAGCGGCCGCCCGCCAATCTGCGCCGGCAGTTGCGACAGCGCGGCGAGCAACACGTCCCAGGCCTTGACCGGCACGCAGCGCCCGGCCGCGAGCAGCAGCCAGGCATCCGCCGGCAGCGGCAAGGCGGCGCGCAGGCCGGCGAGTTCGTCGGCGGTACAGGCGCGTGGCGCGTCCACGAAGTTGCCGATCAGGTGCACGCGCTTGGCCGGCAGGTCCGCCGCGAGCAGGTGGTCGGCGAGCGCGCGGCTGTTCACCACCAGCGCATCGGCGTGGTCGAACCCGGCCGGCTTGTAGAACCCGCCCAGGCGCGCCACATGCACCACGCCGCGCGGTACCCGGGCGAGCCGCGTGGCACGGCTCATCCATGTCTGCACCAGGTGGGGTCGGTGGCGCTGGATTTCGTGCCGCAGCTCGTGCCGCGACAGGGGATCCCACACCGTGCGCAGCGGCAGCTCGCTGCGCGGGATGGCGGCCGACAGGGCAGGGGACAGCGCGGCACCCTGCCGCAGCACCGCGTGTACCTCACAGCCGCGCTCGCCGAGCCCCACGCACAGGCGCCGGAAAAAGCCTTCCGCGCCGCCGAGCGTGCGGCTGGCGATGACTTGAAGCGTGCGCATCGACGCTAGTCCGCGGTGGCGAGCTCCGGGCGCGGCAACGCTGCCCGGCCGCCCAGCAGGCGCCGATAGACGGCAAGATTGCCGGCCACCATGGCGGGCACCGAGAACTGCTGTTCCACCCACCACCGACCGCGCTCGCCCATGCGCGCGGCGGCTGTGGCATCGTCCAGCACGCCGGTGAGCGCCGTTGCCAGCGCGGCCGGGTCGCCAGGTGGCACGAGACAGCCGTTGTCGCGCACCACTTCCGGAATACCGCCGACGGCGCTCGCAACGATCGGCACGCCGCAGGCCGCCGCCTGCAGCAGCGATACGCCGAGGCCTTCCATGTCGGCCGGGTGGGCGAGCACGTCAAGGCACGGCAGCAGGCGCGGCAGGTCATCCCGAAAACCCAGCAGCTGCACGCGCTGCTGCCAGCCGCGGGCGGCGATGTCGGCCTGCAGATCCGCTTCGAGTGGCCCCTTTCCGAGCAGCAGCACGCGCGCCTCCGGGTGCCGCGCCCACAGCGCCGGCAGCGCCGCCAGCAGGTGGCGGTGGCCCTTGCGCGGGATGAGCTGCGCCACCATGCCGATCACCGGCGTGTCCGGCGCGATGCCGAACGCGTGCGCGAACCAGATCCGGTCGCGCTGCGGCCGATAAACGGACGTATCCACGGCGCTCGGCACGCAGCTGATGCGCTCGGGCGCCACGCCATCCATCTCAAGCGCGGCGACGATGCCGCGCGAGATGGCGATCACGTGATCGAACAGCGCGTACTTGAGCGACACCAGCGCGCGCGGCTCGCGGTTGTCGACGCGCCGCGACAGCAGCACCGGCACGCCCGCCAGCCGGCCGGCGAGTCCGCCCATCACGTCCGCGCCGCGCCGGCTGTGCAGGTGCAGCAGGTCCGGCCGCTCGCGCCGCAGCAATCGCCACAGCCGCCCGGCAAGGCGCAGATCCAGGTCACCGCTCACCTCGAAGGCGTGCACGCGCGCCACGCCCGCGGCCGCCTGCGCGAGCGGGCTGCGCGCGTCGCACAGCAGCACGTTGTCGTGCCCGAGCGCCGCCAGGCCCTGCATCAGGTACTGCACCTGCAGCGCGCCGCCGTAAAGATGACAGCCGGTTTCGACGTGAACGATTTTCATGCGGACTTCAGTTGGGAAGGGGCTCGGGCGGGATGGCGCGCAGCACCGCGTCCACGCCGATGCCACCCAGACACGGGTGTGCACCGGCGCAGCTCGGCGAGCGCTTGCAGGGCGCGCACGGCAGGCCGCGGTAGAGCACCGCGAGCGGCCGGCCGGGTGCGGCAAGGTAGGGACAGGTCGAGCCGAACAGCGCCAGCGTCGGCACACCGGCGGCGACGCCCATGTGCGTGAGGCCGGTGTCGACGCCGATCACGACGCGGGCGCCGGCCACCAGCGCGGCGGCGGTCGGGATGTCGGTGCGGCCTGCGAGATCGACCGCGGCGCCGTCGCCGGCGATGCGTCCGGCAGCCGGCCGGTCGGTCGGCCCGCCGAGCAGCACTGGCGTCACGCCGAACTCGCCCCGCAGCCGTTTTGCGAGCGCCTGCCAGGCGGCCTCCGGCCAGTGCTTCTGCGGCCGGGTGGTGAACGGTGCGAGCGCCGCGTAGGCGCCCGTCACGCCGGCATCCGTCAGCAGCGCGCGGGCGGCGCGGCGCCCAGCGTCGATGAGCGGCAACTGCGGCTGCGGTGCCGGCAGGCCGAGCGCCGTCGCGAGATGGTTGTATTCGGCGGCGAAGGTCTTGTCGGACGGCGTGCGCAGCACGCGCGTCATCAGCCAATGGCTGCCTTCGGACGGGTCCACGCCGAGTCGTTCGGCGGCGCCTGACAGGCGCACCCACAGCGCGCTCTTGAGCAGCCCCTGCGCGTCGATGGCAAGCTCGAACCGCTGCGCGCGCAGCGCCTTGACGAAGCCGCGCACTGCCCGCCACAGCGCGCCGTAGCGGCGCTCCCGCCACAGCGCCTGCCAGCGCCGGCGCGGCCACACGATCACCTCGTCCACGGCCGGATTGGCCACCGGCAGCGCCTCGAAGCCCTCCTGCACCAGCCAGGCGATGTGCGCGTCGGGATGGCGCGCGCGCAGCGCCGCCGGCAGCCCGCCCGCCATCACCACATCGCCGAGCGCCGACAGGCGCACGATCAGGATGCGCACGGCGCCTCCCGCCGCGGCAGGCCGAGGCCGAACGCGATGCCGGCGAGCAACACGACGTGGAAGCGGAAATCCTGCGTCAGCAGCCGGAAATCGAACGCGCTCCAGACGAGCGTGATCGCGAGCGTGCCGGTGAGAAACATCCCTAGCTGCGGCGGCAAGGTGCCGGCCCGCGCCGCGCGGTGCAGCCCGGCGCCAAGACCGGCCAGCACCGCGCCGAAGCCCGCAAGACCCACCACCCCAAAGCGCACCAGCAGTTCGAGGTAGGTGTTGTGCAGATGCGCCATGGCGGCGAGTTCGGCGTCATCGGCCTGCACGATGATTTGCCGGCCGGCATCCGGGCCATGGCCGAACCACGGCCGTTCCCGCCAGCGCTCAAGCGCAAGCCCGGACAGCCGCAGCCGCAGGCCGATGGAATCGGCCGGCAGTGTGGCGAGTTCCGACCGCGGCCCGGTGGCCGGCCCGTCCGCGAGCCCGGCAAGTGCCCGATACGTCGCGGCGTCGTCGGTCAGACGCCGCGCCAGCGCCTCGCCGTTCAGCAGCAACCCGGCCACCAGCACCGCGCCGAGACCCGCCAGCGCCGGTCGGGGCAGCCCGCCGCGGCGCCATGCCCACACCGCGCACGGCGGCAAGGCCAGCGCCAGCGCCAGCCACGCGCCGCGCGATCGACACGTGAGGAGACCGATGCCGATCAGCGCCAGTGCCGCCCCGGCGGCGACAAGCAAGGCTCGTCTTGGTAACGACGGCAGCCGCGCGGCGTAGTTCGGCACCAACAGCAATACGCCGAGCAGCGCCGTTGCCGCGTAAAGGCCGAAGGCGATCGCCGGCAGGCCGAAACCGAGCCGCGTGTGCCCTTCGGACAGCGCCTGCCACAGTTCGCTTGGGCGGGCGTGCAGGGCCATGCACAGCAGCAGGCTTAGCCCCGCAAGCGCGAGGGCGCGGCCTGCGCGGCTACTCTTGCCGGCCACGGCGAGCCCGACCGGCACCAGCAAAATGAGCTTCGCGAGATCCGCCAACACCGCGATATCGGCCTCAGACAGCCCGGTCGATAGCGCCAGCACCGTTGCCTGCACGGCAAGAACCAGGGCCAGCGCCAGCAGCGCGGGCCAAGCGGGATGGCCGGTGAGCGCGAGCAGCGTGTGACGGGGGCGTGCGGCGGCGCCCAGAACAAGCAGGCCAAGCCCCACGTTGGCGAGCGCAGGTGCCGCGAACACGCCAAGCGCGAACAGATACAGGGCACTGACAGCGAAACGATCCACGCCGCGCAGGCTAGGTCGCTTGTGCGACAGCACGGCGACGCCGCGATGACAGCCACGTGACAGCGTGAGGGGTGCAACCAAACTGTCACCATCGGGCCGTCATGATTGTGCGGATGACCGACCCGCGAGACCGCGCGCCGCGCCTGGCCCTGTACGGCTCCCACCGTGGCCCGAACGGCATCGGCCGCGTCATCTGCAACCTTGCCAACGGCGCCGTCTGCCACGGCGTGGCGGTCGACCTGCTCGTCAGCCAGGCCGACAGTGCGGACCTCGCGCTGCTGGATGCGGGGGTGCGCGTGGTGCCGCTCGGCGCGCATCAAGGCCGCGCCGCCGTCGCCCGACTGGCCGACTACCTTGAGCGCGAGCGCCCCGCGGTGCTGCTCGGCAACCGCGAATGGGCCAACCGGCAGGCGCTGGCGGCGCGGCGCCGCGCCGCGGTGCCGGTGCCGGTGCGGATCGCGTTTCGGGTCGGCAGCCCGCCGTCGGACGGCCTCGCGCGCCGGCACTGGCCAAGTCGCCTGTGGCACCGCGCCCGATTGCGACAGACCTACCGGCAGGCGGACCAGGTGATCGCCATCTCGTCCGGCGTCGCCACCGATGTGCTCACCCTTGCCCGCGTGTCGCCCGAACGCCTCGCGACGCTGAAAAACCCCTCCATCCCGGTCGATCTCGACCGACTCGCCGCCGCCCCCGCGCCGCACCCGTGGCTTGCGCTGCCAGACGTGCCCGTCGTGCTCGCCGCCGGCCGGCTGGCCGGGGTCAAGGACTTCGGCACGCTGGTTCACGCCTTCGCCGCGCTGCGCCGGCAGCGCCCGGCGCGGCTGGTCATCCTGGGCGAGGGGCCGCAGCGCGGCGCGCTGCAATCGCTCGCGGAACAGCTCGGCGTGGTGCAGGACGTTGCCCTGCCGGGCTTTGCGGCTAACCCCGCCGCCTGGATGGCGCGGGCGGCGCTGTTCGTCGTGTCTTCGCGCTACGAGGGCGGCCCCAACGTGCTGATCGAGGCGCTGGCCTGCGGCACGCCGGCGGTGAGCACCGACTGCCCGCACGGTCCGCGGGAGATCCTGGACCACGGCCGCTGGGGCCGGCTGGTGCCGGTGGGCGACGTGCCGGCACTCGCCGCGGCGATGGCGGTGACGCTCGATGCGCCGTTGCCGGCCGAAACACTGCGCGCGGCGATGGCGCCCTACCGGGTCGACACCGCCGCGCGGGCATATCTCGCCGCGCTCGGGCTGCTGCCGTGACGACCAGGCGCCGGCCGGACGTCGCCGTGCTGCTCGCCACCTCCGGCCACAGCGGCGTCGACCGCGTGATGGGCAACCTGCTCGCGGCCTGGGGCGAGGCGGGCCTTGCCGTGGACCTGCTCGCCATCCGCAGCCACGGCCCGCACATCGACCCGCTGCCGCCCGGTCTGCGGCGGGTGCTGCTGCCGGCCCGGCATGTGAACACGGCGCTGCCGGCACTCGTGCGGTATCTGAACGCCGTGCGCCCGCCGGTGTTGCTGACCGACAAGGACCGCGTCAACCGCGTGGCGCTGCTGGCGGCGGCACTCGCCGGTGGGCGCACGCGCGTGGCGGTGCGCCTCGGCACTACCGTGTCGGTGAACCTCGCCCGCCGCGGCCGGCTGGAGCGCGCCGTGCAGCGTGCCTCGATGCGCCATCTGTACCCGCGTGCGGCGGCCGTGCTGGTGCCCTCGCAGGGCGCGGCGGACGATTTGGCCGCCTTCGCCGGGCTCGCGCGGCAACACATCGCCGTGGTGCCAAGCCCGGTGTTCGGCAGGCGTTTCGAGCGGCTCGCCGCGGAGCCGCCGCAGGGCGTGACCTGGCCGGAATCAGCGCCGCCCACCGTGCTTGGCATCGGCGAGCTGTGCGCGCGTAAGGACTTCGCGACGCTGATCCGCGCCTTCGCGCGCCTGCGCGCCGCCCGGCCGTGCCGGCTGGTGATCCTCGGCGAAGGCCGCCAGCGCGCGGCGCTCGAAGCGCTGGTGCGCGCGCTTGGCCTCGAAGCCGACGTGCTGCTGCCGGGCTTCGTCGCCAATCCGTACCCGCATCTGTCGCGCGCGGCGCTGTTCGTGCTCGCCTCGCGCTGCGAGGGCCTGCCAGTGGCGCTGATCGAGGCGCTGGCCTGCGGCACGCCGGCGGTCAGCACCGATTGCCCGAGCGGCCCGCGCGAGCTGCTGCAGGGCGGGCGGCTCGGCGCGCTGGTGCCGGTGGGCGATGCCGAGCGGCTTGGCAGCGCCATGGCAGCGACGCTGGCCGCCCCGCCGCCGGCCGATGCGCTGCGCACGGCGGCGGCGCCCTACGCGGTGAACGCGGCGGCCGGCGCCTACCTCGACGCGCTCGGCGTGCCGCGCCCGGTGGCGCTGGCGTGACCGGCGGTGCCCCCCGCGTGGCGCTGCTGGCGGCCTTCTCGGGCGCGGGCGGGGTCGAGCGCATGCTGCTGAATCTCGCCGCCGGCATTGCCACGGCGGGTTACGGCGTGGACCTGCTCACCATCCGCCGCGACAGCCCGCACCTGCACGCGCTGCCGGCCGGCGTGCGCCACGTGCCGCTGCCGGGCGGCCACGCCTGGGCGGTGCTGCCGGCACTCACGCGCTACCTGCGCCGCGAGCCACCGGCCGGCCTCATCGCCGCCAAGGACCGCGCCAACCGCGTCGCCGTGCTGGCGCGCGCGCTGGCCGGCCGCCCGTTGCCGCTCGCGCTGCGGCTTGGCACGCATCTGGGCGGTGCGCGTGGGCCGGATCGCACGGCGGGCGATCGTCTGCGCGGGTTTTTCTACCGCCGGGCCGATGCCGTGATCGCCGTCTCGCAGGCCATGGCGGATGACCTTGTGCCGCGCTTTGGCCTGGCGGCGGCACGGGTCAGGGTGATCCGCAACCCGGTGGTGACGCCTGGGCTTGCCGAACTGGCCACCGCGCCCTGCCCGCATCCGTGGCTGGAGGAGGGCGAACCGGTCATCGTCGGCATGGGCCGCTTCACGCGCCAGAAGGACTTTCCGACCCTGCTGCGGGCGTTTGCGCGGTTGTGCCGGCAGCGCCCGGCGCGCCTGGTGCTGCTCGGCGAGGGCGCCGGCAAGGCCGAGTGCGCCGAGCTCGCCACCGAGCTTGGCATCGCGGACCGCGTGCTGCTGCCGGGCTTTGCCGTGAACCCTTATGCCTGGCTCAGTCGGGCGCGGCTGTTCGTGCTGAGCTCCCGCTGGGAAGGCTCGCCGAACGCGCTCGCCGAGGCGCTGGCGCTCGGCGTGCCGTGCGTGGCGACCGACTGCCTGTCCGGTCCGCGCGAGCTTTTGGCCGACGGCCGCTACGGCCCGCTGGTGCCGGTGGGCGATGCCGAACGACTCGCCAGCGCCATGGCCGCCACGCTCGACGCGCCGCTGCCGGCGGGCAGGCTGCGCGAAGCCGTGCGCGAGTACCGGCAGGACGTGGCCGCGGCCGCGTATCTGGCCGCGCTCGGTTTGCCCGCTATCGTTCCTGGAACCTGACCCATGCTGCTGTGCTACCGCCACAACTTCCTGTTCGTGCACATCGCCAAGACCGGCGGCACCAGCGTGCGCGCCGCGCTCGCCCCGCTGCGCCGGCGCGACCCCTGGCGGCCGGTGCTGTGGGCGTGCAGTCGTCTGAGCGCGCTCGCCGGGCATCGGCTCGGCATCAAGTTCCCGCGCCACGCGCCGGCCAGCGCCGCGCAGGAGATGCTGCCGCGGGATTTCTACGAGCGCCTGTTCAAGTTCGCTTTCGTGCGCAACCCGTGGGACTTGCAGGTCAGCTCCTGGCACCACCTGCGCCGCGAGCGGCCGCAGCTGGTGGCCGGCTGCGCCGACTTCGAGGCGTTTTTGCGCCTGAAGCTCGACCGCCGGCGCGCGCCGCAGTATCACCTCGACGTTGCCGCCCGCCCGCAGGTGGAGTACCTCACCGACCGCCACGGGCGGGTGATCGTCGATTTCGTTGGTCGCTACGAGCGCCTGGCGCCCGACTTTACGGACGCGTGTCAGCGCATCGGCGTGCGCCCGCCGCCGCTGCCGCACCGGCGCGAGGCCACGGCGCGCGACGACTACCGACGCTACTACACCGACGCCACGGCCGAACTCGTGGCCCGCCACTACGCCGCCGACATCGCGCTTTTCGGCTATCGCTTCGACGATCCCGGCGCGCTTGCCGCCCCTGTGCCGGCGACTTAGAGTGCGGGCGATCGCCCGCCCGAGGAGAAACACACCAATGAACGCCCCGCAAACCCGTCCCGCCGTTCCTTTCGCCTGGCCTGAACTTGGCCTGCGCCGCGTGCCGTACGCGGTGTTCACCGACCCCGCCATCTACGCGCTGGAACAGGAACGCATCTTCCGCGGCCCGACCTGGAACTACGTCGCGCTGGAAGCGGAGCTGCCGAACCCGCACGACTACGTGTCCACCTTCATCGGCGACACGCCTGTCGTGGTCACGCGGGACTCGCAGGGCGCGCTGCACGCCTGGGTGAACCGCTGCGCCCACCGCGGCGCGCTGGTGTGCCGGGACCTGCGCGGCAACACGCAGACCCATACCTGCGTGTACCACCAGTGGGCGTACGACGCCGCCGGCGCGCTGATCGGCGTGCCGTTTCGCAAGGGCCTCGGCGGCAAGGGCGGCTACCCGGCCGACTTCGACATGGCGGACCACGGGCTGAGGCGTCTTCGCGTGGCGAGCCGCCGCGGCGTGGTGTTCGCGAGCTTCGCCGCGGACGGGCCGAGCCTTGAGGAGTATCTCGGCGAGACCATGCTCGGCAACATCGACCGGGTTATGACCAAGCCGATCGAGGTCATCGGCTACAGCCGCCAGTACGTGCACGCCAACTGGAAGCTGTACGCCGAGAACACGCGCGACTCCTACCACGCCATGCTGCTGCACCTGTTCTACCCGACCTTCGGCATCGCCCGGCCGGCGCAGAAGGTGTCCATCGAGATGAACGAGGCGCGCTACCACAACCTGTTCACGGTCTGGCAGCCGTCCGGCAAGGAAACGATGGACACCTACAAGGCCAACACCACGCGCGCCATCCAGGGCGGGCAGGACGCGCTGGAGTCGCCGCAGTTCCTGAAGTACATCAACGAGCGCGGCGACGACATCTGCATCACCATCGAATCGCTGTTCCCGAACAGCGTGTTCCAGCACATCCAGAACGGCATGGCCGTGCGGCAGATTCGCCCGACGGCCGTCGACCAGTTCGAACTGTTCTGGACCTACTTCGGCTACGCCGATGACAGCGAGGAGATGCGCGCCCACCGCCAGCGCCAGGCCAACATGCTGGGCCCGGCCGGCCTCATCGCCATGGAAGACGCCGAAGCCGGCGAGATCATCCAGCGATCGGTGTCGGACGGCAGCAACGAGCAGTCCTTCGTCGAGATGGGCGGCTACGGTACCGACAATCTCTACGACATCTCCGGCACGGACGAGAACTCCATTCGCGGCTTCTGGCAGGGCTACCGCGACCTGATGGGGTTCTGACCGCATGCGTCATTGCAGCGAATGCGGGCAGGCGGTCGAACTGCGCGTGCCGGCCGGTGACAACCGGCCGCGCCACGTCTGCAGCGTGTGCGCCACCGTGCACTACCAGAACCCGCGTCTGGTTGTCGGCTGCATCCCGCAGTGGGAAGACCGCATCCTGCTGTGCCGCCGCGCCATCGAACCCGCCTACGGCCGCTGGACCCTGCCGGCCGGCTTTCTTGAACTCGGCGAAGGCACCGCCGAGGGCGCCGCGCGGGAAGCCGCCGAGGAAGCCTGCATAGACGTCGACATCGGCCCGCTGTTCAGCCTCATCGACGTGCCGCACATCGGCCAGGTGCACATGCTGTACCTGGCCCACCTGCGCGAACCGCGCTGGGCGGCGGGCGAGGAAAGCCTCGACGTTGCCCTGTTTGCCGAGGACGACATCCCGTGGCCGGATCTGTCATTCCGCAGCGTGCGCGAGACCCTGCGGCATTACTTCGAGGACCGCCGGCAAGGTCAGTTTGGATTGCACACGGCCGTGCTGGGGCCGCCGCCGGGGGCGTGAGCGAATCGCTTTGGTGAGCGTTGGATTGGCGCGCGGCAGGGTGGGCAAAGGCCCTCAGGCCGTGCCCACGCGAATGCGACGACTTGTGACCGGTAAGGCTCCGTGGCGCCTTCCTGCCCGCGTGGGTACGCTTCGCTTTGCGCGCCCGCTCGCTTTTCGGTCACCAATATCAGATGAATCGGCTGTCTTGTAAGACGGGCAAGGCCTTAAGGCCTTGCCGACGCGGTTGCGCGTGATAATTCTGTTGCGCTACAGGAAGTGCGGCAGCGTTTATTAGTCGCGAGGGCACGCGTTCCTTTGCCCGCCCTATAGTTCGCTGCGCGACGCGGCATTCTTTTTCTCGCGTTGCGAGAATTGATTAACTATGCTGGGAAGTGTCCCGGATTGAAGAAAAAGGTTCGGGAGTAGCGTGATAAACGCAGTTGCCGCCGTGGAGAATTCGGCCGCCAGATTCAGCACCTTCATTTCGTCGATTTGCAGTATCGATCGGTACTGAGTCAACGCGTCGGGGTCGCGGTGTGCGATCGTTGCGTTCCGAAGAAATTCGAAGTCGCTCTCAGCTTTCTTTTGCACTCTGCGAAGCGTTCGCAAAGACTCATTCGCAGCTCGCTTCATGTCGTCAGGTGCTTTTATTGTTTCGAGTGCTTGCCGAAGTTTCTGACCTGCGACCTTGTCTATATCGCGACCGTGAACTGTCAGTAAAATAACGCGGGTACAGAGCGAGCGATGCCACTTGTCGGGGTGGGTCAGCGCGTCGATTTTAAGCGCTTGGATATCGCGTTCGGTGATGAGAAGGAAAAGTGCGATATTTAGAATAACGGTGGACGCTTCAAAATCACGTGTAGTGCTTTTTTGTGTCTGGAGCGCCAATTCACTCAAAGCGGACTTGAGGGCCGCTCGCCGTTTCCGTTCCTTGAACGGCAAAACACGCCGCATCACGAAGCGAGCAACATCTTGCGGCGTCATATTTTATCGCGTTGGTAAGTGGATCACGACTAGGGCGGAGCGCCGATCAACGCTCCGGCCGCAGGTGCGGAAACAGTATCACCTCGCGAATTGACGTCACATCCGCGAACAGCATCGCCAGGCGATCCACGCCAATGCCCTCGCCGGCGGTCGGTGGCAGGCCGTACTCCAGCGCTTCCACGTAGTCGGCGTCGAAGTACATGGCTTCCTCGTCGCCGGCGGCCTTGCGGGCGGCCTGTTCCAGGAAGCGGGCGGCCTGGTCTTCCGGGTCGTTGAGCTCGGAGAAGCCATTGGCGAGTTCCCGGCCGGCGATGAACAGCTCGAAGCGTTCGGTGAGCGCGGGGTTGTCGGCGCGGCGGCGGGCGAGCGGCGAGACCTCGACCGGGAAGTCGGTGACGAAGGTCGGCTGGATGAGCTGTTCCTCGACCACTTTTTCGAACAGTTCGAGTTGCACCTGGGCCAGCACGTCGTCGTCCTTGACTACCAGGCCGAGTTCCAGCGCCAGCGCGCGGGCGGCGTCGAGATCCGCCAGCACCTTGGGCGTGGCCTGCGGCAGGTAGGCGGTGATCGCCTCGGCCAGCGTGTAACGGGCAAAGGGCTGGCCGAAGTCGATGCGCTGGCCCTGGTAGCTGATTGCGGTGGTGCCCAGCACGCGCGTGGCCAGGTCGCGCAGCAGGCGCTCGGTGTGGTCCATCAGGTCGCGGTAGTCCGCGTAGGCCTGATAGAACTCCAGCATGGTGAATTCGGGGTTGTGGCGCGTGGAAAGCCCCTCGTTGCGGAAGTTGCGGCCAAGCTCGAACACCTTCTCGAAACCGCCCACCACCAGGCGCTTCAGGTACAGCTCCGGCGCGATGCGCAGGTACAGCGTCATGTCGAGCGCGTTGTGGTGGGTGACGAACGGCCGCGCCACGGCGCCGCCCGGCATAGGCTGCATGAGCGGGGTTTCGACTTCCAGAAACCCTTCCGCCACGAACCACTCGCGAAGCCCGGTGACCAGCGCCGAGCGGATGGCAAACGTGCGCCGCGCCTCGTCGTTGACGATCAGATCCAGATACCGCTGCCGGTGCCGGCGCTCGGCATCCTGCAGGCCGTGCCACTTGTCGGGCAGCGGACGCAGCGACTTGGTCAGCAGGCGCACGGCGTCCGCGCGCACGGTGAGCTCGCCGGTCCTGGTGCGGAACAGCGCGCCCGTGACGCCGACGATGTCGCCAAGATCGAGCCGCTTGAAGTCCTCGTACGCCGCCTCGCCGAGCACATCCCGCTGCACGTACACCTGCATCCGGCCGGAGCTGTCCTGCAGGTGCACGAAGGACGCCTTGCCCATGAGGCGGCGCGTCATGACGCGGCCGGCGATGCGCACCGGCACCGGCGTGGCGTCCAGCGCCTCGGCGCTCACGTCCGCGTGCGCGGCGAGCAGGTCCGCGGCGAGCGCGTCGCGGCGAAAGTCGTTGGGGTAGGCCTGCCCGGCGTGGCGCCAGGTGGCCAGCTTCTCGCGGCGGTTGGCGATCTGTTCGTTGTCGTCGTCGTGCTGCATGGCTTACAGGCCGCTCTTGAGGCTGGCTTCGATGAAGGGGTCGAGATCACCGTCCAGCACGGCCTGCGTGTTGCCGGTTTCGACGTCGGTGCGCAGGTCCTTGATGCGCGACTGGTCCAGCACGTAGGACCGAATCTGGTGGCCCCAGGAGATGTCGGACTTGGCTTCTTCCGCGGCCTGCGCCTCGGCGCGGCGGGCGTTCAGCTCCCGCTCGTACAGCTTGGCGCGCAGCTGCGACATGGCGGTGGCGCGGTTCTTGTGCTGCGAGCGGTCCGCCTGGCAGGCCACCACGATGCCGGTCGGCACGTGCGTGATGCGGATGGCGGACTCGGTGCGGTTGACGTGCTGGCCGCCGGCGCCGGACGCGCGGTAGGTGTCCACCCGCAGATCAGCCGGGTTGATGTCGACGTCGATGTTCTCGTCGACCTCCGGGTACACGTACACGGACGCGAACGAGGTGTGCCGGCGGTTGCCGGAATCGAACGGGGACTTGCGCACGAGACGATGCACGCCGGTTTCCGTGCGCAGGTACCCGTAGGCGTACGGCCCGCGCACGTGCACGGTGGCGGACTTGATGCCGGCGACTTCGCCGTCGGATTCTTCGGTGATTTCCACCTCGAAGCCCTTGCGCTCACACCAGCGCAGGTACATGCGCAGCAGCATGGCGGCCCAGTCCTGAGCCTCGGTGCCGCCGGAGCCGGCCTGCACATCGATATAGGCGTTGTTGGCGTCGGCCTCGCCGGCGAACATGCGCTGGAATTCGAGCCGCTGCACGTGCGCTTCAAGACCCGCCACGTCTTTGGCGAGCGAGTCCACGGCCGATTCGTCGTCTTCCAGCTCGATCAGCTCGGCCAGTTCCAGGCTGTCCGCGATGCCCTGGGTGAGCGTACGCAGGCCGCCGACGACTTCTTCAAGCCGCGCGCGCTCGCGGTTCAGCTCCTGCGCGCGCTCGGGGTTGTCCCAGGCCTTCGGGTCTTCGAGTTCCCGCAGGACTTCGGTCAGGCGGTCGGCCTTGGTATCGAGGTCAAAGATACCCCCGTAGCGCGTCGACCCGCGCGGCAAGGTCTTTCAGGGCGTGGCGTTGCGGGTTGATGTCGATCATGGCGGGGCAGGCTTCCGAAGGCGCGTGAAACGGCCGCGAATGGTATCGCGCCGGCCCCTTTCCGGCGCAGGCGCACGCGGCGGCGCTGCTACCATCCGCCGGCCCGCATCCCAATAAATCAGCCCGGAGGAGACCCATGCCCACCGCCCACCTGAACGGCATCGACATCCATTACGACGAGACCGGCGATGGGCCGGAAACGCTGGTGATGGTGCACAACGTCATCGCCAACATGAGCGCCTACGACGACAACGCGCCGGCGTTCGGCAAGCACTACCGCACCATCCGCTTCGACCTGCGCGGTCACGGCCGCTCGTCGAAGGTGGACACGCAGGCCGAGGCGCCGGCCTTCTACACCTACGAGAACACGGCGGCGGACCTGGCGGCGCTGCTCGACCACCTGGGCGTCGAGCGCTGCCACGTGCTGGGGCAGGCCTACTGGGGCGTGAGCACGGCCAGCACCTTCATGGCGAAGCACCCCGAGCGCGTGCAGAGCCTGACCGCGGTGAGCTGCGACCTGCTGGCCACCCCCGAGGGCGCGGGTCTGTTCGACAGCATGACGCCGCAGATGCGTGCCGGTTTCGAGCGCCTGCACGACGTGGCGCGCCGCGAGGGCATGCTGGCGGTATTCGAGGCGCGCAAGGAAACGCGCACCTTCTGGGGCGAGCGCCTGATGGCGAGCCCGGCCATCCTGGAGCGCTTCCGGCAGATGTACGCCGACACCTCGCCGCTGACGTTCCTGAACTTCCCGCTGATGCGCCCGGCGGCCAAGCAGGCGATCACCGACACGCTGGCGCGCCACCGGATCCCCACCTTCGTGCTGATGGGCGTGCAGGACCCGCACCCCCAGGAAATGATCGCCCACTGGAAGGCCGACTACCCCGACTGCCACGCCATGCTGCTGCCGGACTGTGGTCACTACGTGGCGATCGAGAACCCGGCCGACTTCAACCGCGCGGTGCTGAACTTTCTGGCCGGGGTGCGCACGTACGGCGCGGCGTTCTGACCGACGTGCAGGGCGGGCGGTTCGCGCGCGGCGCTACCATGTGGCCGTGCCCAACCCGCCCGGAGGCCGGCCATGTTGCTCGAAGGATCCTGCCACTGTGGCGCCGTGCGCTTTGCCGTGCAAAGCCACGCGCCCTATCCGTACATGCACTGCTACTGCTCCATCTGCCGCAAGACGCAGGGCGGCGGCGGCTTCGCCATCAACCTGCACGCCGAGGCGGACAGTCTCGAAGTGCATGGCCGCGAGCACACGGGCGTGTACCGCGCCTTCATGGATCACCCGGCGCGCACCGAGCGCAGCCCCGGCGAGCGGCATTTCTGCCGCGAGTGCGGCAGCGCGCTGTGGGTGTGGGATCCGCGCTGGCCGGAGCTGCTGCATCCGTTCGCGTCCTGCATCGACACGCCGCTGCCGGCGCCGCCGGAGCGCTGCCACATCATGCTGGACAGCAAACCGGCCTGGGTGCCGGTGCCCGCCGAGACCGCCGCCGACCGCCATTTCCCCGAGTACCCCGACGAGGCGCTGATCGACTGGCATCGCCGTCACGGTCTCGTCACCGATTGAGCCCCATGCATTTCGCGAACCTGCTGTACGAAACCCGCGGCCCGCTGGCGCTGATCACCATCAACCGGCCGGACAAGCTCAACGCCATCTCACTGGCCACGGTGGACGACCTGCACGCCGCCATCGCGGCGGCCACAAGCGACCCCGCGGTGCGCGTGCTGGCGATAACGGGTTCCGGTGACAAGGCGTTTGCGGCAGGATCGGATCTGTCCGAAGTCGCGCAGCGCGACCTCAACGCCGCGCTCGAACCGATCGTGCAGGGCGTGGCAGAGCGTCTGGAGCGTTGCCCGAAGCCGACCATCGCTGCCATCAACGGCATCTGCTTTGGCGGCGGGCTCGAGGTTGCGCTCGGCTGCGACCTGCGCGTCGCCGGCCGGCGCGCGCGCTTTGGGACGCCCGAGGGCAAGCTCGGCATCATCCCGGGCGGCGGCGCCACGCAGCGGTTGCCGCGTCTGGTCGGCCGCGCCTGGGCGCTCGACATGCTGCTGACGGGTGAGCCGATCGACGCCGAGCGCGCGCTGCACATCGGGCTTGTCACGCGTCTCGTCGACGACGCGGACCTGCTGCCCACAGTGCAGCGCCTCGCCGAGCACCTGGCGAGCTTCGCGCCGCTGGTGCCGCGTTACATGAAGGCGATGGTGCACAGCGGGATGGAGGGCAGCCTCGCCGCCGGGCTTGCAATGGAAAAGTTTGCGCAAGCCGGCCTGTGCGAGACCGCGGACAAGAAGGAAGGTCTCGCGGCGTTTCTGGAAAAGCGCCCGCCGACCTGGCAGGGGCGCTGATCCGTCGTATCGATCGGACAGACTCTCGTCAGGCTTCGGCCTTGGCAATGCCGCCGCCGGCGCGGTCGGTGCTGCGCAGCATCTGCACTTCGGGCGGGCGCTTTGGCCACGCCGGCATCATCACCCACATGCGCAGCAGGTGGCGTTTGCGCTCCGGTTCCGGCCAGTCGGCGTAATCCGAGCGCGCGTGCAGGATCACCCGGTTGTTGATGAACTGCACCGTCGCCGGGTCGATCAGCATGTCGATCTTCATGTCCGGCCGGTCGGCGACCGCCTGCAGCAGGTCGATCGCTTCGCGCTCGATGGCCGGCAGCGCGTCGCGCGGCTCCCCGTTCGGGCCACGGATCGCCGCCGGCAGGAAAAAGCAGTCCGGCTCGCCGGCCACGAAGTTGAACACCGGGATGCGGTGCTCCGTGATCGGCAGGCCGCCCTTGATGACCGTCTCGCTGCCGTAATGAAAGCCGCGGTACAGCACCGGCAGCAGGTCCGGCCGCTCGGCCAGGATCACGTTGTGCACGGCGAACGAGCTCATCAGCGGCGTGGCGCCGCCGTGCATGGCGGGCGTGAGGCACATGAGGCCGGTCACGTCCACCGGGTCCATGTGCACCTCGATCGGCCCGCCGATGCCGTAGTAGCGGCCGACTTCGCCGCGGTCCTGCACGTGGCCCAGGCGGTCGCCGCGCTGGCTTTGCGACACGCCGATGCCCAGATGCGTGCCGAGCCCCCACAGGATGATGCCGAGCTCGTCGTCGCTGTAGCGCGCGCGGTCGATGCCCTGCAGGCGCACGAAGCCGCGGCCTGAGTGCAGTATCTCGGCCATGGTGGCGAGGTCGCCCGCCAGCGCCGGCAGGTCGAACTCGGCCGGCGTGATTTCGTCGAGGCCAAGCCCGGCCTCGCGCGCGTGGCGCACGGCGCGGTCGATGTCCGCGAGCGCCTGTGCGGACAGCGTGTAGACCCAGTCGGCGGGATTACGGTAGTCGGTACCCCGCCACACGCAGGGCCCGTGGACGGCTTGCGGCTGTTGCATGGCATCTCCCCCTTGTTCGGTGCCGTGGTCGCGCCGATCATAGTCCGCCTAACGACCGACCGGCCAGCGGCCGCAGCGGCCCAGACAGACTCACCCGCAGCAGGAGACCCGCCATGAAACCGATGCCCGGCATGCTGACGCCCGACACGCTCCCGTCCGGCACGCTCGACCCGAAGCAGTTCGCCAAGTATTCGGCCGAGAAGGAAAACGTGGTGCCGGTGTACGCCGACGGCGAGGATCTGGGCATCGTGTCCTGGAATCTCATGCCCGGCCAGGCCAACGAGTCGCACTCGCACCCCTACGCGGCGCACTGCTTTGTGGTGGTGGAGGGCGAAGGGCATTACCTGAAGGGCCAGCCCGGCACGGCGGACTACGCCGAGTTCCCGATCAAGGCCGGCGAGACGGTGGTGATTCCGCGCAACCAGGTGCACGGCATCCGTAATACCGGCAAGACGCCGCTGTCGTACTTCGCCATCACCACCACGGCGGGCGGCGAGTACGCGCGCGTGGTGGATGGCGTGGTGCACAAGTACTGAGGCCGGCGGCGCGCGTGCTCTAGCCCTCTCCCGGCCTTCGGCCACCCTCTCCCGCCTGCGGGAGAGGGGGAGAATCGGTGGTGCCGGCACGAGGTGATCTTTCCCCTCTCCCGCGGGCGGGAGAGGGGCAGGGGAGAGGGCACTGACCCGAGCCGACCATCTTCACCAACGATAACTAGGAGAAACCCGCGATGAGCCAACACCTCGGTGTCATCGGTCTCGGCAGCCTCGGCGCCAACATGGCACGCCTGCTGGCCGAGGACGGCTACACAGTGCACGCCTACGATCTCGACCCCGCCCGCACCGCGGCGGCGGCCGAACAGGCAGGCGTTACTGGCCACAACTCGGCCCGCGCGGTGGCCGAAAAGTGCGATCTCATACTGCTGTCGCTGCCGCAGTCGGAGGCTGTTGCCGTGGCGTGTCTGGAACCCGGCGGCCTCATCGAGGGCGCCCGGCGCAGTCTGCTGGTGGTCGACACGACGTCCGGTTACCCCGAGCGCACCAAGGAAATCGCCGCCCAACTCGCCGAAGCCGGCGTGCGCTACGTCGATGCCGCCATTACCGGCGAGGAAGGCGGCGCCAAGGCGTTGCCCAAGCGCGCGCTGACGTTCTGCGTCGGTGGCAGCGACGCGGACGTGGCCGAGGCGCGGCCGATCCTGGAACGCATGGCGCGCTTCGTGTTTCACGTCGGGCCGCTCGGCGCCGGGCAGATCGTGAAGATGGTCAACAACATGGTCGGTTCGGCGGCCGGCGTGGCGGCCATCGAGGGCCTGCTGATCGCCGCCAAGCACGGCATCGACGTGAAGATGGCGGCGCAGGTGCTGGACAAGGGCACCGGCATGAACTTCTTCTGCCGCCACCCGGACTTCGCGCTGACTCCGGGCGTGGTCGGCGGGTTTCAGCTCGGCCTGATGACCAAGGACCTGCGGCACATGTCGGAGTTCGCGCGCCGCTCGGACGTGCCGGCTGTCGTCACGGACCACGTGTTCCACCTGTTCGAACTGTTCGTGCGCGACCAGGGCTACGGCGCCGACGTGCTGCGGCAGGTGGACGTGATGCAGAAATGGGCCGGCGTGAAGCTGGACGGCACGCTGCTCGACTGAAGGGACAAAGATTCGCGGCGGGGGCGCCGCTCCCACAGCCCATTCTAGGAGGACCGAACCATGCTGAGCGTCACCGACATCAAGGGCCTGTACGCCATCACGCCGACGCCGTCGAAAACCGGCGCCGAGCGCTGGGACGCCACCGACACGGTGGACCTCGACGAACTGGCCCGCCTCACCGAAGCGCTGGTGCAAAGCGGCGTCGACGGCATGGTGGCGATGGGCACCACCGGCGAGTGCGCCACGCTGACCAACACCGAGTGGGAACAGGCCGCGGCGTGCGTGATCGAGACGGTGCGCCGGCGCGTGCCGCTGTTCGTCGGCACCACGGCGCTCGGCACGCACGAGATCGTGCGCCGCAATCGCTTCATCCAGGACTTGGGCGCCGACGGCACCATGCTCGGCCTGCCCATGTGGCAGCCGTGCACGCTCGACATGGCGGTGCAGTTCTACGCCGACATGTCGGCGGCCTTCCCACAGCTCGCCATCATGGCCTACGACAACCCGGGCGCGTTCCGCTTCGCCTTCCCGCCGCCGTTCTGGGCACAGATCGCGCGCCGCGCACCGACCGTCATCTGCAGCAAGCACGGCCCGGACCCGATGATCAGCGCGCTGATCGGCATGACGCAGGGCAAGATCCGTTTCCTGCCGCACATCGCGGGTGCGTATGCGATGGCGCGCATCGAGCCCGAGCACAACATCGCGTTCTGGGCCACCGAGGCCAGCATGGGGCCGGAACCGGCGCTCGCGCTGCGGGACGCCATCGCCGCCGGCGACTGGGCGCGCGCCAAGGCCATCGACACCGACATCGGCTACACCATGCAGACCTTCTTCCCGCCGGGCGGCATGGCCGAGTTCGCGTCCTACAACATCCAGCTCGAAAAAATTCGCTTCGACGAGGCGGGCTACTGCAAGGCGGGCCCCATCCGCCCGCCGTACCACGTCATTCCCGATTACATCGACCAGGGCGCGCGCGAGTGCGGCCGGCGCTGGAAGGCGCTGCGCGCCAAGTACGGTTGAAGCGGCCCGCCGAAAGGACATTCGGCCCGAGGGCGGGCCTCCCACAGCAATAGCCACCGGAGCAGCAAAGGCCGTGGGAGCGGCGCCCCCGCCGCGAATGGCGCGGATGCGGGCACGCAGACACCCGCCGCGCAGCGGCAGGTCAGGGACTCGCGCCCGCCAACGGCGGCAGCGGGCAATCGAGCGCTGCGCCGATCAGGCGCAGCGTTTCGAGTTCGTCTACCTCCACCACGCCGTCGTGGCCCACCGCCACGGCACCGGCGCCGAGCAGCGCCAGGCGCTGCGCCAGCGGTGCCAGCGCGAGCCGCTGCAGGGCGGCCTCGAAGGCGGCGCGCTCGGCCGCGACCGGTATCGCCGGCAGGTCGAGCTTGCCGCAGGCGGCGGCGTAGGCATCGTCACCACCGCCACCGGCACAGTCGGCCAGCGTGCGCAGCACCTGCCGCAGGTCGGCTTCCGCGGCGCCCGCGCTGCCGCGGCGTGATCCGGCCGGCGCCAGGTGGTGCCGCAGCAGGGCCAGCACCGGCCAGGTGTCCGGCGCATCACCGGCGAGTGTGTGCAGCGCGTGCAGCAGATCGGCCTGCCACGCGGCCGGCTGCGCCTGCAGCACCGGCAGCGCGAGATCGATCAGCGGCAGGCGGGCGCGCGGCCCCAGCCGGCGCGCCGCCTGCCCGTACTGCTGGGCGAACGGCGCCGCCGCACTGCCCAGCCGGCGCTCGAACTCAGCCGCATCCAGGCCCGGCGCCGCCAGCAGGCCACCGAGCAACGCGCCGGCGGCGTCGGCACTGCGCGTCGCCTGCCGCAGCGACGCCGGAATGGCATCGAGCAACGCGGCGGCGTAGCCAAGCCCCGCCACATCCGTGTGGCCCACAAGTCCTGCCAGCGCGTCGGCCGGCACGGCGCGCGGTTCCGCGGCAGGCGCTTGCGCGGGCACCGGTTCTGGAACAGGCGGCGCGGATTGCGGCGCTGACACCGGGCTTCGGGCAAACAGCGGGTAGATGCGGCCGATGCGCACGTCGAGCGGCGGGTGGGTCGCCAGCAGACGGTTCAGCCACGACCGCGACGCGGTGGCGAACAGCATGTGGCTGAAGGCTTCCGCCTGGGCGGTGCGCAGACTGGCGCCGCCGGCTTCCTCGCGGATGCGCCGCAGGGCACCGGCCAGACCCCGCGGGTTGCGCGTGAACTGCACCCCCGCCGCGTCGGCCAGGTGTTCGCGCTGGCGCGACACGGCGGCGCGGATCAGCCGCGCCAGCAGCACGCCGAGATAACCCACCGCCGCCAGCGCGAGCCCCGCCAGCAACTGCGGAGGAAAAACGCGCGCCTGCTCGCCGCGCCGGATGCCCGGCGACACGGCCGAGCGCACCAGCCACATGCCGAGCGCGCCCGGCGCGGTGATGCCGTGCAACAGACCCAGCAGGCGGATGTTGAGCGGCCCGTCACCGTGCAGCAGGTGGCTGAACTCGTGCGCCACCACGCCCTGCAACTGGTCGCGGTCGAGCCGCTCCAGGCAGCCACGCGTCACCGCCACCACCGCATCGCGCGGGCCGTGCCCGGCGGCGAAGGCGTTGACGCCGGGCTCGTCGTCCATCACGTAGATGCGCGGCATGGCAAGGCCGCTCGCCACGGCCATTTCTTCTGCCACGTTCAGCAGGCGTCGCCGCGCCGGGTCGGTCGTGTCGGGCGGCACCCAGCGTGCACCGGCCAAGCGCGCCACCACGGGCCCGCCCTCGCCGAGCTGCCACATTCGCCGCAACGTGCCGGCGCCGATCAGTGCCAGCGTGGCGGCGCTGGTCCAGCCGTAAACGGCCGGCGGCACGTCGGCGAGGCGCTGATAGTCGTAGCGGATGTCGCCAAGCACGAGCAGCCAGCCGACCAGCGCGTTGATGGCCAGCACCAGTGCCAGCACCGCCAGCGCGAACAGCACCACCAGCAGGGCGCTGTAACGACGCGCCTGCTGCTGGTAACCGAAAAAATCCATGCGGCGGTCAGGCCGGGCGTTGCCCTAGAAACTGACCTTCGGCAGCGCGCGCACGGCGGAGTCTTCGAGCTCGAAAAAGCCCGCGGGGCGAAAGCCCATGCTGCCCGCCACCAGCGTGTTCGGGAACAGCTCGATGGCCGTGTTGTAGTGCATCACGGCGTCGTTGTAGGCCTGCCGGGCGAAGGCCAGGCGGTTCTCCGTGGACGCGAGTTCCTCAGAAAGCCGCGCCATGGTCGCGTCGGCCTTCAGATCCGGGTACTGCTCGACCACCGCCAGCAGGCGGCCGAGGGCGCCGCCGAGCGTGGCCTCGGCCTGCCCGAGCGCGGCCAGCGCGGCGGCATCGCCAGGCCGGGCGCTTGCCTGCTCGCCGGCGGCGACGGCGGCCGTGCGCGCGGCGATCACCGCCTCCAGCGTGGCGCGCTCGTGCTGCAGGTAGGCGCGGGCGGTTTCGACCAGGTTCGGCACCAGGTCGTGCCGACGCAGGAGCTGGACGTCGATCTGCGCGTAGGCGTTGCGGTAGCGGTTACGCCGCGTGACCAGGTGGTTGTAGATCAGGAAAAACCCGACCAGCACCACAACCACGACGGTCAGCAGAAAACCCAGCAGACGGCCCATTCCCGAAACCTCCCTTGGTCACCGATGGCCCACGGGTCATCGGCCGCGGGCGGCGGGACTGTAGCAGGGCGGTCGCGCCCTCAGACCTTGTCCAGCACGTACATCCGCCACATGGACCAGCCGGGCAGCACGTCGAAGTGCCGGCGCACGCGAAAGCCGGCCTGCGCGAACTCGGCCTCGATGGTGGCGCGCGGCGTCACTAGGCGGTTCACGTCGGTGCGCTGGCGGCGTGCGTCGAGCCGCTGGCGCCGCCGCGCCTGCAGGTTGCCGTCCACCCACAGGCTCACGGTGACGCCGCGCCGCGCCACCCGGTGCAGCTCACCGAGCAGGCGCAGGCGATCCTCCGGCCGGGCGATGTGGTGCAGCAGGCGCATGCACAGGATGTGCTCGACAGCGCCGTCCGGCAGGTCGAGCGCGAAGGCGTCGAGTTCGCCGATCGAGTCGAAGCGGGTCAGCAGCGCGGGATCGGCGTGCGCGCGGGCGGTTTCCAGCATGCCCGCGCTGCGATCGCCGGCCCGCAGGCGGCGCGTCGGATGCTCCGCCAGCATCGGCCAGAAGCGGCCGGCCCCGCACGGCATGTCGAGCACCGACTCCGGATCACCCGCCAGGCGCAGCGCGCGGCGCGCCAGCGCGATCTCGCGCCAGGTGGTCAGGCGCCGGCGCAGGCCGGAGCGATGCTTTTCCTCGTAGGCACGGGCGTGGTCGAGGTCGTACTTGTCGGAAAACGGCAGCTTCGGCGGCGGCGAAGACACGGCGTGGGGTGCTCCCGGGGCGGGTGAGGGTGGCGGAATGCTACGCCGGCAGGCGTTAAGACACCCTTAAGCCAAAGGCTCTAGGGTGGCCACCGTGTCATCAGCAGTCCCGCCAGCGCATCCGCCCATGCAAGCCTGCAGCAAACTTCCCGTCATCCAGGCACCGGTCGCCGCGTTCGACGTGCGCCTGTACCGCGACGAGCCGGCGCGCGCCGGCATCGAGGCGTACATCGCCCGCCGCTACGCGCGTTGCCACGGCGCGCATGTCGATGCTTTCCCGCCGTACCTGATGACGGCCGAGCGCGCTGGCGGCTATGCCGCCGCCCTGGGCCTGCGCCCGGCCGGGCCGGCGCCGCTGTTCCTCGAGCAATACCTCGACGCGCCGGTCGAGACGACAGTGGCGGCGGGTCTGCGTCAGCCGGTCGAACGGGCGCAGGTGGTCGAGATCGGCAGCCTGGCGGCCACCAGCCGCTGCGGCGGCCACCTGCTGATCACGCTGCTGATCGAGGCGCTGCGCGGCGCCGGCTTTCGCTGGCTGGTGTTCACCGCCACGCGCCCGGTGCGGGCGCTGGTGCAGGGGCTCGGATTTCCGCTCGAAAACCTGGCCCCCGCTGACCCGTCTCGCCTCGGCGCAGGCCGCGCCACCTGGGGTCGTTACTACGAGGCCGAGCCGCAGGTGATGGCGGGCGATCTGGCCGCTGGCGTCGCGCACATTCGCGCCGACGCGGGTTTGCTGGCGCTGACGCGGGCTCACGCGTCGGCGCTCGGCCGGCTCCAGCAGGCGCTGCCGTGACCGCCGCCGCGACGCTCGCGGTGTGGCACGCGCTCGATGCGCGCGCGCGCCGCGGTGAGGCGGCTTCGGTGCTGATCGGTGCCCGCCACGCCCTCGATGCCGGCGCGCTCGCGGCGGCTGCCGAGCACACCGCCCACACGCTGCGCCGCGCCGGGGTGCGGTGTCTCGCGCTGCGCGCGGACAACGGCCCGGCCTGGGTGGTGATCGACCTCGCTTGCCAGTTGGCGGATGTGTGCCTGGTGCCGTTGCCGCAGTACTTTTCGCCGCAGCAAACGGCGCACGCCCTGCAGGCGGCCGGCTGCGATGCGCTCGCCGCACCTGGCCCCCGCTGGCCCGGCAGCCCGCTCGACGCCGCCGCGCGCAGCGCCGGCACGCTGGCCGGGCTGCCGTTCTGGCGCCTGCCGGCAGCGGCGGTCGACATGCCCACCGGCACGGCCAAGATCACCTTCACGTCGGGCTCCACCGGCACGCCCAAGGGCGCGTGCCTGAGTGCCGGTCACCCGCAGCGCGTGGCCCGCTCGCTGGCGCAGGTGCTGGACCTGCCGGGCGTGCGCCATCTGTGCCTGTTGCCACTCGCCACGCTGTTGGAGAACGTGGGCGGCGTGTACACGCCGCTGCTGTCGCAGGGCAGCGTGCTGCTGCCGCCGCTGGCCGAGGTGGGCCTGCACGGCAGCAGCGGGCTCGACCTTGCGCGCCTCACGGGCGCCATCGACCACCACCAGCCGCACAGCCTGATCCTGGTGCCGGCCCTGCTGCAGGCGCTGGTGGCGGCGATCGGCCGTGGCTGGCGCCCGCCGCGCACGCTGCGCTACGTGGCCGTCGGCGGCGCACGCGTGGCACCGGCGCTGATCGCCGCCGCCCGCGGCGGCGGGCTGCCGGTATACGAGGGTTACGGGCTGTCCGAGTGCGCGTCCGTGGTGAGCCTGAACACACCGGCCGACGACCGGCCGGGCAGCGCCGGGCGACCGCTGCCGCACCTGACGGTGACAGTCGAGGACGGCGAGCTCACGGTCACCGGCAGCGGCTTTCTGGGCTACCTCGGCGCGCCGCAGGACTGGCATCCCGCCCGCATCCGCACCGGCGATCTCGGCCACCTGGACGCGGACGGTTATCTCAGCGTGCAGGGTCGACGGGACAACCTGATCGTGACCGCCTACGGGCGCAACGTGAGCCCGGAATGGGTGGAGGCGGAGCTGCTCGCAGGACCACTGCTGCACGAGGCCGTCGTGTTCGGCAGCGGGCAACCGTTCTGCGTGGCGCTGCTGGGCGCGCCGCCCGCAAGTGACGACGCGGCCATCGACACCTGGGTACGTCGCGCCAACGCGAGCCTGCCCGATTACGCCCGCATCGGCGCCTGGGCGCGCCTGCCGACACCGCTCGCGGCGACGCCCGGCCTGCTCACCGGCAACGGCCGCCCGCGCCGCGCTGCGATTGCAGCGCACTACTCCGACACGATCTTGGCGCTGTACCCGACCACCGAGGAGTCCTGCCCCGCATGAGCTTCCATCAGCACCTGCAAGCTGCCACCGCGGACGCGCGCGCCGGCCTGCTGGCGGCACCCATCCTGCAGCGCGCGCCGCGGGGGGACATCCGCCTGGCCAACTACACGGCCTTCCTCACGCAGGCCTACCACCACGTGAAACACACGGTGCCGCTGCTGATGGCGGTCGGCGCGCGCCTGCCGGACGACAAGGCCTGGCTGCGCACGGCGGTGGTCGAGTACATCGCCGAGGAGGCCGGCCACGAGGAATGGGTGCTGGACGACCTTGAAGCCTGCGGCGTGGCGCGTGGCGACGCGCGTCGCAGCACGCCCGCGCCGGCCACGGAACTGATGGTGGCCTACGCCTACGACACCGTGCAGCGGGTAAACCCGCTCGGCTTCTTCGGCATGGTGCAGGTGCTGGAAGGCACCAGCGTGGCCATCGCCAGCACCGCCGCGGCCGGCATTCAGCAGGCGCTTGACCTGCCGGATGCGGCCTTCAGCTACCTGCGCTCGCACGGCGCGCTGGACCAGGAGCACCTCGGCCTGTTCGCCGGCCTCATGGACCGCATCAGCGCGCCGGCCGAGCAGGCCGTCATCGTGCACGCGGCGCGCATGTTCTACCGCCTGTACGGCGACATCTTCCGCAGCCTGGACGGAGCAAGCCCATGCTGCTGACCGGCAGGACCGCCGTGCTGACCGGCGCCAGCGGCGGCATCGGCGCGGCCATGGCGCAGGCGCTCAGCGACGCCGGCGTGCGCCTGCTGTTGGTGGGCCGCCGCGCGCCGGCGTTGCAGGCCCTTGTCGCGCAGCTTGGCGCGCAGCACCAGGCGCTGGTGGCGGACGTGACCACTGACGAGGGCCGGGCCGCCGTGCAGCATGCCTGCGCGGCGCTGCCGCAGGGTCTCGACCTGCTCATCAACAACGCGGGCATCAGCGAATTCGGCGCCTTCGACACGCAGCCGCAGGCGCTGGTCGAGGAGCAGATCACCACCAACCTGCTGGCGCCCATGCTGCTGACGCAGGCGCTGTTGCCGGCGCTGCGTCGCGCGCCGCGCGGGCTGATCGTGAACGTCGGCTCCGCGCTCGGCAGTCTGGGCTACCCGGGCTACGCGGCGTACGCGGCAAGCAAGTTCGGCCTGCGCGGCTTCAGCGAGGCGCTGCGCCGGGAACTCGCGGATAGCGCGGTCGGCGTGCTGTATCTGGCGCCCCGCGCCACCGCCACGGCCATCAACAGCGAGCGCGTGATGGCGCTCAACAGCGCGCTTGGCAACGCCACCGACGCACCGGAGGTGGTGGCGCAGGCGCTGCTGCGGCAACTGCGGGAGGAGCGACCGTATCTGGCCGTCGGCCGGCCGGAGCGGCTGTTCGCGCGCCTGAACGTGCTGCTGCCGGGGCTGATCGACCGCGCCATCCGGCGCCAGTTGCCGACCATCCGGCGCTTCCTGTCCGACTGACACCGAGGAGATTCAACCATGTTGCGATTGCGTTTCATGCGGCCACTGGCCGCCGCCTGCCTGCTGCTGCACGTAGCCGGCGCGCGCGCCGACGACCTTGCCACCGCGCTAGCTGATCTTCAGCAGCGCTGGGCGGTGGCCAACTACGAGCTGCGCGACAAGCCGCGCGTGGCGGCGCTCGACGTGCTGACCGAGGACGCCGCAGCCCTGACCCGGCAGTACCCGCAGCGCGCCGAGGCGTGGATCTGGTCCGGCATCATCCGCTCCACGCTGGCGGGCGCGCGCGGCGGCCTTGGCGCGCTCGGCATCGCCAAGGCGGCGCGGCGCGATCTCGAACAGGCCATCGCGCTCGATCCCGCGGCGCTCGACGGCTCGGCCTACACCAGCCTTGGCACGCTGTACCACAAGGTGCCGGGCTGGCCGGTCGGCTTCGGCGACGACGACAAGGCCGAGCAGTTGCTGCGCAAGGCGCTCGAGATCAACCCGACCGGCATTGACGCCAATTACTTCTACGGCGAGTTCGCGCTGGACCAGGGCCACCGGGCCGAGGCGGCGCAGTACCTCACGCGCGCCAGCGCGGCACCGCCGCGACCCGGCCGCGAGCTGGCCGACCGCGGCCGCCAGCAGGAAATCGCCGCCCTGCTGGCCAAGGCAAAATAGGCTTTTCCGCTGCCGGGAACTGCCTGTTGCGCCTGCTGCTGGTCGAAGACGATGCGCCGCTCGCGGCGGCGCTGACGCAGGCGCTGCGCGAGCAGGGCTTTGCCGTGAACCACGTGGCGCAGGGTGCAGATGCGCTGCGCGCGGTGACCGACGACCCGCCGGACCTGCTGGTGCTGGATCTGGGCCTGCCGGATAGGGACGGGCTCGACGTGCTGCGCCAATTGCGCCGGGCCGGCGGCCGCCTGCCGGTGCTGCTGCTGACCGCCCGCGACGCGGTGGCAGACAAGGTGGCGGGGCTCGATCTTGGCGCCGACGACTACCTGCCGAAGCCGTTCGAGATGCCGGAGCTGCTGGCGCGCATCCGCGCGCTCGGCCGGCGCCTCGGCGCGACCCCGAGCAGCCTGGTCGAGATCGGTGACCTGCAACTCGACACCGCCAGCCTGCAGGTGCGCCGCAGCGGTGAGCCGGTGGAGCTGTCGCGGCGCGAATACATGCTGCTGAGCGCGCTCGCCGAGCAGCCCGGCCGCGTGCTGACACGCGCGGCGCTGGAGGGCAAGCTCTACGCCTGGGGTGAGGAAATCGCCAGCAACGCGATCGAGGTGCACATCCACCACCTGCGCCGCAAGCTCGGCGCCGACCGCATCCTCACCGTGCGCGGCGTCGGCTACCGCCTGCGCCCGACGTGAGCTCGCTGCGGTCCTTCCTGCTGGTGGCGGTGCTGTCGGCCATCGTGCTCACCAGCTTCGTGGCGGCGCTTTACGGCTACCGCGCCGGCGTGGACGCGGCCGACGCGCTGTTCGACGCGCAGCTCACCGACAGCGCCGTGCTGCTGTCCGGTCTGCTCGCCGCCGGGCGGCGGACGGACCAGGCGCTCGCCACCGGCGACACGGCGTTTCAGGTATGGGACGCACAGGGGCGGCTCGACCTGCGCTCGGCGGGCACGCCGACCACGCCCATGGCGCCGTTCGAGCCCGGCTTTCGGTTCGCCAACTTCGGCGGCCACCGCTGGCGGGTGCTGGTGCGCCCCGAACCGGCCGCCGGGCACTGGGTGATGCTGGCCGAGCGCGCCGATGCGCGCTTTGCGCTGGCCGACAGCGTGGCGCGGGAATCGCTGCTGGCGGTGCTGGCGGTGCTGCCGGTGACGGCGCTGCTGATCTGGCTGATCGTCGGCCACGGCCTGCGCCGGCTCGACCGCCTGGCGGGCGCGCTGTCCACCAAGGCGGCCGATGATCTTGCGCCGCTCGACACCGCCGACGCCCCGGCGGAACTCGCGATGATCATCAGCGCCGTGAACGGCCTGCTTGAGCGGCTCGACGGGGCGCTCGGCCGCGAGCGGCGCCTCACGGCGGATGCCGCGCACGAGCTGCGCACGCCGATCGCCGCGCTCAAGGTGGACCTGCACAACCTCGGTACCCGTCTGCCGACCGACGATCCGCTGCTGCTGCGCCTCGACGCCGACACCGCGCGCCTGGAGCACCTGATCGCGCAGATTCTGCTGCTGTACCGCATGTCGCCGGAGCAGTACCGCGCGCACCGGGAGCCGCTGGATCTGACCGCGCTCGCCGGCGAGGTGATCGCCGACACCTACGCCCAGTTCGAGGCCAAGGGCCAGGACATCCAGTTGCACGGCGAGTGCCAGCCGCTGTCCGGGGATCGATTCGCGCTGACCACGCTGTTGCAGAACCTGCTCGCCAACGCGAGTCGCTACACGCCGGCCGGTGGGCACATCCGTGTGCAGATCGCCCCGCTGCCGGACGGGGGTGCACGGTTCGAGGTGAGCGATTCCGGGCCCGGCCTGCCGCCGGCCGAGCGCGAGCGGGTGTTCGACCGCTTCTACCGCCTGGTCGGCACGCGTCATCTGGACCCCGCCGGCAGCGGCCTTGGCCTGTCCATCGTGCGCCTGGTGGCGGACCTGCACGGCGCACGGGTCGAGTTCGACGACTCGCCGTTCGGCCACGGCCTCACGGTGCGGGTGCTGTTCCCGGGGCGGCGGGCATGAGGCGCTGCCTGGCCGGGCTGCTGATCGGCCTCTCGGCAGCGTGCGCGCGCGCCGAGGTGCCGCAGTTCGAGCTGCGCATCGAAAACCACCTGTTCCAGCCGGCCGAGCTGACCGTCCCGGCCAACACCAAGGTGCGCCTTGTGGTGCGCAACCTCGACCCGACGCCGGAGGAGTTCGAGAGCTGGGAGCTGAACCGCGAGAAGGTGATTCTTGGCGGGCAGTCGGCGGTCATCTTCGTGGGTCCGCTGCCGCCCGGTGACTATCCGTTCTTTGGCGAATTCAACCCCAGGACGGCCCAGGGCCGGCTGCTCGCGCGATGAACACGCCGCTCATCGAAGCCGTGCTGGTGGTGCTGCGCGAGGTGCTCGAATTCGCGCTGCTGGTCGGCATCCTGCTCGCCGCCGGGGCGCAGGCCGGCGCGCGCGGGCGCTGGCTGCCGGCGGCGCTGCTGGCCGGCCTTGCCGGCGCCTGGGGCTACATGCGCAGCATGGGCGCCATCTCGGCCTGGTTCGACGGGGTGGGTTACGAGCTGGTCAACGCCGGCCTGCAGATCCTGGTCTACGGCCTGCTGCTGGGCGTCATTGGTCTCCTGGCGCGGTACCCGGGGCGCGCGCCGGGCGCCTTCGGGTGGCTGGCCGCAGTCGCCATCGTGAGCGCGATCACCCGCGAGGGCTCGGAAATCCTCCTGTACCTGTCGGCTTTCGAGGGACGGCCGCAGGCCGTGCCGGACCTGCTGCTGGGCGCCGTGCTCGGCGGTGGCGTCGGTTTCAGCGCCGGTGCGCTGCTGTACTACCTGCTGCGCGGCCTGCCGCAGCGGTGGGCCGGGTGGGTGACCATCCTGCTGCTGGCGCTGGTCGGCGCCGGCATGTGGTCGCAGGCGAGCGCCCTGCTGATCCAGGCCGACTGGCTGCCGGCGCACGCCCCGCTGTGGGACAGCTCGGCGGTGCTGCCCGAAAACAGCCTGCCCGGTCAGGTGCTGTATGCGCTGCTGGGTTACGAGGCGACGCCCGGCCCATGGCAGGTGGCACTCACGGCCTTCGCGCTCGGCGCGGCCCTGCTGACGGCAACGGCCGGCACCTGGCTGCGTGTTCACCCCCACGGAGACCGCGATCATGACTGAGTTGCTGCGCCCGTTGCGGGCCCTGGTCGCGGTGGCCCTAGCGCTCGCGAGCGCGTCGACCCGCGCCGACAGCAGCGGCATCGACGCCGTCTACCACCCCTACGTGCAGCCGCTCGAGCGTGACCTCGAAATCCGCCTCACGCACGCCGACGACGGCGGCCCGGTGGACGGCCAGACCTGGCGCATCGGCTACGGCCAGAGCCTCACCGAGCGGCTGTTCGCCGAGGTTTATGTCATCGGCCAGAACCGCCACGGCGGGGACCTGCGGCTGGAAGGCTACGAATTCGAGGCCCTGTGGCAGCTCACCGAGCAAGGCGAGTTCGCCGCCGACTGGGCCGTGCTCGGCGAATTCGAGCGTGCCCGGCACGGCGACAGCCAAAGCGGCAGCGTGATGCTGATCGGCGAGCGGCAATGGGGGCGTCTGATCGGCACCGTCAACGCCGCCGTGGGCTACGAATGGGGCGCCGACGTGGGCGACGAACCCGAGACCCGCCTCACGCTGCAGGGCCGCTACCGCCACTCGCCGCGTCTTGAGCCCGCCGTCGAGTTCTTTGCCGCCGAGAAACTTCTCGCGCTCGGCCCGGCGCTGCTCGGCACCGAGCGTATCGGCCCCGGGCGGCGGCTGCGCTGGGAGCTCGGCCTCGCGGCGGGCCTGGACGCCAACAGTCCCCCTCTGTCGGCGCGCGGGACGCTGGAGTACGAGTTCTGACGGACGGGCAACGAAGCCCGTTCGTTGTTGGTTCGTCGGGGGCAGCCAAGGAGCGTCACCGCGGGGGGTTGCGGTGCGCACGGTTACGAAGATATCGTAATTGCCCAATCTGGATATCTGAAAACCCATGCCCAAGACCCTCGTCAACCTGGATTCGGAAGACAAGGCCTGGCTCGATCAGGAGGCCCGCCGCCGCAAGCAGCCGATGACGGAACTGGTGCGGCAGGCGGTACGCAGCTTTCGCCTGCGCGAGCAGAACCGCTGCCGGCCGGACCTGGCGGACGTGCTGCACCGCACCGCGGGACTGTGGCGTCAGGGCGACGCGCTGGCCTGGCAGCGGCGCCTGCGCGATGAATGGGATCGGGCCGATTGAGGTATCTGCTCGATTCGGTCATCGTCATCGACCACTTGAACGGCATAGCCGCAGCCACGCGGTTTCTGGCCGAACACGCCGGCGAATGCGCGGTGTCCGTCATCACCCGCGCAGAAGTATTGGCCGGATTTGACGACGCAGACGTGCCGCTCGCCAGGGAACTGCTGGACCTGTTCCCCGCGCTGCCGATCACCAGCGAAACCGCTGATCTCGCCGCGCGACTGCGCCGGCGCCTGCACCTGAAACTGCCCGACGCCCTGCAGGCTGCGCTGGCCGCCGGCCACGAGCTCACGCTCGTGACGCGCAATACGCGCGACTTTCGCAGCGGGCCGGATTTGCAGGTCGAGGTGCCCTACACGGTGTGAAGGGCACGGCTGGGATGGCGGTGGTTGCAAGCGTGAGGCGCGCGCTTGGGTATGCGTCGGCAACGCCCCGCTCGCCGCTGCCGGCGCGACTGCCCGTTACGGCTGGCTGGCGGTGAAGATCACCGACGCGACGCGCCCGCTGTCCGGATGCACGGGTTCGTCCAGCGCGTGCAGCGCAAGGCCGGCGCTCACGAACAGCCGCACCCAGCTTTCGAGCGTGCGGAAGTACCAGGGCGCAGGTTCAACGAAGCCCTCGCCGCAGCCGTCCCAGGAGCCAACCCGCCAGCCGTCGGCGTAGGGTTGATCGCCGCACACCGCATGCGGGTGCAGGGTCTGCACGATGAGCACGCCGCCCGGTTTGAGCACCGTCGGCGCGGCTTGACACAGCGCCTCGCCCGACTCGCGGCCGAGCAGCGCGAAGTTGCAGACCACCGCGTCGAACGGCGGCCCGACACTGCCCGCCGCAAGCGCCTCGTACGACCGCACCTGAAACGCCCCGCCGCCCTGAGCCTCCGCGGCGGCGATCAGCGCGGGTTCCGCGTCCACCCCCAGCACGTCCATGCCGAGCGCGGTGAGCCGGCGCGTCAGCCAGCCCTCGCCGCAGCCGGCGTCGAGCACGCGCTGCGGGGCGTGGCGCGTGACGGCGTCGACGATGGCCTGATCGGTCACGCGCCGGCGGCTTTCGATGTGCTGGCCGCGCACGGCGGCGGTCCACGGCGCAGCGTTGCGCTGCCACGAGGCGCGAATCTGCGCTTCGGGATCAGGGTCGGTCGCTGGGTTCATCGTGGCTCCGGCTGGGCGGCTGTCGACGGCTTCGTCTCGACGCTCGCGGCGCCCTTACTTACCATGCGTCCACCTCCGCCGCCCGGCGGTGCGATCGACCAGGAACTGCCATGTCCGACGAAAGAATCTACCCCGTGCCGGCCGATTTCGCCGCCCGTGCCTACGTCAAGGCGGCCGATTACGAGGCGACCTACGCCCGCTCGCTGGCCGACCGCGACGGCTTCTGGGCCGGGCAGGCCAGGGATCTCATTACCTGGTTCGAGCCCTGGCACACGGTGTGTGACGAAGACCTCGCCCGCGGCCACGTGCGCTGGTTCGACGGCGGCAAGCTGAACGTGGCCTACAACTGCCTGGACCGGCACCTGGCCACCCGCGGCGCGCAGACGGCGCTGATCTGGGAGGGCGACGATCCGTCCTTTGCACGCCACGTGACCTACCGCGAGCTGCATGACGAGGTGTGCCGCCTCGCGAACGTGCTCAAGCACCGCGGCGTCAAGAAGGGCGACCGGGTGTGCATCTACATGCCGATGATCCCGGCGGCCGTCGCCGCCATGCTGGCCTGCGCGCGCATCGGCGCGGTGCATTCGGTGGTGTTCGGCGGCTTCTCGCCGGAGTCGATCAAGAGCCGCATTCTGGATTCCGACTGCCAGGTGGTGATCACCGCCGATCAGGGCCTGCGCGGTGGCAAGCCGATTCCGCTGAAGGCCAACGTCGACCAGGCGCTGGAAGGCTGCCCGGGCGTGCACACGGTGCTGGTGTACCGGCACACCGGCGCGGACATCGGCTGGAAGGACGGCCGCGACGGCTGGTACCAAGACCTGCTGGCGTCGGCCAGTGCCGACTGTCCGGCCGAGCCGATGGACGCCGAGGACCCGCTGTTCATCCTGTACACGTCGGGCTCGACCGGCAAGCCCAAGGGCGTGCTGCACACCACCGGCGGCTACATCACCTACGCGGCGCTCACGCACAAGCTGGTGTTCGACTACCACGACGGCGACGTGTACTGGTGCACGGCGGACGTCGGCTGGGTGACCGGCCACAGCTACATCGTGTACGGCCCGCTGGCCAACGGCGCGACCAGCCTCGTGTTCGAGGGCGTGCCGACGCACCCGACGCCGGCGCGCTTCTGGGAAGTGATCGACAAGCACCAGGTCAACATCTTCTACACGGCGCCCACCGCCATCCGTGCCCTGATGCGCGCCGGCGACGGGCCGGTCAGGTCCACCAGCCGAACGAGCCTGCGCCTGCTGGGTTCGGTCGGTGAGCCGATCAATCCCGAGGCCTGGGAGTGGTACCACCGCGTGGTGGGCGAGGGGCGCTGCCCCATCGTCGACACCTGGTGGCAGACCGAGACCGGCGGCATCCTCATTTCCCCGCTGCCGGGGGCGACGGCGCTGAAGCCCGGCTCGGCCACCCGGCCGCTGTTCGGCGTCGAGCCCGCACTGATGGACGCGAGCGGGGAGGAACTTACCGGCGCCGCCAGCGGCAACCTGGTCCTGAAACGCTCCTGGCCCGGCATGATGCGCACCGTGTTCGGCGACCACCAGCGATTCATCGATACGTATCTGAAGGCCTATCCCGGCTACTACTTCACCGGCGACGGCTGCCGGCGCGACGCGGATGGTTACTACTGGATCACCGGCCGCGTGGACGACGTGATCAACGTGTCCGGGCACCGTTTGGGCACGGCCGAGATCGAGTCCGCACTCGTGCTGCACGAGGCCGTCGCCGAAGCCGCCGTGGTCGGCTACCCGCACGACCTCAAGGGCCAGGGCATCTACGCCTACGTGACGCCGATGGCGGGCGTCGAACCCACCGACGCCCTGCGGCAGGAACTGGTGGCCCTGGTGCGCAAGGAAATCGGCGCCATCGCCAGCCCCGACGTGATCCAGTGGGCGCCCGGCCTGCCCAAGACGCGCTCCGGCAAGATCATGCGCCGCATCCTGCGCAAGATCGCCGAGAACGACCTCAAAAACCTCGGCGACACCACCACGCTGGCCGACCCGGCGGTGGTGGACGATCTGGTGGCGAATAGGGGAGGGTGAGCAGGGCGGAGCGTGTCCCGCGCAGGACGCGGGGCGCGGACTGACCGGCGTCGGCCAGCAACGATTGCGGCTGGCCGCCGTGGGAGCGCCGCCCTAGCCGCGAATCGCTCGGGGCTGCAGATTTGCAGCTCCTGCAAGGTGCTTTTTTCGCGCAGGTGCGCCGACACAGGCAGTGATTCCCGCCCCTTGACGCCGGTCAATGGCGCCCGGCGGCACCTCACCACAATGGCGGCACCTTAACGCTGACCTGAGGTGTCGCCATGTCCACCGCCGTTGCCACGGCTCCTGTCACCACCACGCGGCAGGAAGTCGAAGACCTGATCCACGCCTACGTGCAGTGCATCGACGACGACCGGCTGGAGGAGTGGCCGGACTTCTTCACCGACCCCTGCCTGTACAAGGTGATTCCGCGCGAGAACGCCGACGCCGGCCTGCCGGTGGCGGTGATGTTCTGCGACAGCAAGGGCATGTTGCGCGACCGCATCGTGGCGCTGCGCAAGGCCAACATCTACGCGCCGCACTTCTACCGCCACCTGGTCAGCAACACCCGCATCCTGGGCGAGCAGGCCGGCGTGATCACGGCGCAGACCAACTACGGCGTGTTCCAGACGCTGCTGGATGGCGAAACGCGCGTCTACAACACCGGCAAGTACGTGGACAAGATCGTGCGCGTGAACGGCGCGCTGCGTTTCAAGGAAAAGCTGTGCGTGTTCGACACGTACCGCATCCAGACGCTGATGGTCACCCCCATCTGAATCTGACTTTCAAGGAGTAACAAGCCATGGACGCACGCGTTACCCGTACCGCAGGACTGGTCTGGCCCGGCGAGGGCATCAGTGCCGCCGTGCCCTACGGCGTCTTCACCGAACAGGCGGTGTACGACGAGGAGCAGGCCAGGATTTTTCGCGGCCCCACCTGGAATTTCATTGGCCTCGCGGCCGAAGTGCCGAACGCCGGCGACTACAAGGCCACCTTCGTCGGCGACACGCCGGTGGTGATGACGCGCGACGAGCAAGGCGCCATCCACGCCTGGGTGAACCGCTGCGCTCATCGCGGCGCGCTGGTGTGCCGGGAGCTGCGCGGCAACAACGCGGCCGGTACGTACACCTGCGTGTACCACCAGTGGTCGTTCGACGCCAAGGGAGACCTGGTCGGCGTGCCGTTCCGGCGCGGTCTTGGCGGCAAGGGCGGCTACCCGGCGGACTTCGATCTCAAGCAGCACGGCCTTCGCAAGCTGCGCGTGGAGAACTACCACGGCGCCGTGTTCGCCACGTTCGAGAACGAGATGCCGAGCGTGCAGGATTACCTGGGCGCCAACGGGGCCATGGACCAGCACCTGCGCCGGGTGCTGGAAGGCCGTGAACTGGAGGTGCTGGGCCACGCGCGCCAGTACATCCCGAGCAACTGGAAGTTCTACGCCGAGAACACCAAGGATCCCTACCACGCGAGCCTGCTGCACCTGTTCCACATGACCTTCGGCCTGTACCGGTCCAGTCAGGAAGGCGGTGTGAAGATCACCAACGGCTGGCACACGGTGCTGTTCTCGCGCTCCGGCACGGACTCCGAGGAGGCAATTTCGCAGACCAAGGATTCGCACCTGCGCACCTACCAGGCCGACACGTACTCGCTGGAGGACATGTCGCTGCTGAAGGGCCGCAAGGGCGAGTGGGGCGACGACATCACGCTGGTGATCATGTCGCTGATGCCGAACCTGGTGATCCAGCAGATTCAGAACACGCTCGCCGTGCGGCAGATCGTGCCCAAGAGCCGCGACGCCTTCGAGCTGGTGTGGACCTTCTTCGGTTACAAGACCGACGACGAGGAGCTGCGCAACATTCGCCTGAAGCAGATCAACCTGATCGGCCCGGCCGGCATGATCTCGATGGAAGACGGTGAGTCGTCCGTGATCTGCCAGCAGGCGGTGGTGCGCGACCAGAACGACTGGTCCTGCATCGAGATGGGTGGCCGGGACGTGGAGGACGCCGACCACCTCGTCACCGAGACCACCATCCGCGCGTTCTGGGACGAGTACCGGAACCTGATGGGGTATTGAGCCGACTGATGCCGTCCACTTAACAGGCCGTTGAAAAAGGGCTTTCCTGCCCTTTTTCAACTCGGCTCGTCGCGGCACTGGTCCGCGACGGCCTCCGCAGATCAAGCACTTATCGTGCTTGATCTGCACGCAAGCCATCCCTGGCTTGCTTTAACAGGCCGTTGACAAGAATTTTTCAACGGCCTGTTAAGCCCGGCCGGGGTGGACGGCTTTGCGTCAGGCGGTAAATCCGCCGTCGATGGTGAGGCTGGCGCCGGTCACGAACCCCGCTTCCGGACCGCACAGGTACGCCACCATCGCCGCCACTTCGTCGCCGGTGCCGTAGCGGGGCAGGGCGAGCACCTGCTCGCGAATCGTCCCAGCGAAATCCGTGTCGGCCGGGTTCATGTCGGTATCGATCGGCCCCGGCTGCACGTTGTTGACGGTGATGCCGCGCCCGCCAAGGTCGCGCGCCAGACCCTTGGTGAGGCCGACCAGGCCCGCCTTGCTCATGGCGTACACGGCGCCGCCCAGAAACGGCATGCGCTCGGCGTTGCAGCTGCCGATCATCACGATGCGCCCGCCGCTCGACATGCGGCGGGCCGCCGCCTGGCTCGCCACGAACGCGGCGCGCAGGTTCACCGCGACGGTCTGGTCGAAGTCGGCGAGCGAGAACTCGTCCACCGGCGCCATCAGGCCGACACCGGCGTTGTTGACCAGAATGTCGATGCCGCCGAACGCGTCGCAGGTCTGCTGCACCGCGGCGGCTACCGCTTGGGCGTCCGCGGCATCGGCGCGGATGGCGAGCGCCTGCACGCCGCCGGCGCGGGCCGCATCCGCCGTCGCCGCGGCCTGCTCGGCGCGGCTCACATAAGTGAACACGACGTCGGCGCCGTCACGCGCCAGCCGGCGCACGATGGCGGCACCGATGCCGCGGCTGCCGCCGGTGACGAGCGCGCGGCGGTTGTGCAGCGGTCCGGTCATGGATCACCTCGGAGGAAGGAGTGTGGGAGGCCGGCCCTCGAGCCGAATCGTCGGCGGACGCGACGATCGGCTGCCTGACGTATTGCACGCGACGCCCTTCATCCGCTGTCCGCCAGCGCAGCCTCGAAGGCTTCGAGGCTCGTCAGCGGCGCGCTGCACGCGCCGCCCTGGCACAGATACGCCACCGCCTCGCCCTGCGGCCGGCAGTGCGCGAGCACGCCCGGCAGGTCCGTCGCGTCCGGCGGAACTGCGAGCGTGAGGCGCAGCGGCCGGTAACCCTGCCGCGCGGCGGCGAGCCACGGTGCGAGTGCTGTCGCTTCGCCGCGCAGGATCAGCGTCTGCGGCGGCGTGAGTTGTTCTTCGAGTGCCGCGAGCAGGCTGCAGCAGCCGAGCGGCTGTTCCTGCATGCGCCCGGCGGCGCTCTCTACGGCGCGCGCGGCGGCGTCGAGGTAGCGCGGCTCGCCTAGCAGATGTCCGAGTCGGCCCAGCGCGCGGGCGGCGATGGCGGTGCCGGCGGGCGTCGCGTCATCACCCAGCGGCCGGGTGCGCACGATCAGCGCCTCGTGGTCGTCCGCGGTGTGGAAAAAGCCGCCGTGGGCGCGGTCCTCGAAGTGCGTGAGCATCACGTCCGCGAGGTCGATGGCGAAGGCGAGATGCGCGGCGTCCCAACGCGATTGCAGCAGCTCCAGCAGGCCGTCCAGCAGGTAGGCGTGGTCGTCCAGATACGCGCTCAAATAGCCCACGCCGTCCTTGGCGGCGGCGTGCAGGCGGCCGTTTTGCCACAGCACGCGGCGGGCAAAGTCGGCCGCGCCGGCGGCGGCATCGATGAAGGCGGGTTCGTTCAAATGCCGCCCGGCCTGCGCGAGGCCGCCGATCAGGAGGCCGTTCCAGCCCGCCAGCACCTTGTCGTCGAGACCCGGTCGCACGCGCGTGCTGCGGGCGGCGAACAGCTTCTGCATGGCGCCCGACAGCACCACCGCCACGCGCTGCGGGGACAGATCCACTTCCTTGGCAATGTCCGCCACGTCGGCCGTGACGCGCAGGTGCCAGTGGCCCTCGAAGTTCGGCGTGTCGTTGAGCCCGAAGCGGTGAGCGAGGATGCCGTATTCCTCGTCGCTCAACAGCGCCTGCACGTCGCGCCGGTCCCAGGCGTAGAACCCGCCTTCATGGCCTTCGGAATCGGCGTCGAGCGCGGCGTAGAAGCCGCCGTCCGGGGCGCGCATCTCGCGCAGCGCCCAGTGGCCGGTGGTGTGCAGCACGGCATCGAAGCGGGCGCTTTGCGTGATCTGCGCCGCCTGCGCGTACAGGCGCAGCAGCTGCGCGTTGTCGTAGAGCATCTTCTCGAAGTGCGGGATGGACCACTCGCCATCCACCGCGTAGCGGAAAAAGCCGCCGCCGAGATGATCGTGAATGCCGCCACGGGCCATCTGCTCCAGCGTCAGCAGCGCCATGCGCAGCGCGTCCTCATCGCCCGTGCGGGCGTGCTCGCGAAGACACCGTTCCAGCAGCGGCGCCTGCGGAAACTTGGGCGCGCCGCCAAAGCCGCCGTGCGTGCCGTCGAACAGGCGCATGAGCTCCGCCTGCGCGCGGCGCAGCGGCGCGTCGGTGAGCGCGCCGCCTTCGGACAGCGCCTGGCTGGCCGAGAGTGCGTCGAGCAACTGTGCGTTCTGGGTGTCGATGTCCGCGCGGTGCTGGCGGTAGTAGTGGTCCACCCGACCCAGCAGGTCGGTGAAGGCGGGCAGGCCGTAGCGGGCGGTTTTCGGAAAGTACGTGCCGGCGAAAAACGGCACCTGATCGGGCGTCATGAACACCGTCAGCGGCCAGCCACCGCCGCGGCCGGTGAGCATCTGGTGCGCGAGCTGGTAGATGCGGTCCAGATCCGGCCGCTCCTCGCGGTCCACCTTGATGTTGACGAACAGCGTGTTCATCAGCGCCGCCGTGGCCGGGTCCTCGAACGACTCGTGCGCCATCACGTGGCACCAGTGGCAGGCCGAGTAGCCGATCGACAGCAGGATCGGCTTGTCCTGCTCGCGCGCCAGGTGCAGCGCGGTGTCGGACCACGGATACCAGTCGACGGGGTTCCCGGCGTGCTGCAGCAGGTACGGGCTGCGCGTGTCGGCTAGGCGGTTTGGCGTGTGGCCAGTCGAAGAAGCAGTCATGGCAAGGGTCTTAAGGGCGGGCCTCGGGATCATGCCGGATAATGCCGGCCCATGCTGCACCACCCCGCCATCGATCCCGTCGCCGTTCACCTGGGGCCGCTCGCCGTGCGCTGGTACGGCCTCATGTACCTGGTGGGCTTTGCCGCCGCGTGGTGGCTCGGCCGGCGCCGCGCGCTGCGGCCCGGCAGCGGCTGGCAGGTGCCGGAACTGGGCGATCTGATCTTCTACTGCGCCATGGGTGCAGTGCTCGGCGGGCGTCTCGGCTATGCGCTGTTCTACCAGCCGCAGTTCTATCTCTCGAACCCGCTTGCCATCGTGCGCGCCTGGGAAGGCGGCATGTCCTTCCACGGCGGCTTGCTTGGGGTGCTCGCGGCGTGCTGGCTGTTCGGGCGCAAGACCGGGCGCGGATTTTTTGCCGTCACCGACTTTGTGGCGCCGCTGGTGCCGACCGGGCTGCTGGCGGGCCGGCTTGGCAATTTCATCAACGGCGAGCTGTGGGGCCGCGTCACCGACCTGCCGTGGGGCATGGTGTTTGCGGGTGCCGGGTCGTTGCCGCGGCATCCCTCGCAGCTGTACCAGGCGGCGCTCGAAGGGGCGGTGTTGTTCGTGATCGTGTGGCTGTACTCGGCCCGGCCGCGGCCGCGCATGGCGGTGTCGGGCGTGTTTCTGCTCGGCTACGGCGCGCTGCGCTTTGCCGGCGAGTTCGCGCGCGAGCCGGATGCGTATCTCGGCTTCGTCGCGTTTGACTGGCTCACCATGGGCCAGCTGCTGTGCCTGCCGATGCTGGCGGCGGGCGCCGTCATGCTGGGCCTGGCCGGGCGGCGGCCGCGCTGATGCACGGCCTGTTCGGTGAGCTGGTCATCATCCTCACCGCCTCGGCGCTGGTGCTGGGGGCGTTCTATCGGCTGCGCCTGCCCCCGACGCTGGGCTATCTGGTCACGGGTCTGCTGATCGGGCCGGGCGCGCTCGGGCTGGTCGCCAATCAGGAGGCGGTGCAGCGTCTGGCCGAATTCGGCGTGGTGTTCCTGCTGTTCTCGCTGGGGCTCGAATTCTCGCTGTCGCGGCTGCTGGCCATGCGCCGGCTGGTGTTCGGGCTCGGCGGCGGGCAGGTGCTGATCTGCACGGCGGCCTTCATGGCGGTGGCGCTGGGTGTGGGTGCCGAGCCCGGCGTGGCGCTGCTGATGGCGGCGGTGCTCGCGCTGTCATCGACGGCGGTGGTCACGCGCGAGCTGGCGCGCAGCGGCGAGCTGTACGCGCGCCACGGCCAGCTCGGCGTGGCGGTGCTGCTGTTTCAGGATCTCGCGGCGGTGCTGTTCCTGATCCTGATTCCGGCGCTGGCCAAGGCCGACGGCGCCCTGCCGGTGACGCTGGCGATCACGGTGGCCAAGGGGCTGGTCCTGTTTGCGGCGCTGATCGGCATCGGCAAGTGGGTGCTGCCGCGGGTGTTCTTCGAGGTCGCCAAGACGCACTCGGAGGAGCTGTTCGTGCTGGCGGCGCTGCTGGTGGCGTTGCTGGCGGCGCTGCTCACCGACGCGTTCGGCCTGTCGATGACGCTCGGTGCGTTCATCGCCGGCATGATGCTCGGCGAGAGCCACTTCCGGCACCGCATCGAGATCGAGATCCGGCCGTTCCGGGACGTGCTGCTGGGGATTTTCTTCGTCAGCGTCGGCATGCTGCTGGTGCCGGCGCAGATCCTGCCGCGCTGGCCGCTGGTGCTTGGTCTGGCCGCGGCTTTGCTGGTGTTCAAGACGGTGATCGTGGCGGTGCTCGGCCGTGTGCTCGGCGAGGACCGCGTGACGGCGCTGCGCGCCGGGCTGCTGCTGGCGCAGGGCGGCGAGTTCGGCTTCGCGCTGCTGGCGGTGGCCGGCACGTATCGGCTGGTCGACGCGGGGCAGGCGTCCCTGGTGGCCGCCAGCATCGTGCTCAGCATGGCGCTGACGCCGCTCATCGTGCGCCACAACGGCGCCATGGCCGCGCGCCTGCTGCGCCATCGGCATCGCCCGCCGCAGGCGCAGGCGGACCTCGTCGGCGTGAGCGACGCGACGGCCGAACTCGCCGGCCACGTGATCATCTGCGGCTACGGTCGCGTGGGGCAGGCGGTGGGCCGCATCCTGACCCGTGAAGGGGTGGAATTCGCGGCAGTGGATGAAGACCCGGTGCGCGTGCAGGAGGCGCTGCTGGGCGGCGAGCGCGTGTTCTACGGCGATGCCCGGCGCGCGGCGCTGCTGCATGCACTTGGCATTTCCCGCGCGCGGTTGGTGGTGGTGAGCTTCACCGACCACCGGCACGCGCTGGCCATCGTGCGGGCGGTGCGCGAGCGCGCGCCGGACCTGCCGATCCTGGTGCGCACCACCGATGACCGCTACCGCGACGTGCTCAAGCAGGCCGGCGTGACGGCGATCGTGCCGGAGACCTTCGAGGCCAGCCTCACGCTCGCCTCGCACGTGCTGGCGCTGCTCGATTTCCCCATGGAGCGCGTGCAGCAGAGCGTGCAGGGCGTGCGCGAGGAGCGCTACGGCGTGCTGCGCGGTTACTTCCACGGCCGCCGCTCGCGCATCGAGGACACGCAGGGCCAGGCGCTCGAAGTGCGCCACGCGGTGCGATTGCCGGACAACGCACGCGCCGTCGGCCAGCGCCTGCACGATCTTGACCTCGCGCGCACCGGTGCCGAGGTGCGCGGCGTGCGGCGCGATGGCGCTGGCGAGCTGCAACCGCGCGCCGACTTGCGCCTGCAGGCCGGGGATGTGGTGGTGCTGTTCGGCACCGCGGCGCAGGTGGAGAACGCCGAGCGGCGCCTTTTGGGCGGCTAGCGTGTCGCCTGTGGTGCCGGGAGCGGGGCCTTGATCGCGCGCTGCGACGTGCTGGTCATCGGTGGCGGTGCCGCCGGGCTGATGTGCGCGGCCGTTGCCGGCCAGCGCGGCCGGCGCGTGCGGGTGCTGGAACACGCGAACCGCGTCGGCAAGAAAATCCTCATGTCCGGCGGCGGGCGCTGCAACTTCACCAACCTCGGCACCACGCCCGGCCACTTCCTGTCGCAGAACCCTCATTTCTGCAAGTCCGCGCTGGCGCGCTACACGCCGTGGGATTTCGTGGCCCTGGTCGAGCGCCACGGCATCCGTTACCACGAGAAAGACCCCGGGCAGTTGTTCTGCGACGACTCGTCGAAGCAGATCGTGGCGCTGCTGCTGGCCGAGTGCGCGGCCGGCAATGTCGACATCCGCACCGACTGCGCCGTGGCCGGTGTGGCGCTGCAGGAGGGCGGTTACGTGGTGCACACCGCGCAGGGCACGTTCGCAGCCGATTCGCTGGTGGTGGCAACCGGCGGCCTGTCCATCCCGCGCATGGGCGCGACCGGCTTTGGCTACGCGCTGGCGCGCCAGTTCGGCCACGCGATTGTCCCCACCCGCGCGGGCCTGGTGCCGCTGACCCTGAGCGGTACGCACCTCGACGACTGGGCCGATCTTGCCGGCGTGTCGCTGCCGGTCGAGGCAAGCTGCGCCGGTCAGCGTTTCAAGGGCGGCCTGCTGGTGACGCACCGGGGCCTGAGCGGGCCGGCCATCCTGCAGATTTCGTCCTACTGGCAGACGGGCGCGGGGCTCTCGCTCGATCTGCTGCCCGATCTCGACCCGGCCGCGTGGCTGCTCGACCAGCAGCGCGCACGGCCGGCGGCGGAGCTGAAGACGGTGCTGGCCGACGTGCTGCCGAAGCGGCTTGCGGCGCGCCTGTGCGAGCGGCGCATCGACAGCCGGCCGCTGCGTCAGTACCGCGAGCGCGAGTTGCGTGCGCTGGCCGACGCGCTAGGTAATTGGCCGCTTACCCCGAGCGGCACCGAGGGTTACCGCACGGCGGAGGTGACGCTGGGCGGCGTCGACACCGGCGAGGTGTCGTCCACGACCCTGGAATCGCGCCGCGCGCCGGGGCTCTACTTCATCGGCGAGGTGCTGGACGTGACCGGCCACCTCGGCGGCTACAACTTCCAGTGGGCGTGGGCGTCCGGCGCGGCGGCCGGGGCGGTGGTGTAAAGGCTGCGCTGGCGCAGTCGTCTCAGGCGGCCACGGCCACGCCGCGCGTGACGTACGTCAACGCCCTGGGGCCGGGCAGGTACTCGGTGACGAGTTCGGTGGCGCGAAAGCCGCCGTCGTGCAGCATGGCGGCCACATCGCGATTCAGGTGGCAGCCTCCCGCCAGGGGCTTCCACCAGGGCGTCAGCCGATCCTGCCAGCGGGCGAGGCGCGGCTCGGGCGCGCGGCCGTGTTCGCACACCAGCAGCTGGCCGGTCGGCTTGAGCACGCGGCGCATCTGCGCGAGCGCCGCCAGCGGGTCCGGGATGGTGCACAGGGTAAAGGTGCAGACCACGGTGTCGAAACTCGCGTCCGGCGCCGGAATGCGCTCCGCGGATAGGGGCAGCAGCTCAACGTCAAGGCCAGCCATACGGGCCCGACGACGGGCCTTGCGGTGCATCTGCGCGGCCGGGTCCAGGCCGTGCAGCGAGCGTACGCGGGAGCGATCGTAAAAAGACAGATTGCGGCCGGTGCCGATGCCGATTTCGAGCACCTTGCCCTGCGCGAGCGGGAGCAACTGCGCGCGCTGTTCGGCAATGGCCGGCAGACCGCAGCAGGCGTCGATCAGCAGCGGCATCAGGTAGCGGTCGTAGAGGTTCATGGCGCCTCCCGTGGTGGCTGCCGGTCAGTGGGTGGGTCCGAACAGCGCGTGCCAGGCCTGCGTGATGGTGTACGTCCACGCCGCGGTGGCGGCGACATCGACCACGGTGCCGAGGCCCTGCAGCGTCTGCCGGCGCTCCAGCGCGCAGAGGCCGACGAAAGCGTCGGCCAGCCGGTCGCCCTCGTGCGTGCCGAGCAGGCCGAGCGTTTCGGCCAGGCGCAGCAGGTCCGCCGTGCCGCGCGGCACGGCGATCTCGGGTCGGGCGTGGGCGTGCGCCAGCACCAGGTACTGGGCGATGAACTCCACGTCGACCCGTCCGCCGGGGCTGAGCTTGAGGTCGAAGCCCTCGGCCGGCGGCGGTTTTTCCTGCCGGATGCGGGTGCGCATGTCGCTGACCTCGCGCCGCAGCGTGTCCGCGTCGCGCGGGCGGCACAGCACGCGCGCGCGCACCGCCTCGAATGCCGCCGCGAGCGCGGTATCGCCGGCCACCGGCCGCGCGCGCACCAGCGCCTGGTGCTCCCAGGTCCAGGCCTCGCCGAGCTGGTAGCTCTCGAAACCGGCGAGCGTGGTCACCAGCGGCCCGGCGTTGCCGGACGGGCGCAGGCGCACATCGATCTCGTACAGCCGCCCGGCCGGGGTGCGCGTGGTTAGGATGTGCGTCAGGCGCTGCACGGCGCGCGCGAACCAGGTTTCGTTGGCGAGCGGCGCGGCGCCGTCGCTCTCGCCGCCGGCGCCGTCGTGCAGGAACACCAGATCGAGGTCCGACTCGTAGCCGAGTTCCGCGCCGCCCAGACGCCCGTAGCCGATGACCAGCAGCGGCGCCTCGCGGGCGGGGTCGGCGGCCGTGCGCGGGCGGCCATGGCGGTGTTCGATCTGCGCGCGCGCCAGCGTGAGCGCCCGGCGCAGCAGCACTTCGGCGAGTTCCGTCAGCGCCTGCGGTGGCTCGGCCGGGTCGAGCAGGTCGCCGATTTCGGCCGCCGCCACGTGCAGCGCCGCCGCGTGGCGGTGCTCGCGCAGCGCATTCATGGCGGTTTCAAGATCGTCCGCCGGCACGCCCGACAGGGCCTGGTCGAGCGCGCGCTCGATGTCCGGCGCGTGCTGCGGCTGGTACAGCGTGCGCGCGTCGAGCAGCTCGTCCAGCACCACCGGATGCGTGGTGATCCAGTCGGCGATCCAGGCACTGGCGCCCATCAGGCGCGCCAGGTGTTCCTGCGCGGGCGGGTGCTCCACCAGCATGGCGAGGTACACCGAGCGCGTGGCGACCGCCTCCAGCAGCGTGCACAAGCGGCCGAGCGTCTGCTCCGGCGCGGTGGTGCCGGCGGCGGCGCGCAGCAGGCCGGGCAGCAGCGTGGTGAGGCGCTGGCGCGCGGTGGCCGACGCCACGCGACACGCGCGCCCGTCGCGCAGCGCGGTCAGGTGCGCCAGCATCTGCGCCGGCTCGCCGTAGCCGAGCGCCGCCAGCTCCGCCGCGGCGCCGGGCGCGTCGAGCCGATCCGGCCACAGCGGCTGTTCCGGTGGCGCCTCCTGGCCGTCGCCGAGCAGCGCCCGGAAATGCGCGTGCACGCGCGCCCGGCAGGCGTCGAGCGCCGCCGCGCAGGCGTCCCAATCGGCGAAACCCATGCCGAGCGCGATGCGCGCCCGGTCGGTGGCGTCGGTCGGCACCTGGTGGGTCTGCTCATCGCGCAGCATCTGCAGGCGGTTCTCGAAGCGCCGCAGGAAGTCGTAGCCGGCCAGCAGTTCGTCGACGGCGGCCGCCGGCAACTGATCGCGCTCGCCGAGCAGGCGCAGCACGTCGCGGATGCCGCGGCAGCGCAGGTCCGGCTCGCGCCCGCCGCGGATGAGCTGGTGCACCTGGCCGATGAACTCGATCTCGCGGATGCCGCCGGCGCCGAGCTTGACATGGTCGCCCAGCCCCTCGCGGCGCACCTGGTCGACGATCAGCGCCTTCATGCCGCGCAGCGCCTCGATGGCGCCGAAGTCGAGATAGCGGCGGAACACGAACGGGCGCAGATCCTTGAGCAATCGTTCGCCGGCGGCGATGTCGCCGGCCACCGGCCGCGCCTTGATCAGCGCGTAGCGTTCCCAGTCGCGGCCGTGGTTCTGGTAGTAGTCCTCCAACGCGTTGAACGACAGCGCCAGCGGCCCGCTGGTGCCGAACGGGCGCAGGCGCACGTCCACCCGGAACACGCGCCCGTCGGCGTCGAACTCGTCGAGCGCGCCGATCAGCCGCCGCGCCAGGCGCACGAAGAACTCCTCGTTGTCGAGCCCGCGCGGGCCGTCGCACGCGCCGGCCGACGCGAAGCCGAAGATGAGATCGATGTCGGACGAGAAGTTGAGTTCCTGCCCGCCGAGCTTGCCCATGCCGAGCACCACGAGCTCGACCGGCGCGCCATCGACCGCCCGCGGCTGGCCGTGCTGCTCGGCGAGCGCCCGGTGCAGCCAGCCGAGCGCGCCGTCGATGAGCGCGTCCGCGAGCGCCGACAGCGCCGTGAGCGTCTCGTCGAGATCCGCCCAGCCGGCCAGATCCCGCCAGGCGATGCGCAGCATCTCGCGCTGGCGCAGCGTGCGCAGCCGGTGCCGCAGCGCGGCTTCGTCGGCCTGGTTAGCCAGGTGGGCCAGGTCTGCGCGCACGGCGGCAACGATGGCCGGGCCATCGGCGGTCGTCTCCAGGCGGCCGCTGTCGATCAGCTCGGCCAGAAGCTCCGGTCGGGTGCGGCACACATCGGCCACGAATTCGCTGCACGCCAGCACGCGCGGCGCGCTTGCGAGCCAGCCACCGCGCGTGGCGAGCGCACCGAGATCGGGGTTTTTCAGCAGATCGGTCAGCACGTGCGCGGTGGTCTCGCGCAGCGGCGCCGGCAGCGTCTGAACGGCGGCGGGCAGGGTGGTGGCGTCGGTCACGGGTGGCCTTTTTAGGGAAGCGCTGAATTATTCGGCGCTTGCCGTCCAGGGCAGGATGCCCTGACGTGCATCAAGGGAGCAGCCCTTGATGCAGGGAGTCCGTCGCGGGCGTGTACCGCGACGGAGCGAGCTGGAATTTCAGCCTTCACTTGGAAGGCCGGGTGGGGGCCGGCGGCAATCGAAGGGGGCTTATTTCTGGAACTTGTCCTTCCACTCGGCATAGGGCATGCCGTAGATGGACTCGCGTACGGCCTCGTAGTCGAGGTCGAGGCCGCGTTCCTTGCCGGCGGCGGTGTACCACTTCGACAGGCAGTTGCGGCAGAAGCCGGCCAGATTCATGAGGTCGATGTTCTGCACGTCCGTGCGCTCGCGAAGGTGCGCCACCAGCGTACGAAAGGCGGCGGCTTCGAGTTCGGTGCGGGTCTGGTCGTCCATGGGGCGATCTCGGTGTCGGCGCGCGGTGGTCCGCGCGGGCCAAACATGCTAACCCGCGGGCCGTGGCCCGGGGCTGACCCTGGGCCGGAGTGGTATCGTTCGGACGTGGTCTTGCAGACCCCGTTCCGACTACCCGACCCCAGGAGAAGCGCCCATGAACGCACCCGCCAACACGCAGCCGCCAGCCGTGCAGGCCATGCTCGACGAGATGCTGCGCATCGCCGGTGACGACGCGCACCGTCCCGGCGTGATGGAAGCGCTGGCCGACGTGATGCGCAACGCCGTCGCCAAGCCCGAAGTGCTGAAGTACTTCCAGGACGCCACCTCCGACAACCCCGACCTGTACGGCAGCATGAAGGACCCGGGTCTGGGCATCATGGGCGTGCACTCGGCCAAGATCGGCTACCGCGAGCCGCACGACCACGGCAACTGCTGGGCCATCAACGTGCAGGTGGCCGGCAAGCTGCGCCTGGTGCACTGGACGCAGGACGGCACCGATCCGGCCACCGGCAAGACGCGCATCCGCAAGATCGACGAGGTGCTGATGGGGCCGGGCGACGTGGACTGCTCGCCGCCTGGCGTGGCGCACGAGCTGTACCCGGAAACCGACGACTCGATCGAGCTCGCCGTGCGTTGCCACTCGCTCGCCAGCATCATCCAGAACCGCTACGACCGAAACAACGGCGTGCACATCCACTGGTCCTGGGGCCAGAAAAAGGCCATCGACAGCGGCGCCTTCGAGGTGGTCGGCGAGGCCGGCCTGAACGCCGCGCCGCCCGGCGAGGCGATGACGGCGCGCGTCAAGTAAGGCTGGCGCAAGTCCACCCTCACCCGCGCGCCTGCGCTCCCCTCTCCCGCCTGCGGGAGAGGGGCTGGGGGAGAGGGCGCCCAGCTTCCCCTGTTCGGAGCCAGCCATGCAGCGTTATCCCCTCTACATCGGCGGCGCGTTCGTCGAACCCGCCAGCGGCGCGTGGTTCGACACCGAGAACCCCTACACGCTGGAGCCGTGGGCGCAGATCGCCCGCGGCAACGCGGCCGATGTCGAGGCCGCAGTGGCGGCGGCGCAGCGGGCGTTCGAATCCGGCTGGGGCCGAAGCAAGCCGGCGTACCGGGCGGGTCTGCTGCGGGCGCTGGCCGATCGGCTGGAGAAATCGGCCGGCGACCTCGCGCAGATCGAAACCCGCGACAACGGCAAGCTGATCGCCGAAACCGGCGGGCAGACGCGCTATCTGCCGTCCTGGTTCCGCTATTACGCGGGGCTCGCCGAGAACCTCGAAGGCCGCGTCATCCCCATCGACAAGCCGGACGTCACGGTCTACACACGCCCGGAACCGCTCGGCGTGATCGCGGCGATTACGCCGTGGAACTCGCCGCTGATGCTGGCTACGTGGAAGCTCGCGCCGGCACTCGCCGCCGGCAACACGGTGGTGCTTAAGCCGTCCGAGTTCACGTCGGCGTCCAGCATCGAGCTGGCGCGCCTCGTCGACGAGGTCGGCTTCCCGCCCGGCGTGTTCAACGTGGTGACGGGCTTCGGCGGCGAGGTCGGCGCACCGCTGGTGGCGCACCCAAAGGTCGCCAAGGTGGCGTTTACCGGCGGCGAGGCCGGTGGGCGCGGCGTGTACAAGGCCGCCGCGGAGCGCCTGATCCCGGCCACGCTGGAGCTTGGCGGCAAGTCGCCCAACATCGTGTTCGCGGACGCGGACCTCGATCAGGCGGTCAAGGGCGTGATCGCCGGCATCTTCGCCGCCACCGGGCAGACGTGTCTTGCCGGCTCGCGCGTGCTGGTGGAAGACAGCATCCACGACGAGTTCGTGGAACGGCTGGTCGAGTTTGCCGGACGCGCGCGGCTCGGCGATCCGGCGGATGCGGGCACGCAGGTCGGGCCAGTCACCACCCGCCCGCAGTACGAAAAAATCCTCGCCTATATCGACATTGCCAGGGCCGAGGGCGCGCGCTGCGTGCTCGGCGGCGGCCCGGCGCCGCACCCGGCCGGCGGCAAGGGCCTGTTCGTGCAGCCGACCATCTTTGCAGGCGTGCGCAACGACATGCGCATCGCGCGCGAGGAAGTGTTCGGCCCGGTGATGTCGATCCTGCGCTTCACGGATCAGGCGGATGCCGTGCGCATCGCCAACGACAGCGACTACGGCCTCGCCGCCGGCGTGTGGACGCAAAACCTGCGCCGGGCGCTTGAGATGTCGGACGCGCTCGCCGCCGGCACGGTGTGGGTCAACACGTATCGCGCCGTGTCGTATCTAGCGCCGTTCGGCGGTTACAAGGCGAGCGGCATCGGCCGCGAGAACGGCGCCGAGGCGCTGAGTGCCTACACGCAGACCAAGACCGTGTGGCTGAGCACCGCCGCCGAGCAGCCGGACCCGTTCGTGATGCGCTAGCGCCGGGAGATTGTCTCCATAACAAACCGATTCGAACCCGAGGAGAGAGCCCATGAAAGTCGAGGTACTCACGCCCGGCGACGCCGGCCCCATCGATTTCGCCTCGTTCGTCGAGCACCAGCCAGAGCTGGGTACGGCCAGGATCAAGCGCCAGGCCCTCATCAGCCCGGAAATCTTCGACATGGAGATGCGCTACATCTTCGAGGCGAACTGGATCTACCTGTGCCACGACAGCCAGATCCCGAACCCGGGCGATTTCTTCACCACCACCATGGGCCGCCAGCCGGTGGTGGTGATTCGCAACAACGCCGGCAAGGTCAACGCGTTTCTGAACGCGTGTACGCACAAGGGCAGCACGCTGTGCCGCACGCAGACCGGCTCCAAGCCGAACGGCTTTGCCTGCCCGTACCACGACTGGTGCTTCGATCTCGACGGCCGGCTCCAGTACATGCCGCGGCGCGAGGAGGGCTACCCGGCGGGCTTCGATCCCGGCCGCCATAACCTCACGGCGGCGCGGGTGGAGAGCTACGGCGGTTTCGTCTTCGGCAGCCTCAATCCGGACGTGCCGCCGCTGCGCGAGCACATGGGTGACCTCACCGAGGTCATCGACATGCTGACCGACCAGTCCGAGGACGGCTTCGAGGTGGTGCGCGGCACCAACACCTGCGTCTACCGCGGCAACTGGAAGCTGCTGATCGAGAACGGCGGCGGCGACGGCCTGCACCTGGCGACAGTGCACAAGACGCTGATCCGCGTGGTGCAGATGCGCGACGAGGAGCTGCGCCGCGGCCAGACCAACGCCGCCAAGATGGTGCGCATCGACGAGCTCAACAACGCGGAAACCGAGAGCTACGTGTACGCCATGCAAAACGGCCACACGCTGATCCAGTCCGACCTGCCGAACCCGGAAGACCGCCCGGCCTACGCGCGCCACGCCGAGTTCGAGCAACGCTACGGCAAGGACCGCGCGCGCTGGATGACCTCCAAGGTGCGCCAGACCTGCATCTACCCGAACCTGTTCATCATGGACCAGCTGGCGTCGCTGATCCGCTACGTGCGGCCGATTGCCGTGGACCGCACCGAGGTCAGCTACTGGTGCCTCGCGCCCAAGGGCGAGCCGCGGCATCTGCGCGTGAAGCGCATGCGCCAGTTCATGGATTTCTTCTCTATCGCGGGCCTCGGCGGCCCGGACGACAACCACGAATTCGAGCAGTGCCAGGTGGGCGCTGGCGCCGCGTCGGCCCGATGGAGCGACGCCTCGTTCGGCCTCCACACCGAGTTTGCCGGGCCGAACGCGTCCGCCGCGGCGGTCGGCATCGCGGACGCGCAGTGCGGCGGACACATGGGTTACGAGGGCGGCGCCGTGCGCGTGTACCAGAACTGGGTGCAGTTGATGCAGGCCGGGCAGGCGCGCGAGATGGCGATGGGGCGGGGCGGTTAGGGCTCCGCCGCCACCGTCCAGCCCGCTGCCGCACTCAATCCCCGAGACCCGCCATGCCCGACAAGACCCCGCTGCAAGTGGATGTGGAACGTTTCATCTTCGAGGAAGCCGCCCTGGTGGATCAGCGCCGCTGGTCTGACTGGCTGCAGATGTTCACCGAGGACATGGTGTACTGGGCACCGTCCTGGGCGGACGAGGCCACGCTCACGCAGGACCCCGAGGCCGAGGTCTCTATCGTCTACATGAGCAGCCGCAAGGAACTGGAGCACCGCATCTGGCGCTTCACCAGCGGCGAGTCGCCGGCGTCTTACCCGCTGCCGCGCACCAATCACATGGTGAGCAACGTGCGGATCGTCGACGAGACCGCCGACACCGTGGTCGCGGCCTCCAACTGGCTGACGCAGTGCTACCGCAACAAGGAGCAGTTCTTCTACGGCGGCTATTACGAGCACACGCTGGTGCGCAGCGGGGGCGGTTTCAAGATTCGCGCCAAGAAGGTGGTGCTGCTGAACGACGTGGTGCTCGGCTACGTGGACGTGTACCACCTGTAACCGGCGCCGCGGCGACGTTGGCCTAGGGCCGGCCGACGGCCTCGCGCAGGCGCTCCAGATCCTCCGGCGTGTCCACGCCCACCGGCGCCGGCGCGCAGGCCTCGGCCACGTGGACGGTGGCGCCGTTCCACAGCGCGCGAAGTTGCTCCAGCATCTCGGTGGTCTCGATGCCGGCTGGCGGCCAGTGCACGAAGGCGCGCAAAAAGCCGACCCGGTACGCATAGATGCCGATGTGCCGCTGCCAGCCGGGCTTGGCGTCGGCCAGGTGCTCGGCTTCCGGCATGCCGTCGCGCGGGTGTGGCACCAAGGACCGGCTGAAGTAGAGCGCGTAGCCGTCGCGGTCGCACACCACCTTCACCACGTGCGGGCTCGCAAGATCCGACAGCGTCACGATGCGCTGGCTCAGGGTCGCCATGTCGGCGGCCGGATGGGCGGCCAGATCGGCCGCCACCTGGCGGATCAGCGGCGGCGGCAGCAGGGGCTCATCGCCCTGCACGTTGACCACCAGCGCCTCGTCCGGCAGGCCGAGCCGGCGGGCGGCCTCGGCGATGCGGTCGGTGCCGCTGCGGTGCTCGGGCGAGGTCATCACCACCTCGGCGCCGAAGGCGCGGGCGGCGGTCTCGATACGCGCATCGTCGGTGGCGATCACCACCCGCGCGGCGCCGCTGGCGAGCGCGCGCTCGTGCACCCACTGCACGATGGGCTTGCCGGCAAGATCGGCGAGCGGCTTGCCCGGCAGGCGGCTCGCGCCGTAGCGCGCCGGGATGATGACCGTGTAGTCGGGCGCCGCCGTCACAGGTCGACGTCGGCCGGAATCTGCCGCGCCTCGTCGATCAGCATCACCGGGATGTCGTCGACGATGGGGAAGGCGAGCCGGTCCACGCGGCAGATGAGTTCCCCGGCCTTGGCGTCAAACACGAGCGGACCCTTGCACAGCGGGCACACCAGGATGTCGAGCAGTTTCTTGTCCATGCCCGAGTTTCTCCAGCAGGCGGGCGGCGAAGGCGTCGTCGAGCTGGACGTCGAAATCCAGCACAAAGCAGCGTGAATGCGCGAACGGCCGGCATTTTACGGCATCCTTTCCGGTCATCACGACCGGCAGATCGTCGCCAAAATCGAGCATCTGCTCGCGCAATTGCGCGTGGTCCGGGTGCGGGTGTTCGATCACCGTCATGCCGAGCCCGCGCAGTTGTTCGAAAAAACCACTTGGCGCGGCAATGCCGGCGATGGCGTGCACGCGCCGCCCGCTGAACGTGGCCGGCTCGAACAGCGCGCCGTTGGCGAGGCGCCGCAGCCGAAAATTGCCAAAGCGCATCACGGTCTCGCCTGGCGCGCCTGAGCCCTCGATGCAATGCCGAAAAATTCCCTCCCTGGAATTTTTCGGCTCGCAGCCGCGTGGTACACGCCCGCGCGGCGCTCCGTGAATCGACGGCTCGCGCCCTCGATTCACGCCGGGGCCTCCTTCCCCGGACGGAAACGCCGAATACTTCAGCGTTTCCTTGATGACCACGAAGTCGGCCTCGGCGAGACGCGAGCGCGGCTCCCGCAGCGGCCCCGCCGGCAGCGGCAGGCCGTTGCCGAAGCGCCGCTCGCCGTCCACCAGCACGATCTCGATGTCCCGTCGCAGGCGGTAGTGCTGCAGGCCGTCGTCGCACACCAGCACGTCGGCGCCGTCGGCAATCGCCCGCCGGCCGGCGCGCACGCGCTTCGCATCCACGTACACCGGCGCACCGGTGGTCTGGGCGATCAGCAGCGGCTCGTCGCCGCAATCCGCCGCGCCGAGCGAGGCATCCACGCGCAGCGGTCGCGGGCCCTTGCGGGCGCCGTAGCCGCGGCTGAGCACCGCCGGGCGGTAGCCGCGATCGCGCAGCAATTCCACCAGCCACTGCGTGAACGGCGTCTTGCCATTGCCGCCGACGCCGATGTTGCCGACCACGATCACCGGTACCGGCAGGCGCGCGCGCGGCATAAGACCGGCCCGATACAGCCCCCGGCGCAGCGCCACCACGGCGCCGAACAGCGCGGCGGGAATCAGCAGCAGCGGGAACGGCGGCAACCAGTAGGCCCAGCGCCGCTGCCAGCTGCGTTCGATGAGGCTCATGCAGGCAGCTCGCCCGCGTCGATGCGCTCCAGAAACGCGATGTCGAGCGGCAGCTTGTCGCCAAGCCAGGCGCTGCGGATGGCGTGATCGCCGGCGTGGCCGAGGCCGGACTCGGGGTGGATCAGGATGTCGAGGCCATGCCGGTTCAGCATCAGAAACGGCACCACCTGCCCGAACAGGTCCGGCGTGAACGCCACCTGGTACATCGGCTTGCTGTGCGGGCCGACCGGCTGCTCACGCCAGCGGCCCATGCGCACGGCAAAACGGCGTTCGAGCTCCTCGCGCAGCCAGGCGGCCACCGGCCGCGTGTCCGGGTCGAAGTACACATGCGCGTGGTACTCGGCCGAGGTTTGCGGCAGCACCGCGGAAAAATCAGTCATCGATCGCTCTCCACGCCCGGCGGGCGGCAACTTGGCTGGCTTCGATTATCGATCAGCGCTATACCATGCCCGCTTCGGTGCATCACACAACGGAGGAGATCGTCATGGCCAGGTACACCCGCACGGAAGCCAAGCAATGGGCGCGCGAGCACATGGTGGGCTCCACCAACGCGCCGACCACGCCGTTCAAGGCCGACTTCAGCCTGGATGAAGCGGCGCTGGCCTTCAACGTCGACAGGTATGCCGAGATTGGCCTGTACGGCCTGATGACCGGCGGCAACATGGCCGAGGGCTGGAACATGACCCCGGCCGAGTGGAACCGCTACACGGAAATCTGCGCCAGCGCCAACCGCGGCCGCATGATGCTGACCTCGGTGATCCTCGATCCCTCGCCGTTCACGGTGATCGAGAAGGCGAAGTTCCTCGACCGGCTCGGCTACGACCTGATCGAGGTCATCAACCCGGTGATCCAGCTGCGCTCGGACGCCGATCTGTACGGCTACTACAAGTACCTGAACGACCACAGCCCGCTCGCCATCGTGCTCTACCAGACGCCGACCGCGGGCGTGGTGCTGAACCACGGCCTCATCAACCGCCTGGCGGACCTGCCGATGGTGGTCGGCATCAAGAACGGCGTCAGCAACCCGGCCGACAGCATCGCCATGCGCAAGCTGTGCGGCGACCGCATCGTGGTCACCGAGCCGATGGAGTCGTTCTATCTGTGGGACCGCATCGTGCACGGCGCGCAGTGCATCTTCGGCACGCTCGAAGTGATCATGTACGGCCGCAAACGCGACCGCTTCTTCAAGCTGGTGGAGCTGGCCAACGCCGGCAAGTTCGACGAGGCGTTGCCGATTTACCGCGAGCTCGACCCCATGCGCGACCTGCTGGCCGAGGTGTTCATGATGCCGCTGGTGACGCGCAACACCTACGCGCTGGCGCCGATCAAGTACTGGATGGAACTGCTCGGCTTCAAGATGGGCGTGTGCCGGCCGCCGCTCGCGCCGCACTGCGACGAGGCGACCAAGGAGCGCATCCGTGATGCCCTGCTCGCCGCCGGCGCCATCGTCGAGCAGGATCTGAAGGCCGCCTGAACGCCAGGCGACAGGCGGGGCGCAACGCCCCGCCTGTATTTCGCCGCGGTGTCGCGGCGACGCTTTCGCTGGCATCGCAATTGCTCGGACAATGCCGACCCGGTCCGCCAGTGTGCGGCCATATCACCCCGCCGCGGGCGGTCCATCCGAGGTTCCGATTCATGCCGAAAGCCGGCACCAAAACGCCTTCCATCCGGCCTTTCCGCAAGTTGCTGGTCGCCAACCGCGGCGAGATCGCCATCCGTGTGTTCCGCGCCTGCACCGAGCTTGGCATCCGCACGGTGGCGATCTATTCCGAGCAGGACCGCCTGCACCTGCACCGGTACAAGGCGGACGAGGCGTACCTGGTCGGCGTCGGCAAGGAGCCGGTGCGGGCGTATCTGGATTACGACGAGATCATCGAACTCGCGCGCGATCGCGAGGTGGACGCCATCCACCCGGGCTACGGCTTTCTGTCCGAGAACGCCGATTTCGCGCGTGCCTGCGAGGCGGCCGGCATCACCTTCATCGGTCCGTCGGCCGATGTCATCGAGGCCATGGGCGACAAGGTATACGCCCGCGAGGTGGCCATTCGCGCTAGCGTGCCGGTCATTCCCGGCACCGACGGCGCCATCGAGACGCTGGACGAGGCCATGGCGTTCGCCGCCGGGTGCGGCTACCCGCTGATCGTGAAGGCCGCGATGGGCGGCGGCGGGCGCGGCATGAGCATCGTGCGCGACGAGGCGGCGCTGCGCGACGCGCTGGCGCGCTCGAAGGCCGAGGCGGCGGCGGCGTTCGGCAGCGCCAAGGTGTTCATCGAGCGCTACCTCGAAGGCCCGAAGCACATCGAGGTGCAGATTCTCGGCGACCGGCACGGCAACCGCGTGCATCTGTTCGAGCGCGACTGCTCGGTGCAGCGCCGGCACCAGAAGGTGGTCGAGATCGCGCCGGCGCTGACGCTGACCGAAGCGCAGCGGCAGGCGCTGTGCGCCGATGCGCTCAGGATTTGCGGCGCGGTCGATTACAGCAACGCCGGCACGGTCGAGTTTCTGTTGGACCGCCAGGGCCGGCATTACTTCATCGAAGTGAACCCGCGCATCCAGGTGGAGCACACCATCACGGAGCTGATCACCGGCCGCGACCTGGTGCAGGCACAGATTCGCGTGGCGGAGGGCCATCGGCTGGACTCGGACGCCATCCGCATCCCGAACCAGGCCGCCATCGAGCGCCATGGCTGCGCCATCCAGGTACGCATCACCACCGAGGATCCGGGCAACAACTTCGCGCCGGACACGGGGCAGATCACGGCGTTTCGGGCGGGCGAGGGCTTCGGCATCCGCCTCGACGCCGGCTCGGGCTTCGAGGGCGCCATCGTTTCGCCGCACTACGACTCGCTGCTGATCAAGGTGTCGGCCTTCGCGCTCGACTTCGACCAGGCCGCCGCCAAGGCGCTGCGCGCGCTGCGCGAGTTCCGCATCCGCGGCGTCAAGACCAACATCCCGTTCCTCGAAAACGTGCTCCAGCACGAGACCTTCCTGAAGGGCGAGTGCGACACCACGTTCATCGAGAACCACCCGGAGCTGTTCCGCTTCCGCCCGCGGCAAGACCGCGCCAACAAGCTGCTGACGTATCTCGGGGACGTGATCGTGAACGGCGTGCCGGAGGTGGACCGCGCGCTGATCCCGAAAGCCCTGCACCCGGCGCCGCTGCCGGCGGTGACGCACGACTCGGCGCCTACCTCGCGGGCGTATGCGATGTTTGAGCACCACGGCGCGGCGGGCCTCGCGCGCTGGGTACTGCAACAGCGCGCGGTGCTGCTGACCGACACCACGTTTCGCGACGCGCACCAGTCGCTGCTCGCGACGCGCGTGCGCACGCACGACCTCGAACGCGTGGCGCACGCCACGGCGCATCTCACGGCCGGCTTTTTCTCGCAGGAGATGTGGGGCGGCGCCACCTTCGACGTCGCCTACCGCTTTCTGCACGAGGACCCGTGGGAGCGTTTGCGGCGTCTTCGCGCGCGCATGCCGGGCACGCTGCTGCAGATGCTGCTGCGCGCCGGCAACGCGGTCGGCTACGCCAACTACCCGGACAACGTGGTGGCGCGGTTCATCGAGCTCGCCGCCCACAACGGCATCGACGTGTTCCGCATCTTCGACTGCCTGAACCAGGTCGAGAACCTGCGCCCGAGCATCGACAAGGTGATCGCCTGCGGCAAGGTCGCCGAGGGTACGGTGTGCTACAGCGGCGACATCACCGACGGCAAGCGCGCCAAGTTCACGCTGCCGTACTACGTGGAGCGCGCGCGGCAGATCGAGGCCGCCGGCGCGCACATCCTGGCCATCAAGGACATGGCGGGCCTGCTCAAGCCCGCCGCGGCGCGAATTCTGGTCACCGACCTGAAAAACGCGCTCACGATTCCGGTGCACCTGCACACGCACGACACCGCCGGCAACGCGGTGGCGACGCTGCTCGCCGCGGCCGACGCCGGCGTCGACATCGTCGACGGGGCGCTGTCGTCGATGTCCGGCACCACCTCGCAGCCGTCCCTCAACGCGCTGGTCTATGCGCTCGCGAGCGGCGAGCGCGCCACCGGCATCGACCCGCACGGCCTGCAGGCGCTGGCCGATTACTGGGAAGTCGCGCGGGAGGCGTATGCGCCGTTCGAGTGTGGCCTCAAGGCCGGCTCGGCGGACGTCTACGAGCACGAGATGCCGGGCGGGCAGTACTCGAACTTCCGCACGCAGGCCATCTCGCTCGGCCTTGGCGACCGGTGGGCCGAGGTCAAGCGCGCCTATCGCACCGTGAACGACATGCTGGGCGACATCGTCAAGGTGACGCCGTCGTCGAAGGCGGTCGGCGACATGGCGCTGTTCATGGTGCAGAACGATCTTTCGCCGCAGGACGTGATCGACCGCGCCGGCGAGCTGGCCTTCCCGGACGCCTTCGTTGATCTGCTCGCCGGTCGCATGGGCCAGCCCGACGGCGGCTTTCCGAAGGCGCTGCAAAAGGCGGTGCTGAAGGGCGACAAGCCGCTCAAGAAGCGCCCCGGTGAACTGCTGGCACCGTACGACTTCGAGGCCGCGCGCAAGACGACTGGCGCGCGCCGGCTGAGCGAGGAGGATCTGGTCGCCCAGGCCATGTTCCCGGCAGTGTTCCGCGACTACGCGCGCTTCATCGACCGCTGCGGCGATGTGTCCTTGATCGACACGCCGATCTTCTTCTACGGTCTGAAGCCCGGCGAGGAGGCTGTGGTCACGATCGAAGAAGGCAAGACGCTGATCGTGAAGCTGCTGGCGGTCGGCGAGCTCGAACCGGACGGCACGCGGCAGGTGTTCTTCGAACTCAACGGCCGCCGCCGCGACATTGTCATCCCGGACCGCGGGGCCGTTGGCACGCAGCAGCAGCGCGAGCGCGCCGATCCGGACAACCCGAACCACATCGCCGCGCCCATGGCTGGCAAGGTGGCGGCCGTACACGTGAGGGATGGTGAGGCGGTCGCGGCCGGTGCGCGCTTGGTAACTACTGAGGCCATGAAGATGGTGAACATCGTCGCCGCGCCACACGCCGGGACGGTCAGGCGCGTACCGGTGCAGGCGGGTGACACGGTGCGGGCGGGCGACTTGCTGTGCGAGCTGGCCTGATCTTCGCGCGGGGAGGTGCAACCTGGTCCGCTTCGGTCGCGATTCGGCGTTCCACCGGGATTGTGGCTCCGGCTCCCGCAGCGCGAAGTCTTGCGTCACGCATCGGCCGCCCCTAAAGGCTGGGGCGGCTATGTCACTCGCGCGTCATTACCCGTTGGCAACGTAGGTTTGCCATCGGGGTCGTGGCCTAGCCGATCTTCGGATGGCTGTCCGGCTCAGGAGGTCAGACGGGCTGACTGCGACTTGTGTACAGTGCCGCACCCACGCGGAAGCTGGTCTGATTGAATGCCGATGGGTCTTGCGTCCGTGCGCATTCGGCGGACGGCTTAATTCAGGAATCAACGGTGCTTCGAGTTTTTGGTCACCACATTCCGCGCAGTTTGCTGCTGTTGCTGGTTCTTGAATCGCTGACGCTGGTCGGCAGCTTCGAGTTTGCGCGCGCCTGGCTCACCGGCCACGCCATCCTGACCGGGGTGTCCGACGGCGCGGCGTTACTTCCGGTTGGGGTGCTCCTTGGCACCATGCAAGTCGCCGGCTTGCATGACGACCACGGTCTCGAAGGCATGCTCGGTATGGCCTTGCGCCTGGCGCTCGCCTTTGGCGGCGGCGTTGCGTTGCTTGGCTTGTTGGCAGCCACGGGAATCTCGCCGCGCGCCGACGGCCCGTGGCTGCTGACGGGTATTCTGCTTGCCTTGTTGTTGATCGCGATCGAGCGCCTGTGCCTGTTTCGCTGGATGTTGGCGGAGCGCTTTCGGCGCCGCGTGCTGGTACTCGGAACCGGCCCACGCGCGCGCGAGATCGAGCAGTTGATTCGTAACTCAAGCGGCGGAAAGCGGTTTCACCTGGTCGGTTACCTTGCGGAGTCGCCCTTGGCGGCGGTTGACATGGCCGCCGCCGGCCCCGTTTGGTCCATACCTGACGAGGGCGAGTTGCTCGGCTTCGCGCGCCGGTACCGGGTGCAGGAAATCATCGTGGCAGTCCGAGACCGGCGCGGCAAGCTGCCCGTCGACCAGTTGCTCGACTGCAAGCTGCACGGCGTTGCGGTATGCGATATATCAAGCTTCATAGAGCGCGAGGGCGGGCAGATCCGTCTTGAGTCGCTGAACGCGAGCTGGCTCGTGTTTCACGAAGGATTCCTGCGCAGCGGATTGGGCAGTTTTGCAAAGCGGGCGGTGGATATCGTAGCCAGCCTCGTCGTGCTGATACCCGGTGTGCCGCTGATGGCGCTGGGTGCCCTCGCCATCGTGTTGCAGGACGGCGGGCCGATTCTTTATCGTCAGGTTCGCGTCGGCCAGCACGGGCGGCTGTTCCAGCTGACCAAGCTGCGCAGCATGCGTGTCGATGCCGAAGCAGACGGTGTGCGCTGGGCGACCCAGGGCGACCGGCGGGTTACCGCCGTCGGGAAGTTTTTGCGCAAGACGCGCATCGATGAGCTACCCCAGATCGTCAGCGTCTTGCTGGGCGACATGAGTTTCATCGGGCCGCGCCCGGAGCGCCCGGAGTTCGTGTCCCAGCTGACGCGCCAGATCCCGTATTACGCAGCGCGCCACAGCGTGAAACCTGGGATTACCGGTTGGGCGCAGGTGCGCTACCCGTACGGGGCGTCGGTGCACGATAGCCGTCGTAAGCTGGAGTACGATCTCTACTACATTAAAAATTATTCGATTTTTCTGGATGCGCTCATCCTGCTACACACGCTTCGGGTCGTGCTGTTCGCGCGCGGCGCACGTTGACGGTAAGCGGCGACGATTGGCCGCGCGGCGCGCCGGGGTCTGCTTCGTCGCGCGTGGGCATCGGGTAGCGCAAACGTGACAGCCGAATCGTTCAGTCATGCGTTGGCGGTAGTCGCCGGGCTGTGCGCGGCCGCCTTCGCCACTCGTGGCAGGGTTCCGGTCAAGCCGGTCGTAGTGGTGGCTTGCGGGCTTTCCGCCGTGTGGGCGGCGTTGATCGCGGGCGCACCGTTGTGGCCCGACCTGCAAATCACGGCGTGGCCATTTGTTGCCGAGCTGGCGCGAGGAGTTGCGTGGCAGGCACTGCTGATTGCGCTGTTGTGGCGCGACGTGGTGCACGAGAGGAGTTCTCGGCGCGGGATTTCCTTTCTGCTCGGCGTTGGTGGCCTGCTGTGGGTGCTTGCCGCGTTTTCCATCATCGCACCCGATGTGGCACCCGTCGGGCCTCTGCTCGCCTTTCTCGTCGTGGCGGTGTTCGGGCTCGTGGTGCTGGAGCACAGCTATCGGCACGCCGGGCTTGACGAGCGCTGGCGTTTCAAGTTCGCCTGGTTGGGGCTGGGTGCGATGTTCGGCTTCGACCTGTTTCTGTATTCTGAGGCGGCGCTGTTCGGCAATCTGAATCCGAGCGTGTGGGCGGCGCGTGGCGTGGTCTGCGCGGTGGCGATAGGCCTTATCGCCACGAGTCTGTCGCGGGTCGGCAGGCATTTCGAGACGATGAACTTGTCGCGACGATTCCTGTTCCAGTCGACCGCGTTGCTGACGGCGGGCGGGTATTTGCTGTTCGTGTCGGCGGCGGGCTACTACATCCAGCATTTCGGCGGAAATTGGGCCGGCGCACTGGCGGCTGCGTTCATCGCCTGCGCGCTGCTGTTGCTGGTTGGCGTGTTGGCCTCAGGACAGTTCAGGGCGCGTCTCAACGTGCTGCTGTCAAAGCATTTTTTTCGCTATAAGTATGATTATCGCGAGGCTTGGCAGCGCTTCAACGCCATGCTCGCTGACAGTGCCGGCGTGACCGTAGCGCCCCGTGAGCGGGCCATCCGCGCGCTGGCGGACCTGGTCGACAGCCCCGCCGGTCTGTTGTGGACCATCGGCTCGCACGACGTGTATCACCTCGCGGCCGCGTGGAATGCGGGCAGCCTCGGTCAGCTTCCGGTTCCGGCCGGGCATCCGCTGATGCGCGTGCTTGACGAGCGGCAATGGATCGTCGAGGTGGACGATGTACAAGGACTGCCGGATGGCCACGAGGGGCTCGAATGGCCCGGTTGGTGGGCGCAGATCAAGCGGCCCTGGCTGGTTCTGCCGCTGACTGAGCGCGGGGGGCTTCGGGGCTTCGTGATCCTCGCTCAGCCGCGCTCGCCACGCGATCTCAACTGGGAAGACCGCGATCTGCTGCGCACGGCGGCGCGGCAGGTGGCAGGTTACGTTGCGCTCGCCGATGCATCGGACGCGCTGGTCAGCAGTCGCCAGTTCGACGCCTTCAACCGCCTGTCCGCATACCTGGTCCACGACCTCAAGAACGTGTCGGCGCAGCTCGGCCTGGTCACGGCCAATGCCGCGCGGCACAAGACCAACCCCGCCTTTATCGACGACGCGCTGCAAACCGTGGACAACGCCAAGCAACGGATGGACCGATTGCTGGATCAGTTGCGGCGTGCTGAACCGGCGCCCGAACCGCGCGCGCAGGCGTGCGACCTTGCGCAGGTGCTGCGCGCGGCGGTGGCCAGCTGCGCCGGCCGGTCGCCTGTCCCGACGCTTCGCCTGCCGCCAGGCGCCTGTTGGGTCAACGCGAGCCCGGAGCGCTTGTCGATGGTGCTTGTGAATCTGATCAACAATGCTCAGGAGGCCAGCGCGACCGACGGCCCGGTGCAGGCAACGCTCACCCTGGACAACGGATACGCCCGGCTTGAAGTGCGCGACCGGGGATGTGGCATGGATGACAACTTCATGCGCGAGCGCTTGTTCCGCCCGTTTGCGACCACCAAGGGCAACGCCGGCATGGGCATCGGCATGCACGAGACGCGGGACTATGTGGAGAGCGTGGGCGGAATGCTGGAGGTGACCAGTGAGCCTGGGGTTGGAACGGAGGTCACCGTGATACTGCCGCTTTTGGCTCAAGGCATTGGCGTCCCGCTGCGAGCTGCTGGTCAGGAACCTCATGTCGCAACTGCCTAAGCGCCTTCTGGTCGTCGACGATGACAGCGGGCTGCAAAGCCAGCTGCGATGGTGCTTTGCCGACTATGATGTCGAGGTGGCAGGCGATCGGCCGGCTGCGCTGGAGGCGCTGCGTGCGAGCAATATCGGTGTTGTGACGCTCGATCTTGGGCTGCCCCCGGACCCGACCAACGCGTCGGAGGGGCTCCGGGCGCTGACCGACATACTCGCGTACCGGCCGACCACCAAGGTGGTGGTCGTCACGGGTAGCGACGACCGCACGCATGCGCTGCAGGCGGTGGCCGCAGGTGCTTACGATTTCTATCAGAAGCCGATCGACGCCGATGTGCTGCGCCTGATCGTCGATCGCGCTTACGGCCTGCACGCGCTGGAAGAGGAGCTCCGGCGCCTGCAGCGGCAGGTCAGCTCGCCGCTGGAGGGTGTGATCAGCGGCTCGGAGCAGATGGCGGCGACCTGCCGGCTGATCGAGAAGGTGGCGCCGACTGCGGCCAGCGTGCTGTTGCTCGGCGAGAGCGGCACCGGCAAGGAGTTGCTGGCGCGGGCGGTGCATCAGCTCAGCCCGCGGGCGGCGGAGCGGTTCGAGGCGATCAACTGCGCGGCAATACCCGACAGCCTGCTGGAAAGCGAGCTGTTCGGCTATGAAAAGGGCGCATTTACCGGTGCCATCAAGCAGACGATCGGCCGGATCGAATATGCCAACGGCGGCACGCTGTTTCTGGACGAGATCGGTGACCTGCCGCTGCGCCTGCAGGGTAAGCTGCTGCGGTTCCTGCAGGAGCGGGTCATCGAGCGCTTGGGCGGGCGGGCGACGATACCGGTGGATGTGCGGGTGGTCTGCGCCACGCACCGCAATCTTGCCGAGATGATTGCGCGCGGCGAGTTCCGCGAGGACCTTTACTACCGGCTGAGCGAGGTCACCTGCCAGATTCCGCCGCTGCGCGCCCGCACGGGCGATGCGGCGCTGCTGGCGCAGGCCTTTCTGCAACGGTATTGCGCCAGCAACCACAAGCCGCTTGCCTTCAGCGCGGATGCTCTGGACGCCATCGCGCAGGCGCCCTGGCCCGGCAACGTGCGCGAGCTTGAGAACGTGATCAAGCGAGCGGCCATCCTCGCCGAAGGCAAGCGCGTGACTGCGGCCGATCTTGGCCTCAGCGCTCCGGCCGAGGTCACTCTGTCGCTGCGCGAAGCGCGCGATGAGGCCGAGCGGCGCGTCGTGTCGGAAGCCTTGGCCCGCGCCGGCGGCAATATTGCCAAGGTAGCCGATGTGCTCGGCGTGACTCGGCCGACGCTGTACGCGCTCATGACCAAGCTCAATCTGCGCTGACGTTCACCCTGCCTGCCCAGCCACATTCCCCCAAAGAAAGGACGTTCCCATGCGTGTTGCCCGTTCCGTCGGCCCTGTGCGCGGCCTTGCCCTCGGCGCCTTGTTGGGTCTCACGCTGGTGGCCGGTTGCGGTCGCTTTGGCGACAGCGCCGCCGATCACCTGGTCCGAGCGGCTGAGTTGCGCGCCAAGGGCGATGCCAAGGGCAGTCTCATCGAGCTCAAGAACGCCCTTCAGAAGGAGCCCGACAACGCACAAGCGCGGTTTCAGATCGGCGAGGCCTACCTGCAGGAGGGCGACCTTGCCGGCGCACAGAAGGAACTCAACCACGCCCTGAACGCCGGCCTGCTTGAAGCGACCTTGCCGCTCGCGCGCACCTACGTCGCCACGCAGAGCTGGGATCCGCTGTCGGATCTGAAACCCGCCGAGGCGTTGCCGGCGCCGGTACGTGCCGAGGTCCTGGCACTTCAGGCCCGCGGCGCCCTGGCCGGCGGCGATCAGGACGGTGCGCACGCGCTCGTGGAACAGGCCCGCGCGCTGGACGCGAAGTCCGCGCCGGTGCTGTTCAGCGAGGCGGCGCTGGCGATCGGCAACAAGGACCAGGCGCTGGCCGAGCGGCAACTCGCCGCCGCGCTTGAGGCCGATCCGAACTACGCGGACGCGTTGGTTCTGCGCGCCGATCTGGCAGCCCAGAAAGGTGACATGGCCGCGGCGGAGGCCGACTACAGCCGCGTCATCGCGCTGCGGCCGGCGGCGTCGGCATCCGAACTGCTCAAGCGCGGCATGGTCCGGATGTCGCTCAAGAAGCTGGATGACGCCCGCAAGGACGCCGATACGCTCAAGAAGTGGGCGCCCGAGCACCCGGGCGTGGCCTACCTGGACGGGCTCCTCAAGCTGTCGGCGGGCGACTACGTGGCCGCGCAGACCGCCTTCGAGCTTGCGCTGTCGAAGGCGCAGGACTACCTGCCGGTGATCTTTTATCTGGGTGCGGTGCATGCCGCCCAGGACCACCTGGAGCAGGCCGATTACTACCTTGGCAATTACCTCAACCGCGCGCCGGGCTCGGCGGCCGCGGCGCGGCTCGCCGCCGGGGTCAAGGTGCGGCGCAACGACATCGAGGGCGCGACCGCCGTGCTGGAGCAGGCGGCGGCAGCCAACCCAAAGGACGCCGTGCTGCACGACCTGCTCGGCCGGATCTACGCCTCGCGCGGCGACCCGAAAGGCATCGAGATGCTGAAGGAAGCGGTGGCCCTGCAGCCTGATTCGGCGGCGCTGCGCGAGCGGCTCGGCATAGCCATGCTGCTTGGTGGCCAGCAGAGCGAGGCGCAGGCAGAAATCGATGCCGCCGCGCGGCTCGATCCCGACGCCCGCCAGGGAAAGTACTTGCTGGTGATCACCGCCATGCGCGAGCGCGACTTCGAGCGCGCGCTCACGCAGGCGCAGGCGCTGCAGGCGTCCTACCCGGACGATGTGACGGTGTGGAACCTGCTGGGTGGCATCCATCTGGCCAAGAACGATTCAAAGAAGGCGATGGAGGCCTTCGAGCAGGCGCTGCGCATCAAGCCCGACTCCGTCGCCGCCACCAACAACCTCGGGCAGCTGAAGGCCGGCAGCGGCGATGTCGACGGCGCGGTGGCGGTCTACCGCGATGGCCTTAAGCACGCCGCGGGCAATGCCGCCATCAGCCCGCGATTGGCCGGCCTGCTGCTGGCGCAGAAAAAGCCCGACGAGGCGGTGCAGGTGCTCGCCGACGCGGTAAAGGCCAACCCGTCCAACACGTCGCTGCGCATCGTACTGGCGCGCGTGCAGTACGGCCTTGGCAAGCAGGACGAGGCGGCGAAGACCCTGCAGGAGGGCGGCGACAAGAGCGCTGACCTGCAGATTGCCGCGGGTGACCTCGCGCTCGCGAAGAAGGATTTCCCGACCGCCCGGGTGCACTACGAGGCGGCGGCCAAGCTCGACGAGCGATCGGCGGCGCCGCTGTTCATGTTGGGGCAGGTCGAGCGGCAGGACGGCAAACCGGAGGTGGCCGAGAAGCGCTACCGCGACGCGCTGATTCGCGAAACGACGCACCAGCCCGCGCGCACGGCCCTGGTCAGTCTGCTGCTGGCGCAGCGTGACGTCAGCGGCGCGCTGGCGGTTGTCGACGACGCCGAGCGGCAGGGCCTCAAGGCGGGCTACCTGCAGGCACTGCGCGGCGACATCGCCGCCGTGCAGAACAACCGCGAGGCGGCCCTCGATGCCTACGGCAAGGCCCTGGCAATGGAGGACAGCCGCACCCATCGCATGGCGCTGGCCCGGGCGCAGGTGGCCTACGGCAAGGTGAAGGACGGTGTCGCCACGCTGGAAGGCTGGCTTGCAAAGAACCCGCAGGATGCGGCGACCCGCCATGTGCAGCTCAACTGGCAGGTGATGGCCGGCAACACCGACGCCGCCGTGCAGGGCTACGACGTGCTGCTCAAGGCCAACGACAAGGACGTGCTGGCGCTGAACAACCTCGCCATGCTGCTGCGCGGCAAGGATCAGGCGCGCGCAGTGGACCTTGCGCGCAAGGCGGCCGGGCTGGCGCCGAAGTCGCCGGCGGTGATGGACACGCTGGCGCTGCTGTTGATGGACGGTGGTGACCTGTCGCAGGCCCGCAAGTTGCTCGAAGGTGCGGTCGAGGCCGCGCCCAAGGCCACCGTGCTGCAACTGCACCTGGCGCAGGTGCAGGCCAAGGCCGGCGACAACGCCGCGGCCCGTGCCAGCCTGCACAAGCTGCTCGAAAACGACGCGAAGTTCCCCGAACGGGCCGAGGCCGAAGCCCTGCTCGCCTCACTCAAGTAACCGCGCATCGTCTGGGCCTGCCGGAAGCCGCTGCGGTTCCCGGCAGGCTCCCGGCGTCGTACCGGATCAGACGTCCAGGCCGACGCGCCAGGCGTCCTGCGCGCTCATGCCGAGCGACTGCCACCAGTCCGGCCGCTCGGCCACGATGATTTCGATGCACAGGCCCATCAGCGGCGCGCTGTCGAGGTAGTAGTAGCGCATGGCGTCGCCGATGGCGCCTTCGAGGCGGACAGTGAGGCCGGCCCGCGCGACACCGGCCCGCACGGCGGCGAAGTCGGCCGGGTTGAGGATGGTTGGGAAGTAGTGCTGCGGACCTTCGCCGTGGGCGGCGAGAAAGCGCTGGTACAGCCCGTCGCCGCCGAGCGGCTCCATCAGCTCGCAGGAAAAGCTGCCGACGCGGCCAAAGGCGGTGCGGGCGTGGTGCGCGACGGGCTGCGCATCGATCCACACCCTGAGGCCGTGGTCCGTGTGCAGCTCCATGCGCAGGAACTCGTCGATGCCGAGCAGGCGTTGAAAACCGCCGATGGCCAGTTCCCGGTCGCGTACCACCATGCCGACGTGAAACAGCTTCTGGCACGGCAGCAGCGCGATGTGGCTGAAGCTGCGCCGTCCAAGAACCTGCGGCGGCACCTGCTCGACGGCGATGGCGAGTCCGCCGAGTTGCGCTCGGCTGGCGATGGTCAGCCGAGCGCTGCTGGGTTCGACAGCGAGCCGGTGGGCAATGGCCCGCTCGGCAACCCGGGCCAGCGGCTCGCGGCCGCGCCCGGCGAACACGGCATGGCTCATGCCCGCGCCGCGGCGCTCGAAGAACTCGCCGCAGACATCGCCGCCGCCGCTGCCCTCGATCAGCTCCAGGCGCAGGCTGCCGAGCCCGCCGAGCGCCGCCGGCCGGCCATCGATCTCGCACAGGTCGAACTCGCGAATGCCGAACACGCGCGCGTAGGCCGCCATGGCCGCCGGCAGGTCGCGGACGATCACGCCGAAGCGGTCGAAGTCGCCCGGTTGCAGGCTCATGCCGAGGTCTGCGTGGCGGCGCGGCGCAGGGCGTGTTCCGCCGCCAGCGCGCCGAACGTGATGGCCGGGCCGAGCGTCGCGCCGCCGGCCCAGTAGGCCGGTCCGGTGGGGGAGGCCACGCAGTTGCCGGCGCCGTACAGGCCGGGGATGGGGCGGTTGCGCACGTCGAGTACCCGCGCGTGGCCGTCGATGCTGGGGCCGCCCTTGGTGTCGAGCGTGCCGGCCACCAGCAGGATGGCGTAGTAGGGGCCGGTTTCGGCGAGCGGGTGCAGGGTCGGGTTCGGGTGCGGGTTGTTCAGCACCGGCTGCGGGCCGAACTGGTGAAAGAACGGCTCGATGGGCGTCTGCCCGCGGCGGAAATCCTCGTCCTTGCCGCGCCGCGCGAAGTCGTTGAAGCGCGCCACGCTGGCCTTGAGCTGCGCCGGGAAGTCGTCCGCCAGCAGTGCCCCGCCGGTGTGCCTGGCGATGCCGCGCACGTGATCGGCGAGCTTGGCGGCCAGCGCGTCCAGCGTGGCCGCGCTGTGCACGTGCGGCGGCAGCGGGCCGGCCGGGGGGATCGGCGCGTAGCCGGCGAATTCGCGTGCGCTGCGCGCATCGTAGACCATCACCGACAGCAGGTTCGGGTACTCGGCGCGCGCCGGGTCCCAGGCGAATTGCACCTGCGTGCGCTCGTTGTAGACGAATTTCTCGTTGAAAAAACGCTGTCCGAAGCGGTTCACCTGCAGCATCGAGTCGCCGGGCGTGCACCAGATGCCGGTCGGCACGCTCGGGTTCACCAGCGCCTGATCGAGCGGAATCTGGCACCACCAGGCGTTGCTCATGTTGCCGAGGCGCGCGCCGACCTCGCCGGCCAGGGTGACGAAATCGCCCTCGCAGGCCGGCTGCGCGCAGCCGCCGAACACCGGCCCTTTCAGGAAATCGCGCCGCATCTGCGGGTTGTGGGTGAAGCCGCCGCTGGCGAAGATCACGCCCCGCTTGGCGCGGATGTTGACCGTCTTGCCGTCGTCGCCGGTCGCCGCAAGGCCCGTCACCCGGCCGTCCTCCATGAGGATGCGCTGCGCCCGAAGGCCGGTGCGGATCGGCACGCCGGCGGCATCGAGCGCGGCGCGGAACTGGCGGATCAGCTCGGCGCCGTTGCCGACCTGCCCCTGCGGGGTGATCGGCACCAGCGCGCGGCCTCGCGGAACCTTGTTCTCGGCCAGATGCGCGAAATAGTCCGGCATCTGCACGCCGGGCGCGAATTCGTTCGACAGGTTCAGCACGCCCGCCGCCTGCCAGCCGTCGAGCACGCGCGCGGCATGGTCGTAGTAGGTGCCGATCATGGCCAAGCCGTCGGCCGGCGCGCCGAAGCCCGGGTGCTCGGCGTCGTAGGACTCGGGGTAGCTCAGGCGCACCATGTAGCGCAGCGCGTCGTCGCGGCGGTCATCCAAGCCCGCCTCGCGCAGAAACCGGTTGTTCGGCACCCAGATGCCGCCGACCGACTTCATGGCGGTGCCACCGGCGAACGGCGCTTTCTCGATGATCAGCACCGTCGCGCCCAGCCGGTGGGCGGTGAGCGCGGCGCTGGAGCCTGCCGCACCCGCGCCGACCACCAGCACGTCGACGGCGTTGTGCCAGTCGGGGCCCCCGGTACGGCTGGTGGCGCCGTGCGCGGCAAGGCCGGCGCCGGCCGCCAGAGCGGCGCCACCTTGCACAAAACGGCGCCGACCGAGGTTGGGTTTGCGCGTGCGCATCATGAATCCTCCTCGATGGGCGTTTTTATGAAACCTTGCGCCGCCCCCAGGCGGACACGGTGCAGGCGGCGAATGCCCACAGCGCGGGGTCGTCGAGCAGGTCGAGCGCGGCGTCGTATTCCGCGGCCGACAGGTGGCCGCCGGCCAGCACGCGTGCACGGGCCTGCTGGGCGCTGAGCCGGTAAAACCGGGCCAGCGACCCGCCGCCCCGCAGCATGGCGACCTCCGCCGCAGCCTGCACGTCGCGCAGGTGATGGCTCGCGAGCATGGCCGGCAGGCCGCGTGCCCAGTAGCAGTCACGCCCGGTGGCGGCGACCACGCTGCACGTGAGGGCGTCCATGAAACGGGCATACAGTGGCGGCGCGCCGGCGTGACCAGCCGTGACCGGATAAAAATCCGGTTCCTCGATCAGCAGCAGGCCGCCGGGTTTGAGGGCGCCGATCAGGCGCTCGATGACGGCGTCGAGGTCGGGCAGGTGGTGCAGCAGCCAGCGCGCGTGCACCAGGTCAAACGCGCCCGCCGGCAACGGCTCGCGGGTCAGGTCGTGCGTCAGCAGTTCGAGCGCGGGTGGCGCATCGAGGCCGGCGATGCAGGTGTCGATGTCGGTGGCGACCACACGGCCGCTCGGCCCGACGACCTGACACAGCCAGTGCGCGATCGACCCGCCGCCGGCGCCGACCTCCAGGCAGTGCCAGCCGGCGCCGACGCCGGCCGCCAGGAGGTGCCGCCGGGTGGCCGGATCGAGCTGCGCCTCCAGCAGCGCCAGCCGTTGGCGGGCGTCCTGCCACGCATTGGTCAGCGCGTAGTCGGTCATGCGGTGGCCGCTTCAGGGCGCGGACGGCAGCCCGCGCAGGGCCTGCATGTCGAGCGGTGTGGCGCTTGCCAGGGTGCGCAGCCAGCCCAGCAGGGTTTCGATGTGGGCGGCGTCGATGCCGCCGGCCGCGGCAAGGCCGCGGAACTTGTGTTCGAGTTCGGCCGGCGTGAGCGGGTTTTCCGGATCGCCCTTGGGGCGATCCTGCGCGGCATCGAACGTGCGCCCGTCGGCCAACGTGACGCGCACCGCCGCCGACCAGCAGGCGGGGTAGGCCGCTTCACGGGCCGGCTCCACGGCGACATCGATGCGTGGCAGCAGCGCCCGCAGGGCGCCATCGTGCAGCGCCGCGTCCGCGAACTCGGCAAGCCCGACCCGACCGTGCCGCAGCGCCGAGGCCACGCAGTACTGCAAGCTGAACTTGGCGTCCGGCGCGGTGCGTGGGTCGGGCTTGTCGCACAGCGTGAGCGCGGCCTGGTAGGTGCTGATTGCGACCTTGTCGATTTCGGCGCCCGCCGGCAGCCGCGTGCGCAGCGCGAGCGCCGCATCGATTGGCGCATGCGTGTGGCGGCACGAGGCGTGCGGCTTGATGGAGATGGCGTGAACGCGCAGCGGCTCGTCCCGGGCACCGAGGTGCTCGGCTACCCGCAGCGGCTGGCCGCGGGGCGCGAGGCCGGCAAAGAAACCGCGATCGCCTTCCAGAATGTGGCGCGCGCCGGTCAGTCCCAGGCGCGACAAGGTGGCGGCGAGCACGCCATTGGCCGCGGCGCGGCCCGGATGCAGCGGCTTGGTGAGCGCGCCTTCCTCGTTGAACTGCCACAGGCCGGACGCCTGCGTGCCGGCATTGCCGAGCGCCCACACCAGCCGGTCGCGGTCCAGATCGAGCAGCCAGCCGGCGGCCGCCGCGGCGCCGAACACACCGGCGGTCGAGGTGTTGTGGAAGTGGTAGTAGTGTTCCGGGCCGAGGGCGGCGCCCACGCGCACCATGATTTCATAGCCGACCACCACGGCCGCCAGCAGGTCGAGCCCGCTGGCGCCGACCCGCTCGGCGACCGCGAGCGCCGCCGGCACCACCACCGCCCCCGGGTGCGTGACCGACGCGCGCTCGACGTCGTCCATCTCGACGATGTGCGACAGGGCGCCGTTGACCAGCGCCGCTACTTCGACCGAGCGGCCCTCGGCAAGGCCGAGCAGCGTCACCTTGCCGGCCGGCTGCAGGCGCGCGTACTCAAGAAAAATCCGGCCCGTATCTGTGCCGAGGCCAGCCAGCGCCGAACCCAGCCAGTCCAGCACCAGCAGGCGGGCGGCTTCGAGGTCCGCCGCCGCAAAGCCGATCTGCCGCCGAGCGACCTGCCAGTCGGCCAGGCGCTCGGTGAGGCTCGCCTCAAGCATGGTTCTTGAGCGCGCTGCCGGAGTACTCCACGGCGTGCGTGCCGGCGTCCCAGAGGCCGCGCGCGGCCGGGTTCTCCAGCTCTTCCTTGACGTGACCGACCAGTCCCGCGGCGCGGGTGATGACGGCAAAGCCGCGCATCACCTCGACCGGGATGCCGATTTCCGACAGCACGGCGGCGATGGCGCCGGTGGCGTTGATGGTGATGTGCCGCTCGTAGACGCGGTCGACGGCTTCGCCGAGCGCGAGCAGCGCCGCGATGTGCTGGCCGGGCACGCCCACGCCGCGTGCGATGGCGAGGATCTTCGGCGTGCGCGGGTCGTCCGGCCGGTGCAGGTTGTGGCCGAAGCCGGGCAGGGCGGTCTTGCTCGCCCGGTGGCGGCGCGCGATGCGTTCGGCGGCGGTCGGCACGCCGTCCTCGGCGGCCATCATCTCGGCAATCAATTCGGCCGCGCCCTGCATGGTGCCGAGGAACTGCCCGCCGACGCCGAGCAGGCCGGCGGCGACGGCGCCCTGCAGGGATTCGGGCGCACTCATCAGCGTCAGGCGGGTGGCGATGGCGGACGGCGTGATGCCGTGCTCCATCAAGGTGACCAGCACGGCGTCGACGATCTTCACCTCGGCCGGCGTCGGCATGCGGCCCATGATCTGGAAGAACATCATCTGCGTGAAGGTGACCTCGCCGATCAGCTCGTCCACCAGGCTCTTGTCGCGCACGTAGATGGCGTCGCTGGTGTAGGCGCAGATGGCGGTGGTGGGCTTGCGTGGTTCGGCCATGACGTCGAGATTCTCCCCAGGGTGAGCGAAAGCCGCCGGATCATGACAGCTTCGATCGGGCCAGAAAAGCGCTGCGGACGGCAGCCGGCGGGCGGCGGATACCGGCGGTGCGTTCGAACACCGAATACCGTTTCGCTATCGTTACCCGCGGCTTTGAGAAGCAACATTGCCCGGCGCCTCGGGCGGCGGATCAATCCTTAAGATCGGACGAACTCACGACGTGCGGTTGCGCGTGCTGCACCGCAGTCGACTGTCAGCGTCCCGCGACTCAGCCGAAGTCTTGGGAAACGCACAACTACTTCGATGAGCGTCCTGTTGCGGCGCTATTGGCCACGACGTCGTCGCCGAGTGACTCCCACTTGGCGATCCTCGGCTCGGTTACCGGCGCCATGACGTTCAGCGGATGCCCGCTGACCATCGAGCGCAGCTGGTCGTGGAAGGCGTTTTGCTGCTCAAGGAACATCGTCATGCTGCGCTCCAGGTACTCGCGCAGTAGCCCCTGCAGGCTGTCGCCGTAGAACCGGATCAGCTGGCGCAGCACCTCGTCCGTTAGCAGCGAGCCGGCGCTGTGGCCCTCTTGCTCGGCGATGATCTGCAGCAGGACGGTGCGCGTGATGATGTCGCCGGTTTTCGAGTCGTGGACTTCGAACAGCTCGCCGGCGAGCACCAGTTGCTTGACGTCGTCGAGCGCGATGAAACAGCTCTGCGACGTGTCGTACAAACGACGATTCGGATACTTCTTCAGAATTCGCACGCGGCAATGCCTCGGCCCGGCCCGACGCTGCAACCGCCATTGGATCGACGGTTCGCGGATCGGGGCGCTGCGGGGATTTTACACCGGCGGGCGCTGCTCTCATTCTCGGGGTCCGGGCCCATAAGCCTCGGGCCGCGGCCTTATACTTCGTGCGTCTTTGAAATTCTTGAAGAAGGCTGAGTTGCCGTGACCGCGGCGGTCGGAGTGTCCATGTCGAAAGCGTTAAGAGGGGCGGCCCTGGTTGTCGCTGGGTTTTTTTGCGCCCTTCTGGTGCTGCGGGACAGCGCCCACGCGGAACGGGCCGACGGCGCGCCCGCAGTCGCCGCCGGCCTGGAACTGCCGGTGCAGGAGCTGCGCCTGTTCAGTGAGGTGCTCGGCATCATCCGGCAACACTACGTGGAGCCGGTGAGCGATGCCGATCTTCTGAAGAACGCCATCCGGGGGATGCTGGCTGGTCTCGATCCGCACTCCGCCTACCTCGAACAGGACGAATTTCAGGAGCTCAAGGAGGGCACCTCGGGCGAGTTCGGCGGCCTGGGCATCGAAGTCGGCATGGAAGATGGCTTCGTCAAGGTCGTGTCACCCATCGATGACACACCGGCGCAAAAGGCTGGCGTACGGGCGGGCGATCTGATCATCCGGCTCGACGACACCGCCGTGAAGGGTCTGTCGCTGAACGACGCCGTCAAGATGATGCGCGGCGCGCCGGGCACCGACATCCTGCTGACCATCGTGCGCGAGGGCGAGCAGAAACCGCTTCAGCTCAAGCTGACGCGGGCGGTGATCAAGGTCAACAGCGTGCGCAGTCGGCCGCTGGAAGCCGGCTACGGCTATCTGCGCGTTTCCCAGTTTCAGACCAATACCGGGCGCAAGCTGCGGGAAGAGATCGAAAAGCTCAAGCGGGACAACGGCGGGTCGCTGAAAGGTCTGGTGCTCGATCTGCGCAACAACCCGGGCGGTGTGCTCACGGCCGCGGTGTCGGTGTCCGACGCGTTCATCAGCGATGGCCTGATTGTTTACACCGAGGGCCGCGGCTCGGACGCGGAGCAGAAGTTTTCGGCCACGTCCGGGGACGTGCTCGACGGCTCCCCCATCGTGGTGTTGGTCAACGCGGGCTCGGCGTCGGCGTCGGAGATTGTGGCCGGCGCGCTGCAAGACAACGCCCGGGCCATCATCATGGGCGAGAAAACGTTCGGCAAGGGCTCGGTGCAGACGATCTTGCCGATTCGCGAGAACGCGGCGCTCAAACTGACGACGGCCCGTTATTTCACGCCGAAAGGGCGTTCCATCCAGGCCGAAGGCATCGAGCCCGACGTGCCCCTGGAGCGCGTGCAGCTCACGGCGGTGGAGCAGTCGTTCGAGCCGTTGGGTGAGCGTGATCTTGCACGACACCTTGGCAATCCGAACGGCAAGAAGCCAGCGGCGCCGGTCACGAAGCCCGGTGACGCCAAGGGCGGCGCCAAGCAAGAGGCGAGCCTCGCGAGTGCCGATTTTGGTGTGCACGAAGCGCTGAACCTCCTGAAGGCCCTCAACATCGTGCAATCGCGCGCCAAGTAGTCACCTCGGGCGCGTCTGAATCGGCTGGACGCGGCCTCGGTCGCGCCTGCTCTAGCCCGCGCGGGTCGTCCGCACCGATTGCGGCGGCTGATTGACCGCGCCGACGGCGGGCGCATACGCTCATGAGGTCAGTCACTGACGATTAGAGAGGAGAACCTTATGGCTACCGCCGCTTCCGACCTGCCGTCCGGTCAGTACTACCGGGATCTGAACGACTACATCGCCGCGCTCGACAAGGCCGGCAAGCTGCAACGGGTCACCCGACCCATCGACAAGGACACGCAGATGCACCCGCTGGTGCGTTTGCAGTTCCGCGGCCTGGAGGAGAAAGACCGCAAGGCCTGGCTGTTCGAGAACATCACCGACGCCAAGGGCCACCAGTACGACATGCCGCTGGTGCTGTGTGCCATGGCGGGTTCGTCGGACATCTACGCGCTTGGCTTGCAGTGCACCGTGGCGGAGATTCCGCGCCGCTGGGATTACGCCCAGGCCAACCCGATTGCACCGAAAGTTGTCGATAGCGGCCCGGTGCACGAGCAGATTCTGCGCGGCGATGATCTGAAGGACCGCTGCCTGTCGCGGTTGCCGATTCCGATCTCGACGCCGGGCTTCGACAACGCGCCCTACACCACCGCCTCGCACTGGGTGAGCAAGGACCCGGACACGGGCCTGCACAACGTCGGCAACTACCGCGGCATGCTGAAGTCCGAGCACCGCATCGGCGTGTACCCGGCCTCGCCGGGCTGGGGCATGCGCCGGCACATCGAGCTGTGGCGCGAGCGCGGCCACGACAAGATGCCGGCGGCCATCGTCATCGGCGTACCGCCAGCGGTGTCCTATACCGCCGTGACCCGCCTGCCGAACGACGTGTGCGAGTACGACGTCGCCGGCGGCCTCGCCGGCCACGCGCTGGAGCTGGTCAAGTGCGTGTCGCACGACCTGCTGGTGCCGGCGCAGGCGCAGATCGTGGTCGAAGGGTTCGTGCCGACGAGTCTTCAGGAAATGGAAGGGCCGTTCGGCGAATTCCCCGGCTACATGGCCGCGCGTGACTACTCGTGGTTCATGGAAGTCACGGCAATTACGATGCGTAACAAGCCGATTTATCAGGCTTTCCTGTCGCAGTTCCCGCCGAGCGAGTCGTCCAAGATCCGTGGCATTGGCTGGGAGGCGGCGTGCTTCGACTACCTCAAGGCCGGCGGCTTCGACAACGTGCTCGAGGTGCACTACCCGGAAACCTCGGGCTCGTTTGGCGTGTGTCTGGTGCGCATTCGTCGCGGCAAGGAAGACGACGGGCAGAAGGTGCTCGATCACCTGTCGAAGAAGTTTGTCGGCAAGGTGGCGATCGTGGTGGACGAGGACGTCGATATCCACGACCCGGGCGCCATCTACTGGGCCTTGTCGTATGCCATGCAGCCCTACCGCGACGTGCGCGTGGTGGACATCCCGCTGATGCCGCTCGACCCGTCGATCGCCCCGCCGGGCGCCAACCGCGGCCTCACCGGCGAGAAACCGCGCATGTCCGGCCTGCTGATCGATGCCACGCGCGACTGGGCCTACCCGCCGGTGTCGCTGCCGCGGCAGGAGTTTATGGAAGGCGCCGTCAAGCTGTGGCAGGAAATGGGCCTGCCGGAGCTGAACCTGCGCAAGCCCTGGTTTGGCTACAACCTCGGCCACTGGTCGGCCGAGGAAACCGAGGAGGCCGATCTCGCCGCCCGTGGTGATTACTACGTCACGGGTGAGAAGCAGCGCCAGCAGCGCAGAACTCTGGATTGATTCGGGCACCGTCCTCCCGGCCAGCAGGTCGGGAGGACGGGGTGCCGCAAGGTGATTAATATTCCCGCCCACGGCGAGTGTGCGCCCCGGGCCTGAAAGCGGCCCATCGTCAGTTCCGCCCGCGGCCCGACCCGCCCTAGCCCCAGACACCCGTATGACTTACTGCGTCGGTATCAAGGTCGGCGCCGGCCTGGTGTTCGCCTCAGACTCGCGCACCAACGCCGGCGTCGATCACGTCGGTACCTATAGCAAGATGCACATCTTCGAGCGGGCTGGGGAGCGGCTGTTCGTCGTACTCAGCGCCGGCAATCTCGCGACGAGCCAGGCCGTGATCAACGCACTGCGGCGCGAGTTCAACGACCCGACGGCCGCAGGTCTGCACCAGGTGCGAGACGTCTTCGAGGCGGCCGATCACCTCGGCAGCCTCAGTTACCGCATCCAGCAGGAGCATGCCGATGCACTGGCGCGCAGTGGCGTGAGTGCCGAAGCCAGCTTCATCATCGGCGGCGAGGTCGGCACGACCGGCCACGACGTGTGCCTCGTGTACCCGCAGGGCAACTACATCGCCGCGACGCCGGAGACGCCGTATCTGCAGATCGGCGAGACCAAGTACGGCAAGCCGATACTGGACCGCATCATCGCGACGGACACGAGCCTCGACGACGCCGCCCGCTGTGCGCTGGTGTCACTCGATTCGACGATCCGCGCCAATATTTCGGTCGGGCCACCGCTGGACCTCGCCCTGTGCGAGGTCGCCACCCGGCAGGTCGCCCGCCGCCTCACGCTGGCGGCGGATTCGCCGCTCTACGTGGGCATCCAGCAGGGTTGGAACGAGGGTCTGAAGCGCGCGTTTCTTGCGCTGCCGCGCTTCGACTGGGAACAGAACCCAGGCTGAGAGGCTGGCTGCCACGGGCGGGTCTGGTTGGGCGGGCCGTGTGCCTGCTGCGAGACCGCCGTTGCGTGTGTGCCACGGCGTCTGTCCAAACTCAAATTCGACTAGCGCCCCCAACAGTGCCGGCCTGGTCTGCTGTCAACAGACCCTACGACCGCTCCGGGTTCGCCAACCGGCCAGTCGGTAGGGTCCGCTTTACAGGCATTCCTGCCGCGGCTAGTGTGTCCGCACACGCTGCGCCTGCCAGCGCGCCCCACAGCCGTCTGTCGCGGCCCCGGCGCCCCGCTGTTCGAAGGAGAAACCCATGAACCAACCGCGTGACTATGCGGATCTCGCGCGCGTGGATCGCACGCACGTCAGCCTGTATACGGACCCTGACGTGTTCCACGACGAGCTGGAGCGCATCTTCTACCGCTCCTGGGTATACGTGGCGCACGACAGCGAGATTCCGAACCCTGGCGATTACAAGACGACCTTCATCGGCCTGGTGCCGGTCATCGTCAGCCGTGACCTGGCCGGCGAGATACACGTGCTGGTCAACCGCTGCATGCACCGCGGCGCCACCGTTTGTGCAACCGAGAAGGGCAACGCGCGGAGCTTCACCTGCCCGTACCACGGCTGGGAGTTCGGCCTGGACGGGTCGCTCGCGGCTGTTGCCATGCCGCGGGGCTACAACGCCGGCGAGATCGACAAGGACAAGCTGAACCTCGTGGCGGCGGCGCGCGTCGGCAGCTACCGCGGCATCATCTTCGCGAGCCTGCTGGCCGAGCCGGACATCTCGCTCGATCAGAAACTCGGCGGCGTCAAGGAATACATTGATCTGTACATGGATTTCTCGCCGGTGGGCGAGATTCTGGTCGGCCGCAGCGGCGTCAACAAACATCTGTACGAGGGCAACTGGAAAATCCAGGTCGAGGGCAGCGTCGAGGGTTACCACGCGCCGGTGACGCATGCCACGGCCTTCGACGTGATGATCCGCAAGATGGGCTTCCCGGCCAACTACCAGGACCTGCCGCTGCACGGCATCGACGGCGGCTACGGCAACAACGTGCTGGAGGTGTACCGCCTGCCGGATGAGGCGGTGTTCAAGCGCTGGCCGGCGGAGTTCATCGACCTGCTGACGCAGGCGCACGGCCGCGAGCGCGCCATGGAAGTGCTGCGCACGCGCTTCAACATGGTGTTGTTCCCCAACTTCGCCATCCTGGAGTACCAGTTCCGCGTGATTCGCCCCATCTCGCCCGAGCGCACCGAGGTGCGCCTGTACCACACCACGCTGAAGGACGTGCCGGCGGCCATCAACACCCGCCGCGTGCGCGAGCACGAGTTCTTCTACGGCGCGGCGGCGTTCGGTGGACCCGATGACTACGCCGTGTTCGATCGCCTGGGCGCCGGCTATCACGCGCGCATGGCGCCCTGGGTGTACCTGAACCGGGGGTATCTGTCGGAGGGGACAGACGACCACGGCCGGCGCATCGGCGGGCATACGCAGGAAACCCAGCAGCGTGCCCCGTACTACGAGTACCGGCGCCTGATGGCCAGGGCAGGGGCATGACCATGGATCGCCAGGCGGTAGAAGCCTTCCTGATAGACGAGGCGCACCTCATCGACCACAAGCGCTGGCGCGACTGGCAGAAACTGTTCAGCGCGGATGCGATTTACTGGATTCCGTCCAACCGGCTCGACGCCGACCCGACGCAGCACGTGTCGTTCGTCTACGACGACATGGAACTGCTGAACGAGCGCCTGAAGCGCCTTGAAAGCGAGTTCTGCTTTGCCCAGGCCATGCCATCCAGCACGCTGCACCAGATCAGCAACATCGCCATCGCGCCCGGCGAACAGGACGGCGAGATTGCGGTGCGCTCGAACCAGGTGATCTACGAGTACAAAGGCAACTCGCAGCGCCGCCTGGAGCCGGTGAACGTGTTTCCCGCCTTCTGCGAACATGTCCTGCGCCGGGGCGGTAACGGCAGCTGGCAGATCCGCTACAAGAAGGTCGGCCTGCTGAACTGCGATGCCGAAATTACCAACCTGACCTTTCTGCTCTGAACGGTTCCACCCGAGGGCTCGCCATGGAAAACGAGAGCACGTTCAACATCGCCGCCGCCGACGGCTTCCCGTTTTCCCGCGACAGCCAGGACTTCAAGCAGGGTCTTGCGCTGATGCGCAAGGTGCTGGGCGCCGACGACGCCGCCAAGATCGAGGCGCTGATCGGGAACCCGCTGTTCGGCAACGAGATCGGGTACCTGTTCTCCAAGACCTGGGGCGCGCTCTACGCCCGCGACAACCTGCCGCTGCGCGACCGCGCCATGCTGCTGATGGGCAGCGATCTTGCGCTCGGCCGCGAGGGTCCGCTCAAGGACCACATGCGCGTGGCGCTGCACGCCGGCGTGAGCCCGCAACAGATCGTGGAGGCGCTGTTCCAGTCCATGTTCTACGTCGGCGCCCCGGGGCTGGTGCTCGGGCTCAAGGTGGCGAGCGAGGTGCTGGCGCCGCACATGGAAGCGATGAAGAATGCGCCGGCGATTCCACAACGGATAAAGGAGGGGACGATGATCAACGATCTTGGCGTGCGCCTTGGGCCGATCAACCATGTGGCGATGGCGGTCAAGGACTGGGAGAAGACCGCGCGTGGCTTCGCGAGCCTGATGGGCCTCAAGACCTGGCGCAAGATGGAAATTCCGTCGGCCATCATGGAAAAGGCGGAGTACTACGGAAAGCCGTGCGAGTTCGTGTGGATCTCCGCGTTCGCCAAGCTCGGCGACACGCTGATCGAGCTGTGCCAGCCGGTGTCCGGCCAGACCGTGTTCGCGGACTTCGTGAACGAGTTCGGCGACGGAATGCAGCACGTGGGCGACCTGTCGCACCCGGACCCGCTGGAACTGGTGCGCCGCTACACCAGCCAGGGCGTCAAGATTGCCAACTACGGCAAGATCGCCGGCGTGGCGGAGCTGTTCTTCCTCGACACACGCGAGCAGCTCGGCGGCATGTTCCTCGAAGTGGTGGCGCCGCCCACCTACGCGCAGATCGCCGCGCTCGGCGAGGACGTTACTTTCACCTGACGGGCGCCCACGCGACGCGTAGAACAACACCCATCAGGCCGGCTAGACCCGGCCTGATTTTTTTGCATCACGAGGAGAACACACCATGCCCGCAACCATTCCGGTCGGCCAATGGCAGTACACCACCGTGGTCGTGCGCGACTACCGGCAGGTGGTGTGCAACTTCGCGCGCTTTTTCGGCATCGACCGCTGGGAGGTGATCCGCGTCGATGGCAAATATCTGACCAACGCGCAGTTCGAGGGCAAGCCCGCGCAGCACCGCTGGATCTCCGTGTTCGGCCATAACGGCCAGCTCGGCATCGAGCTGATCCAGCCGGTGGACGGTCCGTCGGGCTACCAGGCCATGCTGGACAGCGTCGGTGAGGGCATGTACGCCGTCGCGGCCAGCGTGTGCCAGCCCGACCAGTTCGAGGCGCTCAAGGCGGACCTCGCCGCCCAGGGCGTCGGCATCCGCCAGAGCGGCACCTTCTTCGAGGCGGTCGACTACTACCAACTCGACACGCGCGATGCGCTGTCGAACGTGGTCGTCGAGGTGCACTGCCCGCGCCGGCCGGACTGGCAGTCCGCCATCAAGCCGGACGAGGTGCTGCACATGGACCTCAAGCACCTCGGCCCGCAGTTCCTGCCGACGCAGAAAATGCTGCACATCGGCGTCGTCTGCAAGGACCGCAACCGCACCAAAGCCAACCTGCAAAAACTGTTCGGCATGCAGCGCTGGATCGAGTTCCAGATCGAGTCCGGCGTCAGCATGGATGAGACCACCTACTACGGCCAGCCCTGCTACCACGCCTACGACAACCACGTCGGCCGCCATGGCGAGCTGTGCTTCGAGCTGATCACCCCGCGCAGCGACAAGTGCGTGTACGACGAGTTTCTGAAGGAACGTGGCGAGGGCATGCACCACACCTTCCCGACCATCTGCTCGAAAGAAGAATTCACCGCTCGCCTGCCGGAACTGGAAAAGCACGGCATGCCAGTGATCCAGGGCGGGCGCATCGGCGATCTGATGGAGTACTACTACATCGACACGCGCCGCTACCTGCCCGGCATTACCACCGAGGTGGTGATTCCGCTGCGGCCGGACTGGCTCGACCTGTTCTTCCCGAATCCCGGGGATGCGTCGATCTTGACGGGCGAGTGAGCCGCAACGGACGCGCTCAGCCGTCGGTGTTGCGGGTTGTCCTGCTCTGTACACCGGTCCAGCTCGCTGGTGCCGTTCTGACATCTCAAGAAGCCAACCGGATCCGCGCCGCAGCGAGAAGCGCGCCCAGCCTGGAGCGGCGCCGGGCGCCTGGGGTTTTGGGGCGGCTGTTAAACTGCGGCGCACAGTCGCCCCGGCCTTCTGCGCGCGCCCGCCCATGAACGCACCAACGCTCGATACCGCCCCTGATCGCTTTTCGCTCGACCAGATGCGCCGTCTGTGCGGCGACCTGTTCGCGTACCGCCCGGCGCTGTACTGGCTCGATTTCGTCCTGAGCGCCGGCGTCGGCTACGCGCTGGCGCTGGCCTACCTCACCGGCACCGGGCCGATCTTCGCGCAGGCGCTGGCCTTCGTCGGCGCGGGCGTGCTGCTGTTCCGGGCCGGCACCTTCATGCACGAGATCGTGCACATGAACGGCGCCCTGCCGGGCTTTCGGCTCGCCTGGAACCTCGCCTACGGCATTCCGCTGCTGATGCCGTCGCTGATGTATCGCAATCACCTCGACCACCACAACGTGAACCGCTTCGGCACGCCCAAGGACGGCGAATACCTGCCGCTCGGCAGCGCGCCCGTCGCCGAGACCATCAAGTACCTGATCCAGGTGCCGATCCTGCCGGTGCTGGCCGTGCTGCGGTTTCTGGTGGTGACGCCGCTGTCCTACCTGCACCCGGGCCTGCGGCGCTGGGTGAGGCGCCGCGTGTCGTCCTACGGCAGCAATCCGTACTACCAGCGCGAGGTGCCGGCCGACGAGCCGCTATGGCAGTGGGCGCTGCAGGAATGGGCGTGCTTTGCGTGGCTCGCGTTCCTCGCCAGCCTGTTCGTGACGGGTGCGCTGCCGTGGGCCTTGCTCGGCAAGGTGTATCTGCTGATGACGTTCGCGATCGGCCTCAACTGGGTGCGCAACCTTGCCGCGCACAAGTATGTGAACACCGGCGCCCGCATGACGCTGCAAGGCCAGCTCGAAGACTCGATCAACATCACCGGGCAGACCTGGCTCACGGCGCTGCTGTTCCCGATCGGGCTGCGCTATCACGCGCTGCACCATCTGTTCCCGGCCATGCCCTACCACGCGATGGGCGAGGCGCACCGGCGGTTGATGTCGCAGTTGCCAGCCGACGCCTCGTATCGCCTGACCGATTACCCCAACTTCTTCGCGGCCGTGTCGCAGCTGTGGCGCGGCGCCCGGCACAGCGCCGGCAACGGCGCGCTGATGCAGGACTGGCGCCGGCTCGGCGCGCCCGGTGCTTGATCCGGCCAGCGTCGGCGTCATCAGCAACCCGGCCAGTCGGCATAACGCCCGCGGCGGCTTGAGCGCCGTCGAGGCGGCGCTCGCCGCGCAGCCGCGCATTCGCCACCGCCTCGCACGCACGCCGCGCGAGATCGAAAGTGCACTCGCCGAACTGGTTGCCGCAGATGTGCGCTGCGTGGCGCTGAACGGCGGCGACGGCACCGTGCAGGCGGCGCTGACCACGCTCGCGCTGCGTTCGCCGTTCGCCGCGCCGCCGCAGCTGCTGGTGCTGGCCGGCGGCACCACCAATATGAGCGCCTATGACCTGGGCAGCCACGGCAAGCCGGCCGCGTTGCTGCGCGCGCTGATCGCCGGGCGGCTCACCACCACCCATCGGCGCGTGCTTGACGTGCGCGAGGCAGACGGCACCACCCGCTGCGGGTTCTTCCTCACCGCCGGCGGACTGCCGCAGGCGGTGCGCGAGTGCCGGGCGTTTCGCGCCCGACGCCGGCTGCCCGGTCTGGGCGGCGCGCTCGGCACGGCGGCCTGGATCGCTGGGCGTCTCGCGCGGCTCGCGGTCGGCCGGGCGCCGTTCGCGCCGCTGCCGCTCACGTTTCAAGCCGGCGACGTGCCGGCCGTGACACGCGACGCGTTTCTGCTGCTCGCCACCACGCAGCGGCGCCTGGCGCTTGGCATCCGGCCGTGGTGGCACGGCGCCGGCGGTCCGATCCACGTCACCACCATCAGCCGGCCGGCGCGGCGGCTCGCGCTCGCGCTGCCCGGACTGCTGCGCGGGCGACCGCCTGCCTTCGCAGATGCCGAGGCGGGCTACGACAGTCGGTCGACCGACGCCTTCACGCTCACCCCCGGCGGCGGCTACGCGCTCGACGGCGAGGATTACTTTCCGCCCGACGGCAGCGCGCTCGCCGTGCGCGTCGGCGCCGAGTTCGAGTTCCTGCGCCCGTGAGCGACCCGCAGTGCCGCGCGCTCGTCGACGCCATCGACCGGCTGATCGATAGCCCCGCCCCGCCCGGCGCGCAGGCGCTGGCACAGGCGCTGCGCGTCCGGCACGGCGGCACGGTTGCCGCCGTGCTGTTCTACGGCTCGAACTTTCGCCGCGGGGACGACAGCGAGGGTCTGCTCGATCTCTACGTGCTGGTGGACGACGCCCGCGCCGCGCTTGGCAGGCGCTTGTCCGCCGTCGCCTGCCGACGGCTGCCGCCGAACGTCTACTACCTCGACCTGCCGCTGCCCGACCGCACGGTGCGCTGCAAGTACGCGCTGCTCGAAACCGGCGCCTTCTCACGCTACATGACGGCCCGGCAGAGCTATTTCTGGGGTCGCTTCGGGCAGGCGAGCGGGCTGCTGTACGCGCGCGACGCGGCCGCCCGGTCACAGGTTGCGCTGGCGATGGCGCAAGCCGTGCTGACGCTGCTCGGCCGCAGCCTGCCGCTGCTGGGTGATGACTTCGACGAGCCCACCTGGTGGCGCACCGCGCTCGCCGCCTGTTACGCCACTGAACTGCGGCCCGAGCGCCCCGGCGCCGTGGACGGTCTGGTGCGCGACCTTGCACCCTGGCGCGGCGCGCTCACGCCGCTCGCGGCACGCTGCCTGCCGGGTGTGAGCACGCACGCGCGCGGTTACGGACAGACGCTCTCACGCACCAAGCGTGCCGCCGGGCGCCGGCGCTGGGCCGGCCGGCGGCTGCTCGGCAAGAGCCTCAACGTGGCGCGGCTCGTCAAGGCCGCGTTCACGTTTGCAGGCGGCGTCGATTACCTGCTGTGGAAGGTGGAGCGCCATTCCGGCGTGCGCGTCGAGCCGACGCCCTTCCTGCGCCGCCACCCGCTGCTCGGCATCTGGGGCGTGGCCTGGCGGTTGTGGCGGCGTGGCGGGTTTCGCTAAGCGCAATCGCTGCCGGTACCCAGCCCCGCGTAAACCGGATGGCTAGTTTTTATCGTCCGCGGGCGCCTTCGCCGCATCCGGATTGATGGTGACGCCGCGCTCATTGAGCGCCTTGACCAGGGCCTGGGCGTTGGCGTTGTCGCGCTCTGCCAGACGCGCCACACCGGCGGCCAGGGCATCGAGCTGCTCACGCATCTTCTGGGCGTTGGCGTGGATCGGCTCCTGACCGGCGGCCAGCGTGGTCAGGCTGCGTCGCTCGGCGACCAGTTGCACGGTCTGGAAGGCAAACCACAGCACAAAGGCGACGCCGAGCAGCGCCAGCGACAGCCCGGAGGGGCGCGGGTCATGGTCGTTCATGGCGCTTTCCTCGGGGTCTCGCCCGCCGGCTCGGGGGTCTTGTTGGCCGGTTGCGCCGGCGCCAGGGTGTAGCTGATGCCCTGCGCGGCCAGCAGGGCGCTGAGTTCCTGGTCGTTGCTGCCGGCCGCCCGGTCGGCAATACCCTGCACCAGGGCTCGGTACAGCGGCTCCAGCTGCATGCTCTGCTGGATGTACTGGGCGCGCGTGGCATACGCCGCCTGACGGGCGCGGTTACCGCTGTACAGCACGATGTTGGTGATGACGAGCAGCAGCGCGATGACGGCGAGCCCCGTCAGCCAGCGATCTCGCGTCATTCCGATCCTCCGCGTTCATCGCCCCGCGACGGGGGCAGACAAGAAAAAGCGCCGGCCGGAGCTTACCCGACCGGCGCTTCGGTAGGCATTCAGCGCGGGGTGACGCGGCGGCGCAGCGACGCCATCAGCACCAGCGCACTGGCGAGCAGCAGCAGCGTGCCGGGCACCGGAACGGTGCCGGTACCGCCAGCCACCACCCTGGCGGTGAAGTGCAGCGTGATCGGCCCGAGGGCGCCGCGGAAGCCGCTCGCGTTGTGTCCGCTTGCGTTCAGGACGACGCTGTCGCTGACCAGGCCGAGCGTAACGGGGTCAAAGCTGATGCCGAAGCCGCCCTGCGCCTGGCCGGCGCCGAGGTCCGTAAACAGGTCGAAGAAGCTGGCCAGGTAGGCGAAGTCGTCGGTGTCGGTGGCACCGAACTGGCCGTCCAGCAGGTCGCTCGGTCCGAGCACGTCGTTGAGCACTTCCAGCGATGCGCTGCGCACGGCGGAGCCCTGTACCAGGGTGCCGAAGTCGAGCGTGTAGACGTCACCGACCGCGCTGAGTACGCCGAACCCGCCCGCCTGACGCAGGGCGGCGTCGGCGTAGTTGTTCACCTGCGCGGCGAGCGCGACGCTCTGGCTGCCGAGGTTAAGGTCCGCCATGTCGGGGTTGCTGGAGGCGAACGCCACGCTGGCGCTGCCGCTGTAGAAGCCGGCGCTGCTGGTGTCGAGGGCCACCAGCAGGCTGCTGGTGTCGCTGGCACCGGCGGCAAGGCCGCTGACGCTGCCGCTGGCGCCAAAGCCGGCCGCGCCGGTGGCGATGCTGGCCTTGAGCGTGTCGTTGAGGGCCGCCACCGGCGCGGCGTTGGCGACGCCGACGGTACGGTCCGCCACCACATCCCCGACGTGGACGATGCCGAAGTCGACCGTGGGCGTAGTGAGGCTCGCGACCGCCGTCTCGTAGACGCGGCCCACCAGCCCGACGATGGCGCTGCCGACCGACAGGTCGGCCGCGCTGGTGGTGCCGGCGCCGGTGGAGACGAAATCGACGCTGGCACTGCCCGACGTCGCGCCGGCCGTGCCGGTGTCGAGCCCCACGCGCAGGGTGGCGGCGTCGCTCCCGCCGGCCGCGAGGTTGCCGATGGCGCCGCTGGCGCTGAAGCCGGCCGAGGCGGTGCCGATGCTGGCGTTCAGGCCTTCGGTGAAGGCATCCGGCGACACGTTGGTCACGCCGACGCCGGCGGTCGGGCTCGCGTCACCGCGCCGCGCCGCCAGTACCACGGATGGCGTGTCGAGCTGCGGGCTTGCCAGGCGGTAGACGGCGCCGCTGACGGCAACGATCTGCGCGGGCAGGTTGGTCAGCCCAAGCCCACTGGTGCCGGTGCCGTCCGACACCAGGGCAATGGTCGCCGTGCCGGATTTGGCGCCCGCGGTGCTGGTGTCGAGACCCACGTGCAGACTGCTGCTGTCGGTCGCCGTCGGGCCGAGCAGGTTGAAGCTGCCGCTGGCCGTCACTGGCGCGCCGTTGCTGGTGATGCTGGCATTCAGGCTCTCCGAGAAGCCGTCATCGATGGCAGTGTTGGTGATGCTCAGCGCCTGGTCGGCCACGGTGCCGATCCGCAGGTTGCCGAAGTTCACCGGGTTGGGCGCCGCCGGGCTGGCGCTCGCCAGGCGGAACACGCTGCCACTGGTGGTGATGTCGCCGGTCACGCCGATGGTCTGCGAGGCGAGATTGGTGACGCCAAGCCCGCTGGTGCCGGTGCCGTCCGAGGCGAAGTGGATCACCTGCGTGCCGGCCACGCTGCCCGCCGCGCTGGTATCGAGGCCGACGACCATGCTGCTGGCGTTGGTCGCCCCGGCGGCCAACTGGCTGATGCTGCCGCTGGTGAGGATGCGGCTGTCGGAACTCGCACCGAAGCTGGCGTTGAGGCTCTCCGAGTAGCCATCCGCCAGCGCCGTGTTGGTGATCACCAGCGCCTGCTGCACGGTATCGCCGACGTGCACGTTGCCGAAGTTGACGGCGCCGAGCGTATTGGCGCTCGCCAGCCGGTAGACCGCGCCGCTCACGGTGACGGTCTGGCTGCCGGCGGCGATGGCCGCCAGGCCGCTGGTGCCGGTGCCGTCGGATGCGTAGTTCAGGGTCAGGCTGCCGGACTTGGCGCCGGCGGTGCTGGTGTCGATCCCCAGCGTCACCGGCACCGTCGAGGCGCCTGCTGCCAGTTGCGTGACGCCGCCGCTGCCGGACGTGGTGTAGGCGTTGCCGGTCACGGCGCCCAACGTCATGTTGAGGCTTTCCGAGAAGCCATCGGCAACCGCCGTGTTCGACACGGTCAGGTTCTGGACGGCGTTGTCACCCACGTGCACGTTGCCAAAGCTGGTCGACACGGGCGTCGTCTGGCCCTGCGCCAGGCGGTAGACGTTGCCGCTGACGGCCACCACTTCGCTGCCCACGCTGGCCGTGCCAAGGCCGTTGCTGACGCCGCCGACCGCCCCGGCGGTCTCGTAGTTGAGCGTCACGCCCCCGGTCTTGGCGCCGGCCGTGGACGTATCCACCGCCACGGCAATCGCGCCCGTGCCGGTGTTGTTGGTGCCTGCCAGCCGCCCGGTGATGGCGCCCGTGCCGGTCGCGGCGCCCGTCGCGCCGCCAACGGTTACGTTCAGATCCTCGCTGAACGAGCCCGCCGGGGCCGTGTTGGCCACGGTAACGGCGGCGGTATTGCTGCCGCCCACGCGCTGATTGGCGACCACCACCGGCGAGGTGGCGCTGCCCACCGCGGCGTTGTAGGCCGCGGCACCCGCGCCGAGCACGATGTTGAGTTTCTGGTCGGCGATGTTCTCGAAATTGCTGCGCAGGTTCAGCACCTGCCCAGTGAGCGGCGCCAACACCCCCGCGCTGGCCGCGGTGAACGTCACGCCAAGATCACCGCTGTTGCCGCCGGGTCCGCCCGCGTTGTAATTGCCGGGCGTAACGCCGACGCCGCTCAGACGCGTATCGGTGAGGTTGCCGCCGTTGACGCTGCTGGTCTGGATGGCACCGCGCAGCGTCGGGCCTGTCGTGCCGGCATTACCGACCTGATAGTTGTACGTGGTCGCGCCGACGCGCACGTTGTTGATGGTGAGCGTCGCGTTGGTGGTGGCGCCGTTGGTGACGGTGGCGCCGGTAATCACCTGCGCCACGTCGCCGCCGGCAACGATCAGCCCGGTACCGGACACGCCCGCGCGGCGGTTGAAGGCGTCGCCGCTACCGGCGCCGGCATTGGTGTAGTCGGTGTTTATCGTCAGGTTGCCGGTGCTGAGGTTCAGCGCCGCGCCGGCAGCGCCCATCAGCAGGCGACCCTGGGTGTTGCCGCCGTTGGTGAGCGTCATAACGCCCGCCGGGTCCACTTGCAGCGTGCCGGTGCCCCCGACATTGCGTTGTACGGCGAGCGTGCCGTTTTGCGCGCGCATCAGGCCGCCGTTGGTGATCGCGCCGTTCGGGTTGACCGTGATCGTGCCGCCGCCGTCGGAAGCGATGGTGCCGTTGTTGGTCAAGGTCGCGGCGCCGCCGATGAAGTTCTGCGCGCCGATGACGCCCGTGATGCCGTGAATGGTGAGGCCGGAATCGATCGTGAGCGCGCCCGCCTCGATGTTCAGGCGGTTGCTCCCGGTGGCATCGGCGAACACGATCTCGCCAGTCCCACCGATGGTCTGCGTGCCTTGCGGCGCGAGCAACGAGCCTTGCGCGATGTCGATGCGGCCGTCGACCGTCATGCCGCCGCTGGCGATGCGCACGATGCTGCCAGCGGGCGTCAGGTCGAGCAGGCCGTTCAGCGTCACGCCGTTCATAAAGTTGCCGCTGCTGCCGTTCGCCTGGAAACGGCCGCTGCCGGACGTGTCCAGCATGCCGCCGGTGACGGTGACGCCGTTCATCCGCACGGCGCTGCCGTTGTCGGCGAACAGCAGGCCGGCGGTGTTGTCCACGCTCGATTGCAGGAGCAGCGTGCCGCCGTTCTCGGCGCGCATCACGTTCTGGTTCTGCGTGGCGCCGTTGACCGTGAGCGTGAGCGTGCGGCCGGCAACGTCCGAGGTAATCACGCCCTGATTGATCAGCGTGGCGGCGCCGCCGACGAAGTTCTGCGAGCCGATGACGCCGTTGCCGCCGCGCACGGTGACGCCCGCGCCCAGCGTCAGGTTGCCGGCCTCGACGTTGAGGCGGTTGTTGGCGCTGCCGTCGTCGGCGAAGGCGATCGTGCCGGTGCCGCCGATG
>NZ_JBFWOM010000001.1:126004-126581 GCF_050250495.1 Immundisolibacter sp. | reverse complement strand
GCCGATGACGCCGTTGCCGCCGCGCACGGTGACGCCCGCGCCCAGCGTCAGGTTGCCGGCCTCGACGTTGAGGCGGTTGTTGGCGCTGCCGTCGTCGGCGAAGGCGATCGTGCCGGTGCCGCCGATGGTCTGGTCGCCCTGCGGGGCGAAGATGCTGTTGTTACCGATGTTGATGGTGGCGCCGCCGAGCGTGAGGCCGCCCGCCACGCGTTCGATACCGGTCGCCGACGCCAGGTCGAGCGTGCCCGCGAGCGTCACGCCGGACAGGAAGTTGTTGCCGCTGTTGTTGGCGCGAAACGAGCCCGCGCCGGTGAGGTTCATGTCACCGGACAGCGTGACGCCGTTCTGGCTGACGACGCTGCCGGCACCGGCCAGAATCTGGCTGCCGGTGGTGCCGGTCACGGCCGAGTTCAGGTTCAGCGTGCCGCCGTTCAGGGCGCTCAGGGTGCTGTTGTTGGTGGTCAGGCCCGAGACCTGGATCGTGATCGAGCGGCCCGCGGTATCGGCGGTGATCGTGCCGTTATTTGTGAGCGTGGCGCCGCCGCCGACGAAGTTTTGGTTGCCGATGACGCCGTTG
>NZ_JBFWOM010000001.1:117987-125994 GCF_050250495.1 Immundisolibacter sp. | reverse complement strand
GTTGTTGGTGGTCAGGCCCGAGACCTGGATCGTGATCGAGCGGCCCGCGGTATCGGCGGTGATCGTGCCGTTATTTGTGAGCGTGGCGCCGCCGCCGACGAAGTTTTGGTTGCCGATGACGCCGTTGCCGCCGCGCACCGTGATGCCCGCGCCCAGCGTCAGGTTGCCGGCCTCGACGTTGAGGCGGTTGTTGGCGTTGGCGTCGGCAAACACGATGGTGCCGCTGCCGCCGATGGTCTGGTCGCCCTGCGGGGCGAAGATGCTGTTGTTACCGATGTTGATGGTGGCGCCGCCGAGCGTGAGGCCGCCCGCCACGCGCTCGATACCGGTCGCCGACGCCAGGTCGAGCGTGCCCGCAAGCGTCACGCCCGACAGGAAGTTGTTGCCGCTGTTGTTGGCGCGAAACGAGCCCGCGCCGGTGAGGTTCATGTCGCCCGAGAGCGTGACGCCGTTCTGGCTGACGACGCTGCCGGCACCGGCCAGAATCTGGCTGCCGGTGCTGCCGGTCACGGCCGAGTTCAGGTTCAGCGTGCCGCCGTTCAGGGCGCTCAGGGTGCCGTTGTTGGTGGTCAGGCCCGAGACCTGGATCGTGATCGAGCGGCCCGCGGTATCGGCGGTGATCGTGCCGTTATTTGTGAGCGTGGCGCCGCCGCCGACGAAGTTTTGGTTGCCGATGACGCCGTTGCCGCCGCGCACCGTGATGCCCGCGCCCAGCGTCAGGTTGCCGGCCTCGACGTTGAGGCGGTTGTTGGCGTTGGCGTCGGCAAACACGATGGTGCCGCTGCCGCCGATGGTCTGGTCGCCCTGCGGGGCGAAGATGCTGTTGTTACCGATGTTGATGGTGGCGCCGCCGAGCGTGAGGCCGCCCGCCACGCGCTCGATACCGGTCGCCGACGCCAGGTCGAGCGTGCCCGCGAGCGTCACGCCGGACAGGAAGTTGTTGCCGCTGTTGAACGCAACCAGCTTTCCGGTGCCGGTGGTGTTGATGACGCCGCCGGTGATGGTGCTACCGAACTGGTTCAGCACGCTGTCGGCGCTGACGTTGATCGTGCCGCCAGTGTTGTTGATGTTGTGTCCGGCGCCAACCTGCAAGGCCGCGTTGTTGGGGATGGGGCCCGCGCCGACGTTGATGGTGCCGGTGTTGGTAGTGCTGCCGCCGCCTTGCAGGGTAAGCAGGAAGGCGTCGATATCGATGCTGCCAGCATTATTGAGGGTGAATATCGACTGGGCGGAGTTGACGGTAACAGTGCTGGCCGCCCCGATGATGGCAGTGTCCAGCGCGGGACCGGTCGGCACGCTGCCGCAGGACCAGCCCGAGGCGGTGCCCCAGTTGCCGGTCACCGGGTTCCAGGTACAGACCGCTGCCATCACGGAGGGCGTCATCGTCATGGACGACACGAGCGCACCAGCCTGCACGCTGAGGGTAAGCGCCCGATGCCGACACGGGCGTTTGGTACGCCCGAACGCGCGCCGCGTGCGCAGAAGATCGGCATCGGCGCCGGCGTTAGCAATTTCGGGCTTGGCTCGCTTGGACACGCTGGTTCCCCTCTCGAAAGCTCGCGCGCCCCTTGAGGCGGCATTTGCGCAACACCAGCGCTGCGATCCAGTCCCTCAGGTCAGACAAACTCGGGCGCAGCGTGACGGCGAGACGGAAGGCACGTTTTAAGCCAAGTCACATCGGGGCTAGGAAACAAGGTAGTTTTTTCGGGATGGTCCGGGCTATCCGAGCCGGACTGCCGGCGATTTGTAAAAGATCCTGACAGCCTTCGAACGGGTCGAGGGACGGATCGCCAGGCCAAAGCGGGTGGAGCCGATAGGCTATTGAGAAGCTAACCTATTAATTGATAAGGAAGTGCGTATTCGTTGATTTGGTCTCCCACTCGTCCGAATGGGGTGACCTACGGCTTGTAAAAATTCCTGACGGGGCGCGAGGGCGCGAGAGCGGAACTGCCCGCCCGCGCTGACGCCTGCCCGCGGCTGCAAGCTTGTCTAGCGTCCGAACCAGCGTACGGCGCGGCTGTTGGCCGGGATGTCCTGTCCCACGCGCTGCAACCAGGACTCCAGCGGCCCGCGTCGCCGTGCGGCGATGGCCTGTCCGACGCGCACCCACAGCAGCGCCGTCGAAAGCACCGTCCAGCCGGCCACCAGCCACAGGCCGACCGCCGGCGCGCCGAGCAGCGCGCACAGCGTCAGCATCAGCAGGTTCGGGTTGCGGCGGGCGGTAACGAGGCGGTTGTAGGAATCGAACGGCTGCCACACGAACAGCGAAAACTTGGCGCACACGGCCTGAAACGCGCCCTCGGCAAGGCGCCCACCGATATAGCCCGCGACGATCACCCAGATCAGCGTATCGGTTGGCACGCTGCCCGCCGGCAGGCCGAGCGCCCAGGCGGCGTACCAGAACGGCGGGTGGATGAGGTCGATGCCGTGGTCGAGGATGTCGCCGAAGCGGCTCGACTGTACGGTCACCCGCGCCAGCTTGCCGTCGACGGTGTCCAGAAACGTCATCAGCCAGGCGCAGACGAGGCCCGGCCACCACCAGCCATCCCAAAAGGCAAAGCCGGCGGCGATGGTGAGCAGCAGGCCCGTGAGCGTGACCTGGTTCGGCGTGATGCCGCGGCGGGCGCAAAAGCCCGTCGCGCGGCGCGCCAGCGGCGGCCACCACCACTTGGTGATGAAGTCGGTCACGCCCTTGTAGGCGGTGCCGAACAGGCGCCGTTCGAGGACGTCCTGCTCGCCCGGCGTGACCGGCAGCACGTAGGGCGCCTCGCGCTTGCGAAGGCGCTCCTGGTAGGCGCTGGCCAGAGTCTGTGGGGTCTCGAGCACGTAGCCGTCGGCGGGCTGCTCGCCGAGCAGGACCGCGCGTGCGCCGGCCGCACCGCCGACCGGCGCGTGCAGCGCCACCAGCGGGCCGCCCTCGACGGCGCGCAAGGCGACGCCGGGGGCGTCGATCAGCGCGCCGAGCACGCGTTCGTCGAACAGATGATCGGCACGCAGCCACAGCAGGCTGCGCTTGTCGGGTATCGCTGCGCCCTCGGCCAGCACGGCTATGCCGCGTTTGTCGAGCACGCGCCGCAGGCGCTCGCGACCACTCAAACCCCACAGGCGCACCGGCGCTTCGCCGACCAAAACAGCAACCGGTTCCACCTTGGGACTAGACCTGGCTGGAAAATGGGGCGGCAATCGTATATCAAGCGTGCGCCGCCGCAGCCGCGTGGCGGCTTTGGGGACGACCAGACGACCGTTGTGAACGCACGCAACCTTGACTTGCCCTTTGCCGAGCCCGCGCCGGACCGTACCTGGGTCGTTGCCCACCTGTCGGATCTGCACCTCACGGAGCCGGTCGCCGAGGGTGGCGAGGCGCTGCGACTGAAGCAGCGGCTCGGTCTGGCATCGTGGCGCAACCGTCGCAGCCATCTGCATCAAGGTGCCGTGCTGAACGCACTCGCCGTCGACCTGCGGACCCAGGCGCCGGACCGGATCGCCATCAGCGGCGATCTGGTGCAGGTCGGTACACCCGACGAATTCCGGCAGGCGGCGCGCTGGCTCGCCGGCTTTGCGTCCCCGGAACAGGTGCTGTTGGTTCCGGGTAACCACGAGGCCTATGTGCCCGGCACATGGGAGAGTGGGAGCGGCGCCTGGCAGGCCTACCTGCCGCCAATGGGTGAGGGCGACCCCTGGCTGGCTCGCCACGAGGGTTTGCTGCTGATCGGCTTGTCGAGCGCCGTGCCAAGCGCGCCCGGCCTTGCCACTGGCACGCTGGGCAAGGCGCAACTGGCGGGTCTTGAGGCGGCCCTGGAGCAGGGGGCGCGGGAGGAGCGGTTTCGCGTTGTGGTTCTGCACCACCCGCCGGCGGGGCAGGTCAGCTGGCGCAAGCGGCTTACCGATCAACGCCGCTTCGCGGCGATCATCGCCCGCTACGGGGCGGGGCTCGTCCTGCATGGCCATATGCACTGCGCGACCCTATCGAGCCTGCCGGGTACAGCGGGTCCGGTGCCCGTGGTGGGTGCGCCGGCCGCGTCCGCGCTCGATGCGCGCCCGGGTCGGATGGCGGGCTATGGTCTGCTGCGCATCACGCGCGCAGAAGCCGGCTGGCAACTGCGCCTCGACCGCCGCGTGTACCGCCCGCGCACGCGGGATTTCGTCTGCCTTGAGCAGTGCCAATTGCCGACGCACGGCTGACGGCCCGGCCGGCATGACCGGCCTGGAGGCGCATCAGGCGTCGCGCCGCCAGCGCACGCGCAGCGTCGCGTCGTCCTCCACGTAGTGGTAGTCGAGCTCGCCCTTGTAGGCGTGCTCGATCGCCTCGCCGAGGCCGCGCGCCAGGTGTGCGTCGGTGGTGGTGACGAGCACGCCGTCGGCGGTGTCCTCGCGCGCCATGATGCGCTTGAGCGGGTGTTCCGCCGCCTGATGCTCCGCGTGGTGGTCGATCAGGTGCAGGATCTCGGCGCGGTGCGCGGCCAGGAAGGCACCGCCGAGCGTGAGATAGCCTGCTGGCACCCGGTCGTGCACGCGCTGGCAGGCCGGGCAGCGCAGTTCGTGGGCACCCGCGGGGCGCGCCAGCCACTGCCAGCGCCCCTCGTGCCAGACCACGCCGCAGTCGCTGCATACGCTGGGCTCGGTCGGCTTCAGGCGCGCGACGTAGGGGTCGTGAATCTGCTGCAAGCCGCCGCGGTCGTGGCGGCCGTGGTGCGGCTGGTCGGGGGTCTTGTGGGGTCCGGTCATGGTTGGCTCCGCGGTGAGGGTGCCTGCCGTCAGGCACGGGCGCTACCGTAGCGATCCGCCCGCGGGGCCGTGTTGACCGTACTCAACCACCCCGTGACGACTGCAATGGCCGGCGCGATCGTCGCGTCAAACGGGTGAGCCGACGGCGCAGGCGGCGGCGCCGAGCAGGCCCACCCGGGGTTCGGTGATCACGCGCAGCGGCACGCGGCGCAGCAGATCGCTCATGCGGCCTTTGGCGTTGAAGGCATCCACAAACGCCGCGCCGCGGAACAGGCCGAGATTCTTCTGCACCACGCCGCCGGCGAGGTACAGGCCGCCGAACGGCAAACAGGTGAGGGCGAGGTTGCCGGCCACCGCCCCGCACAGCCTGGCGAACAGGTGCAGGGTCTCGCGGGCACGTGCATCGCCGGCCGCGGCCCGCACGCTCACGGTGGCCGCATCGACGGCCGGCCCGCCCAGGAATTCGTGGATGAGGGCGAGCCCCGGCCCGGCCGCGAGGCGCTCGAACGACACCCGTTCGAGGCCAAGGCGCAGCCGCGCGAACTCGCGAAGGCGCACCTGCTGGTCGTCGAGCGGGGCGAAGTCGACGTGCCCGCCCTCGCTGGGAAACACCCGCCAGCCGCCGTGGTCCGGCACCAGCAGCGCCATGCCTAGCCCGGTGCCGATGCCGAGCACGGCGCGCGGGGCGTCCGGCTGCTCGGTGCCGGCCTGCACGGTCACGATGTCGTCCGGACCGAGCAGGGCAACGCCGTGGCCGACGCCGGCGAGATCGTTGATGAGCGTGACGCGGGCGATGCCGAGCTCGGCTTCGAGCCGGGCGCTGTCGGGCCGCCAGGGGAGGTTGGTGATGCGCGCCTGGGTGCCGCCACCTGGGGCGGGCTGCACCGGTCCCGCGACCGCGAAACAGGCCACCGGCGGGGGCGGCGCGTCACCCAGAAACGCGCGCACCGGCTCGGCGAGATCGGCATGGGCGGCGCTGTCGTAGCGCGCCTCGGCCAGCACGTCGAGCCGGCCGTCCCGCCAGCGCCCGCGCAGCAGCGCGGTCTTGGTGCCGCCGATGTCTCCCGCCAGAATTTCCATTTGCCCGACGCCACGCCGCTGTGGAGGGCGTCAGTGTGCACCGCAGGCGCGCGCTTGCGCCAAGGACCGCTAGACGGAGGGTTTGCGGGAGGGCGTAGTTACCCGCCAGCAAGGTACGTCAGCCGTCGAAGATGCCTTTCTCGATCAGCTCGTACCAGCCGAGCAGGTCCTGCCGGCCGTAGCCCTTGTCGATGGCCTGTCGGTAAAGGCTCTGGATGTGGCTGCCGATCGGCAGCGTGATGCCCACCCGCTCGGCGAGTTCCCGCACCAGCGTGATGTCCTTGCCGATCATGGTGAGGCCGTCGGTGGAATGGTCGAACGGCACGCGGCCGTCGAACTTCGGCTTCACCAGCACGTCCATCACCCGCGTCGGCGCTAGACACGTGTCCATCACCTCCAGCAGCCGCTGCGGTTCGACGCCGACCGCCCGGCCGAGCGCGATGGACTCCATCACCCCGGACAGCGTCGAGACCAGGATCAGGTTCTGGCACAGCTTGGCGGTCTGTCCGGCGCCGACGGCGCCGAGGTGAAAGATGTTCTTGCCCATGAGCGCGAACAGCGGGCGCACGCGCTCGAACAGCGCCGCCTCGCCGCCGACCATGATGCTGAGCGTGGCCGCCTGCGCACCGCTGCCGGCACCGCTGAGCGGCGCATCCAGAAAGCCGATGTCGCGCCTGGCCGCATCCGCCGCCAGCTCGCCCGCCAGCAGCGGGCTGATGGTGCTGCAATCGACGATCACGCCGCCCGGCGCCAGGCTGGCGATGAGCGCATCCGCCGTGGCGCGCACGACCTTCTGGCTCGGCAGACACGTGAACACGATCTGCGCCTGCCGCCCGACCGCCGCCGCGTCCGCGCAGGCCGTGACGCCCTGCGCGGTGGCGGCGGACAGGGCGGCAGGCGCCGGATCGAAGCCCAGCACCCGGTACCCGGCGCGCACGAGGTGGCCGGACATCGGCAGCCCCATGGTGCCGAGACCGATGAAGCCGAGTACCGGGTTCATGGCCTCAGCCCTTCTTGGTTGCTTTGGGCTTTGCGGCCTTGGCCTTGGCGGCTTTCGCCTTGCCGCCGGCGAACTTGGCCGCACCGCTCTTGTCGGCCGCCGCCTTGCGCGCGGCGGCGCTCTCGGTCAGCGCCTCCTTCATGGCGAAGTAGGCGTTGGCCGCCGCCGGGAAGCCGGCGTACACGCCCACGTGGCCGATGATCTCGACGATCTCCTGCTGCGTGAGGCCCACCTTGAGCCCGCTGCGGATGTGCACCTTCAGCTGCGGCTGCGCGGTGCCGAGCGCCGCCAGCGTGGCGATGGTGGTGATCTCCCGGTCGCGCAGCGCCAATTGCTTGGTGCGGGCATAGGTGTCGCCAAACGCGTAGGCCACCGTTGCCCTGGCGTAGTCGGGCGCCAGCTCGTTCAGCACGCTGACCACCTCGTCGGCGGCGTCCTTGTCCTCGATGGCGTGCAGCATTTCGAGCGCCTTTTTCATGCGCGGATCGTCGGTCTTGGCCATGGCTTCCCCTCCTCGTTGAGCGTTGAAGAACCGTCACGCGCCACGGATGGCGCGTCGCGCATCGGGCACTGTGCCCGGTGCGCGGAGCCGAGTACGGACCTGTGCCGGACTCGGCGATCTTCAAAACGCCACGGATGGCGTTTTGAAGAAACCCATCAAATCTGGTTGAAGTCGATCGGCAGGTCGAGGTGGTCGTTCAGCAGCGTGATCTTCTTGCGCGCGATGCGCCAGCGCCCGCCGTCCTGCACCAGCGTGTGGTCGTAGAAGCCGAACAACTGCGCCGTCACGCGCCGGTGGTAGGTGCTGGTTTGCCAGTGGCTGCTGACCTCGATGCGGTCGTCGCCCGCCGCTGTCACGTGAAGGTTGCTGATCACATGACAGGTCCGCGGCAGCGGCGTCACGAACGGCGTCAGGCCCGATTCCACGCGATACACGCGATCACCGAGCGCCGCCCGACCGGCCAGATAGAAGAACGACACGTAGCGGTCCGGATCGTCGCCGAGCGTTTCCTCGTCCACCCAGGACGGGCACCAGAACAGGCAGTCGTCGGTGTACAGGTCGAGCCAGTCCTGCCAGCGCCAGCGGTCCAGACAATCGGCCTCGCGGAACACCACCGCGGCGGCGGTGAGATGCAGTTCGGGCGTGACCATCAGCCGATCTCCCCGGTGGCGAGCGCGCGGCGCTGGCCGTCCTTCATCAG
>NZ_JBFWOM010000001.1:0-117887 GCF_050250495.1 Immundisolibacter sp. | reverse complement strand
GCCCCGGCGCGCTCGATGCGCCGGCGGGTGATCTCGATGAAGCCCTTGTGGGCGATGTTGAGGTGGTAGCCGTCGAGGCAGTTCTCGACCTGCAGCTTCCAGTTGCCGGGGAAGGTGTAGCTCGCGTTGCCGCGCACCAGCTCCATGCCGTCCGGCGCCTGCTCGACCAGCAGATCGATGAACACCCGCGCGTCGCCCAGGTGCTCCTCCAGCGGCAGCACGTCGGGATTAAGGCTGGCGAAGATCCAGCCGCGGTACTCACCGAGTTTGGGTACGGCCTGCAGGTCGTGACCGTCTGCCTCGAACGCCGGCGTGTAGGCGGCGTCCGCGTGGTCCTTGATCGACACGCAGCGGCCGGCGGAGTCAAACGTCCAGCCGTGGTAGGTGCAGCTGTGGAACTTGCGGTTGCCGGCGCGCGTGAGGCACACCAGCGAGCCCTTGTGCGTACAGGTGTTCAGGAAGGCCTTCAGTTCCCCCGCGGCATTGCGCGTCACCAGCACCGGCTGGCGGCCGATGTGCGTGGTGTAGAAATCGTGCGGCCGGCTGATCTGCGAGGTGTGGCACAGGAACACCCAGTTCGACTCGAAGATGTATTTCATCTCCAGTTCGAACAGGAACTCGTCGCGGAAGATGTCGCGGTGCACCGCGAACACGCCCTCGTCGATGCGGTCGTCGATGTAGCGGTCGAAGTCGACCGGGCCGGCGGCCACGGCAGGCCGCTGTGCGGGACTGTTCATTTCCCCTCGTGTCGTTCGGCGCGGCGCTCCGTTCGGCGTCGGAGGCGCTTTGCAGGTTACCGGTCGGCCGCCTGCATGAACGGCCGTTCTGGAGGCGATGCTAGCACGGCCCATCCCGCTGCCCGGCGCTTGATGCGGGTCAAGCCCGCCGGTATCCGACGGCCAAGAATGCCGGCTGGACCAACGCCGCGAGGGCAGCGCCATGGGCATGATCAAGGACATCGATTTCCGCACCGCGCCGCGCTTGTGCAGCGAGGCCGACGTGCGCGCGGGCGCGCGCAACCTGCTGGTGAACTGCTGCGAGGTCCGGCGCGGCACCGAACTGATGGTCGTGAACGAAAACGGTCTGGTCGATCCGGCCGTCGCACGCATCATCGAGGACGAGGCCCGCGCGCTCGGCGCCCGCGTGCACGTGCTGTGGGCGGACGCCATCGAGGGCCCCGACAAGGTGCCGCAGACGCTGCTGGCGGCGGTCGCCGGCGCCGATGTCACGCTGCTCAATCACCTGATGGCGGCGGTGCTGCGCCTGGTGCCGTTCGAAGGCCGGGGCCTGAAGGTGATGAACCCGCTGACCACCTGGGACACGCTCGGCTCCGAGTACGCGCGCATCCCGTTTCAGGTGAGTGCCGAGATTCTGAAAACCCTCGCGCCGCAGTTGGCTGCCGCCGGCGACTATCAGGTCACCTGCCCACTGGGCACTGACCTGCGCGCCCCGCTGCATCCCAAACCGGCCGCCCCGGCGGCGGTCGACAGCTTCACGCTGCGCACCTTTCCGCTCAGCGTGACGGCGGTGTACTCGTGCCTGGAAGCCAGCGGCAGGCTCGCCATCCGTTGGGTGACACCGTCCACCATCCGCGTGATGAAAGCCAAGGGCGTGATCCTGCCAAGCCCGGTGCTGGCCACGATCGAGAGCGGCCGCATGGTCGGTTTCGAGGGCGAGCCCGGCGCGGTGGATGCGCTGCGTCGGTACCTGGACGCCGCCGGCGCCGAGATGAACAAGGACGGCCGCGTGGTGAACTCGTGGCACATGGGCACGCACCCGGCGTGCTTCACGCACCTGCGCCCGCAGGACGACCTGTTCGGCTGGATCCTGCACGCCCACGGCAACCCGCGCCTGGCGCACTTTCACGTCATCGGCGAGGCGCCGCCGGGCGAGGGCTCGATCCCGCTGCTCGACCCCACGGTGCGCTTCGGCGGCAAGACGCTGTGGGAGCACGGGCGTTTGCTGCTGGCGGACGACGCGGATTTTCGTGCCCGCATCGCGGCATATTGCGACCCGGCGCAGCTGTTTGATCGAGGCCCCGAGATCGGAATCTAGGCTATGGCGGCCTGCTCACAGGCCGCCCGGTTACCCGCGGTGCCCGCTCGGCAGGGGGTCAGTCAGCCGGCTCACCGAGCGATGATGGGTCGCCCCGCAGCCATGCGACCAGCGCCTCGACGGACAGCGGCTCGCTGATCAGGTAGCCCTGCATCTGGTCGCAGCCATGCAGTGCGAGCAACTCGACCTGCGGCGCCGACTCGACACCCTCGGCGACCACGTCGATGCCGAGGCTGCGCGCCAGCGCGATGACGGCCGCAATGATGGCGCCGTCAGTGGACGACAGGGTGTCGTCGCCGATGAAGGATGGGTCCAGCTTGAGCTTGTCGATCGGCAGTTGCCGCAGGTAGGCGAGGCTCGAATAGCCGGTGCCGAAGTCGTCCAGCGAGAAACGGATGCCGTGTTCAGCGAGACGCCGGACGGTATCCGCCGCCACCTCGCCGCCCCCGAACAGGGCGCTTTCGGTGATCTCGAAAGTCAGCCGCCCCGCATCGAAGCCGGTTTGCTCCAGCACCTCCAGCACGCGCTGCTCGAACTGCGGGTGCTTGAGCTGCCGCACGGAGATGTTGACCGCCAGGCGCAGGTCCTGGTCCTTGGCAAGCGTCGCCATGTCCTCGCAGGCGCGCCGCAACACCCACGCGCCGAGCTCGTGGATCACACCGCAGTCCTCGGCCAGCGGGATGAACAGGCTCGGCAGCATCAGGCCGCGCTCGGGATGCTGCCAGCGCACCAGCGCTTCGACGCCCGTGATGCGGCCGCTGGCGAGTGCCTTGACGGGCTGGTAGCTGACACGCAGATCACCCCGTTCGACGGCGCGCGTGAGATCCGCTTCGAGCGCCAGACGGTCAGTCGCCTGCTCGGTCATCCCGGGCTCAAAGAAGCAGAACCTGCCACCGCCGCTGCGCTTGACGCGGTACATGGCGGCGTCGGCATTGCGCAGCAGGCCAGACGCGCTGCGCTCGTCGATGGGGTACAGCGTGAGGCCGAGACTGGCGCCGCTGCGGATGGGCTGGCCGTTGATCTCGAACGGTGACTCGAAGGCCTCCAGCAGCTTGCCCGCGACGCGCGCCAGATCCTCAGCGCGCGTGAGGTTGGGGACCAGCACCGCGAACTCATCGCCCGCCAGTCGCGCGACGGTGTCCTCGGCGCGAACGGCGTTCTGCAATCGCTCGGCGATGCGCACCAGGAGGCGATCGCCCACGTCGTGGCCGAGTCCGTCGTTGATGCTCTTGAAACGATCGAGATCGACAAAAATCAGCCCGATCAAGCCGCCGTGGCGATCCGCCTCGACCATGGCCCGTTCCAGGCGATCGGCGAACAGCACGCGGTTTGGCAGGCCGGTAACGGCGTCGTAATGGGCCAGCTGCTGCAGCCGCTGCTCGGCGCGCTGGCGCTGGATGACGTTGCCGAGCTGATCGGCCACGGCCTGCAGCACGCGCAGCAGGCGTTCATCGCGCGGTCGTCGCTCGGCCAGCCAGCACTCGACGACGCCAAGCGGCCCGCGTTCACCCGGCACAGCTACCGCAATTGCCGTGCGCACGTCGGCGGGCAACGGCGGTGTAGCAGGCGCCCCGGCACTGTCGATTTCATGCCACAGGGAGTGACCGGTTTGGCTGGCTTGCTGGGCGAGGCTGCGTGCCGCTGCGTTGCCGTCCGGTGCGCCGGCTTGCCGGCCTGAAGCGACCGCCACGGCGTGCCGCTCCAGAGTCGCATCGCGCTCGTCGAGCAGCCATATCTGCACCTGCAGCCAGTCATGCTCCTCGCGCACTTGGTCAGCGCATGCACTGAGGATATCGGGCAGGCTGGCCCCGGCGGTCGCGCGCTGCGACACGCTCAGCAGCAAACGCATCTCGCGTTCGTGCTGCACGCGATCGCCGATGTCGTGCAGCACCAGCAGGAACGCCGCGTGACCGTTCTCGCGGTACTTGGTCAGCGCGGCCTCGATCAGCACCGGATGGCCATCCACGCGCTGGCCGGAAATGTCGGCCTGTTCGCCGATCCGCCAGGTGGCCTCGGGCGCGGTGGTGAAGGCCTCCAACAACTCCTCGAACATCGACCACTGGTGGCGCGGGATCAGCCGCGACAGGGGTTGGCCGACGATGTCCGCCTCGGCGTAGCCGAGCAGCGCGGCGGCGCCGCCACTCCACAGGGTGATGCGGTAGTCGGCGTCGAAGCCGATAACGGCGTCGGCGCTGACCGCCAGTAACTGGCGTACGCGGGCGTCGGCCGCGATCTGGCGCTGGTGCTCACGGGTTGCGCGCAGCTCGCGTGCAATGGCCGGCACCAGTCGCTTGAGGTCGCCCTTGGTCACATAGTCGCGGGCGCCTTCCTGCAAGGCCCGCACGGCCGCCGCTTCGCCCAACGTGCCGGAGACGAAAATGAATGGCACGCTCGGCGTGTGGTGCTGCACCATGGCAAGAGCAGTGTGTCCGCCGAAGCCCGGCATGGTGTAGTCGGCCAGCACCACGTCCCAGTCGTCTTCCAGCGTGCGAAGCAGATCTTTTTCCGTGGCCACCCGCCGCCAGTTCGGCGCGTAACCGCCTTCGCGAAGGTGCGCGATCAGCAGCAGCGCATCGTCCGGCGAATCGTCGATAACCAGTACCCGCAGCGGGGCGGGGGAGCGGTCAGTCGAGGCGGTGTCGGACACGGTAGCGCCTCAGGGCCGCCGGTTCAGCAGCAGCCAGTACAGGCCAAGTTGCTGTGCGGCGGCGACGAACTCGTCGAAGTCGACCGGCTTACGCACGTAACTGTTGCAGCCGAGGCGATAACTTTCGACGACGTCGCGCTCCTCGGCCGACGAGGTGAGCACGACGACGGGCTGAGACCAGGTGCGTTCGTCAGCCCGGATCTGACGCAGCACCTCCAGTCCGTCGATGCGCGGCAACTTGAGATCCAGCAACACCACGGCAGGAGCCTGCGTAAGGTCACGGCCCGCCCAGGCATCACGGGCGAACAGGTAGTCGAGTGCTTGCACGCCGTCGCGGGCAACCACAACCTGGTTGGCCAGATGCTGCTGCTGGAAGGCATGCACCGTCAGCGCCTCGTCGTCGGGGTTGTCCTCCACCAGCAGGATGGTAGGCTCGCTCATGTTGGTGCCTCCTGCGGAAGCGTGAACCTGAAGCTCGCACCGCGCATGGGCTGCGCCTCGACCCAGATTCGACCGCCGTGCTTGTGAATGATTCGCTGCACCGTGGCAAGGCCAACGCCGGTGCCGGGAAATTCGTCCATTGCATGCAGCCGCTGGAACGGCCCGAAAAGTTGCTCTGCGTGCGCCATATCGAAACCCGCCCCATTGTCGCGGACCACGAAGACCGGCTCATCGCCCTCACTTTCCACACTGATGCGCGGCGCGGCGGTCTGTCCGGTGAATTTCCATGCATTGTCGAGCAAGTTAACCAACACCACGCGCAGCAGCGCAACATCCGCCCAGGCCGTCAGATTCGGCGAGATGTCGACTTCCACCTCGCGCTGCGGGTCCTGATCGCGCAGTCCGGCCACGATGTCGGTCGCAAGGGCGGTCAGGTCCACCGCGCGCCGGTGCAGTGGTGTCCGTGTCAGGCGAGCCAGGTTCAGGAGATCATCGATCAGGATGCCCATTCGCTGCGCGTTGTGGCGCACCCGGCTCAACCGCTCGCGGTTGGCGTCGCCAAGTCGATCGCCGCCGTCCTGCTCGATGATGCGGCTGAAGCCGTCGATCGCCCGCAGCGGCGCCCGCAGGTCGTGCGAGACGGAATAGCTGAATGCTTCAAGTTCGCGGTTGGTGACTTCGAGTTCCGTCGCGCGCGCCGTGAGTGCGGCGTTCAGATCGAGGATGCGTTGCTCGGCCTGTTTGCGCTCTGTCACATCTTCGAGCAGGCCGTCCCACACGACGCCGTCGCTTGTCTGTCGCGGCACCACGGTCAGCGACGCCACGAAGCCACGCCCCCGCAGCGTGGTGCCGGAGAACTCGGTCTGGCGGAGTCCCCCGGACCGGTGCGCCTCGGCCAGCATGGTGGCTCGTTCACCCGCCATTGCGTGGAACGCGGAAATCGGGCTGCTGAGCAGCTGGCGCATGGAGTCGGCTTCGATGATCCGCAGCAGGGCCGGGTTCGCTTCGAGCAGGCGTCCGTCGGCGTCGTCGTCGGCGACGAAGATGCCAATAGGCAGGTTGTCCACCAGGATCCGAAATCGTTGGTCCGCTTCGCGGGCCTTTTGTGTGGCGACGACGCGCGCCTCGATGTCGCGAATCGAGACGATGATGCGCGCGCGCGCGTCCCCGGGTAGCGCCCCCAGGGCTACCTCGACCGCCAGTTGCGTGCCGTCCGCGCGCAACACCGACAGATCGCCCACTTCGCCGAACAGGTGATGGGGCGTAGGCTGTGCCAGAAAACGCCGCCAGCGTCGGCGGTGGACTTCGAGCATGTCGGGTGGCACGAGGCTGTTTATCGGCATGCCGAGCAGCTGCGCCGGCTCGCGGCCCAGCACCGCCTCGCAGCGGCGGTTGGCGAGCTCGATAAGGCCATTCGGGCCCACCACCAGCACCGCATCCGGCACGGCCTCGAACACGCCACGAAAATGCGCCTCGGCGCTCTGTCGCTCGGCGACCTGGCGGCGCAACTCGTCGGTGTTGTAGGACAGCTCGCGGGTGCGGGCTGCCACCTGCCGTTCCAGGTCGTCCGCCAGAGCGGCGAGGTCGGCGGCTGCTTCACGATTGCGGCGATCGAGGCGACTGAGTCGACCGGCATCGATCGCCAGCGCGCCGCCCAGAATCGCCATCACCAGCGCTACGAACAGCGCCCCCGCCGCTTCGATGCCCACCACGCCGGCCGTGACGGCTGACACCCGCAGCCATGCCAGCGCGGGCACCAGGACCAGCACTGCTGGCAGAAGATGGCGCAGAGACGCGCCACCCGCGTCGTCGGCGATCAGCAGGCCGACGGCGCCCCGATCGGGCTGCGCGCACCACGCCCCGGCCGACAGCAGCAGCAACGAGACTGCTCCCATCGGTGCCATGCCGTTGGTGGTCGATGCGAAGTACAGTCGCGGCGCATCGAACAAATGCCCGAACGTGGCGACGAGGCCAACAAAGCCCGCGCCGAAGGCGAGCCAGACGACCAAGCGCCCGCCGGCTCGATGGCGCCGATGCAGGCACAGGAACGCGACCGCCAGGGCCGCTGCCGCAACACTGGGAATCGCCGGCAGTTGGTCGATCTGGGCCAGGGCGTCCGGCGAGACGGCGGCGATTTGCCGGCGGCCGATGTCAAGCTGCGCGAGGCCGGCAACGACCGTCGCGAGCAGTGCAAGCCGGGCGCACCAGCTCCCGAACGAGCGCAGGCGTCGCGCCTGAAACCCGCTGCCCAGCCCGAACAACGCCAGCGCCAGCAGGCCAAAGACCCGGGCCGCCTGCGGGCGCATGAGCATCCCGTCCGGCAGGATGTCTGGCGCGCTACCGCCCCAGATCAGCGAGCCGACGACCAGCACCAACACCGCGGCCGAGGCCCCCCACACGACGGCCCGCGCCGCGCGCACGCCGTTGACCAGCACGCTGCGCGGCGCCGCACCGAAGCGAAGCTCGGCGCGAGCAGGAGCGATCGGGCGATGGTCGGGTGCGTACAACACGAGCTGCCCTGCGTTCCGCGGTCAGGAGCGCCGGGGTTTTAGCACAGTTCGTCAAGGGCGAAACTGCACCAGGGTCCCATTGACAGCGCGCGATCGTCCTGATTGTGCGGCCGGCGCCAGCGCTCAGAAAAACCGGTTCTTCGGCCGCGGCAGGCCCATGTGCTCGCGCAGCGTCGCGCCCTCGTAATCACGCCGGAACAGGCCGCGCCGCTGCAACTCCGGCACCACCTGGTCGACGAAGTCGTCGAGGCCGCCCGGCAGGTACGGAAACATCACGTTGAAGCCGTCGCAGGCGCGAGCGTCGAGCCAGGCCTGCATCTGGTCGGCGATCATGGCCGGCGTGCCGATCATCTCAAGGCTACCGAATGCCCCGCCTACGTACTGTGCGAGCTGGCGCACCGTGAGTTTGTCACTCCGCGCCATGTCGACCAGCTTCTGGCGCGAGGTGTGGCTCGCGTTGGTCGGCGGCAGGTCGTCCGGCAGCGGGCCGTCGAGGTCGAGCTTTGACACGTCAAAACCCAGCTGAACCGACAGCGTGCCGATGCCGCTGGCGGGGTTGACCAGGCTGTCGAGCTTCATTTTTTTGGCGCGCGCCTCGGCGGCGGTGTCACCGACCACCACGAACGCGCCCGGCATGATCACCAGGTGATCCGGATTGCGGCCCGCGTCCTGCGCGCGGCCCTTGATGTCGGCGTACACCCGCTGCGCCGTTTCAAGATCGCTCACGCCCGAGAACACCATCTCGGCGGTCTCGGCGGCGAGCTGCCGGCCGGCGTCGGACTGGCCGGCCTGCACGATCACCGGCCAGCCCTGCACCGGCCGGGCGACGTTGAGCGGCCCGCGGCTCTCGAAGAACTCGCCGTGGAAGTCGAGCACGTGCATCTTGTCGGGGTCCGAGAACACGCCGCTGTCCACGTCGCGGATGAAGGCGTCGTCGGCCCAGCTGTCCCACAGGCCGGTCACCACCTCGTAGAACTCGCGCGCGCGGCGGTAACGCAGGTCGTGTTCGAGGTGCTCCTTGATGCCGAAGTTGAGGGCTTCGTTGGGGTTGGTGGAGGTGACGATGTTCCAGGCCGCGCGCCCGCCGCTCAGGTGATCCAGGGACGCGAACAACCGCGCCACGTGGTAGGGCGCGTTGTAGGTCGTCGACATGGTGGCGATCAGACCAATGCGCTCGGTGACGGCGGCCAGCGCCGGCAGCAGCGTCATCGGCGCGAACGACGTGACCGTGGCGCTACGCTTGAGCGCGTCCGGCGGCATGTTCGGCACGGCAAGATGGTCGGCCATGAAGAACGCGTCGAACTTGCCGTGTTCGAGCTTCTGCGTGAGGCGCTTCAGCAGCGGCCAGTTGAAGTTGCCGTCCGGCGTGCCGCCCGGGTAGCGCCAGGCGGCGGTGTGGATGCTGATCGGGCGCATGAAGGCGCCGAGGTGCAACTGACGCGATGCGCTCATGACCGTCTCCGTCAGGGTGTAGGCGCCGCCGGCGCCAACGTGACGCCGGCAGCGAGCTGCGCCAGCGCGGCGAGATAAATGCTCATGCCACGGCGCAGGTCCGCGACGGCGAGTTTTTCGTTGTCCGCGTGCGCCAGCATCGGCCCGCCTGGAAAGCCCATGCCAAACGCGACGAAGTTGGGGAAGGCCTTGGCATAGGTCGTCCCGCCGATGGCGAGCGGGGCGGTGTCGTCGTCAGTGAACTGCCGGTAGATGCCGAGCAGCGTCTGCACCAGCGGCGTCGCGGGATCGACCCACAGCGCCTCCTTGCCTTCCACAAGCTTGATGCGGCCCTGGTAGGGCGCCGCGGCATCAGCCAGGCGCGTCTGCTGGGTGGCCAGATCGAGCCCCGGCGGCACGCGCACGTTGAGCTGCGCCCGAAGGCCGGTGTCGGTCGGTAGCAGCAGGCCAAGATTCACGGTGGACGGCTCGAAGCCCGGCGCGGTGTGGCGCAGGCCGAGCGTGGCGCCGTCTGTTTCGAGCCCGATGCGCTCGGCGATGAAGGCGATGGTCCGACCTTGTGCCGAGTCTGCATCGATGCCGAGCGCCCCCCGTGCACCGAACAGCAACTGTGCGAGATGCGTCACCGCATTGATGCCGGCCTGCGGACGGGCGCCGTGCGCGGCCTTGCCGCGGGCGGTGATCTCGACGCCATCGGCGGTGCGGTTGAGGGTGAACGTTGAAGGGTTCGAGCCGCCGTCATACGCGGCGATGGCGGGCTGCAACGTCGTGGTGAGCGCGTTCGGGTCACCAACCAGCGTCGCGGTGGCCGACTCCGGTACGGCATTGGGCACAACGCCGCCGCCGAATGCGCGCAGCATGGGATCGGCCGTCCCGTCGAACAGCACGGACACGTCGAGATAGCTCTTCTCGGCGTGGATGACCGGGAAACCCGCGTCGGCCGCCCAGCCTTCGGTCGGCACAAGACCGGCTTGCCGGACGGCGTCGAGCTCCCGCCAGTCCATGTTCTCTTCACTGCTGCCGACGATCAGCCGCACCGGGCGCGTCAACGGCAGGCCGGCGTCGTTCAGCGCCGCCATCGCGTACAGACTCGCCACCAGCGGCCCCTTGTCGTCGAGGCTGCCGCGACCCCAAACGGCGCCGTCTACGAGGTCGCCGCTGAACGGTGGGTGCGTCCAGCGGGTGGCGTCGCCCGGCGGCACGACGTCCCCATGCACCAGGATGCCGAGCACGTTGTCGCCGCGGCCGAGGTCCACGACCGCCACCTGCTCGCCGGGAAGCAACCGCGCGGTGAGACCGAGCGCCTTGGCGCGCGCCACCACCGCCCGCAGCAGCGCCGTCTTGTCGGCGCGGTGCGGGTCGCCTTCGGCAGTGATGGAGGGGATGCGCACCCAGGCCTGCACGTCGGTCACGGCGGCATCGATACGCTCGGCAACGGCGGCGTCGATGGCCGCGCGATCGAAGGCGGCCTGGGCGAAAGCCCACCTCGGCGCCGCCGCGATCAGCAGCAGCGCGGCGGCGAGTAGCGGCTTACACCACGATTTGCAGTTCATCGCGGGCCGTCGCCGCACGCAGCTGTTTGGCGCCGTCGCTGCGCGCCTGGCCGATGTGTTCGAGGTAGGGCTGGTCCACGTCGCCGGTCACGTACAGCCCATCGAAGCATGAGGCGTCAAACTCGCGGATGTCGGGGTTGCCCTCGCGGGCGGCGTCCTTCAGATCGTCGAGATCCTGGTAGATCAGCCAGTCGGCGCCGATCGACTCGCAGATTTCCTGCTCGCTGCGGCCGTGCGCGATCAGCTCCTGCGGGTTCGGGATGTCGATGCCGTACACGTTGGCGTAGCGCACCGGCGGCGCCGCCGAGGCGAAGTACACCTTGCGGGCGCCGGCGTCGCGCGCCAGCTGCACGATCTGCTGCGAGGTGGTGCCGCGCACGATGGAGTCGTCCACCAGCAGCACGTTCTTGCCCTCAAACTCGAGCTCGATGGGATTGAGCTTCTGGCGCACCGAGCGCTTGCGCTCGCCCTGGCCCGGCATGATGAAGGTGCGCGCGATGTAGCGGTTCTTGATGAAGCCCTCGCGGTACTTCACGCCGAGTTCGGTCGCCATCTGCATGGCCGCGGTGCGGCTCGTGTCCGGAATCGGGATCACCACGTCGATGTCGTGGTCCGGCCACACGCGGTGCAGCTTGTGCGCCAGCTTCTCGCCAAGGCGCATGCGGCACTTGTGCACCGAGATGTCGTCCAGGATCGAATCCGGGCGCGCGAAGTACACCAGTTCGAACAGGCACGGCGTCAGCTGCGGCGTATCGGCGCACTGGCGCGTGTGCAGCACGCCGGCGCTGTCGATGATCACCGCCTCGCCGGGCGCCACGTCGCGCAGCACCTTGAAGCCGAGGCTCGCCACCGCCACGCTCTCGGAGGCCAGGATGTACTCGTTGCCGAGCAGGTTCTCGCGCACGCCGATCACGAGTGGGCGGATGCCGTAGGGGTCGCGGAAGCCGACCACGCCGTAGTCGGTGATCATCGCCACCACCGCGTAGGCGCCACGGCAGCGGCGGTGCACCGCGCGCACGGCGGCGAACACGTCCTCGTGCGTCACGCGCACCCGGCCGATGCGCTGCAGCTCACCGGCGAACACGTTCAGCAGCACCTCGGAGTCGGAGTCGGTGTTCAGGTGCCGCAGCTCGTCCTCGGTCAGTGCCTGACGCAGCGCGTCGGTGTTGGTGAGGTTGCCGTTATGGGCGAGCGTGATGCCGTAGGGGGAATTCACGTAGAACGGCTGCGATTCGGCCGAGGCGGAGCTGCCGGCGGTCGGGTAGCGCACGTGGCCGATGCCCATGTTGCCGCGCAGGCGCTCCATGTGCTGCTGGCCGAACACGTCGCGCACCATGCCGTTGTCCTTGCGCATGAACAGCCGCCCGTTATCGGCGGTGACCATGCCGGCGGCGTCCTGGCCGCGGTGTTGCAGTACCGTGAGGCCATCGTAGATGGCCTGGTTGACCGGTGTCTGGGCGACGATGCCGATGATTCCGCACATGGCCTTACCTCGCTCAAGCCGCCGTGGGCGCCTGAAATTGCTCCAAACCCCATTCGACCGTGCTTCGCAGCCAATGTGCCGACAGGCGCGCCTGCGGCACCAGCGCCGACCCCTGCCACCACAGCGATTTTTGCAGCGGCGTGGCCTCGACCAGCAGGACGGCAGCGCCGATCAGTACCAGGCCGCGCAGCGCGCCGAACACGGCACCCAGCGCGCGGTCGGTGCCCCGCAGCGGGCTGCGCTTGAGCAGGCTCACCAGCAGGTGCGACAGCAGCGCCAGGCCGATCAGGGCGCCGATGAACACCAGCAGCAGCGCCGCCGCCTGGCGCGCCCCCGGGCTTGCGATCGCGCTGGCAAGCGGCGGCATCAGCAGGCCATGAAAACGCCACGCCACGTAAGCCGCCACCAGCCACGACAGCAGCGACAGCAGCTCGCGCAGCAGCCCACGCCAGACGCCCACCAGCAGCGACACGGCTGCCACCAACACGAACAGCACGTCGACAAGGTTCATGGCGCGCGGTGGGAAACGGTCACGGGTACGCCATCACGATGCCGTCGTGGCCGGTCTCCCGCGCCAGCCGGTCGCGCAGCGCCTGCGCCGCGGCGCGGTCCAGATCGGGGCCGACGCGCACGCGCAGCGCCTTGCCGTGCGGCGTCGCCACCTCTTCGGTGAACGCGCTGTGCCCGGCCTTGCGAAGCCGCTCGCGCAGGTCGATCGCGGTCTTGAGGTTGCCGTAGACACCCAGCTGGACCACCCAGGCCTGCTGCGTGGCGGGGGCGGTCACCGGCGCGGCAGGGGAGGGTGCCGGTGGCTTGGCTGTGGGGCTGGGCGCCGGGGCCGGGGCGCCCGTCGGCGCTGCCTTCACCACGGGGCTGGGCTTGGCCGGGGCCGCCACCGGCGGTTTGGGTGCCGGCACGGGTTTGGCTACCGGGGTGGCTGGGGCGGCAGGCGCGGCCGGTACCGGCTTTGCCGCGGGTGGCGCAGCCGGCTTGGGCGGAGCAGGTTTGGGCAGAACAGCTTTTGGCGTGGGGACCGGCGCGGGCTTGGCGGGTTCCGGATCGGCCGCCGGGGCGGGCGGCTCGGGTGGGCTGAATAGCTCAGCCGGGGCGGCGCCGTCCATGTCCGGCGCGGGGTCTTCCTCGGTGAGCGGCGGCGCCGGCAGCGGTTCCGGCACGTCCTGCGGCTGCGGGGCCACGTCGTGCGGCGTCACTCCATCCGTCGGCACCTGCGCGGTGAGTCCGTCAGCGGGCTCGGCCGGAATATCGATCGCCTGCGGGCCCTGCGGCAGTGGCTGGCGCACGTCGTTCAGGACGGGCACCAGAATGGCCAGCAAGGCCAGCAGCACGACGCCGCCCACGATCCGGTATCTGAGCTTGCCCTGGTCCATCGATGCTCCGGAAAGTCAGCAGCAGACGCGAATTATAGCGTCGCGGGCGGGGCTTCCGCCGGCAGCAGGTGGCTACGCAGCGCCTGCTCGACGGTGTGAAACGAGCCGAACACCAGCACGCGGTCGCCGGCGCCCGCCGACCGCTGCGCCGCGTGGCAGGCGGCGGCGACGTCGTCATGGCTGTGCAGCGCGGTGACACCGAGCGCGGTGAGCGAGGCCGCCAACTGCTGCGCGGTGGCACCCCGTGGGCCGTCAAGGCTGGCCAGGTGCCAGGCATCGATAAGCCTGGCCAGCGGCGCCAGCACGCCGGCAGCGTCCTTGTCGGCCAGCATGCCGAGCACGGCGATGGTGCGGCCGGGCAGGGGATGCGCGCGGAGGTTCTCGGCGAGGTTACGCGCGGCCTCGGGGTTGTGGGCGACGTCGAGCACCCACTCGGGATCGCGGCCGCGGCGCTCGAAGCGCGCGCCGACGCTGGCCTGTCGCACGCCTTGCGCCAACGCCGCGTCGTCGATCGGCAGGCGCGGCGCCAGCAGGCGCGCTGCCAGCACGGCGCTCGCGGCGTTGCGCCGCTGCACCGCGCCGGCCAAGCCGGGCATGGGCAGCGCGAGGTGGGCATCGCCACAGGCCCACGTCCACCCGTCGGTACCGGACGCGGTCGCGGCGTAATCGACGCCATACCGCCACAGCCGCGCCCCGGAGCGGGCGGCGTGATCGACCACGCTCGCCGGCGGGCCGGGATCGGTCACGATCAGCGGCTTTCCGGTGCGCGCGATGGCGGCCTTCTCGGCGCCGATCGCGTCCCGCGTGTCGCCGAGGAACTGCTGGTGGTCGAGATCGACGGACGTCAGGATGGCGACGTCCGCGTCCACGGCGTTGACGGCGTCGAGCCGCCCGCCGAGGCCGACTTCCAGAATCAGCACCTCGCAGCCGGCGGCAGCAAAGACATCGAGCGCCGCGAGCGTGCCCCACTCGAAGTAGGTCAGCGAGACCTCGCCGCGGGCGGCGTCGATGCGCTCGAAGGCCGCGCACAGCGCGTCATCGTCGGCGTCCCGCCCGGCCACGCGCACGCGCTCGTTGTAGTGCAGCAAATGCGGCGAGGTGTACACGCCGGTGCGATAGCCGGCGGCGCGGTAGATGGCGTCGAGAAACGCCACCGTCGAGCCCTTGCCGTTGGTGCCGGCCACCGTGATGACCGGCACGCCGGCGAGCGGCGGGGCGAGTGCCGCGAGCACGTGGCGCACCCGATCCAGGCTGAGATCGATCTTGACCGGGTGGGCCGTCTCCTGCCAGGCGAGCCAGTCGTCGAGGCGGCTGAAACGGGCGCTCACGCGGCGGCGGCGCGCCCTTGCAGCAGGCCCAGCAGCCGGGCCACGTGCTCGCGCATCTGCCGGCGGTCGACGATCTGGTCGATGGCGCCGTGGCTGAGCAGGAACTCGCTGCGCTGGAAGCCCGGCGGCAGCACCTCGCGCACGGTCTGCTCGATGACGCGCGGGCCGGCAAAGCCGATCAGCGCGTTTGGCTCGGCGATGATCACGTCGCCCAGCATGGCCAGACTCGCCGACACCCCGCCGGTGGTGGGGTCGGTCAGCACCGAGATGAACGGCAGGCCGGCCTCGCCCATGCAGGCCAGCATGGCGGACGTCTTGGCCATCTGCAGCAGCGAGAACAGACCCTCCTGCATGCGCGCGCCGCCCGAGGACGAGAAGCACACCAGCGGCAGGTGATGATCGAGACAGGCCTGCGCGCCGCGCGTGAAGCGCTCGCCGACCACCGAGCCCATCGAGCCGCCCATGAAGCGGAACTCGAACGCCGCCGCCACCACGCCGTGGCCCATCAGCGCGCCTTCGATGACCACCAGCGCGTCGCGTTCGCCGGTTTCCTTCTGCGTGGCGAGCAGACGATCGCGGTAGCGCTTGGTGTCCTTGAACTTGTGCACGTCGATGGCTTCGAGCTCGGCGCCGATTTCGGTGCGCGGCTCGGCATCCAGAAACGCGTCGAGCCGCGCCCGCGCGCCAATGCGAAGGTGGTGATTGCAGCGCGGGCAGACCTCCAGGTTGTGTTCGAGCTCGGTGCGGTACAGCACCGCCTTGCACTCCGGGCACTTGGCCCACAGGCCCTCGGGCACCTTCTTGGACGCAGTGCCGGTGCGCGTGCGGATGCGCTCCGGCACCAGCCGGGTCAACCAGTTCATCGCCCTTTCCCTCCCGCAGTCTCGATGCCGGCGCGCAGCGCGCGCACCAGCTCCACGGCACCGCGCAGCGCGTCCGGGCCACTCGTGCCGGCAGCGGTGGCGGCTTCGATCTGTTCGATCACGGCGCTGCCGACCACCACGGCGTCGGCAAAGCCGGCGATCTGCGCCGCCGCCTGGGGCGTGCGCACGCCAAAGCCGACGCCGACCGGCAGCGCGGTGTGCGCTTTCAGCGCCTGCACCTGCGCCTCGACGTCGGCGAGATCGACACTGCCGGCGCCGGTCACGCCGCGCACCGACACGTAGTACAGGAACCCGCTCGCCTGCGCGGCGACGGCGCGCGCCCGTTCGGGGCCGCTGGTCGGCGCCAGCAGGAAGATGCTGTCGAGGCCCGCAGAGCGGAGCGCCGCCGCGTGCGCGGGCTCCTCGTCGAAGGGCAGGTCGACGGTGAGCGCGCCGTCCACGCCGGCCGCCGCGGCGGCATCGGCGAAGCGCTCGACGCCCATCTGCTCGATGGGGTTCAGGTACCCCATCAGCACCACGGGGGTGGTGGTGTCGGTCTGCCGGAACGCGCGTACCTGCTCCAGCACGCGGCGCAGGTCCATGCCCTGCGCCAGCGCGCGCTCGGAGGCACGCTGGATCACCGGCCCGTCGGCCATCGGGTCCGAGAACGGCACGCCGAGCTCCAGCACGTCGGCGCCAGCCGCGACCAGCGCGTGCATGAGGTCGACGGTCTGGTCCGGGTGCGGGTCACCCGCCGTGACGAAGATCACGAGGCCCGCCCGCCGGGCCGCGCGCAGCTCGGCAAATCGCGTCGCCAGGCGGCTCATACGTGGATGCCCTCGATCGTCGCCACGGTATGGATGTCCTTGTCGCCGCGCCCGGACAGGCACACCACGACACTCTGCTCGGGCCGCATGGACGACGCGAGCTTGCCGGCGTAGGCCAGCGCGTGCGAGGACTCGAGCGCCGGGATGATGCCCTCGGTGCGCGTCAGGTGATGAAACGCCGCCAGCGCCTCGTCGTCGCCGACCGTCACGTAGCGCGCGCGGCCGATGTCGTTGAGCCAGGCGTGCTCGGGGCCGACGCCTGGGTAATCCAGACCGGCCGAGATGGAATGCGTGCTGCCGATCTGACCGTCCTCGTCCTGGATCAGGTACGTGCGGTTGCCGTGCAGCACGCCGGGTTTGCCGGCGCTGATGGAGGCCGCGTGGCGACCGGTGGCCAGACCATACCCGGCCGCCTCGACGCCATATAGCGCAACGTCGGCATCGCCGATGAACGGGTGGAACATGCCGATCGCGTTCGAGCCACCGCCCACGCAGGCCACCACCGCATCCGGCAGTCGGCCCGTGCGCTCCAGCATCTGGGCGCGCGTCTCGCGGCCGATGATGGCCTGAAAGTCGCGCACCATCTGCGGGTACGGGTGCGGTCCGGCCACGGTGCCGATGATGTAGAAGGTGTTGTCGACGTTGGCCACCCAGTCGCGCAGCGCCTCGTTCAGCGCGTCCTTCAGCGTGCGGGAACCGCTTTCCACCGCCCGCACCTCGGCGCCCAGCAGGCGCATGCGGTACACGTTGGCGGTCTGGCGCTGGATGTCCTCGGCGCCCATGTACACCACGCACTCCACGCCCAGGCGCGCCGCCACGGTGGCGGTGGCCACGCCGTGCTGGCCGGCGCCGGTCTCGGCGATGACGCGCGTCTTGCCCATGCGCCGCGCCAGCAGGATCTGCCCGACGGTGTTGTTGATCTTGTGCGCGCCGGTGTGGTTCAGGTCCTCGCGCTTGAGGTAGATGCGCGCACCGCCCGCCTCGCGCGTCCAGCGCTCGGCCAGATACAGCGCCGACGGCCGGCCGACGTAGTCGCGAAGGTCCTGATCGAGCTCGGCCTGGAAGGCCGGGTCGGTCTGCGCGTGGCGATACGCGGCTTCGAGCTCCTGCAGCGGCTGCATCAGCGTTTCGGCCACGAAACGCCCGCCGTAGCGCCCGAAATACCCGTGCGCATCCGGCAAGGGCGCGCTGCTGTCCACCTCAACCCTGCTCATCGTCCACCTGTCGCACCGCCTGCATGAAAGCTTCAATCCGCCCCGCATCCTTGATGCCGGGCGCCGACTCGACCCCGCTGCTCACGTCCACCGCCCACGGCCGCACGCGCCGGAGCGCCGCCGCCACGTTGCCGGCGTCGAGCCCGCCCGCCAGCAGCAGCGGCCGCGGCAGACCGGCCGGCACGGCAGCCCAGTCGAACGTGCGCCCGCTGCCCCCCGGCACACCGGGCACGAAGGCATCCAGCAGCAGCCCGGCGGCATCGTGATATGCGGCCGCCTGTGCGGCCAGGTCCACGCCGTCCCGCACGTGCAGCGCCTTCAGGTACCGCCGGCCGTAGCCGCGGCATTCGCCTGCCGGTTCTGCGCCGTGGAACTGGATGACATCCAGCGGTACTTGCGCCAGCACATCGGCGATCTGCTCCCGCCCGGCGTCCACGAACAGGCCGACCACGCTCACCAGCGGCGGCAGCGCCGCCACGATGACCTGCGCCTGCGCCACGCTGACGTAGCGGGAACTTGCGGGATGGAACACGAGCCCGATGGCGTGCGCGCCGGCCCGTGCTGCCGCCAGCCCGTCCTCGGGACGTGTGATGCCGCAGATTTTAACGCGCGTGGGCATGGCTCAGACCGGCAACAGCGGCGGCGGCGGCTCGACGCCGTAATGGGGCGGGTACTGTACCGCCGTCAGATAGAGCCCCGCCGCCGGCGCGGTGCGGCCGGCCTGCGTGCGATCGCGCCCGGCGAGCAGCTGGCTGGCCCACTCGACCGGCTGATCGCCGGTGCCGATGTCGAGCAGCGTGCCGACCAGGTTGCGCACCATGTGGTGCAGGAAGGCGTTGGCTTTCGCGTCGATCACCAGCCACGGCCCGTGGCGGCGCACGTCGAGCTGCACGAGGTTCCGCCACGGCGAGCGCGACTGGCAGGCGGCGGCGCGAAAGGCGCTGAAATCGTGCTCGCCGAGCAGGCTTTGCGCGGCCGCGTGCATGGCCTGCGCATCGAGCGGGCGCGGCTCCCAGGCAACGCGCGCGTGGCCCACCGCGGGCGCCTGCGGGCGGTTCAGGATCAGGTACCGGTAGGCGCGCGACAGGGCGCTGAAACGGGCGTGGAAATCGTCCGCCACCGGCTGCGCGGCGACGATGCGCACGTCGCCCGGCAGCCGCGTGTTGGCGCCGCGCAGCCAGGCGCGCTGCGGGCGCTCGGCGGTGGTATCGAAGTGCACCACCTGCCCCAGCGCGTGCACGCCGGTGTCGGTGCGCCCCGCGGCCACCACGCGGATGGGTTCGCAGGCAATGCCGGCCAGCGCCTGCTCCAGCACCGCCTGCACCGACGGGCTGTGCGCCTGGAGCTGCCAGCCGCAGTAGGCGCTGCCGTCGTATTCGACGCTAAGGGCGATCCGCAAAACGCTGGCTGGCGCCCGCCCTCACGCGTCCAGACGCGCCAGCAGGGCCGCGGCCTGCGCCTTCTGCGCGGCGTTGCCGGTGCGCTGGATCTCGTCGTGAATCTGCCGCGCCGAGGGGCCGTCGGCCATGCCGACGTAAGCGGTCAGCAGATCAATCTGCGTGTCCACGGGGTCGCCGAAGCCGTCGTTCGTAGTCGCCAAAGGCGCCGCCGCCACGGTGGGTGCGGCCGTCCGGTCGGGCCTGTGCGCTGCCGCCGGAGCGGGCTCCGGAACCGTCTCGTGCCACTCGGCTTGAGCGACCTGGACCTCGGCTTCCGGCAGCGCAAGGCTTGATGCCTCCCGACGCCGCCTTGCCCATAGCACCAGCCCGGCCAGTCCGGCGCCGGCTGCAGCCGCCAGCACATAAACCCGTGACCCGGAGCTCGGCTCGTCAGGCTGCTGCTGCTCTGCGGCGGGCTGAGTCGGGGGTGGCGTGGGCGCGGCCGCCGTCGGGACGGCCGGCGTGGTCTCGGCGGGGGGCGCAGGCGTGGCCTCGGCAGGGGCCGCAGGCGCCGTTTCGGGCATTGCTTCGGCCGGCGCCGCTTCGGCCACGGCGGCATCCGCCGGCGCGGCTGCGCCTTCGACCGGCGATGCTCCCGAGGCACTGCCCTTGGCAAGCTCGGTCAGGGTACGGATCTGCTCCTCAAGCGCCTTCAGCCGCACGTCGAGTGATGCGTTTTGTTGCTGCGCGGCGTCGAGGGCTTCCTCAAGCAACTGAATGCGGTTTTCGGCCGCGCCCCCCGGCGCCGTCCCTGGCTGGGATGCGGCGGCAGCGTCTTCGCCGCGCAGCACGCGCACTTCGCCTTCCGGCGGGGCGCTTTCGGTCTTGGCTTGTTCAGTCGCGGCGGGCGCGCTCGCCGTGGCCGCGGGCGCGGGCGCGGCTTCGGCTGCCGGCGCTTCGGCGCGCGTGGGTGTGGGCGTGCCCGACGGGGGCACCTCGGACGGTGCGGGCGCGTTGTCGACCGGTGCCGGCTCGGCGGGGGAGGGTGCGCCCGGGGGCGGCGCGCGCAGGGCATCGGCCTGCGGGATGCTCAGGCGGCTGCCGGCCAGCAGCCGCGCCGGATCGCCATTGATGAAGGCCTCGGGATTCGCGCGTTGAATGGCGGACATCACGTCGTCAAGATCGGCGCCGCTTGGCTGCACCCGTCGGGCGATCGACCACAGCGTGGCGCCGGGTGGCACCGGCCCCCAGGTGGCGCCGGCTTTGGGCGCGCCAACGTTTGCAAAGGGATTGGCGCGCGCACGTGGCGCGGCGTGTGCGGGCGGCGTCATCGTCACGACGGGCGTGGCCCATTGGCCGGCCGGTGTCGCCGTGGCGGGCGCACCGATCGGGTCCAGCAAGACGGTGTAGTGGCGCGCCACCTGTCCGGTCGGGCTGAGTGCCTCGACGATGAACTCGATGTACGGCTCGCGCACCGGTTGGTAGGACGTAACGGACACGTACGGATGCCCGTCGCCACCGACCTTGACTTCGAAATGCAGCGTGACCCCGCCGAGGGTGCTGCCCACGCCCATGCGCTGGTGCGCCTCGGCGGAGGCAAGGCTGATGGTCGCGATCTCTGCCTCGGCGGCGGTGGCTCCGACCAGGTCAATGCGGGCGCTGAGCGGTTGCCCAAGAGCCGAACTCACGCGCAGATTGCCCAGCCCGAGCGCCTGGGCGCCGAGCGGCGCCATGCCGAGTGACATCAGCAAGGCGGGTGCCACCACCTGCCCAAGACGCGTGCGTTTAGCCACCTAAACCCTCCCGTGTGTATGCCCGCGCAGCGAATCGCGGCGTGAGGTTAGCGCAGTGCGCGCGCCCCCACAAACGGTGCCGTCAGGCGCCCAGATACTCCGCGATCAGCCGCTCGGCGATCTGCACGCTGTTGGTGGCGGCGCCCTTGCGGATGTTGTCCGACACCACCCACAGGTTCAGGCCGCAGGGGTGCGAGATGTCGTCCCGGATGCGCCCGACGTAGACCCAGTCGTGGCCGGCCGCCTCGACCGCCGTGGGGTAGCCGCCCGGCGCCCGCTCGTCCACCACCTGCACGCCCGGCGCGGCGGCGAGCAGCGCGCGCGCCTCGTCGGCACCCAGCGGGCGCTCGAACTCGATGTGCACCGCCTCGGAGTGGCCGTAGAACACCGGGATGCGCACGCAGGTGGGGTTCACGTCGATGTCGGCGTCGCCGAGGATCTTGCGCGTCTCCCACACCATCTTCATTTCTTCGCGCGTGTAGCCGTTGTCCTGAAAGGTGTCGATCTGCGGCAGCGCGTTGAAGGCGATCTGCTTCGGGTACACCTTGGGCTCGATCGGCTGGCCGTTCAGCAGCGCCGCGGTCTGGCCGGCGAGTTCCTCGATGGCCTTCTTGCCGGTGCCGGACACCGACTGGTAGGTCGCGACGTTGATGCGGCGGATGCGCGCGGCGTCGTGCAGCGGTTTCAGCGCCACCACCATCTGGATGGTGGAGCAGTTGGGGTTCGCGATGATGCCGCGGTTGCGGTAGTCGGCGATGTCGTGCGGGTTCACTTCCGGCACCACCAGCGGGATGTCCGGCTCGTTCCGGAAGTGCGAGGTGTTGTCGATCACGACGCAGCCGGCCTCGGCGGCGCGCGGCGCGTACTCGGCGGAAATCGACCCGCCGGCCGAGAAAAGTCCAATCTCGGCCTTCGAGAAATCGAACGTGGCCAGGTCCTGCACCTTGACGCGCCGGTCGCCGCAGCGCACCGGCTTGCCGACCGACCGCTCGCTGGCGAGCGCGTACAGCTCGCCGATCGGGAACTGCCGCTCGGCCAGCACGTCCAGCATGGTCTCGCCGACCGCGCCGGTTGCCCCGACCACGGCCACGTTGTACGTCCGACTCATCTCATCTTCCCTTTCAAACACCGCCGCGCAATGCGGCGACCACGGCATCACCCATCTGCGCGGTGCCGAGCACCCGCTCGCCGGGCAGCGCGATATCGCCCGTGCGCAGGCCCTGTTGCAGCACGCTCGCCACGGCCTGTTCGACCGCATCGGCGGCCGCCGCCTCGCCCAGCGTATAGCGCAGCAGCATGGCCACCGACAGCAGCGTCGCGAGTGGATTCGCCTTCTGCTGGCCGGCGATATCCGGCGCCGAGCCGTGCACCGGCTCGTACAGGCCAAAGCCGGTCTCGTTCAGCGACGCCGACGGCAGCATGCCGATGGAGCCGGTCAGCATGGCGGCGCAGTCGGACAGGATGTCGCCGAACAGGTTCTCGGTGACCACCACGTCGAACTGCTTCGGTGCCCGCACCAGCTGCATGGCGGCGTTGTCCACGTACATGTGGCTGAGCTCGACGTCCGGGTAGTCGGCCGCGATGCGCACCATGACCTCGCGCCACAGCTGGCTGGTTTCCAGTACGTTGGCCTTGTCCACCGAGCACAGACGCCGGCCGCGCCGACGCGCGATGTCAAAGCCGGTGCGCCCGATGCGCTCGATCTCGGCCTCGGTGTAGACCATGGTGTTGCACCCGATGCGGGTGCCGTCTGTCAGCGTCTCGACGCCGCGCGGCTCGCCGAAGTAAATGCCGCCGGTCAGCTCGCGGATGATGACGATGTCGAGCCCGGCAACCACGTCGGATTTCAGCGTCGAGGCGCCGACGAGCTGCGGGAACAGCAGCGCCGGGCGCAGGTTGGCGTACAGGCCGAGCGCCTTGCGGATGCCGAGCAGGCCGCGCTCCGGGCGCAGGTGCGCGGGGCCGCGGTCCCATTTCTCGCCGCCGACCGCGCCCAGCAGCACGGCGTCGGCCGCCCGCGCCAGCGCGACGGTCTCATCCGGCAGCGGCACGCCGCTGGCATCGATGGCGCTGCCGCCGATGAGGCCGCGCGTGAAGCTGAAATCGAGGCCGAACTTGTCGCCTGCCGCCAGCAGCAGCTTCTCGGCCTCGGCAACGATCTCGGGGCCGATGCCGTCGCCCGGCAGCAGCAGGATCTTGTAGGTCATGAGCACGCTCCAGCCCGATCCGGGAACAGCCACGGCGCCTCGGCCACACGGCGCGCCTCGTAGGCGCTGATGGCGTCGGCGTGCTGCAAAGTGAGCCCGATGTCGTCGAGGCCGTTCAGCAGGCGATGCCGGCGGTCGGCGTCGATCGAGAACGCAAACCGCTCGCCCGACGGCGTGCGCACCGCAAGCGCTTCGAGATCCACCGTGAGCCGGTAGCCCGCGGTCGCCGCCACCTCGGCGAACAGCCGATCGATGACGTCTTCCGGCAGCGTCACCGGCAGCAGGCCGTTCTTGAAGCTGTTGTTGTAGAAGATCTCGGCAAAGCTCGGCGCGATCACGGCGCGGATGCCGTAGCCGACCAGCGCCCACACGGCGTGCTCGCGGCTGGACCCGCAGCCGAAGTTGCGCCGCGCGAGCAATACCTCGGCCCCCGCGTAGCGCGGCTGGTTCAGCACGAAATCCGGGTTCAGCGGCCGGCCCGAGCAGTCCTGCCCCGGCTCGCCGTGGTCCAGATAGCGCCACTCGTCGAACAGGTTCGGCCCGAAGCCGCTGCGCTTGACCGACTTCAGGAACTGTTTCGGGATGATGGCGTCGGTGTCGATGTTGGCGCGGTCGACCGGCAGCACCACGCCGTCGACAGTAGTGAATTTATCCATGGCGTCTCGATGTCAGCGATCGGGCTCAGTTCGTCGACTTCTGGATGGCCTCACCACCGCGCTGAATGTCCTTGCCGATCCCGTTGATGGTGTTGCAGGCGCCGAGCGTCAGCAGCACGCCGGCGGCGATGAGCAGTTTCACAGCACGCATGGTTTCAACCTCCCAGTTGACGCACGTCGACGAAATGTCCCGCCACCGCGGCCGCAGCCGCCATGGCCGGACTGACCAGATGGGTACGCCCGCCCTGGCCCTGGCGGCCCTCGAAGTTGCGGTTGGACGTGGACGCGCAGCGCTCGCCGGGCTCCAGGCGATCGGCATTCATGGCCAGGCACATCGAGCAGCCGGCCTCGCGCCACTCGAAGCCGGCGGCGCGGAAAATCGCGTCCAGCCCCTCGGCCTCGGCCTGCTGCTTGACCAGGCCCGAGCCCGGCACGGCGAGCGCAAGCCGCACGTTGTCCGCTACCTTGCGGCCCTTGAGCACCGCCGCCGCGGCGCGGAAATCCTCGATGCGGCCATTGGTGCACGAGCCGATGAACACCTTGTCGATGGCCACGTCGGCCAGCGGCGTGCCGGGCGCGAGATCCATATAGGCGAGCGCCCGGCGCATGCCCTCGGCGCGGGCGGCGTCGGCCTCGGCGACCGGGTCGGGCACGCGGCCGTCGACCGGCAGCACCATCTCGGGCGAGGTGCCCCAGGTCACCTGCGGCACGAGACGCGCGGCGTCGATCTCGACCACGCGGTCGAACGGCGCGTCGGCGTCCGAAACCAGCTCCCGCCAGGCCACCGCGGCGCGCTCGAACAGCTCGCCCTGCGGCGCGAACGGCCGGCCGCGCACGTAGTCGACGGTGGTGTCGTCCACCGCCACCAGGCCCACGCGCGCGCCGGCCTCGATGGCCATGTTGCACAGCGTCATGCGGCCTTCCATGGACAGCGCACGCACCGCCTCGCCGCCGAACTCGATCGCGTAGCCGGTGCCGCCCGCGGTGCCGATGGCGCCGATGATGGCCAGGATCAGATCCTTGGCGTACACGCCCGCCGGCAGGCGGCCGGTGGCGCGGATCAGCATGTTCTTCGACTTGCGCTGCGGCAGCGTCTGGGTGGCGAGCGTGTGCTCGACTTCCGACGTACCGATGCCATACGCCAGCGCCGCGAAGGCGCCGTGCGTGGCGGTGTGCGAGTCGCCGCACACCACCGTCATGCCGGGCAGCGTTGCGCCCTGCTCGGGGCCGATGATGTGCACCACGCCCTGGCGCGGGTCATTCATCCGGAACTCGGTGATGCCGAACTCGGCGCAGTTGCGGTCGAGCGTCTCGACCTGCTCGCGCGACACCGGATCGGCGATGCCGACGCTGCGGTCGGTGGTCGGCACGTTGTGGTCGGCCACGGCGAGGTTTGCCACCGTGCGCCACGGCCGGCGGCCGGACAGGGACAGGCCCTCGAAGGCCTGCGGCGAGGTCACCTCGTGGATCAGGTGGCGGTCGATGTAGAGCAGCACCGAGCCGTCGGGCTCGGTGTGCACGACGTGGGCATCCCACAGCTTGTCGTAGAGCGTCTTGCCGGCCATTGCATGCACCGTGTGAACGTGAGTCGAAATCCGTTTCAGCCGCCAGCGGGTCTGTGCCGGTCGCCGGCTCGACAAGGGCGGAAAACGGCTTTAACAATAGCGCCGCCTGGGGATTGCCCCGGGGGATTCCCCACACCGCCAAACCCCGACATGACCTTTCGCGAACTGGCCATCCGGCTCGAAAATCACCTCGGCACCTGTCACCTGCCGGTGAACCGTGACGCCAAGGAACCGGCCGACCTGCTGCTGGCCACAGGACTGCACGACAGGCTGCTGAAAGAGTTGTTGCGGGCGGTCTACAAAGCCAATCGATGCTACCACATCCGGGCTCCGCTCCTGGCCGAAAACACGCTCGCGGCGCTACAGCCGCTGCGCGAAAAGGTGCTCGAAGAACCCGCCACGGACCTGCACACGGTGCGACTGATGGATGCCATCGACCGGGCCGTGCGCGCCGCGTTCGCGCTGCCGTTGGCGCCGCCGGCCGCGGCCCGGACGACCGTAGGTCAGGTCATCCCGTTGCCGGGTTTGCGTCGCTTGCGCCGGGCCGGCTGAGCAGCCCCCACAGGCACGCGCCGACCAGCGCCGTGACCGCCGCGAGTTCGAACACCCGCGCCGCACCGGCCGCGTCCCACAGATAGCCGCTCGCCACGCCGCCGAGCGCCCCGCCGCCGCCCATGCACAGGCCGCTGTAGAGCGCCTGCCCCCGACCCTGCAGCGCCGCTGGAAAGAACCGCTGCACCTGGGCCAGCGCCGCCACGTGAAACGCGCCAAACGTCGCCGCGTGCAGCACCTGCGCCGCGAGTAGCCACGGCATGCTGGCCGCGCCGTGGCCGATGATCAGCCAGCGCAGCGCCGCCAGCAGCAGACTCGCGAGGAACACCCGCGCGGCGCCGATGCGCGGCAGCAATCGGGCGAGCGCGAGAAAGATGCCTACCTCCGCCACCACGCCGAGCGCCCACAGCGCACCCACGGTGCTGCGCGTGTAGCCGAGGTCTTCGAGCAGGATCGAGAAGAAGCCGTAGTACGGCCCGTGACTTGCCTGCATCAGGAACGCGGCAGCGAGAAACCCGACCGCGGCCGGGCTGCGCAGCGCCCCGCGCAGCGAGGCCCTGGCCTGCACCGCGGGCGGCGCCGGGCGGTCCGGCACCACCAGACTGGCGAGCAGCGTGCCGGTCATGGTCACCACCAGCACCGCCAACAGCAGGTCGATGCCGGCGCGCTCCAGCAGCCAGCCGCCGCCGAGCACCACGCCGATGAAACCGACCGAGCCCCACAGGCGGATGCGCCCGTACAGGTTCCCGGCGCCGCCGAGGTGGCGCAGCGTGACGATCTCGAACTGCGGCAGCGCGGCGTTCCAGAAGAACCCGAACGCCGCCGTGACCAGCGCCACCGGCCAGAAGCCGCGCGCCACGAACATGCCGCAGAAGATCACCGTCATCAGCAGTGCGCACACGCGCACTACCACGATGCGTCGCGGCACCCGGTCGCCCACCCAGGCACTGGCCCACGGCGCGAGGATGCGCGTCAACGTGCCGACTGCCATCAGCTGGCCGATTTCGAGCGCGCTCATGCCGCGCGCACGCAGGAATACCGTCCAGTACGGCACCATGGCGCCGAGGATGGCGAAGTAGCTGAGGTAAAAGGCCGACAGGCGCCAGTAGGGCAGCCGCGGCGCGGCGTCAGTCGTCAACGGCGCCGGGGATGACGGGCGTGACGGGATCGATGCCGCTGTTCTGCGCCTGCTGGCGCAGCAGGTGATCCATCAGCACCAGCGCCAGCATGGCCTCGGCGATGGGCACCGCGCGGATGCCCACGCACGGGTCGTGGCGGCCGGTGGTCACGATATCCGTGTCGGCGCCGTGCACGTCCACCGTGCGGCCCGGCAGGCGGATGCTGGAGGTGGGCTTCAGTGCCAGGCTGACGACGACGTCCTGCCCGCTCGAGATGCCGCCCAGCACGCCGCCAGCGCGGTTCGACAGGAAGCCGGCCGACGTGATTTCGTCGCGGTGCTCGCTGCCTTTCTGCGTCACCACGCTGAAACCGGCGCCGATCTCGACGCCCTTGACGGCGTTGATACCCATCATGGCGTGCGCGATGTCGGCATCCAGGCGATCGAACACGGGCTCGCCGAGCCCCGGCGGCACGCCATGCGCGAGCACGGTGACGCGTGCGCCGACCGAGTCGCCGTCGCGTCGCAATTGCGTGATGAGCGCTTCGAGTTCCGGCACGCGGGCGGGGTCTGGGCAGAAGAACGGGTTCACGTGCACCGCCGCCCAGTCCCGAAGCTCAAGCGCGACGTCGCCCATCTGCGCCAGATAGCCGCGGATCACGACCCCGCGCGTGGCAAGGAACTTGCGCGCCACCGCGCCGGCCGCCACGCGCGCCGCCGTCTCGCGCGCCGACGACCGCCCGCCGCCGCGGTAATCACGCCGGCCGAATTTGTGCTGGTAGGTGTAGTCGGCGTGGCCGGGGCGAAACTTGTCCTTGATGGCCGCGTAGTCGCGCGAGCGCTGGTCGGTGTTGCGGATCAGAAGGCCAATCGGCGTGCCGGTGGTCACGCCCTCGAACACGCCGGACAGGATCTCCACCTCGTCGGCTTCCTGGCGCTGCGTGGTGTAGCGGGAGGTGCCCGGCCGGCGGCGGTCGAGATCGGGCTGGATGTCGGCCTCGGTCAGCGGCAGGCCGGGCGGGCAGCCGTCGATGACGGCGCCGAGCGCCGCGCCGTGGCTCTCGCCGAACGTGGTGACCGTGAACAGGCGACCGAAGGTGTTGCCGGACATGGGCGGCTCGGTGTCAGGTGACGAAATGCACGGCGACGTCCGCCACGTTCGGCACGCGTAGCGTCGCCTCGCGCAGGCGCGCGGCCAGCGAGTTCGCGTCGGCTGCGTCCTGAGCCGCCGCCAGCGGCAGGTGCAGCTCGACGCCGATGCGGTCGGCATCGTAGTGCAGCAGCACGCGCTGCACCGCCTGCGCACCCGCAAGGCCGACCAGCTCGCCGCGAATCCGCGCCTCGACGTCGGCGCGCAGCGGCAGCGTGCGCCCGCGCTCGAAGTTCTGGTCATCCTCGGTGTCGATGTGCACCAGGACGTCGCTGACCTCGTCGAGGTCATGGATCAGGCGCTCGCGGATGTGCTCGGCGATGCGGTGGCCCTCGGACACGCTGATGTGCGGGTTCACCTGCACGTGCACGTCGACCAGCGCGTCCGGGCCGGCCTGACGCGTGCGCAGCAGGTGCAGGTCGCGCACGCCCTCGATGCCGCGAATCGCCTTGCGGATGGCCGCCACGCGCTCGCGCGACAGCGAGGCGTCGGTCAGCTCCGACACCGACTGCCACAGCAGTTCCCAGCCGACGCGGGCGATCAGCACCGACACGCCGATCGCCGCCACCGGGTCAAGGTACGGCATGCCGAGCAGGCTGCCGCCGACGCCGAGCAGCACCACGAGCGAGGAGATCGAATCCGTGCGCTGGTGCCAGGCGTTTGCCTCCAGCATGCGCGAGCGCGTCTCGCGCCCCACGCGCAGCGTGTAGCGGTAGATCCACTCCTTGAGCGCAATGGCAATCACCGCCACCGCGAGCGCCGCCGGCGCCGGCGGCAGGATGGGTGCGGGGTCCAGCAGGCGCTGAGCGGCGCGCAGGCTGATGCCGGCGGCGGTCGCCAGCAGAACGGTGCCGAGAAACACCGACACCAGCGTCTCCACGCGGCCGTGGCCGTAGGGGTGCTTGGTGTCTGGCGCGCGGCTGCCCTGGCGGGCGCCGTACAGCACCGCCATGTCGCTGAACAGGTCGGAAGTCGAGTCGATGGCGTCGGCGATCAGCGCCTGCGAGTGCGCGAACACGCCGCCCGCGAACTTGATCACCGCCAGGAACAGGTTGATGCCGGCCGCGATCAGCGTGACGCGGCGGCCCGCCTGATAGCGGCTCCCGCCCTCAGCCGGCGCGTTGGCTGTCGGCATCGCCGCCCACCTCCAGAATGATGGTCACCACGCCGTCACGCTCGTAGCTGTCGATGTGCCGGTGGCCGTTGATACGGCACCAGGCCGGGATGTCCGCCAGCACGCCATGATCCGTGCACTGCACCTCCAGCACGTCGCCGGGCGCCAGATCGCGGATTCTTGCCTGAGTGCGCAGCACCGGCAGCGGACACAGGAGGTAGCGGGCGTCGAGCGTATGATGGGACATCGTTGTGGAGGGCTGTGTTGCGCGGCTGCGCGCCGGCCGCCTCCCGCGGTGCGCGAAGACAGCGCAACAGGATAGCGCGACGGTTCATGCACGGTCACCCCGCAACGCACTCGGCGCACCGGCGCACGCTTACCGGTCTCATCCTGGCCGGTGGCCGTGGCAGCCGCCTTGGCGGCATCGACAAGGGCCTGCTCGACGTTCGCGGCACGCCGTTGGTGCAGCAGGTCGCCGCACGTCTTGCGGGCCAGGTGGACGCGCTGCTGCTGAGCGCGAACCGGTCCCTCGATCGCTACCGCGCGCTCGGCTTCGACCCCCTGACCGACGGCCCTTACGTGGACGCGGGACCGCTGGCCGGCATACGCGCCGGCCTCGCCGCCTGCGCCACCGACTGGCTGCTCGCGGTGCCGTGCGACATGCCGTTCGTACCGCTCGATCTTCGCGCACGGCTGCTCGGCGCGGCGCCGCAGGACGATTGCCGGGCACGCGTGCCGTTCGACGGCGAGCACCATCACTACGCGTGCGTGCTGCTGCCGGGCACGGCGCTCGGGGCGGTCACCGCGGCGCTCGACGCCGGGCGGCGCAGCCTGCGGGGCCTGCTCGACGACATTGGCTGGCTCGGCGTGGATTTTGCTGCCGACCGTCACGCTTTCACGAATCTGAACACGCCGGCCGACGTCGCCGGCGCCCTGTCCGCGGAGTCGTCATGACGCATCAACGCCAAACCCGCATCGTCGCCACGCTGGGCCCGGCCACAGACCCCCCCGGCGTCCTGCACGAGCTGTTGAGCGCAGGCCTCAACGTGGCCCGCATCAATTTCTCGCACGGCAAGCGCGAGGACCACGAGCGGCGCATCGCCGCGCTGCGCGCCGCGGCGGCGGATCTCGGCCACGACGTGGCCGTGCTGGCCGATCTGTCCGGCCCCAAGGTGCGCGTGCGCAGTTTTCGCAGCGGGCCGGTGCTGCTCGAAACCGGTGCGCGGTTCTGCATCGACGGCGCGCTTGGCGAACACGACGGCACGCAAGACGCGGTCGGCACCGACTACCCGGAACTGGCAAAAGACGTGCAGCCCGGCGACCGCCTGCTGCTGAACGACGGCCTCATCCAGCTCCGCGTACTGGACGTGCAGGGCGAGGCGGTGCACTGCGAGGTGGAGGCGGGAGGCGAACTGTCGAACCACAAGGGCATCAACAAACAGGGCGGCGGGCTGTCGGCCGGCGCGCTGACCGCCAAGGACCGCGAGGACATCGTCACGGCGGCGGCGCTGGAGGTGGACTACCTCGCCGTGTCGTTCGTGCGCCGGGCGCTCGACATCGAGCTCACGCGCGAGCTGCTGCGCGGCGCCGGCGGCCACGCGCGCATCGTCGCCAAGATCGAGCGCACCGAGGCCGTGGCCGCGCTCGACAGCATCGTCGAGGCGGCCGACGCCGTGATGGTGGCGCGCGGTGATCTGGGCGTCGAGATTGGCGATGCGCAGCTGCCCGGCGTGCAGAAACGCATCATCGCCGCCGCCCGCGAGCTGAACCGGCCCTGCATCACGGCCACGCAGATGATGGAATCGATGATCGAGAACCCGGTGCCGACGCGCGCCGAGGTGCTCGACGTCGCCAACGCCGTCATGGACGGCACCGACGCGGTGATGCTGTCGGCCGAAACGTCGGTCGGCGCCCACCCGGTGCGGGTGGTGGAGACCGTCGCGCGCATCTGCCTCGGGGCCGAGCGCTATCCGGTGACCGAGCGCTCGGCGGAGCGCATGTCGAGCCACTTCGATCGCTCCGACGAGACCATCGCCATGGCCGCCATGTACGTGGCGCGCAACGCGCAGATCAGCGCCGCCGTGGCGCTGACCGATTCCGGCCACACGGCGCTGCTGCTGTCGCGGTTGCTGCACGGTGTGCCGATCTTTGCGATGACCGAGCAGCCGCGCACGCGCCGCCGCCTGGCACTGGCGCGCGGCGTGACGGCAGTGGAGTTCGACCGCGGCGCGCTGCCCTACGATCAGGTCGCCCGCGACGCCCTGGCGCGGCTCAAGGAACGCGGCCTGCTGGATAAAGGCCAGCGCGTGCTGGTGACCAAGGGCGATCGCCCGGGAACCGGGCACACCAACACCATGATGGTGTTGGACGTGCCTTGACCGGCTGACGGCGGCCTCGGCAAAGCGCCGGGAACCGCAGGCGCACCTATCGGCGTGTCAACGCGCTGATCAGATCCGCCGCGCTGCCAAGGCCGCCTTGCCCCACCTGGCCCTGCGGCGTCAGGCGGTCGACGATCTGCGGCAGCAGCTGCGTCAACTGGCCCAGCAGGTCGCCTTGCGAGGATCCGAGCTGCTGCGCGAGCTGGCTGACGGTGTCGCCGCCGAGCACGTTCTGCAACTGGCTTGCGGACACCGGCGCGTTCTGTCCGGTGGAAATCCAGGACGCGATTGCGTCGCCAAGGCCGCCCTGCTGGAACTTCGACACAAGATTGCCGAGGCCCCCGCCCGGGGCGTCGTTGGCCAACATGCCGACCACAGCGTTCAGCAGGGCAGCATTCCCGCCACCGCCGGCCGCGCCGCCACCCAACAAGCCACCCACCAACGAATCGAGCAAGCCCATACGCACCTCCTGGCCTTGAAGGCACTGCCTCAGACGATTCCGAGTTCCTGCATCCGTCCGCGGATCCACTCGCGCTTGTCGGGCGCCACCTGACGGATGGGCGAGCGCATCACGCCGCCGGCCATGCCGAGCGCCTCGTAGCAGACCTTGAGGTTGCCGAGCGTGGTGGCGTAGGTGAAGTTGCCGGACAGCGGCGCGAACATGATCTGGTCGTAGAAATCTCGCAGCGGCTGCAGTTGCTCGGAGACGGCATACGCCTTTTCCCACTCGCCGGCACGCGCCAGCGCCGTGTACTGCTCCAGCAGGCCGCGCTTCTTGCCGTACAGGATGTGCGCGAAGGCGCCGTAGATCACCTGCCCGCCGTGGCGCAGGTCGTTCAGCCAGTGGTTCTCGAACGGGTCCGACACGATGAAGTCGTCGCCCACCATGCGCCGCAGCTTGAGGCTGTCGTCGTGGTTGAGGCTGCCCTGCTTCATGCCGACGTAGGACGGGATTTCGGACAGGCGCCGCGACAGATCGAGGCTGATCAGGTGTCCCGCCACCATCGAGCGGTAGAACAGCAGCGCGAGATTCGAGTGGTCGGCCAGGTACTTGAAGTAGTCGTAGATTTCCTGGTCCGAGCGCAGCTGCACGATGGGCGTGATCACCTCCGCCGCCACGTAGCCGAGCTTCTCGACGTAGTTCAGCTTCTCCATCGCCTGATGGACGCTCTGGTCGAAGATGATGGTGTGCAGCGGCACGCGCCCGGCGGCGGCCTCGGCCACCACCTCGTGGTAGCGCATCCATTCGGTGACGGACATGTTCCAGCACTCGGCGACGAAGCCGCCCATCACAAGGCCGCTCTCGCCGATCTCGACGAAGTGCTCGACGTTACGCCGCAGGCCGTCCTCGTCGAGGCTGTCGTCCGCCTTGAACGGCGTGCATGGGCAGTCGTACCAGTCGCGGATGGTCGCCTTGGCCCAGGCCTTGGCTTCGGATTTGGTGAACGGAATCTTGCTGGCCATGGTTGGGTTCCTCCGTGGGGTGATGTGGCTAAGGAAGCGCTGAGGTATTCAGCGCTTCCTGCCCGGGGCAGGATGCCCCGGCGTGAAGCAAGGTCGTACGACATTGATTCACGGAGCGCTGCGCGGGCATGTTCCGCGCAGCAGCGAGCTGAAAAATTCCAGGGACGGAATTTTTCAGCATTCCGTTACACGGCGTCGATGAGGATCAGGCTCATCTGTGCGGCCTGATCGCGGATTTGCTTCAGCGGCTGGTAGTCGGGGTCGGCGAGCCACGCGTCGACCGCGGCGCGGTCCGGGAAACGGAACACCACCACCGAGTCCACCGCCTCGCCGTGCAGCGTGTCCGGCGCGTTGCTGCGCCCGAGCAGCTCGCCGCCGTGGCGGCGCACGATGGGGCCGGCGCCCTTGCGGTACTCGGCGAGCAGGTCCCAGTCCTTCACGTGCTGGGTGGAGATCATGATCACGGCCACGGGTGGGCTCCTTGTGTGTTGCGGCTGGTTCCTGCGGAACACGCCTTATTCGAGAAGAACCGCGAGCTTCGCCAGCACGTCGTCCATCACGCGCGCCGGCACGCTTTCTAGCTTGCGGCCGCGGCGGGCGCCGATGTCTAGCGCACGCGGCTGATCGCAGCGCACCACGCCTGTGGTTTGTGTGCCGGCGCCCATCAGCGACACGGCAAAACCCGCCGTGCGCGCGAAATTGCCACCAGTCGTGATCGGCAGCACCACCGGCGTCTTGGTCAATCGGTTGAAGGCACCGGGCGACACGATCAACACCGGCCGCGTCCCCTGTTGCTCATGGCCGGAGGTGGGGTCGAGCGACACGAGGTAAACGTCGCCGCGCTCCATCACGGCAGCTCATGGCCCACCGGCTCGACGTCCAGCCACTGCCGATCTTGTTCGCCAGGCTCGGCCGACGCGTCGCACTGCGCCAGCAGTTCGTCCAGCGTGTAGCGCGGCCGGGTCTGCGGCTCCACCACCAGACGGCCGTTCTCGACCGCGAGACCCACGGTGCTGCCGGCGGACAGGTGCAGCGCATCCAGCATGCCCCGCGGCACCGCGAGCATGACCGAGCCGCCGACTTTGCGCAGATTGGCAGTGTGCATGGCATTACCTCGAAAGTTATACATAAATATAACCTTCTCTGGGCTAGCGTTCAGCGCGCCGCATCACGCCGCCACCGCCCGCCCAGCCAGCAGCCCGTACACCCGCTCGGCGCTCACCGGCAGTTGCATGACGGGGGCCCCGATGGCATCCGCCACGGCATTGGCTATGGCCGCCGGCGCCGGCACGTTGGCGGCCTCGGCGATCGGGCCACAGTTGAACGGGCCGGGGCCTTCCGGGCGCTCCAGCAGCACCGTTTTCAGTTCCGGGATGTCGGCGATGCACGGGATCTTGTAGTCGCCCAGATGCAGCGCCAGCGGCTGGCCATCTTCCATACGGTGCTCGGACATGAGCGCGAAGCCGAGGCCCATCAGCATGGCGCCCTCGATCTGGCCCTGATGGCCGACCGGGTTCACGATGGTGCCGACGTCGTGTGCGCTCGTGATGCGGCGCACGGTGACCTGCCCGGTTTCAGGATCGACTGCCACTTCCGCCACCTGCGCGGTGAAATTGGTGTCCGGCTGCTCCGGGAACAGCCCGATCTTCTGATACACCTGCGCGCGCACCGGCTCGCCGGCCAGTTTGGCAAGCTCCGCCAGCGTGAGTGCCCGCCCGCCCGCGCTCACTTGCCCGCCCTCCCAGGCCAGCACGTCCGGCGCGCAGCCGAGCGCCTGCGCGGCGACCGGTGCGAGCTTTTCGCGCAGCGCGGCAATGGCGTTCATTACCGTCTGGCCGACGGCGTAGGTGGTGCGGCAGCCACCGACCCCGAAGTCGAACGGCAGCTCGTCGGTGTCGGCAATGCGGATGCGCACCTCGGCGGGCGGCATGTCGAGCGCCTCGCCGACGAACTGCTGCACGGCGGTAAACGTGCCCTGGCCGGGGTCGCCGATGGGCAGCACCACCGTCAGTTGGCCGTCGGTTGCAAGCTCCAGCGCGCAGCTCGAATCGCCGCCCACCACGCCGCGCTCGTACATGGCGATGCCGAAGCCGACGTTCGGCTCCTTGCCGCGGCGCTCGAAATAGCCCGACTCGCGCAGCGCCGCCTCCAGCGTCTCGGCCGCGCGCACGGTGGGCCACTGCACGCCGGTCGCCGAGGCATCGCCCGGCTGCAGCACGTTGCGGCGGCGGAATTCGGCCGGGTCCATGCCGAGCGCGCGGGCGATGATGTCGAACTGCGCCTCCACCGCGAACATGGTTTGCGGGCAGCCGGGGCTGCGCATGTGCCCGCCGGGGATGGTGTTGGTGTAGACGACCGTGCTGTGGATGTCGATGGCCGGCACGCGGTAGCAGCTCGCCGCCTGGTCGGCGCCGTGCAGGTTCAGGTTCGGCATCGGCTTGTAGGCGCCGTAGGCACCGCCGTTGAACTTGAGGTCGACGTGCATGGCGGTGATGGTGCCGTCGCGCTTGACGCCGGTCCGGATGTCGATGCGCGCGGCGTGGCGGGCGTTGGCGGCCATCAGCTCTTCCGTGTAGCTCATCACGAGCTTCACCGGCCGGCCGGCCTCGCGCGACAGCAGATACGCCACCGGCGCTTCCATCTGCGAGCCCTTGCCGCCGAAGTCGCCGCCGATGTGCAGGTTGTGCAGCTTGATGCCGGCGCCCTCCACGCCAAAGCAGGCAGCGAGCTGCGCGCGCAGCATGTACGGGCTCTTGTTGGACGCCCACACCTCGCCGCGGCCGTCCGGCTTCACGTCCGCCAGCACGGCGTGCGGCTCGATGTAGCCGTGATGCTCGGTCGGCGTGTGGAAGGTGTGCTCGAACACCTGATCCGCCGCCGCGAAGCCGGCGTCGAGCTCGCCGTGCTGCCAGCGCATGTAGCCGCACACGTTGGGCAGCGCGGGCTCCGCCGGGTGCGTGAAGGCGCCGGCGTAGGACTTGGGCTCCGCGTGCACCAGCGGCGCACCGGGCGCCAGCGCGGCGTCCACGTCGAACACCGCCGGCAGCTCCTCGTACTCGACCTCGATCAGCGACAGCGCCTCTTCGGCGAGATCGCGCGTGGCCGCCGCCACGGCGGCGACGCGATCGCCGACGAAACGCACCGTGTCCACCGCCAGCACCGCGTGGTCGCGGATGGCGCGGCCGGTGTAGTAGGGGTGTTCCTTGCCGGTCAGCACCGCGTACACGCCGGGCAGCGCCTTGGCCGCCGAGGTGTCGATGCTCACGATGCGCGCATGCGCGTAGGGGCTGCGCAGGATGCGGCCCCAGGCCATGCCGGGCAGCACGTAGTCGGCGGCGTAACGGGCGGCGCCGGTCACCTTGTCCGGCCCTTCCATGCGGGCCGTGGGCCGGCCGACGAATTTGTGCGCCATCGGTTCGCTCCTCGCTCTTTATTCGGTTCATGGGCTGCGCTGGCACATTATCATGGCCAAAACGGCAACCAAACGAACGGCAAGGAGGAGGCCAATGTCCGACGCCACGGTGACGCTGTCACTGCATATCAACGGCGAGCCCTGGCAGGGCGAGGTGCCCGCCAACCGACTGCTGGTGGACTTTCTGCGCTACGACGTCGGCCTCACCGGCACCAAGGAAGGGTGCAGCGTGGGCGTGTGCGGCGCCTGCACGGTGCGCCTCGACGGCCGGCTGGTGAGCTCGTGCCTCACGCTCGCCGCCATGGCCAACGGTGCGCAGGTCGTCACGGTCGAAGGCCTCGCCGGGCGCGAGGATCTGAAACCCATCCAGCGCGCCTTCATCGATCACGGCGGCTTTCAGTGCGGCATGTGCACGCCGGGCCAGCTCATGGCCGCGCAGACGCTGCTCGAACACAACCCGCACCCCGACGAGGCCGCCATCAAGGGCTGGATGATGAGCAACCTGTGCCGCTGCACGGGCTACTACGGCATCGTGCGGTCCATTCAGGCCGTGGCCGGAGACGCGCCATGAGGGGCTTCGACTTCAAGGCGCCGGACAGTCTCGACGGCGTGTGCGCGCTGCTGGCCGAATACGGAAGCGACGCCAAGCTGCTGGCGGGCGGCACCGGTCTGCTGAACCTCATGAAGCAGGAGCTTGTCCAGCCGGCGGTGCTGATCAGCCTGCAACACGTGCCGGGGCTGGACGGCCTTGCCGTGGACGGCAACGGCATCCGCGCCGGCGCCTTCGTGCGCCACCGCCGCATGGAAACCGACCCCGCCGTGCAGCGCGCCCAGCCGCTGCTGGCCGCGGCTTACGGCCATGTGGCCACGGTGCGCATCCGCATGTCCGCCACCGTCGGCGGCGGCCTCGCCCACGCCGATCCGGCCATGGACGCGCCGGCGGTGTGGAAGCTGCTGGGCGCCACCGTGCACGCCCGCTCGGCGCGCGGCACGCGGCAGATCGCGGCGGCGGAGTTCTTCGAGGACTTCTACACCACGGGTCTGGGGCCGGACGAAGTGCTCACCGAGGTCACCGCCCCGCTGCCGCCGGCCGGCGCCGGCTGGTCGTACCAGAAGTTCCTGCCGCGCAGCGCGGACGACTACGCCGCCGTGTCCGTGGCCGCGCTGGTCGCGCTGGATGGCAGCGGCAAGGTCGCGCAGGCGCGCGTCGGCATCGGTTCGGCGGCGCCCATTCCCGTGCTGGCTGATGCCGTCGGCGCCGCGCTGGTCGGCGAGATGCCGACACCGCAGGCCATCGCCGCCGCGGCGCAGCTCGCCCGCGACGCCGTCGACCCGCTCGATGACCTTCGCGGCAGCGCCGCCTACAAGCGCGACATGGCGGTCGTGTTCACCCGCCGCGCGCTTGCCGAAGCCGCCGCCCGCGCCACGCGCGCCTGATCCTCACGGACCCACATGGAATTCGAATTTCGCTCCACACTGCCCGCCACGGTCGACACGGTATGGGCTGCTCTAGAAAACATTGAAACCGTTGCCTTGTGCATCCCCGGCGTAGTGCGCGTAGCGCGCGAGGAAGAAGACCGCTACGCCGGCGCGCTGCGCATCAAGGTCGGGCCGATCGCGCTTGAACTCGGCGGCCTCGTCACCGTGGAATTGCTAGACGCCGCCACGCGCACGCTGCGGTTTCTGGGCGAGGCCAAGGACCGCCGCGTGCCGGGGCAGATCAAGAGCCGCGCCACGCTCATCGTGACCGAGCATGCGGACGGCAGCGAGCTGTACCTGCACAGCGACACGCACATCCTGGGCAAGCTCGGCGAGTTCGGGCAGCCCGTGGTGCGCAAGAAGACCGAGCAGGTGCTGCGCGAGTTCACCGAGAACCTCGGCCGCCAGTTGACCGGAGACGACACCGCCGCCTGACACGGAGCGTCGGCACCACCCGGAGGAGCCCCGCATGAACCAGCCCGCCCGCATCATCGATGGCGACGGCCACGTGTTCGACGACATCGCCGGCATCGTGCGCCGCATGCCGGGGCGCTTGCGCGAGAGCGCCTTCGTGCGCCTGCTGGGGCCCTTTCCGCAGCTGGACCACCTGCACCACGGCGCCTGGGTCAGCCTGGAAGGCTCGTTTCAGGACCCGGGCGTGCAGGGCTGGCGGGCGTTTCTGGACCGCGCCGGCTTTGCGGCAGCGGTGATGTTCCCCACCATCGCGCTGGCCTACGGCCGGCTCACCGATCCGGATCTGGCCATCGGCGCCTGCCAGGCCTACAACGACTGGATCGCCGAGGACTACATGGCCGCCGACCGGCGCCTGCACGGCATGGCGCTGATCCCGCTGCAGGATCCGGCCGCCGCCGCGCGCGAGCTTGAACGCGCCGTCACCAAACTCGGCATGAAGGGCGCCATGCTGCCGCCGACCGGCCTGCCGCAGTTGCTCGGCTCCAGCGTCTACGCGCCGGTGTACGAGGTGGCGGACGCGCTCGGCTGCGCGCTCGCCGTGCACGGCGGCGCGCACCCGGACCTGGGCCTCAATCATCAGCAGGTGTTCGCCGGCACGCACGCGCTGGGGCACCCGTTCGCCATCACCATCCAGGCCGTGGACATGGTCCTGCACGGCGTGCTGGATCGTTATCCGCGGGCGCGCTTCGGCTACATGGAAGGCGGCCTCGCCTGGCTGCTGCTGATGATGGAGCGCCTGCCGGGCTCGTTTTCCGCCTTCACGCCGTACGACCCGCAAGGCCGCTACGTGCAGGTCAAGGACGGCCGCGCGCTGCGGGCACGCCTGCGCGAGTACCTCGCCGGCGGGCGCATGTTCGTGGGCGTGGAGGGCGACGAGGCGACGCTGGCGTATGCCATCGACGCCTACGGGCCGGACGCGTTCGTGTTTTCGAGCGACTTCCCGCACGAGGTCAACGAAGACTCCATCCGCGAGGAAATCGACGAACTGCTCGGCAACCCCGCCATCGACGACGCCGCCAAGGCCGCCGTGCTGGGCGGCAACGCCGCGCGCTTTTACGATCTCGCCTGACGGATCATCCGCCGGGCCCACCTTCTCACACAGCCACTGATCGGGAGACGACGATGCGAGTTTGCGTGCTGGGCGCGGGCGGATTGGGTTCGGTATTCGGCGCCGCGCTGGCGCTGGCCGGAGAGGAAGTCACGCTCATCGCCCGCCCGGCGCATGCGGACACCATCCGCCGGAACGGTCTGAAGCTCACCGGCATCCGCGGCGAGCACATCATCCGCGCGCCGCTCACCGCCGTGGCCGATCCCAAGGACGCCGAGGGCGAGTTCGACTACCTGATCCTCGGCGTCAAGGGCAAGGACACCGACGCCGCGCTCGAAGGCGCCAACTGCCTCAAGGACCGCATCAAGACCGCGCTGTCCTTCCAGAACAACGTGGTGAAGGAAGAGATTCTGACCAAGTGGCTCGGCGACCCCGCCCGCGTGATCGGCTTTTCCACCATCGAGGCCGGCCACCTGGTCGAGCCCGGCCACGTGCACAACGGCCTGACCATCCCCACCACCAACTACGTCGGCGAGATGGACGGCACGCTCACGCCGCGCGTCGAGGCGCTGGCCGACGCCTTCAACCGCGCCGGCATGGGGACAAAAGCGGTCACCAACATCCGCCAGGTGCTGTGGGAAAAACTCACGCAGATCTGCGGCGCCGCGGCGTGGTCCGTGAGCTGCCTTGCCGGCGGCAAGGACCTCGCCTACCCGGATGGTCTCGTGGTGCCCGAAGGCGCTGCCCATTACGTGCAGGTGGGCCGCGACGCGCTCGCCGTATACAAGGCCATGGGCTACACGCCCCAGAACTTCTACGCGCCGGTCTCCAAGCTCAAGGAGCTCGACGCCGTCGAGGACTTCGACGCCGCCGTCGAGATGATGATGGAACTCGGCCGCGGCATGCAGGCCCAGGGCTACCGCGGCACCACCTCCATGCACGAAGACGTCCGCCGCGGCAAGAAGACCGAAGTCGACTGGATCATCAAACCACTGATCGACAAGGGCAAGGAACTCAACGTGCCGGTGCCGACCCTGACGGCGGCGTATCGGATCATCAAGACGTTGGATACGTATTTGAGTTGATGCCGCGCCCGCCGGCAGGGCGGGCAAAGCGCAGCGTGCCCACGCGGAATGGACGTAACACCTTGGCCTTGCGTTCGAAGGATTGGTCACCTCGTGGGCACGGCCCTGCGGCCTTTGCCCACGCTACGCTTGCTGGTGTACATATCTCATTAGGTCGCGGGAGGGCCAATGTCGGACGACGTATTCTCAGGGATCGTGATCGGTGCTGTCGGCGGTGCCGCGGCAGGGCTTGTGCTTTGGCTCATTGAGCGCTTGAATCAGTATGAGATTGCCTGGAGAGAAAAGCGCCGGATCTTTTCTTGGCTTGACAAGGTAACTTCTCAAGGCGGATCAAATGTCTGGCGGAGTACACGCGCTATAGCTAGTTACACCGATCTCACTGAAGATCGTGTCCGCCATCTGTGTAGCATCCACACAAAGATCGTCCTGTCCTCTGGAGACAACGAGGTTTGGGGCATCAAACGACGGGCGCGTGACGGTCAATGAGTCTACAGTCTATAAATTCCCTCAGGCCGATAACTTTTCGCGGGGCTTCTTCATTCAGGCGTTATGCTTTTACGGCGTTAGGCACTATGAAAAAAATTGCACTGGCCTTCTCTCTTTTAGTAGTAGCTTCGATAGCCAATTCATCAGAGTTAGATTCATTTAAATCGCAGCAGGCTTCAATATTAGACTTGGGGCTGCTTGCGCTTGAGAGGCACTTTTCAGAACCCATAAATATTAACTTTAGCCTTTACAGGGAAGGGTTCATTAGCAGCCAAGATGGGGCTCAATATCTATCGATGGTCCATATTGCGTATGGAGACCTATCTGTCGAAAAAGAGAAAATCGTCATACATATAACCGCCCCCTACTTTAATTCAGAATTCATGGATAAAATGAAGGGCGTAAGCCGAAACGGCGCTGTTCGTCTAGCGACGGCATACTTCAATGCGGTAAGAGAAAAACTTGGTGTTAGGTTCAAAGAAGATGGTTCTGTTGAGGACGATATAACTTCAATGTATCTTGGTAAGTGGTTTTCCCCTAGAGGCTCTAGTCTCAATGCCCTGCAAGAGAACGCTGCCAAAATTGGTAGAAATATATCTCTTAGAACAACTCTTCTAGACGTTGGTCAGGTTGGTTTTCTAAGCTGCGAAGCAAATGGCTTACTGGGCAAAACAAATTGCAAAGCATTTGGTGAGTGAGGCAAACATAACCAAGCCCGCGGTAGGATGCGGTGAGGCACGAACCGCATCGATCGAGAAACAAACGCCTGCCGGAGTGAGACCCCATGACCGACTATCGCCGAGCCCGTGTGGCGGGGGGCACCTGGTTTTTCACGGTCGGGTTGGCCGAGCGGCGAGGTGCGGACTTGCTAGTTGCGAGGATTGACGCGCTTGGGGAGGCGTTTCGCACCGTGCATGCGCGGCATCCTTTCCACATGGATGCCGTGGTGGCATTGCCGGACCACCTGCATTGCGTCTGGTCCTTGCCGGACGGTGACTCCGATTACTCGATGCGCTGGGGCTTGATCAAGGCCACGTTCTCGCGGGCCATCAAGCCCGGTGAGCGGCGTTCGGCAAGCCGGATCAAACGCGGTGAACGCGGCATCTGGCAACGGCGGTTTTGGGAGCATTGCATTCGTGACGATGCAGACTATGCGCGTCACGTGGATTACATCCACTGGAATCCGGTGAAGCACGGTTACGTGCCCCGCGTGGCGGATTGGCCGCATTCCAGCTTTCACCGGCACGTGGTGATGGGTGTTTATCCGTCGGATTGGGGCGGCGGTAAACCGATTGTGATTGCGGGTGCGGAGTGAGATCGCCGGCTCGACCGATGCGGTTCGTGCCTCACCGCATCCTACCCCGCGCTCGCCCTCGGGCCGAAGTGCGTTGTCGATTCGCGGCGAGGGCGCCGCTCCCACAGGTAGACTCGCGGCGCGTCGGCTTCGGTCAAGGACAATCGCGACGCGTAGTCTGCCTTTCGATTCTTTCGATCCACATCTGTGCTGGTGCCAACCGTCCATCCAACGGAGTCATCGCCAATGACCAGTCGCTACCTTGGCAATCGGCTGTTTCGCATTGGCCTGTTTCTGGTACTGATCGGCTGGACGCCGCTGTGGGGCATTGTGCTGCTCGCGGCGATCGGCCTGTGGCCGGACCCGAATCCGAACCCGATCGGCCCCGGACTGCTGTTTTTCTTCACCGCGTGGCCGGCCATCATTTGTCTTGCGATTGGCTTTTTCCAGGCGCGGCGCGGCCCGCGATAACGCACGGTTGTTTCACGCCTTGACGTGCGCGGTGCACGCGGTGCGGAGCGGGTGACAGCGGCCGGCCGCGCGACCAGGCGCTGTGCAACGACCGGTCTCGGGCGCGGGTTCTGACGTTGCACGCGGGGGAGGCGGGCGCCCTGTGCGGCCGCTGTCCGGCGCCAGTTATGATGCGGCGGCGCTGCGGCGAGGGCCGGCGCAGACACACATAAATGCAAGGGCAAGGAGGGGAGATGACTGGCACCGACCAGGCGATGGCCGACGGCGTGCGGCGCAAGATCAGCCTGCGGCTGATTCCGCTGCTGATCGTGATCTACATCCTGGCGCACCTGGACCGGGTGAACGTCAGCTTCGCGGCACTGACGATGAACGAGGATCTCGGGTTCTCGAACGCCGTGTACGGTCTCGGCGCCGGGTTGTTTTTTTTCGGCTACTTCTTGTTCGAGGTGCCGGCCAACAAGCTGCTGGAGCGTGTCGGCGCGCGGCGGCTGATCGGCAGCATCATGCTGATCTGGGGCGCGGTGTCGGCGGCGATGGCGGCCATCACGTCGCCCACGCAGTTCTACGTGATGCGTTTCGTGCTGGGCGTGGCCGAGTCGGGCCTGTACCCGGGCATCATCCTTTACCTGACGTACTGGTTTCGCAGCGCCGACCGGGCCACGGCAATCGGGCAGTTCGCCCTGGCGCTGGCCGTGGCAGGCCTGCTGGGCAGCCCGCTGTCCGGCGCCATCATGGACAACATGAACGGCCTCGCGGGCCTCGCCGGCTGGAAGTGGCTGTTCATCGTGGAGGGGCTGCCGACGGTGCTGCTCGGCCTGGTGGTGCTGATGACGCTGCCGGACCGGCCGGCCGAGGCGCGCTGGCTGGCCGCGGACGAACGGCGCTGGATAGAAGGCGCGCTGGCGGCGGACCGCGCGGCGGCGCCGGCCGTGGCGCACGGCACGCTACGTCAGATGTTCCATCCCACCGTGCTGTTGCTGGGGTTGGCGTATTTCATGTTCCTCGGCGCGTTCACCGGAGTAATTTTCTGGGCTCCGAAACTTGCCCACGCGCTCGATGCGCAGATGAGCGCCACCGCGGTCGGCTGGCTGGTGGGGGCGCCATACCTGCTGTTCGGCGCGGCGCTGATCCTGTGGGGGCGGCATTCGGATCGCACCGCCGAGCGGCACTGGCATGTGTCGCTGGGCGCGCTGGTGGCGGCGGCCGGCTACGTCGGCATGGCGTATTCCAGCACCACCGGGCAACTGCTGATGGCGATGTTCGTGGCGCTGCTCGGCGCCGGGGCGGCGTTCAGCTGCTTCTGGGGTCTGGTCACGGCAACCATCCCGCCGGCCATGGCGGCGGTCGGGATTGCGGTGGTGAACTCAGCCGGCGCGCTCGGCGCGTTCGTCACCGTGTCGGCACTCGGCCGCCTGCTGGAACTCACGCACAGCTACCGGCCGGGCGTGCTGCTGTTCAGCGGGGCGGCGGTGCTGGCGGCGGTTGCCGTGCAGATGGTGCCCCGGCCCCGGCTGCGGCCGGCTCAGGCCTTGGCGGGGTGATGCCGCACGGTCAGCACCGGGCACGGCGCGTCGCGCACCACCCGCTCGGCGGTGCTGCCGAGCAGCAGGTGTTTCAGGCCCGAGAAACCGTGCGTGCCGATCACGATCAACTCGACGTGCTCGTCCCGCGCGGTGCTGACGATCTCCGCATCAGCAACGCCGCTGCGCACCACGCAGCGCGCGCGCGGGTAGTCGCCCAGGTGCTGTTGGCGGAGTTTTTCGAGCTCGCCGAGCGCGCGTTCGGCAAGATCCGCGTCGAGGTTGACGACGACGCCGAGCTCGGCCGGGTAGGCAACCGGCTCGATCACGTACAGCAGCAGCAGCTCCGCATTGCTCGGCGCGGCGAACCGGCGGGCATACTGGATGGCCTGTTGCGACGGGTCGGAGAAATCGAGCGGCACCAGCACCTTGTGGACGTTCAGCGGGTCGGTGGGCATGACGGCAACTCCCGGGCGGCGGTTAAGATGGCCCGCATGGTAGCAAGCCGGCCCTGAGGCGGCGCGCCGCCGCACTTGATCAGAATCCACAAGCGGTTGAATCGGATTTAGAATCCTGCGCCGTACCGCGTGGCGGTAGGCCCCCGAACAATCAAGAGCCATTCCGCAGTGGTCCGCTCCCAACTTATCGAATTGCTGTCCCAGGAACTCGAAGGCCTGTCGCCGAAGGACATGGAGCTGGCGGTCAAGCTGCTGCAGGAGCAGATGATCGACGCCCTGGCGCACGGCGGCCGCATCGAGATTCGCGGCTTCGGCAGCTTCAGCCTGCATTACCGGCGTCCCAAGCTGGCACGCAATCCGAAGACCGGCGCCGCGGTGCCGCTCGGCGAGCGGCACGTGGTGCACTTCAAGCCAGGCAAGGAGCTGCGGGAGCTCGTCGACAACGACGCGCCGCTGGTGGACAACGACGACGACTGAACGATACGAACCAACCCGGAGGAGACAACGATGGAATACCAGTACAACAAGGTCGCCAACTACGCCGACATGGGCAATGGCAACCGCCTGCACTACCACGACATCGGCAAGGGCGAGCCGGTGATCTTTCTGCATGGCGGCGGGCAGGGCGCTGGCGGCTGGACCAACTGGCAGCACAACCTTCAGGTGTTCGCGGATGCCGGCTACCGCGCCATCGCGCCGGATGCCTTCGGCTACGGCCTGTCGTCCAAGCCCACCGACGGGAATTTCGATTTCGAAACGCTGATGGAGTGCCTGAACAAGCTGTTCGACCACCTGGGCCTCGACAAGGTGACGCTGGTCGGCAATTCCATGGGCGGCGCCATGTCGATCCGCTTCTCGCAGGACAACCCGCAGCGCGTGAAGAAGCTGGTGGTCATGGGCCCGGGCGGCATTGGCCCGATGGAGCGCTATCTCGCCATGCCGGCCATCCAGAAGCTGAAGGAGCTCGGCCAGGAAGAGGGCGGCTTCAGCAAGGACAAGCTCAAGCGGTTCCTGGAGTACATGGCGTACTCCAAGGATGACGTGACCGAGCAGCTGGTCAACGAGCGCTACGAGGTGGCCTGCACGCAGCCGGCGCGGGTGTTCCAGACGCTGTCGATCGGCGACCTGCGCCCGCGCCTGCCGATCCTGAAGAATCTGCCGATGATGGTGCTGTGGGGTCGCGACGACCGCGCCTGCCCGGTCGAATCCGGCATGGAGATCATGAAGGAGTGCGACAACGCGCGCCTGATCGTGTTCTCGCAGTGCGGCCACTGGGTGCAGTACGAGAAGGCCACGCTGTTCAACAAGCTGTGCCTGGACTTCCTCAAGGAGTGAGGTGTCGGGTCCGCGCCGTCGTCGCCCGGCCGCCGCGCCGCGCGCCGACGGTGGCCTTCGGCGGCTGATGCAGTGACCGCGGCCGCGCACTCAAGGTTTCGTCAGCTCCTGTCCGGGCTGCGCTTTCTCGCCCGACGTCTGTCGCAGGAACGCATCACGCAGGCGGCTGCCAGCCTTACCTTCACTACCGTCATTTCGCTGGTGCCGCTGCTGGCGGTGATGCTGGCGCTGTTCACTGCCTTTCCGGCCTTCGATCGATTGCAGGGCCAGTTGCAGGCGTGGTTTGCCGAGGCGTTGTTGCCACCCAACATCGCCCGTACCGTCTTCGATTACCTGAACCAGTTTGCCGAGAAGGCGGCCGGGCTCGGGGCCGCGGGCGTGATTGGTCTGCTGGTCACCGCCACGCTGCTGCTGCTCACCATCGACCGCTCCCTGAACATGATCTGGCGCACGCCACGGTCGCGGCCGCTGGCGCAGCGGGTGATGCTGTTCTGGGCCTGGCTCACTGCGGGGCCGCTGCTGGTGGCCTTCGCGCTCGGGCAGTTGTCGCTGGCGGCCGCCGTGTCGTCGGGGTGGCTCGGCGTCATTCCGGGTGCCACGGCGGCGCTCGGGACGCTGGTGTCCTGGCTGCTCATGGGTGCCTTGTTCGGGGTGGTCTACCGGGTGATCCCGAACACCGAGGTGCTGTGGCGCGACGCGCTCGCCGGCGGGCTGCTGGCCGCCGTGGCCTTCAACGTGGCGAGCCGCGGCTTTGCCTGGTACATCGGTCGCCTGCCGACTTATGAGGCCGTCTACGGGGCGTTTGCCACGCTGCCACTGGCGCTGATCTGGATTTACTGGAGCTGGCTTGTGGTATTGGGTGGGGCGCTGGTGTCGGCGTGGTTGCCCGCGTTGCGCGCCGGCGGGCTCGGGCCCGAGCCGGGCGCGGGCGGCGATTTTCTGCTGGCGGTGCAGGTGGCGCGGCGCCTGGCGGCCCACCGCGCGCAGCCGCCCTGTGGGCTGGGCATGGCGCAGCTGGTGCGGGGCCTCGGTGCGGACCCGCGACGCATGGACGTGGTGCTGGAGCTGCTACAGCGGATCGGCTGGGTCGGTCTGGTGGACGCGTCCAGAGGAGGGCGGCGCTGGGCGCTGCTGGTCGACCCGCAGGCCGTGACGCTGGCGCCCCTGATCGATGCGCTGTTGCTGGATGAGGCCGCCGCCTCGCGGGCGGGTTTCGCCCCCGGCGAGCTGATTCGCCGCGAGGCGATCGCGCAGCCGCTGCTGGCGGTGCCGCAGAACGAGACGGGCTGAGCTGCGGGCGCGCGCGCCATGGACTCAGTGCGATGGCAGCCAGCTACCCGGCGTAGCCAGGAACTGCGCGAGGTCGGCGAGCAACTGCGCCGCCGGCACGCCGTCCGTCACGCGGTGGTCGAAGGTCAGACTGGCCGTGAAGCACTGTCGCCAGGCGATGCCGGCGCCGTCCCGTGCCGCCACCTCGCGCACGCGGCCGAGGCCCAGAATCGCCACCTGCGGCGGATTCACGATGGGCGTGAAGGCGTCGATGCCGTGCCCGCCGAGGTTCGACACGGTGAACGTGCCGCCGTCGACGTCGCCGGGTTGAAGGGTGCCGCTGCGGGCGCGGGCCGTGAGTTCTGCGGCGCGCCGGGTGAAGTCCGCCAGCGACAGGGCGTCCGCGTTGCGTATCACGGGCGTGACGAGCCGGTCGTCGAGCGCGACCGCGAAGCCGAGATGCACCGCGCTGGATGGCCGGACCAGATCTCCCTGAACGGTGGCGTTAAGGCGCAGGTGGCGCGGCAGCACGCGGCCTAGCGCCCAGCCGATGAGGTCGCCCCAGCCCGGCTTGGGTGTTGCCTGCGCACGAAACAGGGCGAGTTCGGTAACGTCGATGTCGCGCGTCAGCGTGAGCTGCGCCGTCTCGCGCAGGCTGGTGAGCAGGCGCTCGGCGATGCGGCCGCGGCGCTGGCGCAGGGAGTAGGGCGGCGGCCCGTCGGTGTCGAGCAAGGCCTCGACGTCGGTCTCCACGATGCGCCCGCCAGGGCCGCTGCCGCGCACGGCGGCAAGATCGATGCCGTGGTCCATTGCCAGCTTGCGGGCGCGGGGCGTGATCTGCGCCTGCGCGGCCAGCGGCGGGGCAGGGGGCTTGTCCGTGCTGGATGCGCTCGGCGCTGGCGCTGCCGCCGGCCGGGCGGGCGCTTCGCCCGTCAGCTCGTCGGCGGTGCCGATCAGGCACAGCGCGGTGCGCACCGGCACCAGCTCATCGACCGCCACCAGCGCGCGCAGGAACACGCCGTCGCGGTCGGCGAGCAGTTCGCTCGCCACCTTGGACGACTCGACCTCGGCGATCACCTCGCCGTCGGCCACGGTGTCGCCGGGCTGTTTCAGCCAGCGCGTGATCTGGCCGTCCTGCATGCCCATGGACCACTGCGGCAGCAGCACCTCGTGCGCCACGGCGATCAGCCCTGCACGAGGTCGCGCGCGGCGGCCACGATGTCGGCGGCCTGCGGGTAGAAGCCCTTTTCGAGCGCGGGCGAGAACGGAATCTGCATGTCGGGCGCGGTCAGGCGCTTCAAGGGCGCGCGCAGCGACCAGAAGCCGTCCTCGGCGATGCTGGCGAGGATCTCGCCGGCCACGCCGCAGCTTCGGTGGCCGACGTCCACCACCAGCGCGCGGCCGGTTTTCGCGACCGATTCCAGAATCGTCGTCCGGTCGAGCGGCACCAGCGTGCGCGGGTCGATGACTTCGAGCGAGATGCCCTCGCCGGCCAGCGTGTCGGCGGCGGCAAGCGCCTCGCGCACGCGCGAGCCGATCGCGACCACCGTCACGTCGCTGCCCTCGCGCCGCACGGCGGCCTGCCCGAAGGGCGTGAGGTAATCGTCCTGCGGCACCGGGCCACGGGCGCCCCACAGCGCGCCGTCCTCGAACACCAGCACCGGGTCGTCGTCGCGGACGGCGGACTTCAGCAAGCCCTTGGCGTCGTGCGGGCTGCTCGGCACGGCGATCTTCAGCCCCGGCACCTGCATGAACATGGCGTAGTTGCGGTCCGAGTGCTGTGCCGCAAGACCGCCGTTGTAGAACAGCGCGGCGCGGAACACCGCCGGCACGTGCGCCTGCCCGCCGTACATGTAGGCCGTTTTGGCGGCCATGCTGACCAGCGGATCCATGGCCAGATACATGAACGACGCGATGGTGAAATCGACGATCGGCCGCATGCCAACCAGCGCCGCGCCGACCGCCACGCCGGCAAAGCCGGCCTCGCTGATCGGCGTGTCGCGCACGCGATCCAGGCCAAAACGTGTCGCAAGGCCACCGGTCGAGCCGTACACGTTGAAGGACACGTCCTCGCCCAGGATGAACACGCGCGGGTCGCGTGCCATCTCCTGCTCCTGCGCCTCGCGGATGGCTTCCAGAAACGTCAGCTCACGCATGGCCGGCTCCGATCGGCGTGCGGTAGAGGCCCCGATGCGCCTCGGCCGGGTCCGGCCACGGGCTTTGCTCGGCGAATTCAAGCGCGGCGGCCACCTCGGCGGTGACGTCCGCCTCGATGGCGGCGATCGCGGCGGCGTCAGCGACACCGGTTTCGAGGAGCCGCGCGGCGAACAGCGGCAGCGGGTCGCGCTCCCGCCAGGCGGCGAGCTCGCCCGGATCGCGGTAGGGGATGCCGTCGTACAGCGGGCCTTCGGAGTGGTGCGGGTAGCGGTAGGTCTTGGCCTCGATCAGCGCGGGGCCGCCGCCGGCGCGGGCGCGGGCCACGGCCGCGCTCACCGCCGCGTGTACGGCGAGTGCATCCTGGCCGTCGACGATATCGCCCGGCATGTCGTAGGCCGCCGCGCGGCGTGCCACGTCCGTGTTGCGGCTGACGCGACCGAACGCCGTGGTCACGCCGTAGCCGTTGTTCTCGCACAGGAACACCACCGGCACTTGCCAGGCCGACGCGATGTTGAGCGCCTCGTGGAAGTAGCCCTCGTTCGACGCACCGTCGCCGAAAAAGCACAGGCACACCCGGTCGCTGCCCTGCATTTGCAGGCCGAGTGCGGCGCCCACCGCCACCGGCAGGCCGGAGCCGACGATGCTGCTCTCGCCAAGACTGCCTACCGAGAAATCGGCCAGATGCATCGACCCGCCCTTGCCGCCGTTGACGCCGGTCGCCTTGCCCAGAATCTCCGCCAGCAGCGGACCCAGCGCCGCGCCCTTGCCGATGGGATGACCGTGCGAGCGGTGGTTACCGACCATGGTGTCGTCACCGCGCAGCGCCATGCAGGCGCCGACCACCTCGGCCTCCTGGCCGATCGACAGGTGCACCGAGCCCGGAATGCGGCCGCGGTCGAACAGGGTTTTGACGGTCTCGTCGAAGCGGCGGATGCGCAGCATGCGCCGGTACATGTCGAGCTGCGTGGCGGGGTTTGGCGTGGGCATGGGCGATGCCTGCAGGGTGGGTGGCGAAGCGATTGGCGGAGGCTTTGCGGCGGGGGCGCCGCTCCCACACTCGAAGCGGATGTGGGAGGCCCGCCCTCGGGCCGAATGGTCGGCTGGAGATTTCGCGCCGGGGGCGGCGCTCCCACAGTCTCTATTCGCGTGGGAGGCCAGCCTCAGGTCGAATCACCGACTCAATGCACTCCCATACCGCCGTCGCAGTTGATGGTCTGCGCGGTGATGAAGTCGCTCGCTGGCGAGCACAGGAAGACCACCGTGCCGACCAGGTCCGCCGGCTGCTCGCGGCGCTTGAAGCACTGCGCGGCGAGGATGCCGGTCCACATGTCGCCGGCGATGGGCGCCTCGGCCACGCCGGGCGTCTCGGTGAGGCCGGGCGCGATCACGTTGACGTTGATGTTGAACTCGCCTAGCTCGCGCGCCAGCGAGCGCGTCATGCCGATCACCGCGCCCTTGGTGGCGACGTAGGCGCTGAGCATCGGCGGCGGGGTGTGGAAGGTGGCGGAGGTGATGTTCACGATCTTGCCGCCGCGGCGGGCCTTCATATCCGGCACCACGGCGCGGATGCAGTGAAAGCTGCCGAACACGTTGATGCGGAAGATGCGCTCCAGGAACGCGGCGTCCGTCTGCTCGATGGGGCCGAAGGGGTAGATGCCGGCGTTGTTGACCAGCCCGTCGATGGGGCCAAGCTGGGCCTTGATGTCGGCCGCGCAGCGCAGCACGGCGGCTTCGTCGGTCACGTCGCACACAAAGCCCGCCGCCTTGCCGCCGGCCGCGCGGATGGCCGCGACCGCCTCGTCCGTGCCGGCGATGTCGCTCACCGCCACCACGGCGCCTTCCGCCGCCAGGCCCTCGGCATAGGCCCGGCCAAGACCACGCCCGGCGCCGGTGACCCAGATGACCTTGCCGTCGAGTTGTCCGCTCATCGTTCTCCTCCCTGAATGAATGATCGATTGGGCGGCGGCGACTGTGACACCGCGGGCGGAGTGAGTCAAAGCGGCTGCAGGCCCTCTCCCCCGGCCCCTCTCCCGCAAGCGGGAGAGGGGAGAAACGACGGGTCGATGACGACATTTACCCCTCTCCCGCCTGCGGGAGAGGGTGGCCGCAGGCCGGGAGAGGGCGCCTACACCCCCGCCGCCGCGTGCTCGCGCGCAGCCAGCACCAGGTTCAGGCAGTTCACGTAGGCCTTGGCGGACGCGATCACGATGTCGGTGTCGGCGCCGGCGCCGTTCACGGCCATGCCGTCGCGGGACAGGCGCACGCTGACCTCGCCCTGCGCGTCGGTGCCGGCGGTGATGCTCTGCACCGAGTAGAGCTGGAGTTCCGCGCCTGAGTGCACGATGGACTCGATGGCCTTGAAGGTGGCGTCCACCGAGCCGTCGCCGTCGGCGGTCGCGGTGTGCTCCTTGCCGTCGAGGCTCAGCGTCACGGTCGCCTGCGGCGTCTCGCCCATCTCGGCGCAGACCTTCATGCCGATCAGGCGCACGCGCTCGTTGGCCTGCGTCAGGTCCATGTCGGTGACCAGCGCCATGAGGTCTTCGTCGTAGATCTCGCGCTTCTTGTCGGCCAGTTCCTTGAAGCGGCGGAAGGCTTCCGTCAGCTCCTCCTGGGTGGCGAACTCGAAGCCGAGCGCTGCCATGCGTTGTTTGAACGCGTTGCGGCCCGAGAGCTTGCCGAGCGTGAGGCGGTTGTCCTGCCAGCCGACGTCCTGCGCGCGCATGATCTCGTAGGTCTCGCGGCTCTTGAGTACGCCGTCCTGGTGGATGCCGGACTCGTGCGCGAAGGCATTCAGGCCCACGATGGCCTTGTTCGGCTGCACGTGAAAACCGGTGGTGGCCGCCACCAGCTTGGAGCAGGCGAGCAGATGGCGGGTGTCGATGCCGACGTCGCACGGGAACAAGTCCTGGCGCGTGCGCACGGCCATGACGATTTCTTCCAGCGCCGCGTTGCCGGCCCGCTCGCCCAGACCATTGATGGCGCACTCCACCTGCCGCGCACCGGCCAGCACGGCGGCCAGCGAGTTGGCGACGGCGAGACCGAGATCGTTGTGGCAGTGGGCGGAGAAGATGGCCTTGTCGGAATTCGGGATGTTCTCGATAAGGTAGCGGAACTTCTCGCCGAGCACGTGTGGCAGGTTGTAGCCGACCGTGTCCGGCACGTTGATGGTGGTGGCACCGGCGTCGATCACCGCCTCGAAGATGCGGCACAGGAATTCGAGATCCGACCGCCCGGCGTCCTCGGCCGAGAACTCCACGTCGTCCGTGTACTGGCGGGCGCGTTTCACGGCCCGCACGGCGGCGGTGACGACCTCGTCCGGCGTCATCCGCAGCTTCTTTTCCATGTGCAGCGGCGAGGTGGCGATGAAGGTGTGGATGCGCGGCGCCACGGCGGGCTTGAGCGCCTCGCCGGCGCGGTCGATGTCGGCATCGCCGGTGCGGGCGAGTGCGCACACGCGCGAGTCCTTCACGATCTCGGCCACCGCCTGCACGGCGGCGAAGTCGCCCGGGCTCGACGCCGGAAAGCCGGCCTCGATCACGTCCACCTTCAGGCGTTCGAGAGCCTTGGCAATGCGCAGCTTGTCCTCACGGCTCATGGCGGCGCCGGGGCTTTGCTCGCCGTCGCGCATGGTGGTGTCGAAAATGATCAGCTTGTCCTTGCTCATGACCGGTCTCCGGACGGGTTACGGGCGGCCGCCGCCGTGGGGCAGCAGTGCTTCAGGTTTGAATCGGGATTGCGTTGTCGGTGGCCCTCGCCAGGGCGTGGCTGCGTGTGTCTGCCTTACGGCAGTCGCAGCGCGAGTAGCAGGAGGCCAGGGCGGCCAGGCAGGGACACGGACGCGCGCAGCACGGCGCCGCGCGGGGCGCGGTCGTTGAGCAAGCTGTCAAGCTGGCGGTTGCGGGTCATGTGATTTGCATTCGCGATGAGCGCCGGCACTATAGCACCCCGTTTTTCCGCCGCGCACGCGCATTTCCCCACCTGGATCAAGCCGATGACCGACGCCGCCCGCTTCGTGGTCCACGCCCGCTGGGTGATTCCGGTGGAGCCGGCCGGGCGGGTGCTGCACCACCACGCGGTGGTGGTCGAGGACGGGCGCATCGTCGCCGTGCTCCCGGATGCCGCCGCGCGCGAGCAGTTCGCCGACTGGCCGCAGGTGGAGCGGCCGTATCACGCGCTGATTCCGGGCCTCGTCAACGCCCACACGCACGCCGCCATGACCTTGCTGCGCGGTCTTGCCGACGACCTGCCGCTGATGCCCTGGCTCCAGCAGCACATCTGGCCGGCCGAGCAGCGCTTCGTGGGGCGCGAGTTCGTGCGCGACGGCACGGCGCTGGCCATTGCCGAGATGCTGCGGGCCGGCATCACGTGTTTCGCGGACATGTACTTCTTCGGTGAGGACACGGCCGAGGCGGCCGCCGCTGCCGGCATGCGGGCGGTGGTGGGCCTGATCGCGATCGACTTTCCGACCGCCTACGCCACCGACGCCGACGACTACCTGCGGCGCGGGCTCGCGCTGCGCGACGCCTGGCGCGGGCACCCGCTGATCCGCACCGCGTTTGCGCCGCACGCGCCGTACACGGTGAGCGACGCGCCGCTGAAGCACATCGCCGTGCTGGCGGAGGAACTCGACCTGCCGGTGCACATCCACCTGCATGAGACCGCGCACGAGGTGACCGAGAGCGAATCCCGCCACGGCGTGCGGCCGCTCGAGCGCCTGGCGGGTCTGGGTCTGCTCACGCCGCACCTGGTCGGCGTGCACGCCACGCAGTTGCTGCCGGGCGAGATCGCGAGCCTCGCCGCGGCCGGCGCCAGCATCGTGCACTGCCCGGAATCGAACATGAAGCTCGCGTCCGGCACCTGCCCGCTGCCGGCGCTGCTGGCGGCGGGCGTGAACGTCGCCATCGGCAGCGACGGCGCGGCCTCCAACAACGACCTCGACGTGCTGGGTGAGCTCAAGACCGCCGGCCTGCTCGCCAAGCTCGCCACCGGCGACGCGGCCGTGGCGCCGGCGCCGCTGCTGCTGCGCATGGCGACGCTTGGCGGTGCAAAGGCGTTCGGGCTTGACGACGACATCGGCTCGCTGGTGCCCGGCAAGGCCGCGGATCTGGTGGCGGTTGATTTGTCCGCGCCGCACTGCCAGCCGGTGCACGATCCGATCTCGCAGCTCATCTACGCCGCCGGGCGCGACGCCGTGAGCGACGTGTGGGTGGCCGGCCGGCAGTTGCTCAAGGACCGCCAGCTCGCCACGCTTGACCTCGACACCATCCTCGCCCGCGCCGCCGACTGGGGCGCGCGCATTGCGGCGGCCGATCATTCGGACGCCTGACGCCTGATCCATCCCGAAAACTGTTCCAAGGACTGCCATGCCTCACGCGCTCCCGCCGGGCCCACTGGTCATCGGCCTGCCCGGCCCGCGGCTCACGCCGGCCGACCGCGGCCTGCTGCTCGAACCCGCCATCGGCGGCGTCATCCTGTTCGAGCGCAATTTCGAGGACGCCGCGCAGCTCGCGGCGCTGTGTGCCGACATTCACGAGCTGCGTGAGCCGCGCCTGCTGATCGCGGTCGATCAGGAGGGCGGGCGGGTGCAGCGTCTCAAGCCCGGCTTCACCGTGTTGCCGCCGGCCGCCGCCTACGGTCGCGCGCACGATCGCGACGCCGCGCTGGGCCTCGCGCTCGCCCGCGCCGGGGGGCTCGTGATGGCGGCGGAGCTCACGGCACTCGGCGTCGATCTGAGCTTCGCGCCGGTGCTCGATCTCGACTACGGCGTCAGCGACATCATCGGCGCGCGGGCGTTTCATGCGGATGCCGCGACTGCCGCGGCGCTCGCCGGCGCCTTCATGGCCGGGATGGGCGAGGCCGGCATGGCCGCCTGCGGCAAGCACTTCCCCGGGCACGGCGCGGTGGCGGCGGACACGCATCTGACGCAGGTGATCGACGAGCGCCCGCGCGAGGCCATCGACACTGATCTGCTGCCGTACCGGCGCCTGTTTGCCGAGGGCCTCCAGTCGGTGATGATGGCGCACGTGCTGTTCCCGGCCGTGGACGCGCAGCCGGCCGGTTTCTCGCGGCGGTGGGTCGAGGACATCCTGCGCGGCGAGCTCGGCTTCGACGGCGCCGTGTTCAGCGACGACCTCGGCATGGCGGGCGCGGCGGGGGCGGGCGACTTCGCGGCCCGCACGCGGCGCGCGCTCGATGCCGGCTGCGACTACGTGCTGATCTGCAACGACCCGGATGCGGTGCGGATCGCGCTGCCGGTGGCGGCGGGGCGCCCGGCGCCGCAGCGTCGTCACCGGGCGTTGCTGGCCCACCCCGCGGCGGCGCAAGCGCAGCTCGCCAGCGCGCGGGACGTGCTCGCCGCGCGCAGCACGTGATGATCCGCTCCCCGCGCCGCCGCTTACCGAGGTCCGCATGCGCAGAGTGCTGAAAATCGTCGCCAGCACGGTCGGTGTCCTCGCGCTGCTGCTGGCGCTCGGCCTGTGGTACCTCACTTCTCAGGTCACGGTGCGCGGCCCGGTGCTGCACGCGATCGCCGGCATCGGCGGCGCGAAGGCGACAGCGGAGAACCTCGCCGGGCTGCGTCTGGCGCCCGGGTTCACGCTGGGTGTGTACGCGCAGGGGCTCGGCCCGGCGCGGGTGCTGCGCTTCACCGCAACCGGCGATTTGCTGGTCAGCGTCACGCGCGCCGGCAAGGTGCTGCTGCTGGAGCGCGATGCCGACGGCGACGGCAGCGCCGACGGCGTGCGCACGCTGCTGGAGGGCCTGGACCGGCCGCACGGCATCGACCTTGCCGACGGCTGGCTGTACGTCGCCGAAACCGGCGCCGTGCGGCGCGTGCGCTTCGATGCCGCGGCGCGCACGATCAACGGGCCGCTGGAACAGGTCGCCGCGCTAGCAGGCGGCGGCATGCACTTCACGCGCACGCTGCGCGTTGGCCCGGACGGGGCTCTGTACGTAACCGCGGGCTCGTCCTGCAACGTGTGCATCGAAACCACGCCGCGCGCGGCGATGCTGCGCGTCGATCCCGCCACGGGTGCCGTCACGCCCTACGCCGAGGGCTTGCGCAACACGGTCGGCTTCGACTGGCAGCCCGGCACGGGCGAGCTCTACAGCGTCGACAACGGCCGCGACCTGCTCGGCGACGACTACCCGCCGGACGAGCTGAACCGCATCGTGGCCGGCGGCTTCTACGGCTGGCCGTTCTGGCACGCGGACAACGTGCCGGATCCCGAATTCGGCAGTCATCCGGCCGCGGCCGGCCGCCAGCCCATCGCGCCTGCCTACGCGTTCGGTGCCCATGTGGCGGCGTTATCCGTCAACTTCTTTGCCGCCGATCGCGCCCCACCGGGCTTCGAGCGCGCGGCGCTGGTCGGCCAGCACGGGTCGTGGAACCGCAGCGCGCTGTCCGGCTACCGCGTGTCGTCGCTGCACTGGGCGGCCGACGGCGCCATCACCGAGCGCGATTTTCTGGTCGGGTTTACGCAGGGTGGCACGGTGACAGGCCGGCCGGTGGACGCGCTGCCCGGGCCGGACGGTGCGGTGTACGTGTCCGACGACTACGCGGGCGCGGTCTATCGGATCACCTGGGATCCGGCGCGCGCGGCGCCGGGGGCGCCGTTTGCGCCGCCGCGCGCGTCGGGCACGGCCGTGCCTGCCGTGGACCGCGCGCCTGCGCCGTCCGCGCTGGACAGGCTCAGCGCACCGCAGCGGGCCGATGCCACGCTGGCGCGGGGTGCCGAGCTGTTCGATCGGCTGGCCTGCGCCAGCTGCCACCGGCCGGGCGCGCCCGGCATGGTGCTGAATGCCCTCGGCGCCCGCTATGCGCAGGCGGATCTGGTGGCCCTGCTGAAGGCGCCGCCGGCCTCCATGCCGGCCCCGGCCATCGCCGACACCGACCGCGCCGCACTGGCGGCCTACCTGCGGGCGGCGCATCCGTAGGCCGGCCGTCCATGGAGGAATCGCACCACCCTCACGCCCACGGCCCATTGGCTGACGGCCGCCTCGCGTGGGCAATTGCGATCAACGTGCTGCTCACGGTGGTGCAGGTGGCGGCCGGCGTGCTGTCGGGTTCGCTCGGCCTGATCGCGGACGCGCTGCACAACCTGTCCGATGCGGCGTCGATGGGCATCGCGCTGCTGGCGCAACGCATTGCCCGTCGCCCGGCGGACCGGCTGATGACCTTCGGCTACCAGCGCGCCGAGCTGGTGGCGACGCTGATCAACGTGACCGCGCTGCTGCTGGTGGGCGGTTACCTGCTGGTGGAGGCGATCACGCGCTTCGTGTCGCCGCAGCCGGTGCAGGGCTGGCCGGTGGTGATCGTGGCCGGCGTGGCGCTGCTGATCGACACGCTGACGGCGCTGATCATCGCCCGCGGCGCGGCGCACAGCCTCAACATCCGCGCGGCCTTCCTGCACAACGTGACCGACGCGCTGGCGTCGCTCGGCGTCATCGTTGCCGGCACGCTGATCCTGCTGTACGACCTCACCGTCGCCGACCTGCTGGTGACGGTGGCGATTTCCGCCTACGTGATCTGGCAGGCGCTGGGGCTGCTGCCGCGCACGGTGCGCCTGCTGATGGGCGCGATGCCGGACGACCTGGAGTACGACGCGATCGCCGCGGCGCTGCGCGCGACGCCGGGCGTGCGCGACGTGCACCACCTGCACGTGTGGAGCCTCGACGAGCACCGGCGGGCGCTGGAGGCGCACCTGGTGCCGGAGGCGGACGATCTGGCGGCGTTCGAGCTGATCAAGCGGCGCGTGCGCGCCGTGTTGCAGGAGCGGTTCCGGGTGGAGCACGCCACGCTCGAACCGTGCGTGGCGGACCGCGAGGCAGTGCCCATCGTGCGGATGGCGCGCCCGCCACCGCAGCCCGGCGACGACCGGCACGCGGCCAGACACCAGCACTGAAGGCAGTGCTGCGGCGCGAGCCACACCGCCACTGCGGCACAATCGCCGCGCCGCCGGTCGGGTCCGACCGGCCTTCAGGGAGGAGGAGACATGGAGTCGCTGATCGCCGCCACGGCGCTGTTCCTTGGCATGCACTGGATCGTCTCCGGCAGTCCGCTGCGGGGCGTCATCGTCGCCCGGACGGGCGAAGGGCCGTTCAAGGCCGCCTTCGCGCTCACCATCACGGTGAGCATCGTGTGGATGGGCTGGGCCTACGCCCACGCGCCAAACCTGCCGACCTGGGGCACTGCCGGGAATCTGAAGCCCCTGAGCTGGGTGCTGATGGCACTCGCATTCGTGATGTTCGGCGCGAGCGCCACCGACAAGAACCCGACCACGCTCGGTCGCGTGCCGCCGGATCAGGTCGAGGCGCGCGGCATGGTGCGCATCACCCGCCACGCGGGCCTGTTCGGGCTCGGCCTGTGGGGGCTCGCGCACTTCATCGTCAACGGCGACTGGGCCTCGCACCTGCTGTTCGGCAGCTTCGCGTTTCAGGGCCTGATCGCGCCGCTGAACCTCGACCGCAAGTACCGCCGCCGTTACGGCGCGGCCTGGGAGGTGTTCGCGCGGCAGACCTCCTACCTGCCGTTCGTCGCCATCGCGCAGGGCCGCAATCGTCTCGTGCTCGGCGAGATCAACTGGATCGCCGTGGTGGTGGCGCTGGGTCTGTACGCACTCACGTTCGCGTACCACCGGGCGTGGTTCGGCGCCTCGCCCTGGTAGGGGCGAGGCAGTCAGTTCATTGAAAAAGGGCGTCCTGCCCTTTTTCAACTGGCCGCGCCCGGCACCTGTCCGGGCGTGGCTCCGACAAATCAAATACAGCCGTATTTGATTTGCGCGCGAGGCATCCTGCCTCGCCATCTCACGCTGATTTCAACCGCCCGTCAGTTCTTCACGCCCTGGGCGTCGCGTTCCTTGAACACCTCTTCCAGCACCTTGATGCCGTTGATGGCGGTCGGAAAGCCGACGTAGACCGCCTGCTGCGAGACTGCCTCGACCACCTGCTCGCGCGTGCAGCCGACGTTCAGCGCCACGTGCGTGTGGAGTTTCAGCTCCAGCGCGGCGCCGATGGCGGTGAGCACGGCCACGTTCAGCAGTTCACGCGTTTTCGGATCCAGACCCGGCCGCGACAGCACGTCGCCGAGCACGAACTCCATCGCCTGGCGCGCCATGTGCGGCGCCACGTTGTTCAGCGTGTCCATCACCGTGCCGGTGACGCTGGGGCCGTTCGAGAACTCGGCGATCTTCGCCTTGCCCATCTGGTAGCGGACTTCGTTGACGTAGTTGGTGTTGTCGGACATGGGTTTCTCCTCGGTGTTGTCGATTGGCTTGAGTGCACCGCGTGGGCACCGGCACACTGTGACACGAAGGGTCCCCGCATGTCCGCGCGGGCCACCAGGACTTACCCAAATCGCATGCGGCCGCGTTTTCTGTGGTGTTTTCTCGTGACCTGCGCCGGCCTGGCGCAGGCCGCCCCGCCCGCCTTGCCGCGACCGGCGGCACTCGAACCTGCGGTGCAGTTCTGGAGCCGCGTGTTTACCGAGGTCGACACGCGTGGCGGCTTCCTGCACGACGACCGCCAGCTCGGCGTGGTGTACGAGACCATCGGCTGGTCCGGGGAGCTTGATCGGCGCACCCGGCAGGCGCGGGTCGAGCCGCGTCGGCTGGCCATCCGGCGCATCCTGCTGGCGCTGGCCGATGGCAGCGCCGACCACTCGGACCCGCAAGTGCGGCGCGTGCAGGCGCTGTGGCAGGGGGCGTCATCCGCCGAGCTGCGCGCCGCCGCCGAGCGGGTGCGGTTTCAGTTGGGGCAATCGGACCGCTTCACGGCGGCGCTGCGCCGCGCCGGTACCTGGGAGCCGCATATCCGCAGCACGCTGCGCCAGCACGGCGTGCCGCAGGAAATCGGCGCGCTGCCGTATGTGGAATCCGGCTTCGACCCGATGGCGGGGTCGCACGTCGGGGCGGCGGGTTTGTGGCAGTTCATGGCGAGCACGGGGCGGTTATTTCTGCGTATCGACCAGTTCGTCGACGAGCGCTACGACCCGCACGCCGCCACGGTTGCCGCGGCCAGGTTGCTGCGTGGCAACTACGACGCGCTCGGCACCTGGCCGCTGGCGCTGACCGCCTACAACCACGGTCGCGGTGGCATGCGCCGGGCCGTCAACACCATGGGCACCGACGACATCGCGGTGCTGATCGAGCGCTACGACGGGCCGGCGTTCGGCTTCGCGTCGCGCAATTTCTACCCCACGTTTCTGGCCGCGCAGGCGCTGTCCGCGGACCCCGAGCCGCACTTCGGGCCGATTGCCAAGGCGCCGCCGGCAAAGATGCAGGAAGTCTCGCTACCCGCGTATCTGCCGCTGCGCGCGGTCGAAACGCAGCTCGGCATCGATCGCGCGCAGTTGCGGGCGCTGAACCCGGCGCTGCGGCGCGGCGTGTGGGAACAGACCCAGTTGCTGCCGAAGGGCTACGACCTGCGTCTGCCGGCGGACACGGCCAACGCCGACACGCGCATCGCGAGCCTGAGCCGCCAGGTGGGGCGCGCCTCGCTGCCGCCGACCGAGGTCCGCTACACCGTCCGCCGTGGCGACACGCTGGGTGGCGTGGCCGCCCGCCACCGCCTGCGGGTGAGCCAGCTCGCCGCGCGCAACGGCTTGAAGCCCACCGCGCATCTGCGCATCGGCCAGGTGCTGAAGGTGCCGGTCAAGACGACCACGGCGCTCAAATGAACACGTGCAGGTTCTTGTCGAGCACCACGCGCTGGTCGAGCAGGATGGTGCGCTCGGCGAGCCTCCAGCCGGCGCCCGTCAGGCGCAGCCGGTCCTCGCGGCAGCCGACCAGCCAGGCCTCGTCGCGTTGGCGGCGGTTGCGGTAGACCAGAAACGTCGAATACACGTCCACCTCGTCCTCACGCGCCGACCACTCGGCGTCGATGTTGGTGATCAGCCGGCGGGCGGTGCTTTTCGGGTCCTCGAACCACACCAGGCCCGTGTCCATGCGCCGGACGCGCATTTCGAGCAAGCGGTAGTCGTCGTCGTAGATGTTGGTGCCGGTGGCGCTGCCGATGGGCTTTTGGTCCTTGCGGTAGCGGATTTCCTGCACCGGCAGGCGGTAGCGGATGTCCGGCGTCAGCAGCGCGAGCCACTCGTGCAGGCGCTCCTGATCCAGCAGGCGCGCCTCGCGGATCAGAAACCGCTCGATGGCGAAATGCGTGTCGCGGTCCACCGGCTCGCCGGCGCGCGCGTTCTGCTGCGGTGCGTGGGCGGTGCTCATGCTCACACGCTCCGCAGGCGCGCCAGTGGCGCCGTCGCCGCGACGTCCACGTCCTGCCAGGGCGTGCCGCGCATCATGCGTGCCCAGCTGCGGTAGAAGTTGCGGATGCCAGTTTCCGCCATCAGCACCTCGCTCACCACGCCCGGCATGTCGGCGCGCGGGCCCTCGTGGCCCACGCCCATGCCGGTGTAGTAGTAGTCCTGGCGCGTCATGTAGCCGCGGTTGGTCTGCGTGCACTCCTCGAAGTTCTCGCCGTCGTCGCTCTCCAGCATGCCGGCGGTGCCGAATGCCGCGATGTTGCTGCGGTGCAGGATGTCCTTCAGCGCCTGCGGCATTTCCTTCTCCACCAGCGTCCAGGTGTAGACCTCAAGCTGGCGCGGCCCGCGCGGCTGCCACACCTTGAAGGTGCTGGTGCCGTACAGAAAACTGCAATTCGGAAAGAACGACGCGTTCCAGTGGCCGTTGTACAGGCGCGTGCGCAGCGCGCCGACGCGCTGTTCCATGATGGGCGTGCGCTCCGCGAGCCACTTGGCGTACTCGGCGCGCCATTCGTCGAGCATCTGAAGGCCGGCCGCGGCTTGTTCGATGAAGCCGAAGCAGTGGCCGTACTTGGAGCCGACCTGAAAGCCGACTTCCGGCGGCAGCGGCACGTTGCCGGACAGGCCCTGCAGCGGCCCGCCGATGACGGCCACGCCCGCCGCGTGCGTCCAGCCGAAGTGGTAGTCGTCGCCGCCGAAGTTCTCGGTCGGCGTCTTCCAGTTGCAGTTCAGGATCGACTTCATCGGCGGGCCGATCAGCTCGATGCCGCCCGGCACGTCGAGAAAACTGTCCACGTACCAGCGCATGTCGCCGAGGTAGTCCTCGAGCGGCGGCGCGCCGGCATCGAACGTGCCGAACACAAGGCCCTTGTACGACGCCACCTGCGCCACCGGCCGCAGGCCCCAGCGCGCCTTGTCGAGCGTGCCGAACCAGCTTTCCTTCTCCAGCGGCACGCCCACCAGCGCGCCCGTGCGGTCGTACGCCCAGCCGTGGTAGGTGCAGGTGAAGCGCTGCGTGTTGCCGGCATCCGCGTGGCACACGGTGTTGCCGCGGTGGCGGCAGGAGTTGATGAAGGCGCGGATCGAGCCGTCGTCCTGGCGGATGACGATCACGTTGTCCTCGCCCATGCGCGTGGTGTTGTAGTCGCCGGGGTTCGGGATCAGCGACTCGTGGGTCAGAAACAGCCAGGCGCGGGCGAAGATGTGCTTCAGCTCCTGCTCGTAGATGGCCTCGTCCCAGAAGATGCTGCGGTGCTGCAGCGCGCCGTCTTCGAGGATCAGTTCGTCCGGTTTCTGCATGGCGGTGCTCCTTGCGATGCGGTGGTGGTCAGGCCCGGCCGACCTTGCGGCCGAAGCGGATGTCGTTGAAGAAGGTTTCGAGCCGCTCGGCGGTGATGCGATGGCCGAAGGTGGACCAGAACTCGCCGTGGCACTGGTGGCGGCCGTTCGCGACCAGAGTGGGCGCGCGCAGGATGCCGTAGCGGCGGGCGATGTCCATGTCGGCGTGAATCTCGGCGTCGCGCGCCGCGGTGTCCTCGAAATCCCGCTGCCAGCGGGCGACGTCGAGGCCGACGTCCCGCGCGCACTGCGCCAGCACGGCGGGATCGGCGGTGTCGATGCACTCGGTCAGGTGCGCCCGCTGCGCGCGGTCGAAGAAATCCCAGTGCGCGGCCTGGCCACCCTGCTGCTGCGCCGCCTTGCAGCCGCGCTGGCTTGGCATGGAGTAGGGGTAGTCGAAGCGGCGCGTCATCATGAGCCGGTAGTCGATGCGCGGGTCGTTTTCTACGTCGTGCGCGTCCTTCCAGTGCTGGCCGCAGATTTCGGCGCGCGCCGCGTCCTTGCTCGGAAAAATCCTGGTCATCAGGCTGGGGTCGGTGGCGAGCGGCCACGAGCGGTGTGTCACCTCGATGTCCGGCTGGTGGGCCACCAGCGCGCGCAGGCGCTCTGAGGCGTGAAAGCACCAACACGACATCACGTCGTGGAAGAACTCGACCTCAATTTTCGGTGCGTCGTCGGCCATGGCTTTCTCCTCTCGGTGTGTGATTGGCTACCGATTGCCCCACACGGGTTTGCGGCGCTCCGCGAACGCCGCGAGCCCCTCGCGTAAATCATCGCTTTTCAGCACCTGCTTCCAGATGTCGGGTGCCGCCGCGGCCCAGGCCTCGCGCGGGTGGCGCAGGGTGAATTTCATGCCGGCCTCGGCGCCGGCGGTGGCGAGCGGGGCGTTCTTGGCCACGCGCGCCGCGAGCGTGAGCGCCGCCGGCATCAGCTCGGCGTCCGGCACCACCTGATTGACGAAGCCGATCGTCAGCATGTGGCTAGCCGGGTAGGGATCGGCGGTGAGGCTGAGTTCGAGCGCGCGGCGGTAGCCGACGGTTTTCCAGAGATCGAAGTAGGAAAAATTCGGCACGCCGACCGCCGCCTCCGGCATGCCGAAGCGGGCCGACTCGGCCGCGACGATCAGCGAGCAGGCGTGCGCGAGCGACAGGCCACCGCCCATGCAGAAGCCGTTGACGGCCGCGATCAGCGGCTTGCGGTCGCCCTCCAGCGCCTCGAACAGTGGCGTCAGGTGATCGACCGCGCCGACCCAGTCGCCGCCGTCGGCGCTGCCGACGCGCATGTTCTCAAGATCCGCCCCGGCGCAGAACGCCTTGCCGGTGCCGGTGAGGATGCCGACCCAGGCGTCGGCGTCGGCCTCGAAGCGACCCAGGCCATCCACCAGCGCGCCGGCGAGTTCGGCGTTCAGCGCGTTCATCTTGTGCGCGCGGTTCATGGTCAGCACCGCGATGTGGTCCGGGCGCAGTTCGTAGTGCAGCAGGGGCTCGGTCATTCGGGTTTCTCCTCGGTCGTTGTTGTGCCGTGCAGTATCCGCCGGGTGCGTTTCGATCCTCAGCGCCACAGCGCGTGGAAGTGCTGCACCGGCCCGTGGCCGTGGCCGACATTGAGTGCGCCTGCCGCGGCGATGGCGGCGGTGAGGTACTCCTTGGCCGCGCCCACTGCCTGCGGCACGTCTAGCCCGCGCGCGAGCCCGGCGGCGATGGCGGCCGACAGCGTGCAGCCGGTGCCGTGGGTGCTGGCGGTGGCGATGCGCCGGGCGGGGAATTCGGAGAACTCGCGGCCGTCGTAGAGCACGTCGGTGCAGTCATCGCCCGCCAGGTGGCCGCCCTTGAGCAGCACCCAGGCGGGACCGAGCGCGTGCAGCGCCCGCGCCGCCTCACGCATGGCCGGCAGGTCGGCGGGCGGCTCGCAGGCGAGCAGCGCGCCCGCTTCCGGCAGGTTGGGGGTGACGATGGTCGCGAGCGGAAGCAGGTCGGTGCGCACGCGTTCAATGGCGGAATCGGCCAGCAACGCGGCGCCGCTCTTGGCCACCATCACTGGGTCCAGCACCACGTTGCGCGCGCGCCAGTGGCGCAAGCGGCCCGCGACCGCCGCCACCACGTCCGCGTCGCCCAGCATGCCGAGCTTCACCGCATCGACGCGGATGTCCTCGAACACGGCGTCGATCTGCGCCGCGACGAACGCCGCCGGCAGCGGCTGGAGCGCCGTCACGCCGCGCGTGTTCTGCGCCGTGAGGCCGCCGAGCGCCGCCATGCCGTACACGCCAAGCGCCGAGAAGGTCTTGAGATCGGCCTGAATGCCGGCGCCGCCGGACGGGTCCGAGCCCGCAATGCTGAGCGCGTTCGGGATGGTGAAGGGCATGGGGCAGGGTCAAAATGGGGCCGCTTCGGCAGTATAGGACTCGCCCTTCACGCGGGCGCCGCGCCGCCCATCACAACCCGAGGAGAACACCATGGCCAACCGCACCGTACCCGCCCCGCCGCATTTCGCCGAAAAATTCGCCTACTCGCAGGCGCGCCGCGTCGGCGACTTCATCGCCGTGTCCGGCACGCCGGGACGCGGCGCTGACGGCGAGGTAGTCGGCGAGGGCGACGCCTACGCCCAGGCCCGCCAGGCGCTGGAGAACGTGAAACGCAGCGTGGAGGCGCTTGGCGGGCGCATGGAGCAGGTGGTGCGCACGCGCATTTACCTCACCGACATGAATTACATCTGGGACATCGGCCGGGCGCATCTCGAATTCTTCACCGGCATCGATCCGGCCACCTCGCTGGTCAAGGTGACCGGCTTCTTCGACCCGAAAATCCTGGTCGAGGTGGACTGCGACGCGGTGGTAATGCCGCAGTGACCGCCTGTGGCGTAGGCGCAGCAGCTGTGTGAACGCGCCGCTGCGCCGGGTGTCCAAGCTGCCCGGTGGCGGCCCCGGCCGCAGCGGGGACCGCCCGCTGGGCGGGCGCGCGCCACGTTGGACGGCCCATGCTCGGCATGCGCCGACCGATCACGAACCCGCAGCCCGGCGCTGCGCTGACCGCACGGGGAGTGCCCTTTGACTGACCACGCACTGTCGCGTCTGCCGTTTCGGTTCTGGGGCACCAGCCTGGCTGTAGTGCTGGCGCTGATATTGGTGCAGGCCCTCAATGTGCACCTCGCCGGGCCGGTGGCCGTCGGCTTTTTTGTCGCGGCCGCGGCGGGTTATGCGGCGCTGTTTCTGCTGCCGCTGTTGCTGGTGCCGCTGCTGGGTCGCTTGCTGGTGCCGGTGCTTGGCGCGGATGGCGCGCGTGCGATGGGCGGTGTCCTGCTGGTCGTGATCAGCAGCCTGGTGCAACTGGGGTTGATAGTCGATTGGCTGATCTACCGCATGTTCGGGTTTCACCTGAACGGTTTTGCGTGGAACCTGGTCACCACCCCCGGTGGGCTGGAGTCGATGGGGGCCGACGACAGCGCGTGGTTCACAGTCGCCGTGATGGTGTTGCTGGTGCTGGCTGCAAATACGCTTCTGCTGCGCTGGGCGCGGCGTCAGCCGCCGTTGCGTTCCGGTCGGCGGGCGTTGGTGGCGGTGCTGTTGCTGTGCGCGGTCGGCGAGCGCCTCGTGTACGGCATCAGCCACTTCACCGGGCAGGTCGGCGTCGGCAATGCCGCAGTCGCCATTCCGTTTTACCAGCCGACGACCTTCCGTCACGCAGCGCAGGCGCTCGGTTTCATGCCGGCGCCACGGCAAACCACCCGCTTGCACGCGGCCTCCGGGACGCTCAGTTATCCGCGCGCGCCGCTGCGGATCGAGCCGCCCGCCCGGCTGCCGAACATCATCTGGCTGGTGGCGGAATCGCTGCGGGCGGACGCGCTCAACCCCAAGGTCATGCCTGCTACCAGCGCGTTCGCCGCCAGCGCGGTGCGCTTCGACCGCCACTACAGCAGCGGCAACGGCACGCGCATGGGCCTGTTTGGAATGTTTTACGGGCTGTACGGCAGCGACTGGTTCCCGGTGCTGGCGGCCAACCGCCAGCCGGTGCTGATGGAGGCTCTGGAGCACCTGAATTACCGCATCGAGGCCTGGACTAGCGCACGCTTCAGTTACCCGGAATTTGATCGCACGGTGTTTGCCGGCCTGCCGGGCACTGCCCTGCACGAGCAGACGCAGGGCGCCGGCTGGCAGCGCGACCGGGCCAATGTCGACGAGCTGTTGGCGTATGTGCAGCGTGCCCGGTCGGCGCTGGATGGGCGGCCGTTCATGGCGTTCATGTTCTTCGAGTCGGCACATGCGCGGTATTACTTCCCGCCCGAGAACGCGGTCTTTCGGCCGTATCTGGAAGACTTCAACTACGCGACTGTGTCCCTTGAGCGGGACATCGGCCAGATCCACAACCGGTACCTGAACGCGTGCAACCACCTCGACAGCCAGTTGGGGCGGGTGTTCGCGGCGCTGCGGGCACAGCACCTGCTGGACAACACCATCGTGGTGGTCACCGGTGACCACGGCGAGGAGTTCATGGAGAAGGGGCGCTGGGGCCACAACTCCAGCTTTGTGGACGAGCAGATTCGCACGCCGCTGCTGCTGCACGTGCCTGGCGTGGCGCCGGCGCGCGTGGAGCATATGAGCAGTCACCTTGACCTGCCCGCGACGGTGATGGCGCGCATTGGCGGACGTAACGACGCGGCCGATTTATCGCTGGGCCACGACTTGCTGGGCGGCGGTCCCGCGCGGGTCGCGACCGTGGTGTCTGACTGGTCGAGCGTGGCCTGGATCGGGGCCGACTACAAGGCGGTGTACCCATTGGCCGCTAGTGCTATCGCCGATGCGGGCACCTTTGGGCCGGATGACCGCCCGACGCCGGACCCGCGCAAGGCGCGGGCAGCCCACCTTGGCGACCTGCGCGTCTTGTTGCGTGGTATCTCGCAGTTCCACCGGCCGCAGGTGCGCGCCGCTGGCATGCATTGACATGTCAAATGGCCGGGCGCTGCCTCACGCCTGCGCCAGCCCCGCCGCCTGGCGCTCCACCCCGGCATAGAACAGCCGCTGCGCTTCCAGAATCAGCGGCAGGCCGCGACGAATCTGCGCCTCGACGTCCGGCGTCAGCCACGGCTCCATCGGCCGCCACACCTTGATGCCGGCGTGCTCAAGGTCAGCCGACAGGTGGTAGCGGAAGAAGAACACCTGCTCCTCGGTGAGGCCGAGATGCTCGATCCAGCGGTCGGGGTGAAAATTGTGCCCCGGCAGCGCCGTCAGCACGAACTCGTCGATGGACGAGCCGAGCCAGCCGACCGTCCAGTGCCAGTCGCGCGCGAGGTGCTCCAGCAGAGCGAGCGCGGCGGCAGTCTCGGGCTCGGGCATGGTGGCATCCATCTGGGCGTCGGCGAGGCCGACATTGCGGCCCATCTGCCACAGTATCTTGGTGTGCGCGGCGCCGATGGCCGGGTCGTAAACCAGCTCCTCGCCCATTTGCGAGATGGTGCGGCGGACGATCGCCTGATCCGGGCAGCGGCTCATCCAGGCCGGCCGCATGACGGAGCTGAAAAACCGGTTGCGCAGCACGTGTTGCAGGATGTAAGCCTGCCCGCGCGGCAGCGTGAGTGGCGCCAGCACCCAAGGCCAGGTGCGGGCGGCGTCCAGCGCGGCCCCGGCGATGTCGGACAGCTTGAGCGCGGACATGGACTTGTCTCCTGGGTTGTCGAAAGCTGGCGAGGCAGCGCCTACTGTAGCCGTCACGGCTGGGGAGCTGCCAACGGTCGGCCGTGGGTCCACCCGGGCGCGCTGCAGAGCACCTGCCGTTGAACCTCCGCTAGCATTTCCACCCTTCATCCACGACGAGCCAGCGATGACTGAATCCACCGAGTACCTGCTCGGCAACAGTGCCGATGAACGCGAGCGGCTGCTGCGCCAGGGCGAGCTGTTCCGGGAGCAGGCGATCTGGCTGCTGGATCACGTCGGCATTGCGCCCGGTCAGCGTGCACTGGAAGTTGGCTGCGGCCCGCTTGGCATCCTCGATCTGTTGGCCAAGCGCGTCGGCGCTAGCGGCTCGGTGGTAGGTCTGGACCGCGACCTGCAGATGCGCGACTGGGCGCAGCTTTCGATCGCCGAGCGGGGACTCGACAACGTGCAGATCGTGGCGGGGGAGGCCGAGAGCTCGGGCCTGCCGCGCGCGTCGTTCGACTTCGTGCACGCGCGGCTGGTGCTGATCAACGTCGCCGACTGCGACGCGGTGGTCGGCGAGATGGCGGCGCTGGCACGCCCCGGCGGTGTGGTGGCGGTGCAGGATCTCGACTGGGTGTCGTGGGTGTGCGAGCCCCCGCACCCGGCCTGGGACAAGCTGGTGTCCGCCACCGCCGCGGTTCGGCAGGCGCATGGCCTGGACGTCCACATCGGCCGTCACATGCCGGCGCTGCTGCGCCGTGCGGGGCTGGTGGACGTCGGCTACAAGGCCTTCGCCCCGACCTGGAAGCCGGGCGATCTGTATCAATACCTGTTGATCGGCTTTGCCGAACTGCACCGCGACAAGATCGTGGCCGCCGGCTTGCTTGGCGACGACGAGATGACGGAACTGGCGACCGCGCTGCGCGCGCACCTGGACCACCCCGGCACGCTGGTGATCCACCCGCTGCTGTTCCAGGCCTGGGGGCACAAGCCTGCGTCGTGAAGGGCGCGCGCTACAGCGCGAGGCTCACGCGCATGAAGGTGGCCGGGATTGCCACCCCGCTGCCGGCGGCCGCGCGGTTTTGCGCATGGGCGAGCTCCAGCAGTTGCCGGTGCAGGTCCTGCTCGGTGCCGTTCCTGGTGGCGGCGTCGAAGGCGTTCATGGTCGGGCCGTAATAGCGGCGAAACAGCTCCACCACGTCGGCCGGACCCTTGTCCGGCGCGGCGAACAGAAAGGTGTCGCGTTCCGTCGAGATGTTTTCTGGCGCCACGCCGGCAGCACCGAAGCGCTCCACGATGTGGGCTTCGACGCCCCAGGTCATCGGGCTGACGAAGCCCTCCGGCGGCGGCGGGGTGAAGGCCGAACTGATCTTCAGCAGTTGCGACACGAACGAGGTCGGGTCGTTCGGAATCCAGTTGCCCATCACGATGCGCCCGCCCGGCCGGGTAACGCGCACCATCTCGCGCGCCACGTCGAGCGGCCGCGGCGCGAACATGGCGCCGAACATGCTGAGCGTGAGGTCGAAGGAATGGTCGGCCACACCCTGCAGATCGCAGGCATCGCCTTCCTCGAAGCACAGCTTGTGCAAGCCCGCCGCGGCGGCGCGGGCGTTGCCGGCTGCGACCAGGTTGCTCGCGATGTCGATCCCGACCACCTCGGCGCCGAGCCGCGCCAGCGGCAGCGCGGTGGTGCCGTCCCCGCAGCCAAGATCGAGCGCCCGCAGCGGCGGCGTGATGCCGAGCGAGGCGACCAGCGCCTGCCCGGAGTCACGCATCAGCGCCGCGATGGCGGTGAAGTCGCCCTTCTCCCACAAGGCCTTGTTCGCGTTCATGGTGGTGCTCCGAAGTCGGCTGTCTGATGGCGCCTCAATCCCGTCGCGGCCGGCACCCGCTCACGCGGCGCCGATCATCAGCCGCCGCCACTGCCGATACGCGCCGTGGGCGAGCACCTCGTCGGTGATGCCGCCGCTCGCCACCGGTTGCAGGCCGATTTCGCCCGCCGCGGCGTCGCCGCCCCAGGCGAGGCCGCCCGCGCCGCGTGCGTAGCCCTGCTGCCAGGGCACGGCGGTGCCGGCATAGCCGCGCTGGCAGTGCTCCATCACGGTCTGGTCGTCCGGCGTGGCAAGACCCGCCGGCCCCAGAAAGTCCTCGAACTGGCGAAGGCGCAGCGTGCGCGCGGCGGCCGGCTCGTTGCGCGGCGCGATGCAGAACACATCGAGCCGCGTGCGGTCCACCGCCAGCGGGCGCACCACGCGCACCGTGGTCGAGGCCTGGTCCATCAGCCACAGGTTCGGGAACACCAGCAGCGCGCGCACGCAGTCGATCATCCAGCGCGCCCGGTCGGCGCCGCAGCGCGCCTCCACCGCTGCGCGCTGCTGCGCGAGTGGGCGCTCGTCGCCGTTCGGCATCTGCGTCCAGCCGACGGCGTGGCCGTTGCCGAGGTCGTACATGCCGCCCGGCATCTGCTCCATGCGCGTCACGTCGATGGTCTTGAGCAGCTCGTCCGAGGTTTCCAGGCGCCGCCGGCCGAGGTTCATGTAGCTCAGATGCACCGGCACGAAGTGGTACGCGTCCGGGTTTTCGAGTTGCAGCTTCCAGTTGGCGTCGCAGGTGTAGGCGTGGCGCCCGCGCACGAGTTCGAGCCCGTCCGGGGACTGCTCGACGAACAGATCGATGAACACCCGCGCCGGGCCCAGAAACTCGCCAAGCGACGGCGCGTCGGGGTTCAGCGTGGCGAAGATGAAGCCCCGGTAGCTGTCCACGCGCAGGGACTTCAGGTCGTGATCCAGCGCATCGAAGTACGCCGGGTAGTTGGCGCCGGCGCGGTCCTTGACCGCCAGGCAGCGGCCATCCGGTGCGTAGGTCCAGCCGTGGTAGGGGCAGGTGAAGCTCGCGGCATTGCCGCGTTGGCGGGCGGTGAGCATGGCACCGCGGTGCGAGCAGGCGTTGACCAGCGCGTGCAGGGCACCGTCGGCGCCGCGCGTCAGCAGCACCGGTTGCAGGCCAAGCTGCGTGGAATAGAAGTCGTTCGGCCGCGGCAGCTGGCTGTCGTGCGCCAGGTACACCCAGGTGCGCTCGAAGATGCGCTGCATCTCCAGGGCGAACACGGCCGGATCGTGAAAAATCCGCCGCTGCACGTCGAAGCGGCCCTCGTGAGGCTCGTCCACCACCATGGCCGCAAGCTCGGCCGTGTCAACGAAAGCTTCGGCGGGACGGTTCATGGCGGGTTCCTCCTCTGGAACGGGCTGGGCTTCAGGTCATCGACGGGGCGGTTCCGGTGCGGGTGAAACGGGAGACGTGCAGCGCTATCGTGGCGGCCCACGGCGTCGGGGTGCGGGTCCGCCGGCGAGTGTAACCATCCGCACGCGCGGCGCGCGCGCCAACCGTCGGTACGCCGAGTGTCGATCCGCAAACCACCGGCGAAGACGCGCGATTCCACCAACGAGCCGAGGAGGATCCGACCATGACCGACAGACTCACAGGCCACGTGGCGCTGGTCACCGGCGGCGGGCGCGGCATCGGGCGGGCGATCAGCGAGCGCCTGTACCGGGACGGCGCCGAACTCGCTATCTGCGGCACCACCGAATCGGTGCTGCGCGACACGGCAAACGCGCTTGGGAACGAGGGCGGCCGGGCGGTGTTCTGGCAGCGCTGCGATGCGGGGGACGAGGCGTCGGTGCAGCAGACAGTGGCGGCCGCCGCGGCGCGCTTCGGCAAGGTGGACATCCTGGTCAACAACGCCGCTGTCACGCTCGGGCAGTTTCCGCGCGAGCGCATCGACGTGCCGTTCCACCAGCTCGACCGCGCGGTGTGGGACACGAACCTGCACATCAACCTTACCGCGCCGTGGTTCTTCGCCAAGGCGGTGTACCCGCACATGGCCGCGCAGCGCTGGGGGAGGGTCATCAACATCGGCTCGGGCACGGTCTACTCGGGTCGCGGCAACTGCGCCGCGTACATCGCGTCCAAGGCCGGCCTCGGCGGGCTCACGCGCGCCATGGCGTTCGATCTTGGCCGCGAAGGCATCACGCGCCATGGCGTTCGATCTTGGCCGCGAAGGCATCACCGGCAACCTGGTCTCTGTGGGCCTGACCCTGACCGACCGCATGGTCGATGCCGGCTACGAGGCGATGGCTGAGCGCTTCGTGGCGATGACGCCGATGGCGCGCACGCAGCGCCCGGACGACATACCGGGCACGGTGGCGTACTTCGCGTCCGACGACGCCGGCTACGTGACGGCGCAGGCGCTCAGCGTCGACGGCGGGCGCACCATGCACTGACCGCCATTGCACCCGCCGCCGCGCGCGGCGCATGCTCGCGCATCCCCACACCTGAGGAGAAGTCCATGGCCGCCAGCAAGACGCTCAACCTCGGCGACAAGGCGCCTGCCTTCACGTTGCCCACCGGCGACGGCCGCAGCGTGTCGCTCGCCGACTACCAGGGCCGGCCGGTCGTCGTGTACTTCTACCCGAAGGACGACACGCCCGGCTGCACCGCAGAAGCCTGCGCGTTTCGCGACCAGTACGAGGATTTCAAGCAGGCCGGGGCGGAGGTCATCGGCATCAGCTCCGCCCCCCCGGAGTCACACGCCCGCTTCGCCGGCAAGCATCGCCTGCCGTTCGTGCTGCTGAGCGACCGGGACAGCGCCGTGCGCAAGGCCTACGGCGTGCCGGCCACGCTCGGTCTGCTGCCGGGGCGCGTCACCTTCGTGCTGGATGGCAGCGGCACCATTCGCCACATGTTCTCCAGCCAGCTGCGCGCCAGGCAGCACGTGGCGGAGGCGATCGGGGTGATCAGGACGCTGGCCTGACCCTTCGGGCTTGACACCCAGCTCAGGCGTCGGGGTCCGGCAGCGCGTACGAGACCTTGTTCTCGGTGACCGTCACCAGCTCCCGGCGTTGCAGCTCGGCCAGCAGTTCCGCCAGATCCGGCTCGGCGAGCTGCTTCTGGAATAACGACTGAATCGTGCTCGACAGCGTCTTCAGCGTGCGTGGTTTGGAACTGCCGCGCTGGCGCAGGTTGGCGACCACCAGATCGATCTTCTCCGGCAGGCTCTTGACGTTCGCGATCTTGAGCAGCGGGATGTCCTCGATGGTCTTGCTGCGGCTGGCGAAAATGTTCTTGGTCTTGAGGTGCTGGATCAGCGGGTCGAACCCGGCGTCCTTAGAGATCACGTGAAAGTAGGCCGCCCCATCCGTGGACGCCAGGTGGCCGATGTAGAAGGCGATATGGAAGTCGAGCGCGTTCGGGCCGTTGCCGGAAATCCTGACGTATTGCGCGCGCTCACCCAGGCGTTGCATGGCATCCGCCACCTCGAACGGCACCTTGCTCTGATTGGCGCCCATGAACAGCAGCACCTTGAAGTGGTCGGCGTGCAGGCCAGCCAGCGATTGCGGCTGCACGTTTTCGTAGTCGATCAGGACGTAGTTGCTGCGCATGGGGCTCCAACGGCTCGCGGGCCACGGCGGAGGTGTCACGCCCTCCGCGACCAGCACCGGAGTGTTTCACCTCGCGCGTCGCTGCAAAAGCGTGCCTCGCGCCGGCGCCCTCAAAAGCTGTAACTCACCCCCGCGTACAGCGACCGCCCCGGTCCGGCGACGGCGATGCCCCACGGCACGCTGTTGATGCCCATGGTGCTGCCCTGGCCGACGTAGGCGCCGCCGAGCGGCAGCGCGAAGCGGCGGTCGAACAGGTTCTCGACGCCGGCATCGACGCGCACCTGCCGCCACGTGTAGCTGGTGCGAAGGTGCAGCAGCGCGTAGGACGCCGTCTCGATTTCATTGCGCACATCCGACACGTCGTCCTTGCGGCCCCACCATTCGGCTTCGAGCGCGCTGCGCCAGCCGCCGAGCGTCTGGCCGAGGCTGAGCGTGCCATGCAGCGGGTGCACGTTGTAGAGACCGTCGCCGGTGTCGCGGTTCTCGCCGTTCACGTAGCCGAACACGCCGTCGAGGGTGAAGTCGCCCGCCGCCGTGCCGCGGGCGAGCTTGATGTGACCGGACAGGTCGACGCCGTACAGGCGCGCCGAGACGTTGTCGTACTGGAGCACGTTGAAGCGGTTTGGCAGGCAGGTCTTGCCCGGCGCGCAGCGGGCGTCGATGTAGTCCTCGACGCGCGTGTAGTACGGGCTCAGGCGCACGCTCCAGCGGGTTTGCGCGGCGTCGTGCCAGTCGGCAGCGAGGCTCAGCGTGCGGGCGATTTCCGGGTCCAGATCAAGGTTGCCGACGTAGCCGTTACCGTCGCCGACCAGGTTGTTCATGATCGCGGCCATGGCGTTGCCGGACCACGTGTAGCGCTCGTAGAGGTTCGGCGAGCGGGTTTTCTGCGCCAGGCCCGCCGAGTAGGTGGCGGTGCTGCCGGGCGTGTAGCGCAGCAGGGTGGTCACGTCCCAGTTGTCGTCGCTGCGGCCGTGATCGCGGGCGTTGAAGGCGGCCGCGTCACCGGCGTACATCATGCTGTAGCCGTGCACGTCGGCGGCGTCCATGCGCACGCGCTCGTAGCGCGCGCCGAGCAGGGTCTGCCAGGCATCGTCCCAGCGCCGCTCCCACTCGCCGTAGGCGGCGTGGCGGTCGCGCTGGCCGTCGTTGATGTTCTGGAAGGTGCCGGGCGCCATCATCATGCCGCTGCCGGACGGCGGCCAGGAGTCTTCCAGCCGGTAGCGCTGGTATTCGGCGCCAAGACGCAGCGTGTCGATGTCGGTGAGCGGCAGCGCGGCGGCCAGCGTGGCGCCGGTGTTGCGCCCGCGGGTCTGCATGGGCATGCCGGGCGCGTCCATGTACCAGAACTGCCGGTCGTCGCCGAAGTTCATGCGGTGGTCGGTCGCCTCGTGATAGGCGCGGGCGGTGAGATCGCCCCAGCCGAACTGCGCCCGGTAGCCGGCGTTGACCTGGTCGGTCTCGTTGTCGGTCAGATCCATGCGCTGGTTCGGGAAGCCCTCGAACGGCACGTGCTGGTAGCGGTAGCTGATATCCGCCTGCTGGTCTGTGCCGCGCAGGCCGAGCTTCACGGCGTGATTCACGCTGCGGTAGGCGGTGGAGCCGACCTCGTCGCCGTCCACCCAGCCGCCGCCGGCCACGGGTGCGCCGGGCTTGAAGCTGCCGCCGGCGTCGTAGTTGTTGGCCCTGGTGCCGCTGCCGGTGTAGTTGAGGCTCACGTTGGCGCCGGCGAGCGTGGAGGTGAGATTCACGCCGCGGCCGTCGCCGTTGCTGCGATAGAACGCGCCGGCGCTGCCGGTGAGCAGCGTCTGCCCCGGCTCGGCGAACAGGCTTGGCGCGGATTCGACGACGATGGTGCCGCCGATGCTGTCGCCGCCGAGACTCACCGGCGCGATGCCGGCGTAGACGTCGGCCTTGGCAACGGCGGTCGGGTCCAGATACGACAGCGGCGAGTTCATGTGGTTGGGGCAGGCGGATACGAGATCCATGCCGTCCACCTTGATGCGCAGGCGATCGTCACCCAGGCCGCGCACCACCGGCAGCCCGGCAAGGCCGCTGCCGCCGGACACGGCGACTCCCGGCAGATTGCGCAGCAGCGCGGCGGTGTCGCCGCTGCGGTAGCGACCTTCGGCGATCGCGTCCGCCGACAGCGTGGCGTCGGGCGCGCTGCCGAGTGCCGGCAATTCCGGAGCGGCCACGATCGGGATGCGAGTTTCTTCGGCGAGGAGCGGGCTCGCCAGGCCGGCGAGCGTCAGCAGCGCAAGGGAAGAGCGAACAGCAACGGACATGGTTGGGCTTCGGCAGTGGAACGATCGCCCCGTCGGCAGGGCGACAGGGCCGAAAAATCGAAGCCGGAACGGTAATCAGGGTGGCCTGCAAACGCCATGCGACAGGTTGCCGCAGTCACCGCTGCGCAGCCGGTTCGGCGCCCGCAACGGGTAGAGCAGATCACGCGGTTTGCGTGAGTCTGGACGCCAGCTCCAGCAGTCCGCGTACGGCAGGGCGCTGGAGCCGAGGCCTCGCCCCGGTCAACCGCCGTTGGCGGCCGGGGCAGGGCCGGCGGTGGCCGGCGCGGGCACGCTGCGTCCGCCGCCCGTGTAGCGCTTCAGCAGCAGCGTGCCCTGCGAGCGGCCGCGCTTCTCGCGGTCGATGCGCACCGGGAAGTAGTCGAGCTCCGGCGCGCACCACAGCGTGACGGCGTACTTGCCGCCGGTCTGCGTGCGCTGCACCTTGATGGTCTTGAAGGTGCCGGCCGGGGTGGTGATCTGCTCCTCGCCCAGGGCTTCGAGCTTGTAGTCGCGGATTTCGCCGTCGGAGCCGTACAGCACCGGCGCCGTCATGGCGGTGCCGCCTTGGGCGAGCGTGCGGCGCAGGGCCTCGACGTAGGTCAGCTCGTCGAGCGTGCCCGGCTGCAACACGGCCGGCGGCCGGTCGCCCTCGCGCTCGCGGGTCCGGCCGGCGCGCCAGTCGAACGCGAAGTCGTGGTCGCGCTGCTTGCGCCCGCCGACGCGCTTGTGGACATAGCGCTGCGGTTGCCAGCCCTGCTTGCCGACGGTGCCGGTGCTCTCGTCGTGGAAGGTTTCCTGCGTGAACATGGCCACCACGCCGCCGGGGGTGACATCCAGCGTCATGCGGTAGCGGCCCTTGTCGGCCGTGTAGCTTTGCACCGCCTCGCCGCCTTCGATGCTGCCCTGGCGCACGGTGTAGGCCGCCTGCCACTGGCCGGGCGGGGCGGCCTGCGCGGCGCCGGCGCACAGCAGCAGCGCCAGCGCGCAGTTCCAGATCTGCCTAGTCATCGCGTTCTCCTGCGGCGGCGAATGGCACGGGCGCAGCCAAGGGCAGCCCATCGAGCTGCACCTGCTCACCCGCCAGCGTCAGGCGGCCCCGTGCGTACCAGCCTAAGACCGTCGGGTAGAGGCGGTGTTCGGCGGCCAGCACGCGGGCGGCGAGCGTATCCGGCGTGTCGTCGGCGCGCACCGGCACGCGGATTTGCGCGACTAGCGGCCCGCCGTCCACGGCGGCGGTGACGAAATGCACGCTCGCGCCGTGCTCGGCGACGCCCGCGGCCAGCGCCCGCGCGTGGGTGTCGAGGCCCGGAAATTCCGGCAGCAGCGAGGGGTGGATGTTGATGAGCCGACCGCGGTGGCGGGCCACGAAGTCGGCCGTCAGCACGCGCATGAAGCCGGCCAGCACGACAAGGTCGCACGGCACGGCGGCGAGCTGCGCGTCGAGCGCCCGCTCGAAGCCCGCGCGATCCGCGAACTGCCGGTGATCGACTACCGCTACCGGTACGCCGGCGGCCGCGGCGAGCGTGAGGCCGCCCGCACCGGGGCGGTTGCTGATGACCTGCACCACCCGCGCCGGCAGCGTGCCCGCCGCGCAGGCGCGCAGGATGGAATCGAGGTTGCTGCCGCGGCCGGAGAGCAGGACCGCCAGGCGCAGCGGCTGCGCCGTCACGGCGCCAGCACGACGCCCGGGCCGTCCCCGCGCGGCACAATCTCGCCGATGTGGAACACGCTCTCGCCGGCTTCCGTGAGGCGCGCGATGGCCTCGTCGGCGCGCGCCGCCGGCAGGATCACGACCAGGCCCACGCCGCAGTTGAAGGTGCGCCACATTTCGGCATCCGCGATGCCGCCGTGCTGCTGCAGCCAGTCGAAGATGGCCGGCCGCCGCCAGGCGCGCGTATCGAGTCGCGCGGCGAGGCCATCTGGCAGCACGCGCGGGATGTTCTCGACCAGCCCCCCGCCGGTGATGTGGGCGATGCCGACCACCGGCAGCGCGGCGAGCAGGTCCAGTACCGGCTTCACGTAGATGCGCGTCGGCGCGAGCAGCGTCGCACCGAGCGTGCTGTCGCCGAAGGGGGCATTCAGGTCCGCCCCGGCATGCTCCACCACCTTGCGCGCCAGCGAGTAGCCGTTCGAGTGCAGGCCGGTCGATGCCAGACCTATCACGGCATCACCGGCCTGGATGGCCTGACCGTCCAGGATGCGCACTTTCTCGACCACGCCGACGCAGAAGCCGGCGAGGTCGTAGTCGCCCGCCGGATACATGCCGGGCATCTCGGCGGTCTCGCCGCCAGCCAGCACGGCGCCCGCCAGCTCGCAGCCCCGCGCGATGCCACCCACCACCGCGGCGGCCGTGTCGACGTCGAGCTTGCCGGTCGCGAAGTAATCCAGAAAGAACAGCGGCTCCGCACCCTGCACCAGCACGTCGTTGGCGCACATGGCGACCAGATCGATGCCGACCGTGTCGTGCACGCCAAGGTCGATGGCCAGACGCAGCTTGGTGCCGACGCCGTCGGTGCCGGCCACCAGCACCGGCTCGCGAAAGCGCTTCGGCAGTTCCAGCAGGGCGCCGAAGCCGCCGATGCCGGCGAGCAGTTCCGGCCGGCGGGTGCGCGCGGCGAGCGGACGGATACGATCGATCAGGGCGTTGCCGGCGTCGATGTCGACGCCCGCGTCGCGGTAACTCAGACCAGAGGTGGGCTGCTCGCCCATGGGGAAAACTCACGTGGAAACACGGTTCGGGGCACAATGGTAGCCGCTCCCCGGTTACCCGCCTAGCTCGCCCCGATGCGTCCGCTGCTGCCGTTCGTCTGTATGGTTCTGGCGCTCGGCCCGTGGCGGCCGGCGCTTGCGCTCGATCTTTACCAGGCCAGCGCGCCGCTCGCCGACGCCGGCGAGGCCGCCCGCGACAACGCCGTGACCACGGCCTTCGGGCAGGTGCTGGCGCAGGTCGCCGGGCGCGCAGCAGTCGCCACCCTGGCGCAGCAGCCAGCGGGACGCCGGGCGGCGCAGGGTGCACTGCTCGGTTTTGCCACCCGGACCGGTGACGACGACACACCGCTGATCGAGGCGCGCTTCGAGCCCGCCGCGGTGCGTACTTTTCTCGACACCCAGCACGTGGCGGCGCCGCCGGATCGGCGCCCCACGCTGCTGCTGTGGTTGCTGCTGGACGGTGAATCGCCGACCTGGTTCGGCGCGGACGAGCCGCCGGATCTCGCCGCGGCGGTGGCGCAATCGGCCGCTGCGCGCGGCGTCCCGCTGCTGCTGCCGGTGCTTGATCTTGCCGAGCGCGGCACGCTGCCGCCGACGCTCGACCCCGCCGACCCGGCGAGCGTGGCAGCGCTCGATACCGCCGCCGCGCGCTACCGGCCGGACGGCGTGCTGTTCGGCCGCGTGCACGGCGGTGCCGATCGCTGGCACGCCGATCTTCGCCTGACCCTGCCCGGGCGGCAGGACGCCACGTGGTCGGCCGAGGGCGACAGCCCGCAGGCGGCGGTGGATGCCGCGTTCGACCGCGTGGGCGGCCAGTTGGCGCCGATCGCGTCGGTGCCGGATGGGCCGCCGGCGGCGGTGCAGGTCAGCATTCTGGGCGTCGACGACATGGCCGCCTATGCGCGCGTCTGGGAGCATCTGTCGCGCGTGCCGGGCCTGCGCGGGCTGCGGCCGGTGGCGCTCGGCCAGGGGCGGGCGGTGTTCGGCTTCGAACTTGCCGGCGGCGAGGCCGCGCTCGCCGGGCGCGTCGAGCCCGGCGCGCCGTTCGCGCGCAACACCGATTCACCCGACTACCGGTACCAGCCATGACCACACAGCTGCGCCGCCGCTTGCTGATCGCCGCCGGCGTGCTCGGCACGGCGTTGCTGTGCTATCTGCTGGGGCCGGTGCTGGCGCCGTTCTTCGGCGCGGCGCTGCTGGCGTACATCGCGGACCCGCTGGTCGAGCGCCTGCAGCGGCTGCTGCCGCGTGGCTGGGCCACCACACTGGTTTTCGGCGTGCTGGCGCTGGCGGGGCTGCTCGCCATGCTGTTCGCCATTCCGGCGCTGCAACGCCAGCTCATCAGCCTGCTGCAACAACTGCCGCGCTTCCTGGACTGGCTGGAACAGACCGCGGTGCCCTGGGCCACGGCCACCTTCGACCTGCCGCCGGACATGCTGTCGGTGGCCGCCGCGCGCGACTGGCTGCAGGAGCACTGGGCGCAGGCGGGCACCTACGCGGCGCAGGGGCTCGGCAAACTCGTCAGCTCCGGTCTTGGCCTGATCGGGCTGCTGGTGAACCTGATCGCGGTGCCGGTGGTGACGTTCTATCTGCTGCGCGACTGGCCGCAACTGATCGCGCACATCGACGCCCTGCTGCCGAACCGCTGGCGGCCGGCGGTGCGCGAGTTCGCCGGCGAGGCCGACCGCGTGCTGGGCGGCTTTCTGCACGGCCAGTTGCTGGTGATGCTGGCGCAGGGCACGTTTTACGCGGTGGCACTCAGCGTGGTCGGCCTGAACCAGGCGCTGCTGATCGGTTTTGCCGCCGGGCTGGTCACCTTCGTGCCGTACCTGGGCGGGGTGATCGGCATCACGCTGGCGTTGATCGTCGGCCTCATCCAGTTCCAGGACGTGGTGCATCTGGCGGCCATCGGCGGCGTGTTCGCGGCCGGGCAGTTGCTGGAAAGCCTGGTGCTGACGCCGCTGCTGGTCGGCGACCGGCTCGGCCTGCACCCGGTGGCGGTGATCTTCGCCGTCATGGCAGGCGGGCAGTTGTTCGGCTTTTTCGGCGTGCTGCTGGCGCTGCCGGTGAGCGCGGTGCTGCTGGTGCTGCTGCGCCGGGCGCTGGCGCGCTATCGCGACAGCGAGTGGTATGCCGAGGAGCCGCCGTGCTGAGCGCCCAGCAGCCGCTCGAACTGCGCCTGCGGGCGGACCAGACCTTCGAGGGCTTCATCGGCGCGCCCGGCCGGGGCGGCGCGCGCGCCTGTCAGTTGGCGCAGCGCCTGGCCACCGGCCGCGAGCGCACGCCGCTGTACCTGTGGGGACCGCCGGCGAGCGGCAAGACGCATTTGCTGAGCGCCGCGCTCGCGGCGGCGCAGGCGCACGGGCTGCGCGGCGCCTGTCTGCCGCTGCGCGAGCTTGGCGCCGCCGGCGTGGTCGAGGCCGTCCGCGACTTCGAGCAGTTCGCCCTCGTGTGCGTGGATGACCTCGACGCCGTCGCCGGCGACGAGCCGGCCGAGCTCGCGCTGTTTCACCTCTACGACCGGCTGCGCACCGGCGGCGGGCGCCTCATCGTCACCGGCAGCGCTACGCCAACCGCGCTCGGCCTGCGCCGCCCGGAGCTGCGCAGCCGTCTCGGCTGGGGCGTGATCTGCCACCTGGAGCCGCTGGGCGACACCGACAAGCGTGCATTGCTGCTGCGCCGCGCCGCCGAGCAGGGCCTGACGCTCGCCGAACCCGTGGCGGACTACCTGCTGCGCCACCACAGCCGCGACCTGCGCGACCTGCTGGCGACGCTCGACCGGCTGGAGCGCGCCACGCTCGCCGCGCAGCGGCATCCGACCCTGCCTTTCGTGCGCGAGCTGCTGGCCGCCGCCGACGCGCCGTGAGCGCGCAGCGCATCGACGCCTTCGCCGACCGCCTGCTGGCCTGGCACGCGCGCGCCGGCCGGCACGACCTGCCCTGGCAGCGGCCACCCACGCCGTACCGGGTGTGGGTGTCGGAAATCATGCTGCAGCAGACGCAGGTCGCCACCGTCATCCCGTACTTCGAGCGCTTCATGGCGCGCTTGGCACACCTGCCGGCGCTGGCCGCGGCGCCGCTCGACGAGGTGCTTCACCTGTGGACCGGCCTTGGCTACTACGCCCGGGCACGGAACCTGCACCGCGCCGCGCAGATCGTGTGCCGCGAGCACGGCGGCGAGCTGCCCGAGGACATCGAGGCGCTCACCGCGCTACCCGGCATCGGCCGCTCGACGGCCGGCGCCATCCTGGCGCAGGCGCACGGCCAGCGGCAGCCGATCCTCGACGGCAACGTCAAGCGCGTGCTGTGCCGCCATCAGGCGGTCGCCGGCTGGCCGGGCGAGGCGGCCGTGCACAAGTCGCTGTGGCAGCTCGCCGAGCGCCACACGCCGCCCGGCGACGCCGCCGATTACACGCAGGCTATCATGGATCTGGGCGCGCTCGTGTGTACGCGCCGCCGGCCGCGCTGCGCGGACTGCCCGGTGGCGGCGGACTGCGTGGCGCACGCCACCGGCACCGCAGCGGATTACCCGCAGGCACGGCCCAAGCGCGTGCTGCCGCAGCGCGATACCACGCTGCTGCTGCTGCGCCGGGCCGACGGCAGCGTGCTGCTGGAGCGCCGCCCGCCGGCCGGCATCTGGGGCGGGCTGTGGTCGCTGCCGGCGTTCGATGACGATCAGGCCGGGTTGGCGCAGGAATGCCGGCGGCGCTACGGGCTCGAAATCGTCGGCGATGCCGAACGCGGGGCGCCGTTCACGCACACCTTCAGCCATTTCCGGCTGCGCATCACGCCGCTGGAATGCGCCGTCGCGCCGGCCAATGCGGCTTTGGACGCCCCGGACCTGCTTTGGTATAACCCGATCAACCCCCCGCGTCTTGGCCTGGCGGCGCCCGTTTCGCGCCTGCTTCGGGCCTGACGCCTTCGCTGGAGAATCCGATGCGTACCGTCAACTGCGTGGTCCTGGGCCGGCAGGCCGAGGGCCTGGACCGCCCGCCGTATCCCGGCGCGCTCGGCCAGCGCATCTTCGAGCAGGTGTCGCGCGAGGCCTGGCAGACCTGGCTTGGGCACCAGACCATGCTGATCAACGAGAACCGCCTGACGCTGATCGACCCCGAGGCGCGCAAGTTCCTGCAGCAGGAAATGGAGAAATTCCTGTTCGGCGGCGGTGCCGACAAGCCGGAAGGCTACGTCGCGCCCCAGTCCTGACATTCGCCTGACGTGGCGCATGTCAGCATCGTCGGCGGCGGCATCATCGGACTGCTGGCGGCACGCGAACTGCGCGCGGCCGGACTTGACGTCACGGTGCTCGACCGCGGCGAGATCGGCCGCGAGGCATCCTGGGCGGGCAGCGGCATCCTGTCGCCGCTGCACCCGTGGCGCCAGCCGCAGGCCATTCACCCGCTCAGCCTGTGGAGCCAGCGGGCGTATCCCGACCTCGTAGAGGCGCTGGCGGACGAATCGGGCATCGACCCGCAGCTCACGGTGAGCGGGCTGCTGCTGCCGGACTGCCCGGACGCAGATGCTGCCGGCGAATGGGCCGCGCAGTGGCGGGTGCCTACCGAACGGCTGGACGCCGCAGCGCTGCGCACCGCCGAACCCGCACTCGTTGCCCATGCTGGAGGTCTGCTGCTGCCGGACGTGGCACAGATTCGCAACCCACGCCTGCTGCGGGCAGCACGCGTGGCGCTGGAGCGTGCGGGCGTGCGCTTCGAGGAGCACTGCGAGGTGCTCGGCTTTGCCACGCGGGGCACACGCGTGGTCGGCCTCGACACGCGTCACGGCCGCCGGCCGGTGGACCTGCTGCTGGTGGCGGGCGGCGCATGGAGCGGCCAGTTGCTGCGCGCTTGCGGCATCGATCTGCCGATTGCCCCGGTGCGCGGACAGATTCTGGCCCTGCAAACGCCGCCAGGGCATGTACGCCACGTGCTGCTGGCCGAGGATCATTACCTCGTGCCGCGCCGAGATGGACTGGTGCTGGCCGGTAGCACGGTCGAACACGTCGGCTTCGACAAGGCGGTGCCGCCTTCGGGTGCCGCCTCGCTGCGCGCCGCGGCCGCGCGCCTGGTGCCGGATCTTGCCGACGCGCCGCAGGTGGCGCACTGGGCCGGTCTGCGGCCGGGCAGTGCCGACGGCGTGCCTTACATCGGCCGCCACCCGCGCTTTGAGAACCTGGTGGTGAGCGCCGGGCACTACCGAAGCGGTCTCACGCTGGCGCCGGCTTCGGCGGCGGTGATCCGCGCCTTGCTGGCGGGCGGACGGACGCCGGTGGACGCGACCCCGTATCGCCTGGAGCGGCCGCCGGCAGGGTAGAGGGCTGGTGTTCCGACCGGTCCGCGCGATCCCGCTTACTTACGGTAAAGCCGATCGATGGCTTCGGCGTAGTGCTCCAGCAGCTTGCCGCGGCGCGCCTTCTGTGTTGCCGTGAGCAGGCCATTGGTCTCGGTCCACTCGTCGAGCGTGAGGTGCACCCGACGCAGGCGGGCGTAGCCCGGGAAGGCGTGCAGCGCGGCGTCGGCGCGCGCCAGCACGGCCTTTTGAACGGCCGGGTCGGCGAGCGCGGCAGGCGCGTCCGGGTCGACGCCCAGCGAGCGCGCGAGTTCGGCCCAGGGTTTGGCATGCAGCACGAGCACGGCGGCCAGGTACGGCCGCCCCTCGCCGACCAGCAGCGCCTGATGGACGAGCGGATCGAGCATCAGCGCGTGCTCGACGTCGGTCGGCGGCACCTTCTCACCGTTGCCTAGCACGATGATGTCCTTGAGTCTCCCGGTGATCGTCCAGTGGCCGTCGCGCTCGGCGGCAAGATCGCCCGTGTGCATCCAGCCGTCGGCGTCGAGCACGGCGGCGGTGGCGTCGGCGTTCTGCCAATAACCGAGCATCACGCCGGGGCTGCGGGCGAGCAGTTCGCCGTCGTCGCCGAGGCGCAGCTCCACATCCGGCAGGGCAAGACCGACGCTGTCGGGGCGGTTCGATTCGAGCGTGTTGACGGTCAGCACCGGGCTCGCCTCGGTGAGGCCATAACCCTGCAGCAACGGCAGTCCGAGGCCGATGAACAGGCGCGCCACGTCCTGCGGCAGCGCGGCGCCTCCGCAGATGGCCATGCGAAGACGCCCGCCGAGTTGCGCCAGCACGGGCTGTGCAAGCCGCGCGCGCAGCACCGGCAATAGCGCCTTGAACAGGGGCGCAGACGCACGGCGCTGCGCGAACTCGAACTCGCGCCAGCCAAGGTCGACCATCCGCTCGAACAGCCAGCGCACCGCCGGGCCGCGCGCGTCGATCGCGCTGCGAATGGCGACGGCACTCCTCTCGAACACGCGCGGCACCGACACCAGCACCGTCGGACGCACTGCGCGCAGGTCGTCGGCCAGTTGCTGGATGCCGCGCCCGAACGCCACCGGTGCCCCGGCCAGCATCGGCAGGTAGTAGCCGACGGTGCGCTCGAGCGTGTGCGACAGCGGCAGAAAGGACAGGAAGAGGTCGTCCGGCGTGACCGGCGACATGCGCTCGGCGGCGTCCGCGTTCCACAGCATGTTGCGGTGTCGCAGCATCACGCCCTTCGGCCGCCCGCTGGTGCCGGACGTGTAGACAATGCTGGCGAGCGCCTCGCCATCGGTCCACTCGACGGCGAATTCGCCCGCCGCCGGCAGCCAATGGGCGAGCGACAGTACGCGGTCGTCGTCCGCGTCGTCGCTTGCCAGCACCACCCGCTGCAGGGCGCCGAGATAGCCGTGCGGCAGCAGCGCGGACCACTGCTCCGCCGACTGCGCGAGCAGCAGCGCGGCGCCGGAGTGCTCCAGCAGATACGCCGCGTTGTCCGGTCGGTCGGCGGCGTAGATGGGCACCGTGACCAGACCCAGCGCCGCCGCGGCGAGGTCGAAGCACACCCAGTCCGGGCCGTTCGGCAGCATCACCGCCACGCGGGCGCCCGGCGGCAGGCGCTCGGCGCGCAGCGCCGCCTGAAAACGCCCGACACGCGCCGCGACCTCGGCCCATGTCAGCGTCTGCCAGGCGTCATCCGCGAAGTAGCGGTAGGCGACGCGCTGCGGGCTGCGCGCCACGCGCTCGCGCAGCAGCCCGGCGAGCGTGCCGGCCTGCTGCCAGGGGATGGCGTCGTGTGCCGCAGACTGGCTCACGCGCCGCGTTTCAGGCTCGCCGCCGCAAACGCGTCGACGGCGATGATTTCGCGCTCCAGCGCCTCGTACTGCGCCAGCACGTCCGCCTGCTTGGCGTCGATCACGCCCGCTGCCTGCGCCTGCGCGAGCACGTCCTCGTCGGCGCCCGCGGCAAGCGCGCCGCGCAGCGCCCGCCGCGCCTGGGTCGCCGCATCGGCGAGTTCCGCGGCGATTTCCAGCCGGCCGGTGGCCTCGGCCGTGTCCCTCGACCGGTAAATGCCGGCGCTGAGGCGATCGCGCGCGTCGCCGGGCGCGAGCAGCAACTCGGCGACGTGGCGATCCTGTTCGTCGTCCGGCCCACGCGGGCGGCCGGTCGGGAACACGAGGCCACGCAGCAGGCGGCCGAGCCAGCGCTTCGGGTAGTTCGCGAACAGCGCGTCGAGCGCGTCGCCGGCGCGCGCGAGGCAATCGTCGAGCGCCCAGCGCAGCAGCGGCAGGTCGTCCGTTGGCTGGCCATCCTGCTCGTAGCGCCATAGCACGGCGCTCGCCAGGTACAGCTCCGACAGCACGTCACCGAGACGCGCCGACAACCGCTCGCGGCGCTTGAGATCACCGCCGACGACGAGCAGCGTCACGTCGGCGGCAAAGGCGAAGGCCGCGCTAAGCCACGCCACGCGCTGCTGGTAGCGACCGATGTCGCCATCGCCCGGCACCTGCGCGATCCGGCCGCGCGAGAGCCCCAGCCAGAAGCCGCGCGCCGCGTTGCCGAGCGCGTAGGCGGCATGCGCCAGCAGCAGCGGGTCGAAGCGGTCGAGCGCCTGCTCGGCGTCGTCGTCCTGCGCCGCCAGCATTTCATCCAGCAGGTACGGATGCGCGCGCACCGCGCCCTGACCGAACACGATCAGGTTCCGGGTGAGGATGTTGGCGCCCTCGACCGTGATCGCCACCGGCATCACCTGGTAGTAGCGGCCCATGATGTTGCGCGGGCCCAGCATCACGCCACTGCCGGCCTGCACGTCCATGGCGTCGTTCACCACTTGCCGGCCGCGCTCGGTGAGCTGGTATTTCAGAATCGCCGTGACGACCGCCGGCTTCTCGCCCGCGTCGAGCCCGTGCAGCGTCAGGCGCCGGGCGGCGTCCATCTGGTAGCAGCGCCCACCGATGCGCGCCAGCGCCTCCTGCACACCCTCGAAACGGCCAATCGGCAGGCCGAATTGCTCGCGCACCCGCGCATACGCGCCGGTGTAGCGCACGGCGACCTTGGCGACGCCGGTCGACAGCGCCGGCAGCGAGATGCCGCGGCCTTCCGAGAGACAACTGACCAGCATCTGCCAGCCGCGGCCGATGCCCGCCTCGCCGCCGATGATCCATTCGAGCGGCGCGAACACGTCCCGTCCGACGATGGGCCCGTTCTGGAACGGCACGTCGAGCGGCAGATGGCGCCGCCCACGCTCGACGCCGGGCGTGTCCGCCGGCAGCAGCAGTACGGTGATGCCGCGCTCGACGTCGCCGCCGAGCAGGCCATCCGGGTCGCGCAGGCGAAACGCGAGCCCGATCAGCGTCGCCACCGGAGCGAGTGTGATGTAGCGCTTCTCGAAGGTGAGGCGCACGCCGAGCACGTCCCGCCCGTCGTGCTGGCCGCGGCAGACGACGCCGATGTCCGGCAGCGCCCCGGCATCGGAGCCGGCCTGCGGCCCGGTCAGCGCAAAGCAGGGGACGTCCTGCCCGCGCGCCAGGCGCGGCAGGTAGTGTTCTTTCTGCGCGTCGGTGCCGTAGTGACGCAGCAGCTCGCCGGGACCGAGCGAGTTCGGCACCATGGCGGTGATGGCGGCCGTCACACTTCGGCTGGCGAGTTTCATGACGACGGCCGAGTGCGCGCGGTGGCTGAAGCCCTTGCCGCCGTACTCGGTCGGGATCAGCAGACCGAAGAAACCCTCATCGCGCAGCGTCTGCCACACATCGGGCGGCAAGTCGGCATCGACGTGCGTGATGCGCCAGTCGTCGAGCCGCGCGCACAGGCGCTCGACCGGCCCGTCGAGAAAGGCCTGCTCGTCTTCCCGCAGCGGGCGGTCCGCAAACCCTTCCAGCCGCTCCCAGTCGGGCTGGCCCGAGAACAGCTCGCGCTCCCACCACACGCTGCCGGCTTCCATCGCCTCGCGTTCGGTATCCGACAGCACCGGCAACTGGCGGCGGTAGAAGGCGAGCACCGGCTTCGTCACGTATTGCCGTCGCCAGTCGTCCGCGTGCAGCAGCATCGCAAACGCTACCCACAGCAGCCATAGCGGTAGCGCGAACCAAAGCGAGAGGCCGCCGAGCGTGGCGACCAGCAGCGCCGCGCCGAGCACACCGGCTGCTGGGGTGCGCCCGGGCTGGCGATAGGCGACGACGCTTGCGATCAGCAGCAGCGCCACAATCCACAACAGGCTGTTCATGCGCGCCCCCGGCACGCAAAGCGGCCCCGCGATTGCCGCGCTGGCGGCGCCACCCTAGAATCCGATCGCTCGTTCAGGTTCAACCGCCAGTCCACCGCCGGAGAAATCGCATGGCCCTCACAATCGACAAATCCAAGACCGCCCTGCTGGTCATGGACGTGCAAAACGACATCACGCATCCCGATTCCCCCATGGCACAGGCACTCGGCTTTGCGGGCATGATCCAGAAGACCAACATGCTTGCCAAGCTGCGCGGCCTGATGGACGCCTGCCGTGCCAAGGGCGTGCCGGTGATCCACGTGTTGATCGATCTTGAAGCCGGCGTGCAGCCGCGCATGCCGCACCGCGGCGGGTTCTTCCAGCTGGTCGGCGGCGGCAACGTGTGCAAGCGCGGCACCTGGGGCGGCGATGTTGCCGACCTGGTCAAGCCGCTGCCGGGCGAGACCATCGTCTACAAGTGCATCTTCAGCGCGTTTGTCAGCTCCGGCCTGCAGGAGGTGCTCGACAGCCACGGGATTACCGACGTCATCCTGTCGGGCGTCAGCACAGACGCGGTGGTCGAGTCCACCCACTGGGACGCCTGCGACCGCGGCTACAGCAACATCCTCGCCGAGGACTGCTGCATATGCGCTACGCAGGAAGCGCACGACATTACCGTCAAGCGTATGGCCGGCCGCTGCGACGTGGCGACGGCGGCCGAGATCATTGCCGCGCTCGGCTGAGCCGGTTTCACGCCGGACTTTTCGCATAACCAGGGCCGGCCACAGCCGGCCCAGACATCAGAGCAGGAGACACCCATGGACCAGATGACCGACCGCGCGGGCCTGAACCTTGCCGAGCTGCTGGACTGCGTGCAGGACGCGCCCGAGGAGGGCAAGTTCGAGGTCGCGCGGCGCATCTTCTCGGACCCGGCCATCTTCGAGCTCGAGATGCGCAACATCTTCGAATCGACCTGGGTGTACCTGGCGCACGAGAGCCAGATCCCGAACGCGCACGACTTCGTCGCCGCCCGCATTGGCCTCAAACCCGTGCTGGTCACGCGCGGCGACGACGGGCAGGTGCACGCGTTCCTGAACAGCTGCTCGCACCGCGGCGCGGAGCTGACGGCCAGCAAACGCGGCAACAAGCGCACGCTGACCTGCCCATACCACGGCTGGGTGTACGACAGCACCGGCCGCTGCGTGAACATCGACGCCGAGCCGCGCGGCGGCTATACCGGCTACTTTGCCGGCCTGTCGCACGACCTCGCGCGGGTCAAGGTCGGCGTATACCGCGGCTTCATCTTCGGCAGCCTGAGCGACGCCGTGCCGCCCATCGAGCAGCACCTCGGCGGCTCGGCGGCGATCATCGACGCCATGGCCGACCAGTCGCCGCAGGGCCTGGAGCTGCTGCGCGGCGCCGTGCGCTACACCTGCAAGGCCAACTGGAAGATGCAGCTCGAGAACATCGACGGCTACCACTTCTTCCCGGTGCACACGAGCTACATCGGTCTGATCATGGAGCGCCAGAAAAAGGCCGCCAGCAGCATCAAGACCATCGACCCCACGCAGATGGCGAGCCTGCCGGGCGGCAGCTACCAGTTCGAGAACGGCCACAGCATGGACTGGGGCCTGATGCCGAATGGTGACGACCGGCCGCTCGGCTTCCAGCGCGAGCGCATCACGCGCGAGTTCGGGCCCGACAAGGCGCGCTGGATGATCGACGCGGTGCGCAACCTCGTCGTGTTCCCGAACCTGCTGATCATGGACCAGTCCTCCAGCACCGTGCGCATGGTGCACCCGCTGTCGGTGGATGAGACGCTGGTCGAGGTGTACTGCGTGGCGCCGAAGGGCGAACCGAAGGCCGCACGCGAGCGGCGCCTGCGCCAGTTCGAGGATTTTCTCGGCCCCGCCGGCCTCGCCACGCCCGACGATCAGGCGGTGATGGAAGCCTGTCAGCGCGGCTTCAAGGCCTCCAAGCGGCCGTACCTACAGGGCCACTTCCGCGGCATGACGCATCTGACGCCGGGCGCCGACGACAACGCCCGCGCGCTCGGCCTGTCGCCGCAGTTCAGCGGCAGCGACATTGACGACGAGACCTTCACCCACACGCAGTACCGGCAGTGGCTGCGGCTGATGACGGCGGCAGACTGAATCTCGCCTGGATCGACCATCGACCCGTCAGGGGGTGGCTGTCTTTAGCGAGCCCGTCAGGCGGCGGTACCGATCAAGATCGGCCGCGAATTGGGTGCGCATCTGGTCCTGTTCCGCACGCGTGCGCAGCGCTGACTTTTCTTGATCCGCAAGGTCCGCTGCCGTCTGGGCACGCGCCGTCACCACAGTCGCGGGGGGCGCGCGACCCGCTGCCTTGTGCTCGGACAGCACTTGGTCGCTGCGCCGCAGGTTTTGCTGCAGGTGGCCAATGGTGTTCTCGGTGGCGCGCAGGATGAGGTCGAGATTTTCGAGCTTGGCGTCGCGCATGCGCGTCAGGTCCGCCTCAGTCGCAAATGTTTGCAACAGCATCCGGTCGCGCAACGACTGCTCTGTCTGCGCGGCACGCTTGTCGTCGGCGGCCTTCTTCGCCGTCTGTTCGGCCAGCATGGTCGCACGGCGCTGCTCCGCGGCCAGGCGTAATTCCTCGGCACTCGGCGGTGCCTTCACGACGTTCAGGACTTTCAAGGTCCGCTCGTCGAGCACTTCGTAGGCGCCCTGCGCCTGTCCCGGCGGCAGGTTGGTGTTGATATGCATCACGCCGCGCGCGTCGCGGTAGCGAAACAGCCGGCCCGCATCGGCGGACGTGGGCGTCGCGGCGAGCAGGGCGAGCAGCAACAGCGCGGCCACGCGCCACGGCTCAACTCGCCCCGTATCTCGCCCGGTAGGCGCGTATCGATTCTGTGTGGGCTGCATGTTCTTCTTGAACCTCGATGTACTGCACCAGCTCGTCAAGACCTGCCACTGCCACAACCGGCACGCCATGGCGGGCCTCCACTTCCGCCACCGCGGACCGCTCGCCCTGACCGCGCTCCTGCCGGTCGAGCGCCACCAGCACGCCCGCGAGGTGCGCCCCGGCGGCCTCGATCAGCCCCGCCGAGTGCTGCACGGACAGCCCCGACGAGATCACGTCATCCACTACCACCACGCGCCCGGCGAGTGGCGCGCCAACAATCAGCCCACCCTCACCGTGATCCTTCGCCTCCTTGCGGTCGAAGGCGTAGGGCATATCCCGGCCGTGCTCCGCGGCGAGGGCAATCGCCGTGGCAGCCGCCAGCGGGATGCCCTTGTAGGCCGGCCCGAACAGCAGGTCGAACTCCACGCCCGAGCGCACCAACGCCGCGGCGTAGTAACTGCCGAGACGCCGCAGGCGCTCGCCCGTGTTGAACAGTCCTGCGTTAAAGAAATACGGACTGATTCGGCCAGACTTTAGGGTGAACCCACCAAATTTCAGGACGCCGCAGTCGATGGCGAACTCAAAGAACTCCCGCTGGTACACTTCCATAAAGCTTTATCCTATTTAGAACAATTGGTTGCCCTTTTGGCGCCAGTGGGAACCCAGGTGCCGACAAAAATCATCACCTTGAACGCTAATGGCATCCGCTCGGCCTGGAAGAAAGGCCTGGCAGGCTTCCTTGAACGCGAACAGGCCGACCTGGTCTGCCTGCAGGAGACCAAGGCGCAGCGCCCGCAGCTGAGCGCCGACATGCTGGCGCCGTCCGGATGTCAGGGATTTTTTCACGATGCGCAAAAGCCCGGCTACAGCGGCGTCGGTCTGTACGCCCGGCGCACGCCTGACCGGGTGGTCGAGGGTCTCGGCTGGGCGGATTTCGACGCCGAAGGGCGCTGGCTGCAACTCGACTACGGTCCGCTCAGCGTGGTGTCGCTGTACTTGCCGTCCGGCTCCAGCGGCGAGGCGCGCCAGCAGGTGAAGTTCGACATCATGGCGCGCCTGACGCCACTGCTGCGGCAGATGCTGGCGGACGGGCGCGAGTGGATCATCTGCGGCGACATCAACATCGCCCACAAGAAGATTGATATCAAGAACTGGCGCGGCAACCAGAAGAACTCGGGCTTCCTGCCCGAGGAGCGCGCCTGGCTCGACCTGCTGTTCGATGAACTCGGCTGGGTGGACGCGTTTCGCGTGGTGAATCAGGAGGCCGATCAGTACACCTGGTGGTCGAACCGCGGCCAGGCCTGGGCAAAGAACGTCGGCTGGCGCATCGACTACCAGATCGTGTCGCCCGGCCTTCGGGGCAGCGTGCGCTCGGCGCGCATCCACAAGGACGAGCGCTTCTCGGATCACGCGCCGCTGATCATGGAGTACGCCTTCGACCTGCCCTGAGTGGCCACTCGGGGCTTGGAACGCCGCGCCAACCGCGGCTACCATGCCGCCCCGCCGCGTTGGCCTCACCTCAAACCCGCACCCCCATGGATTCCCCACAGAACCCGCGCATCAAGCCGCTGCCGGCGCTGATTTTCTCGTCCCGCTGGCTGCAACTGCCGCTGTATCTGGGACTGATCGTCGCCCAGGGCGTTTACGTGGTGCTGTTCGTCAAGGAGCTGTGGCACCTCGTGCACGGCGCCTTCGAACTGAACGAGCAGCAGGTCATGCTGATCGTGCTGGGGCTGATCGACGTGGTGATGATCTCGAACCTGCTGGTCATGGTCATCGTCGGCGGTTACGAAACCTTCGTGTCCCGGCTCGGCATCGAGGGCCATCAGGACCAGCCGGAGTGGCTGTCGCACGTCAACGCCACCGTACTGAAGGTCAAGCTGGCACTGGCCATCGTTGGCATCTCGTCGATCCACCTGCTCAAGACCTTCATCGAGGCCGGCACGCTCGGCGCGCTGCCGCTGTGCTCGGCGGTCGCCGCGGGCACCAAGTGCACCGCGATGACCGAGGCCAGCGTGATGTGGCAGACCATCATCCACTGCGCGTTCATCCTGTCAGCGCTTGGCATTGCCTGGACGGATCGGGTGATGGGCGGCACCAGCGGCGCCAACGGCAAGGCGCACTGACAACGCCGGGCGGCGTTGCCGCCCCAGCGTCGCGCGGCCTCAGGCCGGGCGCCCCGCCCGCCACACCATCCGGTACAGCCCCGGCAGCACCAGCAGCGTCAGCAGCGTGGACGAGACGATGCCGCCGATCACCACCGTCGCCAGCGGGCGCTGCACCTCGGAACCAATGCCGGTGTTGAGCGCCATCGGCACGAAGCCCAGGCTCGCCACCAGCGCCGTCATCAGCACCGGGCGCAGGCGGGTCAGCGCGCCCTGGGTGATGGCCGCGTCGAGCGCCATGCCTTCCGCACGCAGCGCGCGGATGAAGCTCACCATCACCAGACCATTCAGCACCGCCACGCCCGACAGGGCGATGAAGCCGACCGCGGCCGAGATGGACAGCGGAATGCCGCGCGCCCACAGCGCCAGCACGCCGCCGGTGAGCGCCAGCGGCACGCCGCTGAAGATCACCAGCGCGTCGCGCGCCGAGCCGAAGGCCAGCCACAGCAGCGCGCCGATCAGGGCGAGCGTGGCCGGCACCACGATCACGAGCCGCCGGGTGGCGGATTCGAGCTGCTCGAAGGTGCCGCCGTAGTCGAGCCAGTAGCCGGGCGGCACGTCCACTTCCGCGTCCACGCGCCGCTGCAACTCGGCGATGAAGGAGCCCAGATCCCGCCCGCGCACGTTGGCGGTCACCACCACGCGGCGCTTGCCCTGCTCGCGGTTGATGGCGTTGGGGCCGAGTTCCAGCGCCACCGTCGCCACTTCGCCGAGCGGCACGTAGCCGCCCGGTCCCGCAGCGCCATCGGGCAGCGGCACCGGCAGGCGGGCCATGGCGTCGGCGTCGTTGCGCAGGGCTTCGGGCAGGCGCAACACGATGTCGCTGCGCCGGTCGCCCTCGTACACCACGCCGGCGGTCTGCCCGCCGTAGGCCGCGGCCACCAGCGCCTGCACGTCGGCCACGTTGAGGCCATAGCGCGCCAGCACCTCGCGCCGGGGCGTGACGGTGAGGATGGGCAGGCCGGTGGTCTGCTCGGTCTTGACGTCGGCCGCGCCGGGCACGGCGCCCATCACCTGCTCGAGCTGCGCGGCCACGCCGTCGAGCACGGCCAGATCATCGCCGTAGACCTTGAGCGCCACGTCCGCGCGCACGCCGGAGATGAGCTCGTTGAAGCGCATCTGGATCGGCTGCGTGAACTCGTAGTTGTTGCCCGGCACGCCGGCGGCAAGGCGCTCCAGATCGCGCACCACGGCGGCCTTGGGCTTGCCGGGGTCGGGCCATTGTTCGCGCGGCTTGAGCATCACGAAGGTGTCCGCCACGTTCGGCGGCATGGGGTCGGTGGCCACCTCGGCGGTGCCGATCTTGGCGAACGCGCGCGCCACTTCCGGCGCGGTCTTGAGCGTGGCTTCGAGCTGGCTTTGCATGTGCACCGCCTGGGTGAGGCTGGTACCGGGAATGCGCAGCGCGTGCAGCGCGATGTCGCCCTCGTCGAGGCTCGGGATGAACTCGGAGCCGAGGCGCCCGGCGAGCCAGGCGCAGGCCACGACCAGGCCGAGCGCGCCCACCAGCACGGCGAGCCGCGCCCGCAGCGCGGCGCGCAGCAGTGGCGCGTAGGCCGCGCGCGCCGCGCGCATGAGCCGGTTGTCGTGCGCCGCGACCGGGCCGCGCAGCGCGAGCGCCACCGCCGCCGGCACGAAGGTCAGCGACAGCACCAGCGCGGCGGTCAACGCCACCACCACGGTGATGGCCATCGGGTGGAACATCTTGCCTTCGACGCCGGTGAGCGCGAACACCGGCAGATAGACGGCGGTGATGATGCCGACGCCGAACAATGACGGCCGGATCACCTCGTTGGTGGCGTCGAACACCACGTCCAGCCGCTCGGCTTGCGACAGGCTGCGCCCGCCGGCGGTGGCGAGTCCCAAACGGCGCAGGCAGTTCTCGACGATGATCACCGCGCCGTCCACGATCAGCCCGAAGTCGAGCGCGCCCAGGCTCATCAGGTTGGCGGACGTGCGCGACTGCACCATGCCGGTGAAGGTCATCAGCATGGCGAGCGGAATCACCGCCGCGGTGAGCAGCGCCGCGCGCACGTTGCCAAGCAGCGCGAACAGCACCGCGACCACCAGCAGCGCGCCCTCGACGAGGTTCTTCTGGACCGTGGCCAGCGTCTTGTCCACCAGCGTGGTGCGGTCGTAGACCACGGTCACGGTCATGCCGGGCGGCAGCGCGCGCCGGGCCTCGTCGAGCCGGGCGGCGACGGCCTGCGCCACCGCACGGCTGTTCTCGCCCATCAGCATGAACACGGTGCCGAGCACCACCTCGCGGCCGTTCTGCGTGGCGGCGCCGGTGCGCAGCTCCGAGCCGATCCGCAGCTCGGCCACGTCGCTGACGCGCACCGGCGCGCCGCCGCGCTGCGCCACCACGATGGCCCCGAGGTCGTCCAGGCTGCGCGCCTGTCCAGGCAGGCGGATCAGTTGCTGCTGGCCGTTGCGCTCGATGTAGCCGGCGCCCTGGTTGGCATTGTTGGCGCCGACCGCGCGCGCCAGCGCGTCGAAGCCGACGCCGTAGGCCAGCAGCCGCGCCGGGTCGGCCAGCACCTGGAACTGCTTGCCGTAGCCGCCGATGCTGTTGATCTCGATCACGCCCGGCGTTTGCAGCAACTGCGGGCGCAGGATCCAGTCCTGCGCGGCGCGCAGGTCCGTGGGCGTGACGGGCGTGCCGTCGGGATTGCTGGCCCCCGGCAGCGCGTCCACCGTGTACATGAAGATCTCGCCAAGACCGGTGGCGATGGGGCCCATCTGGGGTTCGAGCCCGTCCGGCAGGCGCGCGCGCAGCGCCTGCAGGCGTTCGGCGATGAGCTGGCGCGCGAAGTAGATGTCGGTGCCGTCGGCGAACACCACCGTCACCTGCGACAGGCCGTAGCGCGACACCGAGCGCGTGGCGTCGAGCCGCGGCAGGCCGGCCATGGCGGTTTCCACGGCGAAGGTCACGCGCTGCTCGGCTTCGAGCGGCGTGTAGCCGGGCGCCTCGGTGTTGATCTGCACCTGCACGTTGGTGATGTCCGGCACGGCATCGATCGGCAGGTGGGTGAAGCTCCAGGCGCCGAGCGCGGCGAGCGCCAGCACGGCACTCAGCATCAGGCCGCGGCGGCGGATGGCGAAGCGAAGCAGGTGTTCGAGCATGGCGGCGCGTCCTCAGTGGTCGTGGCTGGCGCCGGACTTTTCGATGTCGGCCTTGATCAGAAAGCTCTGCGCGGTCACGTACTCGGTGCCGGGCTTGAGGCCACCGAGCACCTCGACGAATTCGCCGTCGCTGCGGCCCAGCTCCAGCATGCGCACCTCGTAGGTATCGCCCACGCGCGCGAACACCACGGTGAAATCGCGGAACGCCTGCAACGCCGCGGCGCGCACCGCGAGCGGCACCTCGCCGCCGCCGGTGAGCACCTCGGCAGTCACATACAGGCCGGGCGTCCAGGCGCTGCCCGCGTCGTCGATGCTGGCCCAGACGGTGAGCGCCGGGTTGCCGGCGCCGCCGGCGGGCGCGATGCGCGCGATGCGCCCGCTGCCCGTGGGGCTGCCGTCCGCGCCGGCGAGGCGCACCGCCTGCCCGGGCCGCACGCGCGGCACATCGCGCGGGAACACCGCCAGTTCCACCCACACCTGACTCGTGTCGCTGACGGTCAGCAGCGGCGCAGCGCCCGCCTGCTGGCCGGGGTTGGCCATGCGCGCGGTGACCACGCCGCCGATCGGCGCCGTCACTTCGTACACGCGCAGCGAATCGTTCGATTCCACGCGCGCCAGCACCTCGCCGGCGCGCACGCGCTCGCCGACGCTCTTGCGCAGCTCGCGGATCACGCCCGGAAAGCGCGCGCCGACCTCGCGCACCGCCTCCGGCGCCACCACTACGCGCCCGTACAGCGGCAGCACGTCGTGGATCAGGCGCGGGCCGGCGGCCTCTGTTTCGATGCCGGCGGTCTTGGCGCTGTCGGGCGCGATCTGCACGCGGCCCTCGTAGCTTGGATAGTCCCAGCGGTGGGTGGCGCCGGCGTACTCGGCCTCCACGGTGACATCGAAGGAGTGCGGCTCCGTCACCGTGCCGTCGCCGCGCAGGAAGCCCGTCGCGGCCTCGCCCTGCGGCTGAAAACGAAACACATTGCGCTCGCCATCCAGGCGGGCGAGCGTGACGGTGAGCTGTACCTCGGCGAGCGGCACCGGCGCGCCGCCCACGCTGGCCCAGGCGTGGTACTCCGGCGGCACGCCGTCCTCGAAGATCGCGAGCTCCACGGCAAAGTCGCCGTCGGTCAGCATCCGCCCGCCGTGCGGACCCTTGGCGGGTTCGGCGGCTTCGGCCTGGCCGGGGGCGTCGGCGTGGGGGTCGGCGGGCACATCGGCCTTGCCGCAGCCGGTGAGCCACAGCGCCAGCAGCAGCGCCAGCGCGCGATGGGCAAGTTGCGTGTTCATGGGCGTGTCCTTCAGGGTTGGGCGGCGAGCGGCTCGCCGGTCAGGCGCTCGATCTCGGCCTGGAAAACCTGGGCGTTCACGGCGGCCTCGATCAGGCTGCGGCGAATGGCGATGAACTCGCGCTGCGCCTCCACCCATTCGAGGTAGCCGTAGCGGCCGCGCTCGTAGGCGTAACGCGTCTCGTCGAGCGCGCCCGTCATCTGCGGCAGCACCGTGCCGCGCAGCAGCTCGGTTTCGGTGATGGCGTGGCGCAGTTCCTGGTGCAGCGCGTACAGCTGCGCCTTCGCGCGCACGGCGGCGGCATCGCGCCGCGCCGCGCTGAGGTCACGCAGCGCCCTGGCTTCCGCGATGGCGGGCGCCGCCGCCCGGCCGGCACCGAGCGGCAGCGACAGACCGAACACCAGCGCCTGATCGCCGGTTTCTTCCAGATGCCGCAGGCCGCCCGAGAAGGTGACATCGGCGCGGCGTTTGGCTTCGGCGAGACGAATTTCGGCATCGCGCAGCCGCGCCTCGCTGGCGAAGCGCACGAAGTCGGGGTTGGCATCGAGCCGCGCGAGCAGGCTCTCGAACGGCGCCGGGCGCGGCAGGGTGTACAGATCGGCCGTGACCGCGCCGAAGCGCGCCTCGCCATCCCCCCACATCGCCGCCAGCTTGCGCCGCGAGGTGCCCAGTTCGTGCTCGGCGTGCTCCTGCTCCACCTCGGCGCGGGCGAGCGTGATGCGCGCGCGGCGCAGCTCCGCGTCCGGCGCCTTGGCGGCATTCACCCGCGCACTGACGGCCTGCACCGTCTCGCGGGCGAGCGCGGTGGCGTTTCGGGTCAGCGTGAGCTGCTCCTGGTCACCCGCCACGTGGATGAAGCGGCGCGTCACCTCCGCCAGCACGTCGAGCTGCGCCGCCTGCTCGGTGACGGCGATCAGTTCGCGGCCGGATTGCGCGGCGCCGACGCGCGCCCGCCGTTTGTCGCCGAGCTCGACCACCTGCGACAGCGCGAACGTGGTCTCGGCCGTATTCAAGCCGCCGTGCTCGCCGCTGCCGAGCACGTTCTCGACACTGGCGCTCACCGTGGGCGCCGGACGCAGGCCGGCGGCATCGGTGCGCGCCTCCTGCGCGCGCAGCTCGAAGGCGAAGCCGGCGAGGTCGGGGTTGGCGGCAAGGCTCGCGCGCACGGCATCGCGCAGCGTGAGCGGGGCAGGGGGCTCGGCGGCCTGAGCAGGCGCGAGCAACGCCGCCGCGGCCAGCAGGCCGGCGCAGAAACGAATCCCAGTCATGGATCTCTCCCGTCGATCCGGGGGTGCCGGAACGGATAGGCCGTCGCGCCGAGATCGGCGGCGGCCAGACGTCAGGGCGTCAGCGGGAGAGGAATGGCGGTCCGCGCAGGGGCGGGTGATGGAAGCGGACCCGCGAGGTGCGGGCCGCCAGCCGGGTCGAGCGGATCGCGTGGCCGATGCGTTGCCCGTCGATGCCGAGCCGCAGCACCACGAGCGCCGTCGGCAGGTCCATGAACAGCTTCGACAAGGGCGTCACTGCCTCGCCAACCAGTGAGACGTCCTGGTCGCTGTGGGCGGGATCGCCGTGATGCGCGTCGCTGTGCCCGGGCTCGCTGGCGTGCACGCTGACGGGGGCTTCCTGACCGTCCAGGCACAAGTGCAGGTGCGCGCCGCCCAGGCGCGCGCACAGCAGCGCCAGGCACAGCGCAAACAGCGTAAGGCGGAACGGTTGGCGACCGGTCATTTGCGCAGTGTAGCCGCGCCGCCCACGGCCCGAAACGTGAGATTGATGCGCGGCGCAGTCGGCCGGCGGGTGCTTGGCACGGCGTGCTGCCAGTGGGTTTGGGTGTCGCCGGTCATCAATAGCAGGTCACCGTTGCCCAGCGCCAGCGTGACCGACCGGTAGCGTCGCGCGCGATGACGCAGCGCGAAGCGCCGCGTGGCGCCCAGGCTGAGCGAGGCGATCACCGGCCGCGGACCCAGGCTCGCTTCATCGTCGCTGTGCCAGCCCATGCTGTCGGCGCCGTCCCGGTACAGGTTGCACAGCACGCTGTTGAAGGCGAGGCCGAGCGCGGTGTGCAGGCGCGCGCGCAGGCCGGCGAGGGCAGGGGGCCACGGCAGCGGTTCCAGCGCCTGGCCGCTGTAGGCATACCGCGCGCCGGGGTCGCCATACCAGGCGCACAGGCGCGGCGTGAGGTGTTCGCGGCCGAACAGCCGCACGCGATGCCGGGTCCAGGCCAGTTCCGTCGACAGTGCATCGAGCAGATAGGCGGCTTCGCTGTCCGCCACAAAGCGGGGCAGGAGATAGAGCTCGCCCTCCGGTAGCGGCACCGCCACCGCCCCAGGCAGCACTGCCGACCAGCCGCTCAGCGGTAGAAGACGTGCCCGCCGATGCGGGCCACCTGGGTCAGCCGCTGCGTCCAGGACGGCCGCTTGCTGCGGGCCGGCGCAAAGTAGAGCGCCCCACCGGTCGGGTCGTCCGAGCGGCCGGCCAGCGCATCGCGCGCCACCTCCTGCGCCGACTGCCACATGCGGGCGGAGGTCGGCTGGTCGCTGCGGCCGTCGCAATACCAGCCGAACTGACACGGCCGCTGCTCGCCGCCCTGCTGCACCACGCCGCACACCCCACCGGGGAAGCCGGCGTGCTGGGCGCGGTTCAGCACCACGTGGGCGACCGCTTCCTTGCCGGCGTGCGGCTCGGAACCGGCCTCGAAGTAGACCGCGAGCGCCAGGCACCGCAGCGCGTCGGGCGGCACTTCGCGCCCCGCCGCGCGCGCCGCGGGCGGCGTCGCAAGGCCGGCCAGCCAGGCGATCGACACCGCGGCCGCGAGAAAAAATGCCTTGATATTCATGTTCATCCCGTTCCTCACGGGTGAGACCAGCCGGCTTTATAACCCGGATGGCGCGACAGGCCAACCCCTGCGACAGGGGTTCACACCCCGTTGTCGGCCATCGGTTGCGCACGCTTGAAGGCCTTCCGCGTATCGCCTGGCGCCGCTGGAAGCCCCGGGTCCGATCGTCAATCCGCCGCCCGCCAGCCGCCGCCGCGCGGCAGATCGCGAAACGGCAGGTCGCGCGGCACGTGGCTTTCCTGAGGCAGTCCGAGCAGGCGCTCGGCGATGATGGTGCGCTGGATCTCGTCCGTGCCGCCGGCGATCCGCATGCACGGGTTCTCCAGCAACGCGGCCTGGAAGGCGCCCTGCCAGGGCGCGTCGGCACCGGCCAGCATGGCCTGCGGGCCGAGCAGTTCAAGGCCGAAGTTGGTCATCTCCTGCGACAGGCGGGCGAATTCCATCTTGACGATGGAGCCTTCCGGCCCCGGGATGCCGCCCTGCGACACGGTGGTCAGCACCCGATAGCTCATGTGCTCGATGGCGCGGGCGCGCACCGTGAACGCCGCCAGCCGCTGGCGCACGGCGCCGTCCTCGAGCGCCGGCCGGCCGCCCGGCGCGCAGCGCCTGGCAAGTTCGATCAAGTGCCGCAACTGCGGGCCGCCGAAGGCGCCCGACGAGCCCCAGGCGCCGACGAAAAAGCGCTCGTACATGAGCGTGGTGAGCGACACACGCCAGCCGTCGTCGACCGCGCCGATGCGGTCGGTGTCCGGCACCCGCAGGCCGTCGAAACACACATGGCTGAAGTGCGAGCCACCGTTCGGGTGACGCACGTCGTCGACCCGCACACCGGGCGCGCGCATGTCGACGACGAAGCAGGTGAGCCCCTTGTGCTTGGGGCCGTCCGGGTTGGTGCGGGTGACCAGAAAGCCGCAGTCGGCGTAGGCGCCGTCGGAGATCCAGATCTTGTCGCCGGCGATGCGCCAGTGGTCGCCGTCGCGCTCGGCGGCGCAGGCCAGCGCCGCGAAGTCCGAGCCCGCGCCCGGCTCGCTGAACAACTGGCACCAGGCGAGCTCGCCGCGCAGCGTCGGCGGCAGCCAGCGCGCCTTCTGCGCGTCCGTGCCGTGCGCCAGCAGCGTGTAGCCGACGTGGCCCTGGCCCATCAGCAGCACCGCCGGCGGCGTCACCACCCGCCGCTCCTCCTGGTTCCAGATGATCTGCTGCATGATGCTGCCGCCGCGCCCGCCGTACGCGGTGGGCCAGAACACGCCGGCCCAGCCGGCGTCGTGCTTGCGCCGTTGCCAGGCGCGCGCGGCCTGCATCTCGGTCTCGGTCGGCCAGTTCTCGAACACGCCGGGCTCGATGTCGGCGGGATCGCGCAGCGGCGCGTTGGCTTCGAGCCAGGCGCGGGCCTGCGCACGGAAGGCGGCTTCCTCAGGACTGTCGCGAAAATCCATGTGACGGTCTCCTCACGCCGCGCTGTCGATCAACTGTGCCCGCCACTGCGCCGCGCTGCCGAGCGCGGCCTCCAGCGCGCGAGCCCGGCGCAGGTGCAGGTGCGCCTCGCAGGCCCAGGTGAAGCCGACGCCGCCGTGCACGTGCAGGCTTTCCTGCGCGGCGAGCAGGTAGGTGTCGGTGGCGCTGGCGCGGGCCAGCGCGGCGGCTTCCGCCAGCAGCGCCGGGGTGTTCTGCGCCAGCGCGTAGGCGCCGAAGTAGGCGTTGGCGCGGGCGAGTTCGATCTCGACGTGCAGCGCGGCGAGCTTGTGCTTGACCGCCTGGAAGGCGCCGATCGGCTGGCCGAAGGCGTAGCGCTCCTTCGCGTAGGCGACGGCAAGATCCAGACACCGCTGCGCGCCGCCGAGCTGCTCGAAGGCGTACAGGATGGCGGCGCGGTCGCGCCAGGCGTCGGCCGGACCGAGCGCGATCGCCGGTGCGCCGTCGATTGCCAGCTCTGCCGCGCTGTGGGCCAGGTCGAGCGTTGCGAGGGAGCGGCGCTGCGCGTTGCCCGCACGCAGGTCGACCAGCCACGCCTCGCCCGCCGCGTCGGCGCCGAGGAGGGCGTCTGCGATCAGACCATCCGCCACCGGCGCGAACGTGCCGCGAGCCCGGCCGCCGGCGACCGACAGCGTGGGCGCGGCGCCCTGCGGTGGCGGCAGGCACAGCGCAACGCGCAGGCTGCCCGCGGCCAGGTCGCGGGCGTGCGCCGCATGCGCGCCGGCCGTGAGCGGCACGCCCGCCAGCAGTGTCGCCACCAGCGGTATCGGCGCCAGCGCGTAGCCGGCCGCGCTGGCGGCGAGTGTCAGGTCGTCGCTGGAACCGGCCTCATCCGGGCGTGACGCCGACCCGATCCAGCCGCCGTTGGCCAGTTCCCGCCACAGTTCGGCGTCGAAGGCATCGCCGCCGGTGTCGTGCCGGGCACGCAACCGGGCCGGCGCGCGGTGGCGGTCGAACAGCGCCGCGAGTTCTGCCGCGCGTGCGGTCTGGGTCGCCGTGTAGGCAAAGTTCATGGCTCACCTCCTCGTGACCGCCGCGTGTTCGGCGGCCGTGTCTTCAGATCATCGCCGCCGGTGCAGTGGTGGCGATCAGCGCTTCGATGGCTTGCGGATCGCGCAGCGCACGCGCCTCGTCGACCACGTCGCGCGTCAGATGCGGCGCCAGTTGGGCGATGAAGTCGTACACGTAGGCGCGCAGAAAGCGCCCCGGCGCGAGCGCCAGGTGCACGCGCCGACGCGGCAGCAGCGTCGCCGCATCGAGCGCGACAAGGTCGGTATCAACCTCAGCGTCATAGGCGGCGGCGGCCATGAGGCCGACGCCAAGACCCTGGCGCACGTAGCGCTTGAGCACCGACGTGTCGACCGCGGTCAGCGCGAGCTGCGGCCGGATGCCCGCCGCCGCAAAGCACATCCCGAGGGCCGACCGGGCGCCGAACGCAAAGCCGTAGGTCACCAGCGGATGTTCGGCGATCGCCTGGAGCGTCAACGGCTGCGCCTGCGCCAGCGTATGGCCGACGGGGCACAGCACGCAGTAGTGCCAGGTCGACACCGGCAGCAGCACCAGGTGCGGGTACAGCGCCGGGTCCTCGGTGGTGATGGCCAGGTCCACCTGATCGTGCTGCGTGAGGTCGGCGAGCTGCTGCGGCGTACCCTGCAACAGGTCCACGCGGACCCGCGGGTAGCGGGCATTGAACGCGGCAATCACCGGCGGCAGCACGTAGTTCGCCTGCGTGTGCGTGGTGGCGATGCCGAGCTCGCCCCGGTCCGGGGCGGCGAAGTCCTGCGCCAGCTGGCGGATGGTGTCGGCCCGGGCGAGCATGTCCTCGGCCTGCGCGAGCACGGCGCGACCGGCCGGCGTGAGCGCTACGAACTGCTTGCCGCGGCGCTGGAACAGCTCCACGCCGAGCTCGTGTTCCAGTTGGCGAATCTGCTTGCTGACGCCCGGCTGCGACGTGAACAGGCGCGCGGCGGCGGCCGAGACGTTCAGGTCCCGGCGCACGATCTCGACCAGGTAACGCAGTTGCTGGAGCTTCACGGGCGCCAGTATCGCAGGCCGCTGGCCAGGCCGTAACGCGCGCTTTCGCGTTGCCGCTCGCGGCGCCCCTGTGCTACTGTCCGCGGCCTTCGCAGGCGCGTAGCTCAGTTGGTTAGAGCACCACCTTGACATGGTGGGGGTCGTTGGTTCGAGTCCAATCGCGCCTACCAGATACGGAACCCGCAGCCCGACACGTGACGGGCTGCGGGTTTTTTGTTGGGCGATCGGGGAACTCCCGCGACGGACCGGGCGCGCGCGTCTGCGGCGTCGCCGACCGGGCGGCGCGCGGCACTGCCATGATCGGTAAGCCCCTCTCGGTCAGGATCCGCTCGTGTCGCGCGTCATCCCCTTTCGTAGCCGCTCCCAATTGGCGCGCGACCGGGCGCGGCAGCAGTGCGCTGACGGTTACCACGCGTGGGAGCTGGTCGCCCTGGGTCCGCACGCCGCGCCAGGGCGCACGTCATCGCGCTGGCGGTGTTCCCGCTGCGGCGTCGAATGCGAGGGCCCGACACCCGGCACGCCACCCGCGGGGCGCACCTGAGCGTCGTCAACCGAACGGTCGGTGGGGAGTGACCGGCAAGCCGCAAAGCGCCTAGACTGGGTCACCTGGACGGCAGGCGGCCACACGCTGCCGTCCGAACAACGACGAGGAGAACCCCCATGGACATGGCCGCGCGTTCATCGTTGATCGACTACGCCGCGCTGGTGCGGCCGGACCGCGTGCATTCGCGGGTCTACACGGACCCCGCCATCTTCGAGGAAGAACTCGACCGCATCTGGTACCGCGAGTGGGTGTTCGTGGGCCACGACAGCGAGGTGCCGAACCCCGGCGACTACCGCACGGGGTACCTCGGCAAGCAGCCGATCATAATCACCCGCGGCCGGGACATGCAGGTGCGCGTGCTGCTGAACCGCTGCACGCACCGGGGCAACACGCTGTGCCAGACGCGCAGCGGCAACTCGCCAACGTTTACCTGCTCGTACCACGGCTGGACCTACAGCTGTGAGGGTGACCTGCAAGGGATGCTGTTCCGCGAGGACTACCCGCCGGACTTCAAGCGCGAGGATCACGGCCTGTTTCGCGTGCCGCGCGTGGCGCTGCACCGCGGCTTCATCTTTGCGAGCCTGGCCAGGACCGGCAACAGCCTCGCCGAGCACCTCGGCCCGGCGGCCGCCAACATCGACCGCTTCTGTGACCTGTCGCCGACCGGCGAGATCACCATGAATCATGGCGTCTACCGGATGCGCATCGAGTGCAACTGGAAGATGTGGTCCGAGAACTCGGTCGACTCGTATCACGTGTATCAGACGCACGGCTCGAACGTGTACCTCGCCAACATGTTCGAGGCCAAGGCCGGCGCCAAACCGCCGCCGCCCGGCAAGGGCTACTTCGGCCTCATCCACGCGCGCGATCTGGGCAACGGACACTCGGATCTGGACATGCGCCCGCAGCGGCGCGTGACCGGCATGACGTACACCGGCGAGTGGTCCGGCGAGATTCCGGAATCGGCCCAGCGGGCCTATCTGGAGGGCCTGGAGAAGCTGCACGGCAAGGCCAAGGCCGAGCAGATCCTGACCGAAGGCCCGGCGCACACGGTGATCTTCCCGAACCTGTTCAACATGCTGCAGGAGATCCGCTGGTGCGTGCCGGTCAGCGTGAACGAGACCTACATCTACTACGCACCGTGCCTGTTCAAGGGCGCGCCGGACGAGATCAACACGGCGCGCCTGCGCCGCGACGAGGGCGCCTACGGGCCGGCCGGCTTTCAGCTCGCGGACGACATCGAGGTGTGGGCGCGCAACTACGAGGGCCTGCAGGCACGCGAGGTGGAATGGATCCTCATGAACCGCGGCACGCATCTGCCGGTGCAGCCGGACGAGGACGGCGTTCCTTATCAGGGCGATTTGAGCGAGCTGACCATGCGCACGCAGTGGCGCCATTACCTTGAACTGATGAGCAGCCCCTGAGGAGCGCACCGATGCCTTTCGATCGTTACGCCGTCGAGCAGTTCCTGTACCGCGAGGCGCGCCTGGCGGACGAGCAGCGTCTGGAGGACTGGCTCGCCCTGTGGGACGAGGACGCGCTGTACTGGGTGCCGTGCAACGAGTACGACGTCGACCCCACGCGCCAGCTGTCCATCATCTACGACGACCACACGCGCCTGCGCCTGCGCGTGGCGCGCATCACCAAGACCGGCATGGCGTGGACGCAGGAACCGCGCTCGCGCCTGCGCCGCCTGGTATCGAACATCGAGATTTACGACTACCCGGACGGGCTGGTGCAGACCTTTTCGAACTTCCACCTGACCGAGCTGCGCGTGAACCGGCGCGACCCGGTCGAGTGGATCGGCCGCACCGAGCACCGCTTGCGCCCGCACGGCGACGACTTCAAGCTCGCTTACAAGAAAGTCATGCTGATCAACAACGATCACGAAATGACGCAGCTGTCGTGCATGGTGTAGACCTGTCAGCCGACGTCCCCCATGGAGTCCACCCGTGACGCGCTACCAGGCCTTGCTGCAAGAGGTTAAAACCCGGATCCGCGAAACCGATGTCGAGGCGCTGCGGCGCAGCGGTGCGGCACTCGGCCTGCTGATCGACACCCGCGAGCCGGCGGAGTGGGGTATCGGCCGCATTCCAGGGGCCGCGCTGGTGCCGCGTGGCATTCTGGAAGGCAAGATCGAGGAACTGGCGCCAAACCTCGATCAGCCCATCGTCCTGTACTGCGGTTCGGGCGGACGATCGGCGCTCGCCGCGGAAAGCCTGCAGCGAATGGGCTACAGCAAGGTACTGTCCCTGGCCGGCGGCTTTGCCGCCTGGCAGGAAGCCGGGCTGCCGATCGAGCGCTGAGGGTTGCGAACGTCCCTGCGGCGCCCGATCGCGCCCCAGGGCTCAGAAGTCGTCGCCCTTGAAGTGACTCATCCCGAACGCGAACATCGCCACCACCACCCAGTAGGCCAGCAGGAAGCTCTGCCATTCCGGGGTCGGAGATTTCCATAGCACCAGCAGCGTGCCGAGCACGAAGTTGATCAGGCCCCAGATCAGGTTCACCCGCGCCGACGAATTGGCCCCGAGCGGCGAGCGAAAGCGCTTGCCCGCCGCACCCGCGATGAAGTGCGGCATGCCGTTGCTGAAGAAAAACCCGACCACGATGTGCCAGATGGAAAGACTCATTCGTGCAACCTCCTCTCGTTGATGTCTTGAAAGCCCCTGGCGCCTTGCCCAGCGCAGGCGCCGTCCCTATAATGCGCGCCGTCTTTTGGCCCGCCAAGCGGGTGTGTCCCGCCAAGGCGCGGCCGCGTTCCGCAAGGGCAGGTTGGTGAGCCGATCTGCCGGCAGCGCAAACCGCAACAGCCGCACGGACATGGCCGACCTGACGGAGCGTGACGCGCGTTGGCCGGACGACGACGGGCTGGACGCCGAACCCTGGAAGCCCCTGACCGCCGCCGAGGCGCAGGCCTTGCGCGCACGGCAGCCGTCGCTTGCGCCCTCGCGGGTGCTGCGCGTGCAAATGTGGGTCGGCGGCGGCATCGCACTGTTGGCCTGGTTGCTGACCGGGCGGGTGCACGTGGCGGCGTCGGCGTTGTACGGCGCGGCCGCGGTGGTGTTGCCGGCGGCGGTGATGGTGGGGGGTCTCGCGCGGCCGTTGCCGCAGGCGGTGCCCGCACTCGGTGCGCTGCGCGTGCTGGCGTGGGAGGCGGTCAAGCTGCTGCTGGCGGTGGGCATGCTGGCACTCGCGCCGCGGTTGGTGCAGCCGCTCAGCTGGCCGGCGTTGCTGGTCGGGATGGTGGTGTGCCTGAAGGTTTACTGGCTCGCGCTGTTGTGGCGCGGGCGTTGAGATTGATCAGAACTTAGAGCAACAGGATCGTTCGACCCATGGCAGCCGAAGGCCACGCGCCAAGCGCCGGCGAGTACATCGTCCACCACCTGCAGCACCTGCGTACCGACCACCAGGCCTCGATCATCGATTTCTCGGTGGTCAACATGGACTCGGTGGTCTGGTCGGTGTTGCTCGGCGTGGTCACCTGCTGGCTGCTGTGGCGCGCCGCGCGCACCGCCACTGCGGGCGTGCCCGGCCGTTTCCAGGCGGCGGTCGAGATGCTCGTCGAACTTGTCGACAGCCAGGCCCGGGGCATCATCCACAACGCGCAAAGCCGTCGTCTTGTGGCGCCGCTGGCGTTGACGGTGTTCGTGTGGATTTTCCTCATGAATGCGATGGACCTGCTGCCGGTCGATCTGCTGCCCTGGGTGTGGACCAAGCTGTACGCCGCCGCCGGGCATGATGCGCAGCACGCGTATCTTCGTGTGGTGCCGACCGCGGACCTGTCGACCACGCTGGGCCTGTCCAGCGGCGTGCTGCTCGTGTGCATTTTCTACAACCTCAAGATCAAGGGCCTTGCCGGCTGGGTGCACGAGCTGTTCGCGGCGCCGTTCGGCGACAAGTGGTTCCTGTACCCGGTCAACTTCGCCATGCAGTTGATCGAGTTCGCCGCCAAGACGGTCTCGCACGGCATGCGGTTGTTCGGCAACATGTATGCGGGCGAGCTGATTTTCATGCTGATCGCGCTCATGGGTGGCGCGGCGGCGCTGTCGCTTCCCGGCATCCTGCTGCCGATCGGCCACGTGCTGGCCGGCGCGGCCTGGGCCATCTTTCACATCCTGATCATCACGCTGCAGGCATTCATCTTCATGATGCTGACGCTGGTGTACGTGGGTCAGGCGCACGACGCGCACTGATCGCGGGTTCCGCTGTTCTCAACCCCTTTCGTCAACCCCGTTTTATCAACCGTTGGAGTAGAAAATGGAGCACGTGCTTGGTTTCGTCGCCCTGGCCGCCGGCCTGATCATTGGTCTGGGTGCCATCGGTGCCTGCATCGGCATCGGCATCATGGGCAGCAAGTACCTGGAAGCCGCCGCCCGTCAGCCGGAGCTGATGAACGAGCTGCAGACCAAGATGTTCCTGCTGGCCGGTCTGATCGACGCCGCGTTCCTGATCGGCGTCGGCATCGCCATGATGTTCGCGTTCGCCAACCCGTTCGTCCTGCAGTAACGCCGGCCCTCGTCATCCACTCAAGTCTCGGGGTGCCGTCGTGAGCATCAACGCAACGCTGTTCGTCCAGTTGGTGGTATTCGCCATCCTGGTGTGGTTCACCATGCGTTTCGTGTGGCCGCCGATCACCAAGGCCATCGACGAGCGCACGCAGAAGATCGCCGACGGCCTGTCGGCGGCCGAGCGGGCGCGGGTCGAATTGTCGAACGCCAACCGCCGGGTGGACGAGCAGCTCGCCGCGGCGCGCGATGACGCTGCCAAGCGTCTTGCCGACGCCGAGCGTCTGGCGCAGTCGATGGTTGAGGAAGCCAAGGCCCGCGCCGCAGACGAGGGCGCCAAGATCGTCGCCGCTGCTCGCGCCGAGGCGCAGCAGGAGATGATCAAGGCGCGCGAGGTGCTGCGCGGTCAGGTGGCGGAACTCGCCGTGCGCGGCGCGGAGCAGATCCTGCGCCGCGAGGTGAACAGCAGCGTGCACGCGGACCTGCTGGGCCGCCTGCAGACCGAGCTGTAAGCCATGGCGGAGCTTGCCACCGTCGCCCGTCCGTACGCGGAGGCCCTGTTCCGGGCTGCCGCGCCAGCGGTTGCGGCATCTCTGGTCGGTCCCCTGCAGCAGCTCGGCGAGGTCGCGGCCGAGCCGCGCCTTCGCGAGTTTGCCGACAACCCCAAGGTGTCGGCGAAGCAGGTCCATGAGCTGATCGCGGGCGTGCTGCCGCAGCCGCTGCCGGTCGAACTGCAAAACCTGCTGGCGGTGGTCCTGGAGAACCGTCGCCTGCCGGCGCTCGGCGAGATCGCCACGCAGTTCAAGGCGCTGGTCGATGCCCGTGCCGGCGTGTCGCAGGCCACGGTGTACAGCGCGTTCGAGATTTCCGACGCCCAGCTCGCCGATATCAAGGCGGCGCTTGAACGGCGCTTCGGGCGCAAGCTCGACGCGCAGGTGGTGATCGCGCCCGAACTGATCGGCGGTGTGCGCGTGGTGGTCGGCGACGAGGTGCTCGACACCTCGGTGCGCGCCCGACTTGAACAGATGAGGACTGCGCTGGCGGCTTGAGCCTCTCGCCGCCACGGCCGCGCACGCGGCATTCCCGGAGCATGCAATGCAACTGAATCCTGCTGAAATTTCAGACCTGATCAAGGCCCGTATCGAGGGTCTCGGCGCCGCCGCCGACGTCAAGAACCAGGGCACGGTGGTGTCCGTGACCGACGGCATCGTGCGCGTGCACGGCCTGTCCGACGTGATGGCCGGCGAGATGCTGGAATTCCCGCCGACGCCCGACGGCCAGCCGACGTTTGGTCTCGCGCTGAACCTCGAGCGCGACTCCGTCGGCGCGGTGATCCTTGGCGAGTACGAGCACGTGTCCGAGGGCGACACCGCCAAGTGCACCGGCCGCATCCTGGAAGTGCCGGTCGGCCCGGAGCTGATCGGCCGCGTGGTGAATGCGCTGGGCCAGCCCATCGACGGCAAGGGGCCGATCAACGCCAGGATGACCGACGTCATCGAGAAGGTCGCCCCGGGCGTGATTGCGCGTCAGTCGGTGAGTCAGCCGGTGCAGACGGGCCTCAAATCCATCGACTCGATGGTGCCGATCGGCCGTGGCCAGCGCGAGCTGATCATCGGTGATCGCCAGACCGGCAAGACCGCGGTGGCGATCGACACGATCATCAACCAGAAAGGTCAGAACATGACCTGCGTGTACGTCGCCATCGGTCAGAAGGCGTCGTCCATCAAGAACGTGGTGCGCGCGCTCGAACAGCACGGCGCCATGGATTACACCATCGTCGTCGCCGCCTCGGCCTCCGAGTCGGCGGCCATGCAGTACGTGTCGGCCTACTCCGGCTGCACCATGGGCGAGTACTTCCGCGACCGTGGTCAGGACGCGCTGATCATCTACGACGACCTGTCCAAGCAGGCCGTGGCGTATCGCCAGGTGTCGCTGCTGCTGCGCCGCCCGCCGGGCCGCGAGGCCTTCCCGGGCGACGTCTTTTATCTCCACAGCCGCCTGCTGGAGCGCGCCGCGCGCGTGAATGCCGACTATGTCGAGGCGTTCACCAAGGGCGAGGTCAAGGGCAAGACGGGTTCGCTGACGGCGCTGCCGATCATCGAAACGCAGGCCGGCGACGTGTCGGCCTTCGTGCCGACCAACGTGATCTCCATCACCGACGGCCAGATCTTCCTCGAAACCAACCTGTTCAACGCCGGCATCCGGCCGGCCATCAACGCCGGCATCTCGGTGTCGCGCGTGGGTGGCGCGGCGCAGACCAAGCTGATCAAGGGCCTGTCGGGCGGCATCCGTACCGACCTTGCGCAGTATCGGGAATTGGCCGCGTTTGCGCAGTTCGCATCCGACCTCGACGAGGCGACGCGCAAGCAGCTCGACCGCGGCGCGCGCGTGACGGAACTGCTGAAGCAGGCGCAGTACTCGCCACTGCCGATCTCGCTGATGGCGGCGACGCTGTTCGCAGTGAACAAGGGCTTCCTCGACGGTGTCGAGGTCAGCCGCGTGTTGGCCTTCGAGCACGGCCTGCACCAGCACCTGAAGTCCAGCCACGCGGCGCTGCTGCAGAAGCTCGAAGCCGACAAGGCGCTCGACAAGGCGGCCGAGGAAGAACTCACCGCCGCCGTCGAAGCCTTCCGCAAGTCCTTCGCCTGACACCCCGGCACGCTTGACACAGGAGCACCGGCATGGCGGTCGGCAAGGAAATTCGCGGCAAGATCAAGAGCATCGAGAACACGCGCAAGATCACCAAGGCGATGGAGATGGTAGCGGCATCCAAGATGCGCCGCGCCCAGGAGCGCATGCGCGCGGCCCGGCCGTACAGCGACAAGGTGCGCAACATCACCGCGAATCTGGCGCGTGCCAACCCCGAGTACCGCTCGCCGTACATGCGGCCGGTAGGCGAAGTGCGCACGGTGGGCTTCATCGTGGTCAGTACCGACAAGGGCCTGTGCGGCGGCCTCAACACCAACCTGCTGCGCGCGGTGAGCCTGCGCATGCGCGACGCCCAGGCCGCCGGCCAGGGACTGCGCGTGACCACGCTTGGTGGCAAGGGCCAGAGCTTCATGGCCCGTGCCGGGGCGCAGATCGTCAGCCAGGCGGTGCAGCTCGGCGACGCGCCGCAGCTCGACATGCTGATCGGCCCAGTCAAGGTGATGCTGGACGCCTTCATGACCGGCGAGATCGACGCCGTTTACCTGTGCTACACGCGCTTCATCAACACCATGAAGCAGGAGTCGGTGGTGGAGCAGCTGCTGCCGCTCACCGCCGATCGCCTCGATCAGACAGAAGCCGAGCGCCAGGCCCACAGTTGGGACTACATCTACGAGCCGAGCGCCGCCGTGGTGATCGAGGAGCTGCTCACGCGCTATATCGAAGCGCTGGTGCTGCAGGCGGTGGCGGAGAACATGGCGTCCGAGCAGTCGGCGCGCATGGTGGCGATGAAGGCGGCCAGCGACAACGCCGGCAACCTGATCGAGGAGCTCAAGCTCATCTACAACAAGACCCGACAGGCCGCGATTACCAAGGAGCTGTCGGAAATCGTCAGCGGCGCCGCCGCGGTGTGACGCAAACGGATTCTCTCTAGGACCGGACAATGACAGAAGGCAAGATCGTTCAGTGCATCGGCGCCGTGGTGGACGTCGAGTTCCCCCGCGGGCAGCTGCCCAAGGTGTACGACGCGCTGACCATGGAAGGGGCGGAACTCACCCTGGAAGTGCAGCAGCAGCTCGGCGACGGCATCGTGCGCGCGATCGCACTCGGCTCGACCGACGGCCTGCGCCGCGGTTTGACGGTGCAGGACACCGGCCGCCCGATCACCGTGCCGGTGGGCCAGGCCACGCTCGGTCGCATCATGGACGTGCTCGGCCGGCCGATCGACGAGCGCGGCCCAGTGGACAAGGCGCAAACCGCCGCCATCCACCGCAAGGCGCCGACCTACGACGAGCTGTCGCCGTCGCAGGAGCTGCTCGAAACCGGCATCAAGGTCATCGACCTGATCTGCCCGTTCGCCAAGGGCGGCAAGGTGGGCCTGTTCGGCGGTGCCGGCGTCGGCAAGACCGTCAACATGATGGAGCTGATCAACAACATCGCGAAGGCGCACTCGGGCCTGTCGGTGTTCGCCGGCGTGGGCGAGCGCACCCGCGAGGGCAACGACTTCTACCACGAGATGGCGGAGTCGGGCGTGGTCAACCTGGAGAACCTCGGCGAGTCCAAGGTGTCGATGGTGTACGGCCAGATGAACGAGCCGCCGGGCAACCGCCTGCGCGTGGCGCTGACGGGTCTGACCATCGCCGAATCGTTCCGCGACGAAGGCAAGGACGTCCTGTTCTTCGTCGACAACATCTACCGCTACACGCTGGCCGGCACCGAGGTGTCCGCGCTGCTCGGCCGCATGCCGTCGGCGGTGGGTTACCAGCCGACGCTGGCGGAGGAAATGGGCCGCCTGCAGGAGCGCATCACCTCCACCAAGGTCGGCTCGATCACCTCCATCCAGGCGGTGTACGTGCCGGCGGACGACCTCACCGACCCGTCGCCCGCCACCACCTTTGCGCACCTTGACGCGACGGTGGTGCTCAGCCGCGACATCGCCTCGCTCGGCATCTATCCGGCCGTGGATCCGCTCGATTCCACCAGCCGTCAGGTGGACCCGAACGTGGTCGGCGACGATCACTACAGCACCACGCGCGCCGTGCAGGCCACGCTCCAACGCTACAAGGAGCTGCGGGACATCATTGCGATTCTGGGCATGGACGAGCTGTCGCCGGAAGACAAGCTGGCCGTGGCCCGGGCGCGCAAGATTCAGCGCTTTCTGTCGCAGCCGTTTCACGTGGCCGAGGTGTTCACCGGCAGCCCCGGCAAGTACGTGCCGCTGGCGGAAACCATCCGCGGCTTCAAGATGATCGTCAACGGCGAATGCGACCACCTGCCCGAGCAGGCCTTCTACATGGTCGGCACCATCGACGAAGCCTTCGAGAAAGCCAAGAAGATTCAGTAAGCGGGGACCGACATGGCAAGCAACGCCACCATGCAGGTCGACGTCGTGTCGGCCGAGGCGTCCATCTTCTCCGGCGAGGCGAAATTCGTCGCCCTGCCGGGCGAGTCGGGCGAGCTCGGCATCCTGCCGCGGCACACGCCGCTCATCACGCGCATCAAGCCGGGCACCGTGCGCATCGAGCGGCCGGACGGTGGCGAGGAAATCGTGTTCGTGGCCGGCGGCATCCTTGAGGTGCAGCCGGGCGGGGTCACCGTGCTCGCCGACACCGCCGTGCGCGCCAATGATCTTGACGAGGCGGCCGCGCTCGAAGCCAAGCAGCGGGCGCAGGCGGCCATGGAAAACCGCACCGGCGACTTCGAGTACGCCACGGCGAGCGCGGAGCTCGCCGAAGCGATGGCGCAGCTCGCCACCATCCAGCGCCTGCGCCGCCAGGCCGGGCGCTGACGCGTCCTCATCTTCGGCGCAGGTGCCGTGACGTAGAGTCCGCACCATGAACGCGCCTTCACTGCAAATCGTCATCCTCGCCGCCGGGCAGGGCAAGCGCATGCGCTCGTCCCTGCCCAAGGTGCTGCAACCGCTGGGCGATCGACCGCTGATCCGCCACGTGCTGGCGACGGCAGAGGCGTTATTGGCTGACGCCGGCAGCGCCGCTCGGCCCGTGCTGGTCTACGGCCACGGCGGCGAGCAATTGCAGGCCACGCTGACAGGCGTCGATTGCCATTGGGCACATCAGGCGAGCCAGCGCGGCACGGGCGACGCCGTCGCCGCCGCGCTGGCGCACATCCAACCCGCCGGGCGCGTGCTGGTGCTGTGCGGCGACGTGCCGCTGCTGCGGGTCGAGACGCTGCGCACGCTGCTGGCGAGTCCGCCGGACGCACTCGCCATCCTGACCGCCATCCTCGACGACCCCTCCGGCTACGGGCGCATCCTGCGCGACGCGCACGGCGCGGTCCACGCCATCGTCGAACAGCGCGACGCGAGTCCCGCGCAGCAGGCGGTGCGCGAGATCAACACCGGCACGCTGCTGATCCCGGCCGCGCACCTCGCCGGCTGGCTCGGCCGCCTCGATGCCGACAACGCCCAGGGCGAGCTGTACCTGACCGACATCGTCGCCATGGCGGTGGCCGACGGCGTGCCGGTAGTCGGCGTGCCCGCGGCCGGCGAGGCCGAGATCATGGGCATCAACGACCGCGCGCAGCTCGCCCAGTGCGAGCGCGAGTACCAACGCCGGCAGGCCGAGCGGCTGCTGCTGGACGGCGTGGCCCTGCGGGATCCGGCTCGGGTGGACGTGCGCGGTGAGGTGACTGCCGGGCGCGATGTCGAGATCGACGTCAACGTGATCCTCGAAGGCCGGGTCACGCTGGGCGACGGCGTGCGCATCGGCGCGCACTGCATCCTGCGCGACGCGGTTATCGAGGCCGGCGTTCGCATCGAGCCGTTCAGCCTGATCGACAGCGCGCGCGTCGGCCCGAACGCTGTGGTCGGCCCCTACGCGCGCCTGCGGCCGGGCACGGAACTGGCCGCGGACGTGCACGTCGGCAACTTCGTCGAGGTGAAAAACAGCCGCCTTGCCGCCGGCGCCAAGGCGAACCACCTGGCCTACCTGGGCGATGCCGACGTCGGCGCGCGCGTGAACGTCGGCGCCGGCACCATCACCTGCAACTACGACGGCGCCAACAAGCACCGCACCGTCATCGGCGACGACGCCTTCATCGGCTCCAACAGCTCGCTGGTGGCGCCGGTGACCATCGGCGCGGGCGCCACCATCGGCGCGGGTTCGGTGATCAGCCGCGAGGCGCCGCCAGGCGGCCTCACGCTGACCCGCGCGCCGCAAAAAACCATTCCCGGCTGGCAGCGGCCGCTGAAAAACAAAGGCAAGTAGCAAGGTGCAAGTGACACGAAAAACAATGCTGCGCTGGGTGTTTCTTGCACCTTGCACCTTGCACCTTGCAACTGGGGCTTAGCCATGTGCGGCATCGTCTGTGGCATTGCCGGGCACGACATCGTGCCGGATCTGCTGGAGGGCCTGCGGCGGCTCGAATACCGCGGCTACGACTCGGCCGGCATCGCCGTCCGCTTAGACGACGGCCGCCTGCACCGCGTGCGCGCGCTCGGCAAGGTCATGGAGCTCACGCGGCGTCTCGCCGCCGAGCCCGTCACCAGCCACGCCGGCATCGGCCACACGCGCTGGGCCACCCACGGCGCGCCGAGCGAGGCCAACGCCCACCCGCACATCTCGCGCGGCGAGCTGGCGGTGGTGCACAACGGCATCATCGAGAACCACCACGCGCTGCGTGAGGCGCAGCAGGCGGCCGGCTTCGAGTTCACCTCGCAGACCGACACCGAGGTCATCGGCCACCAGATTCGCGGTCATCTTGACGCGGGTCTGGACCTGTTCGACGCCGTGCGCGCGGCGGCGGTGGAACTCGAAGGCGCGTTCGCCATCGGCGTGCTGGCGGGCGCGGAGCCCGACCGATTGATCGCCGCTCGCCGCGGCAGCCCGTTGGTCATCGGCATTGCGCCGGACGCGGTGTATCTCGCGTCCGACGCCGCCGCGCTGGTGCCGTTCACGCAGGACATGGTGTTCCTGCACGACGGCGACGTGGCCGAGGTCGGCATCGGCGCGCTGCGCATCGTCGGTACCGACGGCCGGCCGGTCGAACGGCCGATCCAGCGCAGTAGCCTCAGCGCCGCCGCCACCGAGCGTGGCGCCTATCGGCACTACATGCAGAAGGAAATCTTCGAGCAGCCGCAGGCGATTGCCGACACGCTGGACGGCCGGCTCGGCGAGAGCCGCGTGCTCGAAGCGGCGTTCGGTACCGCCGCTGCGGACATCTTCGACCGCGTGCGCGAGGTGCGCATCGTCGCCTGCGGCACGAGCTACCACGCCGGCTGCGTGGCGCGGTACTGGTTCGAGGCGCTGGCGGGCGTGCCCTGTCAGGTGGAAATCGCCTCCGAGTTCCGATACCGGGACAGCGTGGTGCCGGCGGGCGCCCTGCTGGTGGCGATCTCCCAGTCCGGCGAGACCGCCGACACGCTGGAAGCGCTGCGCGAGGCACGCCGGCGCGGCTATGCGCACACGCTCGCCATCTGCAACGTGCCGGAAAGCTCGCTCACGCGCGAGGCGGACTTGAAGCTCATGACCCACGCCGGGCCCGAGATCGGCGTCGCCTCCACCAAGGCCTTCACCACGCAGCTCACGGCGCTGATGCTGCTGGTGATCGCGCTCGGCCGCCGGCACCGCCTGGACGC